>NZ_CP060197.1:0-752500 GCF_014250155.1 Aminobacter sp. MDW-2
GTGGCAGCAACCAGCGCCGCAGAGAAGAATTTTGACCGGGTCAAGACGCAGCTCCAGGTACGCCTGGGCAGCGAGGTCTTCTCAAGCTGGTTCGGCCGCATGAAGCTTGCGGAGACCTCGAAGGGCATCGTGCGCCTCTCGGTGCCGACGGCTTTCCTGCGCTCCTGGATCAACAGCCATTATCTCGATCTCATTTCCGAACTCTGGCGCCAGGAAGAGCCTGGGCTGCTGAAGCTCGAGATCATCATCCGCACGGCAACCCGCACGGCGCGCCCCGGCGTGGAAGCCGACACGGCTGCACTGCGCAAGCCGGTGCGCCAGGCGCAGACCGCCCTTGCCACCAGCACCGTGGCTGCAGGGCGCGCTGCCGAGCGCCCTGCCCCGGTGCGCAACGGCACCGCCGACCAGGAATTCAAGCAGAGCGTGCTCGGCTCGCCGCTCGACCCGCGCTACACCTTCCAGTCCTTCGTCGAAGGCCCGTCCAACCGGGTGGCCCTTGCAGCGGCGCGTGCTGTGGCGGAATCGAACTCGCGCTTCAACCCGCTGTTCCTCCACGCCACCGTCGGTCTCGGCAAGACGCACCTGTTGCAGGCAATCGCCGCAGAATCGCTGCGCCAGAACCCGAAGTCGCGTGTCGTCTACCTGACGGCCGAATACTTCATGTGGCGCTTTGCGACCGCGATCCGCGACAACAACGCGCTGACGCTCAAGGAACAGTTGCGCGACATCGACCTGCTCATCATCGACGACATGCAGTTCCTGCAGGGCAAGTCGATCCAGCACGAGTTCTGCCATCTCATCAACATGCTGCTCGATTCGGCCAAGCAGGTGGTGGTTGCGGCCGACCGGCCGCCGGCGGAACTGGAATCGCTCGAGCCGCGCGTGCGTTCGCGCCTCAATGGCGGCGTGGCGCTCGAAATGTCGGCACCGGACTTCGGCATGCGCCTTGGCATGCTCAAGCTGCGCTTCGCCGGCGCCAAGCACGAAGACCCCAACCTTGCCATGGACGAGGAGATCCTCACCCATGTCGCCCGCACCGTGACCGGCTCGGGCCGTGAGCTGGAAGGCGCCTTCAACCAGCTGATCTTCCGCCAGTCGTTCGAGCCGCAGCTGTCGATCGAGCGCATCGACGAGATTCTCGGCCACATCTACCGCTCCGGCGAGCCGAAGCGCGTGCGCATCGAAGACATCCAGCGCATCGTGGCGCGGCACTACAACGTGTCGAAGACCGAGCTTCTGTCGAACCGCCGCACCCGCACCATCGTCAAGCCGCGCCAGATCGCGATGTATCTGTCGAAGGTGATGACGCCGCGTTCGCTGCCCGAGATCGGCCGGCGTTTCGGTGGTCGCGACCACACCACGGTGCTGCATGCCGTGCGCAAGATCGAGGATCTGTCGGGCGGCGACAACACGCTCGCCCAGGAGCTCGAACTGTTGAGGCGGCTGATCAACGACCAGGCCTGACGGGCTGCAAACGCAGGCGACGGATTGACGCCTGCGACTTATCCCCAGAACGCCCGCGCCACGGCCGCCAAGTCGTCGCGCGGGCTTGCCTTTCCGCCGTTTTTCCTGTCAGACTCAGGTGAATTCCGATCGTGTTGCGGGCTTTCCCGGGCGCATTCGAGCCCGCGAGCCCGCACCTTCAAACAAGCGAGCCTGTTTCGTCATGCGTGTTATCCTGGAACGCTCCAACCTGTTGAAGTCCCTGAACCACGTGCACCGCGTGGTCGAGCGCCGGAACACCATTCCGATCCTGTCCAACGTGCTGCTGCAGGCCAATGGCGCGAGCCTCGAACTGAAGGCGACCGACCTCGATCTCGAGATCTCGGAAGCAACACCGGCCTCCGTCGAACAGGGCGGCGCGACCACGGTTCCCGCGCACCTGCTCTACGACATCGTGCGCAAGCTGCCTGACGGCGCCGAAGTGATGCTGAAGACCGACGAGGACGGCAACGCCATGTCGGTGGTGTCTGGCCGCTCCAGCTTCCGCCTCCAGTGCCTGCCGCAGTCGGATTTCCCCGAGCTTTCCGCCGGCACTTTCTCCCACATCTTCCGGCTCGACGCCAACGCGCTCAAGGGCCTGATCGACAAGACCCAGTTCGCCATCTCGACCGAAGAGACGCGTTATTATCTCAACGGCATCTACCTGCACACGCATGAGAGCGGCGGCAAGCTGATGCTGCGCGCGGTCGCCACCGACGGCCACCGCCTGGCGCGCGCCGAGGTCGAGGCGCCGGCCGGCTCCGAGGGCATGCCGGGCATCATCATTCCGCGCAAGACCGTTTCCGAGCTGCAGAAGCTGATCGACGATCCGGACGTCGCCGTCACCACCGAGATTTCCGACACCAAGATGCGCCTGACCATCGGCGGCGTGATCCTGACCTCGAAGCTGATCGACGGAACCTTCCCCGACTATCAGCGCGTCATTCCGAGCGGCAACGACAAGAAGCTGATCATCGACCGCCAGAGCTTTGCTGCTGCCGTCGACCGTGTCTCGACGATCTCGTCCGAGCGTGGCCGCGCGGTGAAGCTGTCGATCGCCGACGGGTTGGTGACGCTGGCCGTCAACAATCCCGATTCGGGCAGCGCCGTCGAAGAGCTGGCCGCCGACTATTCCTCGGACCCGATCGAGATCGGCTTCAACGCCAAGTACCTGCTCGACGTTGCCGCCCAGCTCAAGGGCAGCGAAGCCCGCTTCATGCTGGCCGATGCCGGGTCGCCCACGCTCATCCACGACACAGCCGACGAGAACGCTCTCTACGTGCTGATGCCGATGCGCGTGTAGCGCCCACACGCCCGTGTTGGAGCCAGATACGGGGGAGACGCGGAAGCGCATCCCCTCGACGCATATCGGTAAGCTTCAGCTTACCGACTTCCGCAATTACAGCTCGCTCTCGCTCGACCTCAGGCCGGGCGCGGTGGTGTTCACCGGCGAGAATGGTGCCGGCAAGACCAACCTTCTCGAAGCCATCTCCTTCCTGACGCCGGGACGCGGCCTGCGCCGTGCGCCCTATCCCGACGTCGCCCGCGAAGGCAGCGCGGGTGCCTTTGCCGTGCATGCGGCGATCGAGGGGCCGTTCGGAGATGCCGAGCTGGGCACGGGCACGACGCCGGACGCTGTAGGCGAGGCCGGGCGCCGCGTGCGCATCAATGGTGCCGCCGCCAAGGCCGACGACATGCTGGAATGGCTACGCGTGGTGTGGTTGACGCCGTCGATGGACGCGCTGTTCACCGGGCCGGCCGGCGACCGTCGCCGTTTTCTCGACCGGCTGGTGCTGGCGATCGACCCGGCGCATGGCCAGCGCGCGCTCGACTATGAAAAGGCGATGCGCGGCCGCAATCGCCTGCTGTCCGAAGACCGGCGCGACAACGCCTGGTTCGATGCGATCGAGATCCAGATGGCCGAGACGGGTGCCGCGATCGCCGCCGCGCGCGTCGAGATGGTGCGACTTCTGACGGCGATGATCGGGCGAATGCCGGAAACCGGCCCTTTCCCGCAAGCCGAGCTGAGTTTGGCCGGTACGCTCGAACAGAGCATCGGCGACATGCCGGCGGTGGAGCTGGAGGAGCGTTTCCGCCAGGCCCTGGCCGGCGGGCGCGAGCGCGACCGCGCGGCGGGACGCACGCTCGAAGGCCCGCACCGCTCCGATCTCGTCGTGCGCCACAAGCCGAAATCCATGCCGGCGGAGCTGTGCTCGACCGGCGAACAGAAGGCCTTGCTGGTCGGCATCGTCATTTCGCATGCCCGCCTCACCGGCGAGATGGCGGGTGCTGCTCCCATCCTGCTGCTAGACGAGATCGCCGCCCATCTCGATGCCGGACGGCGCGCGGCACTGTTCGAAATCCTCGAAGAGCTCAATTGCCAGGCCTTCATGACCGGCACCGAGCCCAGCCTGTTTTCAAGCCTCGCCGGCCGGGCGCAGTTCCTGACCGTCGACCATGGCAGCGTCAGCGAAACGCCGTTGCCCGATAGTCTGGACCGATAGTTCGCGCGGCTATCCGACTGACAAGCACAAGCCGTGGCGATATGGTAGCGCCATGAACCAGCCAGCCCCGCTCTCCCCTGAAGAACTCGAACGCTACGCCAGGCATATCGTGCTGCCGGAGATCGGCGGGCCGGGCCAGCAGAAGTTGAAGCGCGCACGCGTGCTGGTGATTGGTGCCGGCGGGCTCGGCGCCCCGGTGCTCGAATATCTCGCAGCGGCCGGCGTCGGCACGCTTGGAATCGTCGACGACGACCATGTCTCGTTGTCCAACCTGCAGCGCCAGGTCATCCACGCCACTGATTCAGTCGGCATCTCCAAGGCTGACAGTGCCGCCGCAACCATTGCCCGCATCAACCCGCATGTGACGGTCCAATTGCACAAGCTCAGGCTGACCTCGGCGAACGCTGCCGAGCTGATCGCCGGTTACGACATGGTCATCGACGGCTCCGACAACTTCGAGACGCGTTATGCCGTGGCCGATGCCGCAGCCGAGGTGAGGCGGCCGCTGGTACATGCCGCTGTGGGACGCTTCGACGGTTCGATCACCGTTTTGAAGCCGTTCGAGACGAACGCCGAAGGCCGCAAGAACCCGACCTATCGCGACCTCTTTCCCGAGCCGCCGCCGGCGGGGCTGGTGCCGTCCTGTGCCGAGGCCGGCGTGCTCGGCGCGCTGACCGGCGTGATCGGCACGCTGCAGGCAATGGAGGCGATCAAGCTGATTACCGGCATCGGCGAGCCGCTTGTCGGCCGGCTTTTGCTCTACGATGCGCTCGGTGCACGTTTCGACACCGTGCGCTACAAAGCCTCCTGAACCATGGCAGGCAAAGCTGACATCGCGCGGCTGACGCAGGCTTTCGACCGCTGGGACGAGTTGCTCGGCCTGATCATGCGCGCCTTCGCCTATATGGACGGCGTCATCGACCCGCCGTCCTCGGCGCATCGGCTGACTGCAGCCAGTCTGCGCGACAAGGCCGGGGATGAGGTCGGCTTCATCGCCACCCTGGACGGACGGCTTGTCGGCTGCATCTTCGCCGCCGAGCGGGACGATGTCATCTATGTCGGCAAGCTTGCCGTCGACGACAGCGCTCGCGGCCTTGGCATCGGCCGGGCGCTGATGCTGGCGGCCGAGCGCCATGCCGCAGAGCGGGGCAAGCCGGTGCTCGAGCTGCAAACGCGAATCGAGATCGCTGCCAACCACGCTACCTTTGCCAAAATGGGCTTCGTCGAGTTCGAGCGTACCGCGCATGACGGCTTCGACCGCCCGACCTCGATCACCTTTCGAAAGACGCTTCGGTGAGTCTCGCTCTCACCGCCGACGAACGGAGAATCGCCGGCGGGGCCGATGGCGCTGCCATGGCGATGCGCATCGTCGCCGAAAGTGCGTCCCTTCTCGGCGCGCCCAGGCTGATCCCAATCGCCTCGGCGCATATAGACGGTGCGCTCTATCACGGCGATTCGGGCACGCTGTTCGCCGAACGGCTGGTCGAAGGCGGCGCCCAAGTGGCTGTGCGCTCGACGCTCAATGTCGGCGCGCTCGATCTCATGGGCTGCTCGCGCGTGCGCCTCGAAGAGCCGCAACGGTCGATGGCGCGTCGGATGATGGAGGCCTACCGCAAGCTCGGCTGCGAGCAGAGCTGGACCTGCGCGCCCTACCAGGCCGGCCACCGCCCTGCCTTCGGCAGCGACGTCGCCTGGGGCGAATCGAACGCTGTCGTCTTCTGCAACTCGGTGCTTGGCGCCCGCACCAACCGCTATGGCGACTTCCTCGACATCGCCTGCGCGATCTCGGGCCGCGCGCCCGACTATGGCCTGCACCTCAAGGAGAACCGCCGCGCGACGCTGGTTTTCGATGTTTCCGCCCTGCCCCCCGAATTCCTCGCCTCTGAAATCGCCTGGCCGGTGCTCGGCAGCCTTTATGGCCGCGAGGCCGGCAATGCCGTCGGCGTGGTGACGGGGATACCACGAAACCCCGGCGAGGACGCGCTCAAGGCCTTTGGTGCTGCGGCCGCATCGTCTGGTGCGGTCGGCCTGTTCCATATTGACGGCGTCACCCCGGAAGCGCCCGATGCCGAAACGGCGCTGGGCGGCATCACAGCCGAGATCACGATCCTGGTAACGGCCGCCATGGTCGCCTCCGCCCAGGCCAGGCTTTCGACAGCCGGCAACACCGAGCGCATCGACGCCGTCGCCATCGGCAGCCCCCATCTGTCGCTTGACGAGTTCGGCGCGCTGCAACGGCTGATGGCTGGTCGGCGGCTTGCCGTACCGATCCATGCCTGCACCGGCCGACATGTGCTGGCCGAGCTCGACCGCAACGGCCAGCGCAAGGCGCTGGAAGCGCTCGGCGTGGTCATCGTCACTGATACCTGCGTGGTGGTGACGCCGATCCTGCCTGACAGTGCCGGCGGCGTGCTGATGACCAATTCGGGAAAGTTCGCCCATTATGCACCCGGAAACACCGGCTACGCCGTGCTCTATGGCTCGCTCGCCGACTGCGTCGAAAGTGCCGTCACCGGGCGGCCGGTGTTTGCGAGGCTCGGCTCGTGAGCGCACGCGGCAACATCCTCGTCGCAGGCAAGCCGGGTCAAGGCCCGGCACTGGTGCTGTCGGCGCCGATCAGCTTCTGGGGCGGCGTCGATCCAAAATCCGGGCGCATCGCCGACGTACGCCATCCCGAATGCGGTCAGAGCATGTCGGGCAAGGTGTTGTTTTTGCCTGGCACTATCGGCTCTTCGTCGGCATCAGCCGTACTGATGGAACTTGTCCATGCCGGTCATGCGCCGGCGGCACTGGTGCTGCACGAGCCCGACGCCATCCTCCTGCTCGGGCTGATCGTGGCGCGAGAGATGGGTTGGGAGACACCGGTGGCGGTGAGGCTGCCGCGGGAGATGTTCGCCGCGTTCGAGGGAAGGCAGCTGCAGGTTGGTGCTGATGGGGCGATCAGCGTTTCCAACTGAAGCGGGCGGCTGGGCCGTGCGTCCTTCGAGGCCGCCGCCAGCCCATAGCCCCAACCATGCAAGGTGGATGAGGGCTCGCACCTCTGGATGGGGCAGTCGGAGCACTCCGCACCAAGTTCTGGACCATCGAGGCGGCAAGCTGAAAAGCGACGACCTTCCTCATCCAGAGGTGCGAGCCCAAGAGGCGAGCCTCGAGGGACGCAGCGAAAATCGCGTCCGCTCAGGTCCTCAGCGGCAGCACCCGGTCCGGCGGGCGGTGGCCGTCGACGTGAGCGCGGATGTTGATGATGACCTTTTCGCCCATGTCGATGCGGCCCTCGATGGTGGCCGAGCCCATATGCGGCATCAGCACCACCTTGCCGCGGGCGGCAAGCTTGAGCAGCTTGTGGTTGACCGCCGGCTCATGCTCGAAGACGTCGAGGGCGGCCCCCGCAAGCTTGCCGTCCTGCAGCATCTTGACCAGTGCGTCCTCGTCGATGATGTCGCCACGGGCGATGTTGACGAGATAGGCGTGCGGCTGCATCAGCGCCAACCTGCGGGCCGACAGCAGATGGAAGGTCGCCGGCGTCGACGGGCAGTTGATCGAGATGATGTCCATGCGGGCGAGCATCTGGTCGAGGCTTTCCCAATAGGTCGCCTCCAACTCGTCTTCGACCGACTGCAGCACACGGTGGCGGTTGTGGTAATGGATCGACAGACCGAAGGCTTTGGCGCGGCGGGCAACCGCGGTGCCGATGCGCCCCATGCCGACGATGCCGAGGCGCTTGCCGCCGATGCGGCGGCCGAGCATCCAGGTCGGCGACCAGCCGGCCCATTTCTTGTCGCCGGTGAGAACACTGGCGCCCTCGGTCAGGCGGCGTGGAACGGCGAGCATCAGCGCCATCGCCATGTCGGCGGTGTCTTCGGTCAGGACGTTCGGCGTGTTGGTGACGGTGATGCCGCGCTTGGCGGCGGCGGTGACGTCGATCTTGTCGACGCCATTGCCGAAATTGGCGATCAGCTTGAGGTTGGGGCCGGCCTGCTCGATCAGGGCGGCGTCGATGGTGTCGGTCACAGTCGGTACCAGCACGTCGGCTTCCTTGACCGCCGCCACCAGCTCCGGCTGGCTCATCGGCCGGTCGTCGACATTCAGCCGCGCGTCGAAGAGTTCGCGCATCCGCGTCTCGACCTGGTCGGGCAGCTTGCGCGTAATGACGACGAGAGGCTTTTTTCGACCGGCCATTCTATCCTCGACGAAGATCTCGTTGAGACCTCTTTAACCAAGACCGGCGAAACTGCAATCCGATCCATGAGTGGTAATCTGTGTAACAAGCAGTGCCGCCGAAGACAAAGAAAAAGGGTGTCCGCCTAAAGGGCACCAAGTTCAAACAGAGGTTACGGAAGTGTCTGGTTTCGCGTCGCTCCGTCTGGCCGTCAGCGCTGCCCTGATCGGCCTTGCTTTCGTTTCGCCCGATAGCGGTTTCGTCGGCCCGGCCACGGCCGCCCCGAATGGGACGATCGGCCCCAGCGGCCTGCCGTTGCCGCGATTCGTCAGTCTCAAGTCGGGCAAGGTCAATTCGCGCATCGGTCCCGGCGTCAACTATCCGGTCGACTGGCTCTATATGAAGCCGGGCCTGCCGATGGAAATCATCCAGGAATATGACAACTGGCGCCGCGTGCGCGATTCCGAAGGTGCAGAGGGCTGGATCAACCAGTCGCTGCTGTCTGGTCACCGCACCGCGATGACGGCCCCCTGGCAGCGTGGCAAGCCGGCGCAGCTCAACCTGCTCGCCAAGCCCGAGAACGGCGCGCGCACTGTCGCCATCATCGACCCCGGCGTCGTCGGCTCGATCAAGCAGTGCAACGGCACATGGTGCGAGATGTCGTTTGCCGGCACCAGCGGCTGGCTCAACCAGTCGCAGGTCTGGGGCGCCTACCCGGGCGAAAGCATCGAGAACTGATCGTCGACGCCCGGCTGTCTCCGGGCGCGCGGCGAACGCGGCTGAGCGATCAATCGAAAAGAGCGGCTGCAGGCTCCCGGTCAGGCCGGGCGCTTGGGCCTCAGCCTGACCACGATATCGACATTGGCGATTTCCATGCCTTCCGGAGGTTCCGGCAGGTTGGACACACAAACCGAATTCGACTCGATGTCGAAGATGCGGTTCTCGCCCTCGATGTAGAAGTGGTGATGGTCAGAGGTGTTGGTGTCGAAATAGGTCTTCGACCCCTCGACGGCCAGGATGCGCAGAAGGCCTGATTCCGTGAACTGGTGCAGCGCGTTGTAGACGGTCGCAAGCGACACCGGCACACCGGCCGACAAGGCTTCTTCATGCAGTTCCTCGGCGGAAAGGTGCCGGTCGCCCTTGGCAAACAGCAGTTCAGCCAAAGCGATACGCTGACGCGTGGGCCTCAGCCCCGCGTCGCGGACACGCATTTCCACAGCAATGCTTGCCTTGTGGGAATCCACTCGTCGCCTCGTCGAAGTTTTGCCTTCGCCCCATATCAAGCCCGCAAGCGCGCAAAATCTGATCGGCAGCCGGCAAGCTATGGTTGACATATATTCTGTAGCTCAAATGCGATCAATAGCGCGCATTGACCCAGGCGGATGGGCGCGTTAATCGCAAACGCCGGTTTCCGGCTTGAGACAGTCTGTGCTAGTGAGAGCACACAAGAAGGGCGTGGCACCGCCCAAAACGATGACGGGAAGGTGTTCATGGCCGAACAGAAATCCAGCTACGGCTACGAGGAGCTGCTGGCTTGCGCCCGCGGTGAGCTGTTTGGACCCGGCAATGCCCAATTGCCTGCTCCGCCGATGCTGATGTTCGATCGCATCACCGAGATCAGCGAGACCGGCGGCGAGTTCGACAAGGGCTTTGCCCGCGCCGAGTTCGACATCAAGCCGGACCTTTGGTTCTTCCCTTGCCACTTCATCGGCAACCCGATCATGCCGGGCTGCCTCGGCCTCGACGCCATGTGGCAGCTGACCGGCTTCTACCTCGGCTGGCTCGGCGAGCAGGGCAAGGGCATGGCCCTTTCCACCGGTGAGGTGAAGTTCAAGGGCATGGTGACGCCTTCGGTCAAGAAGGTTGAATACGGCATCGATTTCAAGCGCGTGATGCGCGGCCGCCTGGTCCTGGGCATCGCTGACGGCTGGTTGAAAGCCGATGGCGAGACCATATACAAGGCCACCGACCTCAAGGTCGGGCTCTCGAAGCAGGAAGCCGCGGCCTGAGGCCGCCGGACATTCTGAAAGGAAAATCTGAATGAGACGCGTCGTCGTAACGGGCCTTGGTATCGTATCGTCCATCGGCAACAATGCCGACGAGGTCACGGCATCGCTGCGGGACGCCAAGTCCGGCATCAGCTTCTCCAACGATTTCGCCGAACACGGCTTCAAGTGCCAGGTCTGGGGCGCGCCCAATCTCGACACGACCGAGCTGGTCGACCGTCGCGCCGCCCGCTTCCTGTCGCAGGGCGGCATGTGGAACCATGTCGCCATGAAGCAGGCGATCGCCGACAGCGGCCTCGAAGAGAGCGTCGTCTCCGGCAACCCGCGCACCGGTATCATCATGGGCTCGGGCGGTCCGTCGACGCGCACCATCGTCGAAGCGTCGGAAATCACGCTCAAGAACAATTCCCCCAAGCGCATCGGACCGTTCGCGGTGCCGAAGGCGATGTCGTCGACCGCTTCGGCGACGCTCGCCACCTGGTTCAAGATCCACGGCGTCAACTATTCGATCTCGTCGGCCTGCTCGACCTCGGCGCATTGCATCGGCAATGCTGCGGAGATGATCCAGTGGGGCAAGCAGGACGTCATGTTCGCCGGCGGCCACGAGGACCTCGACTGGACCATGTCGAACCTGTTCGACGCCATGGGCGCGATGTCGTCCAAATACAATGACCGCGCCTCGGTCGCTTCACGCGCTTATGACCTCAACCGAGACGGCTTCGTCATCGCCGGTGGTGCCGGCGTGCTGGTGCTCGAAGAGCTCGAACATGCCAAGGCGCGCGGCGCCCAGATCTATTGCGAACTGGTCGGCTACGGTGCGACCTCTGACGGCTACGACATGGTCGCGCCGTCGGGCGAAGGCGCGATGCGCTGCATGCGCCAGGCGCTGTCGACGGTGAAGGGTGAGGTCGACTACATCAACACCCACGGCACCTCGACGCCAGTGGGCGATTCGAAGGAAATGGGCGCCATCCGCGAAGTCTTCGCCGGCAAGCTGCCGAACATCACCTCGACCAAGTCGCTGACCGGTCACTCGCTGGGTGCAGCCGGCGTGCAGGAATCGATCTATTCGATCCTGATGATGCAGGGCGGCTTCATCGGGGAAAGCGCGCATATCGAAGAGCTGGACCCGGAATTCGAAGGCATGCCGATCGTGCGCAAGCGCATCGACGACGCCAAGATCGACACCGTGCTGTCCAACTCCTTCGGTTTCGGCGGCACCAACGCCACGCTCGTTTTCCAGCGCCTCTCGGCATAGGGACACCGACATGGACGGATTGATGAAGGGCAAGCGCGGGCTCATCATGGGCGTCGCGAACGACCATTCGATTGCCTGGGGCATCGCACAGAAGCTTGCCGAGCATGGCGCCGAACTCGCCTTTACCTATCAGGGCGAAGCTTTCGGCCGCCGGGTCAAGCCGCTGGCAGAAAAGGTCGGCGCCGAGATCCTGGTGCCGTGTGACGTCGAGGACAGCGCTTCGGTGGCTGCCGCCTTCGAGACGCTCAGGGAAAAGTGGGGCGGCATCGACTTCCTGGTGCACGCCATCGGCTTCTCCGACAAGAACGAGCTCAAGGGCCTTTACGCCGACACCACGCGCGAGAACTTCGTGCGCACCATGGTGATCTCGTGCTTCTCCTTCACCGAGGTCGCCAAGCACGCGGCGGCGCTGATGAACGACGGCGGCTCGATGATCACCCTGACCTATGCCGGCTCTGTCCGCGTCATGCCGAACTACAACGTCATGGGCGTCGCCAAGGCTGGCCTCGAGGCCAGCGTCCGTTACCTCGCCAACGACTACGGCCCGCGCGGCATCCGGGTCAACGGCATCTCGGCCGGACCGGTGCGCACGCTTGCGGGTGCCGGCATCGCCGATGCGCGCCACATGTTCACCTATCAGCAGCGCAACTCGCCGCTGCGCCGCACGGTCAGCCTCGAAGAGGTCGGCGGCTCGGCGCTGTACCTGTTGTCCGACCTGTCGTCGGGCGTGACAGGCGAGATCCACTACGTCGATTCGGGCTACCACATCGTCTCGATGCCGACGCTGGACGAGCTCAAGCAGATGGATGGCGGGCGCGACTAGCGCCCTCCCCTCGAAAATCGGCGTCGATTTTCGAGCATGGTCGAGCTCGACTTCAGGATATGCGGCGCCATTCTCGCATCCGGACGGGGCGCGTGGCGCGGAAACAAAAACGCCTGCTGGTAAAATTGTAGACAATCGTCAAAATCGATCTTAACGAGCGAATCGGTAGAAATGCCGCGCAAGTTAGGAAAATCAGCATGCCTGCCGCCAGGAATCCCCGTCGAAGCTCCACGTTTCGGCTCATTACCATCGCCGCTTCCGGCATGGGCAGCTTTGTGCTGGGCCTGTGGGTCCTGAGGCTTGGCCTTGGTAACAATGTCGGCGACATGTCGGGCGACGCGATCAGCGCTGTTATCGCAGCCCTTTGCGCGCTTGCCGCCTCGATCGCCGCAATGTCGTTCTTCGCCGGCGTCGACGAATCGGCTGATTTCGTCTTCAACGAAACGCATTTCGACAAGCTGACCGGGCTTCTGGCGCGGCCCGCGATGGTCGGCAAGATCGCCGAGGCAGCGTCGTCCACGGCCCGTACCGGCAAGCCGATGTTCCTTATCGACATCGATATCGACCGCTTCAAGCAGATCAACGACGCCATCGGCTACAGCAATGGCGACGCGCTGATCCGCGCTTTTACCGCGAGGCTCAAGGCGGCTTTGCCGCGCGACATGGTCATCGGTCGTATCGGCGCCGGCGAGTTTGCCATCCTCTATCCCGACCAGATGCTGCGCTGTTCGCTCGACACGCTGATCGGGCGCCTGATCCACGACCTGATGCGGCCGTACCAGCTGCCGTCGCACCAGCAGTCGGTCAACGTCTCCGTCGGCGTCGTGGCCATGCCCAAGGACGGCTACGACCCGGTCGTACTCCTGCGCCGCTCGAACCTTGCGCTGCAGAATGCGCGCGCCAGCGGCATCGGCGACTGGGCCGTGTTCCAGCCCGAAATGGGCCGGGTAGCCGACCACCGCCGGTGGATCGAATCGGAGCTGCACGGCGCCTTCGAACGGGGCGATTTCGACCTGCACTACCAGCCGCAGCTCGACCTGACGTCGGGCCGCGTCGTCGGCTATGAGGCGCTGATCCGCTGGCGCCACCCCGAGCGTGGCATGATCCCGCCGGTCGAGTTCATCTCGGTCGCCGAGGAGACCGGCATGATCGCGCCGATCGGCGAATGGGTGCTGCGCAAGGCCTGCACCGACGCCCGCCTGCTGCCGGAGGATTGCTTCGTTGCCGTCAACATTTCGCCGGTGCAGTTCATGACCCGCGATTTCGTCGGCATCGTCGAGCGCATCATCAAGGACACCGGCATCGAGCCGAAGCGGCTTGAACTCGAACTGACCGAATCGGCGATGATGCAGGACCGCGATCGCGCGGCGTCCATCCTGAAGCAGCTGACCGCCATGGGCATCTCGGTGGCAGTCGACGATTTCGGCACCGGCTACTCGAACCTCGCCTATCTGATCGACTTCTCGTTCCACAAGCTGAAGATCGACCGTTCTTTCGTCAGCCGCATGGAGACCGACAGCAATTCGGGCGCCGTGGTGTCGACGATCGTCGGCCTGTCCAGGGCACTCGGCGTGCGCACCATTGCCGAGGGCGTGGAGACGGAGACACAGGCGACCCTGCTGAGGGCTGCCGGCTGCCAGGAGGTCCAGGGCTATTTCTACGGGCGGCCCGCGCCGCTCAGCCTCGGCGACCCGGCACTGACCCAGGGCACCGAAGGCATCGCCCATCTGCACTGACCCCCCGTCAGCGCGCCGTGGCCTGATGGCGGTTCCGTGCCTGGCGCCGATGCCCAACCTCAACGCTTGGCGGAATAGACCCTGAAGGCGTTGTCGACGGCGATTTCCTCGACCGAGAAGAAAGCCTGCGCCAAAACGGGCATGTAGGGCAGGTGGCGGTTCGCCACCATGAACAGCCGCCCGCCCGGCTTGAGCGCCGCGGCCGCCGCCTTGATCATGCGATGGCCGATCTCGGGATCGGCGTCGCGATCCTGGTGGAAGGGCGGGTTCATCACCACCACGTCGTAGCGCCGCTCGACAGGCTCCTTGGCGAGGTCCTGCCAGTGGAAGCCAGGCTGGACGGATGTGGCCGCCACGTTGGACCTGGCTGCCTCCAGTGCCTCGAAATCGGCTTCGAACAGGTCGAGCGCCTTGAGCTCCTTCGCACGCGAAACCACCTCCGCCGCGACATAACCCCAGCCGGCGCAGAAGTCGGCGACCTTGCCCTTGATGTCGGCGGGCAGGTTGTCGACCAGAAGGCGCGAGCCTGCGTCGATGCGCTCGAAGGAGAACATGCCGGGCGCGGTGCGGAAGCGGCCCTCGACCAGCACTTCGGGATTGTCGGCGCGCAAGGTTGCTGCGGCCGCCTCGGCCTGGGCGGTTCGGTGGAACCACAGCGCCGTGCCGTGATATTTGGGCAAATGGTCCTCGATCTCGAGCAAACCGCCAAGGCGCTTGCGCAAGCTCGAAATGCCGTCCTCCTTGCCGCCGGCAACGACGATCAGCCCGCCCGGCGCAACGCGTTCGATCGCCTCGGCGACACGCAGCTCGTTGAGCCCGCGATGACGCCCGGCCAGCACCAGGGTAATGTCGAAGCCGTTGTCCTCGGCGCGCGCCGCAACATCGTGTCCGGCCGCCGCCAGGGCGAGCACATGCGGGCGGAAGCCCTGGACAAGGGAAAGCCTGGCGTCGAAGCCCTGCGGCTTCCTGAAGCCCGGCTCAGCGCCAATGAACAGGGCACGCATGCCCTGCCCCGGCATCGCCAACAGCTCGGCCTCGAAGGGATAGAACAGGGTTTTCAGTGCGTCGCGTGGCATGGCGTTTTCCAGGTGTCTGGGAGTTCGATCAGCGGCCAGTCCGGGACCGCCACCAGACTATCGCTTAGCCGTTCTTTGTCTGACCGCCAACCTCGGCAAAAAGCAAGCCACGCAACTCTCCACGCAGGCACTTCACCTCCGGCGCGCGTGAGGCCACGAACTCCAGGACGGAGTCGTGGAATGCGAAGACAAAATGACGATAGCGTGCAAACAGCGCGTCCGAATGCTGTCGATGTACGCGATTGGCCGTCCTCATTTCGTCGATCCACTCCGAGTCCAGCACCTCATAGGCTTCGTAAGCCGCAAGCCCCAAGGGCGCATAACGATGCCCGCCCAGCACCTCGTCGTTGGGATAGCCGAATTTGAGGGCAAGATACGGACCGGCGCTGACAATCGCGCATGTCTCGAACAGCACGCGTCCGGAAGCCTGTAGGTAGTAACCGAAGAGCAGACCTTCTTCATCGGCGACTACCATCGGCATGGGCGCTCCAGCGTCGCATGCCGGAACATCGATCCGTCTCAAGCTTGTCATTCGGTCGCCCCTTCCCCAAACAAAAAGGGCGCAGCCATGCGGCTGCGCCCTTTTCATGATTACATCAAGCAGAAGCTCAAGCGGCGGTTTCTTCGCCTTCGGCCTTCTTGACGATTTCCTTGCCGGTGGCCTGGTCGACGACCTTCATCGACAGGCGGACCTTGCCGCGCTCGTCGAAGCCCATCAGCTTGACCCAGACCTTGTCGCCTTCCTTGACCACATCCGAGGTCTTGGCAACGCGGTCGTTGGCAAGCTGCGAGATGTGGACGAGGCCGTCGCGCGGGCCGAAGAAGTTGACGAAAGCGCCGAAGTCGGCGGTCTTGACGACCGTGCCTTCGTAGATCTCACCGACTTCCGGCTCGGCCACGATGGTGTGGATCCACTTCTTGGCCGCCTCGATCTCCTTGGCGTTCGACGAAGCGATCTTGACCGTGCCGTCGTCCTCGATGTTGATCTTGGCGCCGGTCTTCTCGACGATCTCGCGGATGACCTTGCCGCCCGAACCGATGACTTCACGGATCTTGTCGGTCGGGATGTGCATGACCTCGATGCGCGGAGCGAATTCGCCGAGTTCCTTGCGGCCTTCCGACAGAGCCTTCGACATTTCGCCGAGGATGTGCAGGCGGCCGTCCTTGGCCTGGCCGAGCGCGATGTTCATGATCTCTTCGGTGATACCGTCGATCTTGATGTCCATCTGCAGCGCAGTGATGCCGTTGGTCGTGCCGGCAACCTTGAAGTCCATGTCGCCGAGGTGATCCTCGTCGCCCAGGATGTCGGAGAGGACGGCGAAACGCTCGCCTTCCTTGATCAGGCCCATGGCGATGCCGGCAACCGGCTTCTGCAGCGGAACGCCGGCATCCATCAGCGCCAGCGAGGTGCCGCAGACGGTGGCCATCGACGACGAGCCGTTCGACTCGGTGATCTCGGAGACGACGCGCAGCGTGTAGGGGAACTGCTCGGCAGCCGGCAGCATCGGGCGGACAGCACGCCAGGCGAGCTTGCCGTGGCCGATTTCGCGGCGGCCGGGCGAACCCATGCGGCCGGTTTCACCAACCGAGTAGGGGGGGAAGTTGTAGTGAAGGAGGAACTTCTCCTTGTACATGCCGGTCAGCGAGTCGACATACTGCTCGTCTTCGCCGGTGCCGAGCGTGGCAACGACCAGCGCCTGGGTCTCGCCCCGGGTGAACAGCGACGAGCCGTGGGTGCGCGGCAGGACGCCGACTTCGGAGACGATCGCGCGGACCGTCTTGAGGTCGCGGCCGTCGATGCGCGAACCGGTGTCGAGGATGTTCCAGCGCACGATCTTGGCCTGGAGCTCCTTGAACACGGTGGCGACCTTCTCGGACGACCACTTCGGAGCTTCCTCGCCTTCAGCGGCAAACGCTGCCTTGACCTTGGCCTTGACCGCGTCGACGGCGGCGTAGCGGGCCTGCTTGTCGGTGATCTTGTAGGCGTCGCGCAGTTCGCCTTCGACGATCTTCAGCATCTCGGCTTCGAGATCGGAATTGTCGGGCGAGGTGAAGTCGCGCGGGTCCTTGGCGGCCACTTCGGCCAGCTTGATGATGGCGTCGATGACCGGCTGGAAGCCGCGGTGACCGAACATGACGGCGCCGAGCATCACGTCTTCAGCCAGTTCCTTGGCTTCCGACTCGACCATCAGCACGGCGGCGTCAGTGCCGGCGACGACGAGGTCGAGCTTCGATTCCTGCATCTCGTCGATGTGCGGGTTGAGCACGTATTCGCCGTTGATGTAGCCGACGCGCGCGCCGCCGATCGGGCCCATGAAGGGCACGCCCGAAAGCGTCAGCGCAGCCGAGGTGGCGACGATCGACAGGATGTCAGGGTCGTTCTCGAGGTCGTGCTGGACGACGGTGACGACGACCTGGGTGTCGTTCTTGTAGCCTTCGGCGAAGAGCGGGCGGATCGGACGGTCGATCAGGCGCGAAACCAGCGTTTCCTTCTCGCTCGGGCGGCCTTCACGCTTGAAGTAGCCGCCAGGAATCTTGCCGGCTGCGTAGGTCTTTTCCTGGTAGTTGACGGTCAGCGGGAAGAAGTCGAAGCCCGGCTTCGGCTCCTTGGCCGAAACGACGGTGGCGAGGACGACGGTTTCGCCATAGGTGGCGAGCACGGCGGCATCGGCCTGGCGCGCGATCTTGCCGGTTTCGAGGATGAGCGGACGGCCGCCCCATTCGATTTCAACTTTGTGGTGATTGAACATATTCTGTCCTTCGTGGCGGGAACGGTCGACGCCGCATCTCGGCGCGCCAATTCCCTGGCTTGTTCGGCGCGCCATAGGAAAACCTCCTGGTCTTCCGCTCGCGCCTTGGCTTCGGTTTGGCCAGCCACGGGCAAGACAACAAGAAGCTCGGCGGGAGAAATGGCCGCAAATGCGGCCGGCCGAACGTCCTGCAATCCTGCCCCATGACCGTCCATGGGCGGTTCGGGCGCGTCGCTGCGGCGCTCCGGAACCTTTTTCAGCGCGACCCCGCCCCTGTGGCGAGATCGGACCGATGGACCACCGATGAGGATGGCCCGAATGCGCGACCGGCGGGTCCTCCCCTGGGGGAGAACCCGCCGGTCAATTCATCAGCGGCGCAGACCGAGCTTTTCGATCAGCGTCTGATAGCGTGCGTCATCCTTGCGCTTGAGGTAGTCAAGCAGCGAGCGACGCAGGGAGACGAGCGCCAGAAGACCACGACGGGAGTGGTTGTCCTTCTTGTGGTCCTTGAAGTGCTCGGTCAGGTTCTTGATGCGCTCGGAGAGGATGGCAACCTGGACTTCCGGCGAACCGGTGTCGCCTTTGGCGGTTGCGAACTGAGCCATAAGCTCGGCCTTGCGCTCTGCAGTGATCGACATCGTGTTTTCCTTTCAATCTGGAGGAAACGGGACGCCCTCGGCCGGGATGTCGTCCAGCTGGGGCCAATGGAACAAGGCGCTCAAAAGCGCGATGTTGCGGCGCATATAGTGGAATTTGGCAACAAAAGCCAGTCCCATTCGCAAGCCGGCTCCGGGCCGCGCTTCAGAGCCATTTGCGCCAGCGGAAAAACAGCACCAGCGAGATCGCGACAAAGGCCATGAAGCCAAGCGCCGCCGGATAGCCGTAGGGCCATAGCAGCTCAGGCATGTTCCAGGGCGAGCTGGCGGGGTCGAAATTCATGCCCCAGATGCCGGCGAGGAAGGTCAGCGGGATGAAGATCGCCGAGACGATGGTCAGCACACCGATGATCTCGTTGGTCCGTGACTGCGATAGCGACAGCTGCATCTCGATCAGGCCGATCATCGTTTCGCGCTGGGATTCGACCGTTTCGGCGAGACGGATGGCATGGTCGAGCGTGTCGTTGAAATAGACCTTCGTCTCGGCCGTGATGAAGGGGGCATCGGAGCGGATGAGTGTCGTCAGGGCGTCGCGCAACGGCATGATCGTGCGCTTGAGCAGGCTGGTTGCCCGGCGCAAGCCGTGCAGCTGGCTGATGTGCTGCTTCCTGGGCGCGGCTAGCAGCTCGTCCTCGATGGCGTCGACCTTGTCGCCGGTGGCATCGACAATCGGGAAGTAGCTGTCCACCACCGCATCGATCAACGCATAGGCAAGATAATCGGCCTTGCGATGGCGCAGGCGGCTCGGATTGGAGGTGCGGATGCGCTGGCGCACCGGCTCGAACGGGTCGCCCTCGCGCTCCTGGAAGGTGACGACGAACTTGTCGCCGAAGAAGAACGAAATCTGCTCGTAGCGGCTGGTCCTGGCGTCGTCGATCATCGACAGTACGAAGAAGGCATGCTCGTCGAAGAAGTCGGCCTTGGAGCGCTGGCCTGTGTTGACCACATCCTCGAGTGCCAGCGTGTGCAGGTGGAAGATCCTGCCGATCTCCTCGATCAGGCCGATATTGGCGAGCCCGACGCAGTCGAGCCAGATCAACGGCCAGTTGTTGCAAGCCGCCTCGACGTCATCAAGGCTGGCGTCGTCGACGAACTCGCAGGTATCAGGTGAGATCAGCGTCAGGTTCAGCGCCGACTGGCGCGCCGACGGATCGGCGATCAGCGTGCCGGGTGACGCGCCGACCGGCGGCCGTGCGTGCTGGCGATGGCGACGATTGCCGTTGGGTTCAGCCAGTGCCATTTCGCCTCGCTCGCGGAATCATGTCAGCGATCCAAGCGGAAACGGCACCGGCAGACAAGCGTCAGGCAGTGAACACCCGCTTGGGCTTGAACATGCCCTGCTCGATGGCGCCGATGGCGACGAGCTTGCCGCGCGCGGTGGCGCAGGCTTCCTCGGCCTCGACAGGGGCATCGCGGCCGCGAACGATGACCGGGTTGCCGAGCCTGATCTTGGAGGCGGCTTCGTCGGTCACGGCGACCTGCGGCAGGCAGTCGAGTGCCGCCGAGGTGTCGACGACAAATTCATCGATCGCTGTGAAGTCCCATTTGCCCTCTTCGCCTTCCGGCTGGCCGGCGGTGCGAGCCGCCTCGAGCTCGGCAATGGTGACGAAGTCCTCTGCCGTGAAGGGGTCGACTTCGGTGCGGCGAAGCTCGGAGATGTGGCCGAAGCAGCCGAGATCCCGTCCCATGTCGCGGGCAAGCGAGCGGACATAGGTGCCCTTGCCGCAATCGATCTCGAATACGGTGCGATCAGCACTGTTTTCGATGATCTCGAGACGGCCGATCTCGACCTCGCGGGCCGGAATGTCGACGGTCTCGCCCTCACGGGCGAGGTCATAGGCGCGTTCGCCTGCGATCTTGATCGCCGAGAACTGCGGCGGCGTCTGCATGATGACGCCGGTATATTTCGGCATGACGGCGCGGATCTCTTCCTCGGACGGACGCTTGTCCGAGGTCTTGGTCACCGGTCCTTCCAGGTCATCGGTCGAGCGCTCTTCGCCCCACGAGACGGTGAAGCGGTAAACCTTGGCGCCATCCATGACGTAAGGCACGGTCTTGGTGGCTTCGCCGAGCGCGATCGGCAGCATGCCGGAGGCGAGCGGGTCGAGGGTTCCGGCGTGTCCGGCCTTCTCGGCGTTGAACAGCCACTTGATCTTGGAGACGGCCTCGGTCGAGCCCATGCCCACCGGTTTGTCCAGCACCAGCCAGCCGGAGACGGGCCGGCCTTTCTTCTTGCCGCGACGCGACATGTCAGTCTTCCTTGTCTTCTTCGCCGTCGAGGTCGCGCGCCACTTCGGGCGAGCGCAGCAGATCGTTGATCTTGGCGAAATTGTCGTAACTGGTGTCCAGCCGGAAACGGAATTCCGGCATGTATTTCATCTGCTTGAGGGCAAATGAAACGCGGCCACGGATGAATTTGGCGTATTTGTTGAGTGCCGAGATGACCGCGTCCGGGTCCTTGGCGCCGATCGGCGACACGAAGGCTGTGGCGATCTTGAGATCGGGCGACATCCGCACCTCGGTGATCGAGATGACTGTCGTTTCGATCACCGGATCGATGATTTCTCCGCGCGGGAGCATTTCGGACAGCGCATGACGCACCTGCTCGCCGACGCGAAGCTGGCGCTGGGATGGGCCTGAACTCTGAAAACGCGACATGGTCCTGAAAATCCATATGTCGCAGGAGGCGGAATGGGACCGCACATCCTGCTGCACGAAAACGGACGGCGGCCGAACGGCCACCGTCCAAATGACTAGACTAATGCCAGAGGCTTAGAGCCTCCGGGTAATCATCTCGACGCGGAAGCACTCGATGATGTCACCCTGACGCATGTCCTCGTAGTTCTGGAAGGCCATACCACATTCCTGGCCGACCGGCACTTCGGAGACTTCGTCCTTGAAGCGCTTGAGCGTCTTGAGCGTGCCTTCGTGGATGACAACGTTGTCGCGGATGAGGCGAACGCCCGCACCACGTTCGACCTTGCCTTCGGTGACACGGCAGCCCGCAACCTTGCCCGTCTTCGTGATGTTGAAGACTTCGAGGATTTCGGCGTTGCCGATGAAGGTCTCGCGACGCTCCGGCGACAGCAGGCCCGACATCGCATCCTTGATGTCATCCACAAGGCTGTAGATGATGTTGTAGTAGCGGATCTCGATGCCCTGCTGCTCAGCGGCGTGACGTGCCTGCGCATTGGCGCGGACGTTGAAGCCGATGATTGCAGCACCCGACGTTTCGGCGAGCGTGACATCGCTTTCGGTGATCGCGCCGGCGCCCGAATGGACGATGCGCGCACGCACCTCGTCGGTGCCGAGCTTGTCGAGCGCTGCGATGATCGCTTCGACCGAGCCCTGCACGTCACCCTTGATGATGAGCGGGAACTCCTTGAGGCCGGACGACTGCAGCTGCGACATCATCTGCTCGAGCGAGCCGCGCTGGGTGGCGTGCTTGGCGACAGCCTTGTCGCGCGCCAAACGCTGGCGGTACTCGGTGATCTCGCGGGCGCGGGCCTCGTTGTTGACGACCGCGAAGCGGTCGCCAGCCTGAGGCGTTCCCTGGAGGCCGAGAATTTCGACCGGCATCGACGGCGGAGCTTCTTCGAGGCGGTTGCCACGATCGTCGACCAGGGCACGGACACGGCCCCACTGGTCGCCGGCGACGAGGATGTCGCCCGGCAGCAGCGTACCGGTCTGGACGAGCACGGTCGCAACCGGACCACGGCCCTTGTCGAGCTTGGCTTCGATGACCACGCCCTCAGCCGTACGGTCGGGGTTGGCCTTCAGGTCGAGAACTTCGGCCTGCAGCAGGATCGCTTCGAGCAGCTTGTCGAGATTGGTGCCGTTCTTCGCCGAAACCTCGACGTCGAGAACTTCACCGCCCATCGATTCCACAAAGACTTCGTGGCGCAGCAGCTCGGTGCGGACCTTCTGGGCGTTCGCCGACGGCTTGTCGATCTTGTTGATCGCAACGATGATCGGCACGCCGGCAGCCTTGGCATGGCTGATCGACTCGATGGTCTGCGGCATGACGCTGTCGTCGGCCGCAACCACCAGGATCGCAATGTCGGTCGCCTGGGCGCCACGGGCACGCATCGCCGTGAAGGCGGCGTGGCCGGGGGTGTCGATGAAGGTGATCTTCTGACCGTTCTTTTCGACCTGGTAGGCGCCGATGTGCTGAGTGATGCCACCGGCTTCGCCCGACACGACATTGGCATTGCGGATGGCATCGAGCAGCGACGTCTTGCCGTGATCGACGTGGCCCATGATGGTGACCACAGGCGGACGCGACACAAGCGTCGTGCTGTGATCGGCGATGTCGAACAGGCCTTCTTCGATGTCGGACTCAGCAACGCGGCGGACCGTGTGGCCGAACTCGCCAGCCACCAGCTCGGCCGTATCGGCGTCGATGACGTCGCCCGGCTTCAGCATCTGGCCCTGCTTCATGAAGAACTTGACGACCTCGACGGCGCGCTCGGACATGCGCTGGGCCAGTTCCTGGATCGTGATGGTCTCAGGAAGGATGACCTCGCGCACGATCTTTTCGCGCGTCTCCTGGTGCATCGCACGCTTGAACTTCTCCTGGCGGCGACGCATCGCCGACAGCGAACGCGAACGTGCGTCGCCATCCGCGGAAGACAGCGCCGTGTTGAGCGTCAGCTTGCCACGACGACGGTCGTCCTCGGTCTTGGTCTTGGCCGGACGGGCGATCTCCGGGGTCGCAACGCGGCGGATCGGCGATGCGGTTGCAGCACCGGGTCCAACGCGGCCCTTCGGCTTGGCTTCCACTTCGTCAGGCACATTGGCTTCGAGGGCAGCGGCCGGCGCACGGCGGCGGGCTTCGTCCTCGGCGCGGCGGCGGGATTCAGCCTCGGTCTTGAGGCGGGCTTCCTCCTCCGCCTGGCGGCGAGCCGAATCCTCGCGCTCCTTGCGGCGGCGCTCGTCTTCTTCGGCACGGCGGCGTGCGTCTTCGGCAGCACGGGCGCGATCTTCCTGTTCTCGCGCGACCGAGCCTTCGAGCGCACGACGACGGGCGTCCATCTCGCTGCGCGACAATGAGTTCAGCACCATGCCCGAGCGCTCGGGCTGGCGCGGCGCAGGCCGCGGTGCCTCTTTCGCGACGGGCGCGGGCGTCGGGGCAGGCCTGGGCGCAGGAGCTGCCGCGACCGGCGTCGGAGCAACAGGCGCTGCTGCCACGGGCGCAACCGGAGCTGCCGGCGCGGGCGCTGCCGGCTGGGGCTTGGGCGCGAAAACAGTCTGTGCCGTCGGCGTCGGCTCGTGCTTGTCGCCGGGCATGGAGAACTTACGCTTCTTCGTCTCCACGACGACCTGCTTGGTGCGGCCGTGCGAGAAGTTCTGGCGTACCGTTCCCTGCTCCGATCCCGGGCGCTTCAGCGTCAAGGTCTTCTTCGGAGTGACGCTCAACGTGTTGTCATCGCCCGATTTGCTATCGCTCATTCCATATCCTCTGCGGCATCATCGTCGTAGGCAATCGCCGCAATCATTGCCAGATCATCCGGGGATCCGCCCCGATATCGGTCAAGCGCAACCATGCGCTTCGCGACCGCCTTGCCCGCTTCTCCCGCGAGGACGGCAGCATGTATCACATTTGTTGCCCCCAATGCCAAACCCAATTCCGCTTCCGAAAAAAGTTTGTAGGCGGGCGTGGCAGGCCCGCCGATATGCACTGTGGCCTTGCGGGCCTGGGTGATCTTGCGGACGCCATCCTCGGCGCCCTCGTAAGCATGGAGTACCAGAAGCGCCTTGCCGGCACGGACCGTGGAGTCGACCTTGGCGGCACCTAGTGCCACCAGACCGGCCTTGCGGGCAAGCCCAAGCGAGCCAAGTGCTGACCGGGCGAGCAGATTATCCACCATTGCGCCCAGATCGGGCGGCACGACGACCTGCGCCTTGAAGGCACGGGCGAACATGCCCTTGGCCGCCGCCTTGTCGATATGTAGGCGGTCGGCCGTCACCCAGCAACCGCGGCCGGGCAGATTTCTTTTGAGATCGGGATAGACGGCCGAATCCGGGCCGACGACGAAACGGATCAGATCATCCGGTTCGGCGCTTTTGCGCGTGACGATGCAGGTGCGATCGTTCATCTCGTCCAACAGATTCCCCGGCCGGCCTCACGTCACTCACCGGCGACGTCGGCAGGCTCTTCCTCGGACGCAATCTCGTCCTCAGCGATCCAGCCAACCATGCGTCGGGCAGCAACAACCATCTGTTCCGCGTCGGTGCGCGAGACGCCGAAGTCGGCGAGCACGCCCGGGAAGAACTTGGTCTCTCCGTCCTTGCGTTCCTTCCAGCCGACGAGATCGTCGGCGGCGTAGCCGGCGAAGTCCTCGACAGTCGTGACACCGTCATTGCCGAGCGCCACCAGCATCGCGGTGGTGATGCCGGGAATCTCGCGCAGTTCGTCTTTCACGCCGAGCGACTTGCGCTTCTCGTCGTGCTCGGCCTCGATCTTGCCAAGATATTCGCGGGCGCGGGTCTGGATCTCGGAAGCTGTGTCCTCGTCGAAGCCGTCGATCGATGCGATTTCGTCTGCATCGACGTAAGCCACTTCCTCAACCGAGGTGAACCCTTCGGAGGCCAGAACCTGGCCGACCATCTCGTCGACGTCGAGCGATTCCATGAACAGGGTCGAACGCTCGACGAATTCCTTCTGGCGGCGCTCCGACTCTTCCTGCTCGGTCAGGATGTCGATGTCCCAGCCGGTCAGCTGCGAAGCCAGGCGCACGTTCTGGCCGCGGCGGCCGATGGCCAGCGACAGCTGATCGTCCGGCACCACGACTTCGATGCGCTCGGCGTCCTCGTCGAGAACGACCTTGGCGACTTCAGCCGGCTGCAGCGCGTTGACGATGAACGAGGCAGCCGAAGGCGACCACGGAATGATGTCGATCTTTTCGCCCTGGAGCTCGCCGACGACGGCCTGGACGCGCGAACCGCGCATACCGACGCAGGCGCCGACCGGGTCGATCGAGCTGTCACGCGAGATGACGGCGATCTTGGCACGCGAACCGGGGTCGCGGGCGACCGACTTGATCTCGATGATGCCGTCGTAGATTTCCGGCACTTCCATGGTGAACAGCTTCGCCATGAACTGCGGGTGCGTACGCGACAGGAAGATCTGCGGGCCGCGCTGCTCGCGGCGCACGTCGTAGACGTAAGCGCGGACGCGGTCGCCATACTTGTAGTTTTCGCGAGGGATCAGCTCGTCGCGGCGGATGATCGCCTCGCCACGGCCGAGGTCGACGATGACGTTGCCGTATTCGACGCGCTTGACCGTGCCGTTGACGATCTCGCCGATGCGATCCTTGTATTCGTCGTACTGGCGATCGCGCTCGGCTTCACGCACCTTCTGGACGATGACCTGCTTGGCCGACTGGGCGGCAATGCGGCCAAAATCCATCGGCGGCAGCTGTTCGGCGATGAAGTCGCCGAGCTGGGCGTCGGGGTTGCGCTCGCGTGCCGAGGTCAGGGCGATCTGGGTGGCATAGTCTTCGACCTTGTCGACGACTTCCATCAGGCGCTGCAGCTTCATCTCACCCGTGTTGGGGTTGATGTCGGCGCGGATGTTGGTCTCCTGACCATAGCGCGAGCGCGCTGCCTTCTGGATCGCGTCGGCCATGGCGGCGATGACGATCGACTTGTCGATCGACTTCTCGCGGGCGACCGCATCGGCGATCTGCAGCAGTTCGAGCCTGTTGGCGCTTACAACCATTGTCTTTCTCCCGGAGCGTCCGGCCGGATCAGGTCCAGCCGTTCGGCTCTATCAATCTTCCGTTTCGGTTTCTTCGTCTTCCGGCGCATCTTCGGGTTCGCCGCGACGCTTCCGTGCTTCCTTGCGCGCCTGATTGTCCTTGCTCAGGGCATCGCGAATAAGATCGTCGGTGAGGATCAGCCGGGCATCCGAGATCGCCTCGAAAGGCACGCGCACGGTCGGCTCCTCGCCGTAAGCAGCCTGGTCGCGCTGGATCAGGACGCTCTCTTCGTCGACTTCGGCGATCTTGCCGCGGAAGCGCTTGCGATCTGCAACCATGACCGAGGTCTCCATCTTGACGATGTGACCGATCCAGTTGCCGAAATCCGACTTGCGGACCAGCGGCCGGTCGATGCCCGGCGACGAGACTTCGAGATGATACGCCTTTTCGATCGGATCATCGACATCGAGAGCAGGCGAAACCGCGCGGCTCACCTCTTCGCAATCCTGGACGGTCATGGTGCCGTCTTCGCGCTCGGTCATGATCTGCAGCGTCAGCCCGTTCTGGCCCGAGAGGCGGATGCGAACGAGGCGGAAGCCGATCGCGCGAAGGACGGGCTGAACGATCAGGGCGATGCGGGCGTCGATGCCGGTCTCGCGAATGATGCGGTCGTCGCCTGTCTGTTCGACTGCGTTTTCGGTCATTGGTTCTCCAGACGGTCGGCAGGTAACAAAAAAGAGCGGGACCGGGTGGACCCACTCTTCGTCATACCGACCAAGAATTTGAGGCTGATATAGCCGAAGGCGGCGCGCCTTTCAAGTCCTGTGGCCGGTTGCGTCCACTGGCAGCTGTTTAGCCGACCATTGCAGCAGATGCATGGCAAACATGCGCGGACACCCCTACCGCTTCTCTCTGCGTCACCTATATTTGGTGCGTTGCACAAAAATGATGATGCAGCGCAAAAGAGGACACCGAGATGAGCACCCGCAAGCAATTTGGCCGCATTGGCGTACTGGTTCGCACCTTTGGTAGCGCCGTCGCTGCAGCAGCAGCCGTCGAGCGCGGTCATCGCCCAACCAACCAGGACCTGGTGATGCTCGGCATCGATCCGATGCACTTCGACCGCATCCGCAAATACTGATCAAGGCATTCAGGGTAGAGAGCGCACCGCTGGCCGGTCATTGGCGATAGCCGAGACGGGCCAGCCGGGCAGTGCTCCGGAGCGGCCGGTTATTCTGACCGTCGCTCTGTCCCTGGGTACTCAGCCTCCCCATTGAGGCAAAGAAAAGCCGAGGCCGGGATTCCGGGCCTCGGCTTTTTTCGTTTCAGAGGACGAGACGAACTCAGTCCTCGTTGGCGCCCAACTGGGCCAGCACCTTGCCCCGGCCACGGGCACGCAGATACAGCGGCAGCAGGACGGCGGTCGCCGCAAGCAGCAGCAACACGATCGCGATCGGCGAATGCACCAGGATCGTCGGGTCGCCCTGGCTGATGGCCAGCGCGCGGCGAAGCTGCTGCTCCGCCATCGGCCCAAGGATCAGACCGACAACGACGGGCGCGATAGGATAGCCGAAGCGGCGTAGACCATAGCCGAGCAGACCGAATGCCAGGAGCATGCCAAGTTCGAAGGTCGAGGGGTTGGCGCCAATGGTGCCGAGCGTCGCAAACAGCAGGATGCCCGAATAAAGCCAGGGCAGTGGGATGGTCAGCAGCCTGACCCAGACGCCGACCAGCGGCAGGTTGAGCACCAGGAGCATCAGGTTGGCGACCAGCAGCGAGGCGATCAGGCCCCAGACGAGCTGCGGGTTGGTCGCAAACAGTAACGGTCCCGGTTGCAGGCCGAATTGCTGGAAACCGGCGAGCATGATGGCAGCGGTCGCCGTCGTCGGCAGGCCGAGCGTCAACAGCGGCACCAGCGTGCCGGCCGCGGAAGCATTGTTGGCCGCCTCGGGGCCCGCGACGCCTTCGATGGCACCATGGCCGAACTCTTCCGGCTTCTTGGCCAGGTTCTTTTCCACCGAATAGGACAGGAAGGTGCCGATTTCGGCGCCGCCGGCCGGCATGGCGCCGATCGGGAAGCCGATTGCGGTGCCGCGCAGCCATGGCTTCCATGACCGGCTCCAGTCCTCGCGCGTCATCCACACCGAACCCTTGATCGCCTGGATGGTCGAATCGCCGCCCCTGCTGGCAGCGACGCTGAGCGCTTCACCGACGGCGAAGAGCGCAACCGCAAGCGTCGTCACCTCGATGCCGTCGAGCAGGTCGGGAATGCCGAAAGCCAGGCGCGCCTGGCCGGTCTGCAGGTCGATGCCGATGAGACCAAGGCCGAGGCCGATGAACAGCGCCGTCAGTCCGCGCAACGTCGAATCGCCGAAGGCGGCGGAGACGGTCATGAAGGCCAGGATCATCAGCGCAAAATATTCGGCCGGGCCAAAGGACAGCGCCATCTTGACGACCGTCGGCGCGACAAAGGCGAGACCGACCGTGGCGATCAGTCCGGCGACGAACGAGCCGATGGCGGCCGTTGCCAGTGCCGGGCCGCCTCGCCCGGCACGCGCCATCTTGTTGCCTTCGAGCGCGGTGACGATCGAGGCACTTTCGCCAGGCGTGTTGAGCAGGATCGACGTCGTCGAGCCGCCATACATGCCGCCGTAGTAGATGCCGGCGAACATGATCAGCGAGCCCGCGGGATCAAGCTTGTAGGTGACCGGCAAAAGCAGGGCGACGGTCAGTGCCGGGCCGATGCCGGGAAGAACGCCGACAGCCGTGCCGAGCGTCACGCCGATCAGCGCATAAAGCATGTTCATCGGCTCGAGTGCCGTGAGCAGTCCCTGGGCGAGCAGACCGAAGGTATCCATTTAGAGCCGAGCTCCCTTGATAATCGCTCAGAACAACAGATGTTCGAGCGGGCCGGCGGGCAGCGAGAGCTGCAGTCCCTTGGCGAAAATGATCCAGACGACGAATGCAAGCACGATGCCGATCGGGATCGTCTTCCACAGCGCTCCGCGGCCAAAAGCTCTTGCCGTTGCGGCAAAGAGCAATCCGGTGGCGATCGAGAAGCCAGCTGTCTTGAGCAGCAGCATCTGGGCGGCAAGACCGCCGACGATCCAAAGGATCGGGCTGATCTCCTGCTTTTCGCGCTCGGGGAAGTCGCCACGCCAGGCTTCGAAGAACGTCCAAATTGACAGGCCGAAAAAGGCCACAGCAATTACATAGGGAAACGTTGTCGGGCCGACGCGGGCATAGTTGGCGCCGGCGCCATGGCTGGCTGTGCTCCAGGCAATGATCAGAGACACCACCATCAGCAGGGCGGCGATGACAAGCGCCGCCCGATCGGGGCGGCGCCTTTCTTGTTGCTGGTTGTCCAGGCTCATTTCACCAGGCCGATGTCTTTCAGGATGGCGGACGTCGCCTCGGTGTCCTTCTTCAGCTGGGCTGCGAAGTCGTCGCCGGCGAGATAGGTATTGGCCCAACCCTTGTCGGCGAGGATCTTGGTCCACGAGGCCGAGGTCACCATCTTTTCGACGTCGGCGAGGACGGCCGCCTTCTGCTCGGCCGAGATGCCGGGAGCAGCAGCGACCATGCGCCAATTCTGGATCGAGACGTCAACGCCGCCTTCCTTGAAGGTCGGGGCATCGATGCCTTCGACCTTGGCATCCGACGAGATGCCGATGATGCGCAGCGTGCCGGCCTTGATCTGCTCGGCAAATTCGCCGTAGCCGGATATGCCGACCGTCACCTGGCCGCCGAGGATGGCAGCGAGAGCCTCGCCACCGCCGGAATAGGCGATGTAGTTGACCTTGGTCGGGTCGACGCCGGCAGCCTTGGCGATCAGGCCGGCCGTGATGTGGTCGGTGCCGCCGGCCGAGCCGCCGCCCCAGGAAACCGAACCCGGATCAGCCTTCAGCTTGGCGACGAGGCCAGCCATGTCCTTGATGTCGGAAGCGGCCGGAACCACGAGCGCTTCATATTCGCCGGTCAGGCGTGCGATCGGGGTGACCTGGTCGAGCGTGACGGGCGAGGCGTTGGTCAGGATGGCGCCGACCATGACGTAGCCGCCGACGATCAGCTGTGCCGGGTCGCCATTGGCCTGGTTGACGAACTGGGCGAGACCGATGGTGCCGCCGGCGCCCGGAACGTTGTTGACCTGGACCGAGCTGGAGATCTTCTCGTCCTGGAGCGCGGTCTGCATCGAGCGCGCGGTCTGGTCCCAGCCGCCGCCAGGCGCTGCCGGAGCCATGATCTTGTAGTCGGCCGCGGCGGCCGGCAGGGCAAGCGCGCCCGCGATGATGGATGCCAATACGAACTGCTTCATTGCTGTTCCTCCCTTGCCCGCATGCGCGGGACAGAATGCTTTTTTCAGTTTCGGAGCCCGCGCCTGAGGCAACGTCCCGGAACCTGGGGAGAAAGGAACTGGCCGGCTTAGGGGCCTGCCATCACAGCAGCGTTTCCCGGCCCCCCTGCGCGGCGGTGAGAACCGCCGTCGGGTAGCCTTAGCGGAAACGTGTTCGAAGTCCTCCCGAACTTTCCGAGCCTCGCCGCCTCCAACGGATGGGCCAAAACTTCCCTATCGCAGCAACCTGACATCAGACTGACACCGATGCAACAGCTTGGGTACATCCTGTCGTCAGGGACTGCGCAGCGCCTCGTTCCAGCGCTCGATGACGCGGGAACGCTTGACCTGATCGAGATAGACCATCAGGCCTGGACTGACCGGCACCGGGCGCAATTGCCCGCCCAGAACCTCCTGCATCCGGTTGGCGGTGTTCTCGCCGGACACCTCGGGATTGACGGCCGCGATATGCAGCTGCCGCGCCATGACCGTCTGGCCTTCGGCCGACATGAAATATTCGAGATAGCGGCGGCCAAGGTCGGGCGACTTGGCGGCCGCCGGCACCAGGCCGATGCGCGACATCACCACCGTGTAGTCCTTGGGCAGGACGATGCCGACATCCGGGTTGCGCGCCGCCCAGTCGGCGGCATAGGAGCCGAGGATGTTGTAGCCGAGCACGAAGCGGCCGTCGGCGATTCGCTCAAGGATGGCCCCGCTCGTCGAATAGAGCTTGACGCCCCCCGCCCCCATGGCCCGGATCACCGACCAGATGTCGGGATACTGTTCCTGATCACGAGCCATGAACATGAAGCCGACGCCGGAGCGCTCGATGTCGTAGGTGGCGATGCGGCCATAGACCCTGTCGCCCTGAGACTTGAGATAGTCGACGAACTGGCCACGCGTCGCCGGCGGGTCGACGTCCTTGAAGCTCGGTTTGTGGTAGACGAACACCGCCGGCTCGTAGGTCAAGGCATAGGCGGTGTCGCGCCAATTGGCCCAGCTCGGCCAACGATCGGACAAAGGCAGCCGGCTTTCCTGGGCGTAGCCGTCATTGGCGAGCTTGACCTGCAGGTCCATCGCCGAGGAAAAGGCGATGTCGGCAGTGCCCTTGCCGGCGTCGGTCTCGGCCAGGACACGGTCGTAAATGTCGACCGTTTGCAGTTCCTCGTAACGAACGGCGACGCCGGGATTGGCCTTCTGGAAGCCGGCGATCATCGGATTGTTCAGCGGCGCATCAAGCGAGGAATAGACGACGAGCGTGCGGGCGTCCGACGCACCGTTGAGAGCTGGAAAAACGGTGACTTCCGCTTGCACGGGCGCAGAAAGGCAGACAAGGGCGGTGAGAATGGCTAGGCGCATGATCGCCGGACCATGCCTCAGCGCGCCGGACGACACAACGGGCGGATGCGTCGAACGGCCTCTGGACCTTTGCCCGGCGAATGGGCATCGTTCGGATGGGGCGGGCAAGGAGAACAGGGTTGCGCATTCTGGTGGTCGAGGACAACGCGACGCTGGCCGGGGGGCTGGCGGCGGTGCTCAAGGGCAGCGGCTATGCCGTCGACGTGGTCGGCGACGGCGCGTCCGCTGTCGCGGTGCTCGCCACCGAACGTTTCGATCTCGTCATCCTCGACCTCAATTTGCCAGAGATGGACGGGATCGACGTGCTGCGCACCATGCGCGGGCGCCAGCACGACGCCGCCGTGCTGATCCTGTCGGCCAGGCATTCGCTCGACGAGCGGGTCAAGGGCCTCGACCTCGGCGCCGACGATTACATGGTCAAGCCCTTCGACGTCGGCGAGCTGGAGGCGCGTGTCCGCACGCTGCTGCGCCGCCGCGCCGGGTTGAAGGCCGCCACAGTCAGCTTCGGCGAGGTCCAGCTCGACCTCAACACACGCAGCTTCTCCTCGAACGGGGCGGCCATCGACATCCCGGCGCGGGAACTGGCACTGCTCGAAACTTTGTTCATGCGCGCCGGCAAGGTCGTCGCCAAGCAGGCGATCATCGAATCGCTGGCCGGTTTCGACGAGGACCTCAGCGCCAACGCCATCGAGCAATATGTCAGCCGCCTGCGCAAGCGGCTGGCGCCCTATGGCCTGACAGTCAGGACCGCGCGCGGCATCGGCTATTATCTCGAAAAGATCCAAAACCCCTGATGGCGCGGACGCGGCCCTATTCGCTCCGCCGGCGGCTGTTGCTGTGGCTCCTTGTGCCGCTGGTCGCCCTCGGCCTGATTGCGCTGGCCGACACCTACAACGAAGCCGTGGAAACGGCCAACGCCGTCTCCGACCGCGTGCTCGCCGGCTCGGCGCTGGCAATCGCCGAGCGCGTGGTGGTGGCCGAGGACGGGGCGCTGGAGGTCGACATCCCCTATGTCGCGCTCGAAATGCTGACCTCGGCGGCACAGGACCGCGTCTTCTACCGCGTCGACGGCCCCGACGGCTTCATCACCGGCTACCAGACGCTGCCCGTCATCGACGGGCTGGAGCTCGAAGAGAGCGGGTATGAAGATGCCAGCTTCCGCGGTGAGCCGATTCGGCTCACTTCACTGTCCCGCGCCGCCTCGACGGGTGCGACCTCGATCCCGTTCGTCGTCACCATTGCCGAAACGACGATCGCCCGCACCCAGCTTGCGCAGACAATCCTGCTGCGCTCGGCGCTGAGACTCGCCATCCTGATAGGCAGTGCGGCGGCGATCGTCTGGTTCGCCGTCACCTTCTCGCTCAGGCCGCTCTACCGGCTGCGCGACGCCATTGCCGAGCGCAATCCCGACGACCTGCACCCGATCGAGCAGTCGGTGCCGAAGGAGGTGCGTGGACTGGTCGACACGGTCAATTCCTTCATGGGCCGGCTCGGCTCGGCGCTCGGTGCGATGCGGCATTTCACCGGCAATGCCAGCCACCAGCTGCGCACGCCGCTGACCATCATCCGCACCCAGCTGGCGCTCGCCTCGCGCGCCCATTCGCTGGAAGAGGCGCGGCAGGCGGCCCGGATGGGCGACGAGGCGGTGGCCCATGCCGAGCGCGTCATCGCCCAGCTGCTGTTGCTCGCCAAGGTCGACGAAGCGGCATCCGACCGGCTGAAGAACCTTGGCGCGGTCAACCTGACCAAGCTTGCCCAGCAGCTCACCGCCGACCGCGTCACCCAGGCGCATGCCGCCGGCATCGACCTTGGTTTCGAGGGCGAAGAGCCGCTGTTCGTGCGCGGCGAGCCGATGCTGCTCGGCGAAATGATCCGCAACCTGATCGAGAACGTGCTTGCCTATGCCGGCAGCGACGCCGAGGCGACGGTCAAGGTGCTCGACGGCGGCACCGAGGTGGTGCTGGAGGTCGAAGACACCGGTCCGGGGATCGCGCCCGCCGATCTTGAAGGCGTGCGACAGCGCTTCGTCCGCGGGCGAGCCGGCGACAAGCCCGGCGCCGGTCTCGGCCTGCCGATCGTCGAGGAAATCGCCTCGCTGTTCGGCGGCCGGCTGGAGTTGTTGGCCGGGGCCGATGGCCGTGGGCTCAGGGTCAGCGTGGCGTTGGGGAAGGCCGCCGACGCCTAGCAGCCCGAGCAGGAGCGCTCGTCATCCCGAAAACCGGAGCGAAGCGCAGGTTGTCCGGGAGCATTGATGAGCACGACCGGGATCTGGCTTGCGGTTGCATCCATGAAGGCCAACGAAGCATGGACTTGGCCGCCCATCACGATGATCCAGTCAATGGGTCCCGGCTCTCGCTCCGCTCGGCCGGAATGACGTCGCCGCGCTTCATCCAACACCCCTCATCCGTCCATTGGGGGCATCTTCTCCCACAAGGAGAGGACGGATCGCGCCTACGTCCTGACGAAGGTCAGATAGGCCGGAGTGCGGTTCTCGCGGATGGCCTTGGCTTCGTAGCGGGTGCGGGTCCAGCCTTCGTAGGGGGTGTGCCAGTCCTTGGCATCAGCGGCCTGCCAGTCGAAGGCAGGGTGGGCGCGGCAGTGCTGCAGGGTCCAGTTGACATAGGTGTCGATGTCCGAGGCGAAGCGGAACTTCGCGCCGCTTTTCAGCACGCGGGCGAAGCGGTCGAGATTGACCGGGCTGACGAAACGGCGCTTCCAGTGCTTTTTCTTGCGCCACGGGTCGGGATACAGCAGGTCGATGCCGTCGACCGAGGCCTCCGGCAGCCAGTCGAGCAATTGGGTGGCGTCCTCGTCGTAGAGCCGGATGTTGGCGAGCGGCTTTTCATGCAGCGCCGCAGCCATCTTGGCCATGCCGTTGACGAAGGGCTCAATGCCGATGAAGCCGTCATCGGCATTGTTCGCAGCGATATGGCGAAGATGTTCGCCGCCGCCGAAACCGATCTCGAGCCTGACCTTTGAAACCTCGGCTTCGAACATGGTGCGAAGATCGGCAGGAGCGGCCACGCCCAGGTCGATGCCGAGGCGTGCCAATCCTTGCTCAAGCGCCTCCGCCTGATAGGGGCGGATGGGCTTGCCGCGCCGACGCCCGAAGAAGGCTTCCGTCGAGCGGCTGCGGCGCGGTTCCTGTTCCATTGGTGGTCCTACGGTCGCCTCAGGCGGCGACCGCTTCCTTGCCGGCAACGGCGTCCTTGAGTGCCTTCACCAGATCGGTCTTCTCCCAGGAGAAGGAACCGTCGCGACCGGCCTTGCGGCCGAAATGGCCGTAGGACGAAGTCTTGGCATAGATCGGCTTGTTGAGGTCGAGGTGACGGCGGATGCCCGACGGCGACAGGTCCATGACCTGGCGCAGCGCATCTTCCAGCACCGCCTCGTCGACCTTGCCGGTGCCGTGCAGGTCGACATAGACCGACAGCGGCTGGGCAACGCCGATGGCGTAGGACAGCTGGATGGTGCAACGGTCGGCAAGCTTGGCCGCAACGACGTTCTTGGCGAGGTAGCGCGCGGCATAGGCTGCGGAGCGGTCGACCTTGGTGGTGTCCTTGCCGGAGAACGCACCGCCGCCATGCGGGGCAGCGCCGCCGTAAGTGTCGACGATGATCTTGCGGCCGGTGAGGCCGGCGTCGCCGTCAGGACCGCCGATGACGAACTTGCCGGTCGGGTTGATGTACCAGTTGCAGTCGTTGGCGATCTCGAGGTCGCCAAGGGCTTCGCGGATGTAGGGTTCGACGACCTTGCGGACCTTGCCCGAATCCCAGCTGCCGTCGAGGTGCTGGGTCGAAAGCACGATCTGAGTGACTTCATGGGCCTTGCCGTCCTGGTAGCGCACGGTGACCTGGCTCTTGGCATCCGGACCGAGCTTGCCGACATCGCCCTGGCCCTCGTGGCGGGCCGAAGCCAGCAGTTCGAGAATCTTGTGGCTGTAATAGATCGGCGCCGGCATCAGGTCGGGCGTTTCGCGGCAGGCATAACCGAACATGATGCCCTGGTCGCCGGCACCCTCTTCGCCCTGGCGGTCGGCGGCGCTGTCGACGCCCTGGCCGATGTCGGGCGACTGGCCGTGCAGCAGCACGTCGATGCGGGCGGTCTTCCAGTGGAAGCCGGCCTGCTCGTAGCCGATGGCGCGGATGGCCTTGCGGGCCACCGACTTGAACTTGGACGGATTGACGACCGGATGACCGGCGGCGTCCTTCACGACCTGGCCGTTCTTGTCTTTCTTCAGCAGCGTGTCCGGCACGCGAACTTCGCCGGCGATCACGACGCGGTTGGTGGTTGCCAGGGTTTCACAGGCAACGCGGACCTTCCACGGATCCATGCCGGTCTTTTTGGCTTCACGATAGACGAGATCGACGATCTCATCGGAAATGCGGTCGCACACCTTGTCGGGGTGACCTTCGGATACGGACTCGGAGGTGAAAAGATAATTCTGCCGCTGCACGGGATGTCCCCTCTAGAAAGCGATCGGCGCGATGCCGATCATTTGGCGCGACACGTGTTAGCGAAGCCTGCCAGACCTCGTCAAGCAGGCTTCATCGCGGAAGCGCTGTTAATGCAAGGGAGTTGCGACGGCGCATCGCCGTCGCACTCGCGCATCGGCCCGAAGATCAGAAGCGATTTTCGGGCAGTCGGGGCGCGGCTCGCGCATCCGGCGGGACGCGCAACGCTGCGCTGCTACTGGTCTTCGTCGTCGGCCAGGACCTTAGCCAACTCGATAACCTTGCGCCGAACCTTGGGGTTGGAAATCCGGGCAAAAGCGCGGTTGAGCTGGAGGCCTTCGGCGCTCGAGAGAAAATCGACCACAAAAGACGTGGACGAATCTTCCGACAGCCCCTTGTGCTCGCCGCCCTCGGCGCCGGGGGCGTCCTCGAAGAAGAAAGCAACCGGAACGCTCAGGATGGAAGCGATGGCCTGAAGGCGACTCGCTCCGACACGATTTGTTCCTTTTTCATATTTCTGGATTTGCTGAAAAGTAATGCCGAGGCTCTCTCCAAGTTTCTCCTGGCTCATTCCAAGCATATTGCGTCGCAGGCGAATGCGTCCGCCGACGTAGACGTCGGTCGGATTTGGCTTTTTCTTGTTCTCTTTTTCCACTGTCTTTCCTCGCCGGATTTTTCCAGCTTATTATTTGGGCAGGCACCCCATTCAGGGCAGTTTATTGCGTCCGGGTGCAGACGTTGATTGGCACAGCTTCTGGCTGCGCGGCGACATATGAGTTTCTAACAAGCGCAGTGTCAATTCGCCCTGAGCCTCTGTCTGAGCTTCAAGCCACTTGCCGCTACGGCAATCAACAACATGATCAGGAAAGCGTTAACGCGCGAAAACGGCGGCGAGGCAGCGCCAATAGCGGCCACCGGAAGCGAGACATCGATGGTGCCGCGAACATTCATCGCAAGTGCATCCACAACTCGCCCGCTCGGGTCGACAATGCCGGAAATTCCTGTGTTGGCCGCGCGCAGGACCGGCAACCCGTTTTCGACCGCGCGGACCTGCGACTGCCGGAAATGCTGGTAGGGGCCCGGAGTGTCGCCAAACCATGCGTCGTTGGTCACGTTTACAATAATCCCAGTTGACGCTGCGTCAACTGCAACCATGCGGGGAAAGATAATTTCATAACAAATGAAGGCTGATGCCTTGATGCCGCTGGGCAGCTCGAGCGGTCGCCGGTCGGTGCCGGCGGAGAAGTTCATCGGCCCGGCGACGAGCTGCGTCAGCCCGATCCGCTCCATCAGTCCGGCGAAAGGGATGTACTCGCCGAAGGGTACGAGATGGACCTTGTCGATGGCATCGACGATCTCGCCCTTGTCGTTGATGGAGACGACGGAATTGTAATAGCGGGTGTCGGCGCCGGCTACCGATTCGCCTTCGGCGCGCACTGTGCCGGCCATCAAGGTTTGGCCGTCGCCCAGCATGTCGCCGATCGCCACCAGCGCATCCGGCCGTTCGGTGAACAGGAACGGCACCGAGGTTTCGGGCCAGATGATCAGGTCCGGCTTTTTCGCTCCCGGCTGGGGCGCCTCGGCCGAGAGCTGCAGCATGCTGGCAAAGATGCGGTCGCGGACGCGGCCATCCCATTTTTCGCTGAGGTCGATGTTGGGCTGAACGACGCGGACATTGAGCGTCCGCCCGGCAGGCTGTGCCGGCCTGGACAGCTTGAAATAGCCATATCCGGCATGGGCCGCGACCAGCACTGCGGCAAGGGCTGTGCCGAGCTTGAGGTTACGCCGGTCGGCGAGCAGCGCCGGCATGGCAAAGACGAAGACCGCCAGCACGTTCATGCCGGTGACGCCTGCAATCGTCACGCTCTGCATGAACAGAGGCACGGGCATGGCCGCGAAGCCGAGCGGATTCCACGGAAAACCGGTAAACAGGAAGGTTCGCAGCCACTCGATCAGGCCGAAGGCGAAGGCAAGCGCTGCAATGCGGCCAATGCCGTCGCTCCACAACAGCCGCGCCAGCGCGGCAGCGAAGCCGTAGAAAAAAGCCAGGATCAGAGGGATGCCGACGACGGCGAAAGGCAGCGCCCAGGCAAAACTCTCGGCTTCGACCAGCAATGCGCCGCCGACCCACCACAGGCCGGCGAGGAAATAGCCGAAGCCGAACCACCAGCCGGTGGAAAAGGCCGGCATGAGGCGGCGGATGAAACCCGCCGGCCTGTCGGCGACGGCGCCGTCGAGCAGCCAGACCAGGATCGGGAACGAGACGAAGCAGGCGGCGAAGAAATCGTAAGGCGCTTGACCGAGGACGGCAAAGGCGCCGGCCACAAAGGCGACAAGCGCCCTTTTCCATCCCCACAGCAGAATTATCCGCCCAGCATGACGCTCCATCCGTGCCCTCGTCGCAGAATCACGGATCGAAGGTGTAGCAGCACCGCAGGGCGGCACCAAATGGCGGACCGCCCGGCGGGAACAGGCTCACGCCTGTTCAGCCTTGGCGCGACGGCGGCGCTCGCTCTTGACGCTGTGGACGATGCGGACGCGCTTGACGCGGCGCGGATCGGCGTCGAGCACATGGAACTCGAAGCCTGGGATCGCCTGCACCACTTCACCGCGCGCCGGCACGCGGCCGAGGGCGTTGAAGATCATGCCGCCAATGGTGTCGACATATTCGCTGTGTTCGCCGGGCGAGAACTCCTCGCCGAGAACCTTGGCGACTTCCTCGATCTCGGCCTTGCCGTCGACGACATAAACGCCATCGCCGGCTTGGGTGATCATCGGCTCGTCGTCGTCATGCTCGTCCTCGATGTCGCCGACGACCATCTCGACGATGTCCTCGAGCGAGACGAGACCATCGGTGCCGCCATACTCGTCGATGACCAGCGCCATCTGGGTGCGCGTCGCCTGCATGCGGCTCATCAGGTCGGAGGCCAGCATCGACGGCGGCACGAACAGCACCGTGCGGATCAGGTTGAGGTCGCCGATCGTGCGCTTAAGGTCGACCTGGGCGAGATCCAGTTGCATGTCGGCGGCTTGCGTCTTGCGCGCCCTGCCCTTCTTGACACGCGCGCCACGGGTGATGTGAGCCAGCACGTCGCGAATGTGGACCATGCCGCGCGGATCGTCGAGCGTCTCGACATAGACAGGCATGCGCGAATGGCCCGACTGCTCGAACACCGAAAGCAATTCGCCGAGGGTCGTCGACAGCTCGATCGCCTCGACGTCGGCTCGCGGCACCATGACATCCTCGACCCTGACTTCGCGGAGCCGGAGGATGTTGTTGAGCATGGCACGTTCGCCGGGCGAAAACGAATCGACGTCGCTGCCGGTTTCGGCCAGCGCATCGACAATTTCCTCACGGATATTGGTGCCGTTGCTGCGGTGGCGGAAAAACCGGCTCAACCGCTCGATGAATGTTGGCCGCTCGGCCTGGGGGTCGTGCGTCGCTTGTAACGGCGCACTGCTACTAGGTCCGTCCTCGGTCTGGTCGGAGGCCCTTGCCGCGGTTCCCGTGTCGGGCGTGGCGGCAGTCTCTTGCTTGTCGTTCATCGTCGTCCGGTCGTTGTTCGTCCCTGTTACGCGTAGGGATCGGGAATGGCAAGCCTCGCCAGCGCCTGGCGTTCAAGCGCCTCCATTTCCTCGGCCTCCTCGTCGGTCTCGTGATCATACCCCAAAAGGTGCAGGAGTCCGTGGATTATGAGGTGGGTTATGTGGTTTTCGAGCGGCTTGCCTTCAAGCTCGGCCTCGCGCTTCACCGTCTCGTAGGCAAGTACGATGTCGCCGAGCATCGGCGGCAAAGCGTCGCCCGGAGCCATCGGGAAGGCCGGAAAGGACAGCACGTTCGTCGGCTTGTCCTTTTCACGCCATTCCGCGTTGAGGCTTTGGATGGCGTCGTCGTCGGTGAAAACCAGGCTGAGCTCGACGCCGTCGACGATTTTGACCTCTGCCTCGGCCAAGGCAGCAGGCACCGCCCGGTCGACGATTGCGCGCAGCGTATCTTCGTTCGGCCAACCGCCTTCCTCGATCATCAAGTCAATGTCGAGAGCGCCCGCCGCAACGGCGGACGCCGGTGTTTTCTTGTCAGGCATGACCAAAACTTTTCCCGATCAACCCTCGGTGCCAAGGCCGCGCGCGACCTTGCCGTCGCGGTCATAGGCTCTGACGATCTCGGCGACCAGCGGATGGCGAACGACGTCGGCGTCGTTGAAGCGCACGGTCACAGCACCCGGCACACCGTCGAGGATGCGCAGCGCCTCGACCAAGCCCGACTTGGTGTTGGGCGGCAAGTCGATCTGCGTCGGGTCGCCCGTGATGATCATGCGCGAGCCCTCGCCGAGACGGGTCAGGAACATCTTCATCTGCATCGAGGTGGTGTTCTGCGCCTCGTCGAGGATGACGGCCGAATGGGCCAGCGTGCGGCCACGCATGAAGGCCAGCGGCGCGATCTCGATCACTTCCGCGGCAATGGCGCGCTCGACCTTGTCGGCCGGCATCATGTCGTAGAGCGCGTCATAGAGTGGGCGCAGATAGGGATCGACCTTTTCCTTCATGTCGCCGGGCAGGAAGCCAAGGCGTTCGCCCGCTTCGACCGCCGGACGCGACAGGATGATGCGCTCGACCATGCCGCGCTCGAGCAGCATGGCGGCATGTGCCACCGCCAGATAGGTCTTGCCGGTACCGGCAGGGCCAATGCCAAAGACGAGCTCGGCGCGCTCCAGCGCCCGCATATAGGCGTCCTGGTTGAGCGAGCGGGCATAGATGGTGCGCTTGCGGGTCGAAATCTGGGCGGCGGCCATCTTGCCCTTGCGCTCCAGCGTCGGCAGCGTCAGCTGGTCGTCGGGAGCAACCGCCATGCGCACGGCGCCGTCTACGTCGGATTGCGCCACTTCGCCGCCTTTCTGCAGGATGGCATAGAGATGATCGAGCGCCCGTCGCGCCTGCTCGGCAGCAGTCGCGCTGCCCTTGATGGTCAGCTGGTTGCCGCGCGAGCGGATGTCGACGCCGAGTTTCTGTTCGAGACGGGCCAGGTTCTCGTCGAACTGGCCATAAAGCGCACTGGCTAGCTTGTTGTTGTCGAAGGTCAGTACGATGTGCGCCATGTCAGACGCCCCGGAGGGCAGGTTCTTGAGTTCAGCAGCGCTCAACCGTCTCTCCTCATCTGCCGTACGGCCGATCAGACCGCCTCGGCGAACAGGCTGTTGGTGCCTGTCTTCGTGATTCGCACATCAACAATGTCACCGATTTCGCCGGCCTTTTCATCAACAATAACCGGCTGCAGCCATGGCGACCGTCCGACGATCTGCCCAGGCTGGCGACCCGGCTTTTCGATCAGCGTCGAAATCGTCTGTCCGACCAGCCCGTCGGCGAAGGCGTGTTGCTGCTCGGTGATCAGCTTTTGCAGCCGCTGCAGGCGCTCGTCCTTGACCTTTTCCTCGACATGGCCGTCCATGTCGGCGCCCGGCGTGCCGGGACGCGGCGAATATTTGAACGTGTAGGCCGAGGCGTAATTGGTCTGGCGCACGATCTCCATTGTAGCCTCGAAATCGGCATCCGTCTCGCCGGGAAAACCGACGATGAAATCGCCCGACATGGCGATGTCGGGACGGGCAGCGCGGATTCGATCGATCAGCTTGAGATAATCAACCGCAGTATGCCTGCGGTTCATCGCCTTGAGTATGCGGTCCGAGCCAGACTGAACCGGCAGATGCAGATAGGGCATCAGGGCGCGCAGGTCGCGATGGGCTGAAATCAGCTCGTCGTCCATGTCGCGCGGGTGGCTGGTGGTGTAGCGCAGCCGGGCAATGCCGGGGATTTCCGCGAGCCGGTAAAGCAGGCGGCCAAGCCCCCACTCCTTGCCGTCGGCGCCCTCGCCATGCCAGGCGTTGACGTTTTGCCCAAGCAAGGTGACCTCGCGCACGCCGGCCTCGGCCAGCCTTTCGGCCTCGGTGACGATCTGGGCGACCGAGCGCGACACCTCAGAGCCCCTGGTATAGGGCACCACGCAGAAGGTGCAGAACTTGTCACAGCCTTCCTGGACGGTCAGGAAGGCGGTGACGCCACGGCGGGCGACCTCGGCCTTGCGCGGCTGCGGCAGGTGCTCGAATTTGTCCTCGAGCGCATATTCGGTCTCGACCACCTTCTGGCCGCCGCGTGCCTTCTTCACCACCTCGGGCAGGCGGTGATAGGTCTGCGGCCCGACGACGAGATCGACCGCCGAAGCACGGCGGATGATCTCGCGACCCTCGGCCTGGGCGACGCAGCCGGTGACGCCAACGATCATCTCGCGCCCGGCCTCGGCCCGCTCGGCTTTGAGCTGGCGCAGGCGGCCAAGCTCCGAATAGACCTTCTCGGCGGCCTTTTCCCTGATGTGGCAAGTGTTGAGCAACACCAGGTCGGCGTCGTCGATGGTCTCGGTCGCGGCGTAGCCATCGGCAGCGAGCGCATCGCTCATGCGCTGCGAGTCGTAGACATTCATCTGGCAGCCATAGGTCTTGATGAAGACCTTCCTGGCAGCGCCCGTTGCGGCGGCGGCAGTGCCGGCCGGATTGATTTCAGCGATATCGTCGATTTCCATGCGGCGCCTCTTAGCGCTTTTCCCAGGCAAAAAACAGACGGTTTGGGTCGCCAGCCCTAGATGGAGGACGTGGCAGCGCGACCTCCCGCGAGGCAAGACCGCTGAGGCTCACATGCAGCAACTGCCGACGGAACTTGATGTGGCAGGAAAGCAACAATCATCGCCCCTTTGCAACCTGTGAGAAAGCAAACGCTTTCTCTCAACCACGCAGGTATGTACATCTAGGTCAGCTTGAGTTGTGGGGGCTTTTCGATGAGACAGATTCTTGCGGCAACTGTGGCGATGCTGGCAATCGTAACCGCAGCTGGTGCTGCCGACAGCGTGGCACCCGAAGCAGGCTCCGCTACGTACAACTGGTCAGGGTTCTATGCCGGCGTGTTGCTCGGTTATGGAACTGGAGACTCTTCCGCGATCAGCGATAACGGCTTCGATGGGTCCGCGCCCGAAGATAGAGCCGACCTCAGCCCCAAGGGTTTTGCCGTGGGAGCCGTAGCCGGCTACAACTGGCAAAGAGATCAGTTGGTCTTTGGTGTGGAAAGCGAGGTTGGCTATCTCGGTGCCAAGGATGACTTCTGGTTTCCAGATGGCGATGACTACTTTGCCCGCAGCGAGTATGGACTGTACGGCAGTCTGGCAGGCCGTCTTGGTTTCGCCATTGACCGGACCCTTATCACTGCCCGGGCCGGTGTAATCGTTGCCGACATCGACTATGGCTATGGCGACATAGACGGCGGCGTGAACGGCGAGCCTGATCCTGACTCCTCGATCTTCGGAGACGGTGCCCGTGCAGGATTCACGATCGGCGCGAGCATCGAGCATGCATTCGCGGGAGATTGGGTCGGGCGCCTGGACTATGCTTACTCGGACTTTGGCTCCCACATCGAAACCGATGGTTTCGATGAAACTTATGACGTGTCCGACAACCTTCACATGATCCGGATAGGCCTCATCAAGAGGTTCTGATCGACAGCAAACAATCAGACCCCCGGCTCCGGTCGGGGTTTTTGTCTGTTTGCGTTGGCCCAGCCTGCACCTTTCGAAGGGCCACGAGGCCTGTTGACCGGCGGATGCTCAGCGCACCGGCAGCGGCTGACCGAGCGACTGTTGCATCATGTCGCGGACGCGCTCTTCCATCAGCCGCGTCGCTTCCTTGCGGCTCGACCTGGCGGAAAAGTCGATCGGCTCGCCGAAGCGGATCTCGACGTCGAGCCCGCCTTCGGCGAGCAGCTGACCGACATGCGGCACCAGATCCATGTCGCCGATCCAGCTGGCAAGCGGGCGATGCTGGCGTCCAAGCGGAATGCCATGGATGCGGGTATAGGCGATCGACACCGGCTGGATGACGACATGTTCGGCGGCCCCTTCGGCGATTGCCATCGAGGCTGCGCCGAACAGCGTGCTCTTGAACGGCAGCAGCATGTTGCCGTCGCCGGTGCTGCCTTCGGCAAACAGCACCATGGCGTTGCCGGCGGCAAGGCGCCGGGCAATTTCGCTGGCTTGGTCGCCCGACTTGCGCTTGCGTTCGCGCTCGATGAAGACGGTGCGCTGCAGCCGCGACAGGAAGCCGAAGATCGGCCAGCCGTTCAGTTCCGATTTGGCGATGAAGGTGACGTCGAATCGCGACCCCATCGCCATGATGTCGGTCCAGGAGATGTGGTTGGAGGCGATCATCAGCGGTCGGGTCTTCACCATCTCACCGACGACATGCACGCGCATGCCCAGCGCCTTGAGCATGGCGCGGTGCCAGATCTTTAGGATCACGGTTTCCGGCCACAGGCCGGTCTTCATCGAGATCACCTGCAGCGGCACCAGCACCAGCGAGGCCGCTACCATCCAGAAGAGCGCGAGCCCTGTGCGGATTTTTCCGATCATGTAGCCCTCAAAGCCCCCGAACGGGCCTCTGGCTAGCGAAGATCGAGCCGCATGACAAGCGCGCCCGTCGCCCCTTGCGCCGACTGATAGTAGTTCGGACGCTTGCCGACCTCGTGGAAACCGAACTTGCGATAGAGACCGATCGCTGGCGCGTTGGTCTCGTCGACCTCAAGGAACAGCGCTTCGGCGCGCTGGGCGTGCAGTTCGCGCAGCACGGCATCCATCAGCCGCCAGCCGAGGCCATGGCGGCGGTGCGACCGCGAAACCGCAATCGTCAGGATTTCCGCCTCGCCCGCCGCAAGCCTGGCGAGCACGAAACCGGCGGGGGCCTCGGCGCCATGACCGATCTCGCGGACGGCAAAGCCGAACACCGTGTCCTGTTCGAGAAGTGCCGAAAACTCTTCGCCCGACCAGGGCCTGACGAAATCCTCGCGATGCAAGGGAGCGATGGCGGCGCTGTCGCCAATGGTCAGGAGTTCGAGGGCGTAGTCGCGCTTCAGCGGCCAGAACGGCAGTTTCATTTCTGTTCCCTAGGCAGCACGAAGCCAGCCTGCGGCTTGGCATCCGGTGCTCTCAGATAAATCGGCTTCGGCCGCTCGCCATCGCCAGCCTTGCCGGCGGCGATACGGGCATAGGTACCGATGTCGGCGGTGGCCGACACGGGCCCTAATGTGATGTCCATGCCGGCGGCAGCGCCGGCGATCAGCTTCGCCGCGGTGCCGGCCAGCGCCATCGTTTCCGCTGCGGCGATGGTTTCGGCCTCATCGAGCGTGAGGACCGCCGGTTCATGAACCGCTTGTCCGTTTTCATCATAGACGGCGGCATGCAGTTCCGCACGCCCGGCATCAAGGGCAGCAAGCACCTTGCATGGCCCCAGCGCCGCGCGCGTTTCGGCCGCCAATGCCTCCAGCGTCGTCACGCCGACTGCCGGGATTTTCAACGCCAGCGAGAAGCCACGCGCCGCCGATACAGCAACCCGCACGCCGGTAAACGAGCCGGGGCCGATGGAAACGCCAATGCGCCCGAGGTCGGAATATGTCTTGCCGGCCTGCGCCAACGCCTCGTCGATGACGGCCATCAGATGCTCGGCATGGCCCTTGCCGAGGTCGCGCACGGAGCGACCAAGCTCGCGGCCGGCGCCGACATCGTAGACGCTGGCGGCACAGAGGCTGGCGGCACAGTCGATGGCGAGCAGGATCATGATGCCCAGTACCTTGCGGGTATGGCGAGCTCTTTCGCGCCCCCCTCTGGCCTGCCGGCCATCTCCCCCACGATGGGGGAGATCAGCAAGTGCTGCCTACCGCGCGCTCTGCAAGGTCTTAAGAAGTTTCCTTTGCGTCGCAGTTGATTAGCTGAGGCGGGCATGAAGGCCTGATCTCCCCCCTTGTGGGGGAGATGCCCGGCAGGGCAGAGGGGAGCGTGAAGAAACGCTGTCATACGAGATAGGCTACCACGGACTGCTTAGCATTCCGTTGGCAATGATCAGCCCCGTTCCTTCGCCTTGAGTTCGAGCCTGCGCTTGTGGAGGACCGGTTCGGTATAGCCGTTGGGCTGGGCGCGGCCTTCGAAGACGAGGTCGCAGGCAGCGCGGAAGGCGGTCGACTGGTCGAACTCCGGCGCCATCGGCTTGTAGAGCGGATCGCCGACATTCTGCCGGTCGACGATCGCCGCCATGCGCTGCAGCGAATCCATCACCTGGATGTGCGAGCAGACGTCGTGGCGCAGCCAGTTGGCGATGTGCTGGGACGAGATGCGCAAGGTGGCGCGGTCTTCCATCAGCCCGACGTCGTTGATGTCGGGAACCTTGGAACAGCCGACGCCCTGGTCGATCCAGCGCACGACATAACCCAGGATGCCCTGCGCATTGTTGTCGAGCTCACGCTGGATCTCGTCGGGCGTCCAGTTGGGACGGACGACCACAGGCACCGACAGGATGTCGTCGAGCCGCGCCTTGGGCCGGCTCTTCAGCTGATCCTGCACCTGGTGCACGTCGACCTTGTGGTAGTGGGTGGCATGAAGCGTCGCCGCCGTCGGCGACGGCACCCAAGCGGTGTTGGCGCCGGCCTTGGGGTGAGCGATCTTCTGCTCCAGCATCGCTGCCATCAGGTCGGGCATCGCCCACATGCCCTTGCCGATCTGGGCATGGCCCGACAGGCCACATTCGAGCCCGGTGTCGACGTTCCACGCCTCATAGGCATTGATCCATGGCGCCTGCTTCATGTCGCCCTTGCGCACCATGGGGCCGGCTTCCATCGAGCTGTGGATTTCGTCGCCGGTGCGGTCGAGGAAGCCGGTGTTGATGAACACCACGCGTTCCTTGGCGGCACGGATGCATTCCCTGAGGTTGATCGTGGTGCGCCGCTCCTCGTCCATGATGCCCATCTTGATGGTCTTTCTGGGCATGCCGACGAGGCGCTCGACGCGGTCGAAGATCTCGACGGCAAAGGCCACTTCCTCGGGGCCATGCATCTTCGGCTTGACCACATACATCGAGCCGGCGCGGGAGTTCATGCGACGGCCCTTGGCACCGACGTCGTGCAGGGCGATCAAAGCGGTGATTGCCGCATCCATGATGCCTTCGGGCACCTCGTGGCCGTCACGGTCATGGATCGCGGGATTGGTCATCAGGTGGCCGACATTGCGCACCAGCATCAGCGAGCGGCCGGGCAGCGAGACGGTCTTGCCATCAGCACCGGTGTAGGCACGGTCGGCATTGAGCTTGCGGGTGACAAGCTTGCCGCCCTTGTCGAAGCTTTCCGCGAGATCGCCTTTCATCAGGCCGAGCCAGTTGCGGTAGACGGCGACCTTGTCTTCGGCGTCGACTGCTGCGACCGAATCCTCGCAGTCCTGGATGGTGGTGAGTGCGGACTCCAGGATCATGTCCGAAATGCCGGCCGGATCTGTCTTGCCGATCGCACTGTCTCTGTCGACCACCACCTCGACATGCAGGCCGTTCTTGACCAGCAGCACCGCATCGGGATTGCCGGCAGCACCACGATAGCCGGCGAATTGTTTGCCGTCGCCCAGTGCAACCGAACCAGACGCATTGGCCAGCACGAGCTTGCCGTCGACAATCGACAGCCCGGTCACGTCGCTCCAGCTGCCCTGAGCCAGCGGTGCTGACTGATCCAGGAACGCCTTGGCCCAGGCGATGACCTTTTGGCCACGCTTGGGATTGTAGCCCTTGGTCTTCTCGGCACCGTCAGCATCGGAAATCGCATCGGTGCCGTAGAGCGCGTCATAGAGCGAACCCCAGCGCGCATTGGCGGCGTTCAGCGCATAACGCGCATTCATGACGGGCACGACCAGCTGCGGCCCGGCGACGGTGGCGATCTCGGGATCGACATTCTCGGTGGTGACAGCAAAGGCTGGACCCTCGGGGACCAAATAGCCGATCTCGCTCAGGAACGCCTTGTAGGCCGCCATGTCGTGCGGGGCGCCATGCTTGCGGTACCAGGCGTCGAGCTTGAGCTGGAAGTCGTCGCGCTTTTCCAACAGCGCCCGGTTCTTCGGCGCCAGATCATGCACGATCGCGGCGAAACCTTCCCAGAAGGCCTCCGCATCGACACCCGTCCCTGGCAGAGCCTCCGCGACCACGAAGTCGTGGAGCTCGCGCGCAACAGAAAGGCCATGAAGGGAGACAGTATCGGTCATGAGATGCGCTCCAGAATTCCGGCGCCGCAGGGGCGTTCTAAATAAAGTTTTCGGGCGTTTGGCATGCAAAACGCGCACGGTCAATTCGTCGAATGTTGCAAGGCAGCAATGATTTACGGCCATTGCCGCTGCAAATCGATTTAGCCGTCAAACCGCGATCCGGGGCCGGCCGCTGGCGGTGGCAAGCACATGCGCCTCGATGAACATGCGCTGGCTTTCGACCGTCGAGACTTTGAGATCGACAGTCACTTCGACCTCTGCCGCATCGGTGCCGGCATCGCGAGCCCTCGCGCCAACTATGGCGCGCGCTTCGGCTTCCGCCAGCGCCATCGCCGCCTCCTCGTCGGTGAAATCGCGCAACAATTCGCCGACGGCGACGCGGAACAGACCTTCCTTGGGCTGGCTGACGCGGGCCTCGGCCGTCACGCGGACCTGGCCGACAACCGCCCCCAGCGCGTTGGCGACGTCGGTATCCCTAGGCACCACGCATTCGTTACCGACCAGCGGCGGCAGGCCGGCATAATGCAGCGGGGCCGAGGCGCCGAGACCGATGACCGGACGGTCGAGCGCGACCGTGAAGCGAGCGATGCCAGGATGGGCGTCGACGGCGCGCTGTACCAGGGCGTGTGCCACGGTTGCAGCACCGTCGAGCCCATCCTCGGCGAAGGCGGTTTCGAGGATCACCTCCGCCGACAGGCGGGTCAACGTCGCCAGCACGCGTTCGGCAATCGCCTCCGGGCTCGCCGCGACCGGCTGGCCGCGACCGTCGCGCTTGCGGGCGAACAGCTCGGCGCCGAGCCTGGCCGCCGCCTCGTCCCAATTGGCCTGGCGGCCAAGCACATGAGCGGCGTCCGAAGGCGTGAAGCCACAGACATGGACAAGCCCGCGCGACACCAGCCGATTGAGCGTGGCATTCTGGGCGTTGGAGGTGAGCAGGCGGTCGATCGGCTGCGGCACGCCGGTAATCTGGTCGTAGAGCTTTGCCTCCGGCGCGGTCAACCCTGCCGCCAGTTGCTCGGGCACGCCGGTGCGCACAGCAAAACGGCCATCCATGCGGCCGGGATTGGGGGCGCGCAGCTGGCGTTCCAGCTCCACCGAGACCGCCTCGCCATGGACCATGCCGGCAAGCGCCAGCGGCACCAGGCGGCGCGGGCCGAGCGACATCTTCGGCTTCAGCCCGCCTTCCTCCAGCGACACCTCGGAATCGCCACCGAGGCCGAAGGTGCGCATGGCGACAGCCTCGACCATGGTGCGGAAGCCGCCGACGGTGGCGCCCTCGGGGTCGAGGCGCGGGCGGCCATGGTCGAGCACGGCGACATCGGTGGTGGTACCGCCGATGTCGGAGACGACAGCATTGTCGAGCCCGGTCATGTGACGGGCGCCGACGAGGCTGGCAGCGGGACCGGACAGGATTGTCTCGATCGGCCGCTGGCGGGCGAATTGGGCAGACACTAGCGCGCCATCACCGCGCACCACCATCAAGGGCGCATTGATCTTGCGCTTGTCGAGGAACCCTTCGGTCGCGGCGACGAGGCGGTCGATCATCGAGATCAGGCGGGCATTGAGCAGCGTGGTCAGGGCCCGGCGCGGGCCGCCGAGCTTGGCCGACAACTCGTGGCTGGTGGTGACTGGCATGCCCGTCGCCTCGCGGATAAGGTCGCGGGCGGCGGTCTCATGAGCCGGGTTGCGGGTGGCGAAATAGGCGCAGACGGCGAAGCCCGAGACGGATTTCGCCAATTCTGGCAAGGCCGCTTCGAGGGCTCCGAGATCAAGCGTGCGGGCGTTGCCGTGGACGTCATGGCCGCCCTCGCACAGCACCAGCGGATCGGTGCCGAGCGCGGTCTTCAGCCCGTCGCGGGCGAGGTCAGCCTCGGAGAAGCCGATCATGACCAGCGCCACGCGCCCGCCCTGGCCCTCGACCAAAGCGTTGGTGGCAAGCGTCGTCGACATCGACACCAGCTTGATGGCGGCGGGGTTGACGCCAGCCTTGTCCAGCACCGCGTCGACCGCGCCCGAAATGCCAACCGCCAGGTCGTGGCGGGTGGTCAGCGACTTGGCCTTGGCCAGCACCCTGCCCTGCGGGTCAAGCGCCTCGGACCACAATACGGCGTCGGTGTAAGTGCCGCCGGTGTCGATACCGAGATAGAGAGGATGGCTGGCGTGCATGCGCTGGGCTTCCGGCGTTCGTGAGTTCCGTTCCGCTTAGCCGATATCGCCTGCAAAGCAAAATTGGCCAGCCTGATGAAACGACCGGCTCAGCTCAGCACGTCATGCAATGAAGCCTGCCCTCCGCTGTGGCTACGGGCGCTTAGCCGTTTGCCAAGCCAAATCGTTGGCTTGTCATCGACCTTCCGTCGACCACGACACGCGCTTGTGGGTGTTGTCGCACCAGGGCTTGTTGGCCGACTGGCCGCAGCGGCAAAGCCAGACTTTTGTCGCGCGGTCGATCGTGTGGCCGGTGCCGGTGACGATCTCGACATTGCCCTCGAGCTTGAGGTTGCCGTTGGGCTGCGGCGTGACGACCAGCGGCCCATCCCGGGCAGCGAGCGGCTGGGACTGCTTCAACACCGGCTCACCGGTGGCGACAAAGCCGGTCTTGGTGTGGCTGCCGTCGCAGAACGGCTTGTTCTCAGAGGCACCGCAGCGGCACAAGGTGGCGCGATGGAAGGTCTCGCCGTTGAAGACGATTTCGGCATGCACGGCCAGCGGCCCGTTCTCGCGGATGCGAACCGTGTTGACCACCGGCGGCGCCTCAGCCGGCCCGCCATCCCGGCGGCGATAGGTGAGGGCGCCCGAAGGACAGCTTTCGGCGATCGCCACGATCTGCTCGACAGACGCCGCGTCCGGGTGAATCCATTCGCCCGGCGCATTGGGCTCGAAGACATGAGGATTGGCGAGAACGCAATTGCGCGAGTGGATGCAGCGACGACCGGAAAAGCCGACATCGATCTTCTCGCCCTCGACCATGCCCTTGGCCATGTTTTTCGCGGCCTCCGTGGATATGGGCCGAGCTTATCGCTACCGCGTTCGCTGGCAAGGGCTGCTTGCGCTAGACGCAGATTCTGAGGGCTTGCGTTCCTTCGCACCCCCCTCTGGCCTGCCGGCCATCTCCCCCGCAAGGAGGGAGATCACGCTGTCATCGTCGCCGCGCCCAATCGCCGAGACAGTAAGCTGAATCCCCGCAATCTTGCAGGACTTGCGCCGCCGGCGACGCGACTAATCTCCCTCCTTGTGGGGGGGTGCGATGAGGTCCGCGCAGCGGACGAAAAGCCAATTGCTTGGCTTTTCGAGCATCGAACGCCGGCAGGCCAGAAGGGGGGGGTGCGAAGGAACGATACCAAGCAGAAAAAAGCGAAGCAGCCTGCGGAGCAAGTTCATCCCCGCTCAACCCTGCGAAATCTGTTCGTCCTGCTCGACCGTCAGCGGCTTGACACCTGCCGGCAGCGGCTCGACGACGGGCTGCACGGCAACAGGTGGGGCGGCGACGGGCGCTGGCGGCACCGGCGCACGGGAGGCGCAGGCGGAGAGGGTGGCCAGGGCAAGAAGGGCGGTGAGCAATTTCATGGGGCGGGCGTTACGCGGAAGCTGTGGCGGGATCGCGGCGGCAGATGAGCCCGAGGTGCCGGCAAGGTCAAGCCATCGCTTGCCGGCCTTCGCGGGCAGTTGCTGACAGAAGCCTGTCAGCAGGGGTCTGCTATTCCTGGGCAAACCAATGGGAGGATGGCATGAGCGGCTTTGACGATTTCGATTTCCTGATCGGCGACTGGACGGTGACCAACGAACGCCTGCGCGCGCGGCTGGTGGGTTCCACCGAATGGGAGACGTTCACCGCGTTCTCGCACATCGAAAAGGTGATGCAGGCACCCGACGGCACGTTCGGCGGCAATCTCGACCAGATGACGGTGCCAGAGCGCGGCTTCACCGGCATGACGCTCAGGCTCTACAACCCGGAGACGGGGCTGTGGTCGATCTACTGGAGCGACACAAAGAGTTATCGGCTGTTCCCGCCGACGATCGGGAGGTTCGAGGACGGGCGTGGCATCTTCTATGGCGACGATGTCGAGGGCGGTGTGCCGGTGCGCGTGCGGTTCCTCTGGACTGGCGGGGAGGAACCGCGCTGGGAACAGGCGATGTCCAGGGATAGTGGCGAAACGTGGGAGGTGAACTGGGTGATGCGGTTTGGGAGGTAGCGATAGAGCCCACTCATCTTGCGTATCCGTGATGGCTGACACGACATTTAAGAGCTGGTTTGCGCTGCCCCTCATCCGGCCCTGCGGGCCACCTTCTCCCCGTGAACGGGGAGAAGGATAAAGCGTCGATCGCCCGCTTTAGAGCCCGATCTTCTCCGCCGGAGGCCCCGGGAAGCGGGCATAGTCGGGCGCTCCTTCAGGCGTCCCCAGCAGATCCCGTACCGCACGCACGCCCTGGTCGATCGCCGAATGGGCGTAGGCGTAAGCGCCGCTGTCGGCATTGGCGATCGAGATGCGGCCCCAGGGCTTGCGCGCGGCTTCGATGGGCAGCGGGCCGTCGGGCCAGAAGCCGTCGCCCGGACGCATGTATTCGTAGGCGTAGCCGTGCGACCAACGATTGCAGGTGATGGCCTCGATGTCGCGGGCCGGGTCGAAGCCGCCGCCTGACAGGGCGCGGCCGAGCAGGTCGCGGATCGAGCGCTCCATCTCCTCGAAGCTCAGCGCCATCATTGCCCGCCGCCCGGCCAGCGCCTGTTCGCGCGGGGCAAGGCCCGGGCTGGTCATCACCTTGGAGAGGTGCAAGATGACGGGATCCTCAGGCTTGTCGGCGAATTTGTAGGCGCCCATCGAGACGGGGTAATCGATGTCGGCGCCGCTCCAGAAATCGCCGCGCGCCCTGAAACCGTCGATCTTGAGCTTGTCGAAGGCCTCCCAGTTGCGCAGCTGGACGTTGGTGTAGATCAGCGGCACCTTCTGCTGGTCGTTGAGGGCAGCTGTCTGCTCAGTGCCGAGTTCGTCGGTGAGATAGGGAATGACCCGGTGCCAGCAGGCGAGCACGACGTGCCCGGCCTTGATGCTGACCGGCTTGCCTGCGGCGTCGGCATAGGTGACGGTAACCGAGCTGGCGCTGCCTGGGGCGCCATCATGCGCGACCTTGACGACTGTCGAATTCAGCCTGATGCGGACAGCGTTTTCCGGCTTGTCGAGGGCTGAATAGTCGACGGTTTCGGTAACCAGCTCCTCCATTGTCGTGCCGGCAAGCGCGCCTGGCACCAGCGCGCGTACAAGAGCACGGGCGATGCCGGCATTGCCGTCGGGGAAATGGTAGATGTAGTCGTCGGGGTCGGTGAAGGCGAGACGGCCGGACGGGCTGTTGTATTTCGACACAGCCTCGCCGAGATCCATACCGTCGAAACCCGGATTTCCGTTGGCGCGCGCGTCGAGTGCGCTCGCAGTGTCGATGCCGACGCCGAAATAGCCATTGGTCGAGGTGGCAAAATAGTCAGCGACTTGCGGGTCGACCTTGGCATGGTCGAGCAGGAACGCCCTGTAGGTGATCTCCGACAGTTTCTGCAGGCGCTGCTCGCTGTTTAGGCCGGGCAGATAGTCGCCGGGCGCTTCCATAAGCTGGATCAGGTCGGCCTTGGCCTTGTCGTTGAGCGGTGTGTTGGCCACCCATTCGGCCGGCTTGCCCTTGCGGATCACCAGCCTGTCCTCGCCCCACTGCTCCTTGGAGAAGAAGATGGCGCCCGACAGGCCGCGATCATCGGACCATTTCTGATCGTAGAAGGTTTCGAAGCGTTTGGGCTCGATGCCGATGTCGGCGAGCAGCGCGTTGACGGCGGGGCTGAAGTAACTCGGCGTCTGCATCGACTGGCTGCCGCCATAACCGATCAGCTTCGAACCATTCGAAGCGGTGAATTCGTTGCGCTTGGCGTGGCCGCCGAAATCGGCGAGCGGATCGACGATCAGCACACGCTTGTCGGGGCCGGCCTGTTTGCGGAAGGCATGTGCGGCGGCAAGGCCCGAAATACCGGCACCGACGACGACGAGGTCGTAGCTCTCGGCGCTCGACGTGACCGGGCCGGCGTCGGACCAGTAGGTGCCGTCGCGGACGGCATGCATGACATTCTGGGCAGTGTCGGTCTGCCCCTGCAGCTCCGCAGCGGCAGGCGGGTAGGCGGTGGCGGCAGCTTGCGCGCGTGCCTGGCCGGGGCCCATGGCGCGCAAGGCCACCGCGCCGCCGATCGCCATCGCCACGCCGTCCATGAAATCGCGCCTTGTTATGGCGCGGTCCATACCCAGTTTCTTGTCCTTTTCAGTCCAGTTCATGATGTTCCCTCTGGCAGAATGCGAGGGGAAGGCTAGCCATCTTCACGATGTCAGTAAATCGATAGAACAGTCGAAGACGCGTGGCCGCGAATAATTCGACGCTGCGGTGCAATACGCGTTTGCACTGCGGGATGACTATAGATGGAGTGGAGACGATTGTTGAGGGCGAGATAAGCCGGGTCGCGATCAGCATGCGGCGTTGATACTTTTAGGAGATCGCGCAGAGTTGCGCCGCCCCTCATCCGGCCCTGCGGGCCACCGCCCTCCGTTATGGCTCCGGGCGTTCGTCGCTTCAGTCGACACATCATTGTCGACTGATCGAACGTTGGCCGGGCACTCCTCACCCCCGTGAACGGGGAGTAGGAAATAGAGAACGCTAGTTGTCGCCCATCTTGAGCGCCTGGATAAAGGCTTCCTGCGGGATGTCGACCTTGCCGAACTGGCGCATGCGCTTCTTGCCCTCTTTCTGCTTCTCGAGCAGCTTGCGCTTGCGGGTGACGTCGCCGCCGTAGCACTTGGCGGTGACGTCCTTGCGCAGCGCCGAGATGGTCTCGCGAGCAATGACCTTGCCGCCGATGGCGGCCTGGACCGGGATCTTGAACATGTGCTGCGGGATCAGTTCCTTCAGCTTCTCGACCATGACGCGGCCGCGCTTTTCGGCCGCTGTGCGGTGGACGAGCATGGACAGCGCATCGACGGGCTCTTCATTGACCAGGATCGACATCTTGACGAGGTCGCCTTCGCGGTAGTCGGTCAGGTGATAGTCGAAGGAGGCGTAGCCCTTGGAGATCGACTTGAGGCGATCGTAGAAGTCGAACACGACCTCGTTGAGCGGCAGATCGTAGACCAGCATGGCGCGCTTGCCGACATAAGAGAGGTCGGCCTGGATGCCGCGGCGCTCCTGGCAGAGTTTCAGGATCGAGCCGAGATAATCGTCCGGGGTGAGGATGGTGGCGCGGATCCACGGCTCCTCGATCGCGGCGATCTTGACCACGTCGGGCATGTCGGCGGGATTGTGCAGTTCCTTGGTCGACCCGTCATTGAGGTTCATGCGGTAGACGACGCTGGGGGCGGTGGCGATGAGGTCGAGGTTGAACTCGCGCTCGAGCCGCTCCTGGATGATCTCGAGATGCAGCAGGCCGAGGAAGCCGCAGCGGAAACCGAAGCCGAGTGCGGCCGAGGTTTCCATTTCGAAGGAGAAGCTGGCGTCGTTGAGGCGCAGCTTGCCCATGGCGGCGCGGAGGTCCTCGAAATCGGCGGCGTCGACCGGGAACAGGCCGCAGAACACCACCGGCTGGGCCGGCTTGAAGCCCGGCAGGGCCTTTGCGGTGGGGCGCTTGTCCTCGGTGATGGTGTCGCCGACGCGGGTGTCGGCCACTTCCTTGATCGAGCCGGTGAAGAAGCCGAATTCACCCGGGCCGAGCTCGTCGACCTGGACCATCTTCGGCGTGAAGACGCCGGTACGCTCGACCAGATATTTGGCGTTGGTCTCCATCATCCGGATGGTCTGGCCCTTCTTGAGCTTGCCATCGATGATGCGCACCAGGACGATGACGCCGAGATAGGTGTCGTACCAGCTGTCGACCAGCATCGCCTTAAGCGGCGCGTCGATGTCGCCCTCGCGCGGCGGCGGCAACTGGGTGACGATCGCTTCCAGAACGTCGGGAATGCCGAGACCCGTCTTGGCCGAGATGTAGACGGCCTGCGAGGCGTCGATGCCGATGACTTCCTCGACCTGCTCCTTGATGCGCTCGGGCTCGGCGGCGGGCAGGTCGATCTTGTTGAGGACGACGACGATCTCGTGGTTGTTGTCGATGGCCTGGTAGACGTTGGCGAGCGTCTGGGCCTCGACGCCCTGGCTGGCGTCGACGACGAGGAGCGAGCCCTCGCAGGCCGACAGCGAGCGCGAGACTTCATAGGCGAAGTCGACGTGTCCGGGCGTGTCGATCAGGTTGAGGATGTAATCCTCGCCATTGTTGGCACGGTAGTTGAGCCGAACGGTCTGGGCCTTGATGGTGATGCCGCGCTCGCGCTCAATGTCCATGTTGTCGAGCACCTGCTCGGTCATCTCGCGCAGTTCCAGCCCGCCGGTGGACTGGATCAGCCGGTCGGCAAGCGTCGACTTGCCATGATCGATATGGGCAACGATGGAGAAATTGCGGATGTGGTCGAGCGGTGTGGTCATGCGCCGCGCTTTAGCAGGGGCCGCAAGGGTTAACAAGCGCGGCTTTGCGGCGCTTTGCTACCAGCGCAGGACGTACCGGCCGGCGATCGCGCCGACGACGGTCAGGATGGCGATGGCCAGCGTGTACCAGGTGGCGACGAAAAACGGCGAGTCGTCGAAGCAGTGGGCGGCGTAGAGCGTCGCGGCAAGGCCGCCGGCGAGCAGGCCGCAGGCGGCACCGGCGAGGCTGGGCCGCGTCGGCGCGCCCTGGCGCATGGCGACGAGGAAGATGGCGAGCGGGCCGAGACCGATGAGTGGGATCAGCGTCAGGCAAACCATGTTGTTGGTGCCGACAAGCCGGGTCGCCCATTCAGAAGGGGCAATGGTGGTGAGTTCGATCAGGACCGCGCCGAGCAGGATGGCGGGTGCGGCAGCGAGCAACGCGACACGCATGCCAAGCCGCGCACCGGGACGGGCGACTGCAATAGCCACCGCACCCGATGTGGCAACCAGCGCCAGGGTGACAACGAATTTGAGGAGGAAACGCCAGGTTTCGGCGGCGGCGGCAAAATCGGCGCGCGGGCCGGCGACGACGGAAAAGACGACAGCGGCAATGACGCTTGCCGCAACGAAGGCGGCGCGCAGCAGCGTGCCGAACGAACGCCGGCCTGCTGCCGCGTCGCTGGAAATCGCCTTGATGAGATTCTTCGTTTCCATTTCCGTTCCGTTCAGTCCTGTCTGAAGCGATGCGCGATCGCCTTGAGGCCGCGATGCAGCGCCACCCGCACCGCCGTCTCGGTCATGCCAAGCGCATTGGCCGTCTCGCCGATCGAGGCACCCTCGACCGAAACCGAGGCAACGACACTGCGCTGCACCGGGGCCAGGCCGTCGAGCGCACGGCCGATGTCGCGCTCGCCCACTTCGTCCTTCTCGGGCTCGGCGAGCGTTTCGGCGAAGTCTGCGATGTCGACCTCAATGCGCTTGCCGCGGCGGCGGAAGGCATCGATCAGCTTGTAGCGGGCGATGGCGTAGACCCAAGGCGTCACTGCTTCATCCTGGCGCCAGGTATGACGCTTCAGATGAATCGCAAGCAGAACCTCCTGGACGACATCCTCCGGCTCGACGCCGCCATGCACGATACGTCTGCGGCAGTATCCGCGCACCAATTGCGCCACGCCATCGAGAAAGGCAGCGTATGCGCCTTCGTCACCTGAAATTGCCGCCCTGAAAAGCCGAGCGAGTTCGGCGTCATCCGTCCTCGTCAAGCCTGTCTTCCTTCTCTTCGGCTTAAAAAGCCGTTTGTTACTTCAGTCGACGCAGAAATGTTACAACGCCAACTGCCGTCTCACTCACGAAACCGTGTTCACGGCCCGGCGTAACGAATGGCGAGGTGCCGGCGAAGTCGACGGCATGGGACGCAGAACGCTTCCCTGTCAATCCTTTATCAGGAGAACGTCATGAATCGCCAGACCCTAGCCCTTGCTCTCGCCGGCTCGCTCGCATCGGCACTTGCCTCGTCCGCCTTTGCCGCCCCGCTGCCGGCTGAAAAGATGGTCGGCATGGAAAAGTGCTACGGCATTTCGCTGAAGGGCCAGAACGATTGCGCCGCGGGAGCAGGCACGACCTGCGCCGGCACCTCGACCATGGACTATCAGGGCAACGCCTGGAAGGCCGTGCCGGCCGGCACCTGCACGACGATGGACGTCGACGGTCACAAGGGCATGCTCGAGCCAACTGCCATGTGATGCACATGGGGCCCGGCGCGCCGGGCCCCATCTCGCCTGCCCGACCCATCCGAGCACCCAGCATGAATACCGGTACACAAAGCGGCCAGTCCCTACCCGCCCGCGCGGGCCTTGGCCTCAAACCCGAGCACATAGGCGAAATCATCGCGACCGAGCCCGAAATCGGCTTCTTCGAGGTCCATGCCGAGAATTATATGGGCGACGGCGGTGCGCCGCACCGGACACTGTCCGAGATCGTTGCGCGCTATCCGCTGTCGCTGCACGGCGTCGGATTGTCGATCGGGGCCGAACGACCACTCGACAAGGCGCATCTGGCGCGGCTGCGGCGGCTGATCGACCGCTACCAGCCGCAGTCCTTTTCCGAACATCTGGCCTGGTCGACGCATGACGCCGGCTTCCTGAACGACCTGCTGCCGCTGCCCTATACGAACCGGACGCTGGCGCATGTCAGCGCCCATGTCGACGAGGTGCAGCAGGCGGTGGGGCGGCGCATGCTGCTCGAAAATCCCTCGACCTACATCCTGTTCGAAGACAGCACGATCGACGAGATCGACTTCCTCGACGCCATTGCCGAAAGGACCGGCTGCGGGCTGCTGCTCGACGTCAACAACGTGATGGTGTCGGCCATCAACCACAGGCTCGACCCGTTCGCTTACATCGACCGCTTCCCGGTCGAGCGCGTCGGCGAGATCCACCTCGCCGGCTATGACGAGACCGTCGACGGCGCCGGTGACCGGCTGCTGATCGACGCCCACAATTCGACAGTCGCCGACGACGTCTTTTCGCTCTATCGCCACACGATCGGCCGCACCGGCCCGGTACCGACGCTGATCGAATGGGACAATGACGTGCCGGCCTTTGCCGTGCTGCTGGCGGAGGCCACGCGCGCCGAGGCCGTGCTCGACGAGGCAGCGCTGCGGCGCGATGCGCGGTTTTCCAGGCGCGCGTGACGATGGACCAGAACACGTTTGCCTCAGCCTTGCTCGATGCCACACGACCGCTGCCGGACGGCGTGACCAGCGCGCGCGGCGAGGCTGATGCGGCGCGCTTCGCCGTCTACCGCAACAATATCGCGGTTTCGCTCTCCAAGGCGCTGAGCCAGCGTTTCCCGGTCCTGCGGCGGCTTGTCGGCGACGACTTCTTCAACGGCATGGCACGCGCCTTCATCGCAACGACGCTGCCCGATAGCCCGGTGATGTTTGCCTATGGCGACAGCTTTCCCGATTTCGTCGCCGGCTTCGCCCCGGCCGCCGCCCTGCCCTATCTCGCCGACACGGCGCGGCTGGAGGCCTACTGGACCCGCGCCTACCACGCCGCCGACATCGTTCCGCTCGACGTCGCGGCGCTGGCAAGGCTGGCGCCCGAGCGGCTCGGCAGCGCCACCCTCATTGCGCATCCGGCGGCGGCGCTGGTTCGTTCGAAGTTTTCCATCGGGACGATCTGGCAGGCCCACCAGGGCGACGAGGTCCGCGTGCAGACGGTGCTCGAGCCGGAGAGCATCGTGATCACCCGGCCGGACATCGAGGTGGCCGTGCATGTCATCGCCGAGGCGGACGCGGTGTTCGCGGCAGCGCTGTTGCGCGGCGACAGCATCGGCGACGCCGCGGCTGAAGCCTTCGACACGGACCCGGCATTCGACTTCGGCCGCGCCATCGTCGGCCTGGTCGCGCTCGGCATGTTCGCCGGCGTGGCTGACCAACAAGGAGACATGAGATGAGCGACATCAACCACGCGCCAATGGCGCACAAGGCCGGCTTGGGCTCCGCGATCCGGCGCATTGAGTCAGCGATTGCGGCGATCCCCGAGGCGCTGCCACTCCTGGCGCTGCGCTTTGCCATCGCCGTGCCGTTCTTCAAGTCGGGACTGACCAAATGGGACGGCTTCCTGACGCTGTCCAACGGCGCGCGCTATCTGTTTACCCAGGAGTTTTCGCTGCACATCCTCGGCAGCCAGTACCCCTATCCGGCGCCGATCCTGATGGCGACGCTGGCAGGCATCGGCGAGATTGTGCTGCCGATCCTGCTGGTGCTGGGGCTCGGCACGCGCTTTGCCGCCCTCGGCATCCTGGCGATGACGGCAGTGATCCAACTGACGGTGCCGGAGGGCTGGGCCAATTTCCATCTGCCCTGGGCGGCGATGGCATTGGCGCTGGCTGCTTATGGGGGCGGACAGCTTTCTCTGGACAGGCTGGTTGGCCTTGGCGCACGTAAAGACTGAGGTGGTGGCGGGCCTGCCCGAGACACACGCGGTCGGCGGTTGACGCCGCCCGGAACGCGCGCTCCTATACTGCCGCAGCGAGGGGACGCTGTGGACTGGAGGAGCATGTCATGCCCGAAAAGGCGCACCGCGACGAGGGTTTGACTGCCGAGGCGCGGCCCGCCACCAAGGAGGACGCCGCGATCCTGGCCAAGCTGGTCAACATGGCTGGCGACGGGCTGCCGCTTTATCTCTGGACCAAGATGGCCGAAGGTGGCGACCCCTGGGAGGTCGGCCGCCAGCGGGCGCAACGCGAGCAAGGCAGCTTTTCCTATCGCAACGCGGTGGTACTGGAACATGGCAAGGTGATTGCCTGCCTGATCGGCTATCCGATCGAGCCGTCGTTGCCCGACCCCGACACGCCGGCGATGTTCGTGCCATTCAACATGCTCGAGGCGATGGCGGTGGGCAGCTGGTATGTCAACGTCATGGCGACGCTGCCGGAGGCACGGGCGCGCGGCTACGGCTCGCGGCTACTGGCCATGGCCGACGCGATCGCCGAGGCCACCGGCTGCACCGGCACCAGCCTGATCGTTTCGGACGCCAACACCAAGGCCCGCCATCTCTATGAAAGCGTCGGCTATCGCGAGGTCGCCTCCGAGCCGATGGTCAAGGATGGCTGGACCGGTGCAGGCGAGAACTGGGTGCTGATGGTCAAGCCGCGAACGGGATGAGCGCGCAGGGGGAACCCGCCGCATGGACGTTTCAGGATGAAATTCTGCAACGACAACGTCATGGCCTTTGACGCGTCGCGCCGGGTCTTCGGTCCCGGCGAGACGCTGACCTTCGACGATGCCTATAGGCTTGCCCATCTGCCGCTGGTTGCTCCAGGCCATGCCGAGATCATTGCCGGCAAGGACGGCACGGATTATCGCAATGGCCGCTATGACACGCCGCGCCATTCGCTTGTCGTCCCCATCGACGCCCAGGCGCTCGGCCGCAGCGATACGTTCCAAGCATTCGAGGCGGAGCTGCGTTCGTTTTCGTTCAGCGACAAGATCGCCTGGCAGCTCGGCCGCGAGCGCGCCGGCAAGCTGCATGCCACCATCGTCGGTGGCCTGTCCGAGCCCGACATCGCGCGGTGCGTGCAGGCTGTGACCGTAGCGCTCGCGCCGCTGGGAGCACTTGCCCTGCGCCTCGGCGGGCCGTTCCTCGGCCGGATCAACACCGGCCGGATCTACCTGCCGGTCTATCCCTGCTGCCACCACGACGAAGATGTCTTCGGCCTGGTCCAGCAAGCCTGCGGCGCGCGGCAGACCCGCTTCCATGTGGTCGGCCTCTACCATTTCGCGGCGGCTCTGACCGCTGCGGAGACGACTGATCTGGCAGGATTGGCGGAGCGGTGGCGGCGGCGCGTGTTGGCCGAACTGCCGGTGACGTCGCTGGCGGTGATGGCGACGAACGACGACCTGGCGCTTTCCGGGCGGATTGTTGCAACGATCCCCGTGAGTGGCGAATAGGCTGTCGGGTTGCCGCCCGACAGCCTGTTTTCGCGGGATGGCAAGAGGCCTCAAAGATCGTCCGAACTTTTTTCCAGCTCCGCCGTGAACCTTCTTCTCCAGCCCCGACACACACGATCGTGGCGGCCGGTGAGCCGCAAGATCAAAGTGTCCCAGAGGAGAACCGAAATGAACATGACCAACACCATCATCCGCTCGTCGCTGATCGCGACGCTCGCACTTTCGATGTCGGCCTTTGCCGGTGCTGCATCGGCTGCCCAGCTCAAGGCCCGCGTGCCGGCACCGCCGCCGCACCAGCTCGGCCTCAAGGCGCCGGGCGGCGGACAGACCCACGGCCATGTCGAGACCTGCAACAACAAGGCGTCGTGCAACCTGATGATCTCCTATTGCATCAGCCATGGCGGCGACTGGGAGGAGACCGGCACACCGGGCCCGCAGGGCGAACCGCAGAAGGGCAAGTGTACCTATCCCTGATGGAATCAGGGGTTCCCAAGACCTGAAGCCAAGCGCCCTCCCGTTTCCGGACGGGAGGGTTTTTGCGTCGCATGGCGCCATAACGTTGGAGCGTGTCGCCGCTCTGCTTGACGTTGGCGCGGCATTCGGAGCAAATCGCCGGACATTTGTGGGAGCTTGCCTGAAAAATGTCCGTCGTCGGCCTTTCGCTGCTCGGTTTTTCGACCGTCATCTTCCTGATCGCTGCGATGGTGGCCAAGACCTGGGGCGTCGAGCCGACCATCGGCAAGCTGGTGGTGACGCTGATCCTCTATTCGCTGGGCAACCTGATCATGCTGCGCCTGGTGCGCGACTTCGGCATGTCGGTGTCATTCTCGCTGTCGGCGGTGATCCAGTTGATCGCCGTCAACGCGGTGGCCATCATCTATTTCGGCGAGAGGCTGAGCGGCATACAGGGCATCGGCGTCGGGCTCGCGGTGGTGGCGGTGGCGCTGATCACGCTCGGGCCGGCGCTGGCCGGAAAATGAAAACGGCCGCTGAACGCGGCCGCTTCCCTCAGGCACAAAGACTTCTATCAGACGGCGATCTTGCCGCCGCCCTGCCTGGTGATGGCGACGACGGCCGGTCGGACCGGCATATCGGGCTTGAAGTCGGGCCAGCGCGTCGACAGGTCCTCATAATAGGACGGACGGCCAAAGCCTTCCCAATCCTCGCCACCGTCGGCCGGATGCTGGACGGCAACGAATGCGGTCTGGTCGTCGGGCGTGAACAGCGGGCCGCACATCTCGGCGCCGACAGGCACGCGGAAGAACAGCTTCGAGGTGGCGCGCGCCGCGCCCTCGGTGTCGACGGCCCACAGGCCGTCGGTGCGGCCGGTGGCCTTGGGCGAATTTCCGTCAGTCGACACCCACAGGCGGCCGGCGGAGTCGACGGCGCAGTTGTCGGGCATTCCGAACCAGCCATTTTGGGTGGTCGAAGTCGAAAATGACGCGCCGACCTCGGCGACCGACGGGTCACCACACTTGAGCAGCACTTCCCACTTGCCCTTGGTGGCGGTGAAATCGCTGCCGTCCTCGATCAGTTCGATGATGTGGCCGAAGGCGTTTTCGGCGCGCGGGTTGGCAGCGTCGACCTGGTCGGCCTTGCGCTTGGTGTTGTTGGTCAGCATGACATAGACCTTGCCGTTGACGGCATTGGGCTGGATGTCCTCGGGGCGGTCCATCTTGGTGGCACCGAGCAGGTCGGCGGCGCGGCGCGTCTCGATGACCACGTCGGCCTGGCTGACAAAGCCGTTGTCGGCCGTGAGCGGGCCGTCGCCCTGGACCAGCGGCAGCCAGGCGAAGGTGCCGTCCTCGGCGAATTTGGCGACGTAGAGCGTGCCGTCGTCGAGCAGGTCGAGATTGGCGGCACGGTCGTCGGGGTTGAACTTGCCCTTGGTCACGAACTTGTAGACGTAGTCGAAGCGCTCGTCGTCGCCGAGATAGAAGACGACGCGGCCGTCGCTGGCCACGATGGATTCAGCGCCCTCGTGCTTGAAGCGACCGAGTGCCGTGCGCTTCTTAGGCAGCGAGTTCGGGTCGTTGACGTCGACCTCGACGATCCAGCCGAAGCGGTTGGGCTCATTCGGTTCCTTGGAGACGTCGAAGCGGTCGTAGAACTTGAACCACTCATAAGTGCCTTCCGGCACGCCGAGGCGCTTGTAGTTGGCGGCCTCCGGATGATCGGCCGGCAGCTCGCCACCGAAATAACCGTGGAAGTTTTCCTCAGCCATGATGTAGGTGCCCCAGGGCGTGACGCCGCCGGCGCAGTTGTTGAGCGTGCCGTACACCTTGGTACCGGTGGCATCGGCATTGGTCTTCAGGCGATCATGGCCGGCGGCCGGGCCGGTCAGCTGCATCTCGGTGGTCGAAGTGATGCGGCGGTTGAGCTTGCCGTCGCGGACCGGATGCCACTTGCCCGCTTCCTTGCGGATCTCGACGATGGTGCCGCCATGGGCCGCCATCTCGATGTCGACGCGCTTCTGGTCCGCTGGCGCGACCTCGATCTTGCCCTCGACGATCTTGACGATGCCGGGGAACATCAGGTGCTCGTTGGTGTATTCGTGGTTGACCACCAGCAGGCCGTGCTCGGACGAGCCTTCGAGGGCGATATAGCCGACATAATCGTTGTTGTAGCCGAACTGCTTGGCCTGGGCTTCCGCCGACTGGTTGGTCGGATCGAATTCGGGCGCGTCGGCGAAGATCGGATCACCCCAGCGCAACAGCACGTCGGCGTCGTAGCCAGCGGCGACGTGATGCTTGTCGTCGATGCCGGCCTCGATCTCGTCGAAGGCAAAAGCGGAGGCAGAGGCGGCGCGGGCGTCGTCGGCGAGCAGGATTGCGATGGGGCTTACGGTTGCGGCGATGGCCGAGACGGCGAGCGAACCCTGGAGGAAGCTGCGGCGGGAGAAGCGCTTGGCGATGATGTCGCCCATGGTGCGGTTGTCGGTCGGGTTGTGACCGGGACCGTCATTCTCCTCGAGCATCGAGGTGCGGAATTTCTGATCATGGGGCTGGTTCATGGCGTCGACCTCTGGCTGGGGTGTTCGGCTTGGGGTTCGCCGAGACCGCTAGTTGCCGTGCATAACAACAGCATGACAGATTGGCCGAAAATCCACAGCACCCAAAAACGTGACCTGAGTGCTCACGCGAGTTGGTTTGCTGCGACCTTTTGCATTGCATGCCTTTTCTTTGGGAAAGCCATCCCCACCTGTTGCGAATGGGTCGGGAAGCGGCCATCCCAAGGGCAGAACAGCCCCGAGACACGGCAGGACGATGCAGCAGAGATTGTGGAACAGGATCGAGTTTTCGCTTTTGGCGGCGGGCATCATCATTGCCGGCGGCCTGTGGGGCTTCGTCGAGTTGTCGGAGATCGCCCGCGACGCCGCACCGCACGCCTTCGATACCGACATCCTGCTGTTCTTCCGCGCGGCCGGCAACACCGCCGATCCGATCGGCCCCTCCTGGGTGGAAGAGGCGATGCGCGATATCACAGCGCTGGGCAGCGCCTCGGTGCTGATCTACATCACCGCGATCAGCATCATCTATCTCGGCATGTCCAGGCGCTGGGGACCGGCGCTGTTCGTATTCGTCTCGGTCGCCGGCGGCCAGGTGCTGTCGAGCCTGCTCAAGCTCGGCATCGACCGCCCCAGGCCCGACCTCGTGCCGCATCTGGCGCAGGTGCACACGATGAGCTTTCCAAGCGGCCACGCCATGCTATCGGCGGTCACCTATCTGACGCTGGGGGCGCTGCTGGCACGCTTCCTGCCCGGGCGGGCGGCGACGGTCTTCGTCTTTGCCATCGGCATCCTGACCACGCTCATGGTCGGCATCAGCCGCGTCTATCTCGGCGTGCACTGGCCTTCGGACGTGCTAGCGGGCTGGTGCGCGGGCTTTGCCTGGGCGACTTTGTGCTGGCTGATCAGCCGCCGCTTCATGCGGCCGGCCGAGGCCGATGAATGATATGGGGCTCAGGCATCAATAATGATGCTTGAAACATCATCATGAATGTATGATACATTCGTGATGCGGATCGAGACGGGACCACCTCAGTGATCACAGCCGCACAGATGCGCGCCGCAAGAGCGCTGGCAGGCATCGACCAGAAGACGCTCGCCGAAATGGCCGGTGTCTCGGTGCCGACGATCCAGCGCATGGAAGCAAGCGAGGGCGTGGTGCGTGGCGTGGTCGATACGCTGACCAAGGTCATCCAGGCGATCGAAGATGCCGGGGTGGAACTGATCGGCGAGAGCGAGACCGGCGGTCGGGGCGTGCGCCTGAAGAAGAAGGCGTGAAGCTTCCGGCTATCCGCATGATGTAGTCGCGACGGCGACCGCCGACAGTCTTGCCGACGAAGCCGCCGCGTTTCCAGTGGTGCGGATGATGAATGCGGGCGGCAATCCAAGGCGATACGGATCAGGGAAGCACGGGCAACCGACTTTCGCGGAACTGTTCACGCCCAAGCTGGTGACTGTTTTCCGCGAGGGCTATGGCGCGCTGCAGTTCAAGGCCGACGCGATTTCGGGGCTGACGGTGGCAATCGTGGCTCTGCCATTATCGATGGCAATCGCCATCGCATCGGGTGTGTCGCCTGACAAAGGGCTGTTCACGGCAATCGTCGGCGGCTTCATAGTCTCGGCTCTCGGCGGCAGCCGCTTCCAGATCGGTGGTCCGGCAGGCGCCTTCATCGTTCTGGTGGCGGCAACGGTGGCGCGCGAAGGCGTGGACGGGCTGATCCTCGCCACTGTCATGGCTGGGGTGTTCCTGGCGGCGATCGGCTATCTCCGGCTCGGAACCTACATCAAGTTCATTCCCTATCCGGTGACGGTGGGTTTCACCGCAGGCATCGCCGTGATCATCTTCGCCAGCCAGATCAGCGAGATGTTCGGACTGACGCTCAGCGGCAAGGAACCGGGTCCGCTTGTGCCGAAGTTGATGGCACTGGTTGATGCGATGGGCACGCTCAACATCGCGGCCCTGGCGATTACGGTGCTGACCATTGGCACCATCCTGATGCTCAAACGCTGGCGCCCCGGCTGGCCGGGCATGCTGATCGCGGTCGGCGTCGCTTCCATGGCCGTTGCCCTGCTGGACCTGCCGGTAGAAACCATCGGCACGCGTTTCGGTGGCATTCCGCGCGGCCTGCCCTGGCCTGCCCTGCCCAGCTTCGGTGTGGACAAGGCGATTGCGGTACTGCCGGACGCGCTTGCCTTCGCGCTGCTCGGCGCGATCGAGTCACTGCTGTCCGCCGTCGTTGCCGACGGCATGACCGGCAGGCGGCATCGCTCGAACTGCGAACTGGTGGCACAAGGCTTTGCCAATATCGGTGCCGCGCTGTTTGGAGGCATCTGCGTGACCGGTACGATTGCCCGAACGGCAACCAATGTGCGGGCGGGCGCGCACGGCCCGGTATCAGGCATTCTGCATTCGCTGTTCTTGCTCGCCTTCATGCTGGTAGCCGCACCGCTTGCCGCCTACATCCCGCTCGCAGCTCTCGCCGGTGTGCTGGCGGTCGTGGCCTGGAACATGATCGAAAAGCAGGCCTTCGCGACACTGATCCGCTCGTCATGGGGGGACGCGCTGGTGCTGATGGTCACATTCCTGCTGGTGGTGTTCCGCGACCTGACCGAAGGCATCGTCGTCGGCTTCGCGCTCGGTTCGATCCTGTTCATCGACCGCATGGCAAAAAGCATCGCGGTGGAGAGCGATCAGCCACTGGTGCAGGAGGATGTCGCCGACGCCACCAATGGCAGCCGCCACGCCTATGAGGCGAGCGATGCGGGCGATGCCGACACCGTCATCTACCGTATCTCGGGCGCGTTCTTCTTTGGCGCGGCCTCGACGGTGGGGGCTGTGCTCGACCGCATCGCCGACCAGCGCAAGAATTTCATTCTCGACTGCTCGGGCGTGCCGTTTCTCGATTCCACCGCAGCGAACGTGCTCGAAGGCGCCGCACGCAAGGCACGGCAGGCAGGTGTCCGCTTCTTCATCACAGGAGCATCGCCGCAGACGCGACGGATGCTGATCAACCACGGCGTCAAGCATCCCGCCGTCAGTTACGCCGCCTCAGTGCGGGACGCACTCGACCTGCTCAAGCCCGGGAAGACCAGCACCCTGGAGCGTTAAGCAAATTTGCGCTGGGCGTCGAGGGCGAGGCCGAGACCGACGGAGCCGAAGGCGTCACCCTGTACGATCTGGGCGCCCGGCACCAGCGCCAGGATGCTTTCGCGCGCCAGCGGGATGGCGGTCGAGCCGCCGGTCAGGAACACGGCGGTGATGTCCTTGGCGCCGACCTGCGCTTCGGCAAGAGTGTCGGCGACGGTCGCGGTAACGCGCTCGACGGCACCGCGGATAGTGTCTTCCAAGCCTTGCCTGGTCAGCGACGCCGTGAACTTGGCGCCCGGCAGGGCGACGTCGATGGCGGTTTCGGTCGCATCGGTCAGCTCGATCTTGGCCTTTTCGACCTTGGTCGCCAGCGCGTGACCGAAACGCTGATCGACGACCTCGATCATCCTGTCGATAAGATCGGGACGCTCGGCCTCGAAGCGGATTGCGCGCAAGTCGAGCATCGCCTTGGGCGTGTAGAGCAGGTTGATGCGCTGCCAGGTGGCGAGGTCGATGAAATAGCCCGCCGGCAGGTTGCGTTTGCCGTCCTTGGTCGGCGTGAGGTAGCCGAGTTCGGGCATGACGTGGGCAATCGACAGCAGGCGGTCGAAATCAGTACCGCCGATATGGACACCGCGATTGGCCAGGATGTCGGCCTTGCGGTCGCCGGAAGTGGCGCGCTCGGGCGAGACGCGGACGATGGAGAAGTCGGAGGTGCCGCCGCCCATGTCGACGATCAGCGCCAGTTCCTCGCGCGTCACCGTGCGCTCATAGTCGAGTGCGGCGGCGATCGGCTCGAACTGGAAATCGATGTGCTTGAAGCCCTGGGCGCGGGCGGCTTTTTCGAGCTCGCTCTGGGCAGCCGCGTCGGCCTCGGGATTGTCGTCGACGAACTGCACCGGACGGCCGAGCACGACGTTTTCGACCGGTTCGCCGACGTGGTTCTCCAGGCGGTCCTTGAGATGGCCGACGAACATGCCGACGATGTCGGTGAAGGCGATGTAACGCGCCTTGATGCGCGTCTTCTCATGCACCAGCGAGGAGCCGAGCACGCTCTTCAGCGCGCGCATCAGGCGGCCTTCGGCGCCGTCGGTGTATTCGCCGATGGCGCGGCGACCAAGGGCCGTCTGGTTGTCCTCGAAGTTGAAGAAGATGGCCGACGGCAGTGTGACGTTTTCACCCTCGAGCGCAACGAGGCGCGGACGGCCGTTCTCGATAACGCCGACGGTCGAATTGGAAGTGCCGAAGTCTATGCCGCCGAAAGCCGGTCGCATCACCTAGTCCTGAATTTTGTGCATGAACGGGCGACCCCATGCGTCTGCCGGGCCGCAATCGGACCGTGCGCCTACACGACGGGGGGACGAATGTCGATCTCTCCAGGGCATTTTCTGAGCGTACAGGGCAAATTCCTGAAAAATGTGAACGCTGGCCCAATCCCCGCGGCATTCCATGGATACCGCTTTCGTGCGATAGCGCGACCATTCAATCCTGCCTGGATTCCGCCATGACCCTTACAGGTTTTCTTGCCTATAGCGGTGCGCTCGCCATCGCTGCCGCCATTCCTGGTCCGGGCGTGACGGCGCTGGTGGCGCGCGCGCTCGGCTCGGGCTTCCGCTCGTCGTTGGCCATGTCGCTCGGGATCGTGCTCGGCGATCTCACCTATCTCACCGCCGTAGCGCTTGGCCTTGCCTTTGTCGCCCAGTCCTTCGGCATGGTGTTCCTGGCGATCAAGTGGCTCGGCGTCGCCTATCTCGCCTGGCTCGCCTGGAATTTCTGGACCAGCGGCATCACGCCGGAGACGGTCGAGGCAAGGAACGGCAAGGGCGGACTGTTCTCGAGCTTCCTCGCCGGGCTGACGGTGACCTTGGGCAATCCCAAGTCGATGATCTTCTACATGGCGATCATGCCGACGGTCGTCGACCTGCATGCGTTGACGCTGGGCGACTACGGCATTCTCGTCGCTGTCACGATCGTCGTGCTGCTGATCGTGCTGGTGCCCTACCTGGCGCTGGCTTCGCAGGCGCGCTGGTTCCTCAAGACGCCGCGCGCGCTCAAGCTGCTCAACCGCACCGCAGCCGGTTTCATGGTTGGTGCCGCCGCTGCCATCGCGGTCCGCCAGTAGACAGGCGGACTGGAATTTCATTCCTACAAATCAAGGCCCACGGAAACATGTTTCCGTGGGCCTTGCCTAATCAGCACGGCACCCACTCGGAATTTGCCCTGCGACCCCCTATCTTCGCAGTTCACATCTCAGGCAATCCTAGGGAGCGAAATCGATGAACAAGCCCGTTACCTCCACGCGCGTACCAGGTCGCGGACGCGTCTATGGCTCCATCACCGAAACCATCGGCGACACGCCGCTGGTACGGCTCGACAAGTTCGCCAGGGAGAAGGGCGTCGTCGCGAACCTGATCGCCAAGCTGGAGTTCTTCAACCCGATCGCGTCGGTCAAGGACCGCATCGGCGTCGCCATGGTCGAGGCGCTGGAAGCCGCCGGCCGCATCGAGCCGGGCAAAAGCACGCTGATCGAACCGACGTCGGGCAATACCGGCATCGCGCTTGCCTTTGCCGCCGCCGCCAAAGGCTACAAGCTGATCCTGACCATGCCGGAGACGATGTCGATCGAGCGCCGCAAGATGCTGGCGCTGCTCGGTGCCGAACTGGTGCTGACCGAAGGCGCCAAGGGCATGAAGGGCGCAATTGCCAAGGCCGAGGAGCTGGTGCAGACAATTCCCAACGCGATCATTCCGCAGCAGTTCGAAAACCCGGCCAATCCCGAGATCCATCGCCAGACGACGGCCGAGGAGATCTGGAACGACACGCAGGGGTCGATCGACATCTTCGTTGCCGGCATCGGCACCGGCGGCACGATCACCGGCGTCGGCCAGGTGATCAAGGCCCGCAAGCCTTCGCTGCATGTCGTGGCAGTCGAGCCCGAGGGTTCGCCGGTGCTGTCGGGCGGCCAGCCCGGCCCGCACAAGATTCAGGGCATCGGCGCCGGCTTCGCGCCCAAAGTGCTCGACACGACCGTCTATGACGAGATCATCAAGGTTTCGAACGAGGATGCGGTGGCAAACGCCCGCCTCGTCGCGCGTCTCGAAGGCGTGCCGGTCGGCATCTCCTCGGGTGCAGCGCTGCAGGCTGCAGTGATCGTCGGCTCGCGGCCGGAGAATGCCGGCAAGAACATCGTTGTGGTAATCCCGTCCTTTGCGGAGCGGTATCTGTCGACGGTGCTGTTCGAAGGGCTGGGCGGCTGAGGACGAAGCGTAGGTTTGCTGTGAACAATTGAGGCTTGGCATTTGACCTCCTCCCGCTAACATGCCCGCAAGTCGGCGCAGACCAGAGCGCGGGCGCGTCAATCGGAGGAGAGATACATGCTGCATCTGAAGTCGAAGCTATTTGCTGCCGGCGCCGTGGCCATCGGTGTCGCCCTGGCCGCAGTTCCGGCCACGGCGGAACAGTTCATCAACGTGCTGACCGGAGGCACTTCGGGCGTGTATTATCCGCTCGGTGTCGCGTTGTCGGAAATCTACGGCAAGAGCATCAAGGACGTGCGCACTCAGGTGCAGGCAACCAAGGCGTCGGTGGAGAACTTGAACCTTCTGCAGCAGGGCAAGGGCGAAATAGGCTTCGCACTCGGCGATTCCGTCAAGGCGGCCTGGGAAGGCGACACCGAGGCAGGCTTCAGCAAGAAGCTCGACAAGCTGCGGGCGATCGCCGCCATCTATCCGAACTATGTGCAGATCGTGGCCGCCAAGGAATCCGGAATCAGCAGCTTCACCGACCTGAAAGGCAAGAGCCTTTCCGTCGGCGCCCCCAAGTCGGGCACAGAGCTCAATGCTCGCGCCATCTTCGGAGCGCTCGGCATGAGCTACCAGGACCTCGGCAAGACCGAATACCTGCCGTTTGGCGAGTCGGTCGAGTTGATCAAGAACCGGCAGCTCGACGCCACCTTGCAGTCTGCCGGACTTGGCGTCGCGTCGATCAAAGACCTTGCGGTGTCGTTGCCGATCACCGTCGTGGCGGTGCCGGCCGACGTCGCCGAGAAGCTGGGCGCACCATTCCAGGCAGCCACGATTCCGGCGGGCACATATGAAGGCCAGTCGGCCGACGTGCCGACGCTGGCGATCACCAACATCCTCGTGACGAATTCCGACGTGTCGGACGACCTCGCTTATGAAATGACCAAGCAGTTGTTCGACAATCTCGACCAGATGACAGCAGCCCATGCCGCGGCGAAGGCGATCTCCGCCGATAGCGCCGCCAAGGGCCTGCCCATCCCGCTGCATCCGGGCGCGGAACGCTATTACAAGGAAAAGGGCCTGATGTAGGCCCGGCCCACGCACAGGCCTGATCCAGCTGGGCGACACCTTGCCGCCCTAACTTCCAACATAGCCCTTGCCGGAGCCAGCGATGTCGCGACCCGACGTCTCCCCGCCCGCAGCCGATTTCCATGACCCGACCGGCAGCGGCTTTGCCAAGACACCCGAAGGCCGGCTGCTGTTTTGGACGGCGGTTGCCTTCTCGCTGTTCCAGATCGCCACGGCGGCCCATGTGCTGAGCGTGCCGAGCCAGGTCCTGCGGGCGACCCATGTCGCCTTCCTGCTGCTGTTGGCCTTTCCACTGGTGGCGACGGCGCGCGGCGCCGGTGCGACCGGCAAGGCGCTGGCCTGGGGGCTCGCCTTCCTCGGCGTTGCGGTGGCAACCTACCAGTTCATCGAATATGAACCGTTGATCCTGAGGGCCGGCGACCTGAACCAGGTCGACCTGGTCTTCGGCGTGATCGCCCTGGCAACCGTATTCCTCGCCGCCTATGCGATGATGGGACCGGCATTGCCGATCATTTCGGGAAGCTTCCTTCTTTACGCGTTGTTCGGCCAGTACCTGCCGTCGCCGTTGAACCATCGCGGCTACGACTTCTCGCAAGTCATCGACCAGCTGGCCTACGGCACCGAGGGTATCTACGGTATTCCGATCTACGTCTCGGCGACCTACATCTTCCTGTTCATCCTGTTCGGCTCGTTCCTCGAACGCGCGGGCATGATCAAGCTGTTCACCGACATCTCGCTGGGCTGCGTCGGGCACGCGCGCGGTGGCGCCGCCAAGGTAGCGGTAATCGCTTCGGGCATGATGGGCACGATTTCCGGTTCTGGCGTGGCCAATGTGGTGACCACCGGGCAGTTCACGATCCCACTGATGAAGCGGTTCGGCTACCGCCCTGCCTTTGCCGGCGGCGTCGAGGCGACCGCGTCGATGGGTGGGCAGATCATGCCGCCGGTGATGGGCGCGGTGGCTTTCATCATGGCCGAGACGCTGGGCGTGGAGTACTACGAGGTGGTGAAGGCAGCGCTCATTCCGGCCCTGCTGTATTTTGCCTCAGCATTCTGGATGGTGCATCTCGAAGCGGGCAAGCACGGGCTGCACGGGCTGCCGCGGGCGGACCTGCCCTCGCCGATCCGCGCGCTGCGCGAAGGCTGGTTCCTTATCCTGCCGCTGGCGGTGCTGATCTACCTGCTGTTTTCCGGGTATACGCCGCTGTATGCCGGAACCATCGGCCTGGCGATGACGGTTCTGCTGATCCTCGGCGGTTCGGTGGCGCTGCGGCTGCCTTCAATGGTCATCCGGATGGTCTTCTGGATCGGGCTTGGCCTGGTGGCAGCGAGCTTCTTTCGCATCGGCATCGGCGCGATCCTTGTTGCGGCAGCGGCCCTGATCGCCGTCAACGCCTTCGTCAGCGGCGGCCGCGACACGCTGATCTCGTGCCGCGACGCCCTTGCGGAAGGCGCCAGGACGGCGCTGCCGGTGGGCGTCGCCTGCGCCGTCGTCGGCGTCATCATCGGCACGATGACGCTGACCGGAGTCGCGACAACCTTCGGCGCGTTCATCGTTTCGGTGGGCGAATCGAGCCTGTTCCTGTCGCTGGTCCTGACGATGGTGACCTGCATCGTGCTTGGCATGGGCATTCCAACCATCCCGAACTACATCATCACCTCGTCAATCGCCGGGCCAGCCCTGCTCGAACTGGGCGTGCCGCTTCTGGTCAGCCACATGTTCGTGTTCTACTTCGGTATCCTGGCCGACTTGACGCCACCGGTGGCGCTTGCCTGTTTTGCTGCGGCGCCAATCGCGCGCGAGAGCGGACTGAAGATCTCGTTCGAGGCCATCAAGGTCGCAGCAGCAGGCTTCGTCATTCCGTTCATGGCGGTCTACACTCCCTCGCTCATGCTTCAGGAAGGCGGGCCGATGGCAGCCGCCATCGGTTACTGGCCGGCAGTCGCCTACATCGTCTTCAAGACCGGGTTGGCCATCGCCCTCTGGGGCGCCGCAGTCGTCGGCTTCCTGCGCAGGCGCATGGTCGCATGGGAACGCCTGCTGGCGACCGCAGCGGCCTTCACCTTGGTCGCCGCCCTGCCGATGACGGACGAAATCGGTTTCGCGCTTGCGGCCGTGATCATAGGGCTTCACTGGCTGCGCACGCGCGGACAGCCCGAAGCTGGAGCGGCAGCAGGGAGCAACAAGGCCTGACCGTGGGCTTGTGCATAGTCGCCGGCTCAAAGGCGGCCGCGCTCGCGGTGGCCGCCTTCACGCTGAGCTGGACACATTCGGTGGAAAAACTGCGCTGGGAAGAAGACTGGCGCGTGAGCGACGGTAAACTCCAGATCGTTGGCGCCCGCGTGCAGGGCTCGGGCGCCGGCATGGACCCGCCCGAAGGCGCTGTCTTCGACAACGGCTGGTGGCGCTACACACCGAAGGTCGGCCCACAGGAAGTGCTGGTGCTGGCCGCATCGGGCGCCACCGGCGACGGCTGGCTGCTCTGCTCCAGTGAAGGCTGCCTGACGCTTGGCGAAGACGCCGAAGCGACGGTAATGCTGCGCGCCTGCGACCCCGCGCTCAGCCGCTGACCTGCCCGCGGCGTGAAGCTGCGTCGCCTCTGCGGCGCTTGAGGAACCGGCGCACGGCCTGGTCGGGTTCGAGGCCGATGGCGAGTTCATAGGCCTTGTCGGCTTCGGCGAGATTGCCTGAGAGCGTCAGCAATTCGGCACGCGCCGCCCAATAGGGCTGGTACTCGTTGAGCCTGGCGTCGTCGATGGCGTCGAGCAGGGCCAGACCTTGTTCGGGCGCGCCGGCATAGGCGACAGCCACCGCGTGGTTGACGGCAACGACCGGCGAGGCCGAGAGCGTCATCAGCCCGGCATAAAGGGTGGCGATCGCCGCCCAGTCGGTGCGGCCGGCAAAACGGCGCGCGGCATGGGCCGACTGGATGGCCGCCTCGATCTGGTAGCGGCCGATGCCTCCGAAGGCGCCGGCGCGCTGCAGCAATGCATCGGCCTCGCCGATCAGGCCAGCATCCCACAACAAGGTGTCCTGCTCGCCGAGCGGCACAAACTCGCCCAGCGGGTTACGGCGGGCCGGCCGGCGCGCCTCGGCATGCAGCATCAGGGACAGCAGGCAGAGCGCCTCCGGTTCGTCCGGCAGCAGGTCGACCACCAGCCGGCCGAGCCAGATGGCTTCGGAAGCGAGGTTGCGGCGGCGGGATTCGGCACCGCTGGCGTCGGTCCAGCCTTCGGCGAATGCTGCGTAGATCGCTTCCAGAACGGCCAGCAGCCTTTCGCCGAGCTCGGCCTTTTCGGGAATGCGGAACGGGATGCCGGCATGCTTGATACGCGACTTCGCCCGCACCAGCCGCTGACTCATCGTCGAGGGCGAGACGAGGAAGGCCGAGGCGATGGTGGCGGCATCGAAGCCGAGGATCGTCTGCAGGATCAACGGGGCACGCACGCCGGCGTCGATCGCCGGATGGGCGCAGGCGAAGATCAGGCCAAGCCGGTCGTCGGGACATTTCTCGCGCGCCATCTCCTGTTCCAGTTCTTCGCCAATGAGCCTGAGATGGGCCTGGCCCGCTTCGCCGGTCATGCGCCGACGCCGCTGGTCGATGGACCGTCGCCGCGCCACTGTCAGCAGCCAGGCCTCGGGATGGTCCGGCACGCCGGTCTCTGGCCATCTGGACAAGGCCGCGGCGAAAGCGTCGGCAAGCGCGTCCTCGGCACCGGCGACATCGCGGGTGCGCGCCGCCAGCCAGGCAACGAGCCTGCCGTAGCTCTGGCGGGCAGCGGCTTCCGCCGCCGCCCGCGCCTGTTCGGCGCCCTGAGCCATGCTAATGGGGAGCCATGCTAGCGGGTTGGCCAGATCGGGCGGACCTCGACGATGCCGTAATTGGCGCTTGGGCAACGCGCCGCCCAGCCGAGCGCGGCGTCAAGGTCCGGCGCCTCGATGATGTAGAAACCGCCGAGTTGCTCCTTGGTCGTGGCGAAAGGGCCGTCGAGCACTTCGGTCTTGCCGTCGCGGACACGGACTGTCGTCGCCGAAGACGCGCCGCGCAGACGCTCGCCCGACACCATGGCTCCGGCTTTGATCAGCGCTTCATTGTAGGCCATGTAGGGCGCGCTCATCTTCTCCTGGTCTTCCGGGCTCGCCGCCGCAAAGGGCGTGTCGTCGTGATGAAGCAGAAGCATGTACTGCATTGTGGTCTCCTGTTGTTCCAGGCCGCGTCGTCGCGGGCCGAACGGAAGTCGCGCCACCTCGACGGATTTCGACAGGCTAGCAGAGTTTTTTTCGGCCGCGCGCCGGTCGAATGCGAAAATCGATCCCGATTAAGGGGATCATGCAGCGCAGCAGGGCCGTAGCGGCTGGACCGGCGAAAAATCGATCCTGGCAAGCGCCTGCCCGCCTTGAGCAGGATGTCGGCGGCATGTCATATCCGAGCGCCGGGGAAGAACGGCTGGGGGCAGAAATGTACAGGCTTTACACACGCGCCGGCAGCGGCGGCTTTGTCGTCGAGGCGGCTTTCGCCCTGGCGGGTGTGCCATTCGAGCGCATCGAGGTGGTCAAGGGCGTCGAGCCCACATCAGAGTTCCGCAAGATCAGCCCGCTTGGCCAGGTGCCGGCGCTGGTGCTGCCCGACGGACAGGCGATGACGGAGTCCGCTGCGATGTGCCAGCTGATCGCCGAACGCCATCCCTACGCCCGGCTGGCACCGTCAGTGGATGCGTCTGGGCGCGCCGACTTCCTGCGCTGGATGGCCTTCCTGACATCGGTGACCTATCCGGCGCTGCTGCGCGAATATTACGCTCATCGCTATACCACGGACGCTCATGGCATCGAGGCGGTGAAGGCAGCCGCAATCGCAGAGGCGGAGCGCAGCTTCGGCGTTGTCGAGGCGGCACTGCAAGACCGGGACTGGCTCGCCGGCACGCATATGTCGATCGCCGACGTCTATCTGCTGATGCTGGCGTACTGGCACCCGGAGCCGGCCAAGCTCGCTCTGGCCTGGCCGAACATCGGGCGCTTGTGCACGGTTCTCAAGGAGGATGCCGTGCTGAAGGAGCTGAACGCCAGCCACGCCATGTGGTGAAGGCGGAACGGCCCGTATGAACGGGCCGATCGGCAAGGCGCCCGCATCCGCAAAGAAGCAGCGCGCCGGTTCGTCATCGTGTCTTGAAGAGCTCGTCTTGAAACAGGCCGGCATTGCGCCGCCGGCGTAGCGAGCAAGCCTTACAGGCGCGTGGCGATGATTGCCTGGCGTTCGCCGCGCAAGGTGGTCGAGCGATGATCGCTGGTCGGCCGCGCGATGCGGCTTTCGTGACGTCCGGTAACGGTCATGATCAGTGGAACGTCACGCGCGACTGAAGCGAGCCGGAGCGGCGCGCGCAGGCAGGTCCCGGGCCGCGCATGTAGTGACGCTCGGGGCGGTAGGTCGGGGCGATGAATTCGCGAAACGCCACAGCGGCGTAAGTGAGGTGGTTCCAGATAGCCATTGTTCTTATCCCTGTCCGCCCGGGGCTCGTCCCGAAACGTGAAAGCGATCATAGCCGGCGGGTGTGAATCTTCGGTGAACGCGATGTTAATCTTCGTGTGAAAATGCGCCCGATCAGGGCTGAATCATGTTTTTTTCTAGGCATTTAGACCGGATCGGGCGGCATTGATTAAGATGTGTCTTTTGCGCCACCGATGTAACGACCAATTGCCGCGAAATTATCCACAGGTTTCGCGGCGCGGTTACATCGCCAGGGGCTGTCAGCGGCGTGGCTGCGACGGATCGGGCGTCAGGAGAGGAACAGCTTCTCGAAAGCCTTGCGTCCCGGCGGGGTGAATTCGACGACGCGGCTGCCTGTTGGGCGGCGCGCCCATTTCTCAGCGAGGATCTTGTCGAGGATCGCAGTGCCGAGCGATCCCGCCAGATGCGAACGCCTGACGCTCCAGTCGAGGCAGGCGCGGCACATCGGCCGGCGCGAGGCGCCGAGCGTCGCGGTATCGATACCGATGGCGGCGAAGAAACCCTGGCCCGCCGGGCCGAGCCTGATCTCCTCGTCGTCGCGGACGATGATCTCTTGGGCAATGAGGCGGTCGAACATCGCCACTGCATGGTCGCCGGCGAGATGGTCGTAGCAGACGCGGGCTTCGCGCATCGACTTGTCGCGTGGGCCCGGACGCGCGCGCCTGGGCCCGGAATGGGCGGCGACGCCGCTGATCGCCTCGATCATGTTGGCGACCTCGGCACCTGACAACGCGTAGTAGCGATGCCTGCCCTGGCTCGCCACCGTCAGCAGCTTGCCGTCCATCAACTTGGCGAGATGCGAACTGGCCGTCGGCAGCGACACGCCGGCTTCGAGCGCCAGCTCGCTGGCTGTCAGCGCGCCGCCATCCATCAGCGCGGTCAGCATGTTGGCGCGCGCCGGGTCGCCGACAAGGCTGGCGATGCGGGCGATATCGGGACCTTCTTTCATGGCGCTTCTACCTCCATGGTTCGATGCTAGTCGAAGCATTCTCGCCAGGCAAGGCGTAGTCTCCGACCAGACAGAGGAGTGAGCCATGACGACGAGAAGCGAATTCGCCACCACGCCGAGACGCCTGCCGCTGGATGCGCTCAGCCGGGTGCTGGCGTTCCTGTTCCGCGGCTACGACAGGCATCTGCAACGGCTCGACCTTTCCCAACTGACCGACGAACAGCTCGACGACATCGGGCTCAGCCGCCGCCAGGCGACACGTGAAGCCGCAAAACCCTTCTGGCGCTAGCACGCGACCTCGGCCCGATGCTTCGACGCCGGCCGAACCATTGCCAACACTTCCGGAGACAAAGATGACCATCACCTGCTTCATCCGCTACGAGATCGACCCGTTCGGCAAAGCGGCTTTCGAGGCCTATGCCCGCAACTGGGGCCAGGCGATCCCGCGCTGCGGAGCAGACCTCGTCGGCTACTTCGCCCCACATGAGGGTTCGGCGACGACGGCCTACGGCGTCTACAACATTGACAACCTGGCGGCCTACGAAGCCTATCGGGCACGGCTCGCCGCCGACCCGCTGGGGCGTGAGAACTATGAATTTGCGCGCCGCGAAAAGTTCATCCTCAAGGAGGATCGCATCTTTCTGAAGCTGGCGTCGGGGCCGCATGCGCCACTGGTGAAGCCATGATCGCCGTGATCTTCGAGGTGGAGCCGGCGGAGGGCCGGCGCGACGCCTATCTCGGCATCGCCGCCGACCTCCGTCCGCTGCTCCAGAGCATCGACGGCTTCCTGTCGATCGAGCGGTTCCAGAGCCTGGCCGATCCGAAGCAGCTTTTGTCGCTGTCGTTCTGGCGCGACGAGGAAGCGGTGGAGGCCTGGCGCAACACCGAGGAACACAGGCAGGCGCAGATGGCAGGGCGCGGCGCTGCGCATTGCCCATGTCGTGCGCGATTACGGGCTGAACGAGCGGGCGGAAGCGCCGGGGGATAGTCGGGACGTGCATGGGTAGGTCAGGCTCCTTCGCGCCCCCTCTATCCATGACCGAATACGCTACCCCTAATCGCCTGCAGGACCTTCTCCCCGTAAGGACGGGATACGGCCGCAACGCCGACGGCCCCTCCCCCCTTCCTTCACGGGGAAAGGGTGATGGGCAACGCCCAGGCATCACGCATTGCCGATCAGCACACCCGCCGCGAAGACCAGCGCGCCGCCGAGCACGACCTGGAAGGCCGCGCGCAGGAACGGCGTCTCCATGAAGCGGTTCTGGATGAAGGCTATGGCCCAGAGCTCGAAGAAGACAATGATGGCGGCGACCGTTGTGGCGGTCCAGAAATGTGGAATGAGATAGGGCAGAGCATGGCCGAGGCCGCCGACTGCGGTCATGATGCCCGAGGCAAGACCACGCTTGAGCGGCGAGCCGCGACCGGACAGTTTGCCATCGTCATGGGCGGCTTCGGTGAACCCCATCGAGATGCCGGCGCCGACCGAGGCGGACAGGCCGATGAGGAAGGTCTGCCAGGTGTCCTGGGTGGCGAAGGCGGCGGCGAAGATCGGCGCCAGCGTCGACACCGATCCGTCCATCAGCCCGGCTAGGCCCGGCTGGACATAGGTCAGGATGAACTGGCGACGTTCGCCAGCCAGCTCCTCGTCCTTGACGTCCTTGGGCACCAGCTTGTCGCCGAGACGCTGGGCGAGCGTTTCGTGCCCCTGCTCCGCCGCAGCAAGATCGCCGAGCAGCTTGCGGGTCGAGGCGTCGCTCGTCCGCTTCATCGCCTCGATGTAGAAGCGGTAGGCCTGGCGTTCCATGTCCTCTGCCTGGTCGCGGACCTTGTCGATGCCGAGAGGACGCACCAGCCAGTCCGGCTTGCGCTCGTAATAGCCGCGGACATGCTCGCGGCGGATCAACGGTATGCGCTCGCCGAAACGGGCCCGATGCAGTTCGATGAGTGCGGCGCGGTGGCCGTCCTCCTCCTCGGCCATGGCGTCGAACACCTTGGCCGATTGCGGAAACGCGTCGCGCAAGCCGTCGGCATAGGCGCGATAAATGCGGCCGTCATCCTCCTCCGACGAAATGGCGAGAGCCAGGATCTCCTGCTCGGACAAGGAATCGAAGGCGCGGCGGCCGAAGCCGAAGACACGGGACAACATCTGCGAATCTTCCAGTTTAGAATGATTCTAAACTAGGTGTTCGACGCCTCCCGGTCAATGCGCGCTTACCCCAGGTATGATCTATTTGCCGCATGCCAAATCAGGTGCGACAGCGCGCCTTGTTATAGGGGAATGTGTGGCTATATAGCCTAATCTCACCTGATAGAAGGAATGCACAATGGCGGCCAAGCAGCAGGCGCATCACATCGACCCCAAGCCCGTGCTCGAGCTGATCGCCAGCATCGAAGCAGACCTCGCCCGCCTCAAGGGCATGCTCGAACCGCAGCCGGAACAGTTCGACCCGGCCAACCCGCACAACAAGACCTGCGACGGCAAGCTGACGCCCGACGGCGTCGAATGCTGCTACCGCATGTTCGACGAGGGCAAGTCGCGCTACTCGGTGTCCCAGGCGATGAAGATCTCGTTCGCGGCGGCGACGCACAGGTTCAATGCGTGGCGCAAGGCTGGTGGCGAGAAGCGGGTCAGGTCGCTGATGGGGTGAGGAGTGTTGGCCGCAGGCCAAGAAAAGCCAACGATCTGGCTTTTCCAACGACGAACGCCCGGAGCCCATAGCGGAGGGCCAAGTCTCTTCGCCAAGCACCCCTCTCCGGGCGCTACACGGCCACCTCTCCCATTTCGTGAGGGAGAGGAATCGCCAACCTCATAGGCGCGGCCTCGCAGACCCGGAGCGCCCCGCCTCTACAAGGCGGCGCCACTACGGCGCCTCATGCCCCGACAGCACCTGCGCGGCGCCTGAGACGGCGTTGCGGAAGGCGTCATCGAAGCCGACGCCTGAAATGCCCCAGCGCGTGGCGGGCGACGCGTCGGCGATGCGCCATTCGGCGACCCAGCCGGCAGGCTTGCTGTTCCAGACGATGGTGCCGACAAGCGCCCGCTCGCCGCCGGCCATGCGGGCCAGGGTGCCGAGGCGCGCCGGATCGGCTTTCGCGAGGGTCGAAGCCGAAAGCCCCGCGTGCATCAACTGTTGCTGCGACGGCAGCAGAAGCGGCAAGGCTGCCTTGTCGGCGGCGCTGACGAGTGCTGCGCGCATGTCTTCATCGCGCGGGGCAATGCTGTCGCTGGCCAGCATGCTGGCCCTCCCCTTCATGTCGAGGGCGCCGATGACGGCGACAAGTCTTGGACGCTTGAGCCAAGGTTTGTGGTCGAACGACTTCAGGAAGGCGTCGAGCTTTGTGCGGTCGAAGACGCAGGTCAGGTCGTGCGGGCGGTCGTAGCTGCCCTGCTCGTCATGAATAGGTGTGCCACTCATGCGGTCGCGGAAGCTGTGGCTGGCGATCAGCTCGCCGGCATGCGCGGCTTGTTTGGCAAGGCGCGGCTCATTGAGCAGCCTGCTGTCGCCGGTGACCCGGACCACGACATTGCGCAGGCAATTGGCAAAACCGATGTCGCGCCGCTCGGGCGCGGTGCCGCTGGTGATCGTGCCAACGGAATAGAGGTCGTCGGCCCTCGCCTGGCCGACGCCAGCGAAAAGCAGCAGGAGCGCTGTCAGCGCGTTGCGTAGTCCGCCGCGAAGCATGTGCCGCACCTTCAGCCGGGAGCAGGCAGCCTAGCAGAGCCATGGGCGGCGCAAAAGCTCATGCCACAAGGCAGCTGCCAGACCTTCTCAGTCCAGAGTGCGGCGGAAGCGGAACAGGGCCAGCCCAGCGAATACGGCAACGAACAGGCCGAGAATGCCGACTTCGACGGCGATGGCCGGCAGCTCTGCGCCCTTCAGCATGACGGCGCGGATGATGCGCAGGAAATGCGTCAGCGGCAGGATCTCGCCCAGCGCCTGGGCCCAGCCGGGCATGCCGCGATAGGGGAACATGAAACCCGACAGCAGGATCGACGGCAGGAAGAAGAAGAAGGTCAGCTGCATCGCCTGCATCTGGGTGCGGGCAATCGTCGAGATGGTGTAGCCGAGCAGCACCAGCGCCAGCACGAAGACCAGGATCGCCGACAGAAGCAACGACAGCGAGCCGATGAACGGGATGGCAAACAGCAGCTTGGAGGCGACCAGCACCACCGTCACCTGCACCGCGCCGACGACAAGATAGGGCAAGACCTTGCCGAGCATGATCTCGGCCGGGCTCGCCGGCATGGCGAGCAGATTTTCCATCGTGCCGCGCTCGGTTTCGCGGGTCAGTGCCATCGATGTCATCATCACCATGGTCATCTGCAGGATGACGCCGAGCAGGCCGGGCACGATGTTGTATTGCGAGATGCCCTCGGGATTGTAGCGGCGATGGACGACGACCTCGAGCTGCCCCTTGGCGGTCTCGGCGGAAGACGCTTCCATGCCCTGGGCCCTGAGCAGCGCCTGGTTGGCCACCGTGCCCAGCGTAGACACAGCACCGCTGGAGGCCGAGGGATCGGTGGCGTCGGCCTCGATCAGGATCTGCGGCGCGTCGCCGGCCGCCACCCGGCGGCCGAAATCGGCTGGGATGGTGACGACGAAGGCAACCTCGCCGCTGGCCATAAGCTCCTCGGCCTCGGCGGCGGTATGGGCGATGTGGTCGAAGCGGTAGTAGTTGGTGTTCTGCAGCGCCGAGACCATGGCCCGCGTGTACTGGTCGTTGCTGGTGGCGAGCAGTGCCGCGGGCAGGCTCTTGGGGTCGCTGTTGATGGCGAAGCCGAACAACACCAGCTGCATCAGCGGCACGCCGAGCATCATGGCAAAGGTGATGCGGTCACGCCGCATCTGGATGAATTCCTTGGTCAGCAGCGCACCGAGCCGCGCAAAGGAAAAGAAGCCGTTGGCGGTCATGACATATTGTCCCTGGAAGCGGCCATGAACTGGATGAAGACGTCTTCGAGGCTGGTTTCGCCCGGCGCGACGGTCACGCCTTCACGGCTGCCGATGTCGGCAAGGGCTGCCTCGAGCTTCTGCCTGTCTGAGCCGACGACATGAAGCGTCGCGCCGAAGGGGGCGACCTGCTCGACGCCGGGCCGGCCTTCAAGCGCGGAGGCGATCTGGTCGAGCCGCGGGCCCGAGACGACGAAAGTTGTCAGCCCGGCATTGCGCACGACCTCCTCGACGGTGCCCGACGCCAGCATCTTGCCATAGGAGATGTAGCTGATGCGGTGGCAGCGCTCGGCCTCGTCCATGTAGTGGGTGGAGACGAGCACGGTGAGCCCGCCGCGCGCCAGGCGGTGGATCTCGTCCCAGAATTCGCGCCGCGCCTTGGGGTCGACGCCGGCGGTGGGTTCGTCGAGCAGAAGCAGCTTCGGCTTGTGCATGATACAGGCGGCGAGTGCCAGGCGCTGCTTCCAGCCGCCCGACAGCGTGCCGGCAAGCTGGTTACGGCGCGTGGTCAGACCGAGCTCTTCGAGGGTTCGGGCGACATGCTCCTCGACAGGTCTGAGCTTGTAGAGCCGGGCAACGAATTCGAGGTTCTCGCCGATCGTCAGGTCCTCGTAGAACGAGAACTTCTGCGTCATGTAGCCGACTTCGCGCTTGATCTTGAGGCTGTCGCTGCGCAAGTCGTAGCCCAGCACCTGGCCCTCGCCCTCGTCGGGCGTCAGCAGGCCGCACATGATGCGAATGGTGGTTGTCTTGCCCGAGCCGTTGGGCCCGAGGAAGCCGACGATCTCGCCTTCGGCGACGGTCATGGTGACATGGTCGACGACGGTCTTGTCGCCGAAGCGCTTGACGAGGTTGGTGACTTCGATGGCGTTCATGGGTGCCGTAGACAAGGCAGTAAGTGAATAGGGCAACAGGGCTGCAACGCGCCTGGCCTGCCCTACTGCCTTACTCCCCTGCTCCCTTCTCCAGTGCCACATCGACGATCTGGCCCGGCTGCAGCGCCGAGTTGGCGCCTTCAGGGCGCGCCTCGACGAGGTAGACGAGCTTCTGCCGGTTCTCGAGCGAGTAGATGACCGGCGGGGTGAATTCGGGATCGGGCGAGACGTAGCTGACCTTGGCGGTGAGCCCGTCGGCGCAGCCGTCGCAGCGTACGGCAAGGCGGGTGCCGACATGAACGGAGGAAAACGCGCGCTCCGGGATGAACAAGGTCAGCTTGACCGCGCCGTCGGGCAGCACCGACAGCACCGGCGAGGACGGGCCGGCGGTGTCGCCGGCATTGCGGATGACGTCGTTGATGCGGCCGGCGGCGGGTGCGGTCAGCGTGCGCTTGGACAGCCGCCACTCTGCCTGGCCGAGCGCTGAGCGGGCCTGCTCGACCTGCTTTTCGGCGGCCTTGATCACCTCGCTGCGGGCCGGCAGGCGGCCGACGGCGAGATTGGCTGTGGCCTGTCCAAAGGCCGCCTGGGCGACCTCGAGCTTGGTCGTCGCGTCGTCGAGCTGGGCCTGGGTGGCAATCGAACGTCGGGCGAGATCCTGGGTACGGGTCAGGCTGCGCTGGGCATCGTCGGCCTGGGCCTGGCTGGAGCGCACGGCTGCCTCGAGGGCGGCGATCTCGTCGGGACGCTTGCCGATCTTGAGGTCGGCGAGCTGCGCCTCTGCCTGGGCAAGGGCTGCCTCGGCCTGGGTCACCGCGATCCTGGCGTCGCCGCTTTCCAGCGTGACGACGGGCTTGCCTGCCTCGACGCGGTCGCCGCGGCGGACGGAGACGGTTTCAACCTGCGCCACCTCGATGGGAGCGAGCTGGACATAGTCGCCCTCGACATAACCGACGGCCAGAGGTGCCGGGCCGGCACAGGCCGAAAACAGCTGTGCGGCAAAGGGTATGGAACACAGAACACTCATGGCTTTCCTGCCTTTCGCGCAGCGATGATGACTGCGACGTTTTCCCTGGCGATGCCGATGACCTTGCCGACTTCGGCGGGGCCGATGTCGACCCAGCCCATCCGGCGCAGGACCGCGGCGCGGGCGATGCGGAAGTAGACGACCTGGCCGATCATCATGAAGACGCTGATCCTGACGCGCTCACTCTCGGCCTCCTCGCCGGTGGCGGCGGCCCAGAGGTGACACAGCCTGCGGTGCACCGGCTCAAACACGCCGGTGTAGATACGGTCGAGCGCATCGGTCGGCGTCGACAGCTCGCGCAGCACGAATTGGACGATCTCGCCAGCCTCGGGGCGGGCGACCATGAAACCGACCATGCGCTCTACCGCCGCCTCGATCTGGGACTCGGCCTCTTCGGCGGAGACTACTTGCGGCTGGGCCAGCCCGGTATTGCCGAGCGCCTGGCTGGCGATCGCCTGGATGGTCGCCACGACATGGTCGGCTGCGGCCAGCCTCAGCCCTTCCTTGCCGCCGAAATGATAGGCGATCGAGCCAATATTGGCATTGGCTGCGGTGGCTATCTCGCGCGTCGAGGTGCCGTCGAAGCCCTGGCGGCCAAACAGTTTCAGGGCAGCCATCACCAGGGCCAGGCGGGTGGCGTCGGCTGCGGAGGGATTTTGCGGGGTTTGTGTCTTGCTCATTTCGGCGATTTAATCAATCGATTGATTAAAGTCAAATGAAATGTTGCACCGGCTGTCGGGCCGCGCTTTATTGGCGCCCATGGCCAAGGAAGTCGAACGCAAGTTCCTCGTGAACGGACAGGAGTGGCGAAGCCTTGTCGAAGGCAGGATCCGCATCCGCCAGTTCTATCTCGCCTCGAATACGGGCCGCTCCGTGCGGCTGCGCATCTCCGATGGCGAAGTGGCGACGCTGACGCTGAAATTCGGCTCCAGGGGTCGCGTGCGCGACGAATTCGAGTATCAGGTGCCCCTCGCCGAGGCCGAGGAGATGATGGATTTTGCCATCGGCCGTGTCATCGAGAAGACACGTCACCATGTTAGCCATCGTGGCCGCCTCTATGAGATCGACGTTTTCGGAGGCGAACTGAGGGGGCTGATCATCGCGGAACTCGAGACGCCGGAGGATGTTCCGGCATCCGAACTACCGGCTTGGCTCGGCCGCGAGGTGACCGGCGATCCGCGCTACTACAATGCGTCGCTTGCCCACAGCGACGACGTCCCGGAGGCCGTTGCATGAGCTTTCGCATCGATCCGCGCCTGGCGCTTACCGGCGAGGTCCGCCGTATCGCCGGCGAAGAGATCGAGAAGATCGCCGCCCATCTGGTCACCGCCCGCGACAATCCCGACAAGGCGCTGCACAAGGCGCGCAGGCGGCTCAAGGCGCTGCGCGCGCTGCTGCACCTGGTGTGGCCGGGCGACGAGGCCTTCTGCCGCGCGGAGAACGACCGCTACCGCGCCATCTCGACCTCGATCGCGGCACCACGGCAGGCGACCGCGCTGATCGAAACCATCGACCGGCTGGCTGAGGATTTCGCCGAGTACGCCGCAGACGCCGGGCTGATCGCAATCCGCGCCATGCTGGTGCGCCATCGCGCGCAGGCAGCCCATGGCGATGCAGGCCTGGACGCCGTACTCGACACGGCAATCGGCGAATGCCAGGCAGGTTTCGAAGCGCTGCAGTCCCTCGCTCTGCCCGACCTGCCGGAGAATGCCGCCGACGTCCTGGCCGACGGCGCCTTGGCGACGCTGAGGCGGGCGCGCAAGGCGCTGCAGCAATCCCGCGAGCGCGGCGAAGCGGATGATTTTCATGAGCTGCGCAAGGCGGTGAAGCGGCATGCCGCACACCTGTCCCTGCTGCGCAAGCTGTGGCCCTCGCCGGTCAAGCCGCGCCGCGAGCGCGTCGAAGCGCTCGGCGAAAGCCTGGGCGAGTTGCACGACGTGTTCGTTATGCGCCAGCTGATCGAGGCCGGCGAAAAGCCATTCGACGGCCTGGAACCGAAACAGCTGGTCAGGCTGCTCAAGCGCTCGGAGAAAGCGCTGCGCAAGCTGTGCCTCGCTGACGCCGCCGAACTGTTCGAGGACAAGCCACGGCGCACGGTGCGCAGGCTGGCCAAGAAGGTCCGCGACGACCTCGGCGGAACCTTGGCGGAAACTGAAGCCGACTAGCTGTTTGCCCCGCTGGCATCGCCGGCCCGGCTCATGTTACGTCCTGTGCGTCATGACGCAAAAGACCGACACCCTGCTCGACCGTCTCGGCCGCTGGCTCGCCTCCCGGCTGCAGGTCGAATCCTCCGGCTACGAGCCTTACACACCTTCCGACCCGGACACGCTGCGGCGAACGCTGGAGCCCGGCGACATCCTTCTGATCGAAGGCAACCAGCGTATTTCGGCCGTCATCAAGTATCTGACGCAGTCGACCTGGTCGCATTCTGCACTCTATATCGGCGACGCGCTGCCAGAGCCGACGGACGGATCGGAGCGGCCGCGGCTGATCGAGGTCAATCTCGGAGAAGGCTGCGTTGCCGTGCCGCTGTCGAAATACCGCACCTACAACACCCGCATCTGCCGGGCCAACGGCCTGTCACCGGAGGATCGCGACCATGTCGTCAGGTTCATGGTGCAAAGGCTCGGGCTGAAATACGACCTCAAGAACATCACCGACATGCTGCGCTACTTCATTCCGCGGCCGCCGGTGCCCGTGCGCTGGCGCCGCCGCATGCTGGCCTTCGGTTCCGGCGACCCGACACGCGCCATCTGCTCGACGATGATCGCGCAGGCCTATGGTGAGATCCGCTATCCAATCCTGCCCGAGATCACCCGCGCCCCCGGCCGCGCTTCGGCGCAGTCGACCTACATGCGCCAGGAGATCATGCACATCCGCCACCACTCGCTCTACACGCCGCGCGACTTCGACCTGTCGCCCTATTTCCGCATCGTCAAACCAACGCTGGAATATGGCTTCGACTACCGGCAGGTGACATGGGGCGAGCAGGACAAGGCCAGCAAAGGGGCGTGATCGCCCGACTGCTCATTCTTCCTGTTCGGAAAAATCGTCATCGAGGCGCTTTTCGAGGTCGACGAGGTCCTTGGGCAGCGGCAGGCCCTGGGCGCGCAACTCGGAGAGCTTCTCGCGCAGCTGTTCCTGCAACTCGTGTGAATCCTCGGGCTGGTTGACCATTTCCTGGAGCAGCACGGCTATCTGGGCCTTGATCTGTTCGAGTGCCATGGTCCGGTTCTCCGCAGTTTCAGCTCACCTCAGCATGCGCGAAATCAGCTGCGCCGTATAGTCGACCATCGGCACGATGCGGGCATAATTGAGCCGGGTCGGTCCGATGACGCCGAGCGCGCCGACCACGCGAGCGTCCTTGTCGCGATAGGGCGCGACGACCAGCGACGAGCCGGACAGCGAAAACAGCCGGTTTTCCGAGCCGATGAAGATGCGCACGCCCGAGCCTTCCTCGGCGAGGTCGAGCAACTGGATCAGCCCGTCCTGGGTTTCCATGTCCTCGAACAGGTGCTTGAGCAGTTCGATGTCGGCCTGGGCGGTGACGTTTTCGAGCAGATTGGCGCGGCCGCGCACGATCAGGCGCGCCGGCAGGCCGCTCTCGGCGCCGGCCCAGACGGCGAGACCCTTTTCGACGAGGTCCTGCGACAGCGTGTCGAGGGCTGCCTTGGTCTCGTCCTTGATACGGGCGATCTCCAGCCGGGCCTCGGCAAGGGTACGGCCTCGAATATGGGCATTCAGGAAGTTCGACGCTTCGTGCAGTTGCGAAACGGTGACGCCGAGCGGCAGCTCGACGACACGGTTCTCGACATCGCCATTCTGCGACACCAGCACGGCGAGCGCCTTGGTCGGTTCGAGCTGGATGAACTCGATGTGCTTGAGCGCGACCTCGTTCTTGGCGGCGAGGACGAGGCCTGCGCCGCGCGACATGCCCGACAGCATCTGGCTCGCCTCGGTCAGCATGTGCTCCAGCGTGGCGCCCTCGCCCGAAGCCTTGACCTGCGCCTCGATCGTCCGGCGTTCGTCGTCAGGCAGATCGCCAAGCTCCATGAAGGCGTCGACGAAGAACCTGAGCCCCTTTTGCGTCGGCAGGCGGCCGGCGGAGATGTGCGGCGCGTAGACGAGGCCGAGCTGCTCGAGATCGCTCATCACGTTGCGGACGGTCGCCGGCGACAGCGACGACGGCAGCATGCGCGACAGGTTACGCGAGCCCACGGGCTCGCCATCCCTGAGATAGGAATCGACGATGCGCCGGAAGATGTCACGCGACCGCATATCGAGCGATTGCAGCGTGGGATCGGGTACCGCTTTGGTCATCTGCTTCATGGTCTCCGTCCAAAATGATATAGACCGCATGGCCGCGAACACAACAGCTCCAGCCACGGAACCGGTTTTCCTTTGCGCTGGTCCGGCCATGGGGCTACAAGCCGGCAACAATTTCCGATTTCGCCATAGAAAGTAGCCGTATGCGCCCCTCCAAACGCCAGTTCGACGAAATGCGCGCCATCTCCTTCGAGCGCAACATCTCCAAGCACGCCGAAGGCTCGTGCCTAGTCAAGTTCGGCGACACCCATGTGCTGTGCACGGCGAGCCTTGAAGAGAAGGTGCCGGGCTGGATGCGCAACACCGGCAAGGGCTGGGTGACGGCCGAGTACGGCATGCTGCCGCGCTCGACCGGCGAACGCATGCGCCGCGAAGCCTCTTCCGGCAAGCAGGGCGGCCGCACGCTGGAAATCCAGCGCCTGATCGGCCGCTCGCTGCGGGCCGTGGTAGACATGCAGGCGCTCGGCGAGCGCCAGATCACCGTCGACTGCGACGTCATCCAGGCCGATGGCGGCACCCGCACGGCCTCGATCACCGGCGCGTGGATCGCGCTGTACGATTGCCTGCGCTGGATGGAAGCGCGCCAGATGGTCAGCATCGACAAGGTGCTGAAGGACCATGTCGCGGCGATCTCCTGCGGTATCCATGATGGGCAGCCGGTCATCGACCTCGACTATCTCGAGGATTCCTCGGCCGGCACCGACGCCAATTTCGTCATGACCGGCAAGGGCGGCATCGTCGAGATCCAGGGCACCGCCGAAGGTACGCCGTTCTCGGAGGAAGAGTTCCTGCAGCTGATGGGCCTCGCCCGCAAGGGCATTGCGCGTCTGGTCGACCTGCAGAAGATGGCGGTGGGCTGAGGCTCTCGCCATGCAGCCCTCGGCGATCCTCGAATCCGCGCTCTATGTCACCGACCTCGATGCCGCAGAAAACTTCTACGGCGAGGTGATGGGACTGGAGCGGATCGCCAAGGTGCCGGGGCGGCATGTGTTCTTCCGCTGCGGCCAGGGCGTGCTTCTGCTCTTTTACGCCGAGGCGACGCGGCAGCCACCGAAGCCCGATGCCAGGCTGCCGGTGCCGCCGCATGGTACGTCAGGCCCGGGGCATCTGTGCTTTGCCGGCACGGCCGAAGAAGTCGAGGACTGGAAGACGCGGCTCGAAGGCGAGGGTATAGCCATCGAAGCCGATTTCGAATGGCCCAATGGCGGCCGTTCCATCTATTTCCGCGATCCCAGTGGCAATTCGCTCGAGATCGCCGAGCCGAAACTATGGGGCCTTTGATGCGCAAGCTTGCCGACAATGAGATCGTGATCGCCAGCCACAATGCCGGCAAACTGCGCGAATTCGCCAACCTGATGGCGCCGTTCGGCATCGGGGCCAAGTCGGCCAAGGAATACGGCCTGCCCGAACCCGACGAGACTGGCACGACCTTCGAGGAAAACGCCTACATCAAGGCGCTGGCCGCGGCGACCGCGACCGGCCTGCCGGCCATGTCTGACGATTCAGGGCTGGTGGTCGACGCGCTCGACGGCGCACCCGGTGTCTACACCGCCAACTGGGCCGAAAAGCCGGATGGCACGCGCGACTTTGCCATGGCAATGCAGCGCACCGAGGACGCCCTGCAGGAGCGCGGTGCCAAGGCCGTCGCGCAGCGCACCGGCCGCTTCGTTGCCGTCATCTGCCTGGCATGGCCGGACGGACACGCCGAGTATTTCCGTGGCGAAGCCGAGGGCAATCTCGTCTGGCCGCCGCGCGGCGAAAAAGGCTTTGGCTACGACCCGGTATTCCTGCCCAAGGGCTTCGACAAGACCTTCGGCGAGATGAGCGCCGACGAAAAGCACGGCTGGAAGCCGGGCCAGGCCGACGCACTGTCGCACCGGGCCCGCGCCTTCCAGAAGTTCGCCCGTGCCATGCTCGGTTCGGCCTGATGGCATTTGCGTCGCTCAGCCGCGACCCCGGCTTCGGCGTCTATGTGCACTGGCCGTTCTGCGCGGCCAAATGCCCTTATTGCGACTTCAACAGCCATGTCCGCCACCAGCCGGTGGACCAGGAGCGCTTTGCCCGCGCCTTTTCGACGGAACTAGCAAACATGCGCGCCCGCACCGGGCCGCGCGAGGTGACGAGCGTGTTTCTCGGCGGCGGTACGCCGTCGCTGATGCGGCCCGAGACGGTCTGCGCCGTGCTGGAGGCGATCGCTGCCAACTGGACGATCGCAGATAGTGCTGAAATCACGCTCGAGGCGAACCCGTCGTCGGTGGAAGCCGAGCGCTTCCGCGGCTATCGCGCTGCCGGGGTCAACCGGCTCTCGCTTGGCGTGCAGGCGCTGAACGACCAGGATTTGCGCTTCCTCGGGCGGCTGCACAATGTCGAGGAGGCGCTGCATGCGATCGGACTGGCACGCGAGATTTTTCCGCGCCTGTCCTTCGACCTGATCTATGCCCGACCCGGCCAGAAGCCGGATGCCTGGGCGGCGGAGCTGAAGCAGGCGATCGGTTATGCCGTCGACCATCTGTCGCTGTACCAGCTGACAATCGAAGAAGGCACGCGCTTCTTCCAGCTCTACAATGCCGGCAAGTTCGAGATCCCCGACGGCGAGCACGCGGCGGAGCTCTACGCCATCACCCAGGACGTAACGGCGGCGCATGGCCTGCCGGCCTATGAAATCTCCAACCACGCCAAACCGGGCGCCGAGAGCCGGCACAATCTGACCTACTGGCGCTACGGCGAATATGTCGGCGTCGGCCCCGGTGCCCATGGCCGCTTCCTGGAGGACGGCACGCGCATCGTCACCATCGCCGAGAAGCTGCCGGAACGCTGGGTCGAACTGGTCGAGCAACGTGGCCATGGCGTGGTCGGCGGCGAGACGCTGACACGCTCGGAAGAGGCCGACGAGTTCCTGCTGATGGGCCTCAGGCTGGTCGAGGGCATCGACCTCGCCCGCTACGAGCAGTTATCCGGCAAGTCGCTGTCTTCGGCACGGTTGTCGATCCTGCAGGGCGAAGGGCTGGTGGCACCGATCGGCAATTCGCGCTTGCGCGCGACGCCTGAGGGCATGATCGTGCTGGACGCCGTCGTGGCCGACCTGGCGCGGTAGGCGGGGACTGCGATGAAGAACGTGCTCTTCGTCTGCAGCCAGAACAGGTTGCGCAGCCCGACGGCCGAGCAGGTGTTTGCCGCCCGGCGCGACATAGAAGTCGACTCGGCTGGCACAAACCACGATGCCGAGAACCCGCTGACAGCGGAACTGGTGGTGTGGGCCGACATCATCTTCGTGATGGAAAAGGCCCACCGCACCAAGCTACAGAAGAAATTCCGCAGGTCGCTGAAGGCGCGCGTCGTCTGCCTCGATATTCCCGAAGACTACGCTTTCATGGACCCGGCACTGGTGACGCTGCTGGAAGAGCGGGTGCCGGGGCACCTGCGCTAAGGCCGATCAGGCACCACGCTTCATCGAAAAAACGTTGAGCCCCTCGACATCTTCCTCGATGCGCTGCCAGCCGAGGCGCTCGTAGAAGGCGGAGACGGCAGGTTTGGCGCAGAGATAGGCGGTGTCGAAACCCTGCCCGAACGCCGCGTCCGCCCCGGCCTGGACAAGAGCCGCGCCGATGCCGGACCTCCTGGCGGTTTCGTCGACCCAGACGGCGGCCACCCAGGGCGAATATTGCGGCCGCGATTCGAGATCGTTGTCTATCAGGTGAGCGGTGCCGAGAAAGGTGTCGCCGTCATGGGCGACGAACGCCTGCGGCAGGCCGGTCGAGGCAAAATTCTCGTCGACGAGGCCCCTGATAAAGGCGCGTTCGTGGCCGTCCTGACGCCACCAGGCGTTCCAGATGCGGTCGGCGACGTCATCAGCGAAATCCGGCCTGTCGCGAAGATCGGAGATGGAATAGGTCTTGTGCGTCGCCATGGTATCAGCCCGATTTCGAAATTTTCAGGCGTCCGGTACAGCATGGGCAAGCAACGATCCAGCAGCCAAGAGATCAGAACAACGGAGCCAACATGAATTCAGCCCTAGATTCCTGGCAGTTCTGGGCCATTCTCTCAGCCACTTTCGCGGCGCTGACGGCGATATTCGCCAAGGTCGGCATCGAGAACATCAATTCCGACTTCGCGACGCTGATCAGGACTGTGGTGATCCTTCTGGTGCTCGGCGCAATCATTGCCGCCACCGGGCAGTTCCAGCCGCTCGGCGAGATTTCGAGCAAGACCTATCTGTTCCTCGTGCTTTCCGGGCTGGCCACGGGGGCGTCGTGGTTGTGCTACTTCCGCGCGCTGAAGCTCGGAAACGCGGCGCAGGTGGCGCCGATCGACAAGCTAAGCGTCGTTCTTGTCGCGGTGTTTGGCGTCATTTTCCTTGGCGAGCGACTTGGCACGGCGAACTGGCTCGGCGTCGCGCTGATCGCGGCGGGTGCGGTGCTGGTCGCCTACAAGGCGTGAGGGTGGAGCCGCCTTGGTGGCGGCGTCGAGGCGGGAGATGAAGGCGTCGAAACGATGGGGCATGGCCGGTACGATTGCCTCTGTTCACGAATCGCTCTGTTCCGATCCGCGGCGGCGATTTGCTTCCCGCACTGTGGCAAAGCCATGGCAGAATCGATCACATCCTTTTGCAAGCCGGATCGGACCATGCCAAGGAGAAGGTGAAAGCGAGGCGGCGTGCAGAACAACGAAAACAAGCGGGTCTATGTCATCGGACAGACCGAGATCGCGGCGCGGCCGCTGACGCCTGCGCTCTATCTGGTGGCGACGCCGATCGGCAATCTCGGCGACATCACCCTGCGCGCGCTGGAGACCCTGGCCGGCGCCGACCATGTCGCCTGCGAGGACACGCGTGTTACCCGCGTATTGCTCGACCGCTACGGCATCCGCCAGCGGCCGACCGCCTATCACGAGCACAATGCCGGCGAAGCCGGGCCGCGGCTGATCGAGGCACTGGAAAACGGTCGCAGCGTAGCGCTTGTATCGGACGCGGGAACGCCGCTGGTTTCCGATCCGGGTTTTCGCCTTGTCGGGCAAGCACAGGAGCGCGGCATTCGCGTCGTGCCGATCCCCGGCGCCTCGGCTGTGCTGGCGGCACTGACCGCCTCGGGACTACCTTCGGATGCGTTCTTCTTTGCCGGCTTCCTTCCGGTCAAGGACGGCCAGAAGCGGACGCGGCTCGAAGAGGTAAGGACCGTGCCCGGCACGCTGATCTTTTTTGAATCGCCACGACGGGTGGCCGACACCCTTGAAGCCATGGCCGATGTGTTGGGCGCGCGCCAGGCAGCGATCGGGCGCGAACTGACCAAGGCCTTCGAGGAAATCCGCACCGGCACGCTGGCCGAACTCGCCGCGCACTATGCTGCGGCCGACACGCCGAAGGGCGAGATCGTCATCTGTGTTGCGCCACCCGCGGAACGGACCGAGACGGCCGACGACGTCGACAAGCTCCTGCTGTCGCTGGCCAAGGAGATGCCGGCGTCGAAGGCGGCGGCGGAAGCCGCGCGCATGACCGGCCAGCAGAAACCGGCGCTTTATCGCCGATTGCTGGAGCTCCGGGAAGGATCCGGTGACTGACCGGCGCACCCGGCAGAAGGCACTGGGCCGCGGCCATCGCGGCGAATGGCTGGCCGCGCTTGCGCTGATGCTCAAGGGCTATCGGATCGTCGCTCGCCGCTACAAGACCAAGCTCGGCGAGATCGACTTGATCGCGCGGCGCGGCGACCTGGTGCTGATCGTCGAGGTGAAGGCGCGTAGAACGCTGGTCGAGGCGATGGAGGCCGTCGCCTATGGGTCAGAACGGCGCATCGAGGGCGCTGCCGATTTGTGGCTCGCGCGACAGCCCGACTATGGCAAGCTTTCGGTGCGTTTCGACATGGTGGCGGTGCTGCCGCGTCGTTGGCCGGTGCATGTCGAGAACGCCTTCCAGGGGCGGAACTGAGCTTCGAGCAGCCGTTGGCTCTTTACGCCTGCCGCCATTGCCCTTAACAGGCCTCGCAAAGCTCGCGATGCGGGCAATCGAGGTTCGCGCCCAGGGGGCGCCCTAGTTACTGGAGATGGCAATGTCCCTGCCCGACCGCCTGAGCAACGACCCGCGCAGTCCCTTTTTCAACGCAGAGGCGCTGGAGGCTGGCGTCGGCATCATGTTCAACGGCAAAGAGCGCCAGGACGTCAGCGAGTATTGCGTCAGCGAAGGCTGGATCCGTGTGCCGGCCGGCAAGTCCAAGGACCGCTTCGGCGAGCCGATCACCATCAAGCTCAAGGGCACTGTCGAGCCTTTCGTGAAGGCGTGATGTTGGCGAGCAGTACGCTGAACAGCCGCCCCTAAGCACCACCCGCTGTGCGTACCACTTTCCCCCTCGACAGGGGGAGAGGAAGCGCCAGTCGGCGCGGTTGCGTTGGTCAAGCGGTGATGTTGAAGCCAGCGGAAACGTCGGCAGGACTGGCCGTTTCCTGAACCACGCTGCGGACTTCACAGCCGGGCGGCCCTTGCCAAAACGCATCCAGCATCGAGGTTACTGCCTCTTCAGGACCCGAGATCAAGGCGCTGACGGAGCCGTCTCGCTCATTGCGGACCCAGCCGTTCAGGCCGAGGCGACGGGCCTCGCGCTGCGTCCAGATGCGGAAACTGACGCCCTGGACGCGGCCTGATATGCGGACGAGGACGGCGCTGTCGTTCATGTCAGCCTCCATGTGGTGCTCCCGGATTCCCCGTCCTCTCTTTGTGGGAAGGCGGCGTCGAGCGACACTGACATGGCTCTGCCGAGCGTCGCGCCGCCCCCCCTCAAACGGGGAGAAAGATGCTGTCACCGCCGCGTCACCCGCATCGGCAGGCCGCCTTGCGGCTGGGTGGTCAGCTTCTGCACCGGCCAGGGCCTGGTTTCGTCAGTTGTGTCGAAGCGGAAGCGGGAGAGCAGGATGGCGAGCGCGATGATGGCTTCCTGCATGGCGAAACTCATACCGATGCAGACACGCGGACCGGCGCCGAAGGGCAAATACTGGTAGCGGTCGATCCTGTCGCGGTTTTCGGGATGGAAACGCTCAGGCAGAAACGCGTCCGGCTTGTCCCAGAGCTTGCGGTGGCGGTGGACCGTCCAGGGCATGACCAGCACTTGCGCCTTGCGCGGGATCTTGAAGCCCTTGTATTCGTCCTCGGCGATCGGCTCGCGGTTGATCGACGGCGCCGGCGGGTAGAGGCGCAAGGCCTCTTCGAAAGCGGCGCGGGTGAGCGGCATGGCGTCGAGCCATCTGACAGGATCGGGCTCGCGCGCCAGCACTGCGTCGATTTCCTGCTCGATGCGGTCGCGCTCCCAGGTCGCCTCGGCGAGGCAGTAGATGGTCCAACCGAGCGCGCGGGCCGTGGTCTCGTGGCCGGCGCCGATGAAGGTGATGATGTTGTCTTCGATCTCCTGGCGCGACAGGCCATCGGGGCCTTCGGCACGCAAGAGCAGGGTCAGGAAATCCTCGGGCGCGCCGGCTGCGTCACGCACCAGCTTGTCGCTGCGCATCGCCACCGTGTCGGTGACGATCTTGCGGAAATAGGCCATGGTCTTGCGCCCGCGGATGCGGGTGAGGCGCGGCAGCCATTCGGGCGCGCGCAACAGGTCGAGCGGGTCGACGCGACCCATGGTCTCGAACAGCCGGTCGATCTCGTGGGCGAAGCTGCCGGACTCGCCCGCGATCTCGCCCGAAAACAGCGTCTCGGCCAGAATCTCGTAGGTCAGCATGGTCATGTCGTGGGCAACATCGACGGTGCCTGAGGCGTCCTCGTAACGTTTGACGAAGTCGAGGGTGCGGGCGAGCATCGGCTGGGCGAAACCAAAAATGTGGCGCGGGGTAAAGACCGGGGCCATAGCCTTGCGGGAACGCTTCCAGACGTCGCCCTCGGCGGTAAGCAGACCATCGCGCAGGATCGGTCGCAGGATCATCTGGCGCACGGTCGCCATCTTGTAGTTTCTGGCGTTGTCGACCAGCACGTGACGGATGAGCCCGGGATCGTTGGCGATGACCAGCGGACCGCCGACGCCGTTCACCGAGATCCAGGGCTCGTTGTAGGACGGCTCGCCCCACAGCTCGAGCGGATTGCGATAGACGATGCGCATCATCTCCAGCGTCGACGGCGGCGTGTTGCGCGGCGTCGGCGCGGGCGGGACGAAGGGTTCGGGTCTTGTGTCCATCAAATGTGCCTCATCCGTGGAATGTAGGCATGGAGAGTGGGCACGTCCATGCGGCGGAACGGGACGATGACCGAGATGTGACCGGGTTACCTCGAGGTGCCTTCTTGCCATGGCGGGGTCCAAGCGACTATTTCCCGCCAGTCACCTTTTGATACCGCCCCTTACCTGCCAAGGACTGAAATCTTGAAATACCAGCTCAATATCGTCGTGGCCAGCACCCGCCCCGGCCGCGTCGGACCCGTTTTCGCCCGCTGGCTCGATGCCTATGCGCGCGAGCATGGCAAATTCGAACCCGTCATCACCGACATCGAGGCCTTCGGCCTGCCGATCTTCGACGAGCCCAGACACCCAAGGCTCGGTCAGTACGAGAACGAGCATACGAAGAAGTGGTCCGAGGCGATCAAGGCCGGCGACGCCTTCGTGTTCGTGACGCCGGAGTACAATTTCTTCGCCGCGCCTGCGCTGGTGAACGCCGTCAACTATCTGGCGCGCGAGTGGAACTACAAGCCGGCCGGTTTCCTGAGCTATGGCGGCGTCTCTGCCGGCCTGCGCGCCGTGCAGTCGGAAAAGATGCTTTTGACGACGCTGAAGATCATGCCGATCCCCGAGGCGATCGCCATCCCCGCTTTCACCCAGCACCTCGCCGAGGATGGCGAGTTCAAGTCGAACGCGCTGATCGACGACAGCGCCAAGACGATGCTCAACGAACTGTTCCGCTGGAGCGAAGCGCTGAAGCCGCTCCGTGTCGGTTGACCACGTCGTTGCGTCAGGACCACAATTGAGGCGACGAACATTGTCTTTGCGGAAATTCACCCCCCTGGCATGCAACCTATCGCTGACGGTGACGTTTGGCCCATGCAACCAATCAACAGGGAATACGCGTGTAGAGTGACATGATGAACTGCAAGGTGATGGTGGTTGAAGACGAGATCTTCGTTGCCACCGAAATTGAGAGCATGCTCGAAGAGCTAGGACACCACCCGATCGGCATCGCCATGGACTCGGCGAGTGCCCTCGACTTGGCGCGGCATGCCGAAATAGCGCTTGTTGACCTCAATTTGCGGGATGGTCCTACCGGCCCTTCACTGGGCAAGATTCTTGCCGAACAGTTCGGCGTGACGGTGCTGTTCATCACCGCCAACCCTTCGCAACTGGGCGACGGCGTTCCCGGCACGATCGGCGTGCTTCCCAAGCCGGTGATGGACGAAGAATTGTCTGAAGCGGTACGATATGCAGTGGCGCGCCGACACCGCCTTGCCGCCGAACCGCCAACGCGGCTGAAGCTGTTTGGAGCGGATAATTGCAATGACCGCGAGGACGGACTTGGCGTAACCGCCTGACGAAAACGCGACGTCTCAACATCATCAGGGGCGCTCCGGCCGAAGCCGTTGCGCCCTTTGTCGTCGCTCTAGCGCCGCAACGTTGCCGAACGGCTGAGCTGTGCTGCCGGCATCGTCAGTTCCACTTCGAGCCCATCCGCCTTCCAGCGCCGCTGCAGCGTGCCGCCAAGCTGGCCCTGGACGCTGAGTGTGATCAGGCGGCTGCCGAAACCTTCGTCGGCGGGCGGACCCGAAACTGGCGCGCCACCCGTTTCCTTCCAGACCATGCGATACTTGTCGCCGCTCAGAACAGCGTCGATGACCACGCGGCCATCGGCCTCCGCCAAGGCGCCATATTTCGCCGCATTGGTGGCAAGCTCATGAAACAGCAACGCAAGCGGAGTGGCCGCGCCGTCGTCGATGGTGGCGTCGTCACCGTGGAAGGTAAAGCGGCCGGAATCGTCGCCGACATGCGGAGCGAGCAGAAGCTCGACCAGGGCGCGCAGCGAAGACTGGTTGTTCTGCGGCCGCGATGCCCGGCTGTGCGGCCGGACAAAATCATGCGCCTTGCCCATCGCGCTGATGCGCTGCCTGAGTTGGTCGGCCAAGGGCTTGATGTCAGGATGGGACCGCGCCGACAGGCTGATGATGCCGTTGAGAACCGAAAAGATGTTCTTGATGCGGTGGCTGAGTTCGTGCGCGACGATCTCGCGCTCCTCGGCAACCTGCTTGGTTTCATGGATGTCGGTACAGGTGCCAAACCAGCGGATGATCTCGCCGGCCTCGTTGCGGATGGCCAGCGCCCGACCCAGTGTCCAGCGGTATTCGCCATTGGCATGACGCAGCCGGTACTCGATCTGGTAGGGCTCGCCGGTGGCGAGCGAATGGCGCCACAACTCCCAGGCGCGGTCCTGGTCGTCGGGATGGAACATACCTGCCCATGCCTCGCCATCCGTCGAACCGAGCGGCATGCCGGTGAATTCGTACCAGCGCGCATTGTAATAATCATGGAAACCGTCGGGCCTGGTCGACCAAACCATCTGCGGCATGGTGTCGGCAAGCGTGCGGAAGCCGGCTTCGCTTGCCGCCAGCGCCGCCTCGACCGCCTTGCGCTCGGTGATGTCGATGACGACGCCCGGCAGACGCGGATTGCCGCCGACGGTTTCGAAAAACTTGCCGGTGGCAAGCACCCAACGGATACCGCCATCGTCGTCGACGAGGCGATACTCGGCCCGAAATCCGCCGCGATTGGCGATTGCCTCATCGGTCTTGCGCGCGACGAAGTCCCGGTCGGCGGGATGGATGCGCCTGAAGAAGCCTTCAGCCGAAATGCCCTGTTCGGCTTCGGCGAGGCCGACGCCGAACATCTCGGCGAAACGCGCGTCGGCTGTGACGATCCGGCTGGTCAGATCGAGTTCCCAGGCACCGACGATGCCCGACGCCTCGAGCGCCAGCGACAGGCGCTCCTCGCTGCGGGCGAGTGCCTTTTCGGCACGTACGCGCTTGGTGGTTTCAGCCAGGATCGCAAATGCACCAACCGCCTCGCCGTCGTCGTCGAGCAAAGGACTGTAGTCGAGCTCGAGCCAGACGCGTTCGGCGGCACCATTGCGCCACAGCACCAGTTCCTGATCCTCGTAGGTCAGCGTTTCACCCTCGAAGATGCGGTCGATGACGGTACGGTTGAACTGCGCGACCTCGGGCCAGCTGTCAAAGACTGAAGTGCCGAGGCAGGCCGGATGCCTCGCGCCCGCGATGTCGCGATAGGCGTCGTTGTAGATCATCACGCCCTTGCGGCCGATGAGCAGGCACATCGGCATTGCCGATGCCAGCATGATGCGGATCGTCATGCGCACGACTGCCGGCCAAGAACCGATCGGGCCGATCGGCGTAGACGTCCAGTCCAAGGCCTCGATGAGCCCGGCCAGCTCACCTGAAACGATCGGATTGGAAACCTTGTCGTCGGCCTTCAATGGTCTTGTGGTCGGCATGGATGAGAATTTTCTCGGCTGAAATCTGTTGTGAAAAGTGTAGGCCGGCAAAAAGTGGGCCCCACCGTGTCAGACGGAAGTGAGACAACATTATTGATGAGCCTGAATGCACCAGCGCGGCGTTTGTTCCAAACTCCGCCTACATGAACGGACGAGAAATCACATAGTTTCGCCAGTTTGCCAACAATCGGCGGCTTCCACGGCTGCGTCGCCAACATGCCGCCGTCGATCGGCTTCCGGTAGCAGTGTGTCGGCATTTGGCGCACGTAAACTACGGCCTGTACTCGTTTTCGGGACGCGCTGCAGGCAGCGCAGATGGGTCGAACCATCAAGCCGGAGGACGAGGCGCCGCAAGGCCACGCGGCATGGCGTTATCCCCTCGCAAAAGCCCGGTAAAACTTGGAAAAACCACACTTAACGCCTATATCTGGGGCACCAACGGGCGTGCGATTCGGGGCCGATTTTGCCGCGTCCTCCTGCGGCAGTCAGACGAAAGTTTTTCATGAGCGACCAGTCCGAGAACCTTCCCGGCGCAGAAGCCGAGTACGGCGCAGATTCCATCAAGGTTTTGAAGGGGTTGGATGCCGTCCGCAAGCGCCCAGGCATGTATATCGGCGACACTGACGACGGCTCGGGCCTCCACCACATGGTCTATGAGGTCGTCGACAACGCGATCGACGAGGCGCTGGCCGGCCATGCCACGCTGGTGACGGTGTCACTCAATCCCGATGGATCGGTGACCGTGACCGACAACGGCCGCGGCATTCCGACCGATATCCACCCTTCGGAAGGCGTTTCCGCCGCCGAGGTGATCATGACGCAGCTGCATGCTGGCGGTAAGTTCGACCAGAACTCCTACAAGGTGTCGGGCGGCCTGCACGGCGTCGGCGTGTCCGTCGTCAACGCATTGTCGGTGTGGCTGAAGCTCAGAATCCGCCGCAAGGGCGAAATCCACGAGATGACCTTCAGCCACGGCAATGCCGTGGCGCCGCTGAAGGTGGTGGGACAGGCCGGCGACGAGACCGGCACGGAAGTGACCTTCCTGCCCTCGTCCGACACCTTCACCATGGTGGATTTCGACTACAGCACGCTGGAGCATCGCCTGCGCGAGCTGGCCTTCCTGAATTCGGGCGTGCGCATCGTCTTGTCCGACAAGCGCCATGCCGACGTGAAGGTGCAGGAGCTGCTCTATGACGGCGGCCTGATCGAATTCGTGAAGTATCTCGACCGCGCCAAGAAGCCGCTGATCGCGGCACCGATCGCCATCCGTGCCGAGCGCGACGGCATCACGGTCGAAGTGGCGATGTGGTGGAACGACAGCTACCACGAGAACGTGCTGGCCTTCACCAACAACATCCCGCAGCGCGACGGCGGCACACACCTTGCCGGCTTCCGCGGTGCCCTGACGCGCCAGGTGACCGGCTATGCCGAAACCTCGGGCATTTCGAAGAAGGAAAAGGTCTCGATCACCGCAGACGACACCCGCGAGGGCCTGACGGCGGTGCTTTCGGTCAAGGTTCCCGATCCGAAGTTTTCGTCGCAGACCAAGGACAAGCTGGTGTCCTCCGAGGTTCGTCCGGTGGTGGAGAGCCTGGTCAACGAAGCACTCGGCACCTGGCTCGAGGAGCACCCGACCGAAGCCAAGACGCTAATCGCCAAGGTGGTTGAGGCCGCTGCGGCGCGCGAAGCAGCGCGCAAGGCGCGGGAGCTGACCCGCCGCAAGGGCGTGCTCGACATCACCTCGCTGCCCGGCAAGCTGGCCGACTGCCAGGAGCGCGATCCAGCCAAGTCCGAAATCTTCATCGTCGAGGGTGACTCGGCAGGCGGCTCCGCCAAGAGCGGCCGCTCGCGCCAGAACCAGGCGATCCTGCCGCTGCGCGGCAAGATCCTGAACGTCGAGCGTGCGCGCTTCGACCGTATGCTGTCATCTGACATGATCGGCACGCTGATCACCGCGCTCGGCACCTCGATCGGCAAGGACGAGTTCAACGCCGACAAGCTGCGCTACCACAAGATCATCATCATGACCGACGCCGACGTCGACGGCGCCCATATCCGTACGCTTTTGCTGACGTTCTTCTTCCGCCAGATGCCGGAGCTGATCGAGCGCGGCCACCTCTATATCGCCCAGCCGCCGCTCTACAAGGTGACGCGCGGCAAGAGCTCGCAGTATCTGAAGGACGAAAGCGCCTTTGAGGATTACCTTGTCGATGTCGGTCTCGACGAGGCGTCGCTGACGCTTGCATCGGGCGAGGTGCGGACCGGTCAGGATCTGCGTATGGCCGTGGCCGACGCGCTTGGCGTGCGCACGCTGATCGACGGCCTGCATACGCGTTATTCCAGGCCGGTGGTCGAGCAGGCGGCGATCGCCGGCGCGCTCAACCCCGACATCTTCAACGATCTCGGCCGCGCCAAGGCAATGGCCGAAACAATCGCCCAGCGCCTCGACCTGATCTCGGAAGACATCGAGCGCGGCTGGACGGGCGAGATCGCGACCAGCAATGACGGTTCGGGCGGCTATGTCTTCGAACGCACGCTGCGCAGCGTCAAGGAAAGCATCCACCTCGACATGGCGCTGATCAACTCGGCCGACGCGCGCGCGCTTGACCGTTATGCTGCACGCCTTACCGAGCTTTATTCGCAGCCGCCGGTGCTGCGCCGCAAGGACAATTCGGAGACCCTGGCAGGGCCGCTGGCGCTGCTGACCGCCGTCTTCGCCTCGGGCCGCAAGGGCCTGACCATGCAGCGCTACAAAGGCCTGGGCGAAATGAACGCCGAGCAGCTGTGGGAGACGACGCTCGACCCGAACGTGCGCTCGCTGCTGCAGGTCAAGGTCAATGACGCCACCGATGCCGACGCGCTGTTTGCCCGCCTGATGGGCGACGAAGTCGAGCCGCGCCGCGACTTCATTCAGGAGAACGCTCTCAGCGTGGCCAATCTGGACGTCTGATCGCGGCGTTTTCTGAGTTTGATGTTTCGCCCCCTTCATTCAGCGGAGGGGGCGATTTTCGTTGGCAGGGAGATGCTGCGATGGCCGGAACCGTTGCCGGTACATTGCGCTGATGGCGCATTGATGTAGCTTGGCGGAAGAAATCAGCCTTGCAGGAAAGCTCCATTGCCCCTCCGCCGCGGCCTCGCCTTCGTCACGGCTATCGCTGCCTGGGCCGCCCTCGCCCTGCAGCTCGCGCTGCTGATTACCCAGGCCGTCAATGACGGCGGGTCGATCCTTGCTGCGGTTTGGCGGTTCTTCGGCTTCTTCACGATCATCATGAACTTGATGGCGGCGGTGGTGGCGACGGCGCTGGTGCTTGATCCGGGCGGGCGGTTCGCCGGGGTACGCTCACGGCTGGTGACGGCGGCGGCGATCGTGTTCGGCGGGCTTGTCTATTCGGTGTTGCTCAGGGCGATCTGGCAGCCGACCGGCTGGCAGGCCGTTGCCGACCATGCGCTGCATGACGTAACACCGGTACTGTTTTTCCTGACCTGGCTCGTCTGGGATCATGGCGGGCTCAAGTGGCGGGATGCGCTATGGGCGGCGGTGCCGCCGCTGGCCTATTGCGGCTATGCCTTTGCCAGGGGTGCCGCCGATGGCTGGTACGCCTATTGGTTCCTCAACCCGGAAGCGCTGAACCTCACGCAGCTTACGGCCAGCATCGTATTGCTGACCGCGGCCTTCCTGATCATCGCCGTCACGCTCGTCAGCATCGACCGCCTGCTGGGCGGCCGCAGGGGCGTGGCAAGGGCGGCTTAGGTCCTGCTCTTGCTTCAAGACGCGGGCGCGTTCAAGCAACCCTCAAGGCGAAGCCCAACGTCTGCGGTCAATCAGGTTCGCGCAGTCTGTAGCCGACGCCGGTTTCTGTGGTGATGTATTGCGGCTCGTCGGGGGTCTTTTCGATCTTCTGGCGGAGCTGGCGGACATAGACGCGGAGATATTGCACGTCGGCCGAGCCGCCCCAGATATGCTCGAGCAAGAAACGGTGGGTGAGCACCTTTCCGGCGTGCTGCACCAGAACGCGCAGGATGTCGTATTCCTTGGGCGACAGCTTCACCTCCTGGCTGCCAAGCCTGACGATGCGCTTGACCAGGTCGACCGACAGCTCGCCGGTCTGGAACACCGGCTTTTCACCCTGCTGCTGCAGCCTATGGCGAAGGGCGTTGCGGATGCGGGCGGCAAGTTCGTTCATGCCGAATGGCTTGGTCACGTAGTCGTCGGCACCCAGTTCGAGCGCCTTGACGATACCGGCCTCGTCGGTGCGGCTGGACAGGATGATCACAGGCACGTGAAGGCCCTCGCGCCGCCAGGCAGCGAGCAGATCGTGCCCGCCCATGTCGGGCAGGCCGAGATCGAGCAGGATGAGATCCGGCTTCTCGGCCCTGACCATGAGCATCGCCGGCTTGGCGGCCGGTGCTTCGGAAATGGCATAGCCCTGCGTCGAAAGCCCGACCCGCAGCAGCTTGCGGATAGGCGGCTCGTCATCGACGATCAGGATCTTCACCGACGCGTTGGTCATGCAATTCCGTCCAGATTTGATCCGCCCAGGACAGGCCCGGTGATATTTGGTCGCTCGGCCGGCACCGGCATGGTGATGGTGAAGACCGCGCCCGGCCGGTCGGCGCGGTTGGAGGCTATGATTGTGCCACCCATCGCCTCGACGAAACCACGACAGATCGACAGGCCGAGACCGGTGCCGGCGCGGACATGGTCGCCCTTGCGGACGCGATAGAACGTATCGAAAACGCGCTCCAGATCAGCCTGCGGAATTCCGGGCCCCTCGTCCATGAGCTGGATCGCAACCGTCGCACCGTCGGCCCAGCCGCGGATGCGGATCGTCGAGCCTTCGGGCGCATATTTCGCGGCATTGTCGAGCAGGTTGAACAGCACCTGCTCGAACAGCACCGGATCGAGCTTCAGCATCGGCAGATCGGCCGGCATGTCGAGTTCGGTCTTGTGCTGCACGGTGATCTTGGCCGCGCGGCGAAGTGCGGAGCCGACGATATCGCCGACATAATGCAGCGCCGAATTGGGCTCCATCGCGCCCGACTCGATCTTGGTCATGTCGAGCAGATTGGCGATGAAGCGGTTGAGGCGTTCGGATTCGTCGAGCACCGTCGAGACGAGCTCCGCCCTGCCCTCCTCGGGCAAAGACACACCAAACTCGCGCAGCGCACCGGCCGCGCCCATGATACTGGCGAGCGGGGTTTTGAGGTCGTGCGAGATCGAGGTGAGCAGCGCCGAACGCAGCCTGTCAGCCTCGACGGCAAGCCTGGCGCGGTCAACATCGGCGACGAGCTGGATGCGCTCGATGGCAACCGCCGCCTGGTCGGCCAGCGCATCGAACAGGCGCTGCTGTTCGGGCGTCAAAAGCGGGCCCTGGCGATCGTTGTCGAGACCGACGACGCCGACAGCCATGCGACCGGTGCGCAGCGGCAGATAGAGGCGCTTGGCGCCGGGCAAGGTGTCGGCGCCACGGCCGGCGGCACGGTTGTGTTCCCAGGCCCATCTGGCAGCGGCGATGTCGGCGTCGACGAGCGTGTCGTCGGGCGGATAGCCGGCCTTGACGGCGATGGTGCCCTCCTCGGGCAGCAGCAGCACGACGCGGACCTTGAGCATCGACGCAATCTGGAAGGCGGTGGCCCAGAGCACGTCGTCGAGCGTGCCGGTGCCGGCAAGCTTCTTGGAGAAGAGATAGAGGTCCTCGGTCATCCGGGCGCGCTCGCGGGCGGCGGCGGCCTGGCGCTGGACACGGCCGGTCAGGTTGGAGGCGATGACCGCGACGATGAGGAAGAACACCAGCGCGACCACGCTTTCAGGATCGGCGATGGTCAGCGTGTAGAGCGGCGGCAAAAAGAAGAAGTTATAGGCGAACGCGCTGAGCACCGAGGCAAACAATGCCGGCCAAAGGCCGAGCGTGACCGCCGAGCTCAGCACGGCCATCAGGAAGACCAGTGCGATGTTGCGAACGTCGAGGAATTGCCGCAGCGCAATGCCGACGACAAGCGCGCCGACAACGTGCAGTCCCGCCGTGAGATAAGGCCATGGGTCGAAGCGCCGCCGTGGAGTGGCCGTCTTCACGCTCTGCGAAGCAAGTGCCGCGTCCGGCTCGACGCCAGACGTAACGTGAACGCTTATGTTGCCAGCATAGCGGATCAGGTCGTGGGTAACCGAGCCCTCGAAATACTCGCGCCAACGCGACTTAGCCGGCTTGCCGACGACGATGTGGGTGAAGTTGTGGGTGGCGGCATGGCGGACGATGTCTGCAGCCACCGACTGGCCGGGAATGGTGATCGCCTCGCCGCCAAGCTGCTCGGCAAGGCGCATGGTCGCGGCGAGCCGGTCCTTGTCGGCGTCGGGCAGATTGGCCGAGCGCGATGTCTCGACATGGAGTGCCGCCCATGGGCAACGCAGGCGGTCGGCCTGGCGGCGCGCATAACGAACCAGCGAGGCGCCGCGCGGATGCTCGTCAACGGCAACCAGCACGCGATCGCCGGCCGCCCACGGCCCCTCAATGGCGTTGGCCTGCATGTGGGTCAGCAACTGCTCGTCGACGCGCTGGGCGGTGCGGCGCAGTGCCAATTCGCGCAGAGCGGTCAGGTTGCCGGGCGAAAAATAGTTCTCGATGGCGCGGCGCGCCGTGGACGGTACATAGACCTTGCCCTCGTGCAGGCGCTTGATCAGGTCGTCGGGCGTGAGATCGATGATCTCGACATCGTCAGCGCGATCGATGATGGAGTCAGGTACCGTCTCGCGCACGGTGACGCGGGTGATCTGGGCGACGATGTCGTTGAGGCTCTCGACATGCTGGATGTTGAGCGTGGTGTAGACATCGATGCCCTGGCTCAACAGCTCCTGGACGTCGAGATAACGCTTGGGATGGCGGCTGCCGGGCGCATTGGTGTGGGCGAGTTCATCGACAAGTGCGAGCGCCGGCCGGCGCGCGATGATGGCATCGAGGTCCATCTCTTCGAGGGTACGCCCCTTGTAGTCGACTGCCTTGCGCGGGACGACCTCGAAGCCTTCGACCAGTGCCTGGGTTTCGCGGCGGCCGTGAGTCTCGACGACGCCGATGACAACGTCAATGCCGTCGGCAAGGCGGGCGCGGCCCGACATCAGCATCTCGTAAGTCTTGCCAACGCCGGGGGCGGCACCGAGGAAGATCTTCAGACGGCCGCGTCCTTCACGCTCGGCTGTCTCAAGCAGCGCGTCCGGCGAAGGCCTGGATTCCTTGTCCCTGATATCGTCTGGCATCTGTCTTTTTGCAGTCTGGCGTGCCGGAGTTCTGCTGGAACTCCGGCACAACCTTGTCAGGGCGCAACCGCTGCGTCGAGCGCCAAATTGAGCTTGAGGACGTTCACAACCGGTTCGCCCATGAAGCCGAGCGCTCGGGCTTCGACATGGCCGTCGACGAGCTTGCGGATGACCGCCTCATCGGCACCTCGGGCCTTGGCCACACGTGCCACCTGGAAATAGGCGGCTTCAGGCGACAGGTGCGGATCAAGACCGCTGCCAGAGGCGGTGACCAGTTCCACCGGCACTGGTGCGCCAGGATCGCTCTGCTTCAGCGCCTCCGCCTCGGCCTTGATGCGGTCGATGAGCTTGGCGCTTGTCGGGCCGAGGTTGGAGCCCGAGGAAGCGGCGGCATTGTAGCCGTCGCCGGCGGCAGAGGGGCGACCATGGAAGTACTGCTCGCCGGCGAAAGCCTGGCCGATCAGCTCGGAGCCGATGATCTTGCCGTCCTTCTCGATCAGGCTGCCATTGGCCTGTCTGGGGAACAGCACCTGGGCGATGCCGGTCATGCCAAGCGGATAGGCAAGGCCGGTGATGACGGTGAGCGCGACGATCATAACGAGCGCAGGTCTGAGTTGCTTCAACATGATGGATGTCCTTTACACGAGGCCGATGGCGTTGATTGCCATGTCGATGGCCTTGATGCCGATGAAGGGCACGATGATGCCGCCGAGGCCGTAGACGAGCAGGTTGCGGCGGAGCAGTGCGCCGGCGCCGATCGGCCGGTATTTGACGCCCTTCAGCGACAGCGGAATCAGCGCGACGATGATCAGGGCGTTGAAGATGATCGCCGACAGGATGGCGCTCTGCGGTGTCGACAAGCCCATGATGTTGAGCGCGCCGAGCTGGGGATAGAAGGCCAGGAACATCGCCGGGATGATGGCGAAGTATTTGGCGATGTCGTTGGCGATGGAAAAGGTCGTCAGCGCGCCGCGGGTCATCAGCAGCTGCTTGCCGATCTCGACGATCTCGATGAGCTTGGTCGGATCGCTGTCGAGGTCGACCATGTTGCCGGCCTCGCGGGCGGCGACCGTGCCGGTGTTCATCGCCACGCCGACGTCGGCCTGGGCGAGGGCCGGGGCGTCGTTGGTGCCGTCGCCGCACATGGCCACCAGCTTGCCCTTGGCCTGTTCCTCGCGGATCAGGCTGAGCTTGTTCTCAGGTGTCGCCTGGGCGAGGAAGTCGTCGACGCCGGCTTCGGCAGCGATGGCGGCGGCCGTCATCGGGTTGTCGCCTGTTATCATGACGGTGCGGATGCCCATCCGGCGCAGCTCGGTGAAGCGTTCCTTGATGCCACCCTTGACGATATCCTTGAGGTAGATGACGCCGAGCAGGCGGGCATCGCGGACAACCGCGAGCGGGGTGCCACCGAGCTTGCCGATTTCGTCGGAGATGGCCTGGATGCCACGCACCGCTTCGGCATCGACCCGTGCGCCCGAGGCTGAGGCGGCGCCCGACTTGACATGGTTGAGCACCGAGTCGACGGCGCCTTTGCGGATGGAAGAGCCGTCGAAATCGACGCCGCTCATCCGGCTCTGAGCAGTGAAGGGCACGAAATGGGCATGCAGCGAGCCCATGTCGCGGGCACGGATGCCATAGCGTTCCTTGGCGAGCACGACGATCGAGCGGCCTTCCGGCGTTTCGTCGGCGAGCGAGGCAAGCTGGGCCGCGTCGGCGAGCTCCTGCTCGGTTACACCCTTGACCGGACGGAACTCTGTGGCCTGGCGGTTGCCGAGGGTGATGGTGCCGGTCTTGTCGAGCAAAAGCGTGTCGACGTCGCCGGCGGCCTCGACGGCGCGGCCCGACATGGCGAGCACGTTGAAGCGCACTAGACGGTCCATGCCGGCAATGCCGATGGCCGACAGCAACGCGCCGATGGTGGTCGGGATCAGCGTCACGAACAGCGCGACAAGCACGATGACCGGAATGTAGCCGCCGGCATAGGTAGCGAAGCTCGGGATGGTGGCGACGGCGAGCACGAAGATCAGCGTCATGCCGGCAAGCAGGATGTTGAGCGCAATTTCGTTCGGCGTCTTCTGGCGCTCGGCGCCCTCGACCAGCGAGATCATGCGGTCGAGGAAGGTCGAGCCGGCGGCCGCCGTGATACGCACGCGGATCCAGTCCGACAGCACCTGGGTGCCGCCTGTCACGGCCGAACGGTCGCCACCGGATTCACGAATGACGGGCGCGGACTCGCCTGTTATCGCGGCTTCGTTGACCGAAGCGACACCTTCGATGATTTCGCCATCGGAGGGGATGATGTCGCCGGCCTCGACCAGGACGACCTGGCCGACCTTCAAGCTGGTGCCCGGCACCATCTTGTAGGCGGTGCGGCTTTCGCCCTCGAGCAGCTTGGCCTGGGTTTCGGTGCGCGCCTTGCGCAGCGAGTCTGCCTGGGCCTTGCCGCGGCCTTCGGCGACAGCCTCGGCGAAGTTGGCGAACAGCACGGTGAACCAGAGCCACAGGATGATCTGGAACGAGAAGCCGAGCCCGCCCGCACCCGTGACCAGGTCCTTGATGAACAGCACTGATGTCAGCGCCGTGACGACGGCGACGACGAACATGACAGGGTTCTTGGCCAGGCTGCGTGGGTCGAGCTTCCTGAACGCGTCGCATATGGCGGGAAGGATGATGCGAGCGTCGAGCAGGCTCGCAGATTTGTGGGCACTCATGTGAGAGACTCCAGTCGTTTGGTTTTGCGGCGCTGCATCAGAACGTCTGGCCGACGATCATGGCGAGGTGCTCGACGATCGGGCCGACGGCGAGCGCCGGGAAGAAGGTCAGGCCGCCGACAATCAGAATGACGCCGGCAAGCAGGCCGACGAACAGCGGGCTGTCGGTGGGGAAGGTGCCAGCGGAAGCGGGAACCGTCTTCTTGGTGACCAGCGAACCGGCGATGGCGAGTGCCGGTATGATGACCAGGAAGCGGCCCATCAGCATGGCGAGACCAATTGTTATGTTGTACCAGGGCGTGTTGCCGGTGAGACCGCCGAAGGCCGAGCCGTTGTTGGCCGCGCCCGAGGTGTAGGCGTAGAGGATCTCGGAGAAGCCGTGCGGACCCGGCGTGCCGACTGAAGCCACGGCACTCGGCAACAGCACGGCGATGGCCGTGAAGCCGAGCATGGCGAGCGGCAGGCACAGGATGGCAAGCACGGCCATCTTGATTTCCTTGGCCTCGATCTTCTTGCCGAGATATTCCGGCGTGCGGCCGACCATCAGGCCGGCGACGAAGATGGCAATGACGACGAACATCAGGATACCGTAGAAGCCGGCGCCGACGCCGCCGACGATGACCTCGCCGAGTTCCATGTTGATCAGCGGGATCATGCCGCCGAGGGCTGTGAACGAGCCGTGCATGGCGTTGACCGCACCGCAGGAGGCAGCCGTAGTGATGACGGCGAAGAGCGACGACAGGACGATGCCGAAGCGGGCTTCCTTGCCTTCCATGTTGCCGCCGTCGATGCCCAGCGCGTGCACCAGCGGGTTGCCGGCAGCCTCGGCCCAGTAGGTGATGGCGACGCCGGCGACAAACAGGATGCCCATGGTGGCGAAGATCGCCCAGCCCTGGCGCTGGTTGCCGACCATGCGTCCGAAAACGTTGGTGAGTGCAGCACCCAGCGCGAAGATCGAGACCATCTGGATAAAGTTGGAGATGGCGTTAGGGTTTTCGAACGGATGTGCGGAGTTGGCGTTGAAGAAGCCGCCGCCATTGGTGCCGAGCATCTTGATGGCGAGCTGCGAGGCGACTGGTCCCACAGCGATGGTCTGCTGAGCTCCCTCGACGGTGGTGGCAGCGATGTAGGAACCGACCGTCTGCGGCACGCCGAGCCAGACATAAGCGAGCGTGAGCACGATGCAGAGCGGCAAAAGCACGTAGAGCGTGGTGCGCGTCAGATCGACCCAGAAGTTGCCGATCGACTTGCCCGAGGCGCGGGCGAAACCGCGGATCAGCGCCATACCGATGGCGATGCCGGTGGCGGCCGAGACGAAGTTCTGCACCGTCAGGCCGGCCATTTGCACGAGATAGGACATCGTGCTTTCGCCGCCGTAGTTCTGCCAGTTGGTGTTGGTCATGAAGCTGACGGCAGTGTTGAAGGCGAGCTCGGGCGGCACAGCACCCATGGCTGCCGGGTTGAAGGGCAGCGCGCCCTGGAACCTCTGCATCGCATAAAGCAGCAGGAAGCCGGCGATGTTGAAAGACAGCATGGCGGCGGCATAGCCAGTCCAGTGCTGGTCCTCGCGCTCGCTGGTGCCGGCAAGCCGGTAGAGCACGCGCTCAACCGGGCCGAGCAGCGGCGACAAGAACGTGCGCTCGCCAGTAAAGACGCGGGTCATGTAGCCGCCGAGCGGCTTCACGAGCAGAATGATGACCGCGCAGAATGCGGCGATCTGTATCCAGCCATTGATGGTCATTTGAGAAGCTTTCCGTGCGAGCGCTGAGCGGTCAGAACCGTTCGGGGCGGATGAGCGCGTAGGTCAGATAGGCAAGCAGGAACACGGTCACTGCGCCGCCGAGGATGTATTCGAGCAACATTTGGCGTTCCTTCAGAGGATGTCGCAGGCTTTGACGTAGGCGAAGCACAAGGCGAAGAAGACCACGCCTATGGCGAGAACGAAGATGTCCATCTTCGAAAACTCCTGTTCCGTTGAAACCTTAAGCCGAGGGCGTAAGGACCATCCCCACGCGCCAAACGACGGCGTCAGGCATGCTGACGACGTTGGCCGGGTCTGGATTTCGCAAAGGAATATGGCTCCGAACCACATTAAGGTTCGAGAGAGCGGGGCGGACAAAGAAATAGGAATGCCATAAAGAAAACGACCCCAAGGCGTGAGCCTCGAGGCCGTCAATAATCAAGTCTGCAATTGCCGGTTCAACAGCGGCGGCAGTTGCTGGAGCCGGAGATCAGGCCAGGCCTTCGGCGCGCAGGGCCTTCTGCACGGCCGGGCGGGCAGCCACGGTGCCGAGATAGCGCTGGATGTTGGCAAAGGAAGACAGATCGATGCCGACATGCTTGGCCCAGCCGAGGATCGTCCAGAGATAGGCGTCAGCCGCAGTGAAGGCATCGCCCATCAGATAGGCGCGGCCGTCGAGCTGGCCGTCGACATAGGCCAGGCGCCTGGCGAGCAGCTCGCGGTTGATCTCCTTGGTGGCCTCGGGCGTGTTGGGCTTGAAGAAGGCGCCGAAGACCTTGTGCAGTTCGGTGGCGACGAAGGCCAGCCACTGCTGAACACGGTAGCGCGCCATGTCGCCGGCCTTGGGCATCAGGCCGCTCTCGGGCTTCTGGTCAGCGAGGTACTGCACCAGGACGGAGGATTCGGTCATCAGCTCGCCATCGCCGAGCACCAGCGCCGGCACATAGCCGTTGGGATTGGTGGCAAGGAAGTCCTGCTGGGTTTCAGTGGTCTTGGTCTTGCCGTCGACCTTGACGAGTTCGAGGTCGATGCCGGCTTCGTTGGCGACGATGTGCGGGGCCAGCGAACAGGCGCCGGGCATGTAGAAAAGCTTCATGTCTTGGAGAACTCCGGATGGTGGTCGGCCCTCACCTCGCATGCGCGTGCGGGGTGGCCAAGCATCCATCCGGTGAACACTCTGTTGCCGCCGGCGCAGACCCGTCAGCGAAAAGATCGCCGGGGCTCAGACCGTGACTGTCCTGAGCCTTTCGGCGATCAGTTGGGCGAGCCGCTCGGCGACCTCTTCCTTGGGCAAATCAGGCCATTCGTCGACGCCCGCCTTGCTCACGATCTTAACCCGGTTGCGGTCGCCACCCATGACGCCGCCTTCGTGGCTGACATCGTTGGCGACGATGAAGTCGGCGCCCTTCCTGGCCAGCTTGGCCTGGGCATTTTTGAGAACGTCCTGGGTCTCGGCAGCGAAACCTATGACCAGATAGGGACGCTTGGCGTGGTGGCCGACGCCGGCGAGAATGTCGGGGTTCTCGACCATCTGCAGCGCCGGCGGCCCCTCGCCCGCCACCTTCTTGATCTTCTCATCGGCAGAGGCGGCTGTGCGCCAGTCGGCGACGGCGGCGACAAAGATGGCGGCATCGGCCGGTAGCAGTTGTTCGACCGCATCGCGCATCTCGCGCGCGCTTTCGACATGCACCGTCTTCACACCGGCAGGATCTGGAATGGTCACCGGGCCGGAGACGAGGCGCACATCGGCGCCGAGCCGGGCGAGCGAGGCGGCGAGCGCATGACCCTGCTTGCCCGACGAGCGGTTGGCGATGTAGCGCACGGGATCGATGGGCTCGTGCGTCGGGCCTGAGGTGATGATGATCTTGCGGCCCGACAGCGGCTTCGGCCTGATGTCGAGCAGTTCCTCGACCGCTCCGACGATCTGCAAAGGCTCGGCCATGCGGCCCTCGCCTGCCTCGTTGCTTTCGGCCATCTCGCCTTTCATCGGGCCGATGAAATGGATGCCGTCCTTTTCCAGCGTGGCGCGGTTGCGGCGCGTCGCCGGATTCGACCACATGCGCGGGTTCATGGCCGGCGCAAACAGTACCTTCTTGTCGGCGGCAAGCAGCACGGCAGAGGCGAGGTCGGAGGCATGGCCGTTGGCGAGCTTGGCCATCAGGTCGGCGGTGGCCGGGGCAACGACGATCAGGTCGGCCTCGCGCGCCAGCCTGATGTGGCCGACATCCTGCTCGTCCTGGCGGTCGAAGAGATCGGTGAAGACGTGGTCGGCGGTGAGTGCGCTAACCGACAGAGGCGTGATGAACTCCTGGGCGGCAGAGGTCATGACCGCCCGGACGGATGCGCCGCGCTCGCGCAACCGACGGATCAGGTCGAGCGACTTGTAGGCCGCGATGCCGCCGCCGATGATAAGCAGGATGCGCTTGCCGGAAAGGAACATGCTTGGCCCTCAAGCCGGCTTCAGCGCCGGCACGATGTCGGTATGGATGAAATCATCGCCCTTGAAAAGCGGCGGCACGTTCCGGGTTTTGGCGAGCAGCTGAGTACAGCAGTCGCCGAAGTTGAGATTGACCGCATGGCTCGAACCCTTCCCGAAGCGGCGATGCGCGTCTGACGCAAAAGTAGCGCCGACGGGGGGCGCATTCAATGCCGGCACTGCCAGCAATGCCGGCATTGTCCGATCAGAGCAGTTGCCAGGCGATGTAGACCAGCGTCAGCGCAATGACCCACAGCGCAATGCGACCGGAGCGGGTGTGGCGCGCTTCGGCCTTGCCGATGGCGCGCGCCGTCGCCTCGTCGAAGCGCAGGCCGTTTTCGGCCATGGCGTCGATCTCGCGCGACAGCCTTTCGGCGCGGGCGGAGAGGTCGGGGGCTTGGCGGGCCAGCGACAGAAGCGCGCCAAGACCGTCACGGGCATCGATCATCAGGCCGCGCGGGCCGAGATTTCCAGCGATCCAGTTGCCGACCACGGGTTCGGCCGTCTTCCACATGTTGAAGGCCGGGTCCAACGTGCGGGCAACACCCTCGACGACGACCATGGTCTTCTGCAGCAGCACCAGTTCGGGCCGCGTCTCCATATCGAACAGCTCGGTGACCTCGAACAAAAGGGTCAAGAGCTTGGCCATCGAGATGGTTTCGGCCGGCTGGCCGTGGATCGGCTCGCCGATGGCGCGGATCGCCTGGGCGAAGGCCGCGACATTGTGGTGGCGCGGCACATAGCCGGCCTCGAAATGCACTTCGGCGACACGCATGTAGTTGCGGGTGATGAAGCCGTAGAGGATCTCGGCAAGGAAGCGCTGCTCCTTCTTGCCGAGACGGCCGGAGATGCCGAGATCGACGGCAACGATGTCGCCATTGGCGTCGACGAACATGTTGCCGGGGTGCATGTCGGCATGGAAGAAGCCGTCGCGCAGCGTATGCCGCAGGAACGACTGTACCAGCGTCGCGGCGATCGCCTGGAGATCGAAGCCTGCGGCGCGCAGCCCTTCGATGTCGTTGAGCTTGACGCCGTCGATCCACTCCATGGTGAGCACGTCGCGGCCGGTGCGCTCCCAGTCGACAGACGGCACGCGGAAGCCGGGATCATCCCTGGTGTTTTCGCCAAGTTCGGAATAGGCCGCCGCCTCAAGGCGGAAGTCCATCTCGATCTTGGTTGTCTGGGCCATCGTCTCGGTGATCTCGACCGGACGCAGGCGGCGGCTCGACGGAACGAAACGCTCCTGCAGCCGGGCTGCCAGGAAGTAGCTTTCGAGATCCTGGAAGAAGCGGCGGCGCACGCCGGGGCGGATGACCTTGACGGCGACCTTGCGCGGGCCTTCCGGCGTCGCAACTTCGGCCGGGTGGACCTGGGCGATGGACGCGGCGGCAATCGGCGCGCCGATGCTGAGATAGAGATCGGAGACCTTGCGGCCGAGAGAACCTTCGATCGCCTCGACGGCTTCCGACATCGGGAAGGTCGCCATGCTGTCCTGGAGCAACGCCAGGTCGAGCGCGATGTCGTCGCCGACGACGTCAGGGCGGGTCGCCAGGAACTGGCCGAGCTTGACGTAGGACGGACCAAGGCGGGCGACCGCCTTGGCAAGGCGATCGCTGCGCACGCTCTTGCGGGCGCGGCGCCGGGTCAGCAGGCGCGCCACCTGCCAGCCGATCTTCGGCAGGCCCTCGAGCTGGTCGCCGGGCAACGCCGCGACCACGCCTTCACGCACAAGCACCCAGCCCGCACGCGCGAGCCGGAACGACGCTCCGAGACTGCTCATCGCGCGCCGTCCGTCAAAGCTTCCAGCCCGAGTGCAGTGCTGCGATGCCGCCGGTGTAGTTGCGGAAGGTGACGCGGTCGAAGCCGGCGCGGGTGATCATTGCGGCAAAGTTCTGCTGGTTGGGAAACTTGCGGATCGATTCGACGAGATAGGCGTAGGGCTCGCCGTCGCCTGTCACGGCCTGGCCGATGCGCGGAATGGCATTGAACGACCAGGCTTCGTAGATCTTGTCGAGCAAGGGCATCTCGACCTCGGAGAATTCGAGGATCAAAAGGCGCCCGCCCGGCTTCAGCACGCGCCAGGCTTCCGACAGCGCCACATCGATGCGCGGCACGTTGCGAATGCCGAAAGCGATGGTGTAGGCGTCGAAGGTCTCGTCGGCGAAGGGCAGTTCCTCGGCGTTTGCCTCGACGAAATCCGTCTTGTCGGCAAGGCCGCGCTTTTCGGCGCGCTCGCGGCCGACGCCAAGCATCGAGCCGTTGATGTCGAGCACGGTGGCATGCGCGTTGCCATGCGAGGCGTCGACGATGCGGAAGGCGATGTCACCGGTGCCGCCGGCAACGTCGAGCACCTTCCAACCCGGACGCCTGGGCGGGTTGAGCCAGGCAACCATTGCGTCTTTCCAGATACGGTGCAGGCCGCCCGACATCAGGTCGTTCATCACGTCATAGCGGTCGGCGACCTTGTGGAAGACCTCGTTGACCAGGCCCTGCTTGTCGCCAGCTCCGACATTGCGGAAACCGTAGGAGGTTTCCATGCCGCCGACAGCCGTCGTCCGTTGTTCTGACATTTTGTTGTCCAATCAAATCCGGCGGGACCATAGCCGATCACACCAGCGGGCGCTATTGTTTGAGGCGCGGTTTTAGGCCGCGCCCGCGCCGACAACACAAGGAACAAGGAATGCCTTTGAAAGCCGAGCTGCACTGCCACATAGAAGGTGCGGCGGCACCCGAACTCGTCGTCCGCCAGGCGCAGAAATACGGCAAGGACGTCTCACCCTTCATCCAGAACGGCTCCTTCGTCTGGAACGACTTCACCTCGTTCCTTGCGGCCTACGACTTCGCCGCTGACCTTTTCCGCACCGAAGAGGACTACGCCCGGCTTTCAGAACACTACCTGACCAGCCTCGCCCGTGACGGCGCGATCTATTCGGAAGTGTTCACTTCGCCCGACCATGCCATCAAAGCCGGGCTGTCGCCCAAGGCCTATACCGACGCGCTCGGCGAAGGCATGCTGCGGGCCAAGGCCAAGACCGGCATCGAGGGCCGGATGATCGTCACCGGCGTGCGCCATGTTGGTGTCGAATCGATCGAGGCGGCGGCACGCTTTGCCGCCAGGTGCAACCATCCACTGGTGACCGGCTTCGGCGTCGCCGGCGACGAGCGTATGGGCGAGTTCGAGGATTATGTGCGCGCCTTCGAGATCGCCCGCGAGGCCGGCCTCGGCATCACCATCCATGCCGGCGAACTGCTGGGCTGGGAGAGCGTGGCGCAGGCGCTCGACCACATCAAGCCATCGCGCATCGGCCATGGCGTACGCGCCATCGAAAACCCCGATCTGGTCAAACGCATCGCCGACGAAGGCATCGTGCTGGAAGTCTGCCCGGGGTCGAACATCGCGCTCAAGGTGTTCGACAGCTTTGCCGACCACCCCTTCCCCAAGTTCCGGGCGGCTGGTTGCAAGGTGACGCTGAGCTCCGACTGTCCGCCCTATTTCTGGACCAGCCTGAAGCGCGAATATGACATTGCCACTGAGCATTTCGGCATGGACGACAAGGCGCTGATGGCGACGACCCGCACGGCGATCGAGGCCGCTTTCGTCGACAGGAAGACCAAAGCAGCACTTCTTGCCCGTCTCGACGGCCATAAACGCTGAATTTGGCCGACAAAACTGTGGTTCAAGGCTGGCGCGACATTGGTCGGCGGCGCGCCAGCCGATAGAATGGCCTGAATTACCCGAGTTTCAGGAGCGTAAGCCATGACCGTGACCGTCGTCGACCATCCGCTTGTGCAGCACAAGCTGACCATCATGCGCGACAAGGAAACCTCGACGGCCGGCTTTCGGCGGCTGCTGCGCGAGATCTCCCTGCTGCTCGGCTACGAGGTGACGCGCGACCTCGAACTGACCACCAAGATGATCGAAACGCCGATCGAGACGATGGAGGCGCCGACGCTCGAAGGCAAGAAGCTGGTGTTCGCCTCGGTGCTGCGCGCCGGCAATGGCCTGCTCGAAGGCCTGCTCGACCTGGTGCCGGCAGCCCGCGTCGCCCATGTCGGGCTTTATCGCGACCACGAGACGCTGGAGGCGGTGGAGTATTTCTTCAAGGCGCCAAGCGACCTCGGCGACCGCCTGGTGATCGTCGTCGACCCGATGCTGGCCACCGCCAATTCAGCGATCGCGGCGATCGACAAGCTGAAGGGCCGCGGCGCCACCAACCTGCGCTTCCTGTGCCTGCTGGCCTCGCCCGAAGGCATCGAGCGCTTCACCAAGGCGCACCCGGATGTTCCGGTGTTCACCGCCTCGATCGACCGCGAGCTCAACGAGCGGGGCTACATCATCCCCGGCCTCGGCGACGCCGGCGACCGTATGTACGGCACCAAATAGGCCTTAACCCACGGTTTACCGCCTTTGACATCGGGATGGCTGCGTTAAAGCCACGATCACCTTGTCCGGACTATCGTGACGCCTCAAATCAGGGCGTCACATGCTGCGTAAGCTCATCATATTCGGTGTCTGTGCCGGCGCATCCGCGTCGGTGCCCATGCTGTGGGACAAGGACGGTGAGAAGTTCAAGGCTTTGACCGAGATGGCGACGGGCACCATTACGCCGGCGCCCAAGCCCGTCGAAGCCAGTGCTGCGACTGCCTCCACCGCCGGACGCAGCGTCAAGATCGACGCCGACATGCGCGGCCATTTCACGGCAAGCTTCAAGATCAACGGTCGCTCGGTCGACGCAATGGTCGACACCGGGGCGACGCTGGTGGCGATCAACGTTTCGACCGCGCGCAAGGCCGGGGTGAAAGTCGCGCCGGGGGATTTCACCCAGCAGGTCAACACGGCAAATGGTGCTGCGCGCGCAGCGCTTTCGCGCATCGACAGGCTGCAGATCGGCCGGATCAGCGTCGATGAGGTGCCGGTGGTGGTGCTCGAGGACAAGGCCCTCGACGGCACGCTGATCGGAATGAGCTTCCTGTCGCGACTCAAGAAGTACCAGGTCGAAAATGGCGCGCTGCTTCTGGTGCAGTGAGCCTCAGGCCGCGGTTTGCTGATCCGCAGTCCTGAAGTGGCCGGGCGGATGGCCGATAACGCGCTTGAAGGCGCGGCTGAAGGCAGCTTCCGAATCGTAGCCCAGCCGTGACGCCACGACCGAGATGCGCAGGCGGTCGCGGACCAGCCACTGCCGCGCCTGGTGCATCCTGACCTGAGTGACGTAGCGCGCCGGCGTTTCGCCGACGATCGCCGCGAAGCGGTCGGCGAAGCCGGAGCGCGATGCGCCCATCATCCGAGCCAGCGCCTCGACCGTCCAGTTGTGGCTCGGTTCGAGATGGATCGCGGCCAGCACCTTGCCGATCTTGGGATCCCTGACCGCGGCGATCCAGCCGCTGGAATCGCCGCAGCCGCGCTCGACCCATGAACGAATGATGATGGCGGCGAGCACGTCGGCGAGCCGGGCGACGATGCCGGCGGAACCGACGCGCTCGAGCTTGACCTCGCGGGCCATGGTTTCGAGCATGTGAGTGATACCGGGGTCATGCGCCTCGAGTTCGGTCGTGCGCATGACGTCAGGCATCATGCCGAGCAGCGGGTGCAGGCCGTCGAGGTTGAAATACATGCTGCCGCAGAACAGCAGCGTGCCCGGCCGGCAGCCCTCGGTCGAAAGACAGAAGACCTTCTCGCAGATCTGCTTGATCTCGTAGCCATTGATCGGCGACGATTTTGCGCCTGGCTCGCTGGCGATCACATGGGCCACGCCGCGCGGCAGGAGCACGGCGTCGCCGCAGCGAAGCTCGACCCATTCGCCCGAGGGCTGGCGCAGCCAGCACGCCTTCTGTCCGACGAAGTAGAAGCGTGCCGTTGCCTGGGCCGGGAATTCGATGTTCCACGGCTCCTTCAGTTCCCAGCGGCCATATTCGACGCCTTCGAGGCGCAAACCCCTGAGGATATCGGTCAGCGGGTCGGCGGCAAGTTTGGACGAACGATCATTCATACTGGCGTTTCTAGCATGGAAACGCCAAATCGTCACCCCCATGTTGCACCGCACTGCAATCGGAGAGCCTCCCAAATGAACGATATCGCAACCGCAACGCTGGACGGCATTCCGATCCAGAAAGCGAAGGCCGAGGAGCGCGCGGAACCCCTGTGGGGCGCCGTTCTGTCGTTGTCGCTCGGCGTGTTCGGCCTTGTGACGGCGGAATTCCTGCCGGCCAGCCTGCTGACGCCGCTGGCGCAGGATCTCGGCATCACCGAAGGCACCGCCGGACAAGCGGTGACGGCGACTGCCGTCGTCGCCGCGATCGCCGCGCCGACAATGGCGATCGCGACAAGGAAGATCGACCGACGGCATGTGATGATCGGATTGTCGCTGTTGCTGGTCATGTCGAGCCTGCTCGCGGCAACCGCCTGGTCACTGCCGTCGCTTTTGTTCGCGCGTGTGCTCCTGGGCGTGGCACTCGGCGGCTTCTGGTCGATGTCGGCGGCCATCGCGATGCGGCTGGTGCCCAGCGAGGTGCTGCCGCGCGCCATGTCGATCATCCTGACCGGCGTTTCGGTGGCGACCGTCTGCGCCGCCCCCGTGGGCGCCTATGTCGGCGACGTCTGGGGTTGGCGCAGCGCCTTCATCATCGCTGCCGGCGTCGGTCTGGTCACGCTGATCGTGCAGTTCGCCACGCTGCCCAAGCTTCCGCCCATCAGCATCGCCAGCTTCGGTGCCCTGCGTGACGTCTCCCGCAACCCGATGATCCGCGTGGGGCTGCTGCTGGTCATCCTGACCGCGTCCGGCCATTTCGCCGGCTTCACCTATTTCCGAGCCTTCCTCGAGCAGGTGCCGGCACTCGGCATCGAGACCATATCGCTGGTGCTGCTGGCCTTCGGCATTGGCGGCTTCTTCGGCAATCTCGCCGGCGGTTTCATGGCCGAACGCAGCCTGCGGTCGGCGGTGACGTTGGCTCCGTTGCTCATCGCCATCTCGGCGCTGGCGCTGCTGTTGGCGGGTTCGTCGGCCGGGATCGCGGGCGTCGCCATCGCCGCGTGGGGCTTTGCCTTCGGCGCGGTGCCGGTGGGCGTGCAGACCTGGATGGTACGCGCAGCGCCCGACCAGGCTGAAAGTGCCGGCGGCCTGATGGTCGCGACCTTCCAGGTGGCGATCGCGCTGGGTGCGGTGTTCGGCGGCGTGCTGGTCGACACTGCAGGCGTCAACAGTGCCTTCATCTACAGCGGTGCCGCGACCCTGCTGGCTGCAATCGCCGTTGCCTGCTTCGGCAGGAAGCACGCAAGCTGACCTCAAGGGATGTGACTTGCGCCGCGTGGTTTTCTAGCTGCGCGGCGCAATGCGTCTGGCGACCACCTTCGCCGCCACTGGCCTGGCTTCATCCAGCGTGTAGCAGGCAAACACCGAAGCGGCAGCCGTCTCCGCTGCAAGCGGGCTGCGGGCATGGATGCGGGCGAGCGCCTCACCGGCCCTCACTTCGGCACCGACAGGAAGCAGCCCGGTAATGCCGACGGCATGGTCGACCTTGTCCTCGGGCCGGGTGCGGCCGCCGCCCAGGGCGACGACCGCAAGGCCGATGTCACGGGTTGCGATTGCCGAGACGAAGCCGCCGCGCGGGGCTTTCACCACCAGTTCCACATCTGCCTTGGGCAGATATTTGGCCGCGTTCGTCACGAAATCCACGGGGCCGCCGAGCACAAAAACCATGCGACCGAAGATGTCGGCGGCGGTGCCGTCTTCGAGCGCCGTGCGTGCCCGCTGAAGCCCCTCGCGCTGCGAGCTCGCCCGGCCGGCTGACAGCAGCATGTCGGCGGCGAGCGCCAGCGTGACCTCTTCGAGGCGCGGGTCGCGGAAGCGGCCGGTGAGGAAATCGACGGCGTTCCGGACCTCGACCGCGTTGCCGGCGGCGGAGGCCAGCGGCTCGTTCATGCCGGTGATTAGGGCTGTGGTCCTGAGGCCCGCGCCATTGGCGACCTCGACGAGGCTGGTGGCCAGTGCCGAGGCGTCGCGCGCGCTTTCCATGAAGGCGCCGTTACCGATCTTGACGTCGAGCACCAGCGAGCCGAGGCCGGCAGCAAGCTTCTTGGACAGGATCGAAGCGGTGATGAGCGGCACCGATTCGACCGTCGCGGTGACGTCGCGAATGCTGTAGAAACGCTTGTCGGCAGGCGCGAGGTCTGATGTCTGGCCGATGATGGCGCAGCCGGCTTCGCGCACCGTGCGCCGGAACAGCGCAAGGTCGGGCTGGCTGGCGTAGCCCGGGATCGAATCCATCTTGTCGAGCGTGCCGCCGGTGTGGCCGAGGCCGCGGCCCGAAATCATCGGCACATAGGCGCCGCAGGCGGCAACGATGGGCGCCAGCATGAGCGAGACATTGTCGCCGACACCGCCGGTGGAGTGCTTGTCGGTGGCGGGACCCGGCAGGTCGGACCAGTCGAGCACATCGCCGGAATCACGCATGGCCGTGGTCAGCGCCACCGCCTCGTCGCGACTCATGCCGTTGAAGAAGACGGCCATGCCGAAAGCCGCAATCTGGCCTTCCGAGACGGCGCCAGAGGTGATGCCGCCAACGAAGGCGGCGATTTCGGCCGGGGCGAGAGCCTTGCCGTCGCGCTTGCGGCGGATGATTTCCTGCGGGAGCATCAGATGGCGCTCGCGGCCGGCGAAGCTTGGCGCTCGGCGTTCTCCGCGGTCTCCGCCCTGCCCTCAGCCATCGATCGGGCCCTTCTCGAACATCTTGCGCAGGACGGTGGCGAGGCGGCCGCCGCCGATGGGGGCCATGTCCTTGGTTTCGCGATGCGACAGCTCGGCCCCGGTCATGCCGGCGGCGAGGTTGGTGATGACCGAGCAGGCGAGCACCTTGAGGCCGAGGAAGCGGGCGATGATCGCTTCGGGCACCGTCGACATGCCCACCGCATTGGCGCCGAACATGCGGGCCATGCGGATCTCGGCCGGCGTCTCGAAGGACGGGCCGGAGAACCACATGTAGACGCCCTTGTGCAGGTCGATGCTTGCTGCCGCGGCGGCGGTCTCGAACGCCTTGCGCAGACCGGCATCATAGGCCTCGGTCATGCCGACGAAGCGGCGGTCGGTCGGCTCGCCGAACAGCGGATTGGCGCCGGCAAAATTGATGTGGTCCTCGATCAGCATGATCGAGCCGGGCAGCATGCCGGGATCGACGGAGCCGGCGGCATTGGTCAGCACGAGCTGGGTGACACCGATGCCGGCGAGCGTCTCGAGCGCCGGACGCATGACCGAGGCATCGCCATGCTCGTAATAATGCGCGCGGCCGGCCATCATGATGACCGGCTGGCCACCGAACAGGCCGGCAACGAGCTCTCCGGCATGGCCGGTCACGCCGCTCCTGGGGAAACCGGGCAAGGCGGCGTAAGGGATGCGGACGGCGTCTTCGACCTCGTCGACGAGGCCGCCAAGGCCGGAACCCAGCACCATGGCGGTCGCCGGCGCAAGACCGTCGAGCTGCTCGACGAGACGATCGACGGCTTCCTTCATTTCAGGATCTCCCCCTGGAACCCGTAGGGCAGCATCTGGCCCATGGTGACAGTTTCGACGATGCCGGCATCGTCGCAGAGATAGAGTTTGGTGTCCGGACTGGTGAATTCGGCCAGGCGCTGGCGGCAGCCGCCGCAGGGTGTGATGCGGGCCATGCGCTCGGCAACGACGGCGATCTCGGTGATCTTGCCGCCGCCGCCCATGATGTAGTGGCCAAGAGCCGTGGTCTCGGCGCACCAGCCCTCGGGATAGGACGCAACCTCGATGTTGGCGCCGGCGAAGATGCGTCCATCCTCGGTGCGCAGTGCCGCACCGACAGGGAATTTCGAGTAGGGCGCGTAGGCCTTGGCCATGGCGGCAATCGCCGCCTGAAAGAGATCATGCATTGTCTGTGCTCCAGAGGTGGATCTTCCGGGGACTTGCTGGGTCTATCCGAAGCAGGACCGTGTCTCCCACCTTCGGCGTGGAGCGAAGATCGCTGGTAACTTGGCTCGTATATCGAGTCTCCCGAAAATCATATTCGACAGTGAGCCGATGGCTCACCATTTCTCCACCCCCAACATATGCTCTGTCGACTATCGCAGCTGGAACAAGTGGCCAATCCTGCGAGACATCGAATTCCGACCGGTTTCGTCGGGCGAACATGATTAGGGCCAAAACGCAAAGTCCAACCAGCCCATAATGAAAATAGGCGGTCAAGTCAGACACAGGCTTCAGCGCTCCTTCACATAAGGAACGCCGCCGGCGCGAGGCGGGATGGCCTTGCCGATGAAGCCGGCAAGCAGGATGACGGTAAGGATGTAGGGCAGTGCCTGCATCAGCTGAACCGGCACCTTGCCGATGATCGGCAGGGGAGACCCCTGCAGGCGGATCGACAGCGCGTCGAGGAAACCGAACAACAGGCAGGCGAACATGGCCGGCACCGGTTTCCATTTGGCGAAGATCAGCGCAGCGAGCGCGATGTAGCCGCGGCCGGCCGTCATGTCCTTGACGAAGCCGGCGTTCTGGGCGAGCGCCATGTAGGAGCCGGCAAGGCCTGTCAGGATGCCGGTGCAGATGACGGCACGATAGCGCAGCCAGGCAACCGAGATGCCGGCGGTGTCGACGGCCGCCGGGTTCTCGCCGACGGCGCGCAGGCGCAGGCCGAAGCGGGTGCGGAACAGCACCCACCAGGTGAACGGCACGGCGAGGAAAGCGACATAGGTCAGCAGCGAATGGCCCGATAGCAGGCCGGAATAGAGCTGGCCGACGACAGGCACGTCGCGCAGCGCATCGGCGAAAGGCAGGTTGACTGCGCCGAAGCGGCCTTCCGGCGGCAGCGAGGGCGTGCGCCCGCCCTGCTGGAACCAGGCCTGACCGAGGATGATCGTCGAACCGGCAGCGATGAAGTTGATCGCGACGCCAGAGACGATCTGGTTGCCGCGATGGGTGATCGAGGCAAAGCCATGGACCAGCGCCATGCCGACCGACACCAGGACGGCGACAAGCAGGCCGATCCACGCCGAGGCGAAGACGGCTGCGGCGGCCGCGCCGGCGAAGGCGCCGGCCAGCATCTTGCCTTCAAGGCCGATGTCGAAAACGCCGGCGCGTTCCGAATAGAGGCCGGCCAGGCAGGCGAGCAGCAGCGGCACCGAAACACGGATTGTCGAGTTCAGGATGTTGACGAGCGCGTCGATGAATTCCATGTCAGGCGCGCTCCCCTTTGGTCGCCGTGATGCCGACGGATCGCGGGCTGAAGCTCGCGAAGATGCCCTGGATGGCCGGGCGGAACATGTGCTCGAGCGCGCCGGCAAACAGGATCACCAGGCCCTGGATGATGACGATCATGTCGCGGGAGATGTTCGGCATCTCGAAGGCCAGTTCGGCACCGCCCTGGTAGAGCATGCCGAACAGGACCGCCGCCGGCACGATGCCGGCCGGATGCGATCGGCCCATCAGCGCCACCGCGATGCCGACGAAGCCGGCGCCGGAGACGAAATCGAGCGGCACATTGTGCTGGTCGCCCATGATCGGGTTGAGCGCCATCATGCCGGCGAGCGCGCCCGAAATCAGCATGGTGACGATGATGATGCGGGTTTCCGAGATGCCGGCGTAGCGCGCCGCCTTCGAGCTGAAGCCGAAGGTGCGGATCTCGTAGCCGAGCTTGGTGCGCCAGATCAGCACCCAGACCAGGAAGGCCATGACCAGCGCCAACAGGAACGAGACGTTGAGCGGCGCCGAGGGCCGGACGGTGAGGCCGAATTCGGCGAGCAGCCAGCCGAGCTTGGGCAATTGCCCGCCTTCGACGAACTGGCGCGTCTGCGGCGCCATCGAGCCGGCCGGCTTCAGCACGTTGACCAGCATGTAGACCATCACCGAGGCGGCGATGAAGTTGAACATGATGGTGGTGATGACGATGTGCGAGCCGCGCTTGGCCTGGAGATAGGCCGGAATCAGCGCCCACAACGCGCCGAACAGTGCCGAGGCGATGATCGCCATCGGAAAGACGACCCACCAGGGCAGCGTGCTGTCGAAGGCAAGGACGACGATGGCGATGCCGAGGCCGGCGATATAGGCCTGGCCCTCGCCGCCGATGTTGAACAGGCCGCAATGAAAGGCGACCGCGACCGCCAGGCCGGTGAAGATGAAGTTGGTGGCGTAGAACAGCGTGTAGGCGAGGCCCTGGCCGCTGCCGAAGGCACCTTCGACAAGGATGACGGCGGCGCGCAGCGGGTTTTCGCCGACAAGCAGCACGACGAGGCCAGCGACGACGAACGCGACGAGCAGGTTGATCAGTGGAATGAGCCCGTAGTCGGCCCAGGCCGGGAGTTTTGCGTAAGGCGTGCTCATTCGGCGGCCTCCTTGTGTTCGACGCCTGCCATCAGAAGCCCCAGCTCGCCTTCACCGGTTTCGGGTCCGCGCTCGCCGACGACGCGGCCGGCGAACATCACCAGGATGCGGTCGGAGAGCGAACGGATCTCGTCGAGCTCGACCGAGACCAGCAGAACCGCCTTGCCCTGGTCGCGCATGGCGATCAGGCGCTTGTGGATGAATTCGATGGCGCCGACATCGACGCCGCGGGTCGGTTGGCCGACGATCAGCACCCCGGGGTCCTGTTCGATCTCGCGCGCGAGCACGATCTTCTGCTGGTTGCCGCCGGAGAAATTGGCGGTCTTGAGCCGAGGATTGGCCGGGCGGATGTCGTATTTCTCGATCTTTTCCTGCGCGTCCTTCTGGATCGCGTCGAGATTGAGGAACGGTCCTTTGAGATATTGCGGCTTGTCGTGATAGCCGAGGATCGAGTTCTCGCTTTCGTCGAAAGCAAGCACCAGGCCGACATGATGCCGATCCTCCGGCACATGGGCGAGGCCGCGGTCGCGCAATTCGCCGGGGTCGGCCTGGCCGGTCAGATCAATCGGCTTGCCGTCGAGCATGACCGTCCCCGAGACCGCCTTGCGGATGCCGGAAACGGCTTCCATCAGTTCCGACTGGCCGTTGCCGGCGACACCGGCGATGCCGACGATCTCGCCGGCGCGGATGTCGAAGGATACGTCGTCGACCATGGTGACGCCGCGCGAATCCTTGACCGTCAGGTTCTTGACCGAAAGCTTGACGGCGCCGGGCGTGGCCTCGCCCTTTTCGACGCGCAGCAGCACGCGGCGGCCAACCATCAGCTCGGCCAGCTCCTCGACAGTGGTTTCCCTGGTCTTGCGTGTGGCGACCATCGTGCCCTGGCGCATCACCGAGACGTTGTCGGTGATGGCCATGATCTCGCGCAGTTTGTGGGTGATCAGCACCACCGTCTTGCCCTGTTCCTTGAGCTGCTGGAGGATGCGGAACAGGTGGTCGGCCTCGGCTGGGGTGAGCACGCCGGTGGGCTCGTCGAGGATCAGGATTTCAGCACCCCGATACAGTGCCTTTAGGATTTCGACGCGCTGCTGCAGGCCGACAGGCAGTTCCTCGATGATCGCATCTGGATCGACCTCGAGGCCGTATTCCTGTTCCAGCCGGCGCAGCTCGGAGCGCGCCTTGGCGATGGACTTGTTGAGCAGCGCCTCGCCTTCTGCACCGAGAATGACGTTTTCCAGCACCGAGAAATTCTCGACCAGCATGAAGTGCTGATGCACCATGCCAATGCCGGCGGCGATGGCATCGTTGGGTGTCTTGATGCTGGCCGGCTTGCCGTTGACGCGGATTTCGCCGCTGTCGGCCTGATAGAAGCCGTAGAGGATCGACATCAGCGTCGACTTGCCGGCGCCGTTTTCTCCAATGATGCCGTGGATCGTCCCGCGCGGTATCTCGAGCGCGATGTCGCGGTTGGCGCGGACAGCACCAAAACTCTTGTTGATGCCGATCAGTTCGATAGCTGCTTCCGCCATACGACCGTCCCACCTCAGGTTCTTATGTTCTTGTTATGGCTTGCCGAAAGAGCTAGCACGCCGATACTGCCCTGCCAATCGGCTCGCCTGGTGACCCCAAGGAATTGACCGCTCCGCGGCCGATTTCGAGGCAACGACCGATATGACGGCCCAATGAGGATCGCCCCAATGAGGATCGACCATGACCACGCCCGATGACCGGCTGACGACGCTCGAAATACGCGCCGCTGAGCAGGAGCATACGATCGAGGAGCTTTCCGGCCAGATCGCCGAACAGTGGAAGACCATCGAGCGGATGCAGAAGAAGCTCGACGCCCTCACCGAGCGCTTCCTGGTGCTCGAGGAGCAGACGGCACCCGACACGCCGGTGACCAAGCCGCCCCACTGGTGACGCCGCGCCAGAGCCAAGCCTCAGGCCAGACCAGCCGCTTCGGATGGCTGCCACAGCTCGATCGGATTGCCCTCAGGATCGTGAATCCGGCAGAACCGGCCGACCTCGGAGTCCCACTCCGCCCGCGTTTCCACCGCGATGCCGGCTGCCTTCAGCTCGGCCATCGCGGCATCGAGGTCATCGACGCGCAGGTTGATCAGCCATTGCTGCTCTGGACGGCCGAAATACTCGGTGTCGCGACTGAAAGGCGAAAGGATCGTCGGCCCCGCCTGCTGCTGCCAGACAGCGCGCGAGATGTCTGAAATGCCGAGGTGCTGTTCGTACCAGGCAGCGAGTGCCTGAGGATTCTTGGCGCGAAAGAAGAAGCCACCAATTCCGGTAACCGTGAACATCGATTGCCGTCCCGAGGACTGGCCCACAATGATCGACGCCGCCGGACCAGGATCCGGCGGCGCGTTTCATTCAGGCAGGGATCAATAGGGGCACTTGTCGTCCGAGGTGTAGTCATGCACCTGGATGGTGCCGGCGATGATGTCGGCTTTGGCCTTTTCGACGGCTGCCTTCATCTCGTCGGTGACGAGCGCCTTGTTGTTGTCGTCCATGGCGTAGTCGACGCCACCTTCCTTGAGGCCGAGATTGTTGATGCCGCCTTCGAACTTGTCGTTCTTGGCATCCATGAAGGCGTTGTAGACGGCGACGTCGACGCGCTTGAGCATCGAGGTCAGCACCTTGCCCGGCTGCAGGCCGTTCTGGTTGGAATCGACGCCGATGCCGAGCTTGCCGCCGTCAGCAGCAGCCTGGAGCACGCCGACGCCGGTGCCGCCGGCCGCGGCGTAGATCACGTCAGCGCCCTGCGAGATCTGGGTCTTGGTGATTTCGCCACCCTTGGTCGGGTCGTTCCAGGCGGCAGGCGTGTCGCCGGTCATGTTCTGGATGACTTCGGTCGCACCGGCAGCCTTGGCGCCGCCGACATAACCGCAGCCGAACTTGCGGATCAGCGGAACGTCCATGCCGCCGACGAAGCCGACCTTCTTGGACTGCGAGGCAAGGGCTGCCATGACGCCGACGAGGTAGGAGCCTTCATGCTCCTTGAACACGATCGACTTCACATTGGGCTTTTCGACGACCATGTCGATGATGGCGAACTTGAGGTCCGGATAGTCGGCAGCGACCTTGGCGAGCGCCTCGGACCAGGCAAAGCCGGCCATGACGATCGGGTTGCGGCCATCCTCGGCGAAGCGGCGCAGGGCCTGGTCGCGCTGCGAGGCGTTGGAGACTTCGAACTCGACATAAGGAATGCCGGTTTCGGCCTTGAACTTCTCGGCGCCGTTGTAGGACGCTTCGTTGAACGACTTGTCGAACTTGCCACCGAGATCGTAGAGCAGCGCCGGCTGAACATCAGCGGCGAGCGCCGGAAGGCACATGGCGGTGGCCGCCAGAAGGCCGAGGACGATACGTTTCATGTGATCCACACCCTGTCGGTTGTCTTTTTTGCAATCGCCGCGCGAGCCGTTCCTCCGGCTGCCGCACGGCCCATGGCGAGGATCTCTCCCCCCGCGCATGGCCATATCTTGCACGGGCCAAGACAAAATTCACGCGGAATCTTGACCTTTTGGAAAAATGCACAGGCATCGCAAATGGCGTCTGAAACGAATGTCTAAACGGCCGCCTTGTCGGGGATCGCGCAAGCAACGCCGGTGCCCTTGAGGCCACAATAGCCATAGGGATTCTTGGCAAGGTATTGCTGGTGATCGTCTTCGGCGAAGTAGAACTGAGGCACTGCGGCGATCTCGGTGGTGATCTTTTCGCGACCGGCAGCCTTGAGCGCTTCCTGATAGGCATCGCGCGAGGCAACCGCCTCGGCCTGCTGGCTGTCGGAGAAGGTGTAGATCGCCGAACGGTAGGTGGTGCCGACGTTGTTGCCCTGGCGCATACCCTGGGTCGGATCGTGCGCCTCCCAGAAGATCTTCAGCAACTCGCCGTAGCTGACCTGTGCGGGGTCGTAGACCACCAGCACGACTTCGGCATGACCGGTAAGGCCGGTGCAGGTCTCCTGATATGTCGGATTGGGCGTCAGCCCGCCGGCATAGCCGACTGCCGTCACCCACACGCCGGGGATCTGCCAGAACAGGCGCTCCGCACCCCAGAAGCAGCCCAGGCCGAACAGCGCCTGCTCGAAGCCTTCGGGATATGGCCCCTTGAGCGGGCGCCTGGAGACGTAGTGCTTCGATGCGGTCGGAATCGCCCGCGCGCGGCCGGGCAGCGCTTCGCCAGACGTCGGCAGCTTGAGCTTCTTGTTCAGCATGTCGCTCAGGAAAAACATCTGCCTTCCCTCCTCGTCGTTGCGCCGAAGCTTGCTGGCGTCGCGTCAGACCTCGCCGGTGAAGCGGCCGGCGCGGCGCCGGTGGCCGATTGCGTAGAGCAGGAAGGCGAGCACGGCAAAGACCGCGAAGCCCGGCTGGTTGAGCACCGGCACGACGACGCTGTCCCAGACAGCCGGGCCGGTCTTGTCACGGACGAATGTCTCGGTCGCGGCGAGGGTATCGGGCGAGGCCGTCGACCAGCTGGTATCGAGCGGCGTCATCACCAGCCGTGACACGGCGACGGTGCGGGTGGCGTCGAGCACGGCCATGATGACGGCGACCGAAAGCGCTATTGCGGCGGCAAGACGGAACACGAAGCGGATCATCGGCGGTCCTGGATATCGGTTATGAACGAGAAATAGGCCGCGCCGCCGGTGGGTGCAATCGAAGACACGGCTAATTGACAGACGTTTGCGGCGGGACTGGCGGCTTCGACTTGCGGCGATTGGCCCGCCAGACGGCGAAGATGCCGCCGGCAACCGCGCCGACCAGCAGGCCGCCGAGGCCGATCAGCACGACGAAATAGCCGCAGGCGCCCTCGAAGCAGCTCATATCGGTGGCTTCGGATATGCCCGTGCCCAGCGCGAGCCCGACACCCGCGCCAACTGCTGCACCGACGATGACGCCGAGGATGGCGGCGACGATCGAAACCAGCAGACGCGGCCGCTCGTGCGGGCCACTGCTCAACAAGGCTTGTGGCTGGTCCTGTCGGCCGACCAGCCAGATCATGGCAAGGCCGATGGCGATCTCGCCGCCGTCCCAGGCGAGACCGACGAGGCCAAAGGCGAAATTCGGCATGACAAGAATATAGACCTGCTTGAGGACGAGGAAGGCGATGATCGCCCATTGCCAGATGGTGAAGGCGCGCCGGAACCTGCGATCGCGATTGTAGGCGAGCACGGCCAGGTAGATGCCCCAGCCGATCGTCACCGCGCTGAAGGCGACCGAGACATAGATCAGCCCCAGCACTGCCGACGGCATCGAGAAATCCAGCATGATGGCGAAGCTGGCGTCGATGCCGCGCGCGCTGAGCGCCATGACGAGGCACAGCCAGGCCACCGGCAGCCAGCGCCAGATGTCCCAGCCGGACGGTTCGCTCTCTGACGACATCGAATCTCCCCCTGCCCTTCAAAGCAGTTTGTGACAGAGCGCCAGGCACTTGCAATAAGGGCGGCGACGGTGCCAGCAAGGCGCCTCGCCGCTGCGGATGGTGGCTTTGCCGGCGCTGCGCAGCACGACGATCGTTTTGCCTGATAACATTTGCCACGTCAGCGCTTGGCAAGCGGCGCAGGATCGACTAGATGAGCCCCGCAGCCGGACGCTAATGTGTTCGGTGGCAGGCGATGGGTGCCCGGCAGGTTGGCTGCACCCGAATGACGGCTCGACGAGCCGACGCCAAGGAGATGCGCGCACTCCCAACCGGCCCGGCATAACCAGCCGGCGCACAGCGCGCATGCGGAGAGGTGGCCGAGTGGTTGAAGGCGCACGCCTGGAAAGTGTGTTTACGGGAGACCGTAACGCGGGTTCGAATCCCGCTCTCTCCGCCAGCTGCCCTACCCTCATCGACCTGTAAAACCTCATCTTTTCCGCTTTCATTGACTTTCCAGAAACGTTCTGCCCCTTATACTGTGTAACAAACTGCGTAACAATGGGGCGGGCGAAATGCGTAAAGTGGGGAAGCCGAAACCGCACAAGCGGGACGGCATTTGGTATCTCGTGCGCCGAGTGCCCAAGGCATTCGAGGCTGTCGACAATCGTGGATTGGTGCGCATCAGCACCGATATAGCCGTTGCCGACGATCCCCGCGGCCTGCGTGCCAAGGAGGTTGTCACCAAGCTCGACGCCGAGCTCACCTCGTACTGGCAGGCGCTCACCAATGGCGAATCCGCCGAAGCTCGTCAAAGGTTCGAGGCAGCCCAAAAGCGAGCCCGCGCGCTGGGGATGCAGTACCAAACCGTGGCCGAGCTTTCGGCCGGCGCTTTCGAACAGATCGTGGACCGGGTTAACAGCCTGCTGGAGCGCAAGGCCCTTGATCTGGGCACCGAGGTCGATGCTGTTCTCGGTGGCGCGCCGAAGCCTTCGTTCAAGCTGTCCAACCTGCTCCCCGAGTTCGAGAAGATCGAGGCCGTGACCTTGAAACAGATGTCGGACAACCAGGTGCGCAAGTGGCGAAACCCGAAGAAGCGGGCACTCGACAACCTGATTTCGGTGGTCACCGACAAGGATATCCGCACCGTCAAACGAGCCGATGGCGTCGAGTTTCGTATATGGCTGCAGAACCGGGTTCTTGCCGAGGAGATCAACATTGGCACTGCCAACAAGGATATCGGCCATGTCAGCAAGATGTGGAGCGCTGTGGACCTCAATCTGCAGCTTGGCCTGCCTGACGTTTTCACCAAGCTGCGCCTTAGCGGTGAAATAAAGGCTCAGCGTGCGGCGTTCGAAGCCGACTATGTTCAGAAGGTGATACTGGCCACCGGCGCTCTGGACGACCTTAACCCCGAGGCCCGGCGACTGGTGTATGTAATTGCTGACACCGGCATGCGCCTGTCCGAGGCGGCAAACCTGCTTCCCGAGCACATTCGGCTTGATGCCCCGGTGCCCCACGTCCAGATCCGCGCAGTTGGCCGCAAGCTCAAGACTGACCATTCGGAGCGGGACATCCCGTTGGTGGGTGTGGCACTGGCAGCGATGCGACTTCAACCCAAGGGCTTCCCGCGCTACCACGACAAGGCCGATTCTCTCTCGGCACTGGTCAACGACTGCTTCGTTGCCAAGAAGCTGCTGCCGACGAGCAAGCATTCGCTCTACAGCCTTCGTCACACATTCGAGGACAGGCTGACAGCCGTTGAGGCGCCCGAGAAGGTGGTTGCATCGCTCATGGGCCACAAGTGGCATCGCCCGAAATACGGGTCGGGGCCGACGCTGGAGCAAAAGCAGAGGCACATGCTGAAGATCGCGTTCATACCGCCTGCGCACCTTTGACCTCCTTTGTGAGAGAAGCGAGGATCCGGCGCGCGCGATCGCGCTGCGAGCTCCGCTTGCGCGCCTCCTCGAGCTCTTGCTCGACGCGGTCCAGCAGCGGCACGTATTCCTCGCCGTGTCGCACGACGATGTAGGCCACGGCCGCCAGGACGCGCTCGATTTCCTCGACGGTGAAGGTGCGCTTGCTGCTCATTGGGCGGCCGGCAGCCCCCTCGCCTTGGTCGCTGCGGCATAGGCCTCGAACGCCTCGCGGTCGCCGGCGGCGCAGTAATAGCGTGGCACGTGGTTGCCGATCGGGAAGCGAAGCGCATCCGCTTCTATGCGGAAGGTCGCCGGCGCGACGGCCATGCCGGGGAAGTCGAAGGCGACCTGGACACTGGCGATGAGCCAATGACCGTCCCAATCTGTGACGTAGGCGTGGGTGAAGCCGTCGCCTTCGCGGAACTGCGCGCCAGGGAAGCGGTTCAGTACCAGGCGCTTGGCCATTTCGATGGCCTCTGCCTTGCGCAACTGGACCTGGCGCTGTCGTTCCTCGGAGCGCTCCTTGCAACCGGCGCAGCAATAGACAGAGCCACGCTGGTTTCCGACGACGTCGGCAGACGTCAGGCTGTTCTCGTCCAGCCAATACTCATCGATCTTTGCCCCGCACCCCCAGCATTCGAAATTCCAGCCGTGATCGATACACACAGCCGCTGGGAGGCCGGTCGTCGCGTAGGCGTCCGCCCAAGGTGCGCGGCGACAGGAGACGCCGGCTATGTCGCCATCGGCAAACTCGTCGGCTCCCTTCCTGCGCGCCACGATGGAGTAGCGCGCAAAGAAGACTGCACCTGTGTTTTCGGAATGCTCAAGCACCGCATATGCCTTGAGCGGGACAGTCGCGATCATTTCACTTGTTCTCAGCGGCCTGGACGAGTTCGCCGGTGTCGTCGATGTCACCCATCGGGTAGCTCGCAGTACGCAGCTGCGGCGGCAGCCAGCCGGTAGGAGGCACGTTCTTAACCGCGAACGCGACGAGCTCGGCCTTCTTAAGCGCACCTGCTTTGCGCGCTTCATCCTCGTTGACGGCTTCGGATATCGCCTTGAGGATCAGCGGCTTGGAGATGCCGGCGAAATAGTCTTTGAAGTCGCACTGGTCGCGCAGGGCGACATACATCCGGTTTCCGTCAATGGCATCGGCTAGCGTGCGAACCGGGGGACGGAAACCGCGTTGGGCTGGAGCATACGGGGATGTCAGGTCGATCGCCTGGGCGGCGATTCCAGCAGCGACAGAAAACAGCGCTTCGTCTGTCATTGCCGCCAGCCGGTTGAAAGCCCCGGTGAAGGATTCCGTGTTGGGATCGTAGCCGCCGGTCCGACCGTGCCCTTCGTGTTTGACCTTCACCGGCGCGTTGGTGGCTCCAGATAGAAAGCCTGCCAGCAACGCGACCAGACCAATGCGGCCTTCATCAGCCAAGGCGACACGGAGAGCATTGGTCGCCTGAACCGACAAGCGGTCAGACATCGCATTGGAGATAGATGGCTCGTTGGTTTCGCTCTCACCTGTGGATCTCGACGTGGCGGTGGCAGGGGCCGGCTTTAGGACGCCGAGACGAACCTCCAGCTTACCATCATGGTCAAGATGAACCACCGCGCCGGAACGGGCCTTGTCCTCGTCGGAGACAGGCTCAGGAAGCTTCGACCAGTAGTAACGCCAGTTGTCGGGAAGCTCCGACCCAAGTGCGACCCACGACCAGCCGTCCTTTTCAAGCTCGTCCGCCTTAGCGCGCATCTTGTTGTCGGCCAGACGAGCCAAGAGAGCGGGATCAGAGATCGAATTGTTTTCTCCGAACAGATCCTCGATTACTGACCCGCCGGCGGCACGGAATGCCTTGGTGCCGACAAACGTCAACAGCTTCTTTGCGTTGTGGTCGCCGGCGCCGAAGGCTTCGCGGATGGAATGGGCCCACATGCGTCCGCTTTCGAGGGTGCTTTCAAAGACACGCTCCTGCTCCTCGATCGATGGTGCCAAGGTGAAAGCGCGTACGACTTCGATGACCTGGTTGCTGATCTCCTGCTCACGCCACCAATCAATAATCTTCGGGGAAAGTCTGCCGAGTGCCAGCATGCGGCCGACGCGCTTGGGGTCAATTCCAAAGCGCTGGGCGATCGCCTTTTCCTTAAGGCCGCGCGCAGTCAGTTCGTAGAACTTGGCGTATTGGTCGGCTTCGTGAAGCGGGACGCGTTCGAAGTTGGCCGCCAGCGATATCTCGTCAGCCGTTTGTCCCTCGGCGAGCGGGTCGCACTTGACCTGCCAGTCGGACGGGATGCTGCCCTGCTCGGCCAAGTGCCGCAGGGCGGCAAGGCGGCGGTTGCCATCCGCGACATACCACGTCCCATCCTGATCCTTGACCGACAATGCATGGATCAGGCCGTGGGCAAGGATGGACGCTGACAGTGCTTGTACGGCCTCGGCGCGGCCGACGACGCGTGCATTGATCGGCGGATTGGCTTCATGGCCGAACTGCAGGGCGTTCAGCGGCAGAGATACGCGTTGGGTGATTTCCAAGGTGCTTCCTCCATGTCAAAGGTCAACGAGCGCGGGCTCGTAGTTGTGGTCGAGGTTGTCTGTGCGTGCGGGGATCAGGCGCGGGCCGTCGACGTGCTGCGCGTGAAACCGGTACCAGGCGCAGTAATCCATCGCGCCATGCCGAGTGCCCGGCACCCAACGGAGGCGGCCGACAGTTACGATGTGGCTGCAATGCGGCATCAGAGGCGTTGCCGCCTGCGAGAACGCCCAATCGGTATCGAACAGCAGCCATGTTGGGGCGAACTGCATGCACCGCTCGATAAGAGGGTGCAGGATGGCTCGCTCCCAGGGGAAGTTCGAAATGATAGCGTCGATCGGGAAAAGATCGAACGGCACTTCCATGGCGTCCTGGCCGGTGATGATGTCACCGCGGTAGGCACATTCCAGCCCGTGGTACTCCAGCCACCGGACAAGCTTCCCCTCGCCCTGGCACGGCTCGGCGAACCGCCTGATGCCGTGCAGATGCGGCAGGAGCGCCGGAATAGCGCTGTAAGGCGTCTGGTGATTGTTGCCCGGCCCGTCGGGGTACTTCTTGGCCTTGGCCATCAGGCGAGCACCTGCTCAAGCTCCAGCACCGCGCGCTGGCGGCTGGCGAGCACTGCCTTGGCGGTCGCCGACTTCGAACGCAGGCGACCGATGTCGGTGGCAAGTTCGGCGTCCTGTTTCTTGAATGCAGCGAATGCCCGATCCATGGCAGCGCGCAGCTGCGCCCGGCTGGTTTCAGCCTCGCCGAGTTCGATCACGGTGGACTTGTGATAGTCGCCGAGACGCTGGACGTCCTTGCGAAGGTATTCAAGCTCTTGCAGCACCACATCGGGCTCCGCGAATTCGGCGGGGTCGAGCTCAATGTCATCGGCCGCGCCAGCCGGCGCGTCAGCATGGTCGTTCATTCGGATTGCTCCCCATACTGGTCGGCGACAAGGGCACCGACCACTTCATCTATGAGATCGTCGCTCCACCACGGCTGGGAGCGGGCGTATTTGAGGCTTGACGCGAGGCCCTTCGGAGCGCCGTAGCCGCAACATCTGGCAAGTCCGCGCTTGGGCGCATCCGGAAAGACCTCCATCAGCGCGACAACAGCCATGTGACGCGAGCGATGGAACGGCTCGCCCCGCGCTACAGCCATCGGGTCGTCGCCGAACTGTCGGGCGGCCAAAACGATGGCGGTGGCAATTTGTTCAGCGGTTGGGAAGGTCATTGTCGCGCCCAGGTGGGAGATTAGCGACCGGCCGCCTCGCGACGGCCGGTGCGAGGGTCATTGCATCGCGGCGCGCTTGGGCTTCTTCCCTAGGCCCATAGTCTTCGCCAGGTGCGAACGCTGGGCGGCATAGGCGGGCGCGACCATCGGATAGTCACGGGCCAAGCTCCACTTCGCCCGATATTCCTCGGGCGTCATGTCGTAGCTCGTCTTGAGGTGACGCTTGAGAGATTTGAATTTCTTGCCGTCTTCCAGGCAGATGATGAAGTCATCAAAAACCGACTTCTTGGGGTTTACGGCGGGGACGAGCTCGGTCGCCGCCGAGGTCTGAGACGACGGTGTGGCGATCTCTGACAGAGCCGTGTGAACGTCCTTAATCAGGGTCGGGATAGCATTGGCCGGCACAGACGCTGCAACCGACCTAACGATGTCGGATGTCAGGTGCAGCAGTGTTTCCATCCTCTGATGGTCACGCTCGTTGTAAGTCGGCTCTGCCGCCGGGGCATGGTGCGTTCGCATAGGCATTCTCCTGTGTTGTGGGTGATGAAACGCAATTGCCCGGCGAGGTGCAGCGAGGGGGGGCTTGGGGGAGCACCTCGCCGGGCCAGTCCGCAAAACGCTACGCGCGGACTATTCGAGATCTTCGAAAGGGAAGCCGGCGGCGAACAGATCGAGCCACCAGCGCCGAAGTACATTCAGGCGCGGGTCAATCTGGGCGCCGATCGCCGGAGCTTCGTGTTCAAGCCCTACTTCGTCGCGAAGCCAGTCGAGGCGAGCTTGCAGGCCATCGTGGGCGATGAGCCCACGGAAATCATCGGAGAGCCGCTTATCGAGCGCCTTGTCCCCGGTGCTTCCGGTCGGCGGCATATCGATAGACCAGCTGCTGAACATGCCGACTGCGGCCGCAATGCTTGCGCCTGCGGCGTTCGGACGTTCCTGAGGGAATGGGACGATTACGGCGACGGCCACAGCAACCTCAACGAACGATGGAGCTATGGCAGTTGTCGAAAGAAGAATGGTCCAAGCACTTAGCCATCGCCGTAGTCTCGCCAGTGCTGGCAAGGGCTGCGGCAATATAGACCAACACAACTAGGCCGATGATTCGACCTTTCATGATTAATTTAAATTCTAAACAACCGCGCACGTCTTACACCTCCTCGCGACGTTTAGACGCTCTCACCTCGGGCGGCGGGGGCATCGGTTATGTCGGATGATTACCAACGATTTGTTGGTGCGTCAACGCACGTACCAACAAATTATTGGTGACGATACGCAGTCGTCTCCAATGAATTGGCGGCGACCATCGGTATAAGAGGAGTGAGAGAATGTACGTTGCAAATGGAAGCGATTCGCCTGGGAGAGATGCATGGAGGCGTCGCCAAGCAGCCCAGCTGCTTTCGATGCTACCCGAGGACCCCGACGACGCTCGCGCTGTGATCGATTACCTCAGGGAGATCCACGATGTCTTCCTGTGCCCACCCAGCCCTGCTACCGCGCTGGCGGCGCGCACTGTCGAGCTCAGGGTGATTTCATCCGAGCACAACTAGTCGGGACCGCGAGACAGCAAAAAGGCCAGACGCGAAATGCACCTGGCCTTTTTCATTCGCAACAACAGATGGACTAAGCGCGCTTCCGCGTCGCAGGGGTCCTCAGATGATCGTCGAGCTTGGTAAGCAACTCGGCAGGCATGCCGTATTTCCGGCCTATGAGCACATAGTCCGTACTTGCGCCTGTTAGCTGCCAAATCTTGAATAGTATGTCTGGCGGAGGTACTGACTTCCCCTGCTCGTAGGTATTCCAGCGCTGGCCGGTTATCCCTAAGAGTGTACCCATCTGGGTTTGCGGCCATCCATACACTGCGCGGACAGCCTTGAGCCTCCGCCCGATGGCCTCTTTGCTGGTATCTATTTCCGCACCGGTATCCGCCACGCCCAACACTCCCCCACGCAATACTCATCTACACTTGGGTACCAACAATTTGTACCAAAAATTTGTTGGCGTCTAGTTCGAATACGTTGGCGGCTTGCGCACCAATCATTTGTTGGTATGTTCGCGACGATTTTCATAAATATCGAGCGACTGATTTGCCTCGTTCAACCACCCTTCACTCCGTAGACGAAGTGCTCGATGCCTTGGGCGGCAATCCCACTGTTGCTTCGATGTACGGGCTCAATACGTCGGAATCCGTCAGGGTCTGGCGCACCCGCAGGAAGATACCGCCGAAGTTCTTCGTGAGGATGAGCGCAGACCTGGAAGCCATGAACTTCAAGGCATCGCCGGACCTATGGGGGATGGTGAGGCGGCCAAATGAAGCCAGAGCTTGAACGATCCGCCCAGCCTCGACGCGCAGATTTGCGAACTCTCGGCGACATTGTTCGAGCGACAGCTGAAAACGCGCCGCAGGCGCCGAAGCGAGCACGACCGCTTCCGCTTGGAGTGCCTTGCGGAAGCTCTGCGCACGCTTTCTTGGCTGCGCTCGAACTTGCCCAACCATGGCAGCCCGTGACGTCGGTCAGCCAAGTCTATGACCGATTGGCACAGCGAGACGTAGAGGGTTGGGCCAGATGGTCGCGGCAGGAGCGGCCACGATGCAGGTAGCGCCGCCACCGCCACCCGACAAAGTCAGCTTTCACGCGGTCACGCGCTACGTCCAGCGCGTGCTTGGCATCTTTGTTCCTGCCAGTGACCCGCCGAAAGAGCCGCCGGCAGTCGCGTTTCAACACTGTACGGCCGCCGGCACGACCATTGAGGCGGTGCGGGACTTGATCCTCGTTCCGTCAGTCGTGGCCGCGTCCCTGTCTGGCCTGTCACAAGCTTTCGCCCGCGATTTCCGGGCACAACTCGATCCGAAGACCGGTGTGGTGATGACCATCATGGAGCGGCCGCCGACGGCGACGCACAAGCTGCGCGTTCGCAGCAAGAAAGAGGCCCGTAGCCTCGCCAAGCAGATGGGGCGTCGACAGCGACGCCGGGAGGACAGCGGCTCGTGACTGTCATTACCCGCCAACGCTCCGACAAATTCGCCATCATCCCGAACGCCGTCGCTGAAGACGAGACCATCTCGTTCGAGGCGCGCGGGCTGCTCTGCTACCTGCTCGCCAAGCCGGACAATTGGCGCGTCCAGATCGACGACATCCGTCGTGCCGGGAACATCGGCCGCGATAAGGCCTATCGCCTGCTCGGCGAGCTCAAGGACGCGGGCTACATCGAGGTCGACGTGCAGCGCGATGAGAGCCGGCGCATCATCGCCCACAACTATCTTGTCTACGACTGCGCAGTGCTGACGCGCATGCGCTTGGATGCCCAGCCCGCATCGGAGCCACTTCCTGAAAATCCGGATGTGGCAAAACCACTTCCTGAAAAGCCGGAAGTGGCCCCCGACCCACTTCCTGAAAATCCAGAAACTGGAAAATCAGGACGGATAAATAAGAACCCAGAAAATAATACCCATTCCCCCCTACCCCCTGCAGGCGCCGACTTCGACCAGATGGTCGAAGGTTGGAGCAAGGAACACCTGCCTGACCGCATCGATGCCGCCTTCGCGCTGTTCTCTCGGTTGAGCGAGGCCGATCGGCCGAAGGCTGCCGCGCTAGCACGCACGTACTGTCGCCTGATGGTCGCCCGGGGCAAGGCCCCGCTGATGATGCCCTACCTCAAGTCCCGTTTGTTCGTCGAACTGGACGGCGCGCCTCCATTCGATCGGGACGGAGATTTCATCATCACGCCTGACCGGCCGGAATGGCGTCAGTGGCTTGGCAACATACGTGGCGAGCATGGCGAGCGAGCCGTCGAAAGCACGGTTCGGCTTGGGAAGCTGCTTCGCAAGACCCGGTGGCCGGTCACGTCTGACATCCCCCAAGCGCCACGAGAAAGGGCCATGGCATGAGCGAAGACACCTTCACAATCACCGCTAACGGCAAGACCACAGGCCCTATCCCGATGAGCGCCTTGAAGAAGGCTGCCGGCCAGGACGTTTGCAAGCAAACGACCGAGATGTTCTCCGACACCGATATGGGCACTGAGGCATCACAGACGATCGCCGCTGGCCAGCTGCGCGCATTCATCGAGCGTATCGAACGCCTCGAGGAGGAAAAGAAGACGGTCGCCGACGACATCAAGGACGTCTACGCGGAGGCGAAGGGCACAGGTTTCGACACCAAAGCCATTCGCACACTGATCCGTCTGCGCAAGCAGGACCAGGCCGAGCGCGATGAGGCGCAGACGATCCTCGACCTCTACATGGCCGCGATGGGGATGGCCTGATGCTACGGATAGTCGAGGACCATTCGCGCACTGTGCCAGGCCCAGAGGATTGGTCGCGCGTCCGCTCACCTGGCCGCGCACGCCGACGTCTCCGTCGAGGTCATGCGCAGAATATCGTTTCGAAAGCACTACCTGACCCAAGTGTTTTGATGGTCGGCGACACCATGATCATGCATCCCGCGACTGCTCACCGTTTCCGAGCCGAAATCGCCAGTCGTGCTCGGGCTGTCGACGCAGATTTCGAACGTCAGATGCTGCAAGCGATACGGGGCATCGTGCAATGACCCTCGAAGAACTGCGCGAGGAAGCCCTGGCAGTCACCAACGCCTACCTCAAGGGGCTGGCGGAACAGACCGACGCCTACGAGACGACGATGAACGGCTTGATCGACGCTGCGAGCGTGGCCGGCCTGGACGGCAACGCCGTGAACACGGTCCTGCTGTCCATGAACATGCGCATCCACCTGGCGCTGAAGCAGTCGAACGACAACACCAAGGAGACGGAAGAGTGAAGCAGCAGAAGCTGACCCCCGCCGAAAGCGCCCTATCCGGCCATGGCCGTGTAGGCAGCCCAATCGCAATACCGTTGGCAAGCAAGCTGACCGAAAGCGTTAACTTCCTGCGCGAGACGCTTGAGCTCGTCACGTCTGTTACCGACGGGCTGTGCGGCCACGAGCCCAATGACAGCGGACCATTGGGACGCGAAACCTCCAGCAGCTTCTTCGAACAGGTCGAACGTTCGTCGATCGACATCAACATGCTGGCATCGAAGATCCGCGAGCAGATGGAACGCATTGCTGTGGTGCTCGGAGGCACGCGATGACCATCGACGAGTTCGAGGCGAAGATGTCGGCGGCCAGCGGCGTGTTCATCGCCACGGCCGGCGTAGAGGCCGGCAAGATTGCTTTGGCCAGGTCGCGGCTGGCGGATCAGAGCGCCGCCCTTGAGGAGAGCATCAAGGACATCGCGGCCGCCGCAGTCGAAGCGGGCGTGCCCCAACACATCGTCAATGCGTCATTGGAGCATTGGCACGATCGCCGCGAAACCGCGATCCGCGAGGCGAAGGGCACCTATCGCTGATGGCAAAAAAGGCCGCCACGAAGAAGCAGCCAACCGTGCGGCGCGATAGCCCGCGCGAGCGTCTGTTCGTGGCGGAATACCTCAAGGACCTGAACGCCACCCAAGCGGCCGTGCGCGCAGGCTACAGCCCCAAGACTGCGCGGCAGATCGGTTCCCGCCTGTTGTCAAATGTTGACATCGCGAAGGCCATCGCAGCGGCGGTCGCCAAGCGCGAAGATCAGGCGCTGAGCGATGCCGAATGGCTGCGAAAGCGCCTGCGCGCCGAGGCAGAAGCAGACATCGGCGACCTGTACAACGACGACGGCAGTCTCAAGCCCGTGCGGGAATGGCCGGCGATCTGGCGTCAGGGCCTGGTGACTGGGCTTGAGGTGGTATCCATCGCCACCGAAGACGACGACGCCACCGATGAGAGAGAGGCCCAAGCACATGGCGGCGCGTTGAAGCGCTCGCGGAAGCCGAACGCTGTCCTCACTAAGATCAAGTGGGCCGACAAATCCCGCATCAAGGAGCTGCTAGGTCGACACGTCGACGTGCAGGCCTGGAAAGACCGCAAGGTGGTGTCGGCTGACGAGCCCTTGCGCCAACTGTTCGAGCAGATTGCCGGCCAGTCTATCCGTCCGAAGGATAGCAGCCGATGAAGCCACGGTTCACGCCGGCCGAGCAGGCGAAGTTTTTCGAGGAGCTGGAACCGGAGGAGCAGGAGGCCATTCTTGCCAAGCCGATCGGCTTGATGATCGAGGCCGAGCTGATCTTTGCCTTGAAGCGCCCTCATTGGCGTATGCGGAACATCTATTGGGTGTCCGACAAGGAGGGCAAAGCGGTCCTGTTCCAGCCCTGGCCGGAGCAACAGCGCTTCCTCGACAACATCTGGTACCGAAACGTTATCCCGAAGGCCCGGCAGCGCGGCTTCTCCACCGTCGTGCAGATCATGATGCTGGACGCCTGCATCTTCGTGCCCAACACCTCGGCTGTCGTCATCGCCCAGGACGACACGACGGCGCTTCAGATCTTCGCCAAGAAGGTGAAGTTCGCATGGGACCGCTTGCCGCCGATCGTCCACCAGATGGCGCCGCTCAAGTACGACAACAAGCACGAACTGGTGTGGTTGCACGGGTCGAGCATCCTTGTCGCCACCTCAACGCGCGGCAACACGCTGCAGTACCTGCATGTTTCCGAGTACGGCCAAATCTGCGCGAAGAACCCGCACCACGCTAACGAAATCCAGGAAGGCTCACTGCCATCTGTCGACACGTACGGCGTCATCGTCATCGAATCGACGGTGGAAAGCCCGTTCGGAACCTTCTCCGACATGGTGCGCGCGGCCGACAAGATTAAGCAGCTCGGCACGCCGCTGACGCCGATGGATTACATGCTGCATTTCGCCTCTTGGTGGGATGCGCCCGAGTATGAGCTCGACCCCGAACACGTCATCATCACCCCCGAGGACAACGCCTACTTCTTCCGCGTCGAGGCTGCGATCGGCCGCGACATCAGCGTCCGCAAGCGCGCCTGGTACGTCAAGAAGCGGGACAGCGACTTCGGCGGCTCGAACGAAAAGATGTGGCGGCAATATCCGTCGACGCTTGATGAGGCATTCACAGTCTCGTCGGAAGGCCTGTGGCTCTCCGAGCAGATGGCACGTGTCCGCCGCGAGCGCCGCATCTGCAAGCTCCCAATCCTCCAGGACCGGCCGGTCAACACCTTCTGGGATCTGCGCGACAACAAGGTCGTGTGGCTGCACCAGAAGGACGGTCCCTGGGACAACTTCATCTCCTGCATAGAGATGAGCGGCGAGCCCTACATCACCGTCGTTCGCGAGCTGAACAAGTTCATGACCGAACACACCTTCGTTTGGGGCAAGCACTACCTGCCGCACGACGGCAATACCAAGCATGAGGGTGCGGAGCAGATGAAGACGCCGCACGACATGCTTTACGACCTCGGCCTCCGCAACATCGAGATCGTCCCTCGCATCCACGACCTCACAGTCGGCATCGATCAGCTGCGCCAGGACATGGTCAACCATCGATACGACGAGGAGCGCTGCGCCGGTGGTGTCCGTCATCTCGACGGCTACTCCAAGGTCTGGAACGAGCGCATGGGCATCTGGAGCGAGACGGTGCTCGACAACGAGCATACGCACGCCACCGACGCGCTGCGCCAGAAGGCTCAGGTTGCGCACCTGCTGCGTAGCGCCAACAGCAACGGCCGCGGCGCCCCCAAGAGACGGAGAAGTGGGATGTCGTCATGACGACGATTGCCTATCGAGACGGTGTCATGGCGGCGGATAGCCAGGTGACGGGCGGCGACATGGCCCGTGGCGAAGCCCAGAAAGTCGGCCGAACCAAGAAGGGATGGCTTGTAGGCATCTCGGGCGCGAGCGGCATGCTCGATGAGGTTATTGCCTGGCTGGACGCCGGCGCTGTTCGCGCCGACTACCCCAAGGTGTCGGCGGAACGTCCGGTCTGGGGTCTTGTCGCCGTTTCAGACAAGCGCGTCGCTGTGCTCTCCCCTGAAGGCGTCATGCAGTGGGCCAACGCGGCCTTCCACGCACAAGGCAGCGGCAACGAGATCGCCATGGGTGCCATGGCCATGGGCGCGTCTGCAGAGCAGGCCGTCCGCATCGTATCAGAATTTGACGTTTACACGGGCGGTCGAATCACCAAGCTCTCGTTGAGCGCCGACCTCGCCCCGAACGAGGAGACGAGATGAACGCGCCCACACTGGATCTCACCAAGCGCCACTGGACTGCCACGCGCGGCGAGCTCATGGCCATCGGCTCTTGGATACGGCTTGATGACCGTTGGCGGCCGTGCATGGCCATCATCCGCACAGGCGATGACGGCAGCGAGCGCGCCATCCCATGTGTGGTGACCATCGACAAGGCGTGGATCTGGTCGGAGGAGATCGGCGATTCACGCGAGGCGGCGCGCAGTATGGTGGGTTTCCTTGAGGCGCTTCGTCTCAACCCGCAGAACTTCCGCAACCATCACCGCGTCTTCAGTTTGATCGCCGACCATCTCGGCGACTTGCTCAAGATGCCACCCTATCAGGCTGATCGCTCCACCCCGATCCTGGATGTCACCATCCAGGAGCGCGAAACCGGCCGCATTCGCGAAGTGGAGATATCCGAAGATGTTTGATCTGGCGGCAACCGACGGCACCGTCCGCAAGAAGGCGTACAAGTCGCCCATCCCCGATGGGGGTGAGGCGCCCGCGAAGGGCCGGCGCGTCAACAAGCTCGACGGCGAAGGCATGGTGCGGATGCACCATCGACTGCTCGACTACTACACGACCGAACTCGATCGGCAGCACAACAACCGCGCTCAACAGGCCGAGGACGAGGCCTACTATGACAACGAGCAGTGGGACGAAGAAGATGCTGATGAGGTGCGAGATCGCGGCCAGGTGCCCCTGGTCTACAACGTCATTTCCGCATCGATCGATTGGGTGACCGGCACCGAACGCCGGGCACGCACTGATTTCAAGGTATTGCCGCGCCGCAAGACCGACGGCAAGTCGGCCGAGCGGAAGACGCAGCTGCTCAAGTACCTGTCCGACACGAACCGCGAGCCGTTCCACATATCGCGCGCGTTCGAGGACCAGGTGAAGGTGGGCCTCGGCTGGATCGAAGATGGTGTGCGCGACGACTCGGACGACGAACCCACGTACACCCGCTATGAGAGCTGGCGGAACATGCTGTGGGATTCGGCGTCCACGGAACTGGACCTGTCGGATGCGCGCTACGTGTTCCGCTCCAAATGGGCCGACCTCGACATCGCACAGGCGCTGTTCCGCAACCGGAAGGCCTTGCTGGAACGTTCGGCAGCTGACAGCGATGCCTACTCGCAGCTCGACCAATATGGCGATGACGCCATGGATGACGTCGAGAACGCGATCCAGAACAATGGGCAGTCGACCACCTCGGCACGCATCACCGGCTACCAGCGCCGGCGGGTGCGCCTGATCGAAGGGTGGATCATGATGCCCGTCGAGACAAAGCGCATTCGCGGCGGCCCTTTCAACGGCGAGATCTACGACCAGTATTCTCGCGCACATGGCGATGCAGTTGCGCGAGGCGAGGCCGAGCTCATCACCCGCATGACCATGCGCATGCACGTGGCGATCTTCACCACTGCTGGCATGCTTTGGTTTTCAGAATCGCCATACCGGCACAACCGCTTCCCATTCACGCCCCTCTGGGGCTATCGCCGCGGCAAGGACAACATGCCCTACGGCATGATCCGGCGTCTGAAGGACATCCAGCAGGACATCAACAAGCGCGCTTCGAAGGCGCTCCACATCCTGTCGACGTCCAAGATCATCATGGACGAGGACGCAATCCCCGATGACATGACGGTCGAGGAGTTCCTTGAAGAGGCCTCGCGGCCCGACGCCCTAATCCGCAAGAAACGAGGATCCGAGGTCACTCTCAATGCCGATCGCGATCTCTCGCAGTACCATCTTGAGCTCATGTCGCGCTCGATCGCGATGGTGCAACAGGCGTCCGGTGTCACCGACGAGCTTCTCGGCCGGCGCACTAATGCCACATCAGGCGTGGCTATCCAACGCAGGCAGGATCAGGGCTCTATGGCGACAGCCCGGTTCTTCGACAACCTGCTGCTGGCCAATCAGATCCACGGCGAGAAGCTGCTAGCGAACACAGAGCAGTATTTCACCGAAGAAAAGACCTTCCGCATCACGAACATGCGAGGCAAGGCCGAATTCATCGACATCAATGATGGCCTGCCTGACAACGACATCACCCGCTCCAAGGCGGACTTCATCATGTCGGAGGGCGCATTCCATGCCAGCATGCGCCAGGCGGCCGCCGAGCAGCTGATGGACGTCATGACCAGGATGTCGCCCGAGCTCGCCGTCCTGTTCATGGACCTGGTCATCGAGAACATGGACCTGCCGAACCGCGAGGAGCTGGTGAAGCGCATCCGCGCTGTCACGGGCATGGCCGATCCAGACGCCGAGGAGCCGACCGAGGAGGAAATGCAGCGTCAGTCGGCCCAGCAGCAGGGTCAGCAGATGCAGCAGGCGTTGCTCTCTGCCCAGCTCCGCAAGGCCGAGGCCGAAGCCACCAAGGCCGAGGCTCAGGCTGCAGAACTGCGGGAAAAGATCGTCGCGCTGCGCGTCGGTGCGCAGCAGCAGGCCCTCGGCGCGGCTCAGACCGCTATCGCGTTTCCGGCCGCTACGCACGTCGCCGATCACATCCTTGCCGGGTCTGGGTTCATCTCTGTCGAAGACGCGGCAGCAGCGTCCCAGCAGCCGATGGCAGCTGCCCCGCCCCCGGACGGCAAGCAGTACGGACTGATGCAGATGGCGGCGTAGCCATCGGCCGACCAACAGGAGCCCTCGCCCCCTCAATTCCCGAAAATGCCCCGGCTCGCCGGGAGGCAACGACACACTGAAAAGGACACACCATGCCGCCGAAAAACTTTAGCGAAGCCGAGCTCGAACTGCTCACTGAAGAAGAACGCCAGGGACTGTTGGATGAAGAATTGCTGGACGATCCCGACGATGAAGGTGGGGACGATGAAGACAATGCTGATGGCGATGCTGATGACGGTGTTGCCGGCGATGATGATGATGCCGGCGATGCCGACCAGGGCAACGAAGGTGAGGGCGACGAGGGCGCTGGTGAAGGCGGCAATGCCGATGCTGGCGACGGCAAGGGCAATGGTGCTGCCGATAATGCGCGCCCGGCAGCGGCCGAGGGGACCTCGGCGCCGGCGTCGGAAGTAGCGACTTCCCTCCCCAACTGGACGGCGCCGGCCGACACCAAGGACAAGATCACCTCGCTCGATGAGCAGCTGGACGATATTGCCAAGAAGTTCGATGAAGGCGAGCTGACGGCGGCCGAGATGCGCGCGCAGATGAAGCCGCTCGAGGAGCAGAAGCAGGAGCTTCGCAATACGCTGTTCAAGGCCGACCTGTCGCGGGACACGTCCCTGAACACTTGGTCAAAATCGACGGTGCCGGGCTTCCTTGCGAAGAACAAGGAATATGTGCCGGGCAGTCTCAGGTACGAGAACCTGGATCGTTTGGTTCGCCAGCTGCAGGCGGAGGCAGATAACCCCTTTGACCCGGCCATTCTGAAGCAGGCCCACGAGCGGATCGTTGCCGAGTTTGGTGGTGGAACGCCGACGCCGAAGGACCCGGGTAAGAAGCGCGATCTTCCGCCAAACCTCAGTGCGATTCCTGCGGCCGACAACAATGACGACGAGGACGGCGGCAAGTTCGCCTATCTCGATCGCCTGGCTGAAAAGGACGGCGTCGAATACGAGAAGCAGCTTGGCAAGCTCTCGGACGCCGAACGGGACCTCTATCTCCAATCCTGACCCCCAGAACGAGGGCCACGCATGTTCTCCAAGACTATCCGCGTTGGTGAAGCCGTCGAAATCGGCGACGTCGCATGCATCCGCGTGGACGAAAAATCAGGCCGCAATGTGCGGCTCTCGTTCTTCACCGACTTGCCCATTCGCCACATGGCGGATGGGCTCATCCCCGCACGCTACACCCACGGCATCACAGGCGAAGCTCGCCGTGTGCCCGTCGACCCGGTGCGCCATTGGGCCCGGACCGGCTGATAGCCGCCATATTGCGTTTGCATGGCATTCGCGGTATCTGGATACCGCAAAGCGCAGGACGTGCTTCTCTCTTACCCGGAGCACGTCATGCCCAAGACCGTCATCAAATTTGGCGACCCCAAGGCCCAGAAAAAGTGGAGCGGTTCGCTCTTCCTTGACACCGTCAAGAAGAGCTACTTCGACCGCAAGTTCGTCTCCGAAGACGACAACGCCGTCATCCAGCGTCTGACCGATCTCGAATCCGACGCCGGCGACACCATCACCTTCGACCTGTCCGTCCAGCTTCGCCAGAAGCCGGTGACTGGCGACAACCGTCTGCAGGGCAAGGAGGAAAACCTCCGCTTCTTCTCGGACGAGATCTACATCGACCAGATGCGCCACGGCGTCTCGGCCGGCGGCAAGATGAGCCGCAAGCGCACCCTGCACAACATCCGCAAAGTCGCTCGCGACCGTCTGTCCGACTACTGGTCGAAGTACGTCGATGAGATGAACTTCATCTACCTGTCGGGCGCACGCGGCATCAATGAGGACTTCACCGAGGACACGGCATGGGTCGGTCACGGTGGCAACCCCATCGAAGCGCCCGACGGCACCCACCTCATGTATGGTGGTGCCGCCAACTCGAAGGCGTCCATTGTGGCCGGCTCGACTATGTCCCGCGCCATCATCGAGCGTGCGACGGTCAAGGCGCGCATGATGCGCTCCAAGGACCCGACCACTGCCAACATGCTGCCCGTCATGATCAATGGCGAAGGGCACTATGTCTGCATCATGTCGCCCTTCCAGGAACACGACATGCGCACCAGCGCTGGCAGCGACTGGCTGGACATCCAGAAGGCCGCGGCCGCATCGGAAGGCCGGAACAACCCGATCTTCAAGGGTGGCCTCGGCATGGTCAATAACGTCGTGCTGCACTCGCACGAGAGCGCGATCCGGTTCAACGATTACGGCGCCGGCAACAATGTCGAGGCTGCCCGCGCCCTCTTCCTCGGCCGCCAGGCTGGTGTTGTGGCCTACGGCTCGTCGTCGGGCCTGCGTTTCGCCTGGACCGAAGAAACGACCGACCATGGCAACGAGCCGACCATCGCATCGGGCGTCATCCTTGGCGTGAAGAAGACCCGCTTCAACAACAAGGACTTCGGCGTCATCTCGATCGATACGGCGGCCAAGGACCCGAACGCCGCATAGTGAGCTAGCCGCCGCGCCCCGCGTGGCGGCTCCTCCATCTGGTCAGCACGACCGCCACCCAACACTTGGAGAACACCATGCTTCGTCAGAGCCGCGCCGCACTCGGCATCCTCCCCGTCGCCTATCCTGCCCTCGCCGGCCATCTTACCGGCCAGCGTTTCAGCTTTACCGTACCCGTCGACGTCGAGAACGGCGACATCATCGAACTGGCATGCATCCCGGCCACCTGCCGCCCGATCGATATCATTCTGGACAGCGATGACCTCGACAGCAACGGCGCTCCGGCCATCGTCGTCGACGTCGGCCTGATGTCGGGCGATTGGGGCGACAATGACAATACCCGCACGTGCGGCCAGGAGTTCTTCGTAGGCGCGACGACTGCCCAGGCTGGCGGCGTGGCGCGACCGACCGCCAAAACCGCCGTTCGGGTGCCATCCGCGCCCTACGCGCGCTCGATCGGCGTCAAGATCGTCACTAAGGCGGCAACCGCCCAGCTGGGCGATATCGGCCTGACCGTAATCTGCGCGGCGGACTAGTCCACTCGGGGCGGGACCAGTCAGTCATGCAGTTGGCGGCCGCAGGCGGGAACCTCCTCCTTCTCGTCTGCGGCCGTCTCGTTTCAACGGAGGAAATGCCATGAAGATTGAATGCACTCTCGGCCGCGCTGTCGAGCTTACCGTCGCCGGCGACAACGTCAGCTTTGTTCGCGATGACGAGGGGCGCTTCGTCGCCGACGTCTACAACGCCCGCGTCATCAAGTGCCTATTGTCAGTCGCGCACTACCGCGAGCTCGGCACTGGCGAGCCAGTCGTCGTTCCTGTCGTCCAGACTGTTGTTCAGCTTGCGGACGACGATCAGGACCTCGATCACGAGCAGGACCAGGACCTTGGCCAGGACCTCGATGGGGACCTCGATCAGGACCTCGAGCAGGATGACAACTCGGGCAACCCGAATGCCAACCCGGATACCGCTGATGACAAGTCTGGGGACCAGAGTGTCAACTCGGATGCCGCTTCTGTAAACCAGACGCCGCCGGCGCCGACCCCGCCTGCAACGCCGACAACGCCTCCCGTGCCGCCGGTTGACCCTGCCTCGATGCCGGGCATCGTGCCGCCGATCGAGGCGATCGCCGGCATCGGACCGGCCATCAAGAGCAAGCTCGCTACCGTAGGCATCACGACCGTCGCCCATGTTGCCGCGCTCACGAGCGAGCAGATTGCGGAACTTGACGCCAAGCTCGATCTCAGCGGCCGCTTCGAACGTTATGGCTGGATCGAGCAGGCCCGGCAGCTGCTGCAGCCGCAGGTGTCGGAGTAAGCCCCGATGCCGACCGGCAAGGACATCATGGTGCGTGCCGGCGTGCTTCTCATGGATGAGGAGCACGTCCGTTGGCCGCTTGCCGAACTGTGCGAGTGGATCAACGACGGCGTGAAAGCCATCGTGCTCGCCAAGCCCTCGGCATCGTCGCTTTCGCAGCCCTTGCAGATGGTCGCCGGCACACTTCAATCGGTCCCCACCAGCGGAACACCAACGCCGCTAGCGCTGCTGAACATCACCCGGAACCTCGCTGGGATGAGCGCTCCGCGCGTCGGCGGCCGCGTAGTGCGACCGGTTGCGCGGTCACTGCTCGACGCACAGGACCCTTATTGGCACGACAAGACCCGCACCCGGTTCGCCCGCGTGGTCAAGCACTTCATTTTTGACGAGCTCAACCCACTCGAATTCTACGTCTACCCAGGCAATGACGGGGCTGGCGTGGTCGAGGCGGTGCTCTCTGTCTTGCCGGCGCCGTTGGCTGCGACAGGCGATGCCGCGCAACTCTCATCCTACGCTGGCGACGTCGGGCTGCCCGAACCCTACTCCGTACCACTGCTCGACTATGTGCTCTTCCGTTCGCAGATGAAGGACGATGAGGCCGGCAATCCCGGCCGCAGCGTCGCGCACTACCAGCAATTCGCAACGGCCGTCGGCCTCAAGATCCAGGTCGAAGGGGCCCACAGCCCGAATGCGAGGAAGTAGTGCAGATCGATCTAGACGAGCTCCTGCCCGAAGTCCTGACCTACGCGCCGAACTGCCCCGAGCCCACGGCTCTCAAGGCCATCCGCGACGCTGCTCGGCTGCTCTGCAAGCGCACCAACATCTGGCGCGATACCGACGAGTTCCAGGTGACCACGCCCGATTGCGAGGGCATCTGCACTATTCCTGACGCGTCCATTCACGAGATCCAGTCGGCGGAGCTCAACGACGTGGACCTGCTGCCGAAAACCATCGCATGGCTCGATGAGCATCGGCCGCGCTGGAAAACCGAAACCGAGGTTGCGAGCGTTGGTCGTTTCATCACCCAGCTCGCGCCGAACACCGTGACGATCGTACCAAAGGCGGCCGGACTGCTTCGCGCCCGGCTGATCCTGCATCCGTCGCGGCGTGCCACGACCATCCCTGAATTTCTGGTCGAACAGTATGGGCAGGAGATCGGCAAGGGCGCGGCTGGTGCTGTGCTGCTGATCCCTGGCGAGCTCTTTCAGCCCGATCTCGGCGCGGCGCTGACGGCTGCTTTCGAGGCCAAGCTGTCGACCATCAAGACAACCACCGAGAAAGGCCAGGTCGGCGCCCGGCTGCGCACGAAAGGGAGCTACTTCTGATGCCCGCATCAACCTATCTCGGAAACGCCCTTATCAATCACATCCTCCGTGGCGTGGCCTTTGCCACGCCGGCGCGAGTTTATGTTTCCCTGCACATTGGCGACCCAGGGCTGACAGGCGCGAATGAAGTAGGCGCGGTAGCCTGGCCTGCATACGCGCGTATTGACCCCGCTCTAGGGGCTGCGATTGCCAGCGGTTTCGATGCCGCAGCGGCCAAGGTGACGGCGAACGCCAAACAGATGCTGTGGCTGGCAATGGACGGTCCTGCTCCGATCAACGTTACCCATTGGGCCATTTGGGATGCGGATGTCGGCGGCAACTGCTTGATCGGGGGTCCGCTCAAGTTCCCGAAAACGCTCGAACCGACGGATGAGTGCGTCATCCACATCGGAGAACTCGATGTAGGGGTGGACGCCGTTGCTTAGTCATGGAGCCGTCAACGGGCGCGAACTCAACAAGCTTGCCGTAAACGCCAGCTCCTTTCAGGTGGACTTGAGCGCGTCGGGTGGTTTGGCGATGTCCAGCGAGCTAGCGCTCACCCGTCGGCATGCCGCGACAATGTCCGGGAACGTCGCGCTGCTGGCCGAGGTCGCAGTAAACCGCCGGCGTAGCCTTGCGGCGGCCGGTTCTACTGGCTTCGGCTGTGTTGCAGCTGCCACGCGCCGTCGGCACCTGGCCGGTGCAGCAAAGGTCGATCTCCTTGCCGCCGCTGCGATGAACAGGCGTCCCAGGCTCATGGGAAGCATGACGATCGACATCGGTGGGGCGGCGAACCTGCGCTGGCGCTACCGAGTACCGGCGCCTCACGCCCGCTACCTGGTGGTGAGTACCGAGCGCCGTTTTCTCACCGCTGGGCCTGACCCTCGCCGGGTGGCTTCGCTGCCGCGCGAGACGCCGATCGTTGTGCTTCAGCCAGAGAGGGCATGAACATGCTCGCCACTATGACGAAAGCCCCGGCCGAAGTGCTCGACTACGATGTCGACTTTGGGCGCTGGCTACCGGACGGTGACTCCATCACGAGCGCAGTAGCGGTTGTCGCCCCGGGCACCGCCGTCGCGGTCACGTTGACGGAACACTCCGACACCACCGCGAAGACGTGGGTTTCTGGCGGCGCCGACGGCCAGACCGCCCACATCACCCTCACCATCACCACCATGGGCGGTCGCACCAAAGAGGTGTGTTTCCGCCTGCGCATCAAGGAGTGCCATTGATGGTTGCTATCCTGCTGGCCAACAACGCCACTTCGACGCTCGCCGCCAACATCGACAATGCCGTCACCGCCATCACCATCCAGGCAGGCGATGCGGTCCGCTTCCCCTCTCCCGCCGGCGGCGACTGGTTCCCGCTGACTGTCGTCGACGCCGGCGGCAACATGGAGGTGATGAAGGTCACCGCTCGGGCCGGCGCGATCCTGACCGTTCAGCGCGGACAGGAAGGCACCACGGCCAAGGCGTTCCTCGCCGGCTCTCGCGCTGACATCCGCATGACGGCCGCTGCGGTGAACCCGGCACTGCGCGACGCAACGGGGCTCCGCGACGGGCTCATGACGGCTGCTGACAAGGCCAAGCTGGACGGCGTATCAGCCGGAGCTCAGCCCCAAGCCGTTACTTCGGTGAACACCAAGACGGGGGCCGTCGTGCTCGCCAAAGCCGATGTCGGCCTTGGCAGCGTCGACAACACGTCCGATGCTCTCAAGCCCATCTCGAACGCGACCCAAGCTGCGCTCAACAACAAGGCCGACGCAGCAGCGACAACAGCCGCGTTGAATGGCAAGCAGGCCTCGCTGGGTTTCACGCCGGTTCAGCAGGGTACAGGCGTTGGGCAGCTTGCCAACGCGGTAAAGATTGGCTGGAAGGCCAACTCCAAGATCGGCGTGACCGTCGATAACACCGACATGGGGCACCTTCTGACTGATGCCGATATTCCCGCGCCGACTGCCGGCGACACGTACGTAATACTGAACCACAACGGCGGCAGCGCTTTCATCAAAACAGGCACCGGCTACAACGCGGTTGTATCTGGCATCCGCCAGTCGCAGACGACGCAAGGATCTGTGCTGGTAGTGCGGGCCGGCACGATCCGAGTGCGCTACACGCAAGGCAATTGGGGTTGGTGCCGCATTCTCAAGAACGGAACACAGATCTACGAGACCAGTTCGGGCGGCGGTGGCAATAGCGGCATGGTGGATGTCGCTGTGGTGCCAGGTGACGTTATCACCGGCCAAGTCCGCGGCAATACCGGCAGCGACACGACCACCATGGCGGATTTCCGCATCCTCAGTGGCACGCCGGCTTTTGGCGCAGTAATTTAGCGGGGCAGCTATGTACACCAATCCACGGGTCATGAACGAACTCGGCGGCATCCTTGTCGACCACGCCGAGGGCACGGCCTACCTCGATCCCGGTTCAGAGCTTCACGACCAGGCGATCGCCGGAGCCTTTGGCGTCGTCGAAGCCTATTCGCCAGTTCCGATCGCAGCCACGCTCGACGAATGGCGCGCCAGAAAACTTGCCAGCCTGGCTGCAAAGCGCTGGGAGGTCGAGAACGGCGGCATGGTGGTGGGAGGCATGGCCGTTTTCACCGATGACCGCTCCAAGCTGCTCATCAACGGCGCATATCGGAAAGCTGAAAAGGACCCGGCCGTCATCATCAATTTCAAGTCAGCTGCTGGCTGGGTGACCCTCGACGCGGCTACCGCCATTGCGCTGGGTGATGCCCTGTTTGACCACATCCAAGCCTCCTTCGACCGCGAATCCGTCCTCACGGCCGCCATTGTCGCTGCCGCAACGAAGCCCGCGCTCGACGCGATCGACATCAACGGCGGCTGGCCAGCGAATGGCTAACATCGGAGGGGCGCGTCATGGCAGGGATTAAGCTGGTCGCCTTCACCGGAGAGCAGCCGCGCATCCTTCCGCGCCTTCTCCCTGACACTGCGGCCCAAGCAGCGGTCAACACCAGGCTGGACGATGGCGGGTTGACGCCGATGCGCACCTCAACGCTTGAGGCGGCGATCGGCGGCAGCACCTTCAAGACCATCTACAAGCATCTCGGCGCCTGGCTGAAATGGAACACCGAAGTTCACGCCGCCCCAGGGCCGGTGGCGACCGATCGCTTGTACTATACCGGCGACGGCAAGCCCAAGATGCGCGTCGGTGGCGCAGTGTACGATCTGGCCGTTCCTCGGCCGGCCGTAGCCCTCACTGCCACGTTGGGCGGTGCCGGCGCGGGCGACGTCGTCACGCGCAGCTATGTCTACACTTGGGTAACGTCTTTCGGCGAGGAATCGGAGCCCTGCCCCGCCAGCAACGAAATCGCCTGGAAGCCGGGCAATACTGTCACACTGAGCGCTTTTGCTGCCACCCCTGGCGGGCGCAGCATCACGCACCAGCGCATCTACCGCACTCAGACCGGGCAGAGTGGCACGTGGTTCTATCTGATTGCCGAGCGCGCCGCCTCGGCCGCTGATTTCGCCGATACTATTCCCGTCGACGGGTTTCAGGAACCATTGCCGTCGGCATTTTGGAACGCCCCACCGGATGACCTCAAGGGGCTGATCTCGCTGCCGAACGGCATGATGGCAGCCTTCGCCGGCAGTGACCTTTATTTCTGCGAGCCGTGGCGGCCTCATGCTTGGCCGGAGAAGTATTCGCTCGGCATGAGCTCGCCTATCGTCGCCCTCGGCGCCATAGGTACGTCAGTCGTCGTCATGACGACAGGCAATCCTCACCTGGTCAGCGGCTCTCACCCTTCAACGATGCAGGCGGCCAAGATGGAAGCCAACCTGCCCTGCATCAACTCTCGTGGTGTCGCGGATCTCGGCTTCGCGATCGCCTATCCCTCGAACGAAGGCCTTGTTGCCGCCAAGGCAGATGGCTCCATCGGCATCGTAAGCGCGAACCTCTTTGATCGGGATGACTGGCTTGCACTGAAGCCCAGCACCATCATCGCGGGGCAGATCGGGGGCCGATATGTGGCCTTCTACGAGAACGTCAACGATGCCGGCGACCTGGTCGGCGGCGCACTGTTCCTTGACATCGGCCCGACGCCATTCCTGATCCGGTCGAGCGAGCGCGCCCAGGCTGTTGCCTACGAGATCGAAACGGGCGCGCTGTACTTTCTGCGCAAGTCCGAGAACAACGTCTACCGGCTCGATGCCCCCAACGGCGTGCGGCAGAAGCAGTATTGGCGTTCCAAGCCGTTCGTGCTGACAGCCCCCATCAACTTCGGCGCGATTCAGGTCGACGCCGATATGGAGCTCAGCGGGCACGAGAAGGCGATCAATGCTGCAGCCTTGGCCGAGATCGAGGCCGCCAATGCGGCTATCCTTGCCACGGGTGAGGCCATGGGCGAGGTGAACGACACGCCATTGAACGCCTTCGCGTTGAATGGCGACCTGTTGACGCTTCTCCCCGAATTTGGGGGCAACCTCAATATTGGCATCTATGCCGACGGCAAGCTGGTCGCCCAGATCGACCGCACCAACAAGCCTATCCGTCTGCCCTCCGGGTTCAAGGCGCGCAAATGGGAGATCGACGTCTACGGCGACGTCCAGATCGAGCAGATCATCGTCGCAACCACCATGGACGAGTTGAAGTCAGCATGAGCTCGAGAGAATTTTCCGACCTTACCGAGACCGTCGACACGCTTGCTGGAAAGCGGCCGCGTGCCGCGGAAAAGGCTGCCGTGCGTATCGAAGACCTGGCTGGACTGCTTTTACTTACGCCGAAGATCAAAGCCTCGCGCGCCGGCGCAGCGCCGACGGCCGACGAGTTCAACGCATTGGTGGACGACGTGAAGGCAATTCACGACCGATTGAGCACCATCGTCCAAGCCCTCCAGCCGAAGCTGATGAAATGACGCCGGCAGTGCTCCTGCGATTGATGGAGCGGCCACTGCTTGGCAAGACGCTGCAGCTCGGGCCAGAAGACCGTATCTGCATCGAGTTCGCCAACCGGCTGCGCGCATGGACGATCGAGGGCCGGCTGTCAGGGGTCTGGACGCACATCGGCAACGAGCTCGCCGGCGGCACCAAGAATGCGAGCATCAGGTACGCTATCGCGCGGGCGCTCGGGCTGATCTCGGGCGCGACCGACTATGTTTTTCTCTGGGATGGCGGCTGCGGCGTCATCGAGGCCAAAGCCGGGAAGAACGACCTGACCCCCAGACAGGTGGACTTTGCGTCGTGGTGCGCGGCACGCCGCGTTCCACATCGTGTGATGCGCTCGGCCGACGAGGGCGAAGGCATCCTTCGCGAGTGGGGCGCCCTTCGTTGAACGACAATCGTTACATCTACGGCGAGGACGAGCGCCTGGTGGAATGGGTGTCCGACAGAATTGACGGCTGCTTGTTCCGTGACGATGCCAAGGCAATCGGACATGAGCGCGATGGCGAGCTCGTCGCGGCCGTTGTCTTCGATGGTTTCTCCCCCACCTCTTGCTTCGTGAGCGTCGCCGCCTCGTCGCGCCGCTGGATCACGCCGGAATTCGCCGTTCGCGTGATGGCTTATCCTTTCGTCCAGTGCGGCTTCCCACGGATCAACTGCGTCGTCGCGGCCAGCAACCGGCTGTCGCTGCGACTGACCCGGCAATTCGGCTGGGTGGAAGAAGGCAGGCTGCGCGAGGGCGCGCTCGACGGCGGCGATATGATCCTGTTCGGAATGCTGCGCCGCGAGTGTCGTTTCCTGCCGCCGACCGTCGGCACCACTGGCATATCCGCTCTGTAGACGGTATAAGTCCGCAATTCCCGCGCAGGAGGTGCGGTTCTCTCACGAGGACAACAGCACCCATGGGCAAAGGCTCCAGCAACCCACCCGCACCCGATCCGCAGATTGGCAAGGCCGCTCTCCTACAGGCGGAGACCGGCAAAGAGTGGCTGTCCTTTGCAAAGGACGCCTTCGCCGTCTCCGAAAAGCGTCAGGTCGAACTCGACAAGCTCACCAAGGAGGTTTCCGACCTTCAGATTGGCCTGGCCAAGGACCAGGTCTCGTGGGCGCGTCAGGATAGAGAGCGATACGACACCAAGTTCAAGCCCATTGAGGACCAGTTCATCCAGGAGGCGACGAACTATGCGTCTCCGGAAAAGCAGGCCGAGGCTGCCGCGACGGCGAAAGCTGACGTGCAGTCCGCGGCGGCCGATTCCCGTGAAACGGCGCGCCGCGAGGCTACGTCCATGGGCGTCAATCCAAACTCTGGCCGCTTTGCGGGTGTCGAGCGGGCCGGCGAGCTCGCTACGACGGCCGCGAGCGCCGGCGCGCAGAACAACGCCCGCCAAATGGTCAGGGACAAGGGCCTCGCCCTGAAAGCGGACGTCGTCAACCTCGGCCGTGGCTTGCCCACTCAGAGCGCGCAGGCGGCCTCGCTTGGCCTGAGTGCCGGCGGCAGTGCAGTTGGCCTCAACCAGGGCACCAACGCGCAGTATCTTGCGTCCACCGACATCATGGGCTCGGGCTTCAAGGGTCAGATGGCCGGCTACCAAGGCCAGGGTCAGCTCCTGAACGCGCAGTATGGCAACCAGATCGCCGCATGGGATGCTGGGAACCGTGCGAAGGCGGCCAACGCTTCGGGTATCGGCTCGTTTATCGGTGGTATCGCGGGCCTGTTCGCCTCGGACGAGAACGCCAAGGAAGACAAGGCGGCCATCCCCGAGGGCGATGCACTGGACGCTGTCAACTCGATGCCGGTCGAGGAATGGACCTACAAGGAAGGTGTAGGCGACGGCGGCCGCCACGTGGGGCCGTATGCGCAGGACTTCCAGGAGGCCACGGGCAAAGGCGATGGCAAGACCATTGCCGTGCAGGACGCCCTCGGCATCACAATGAAGGCGGTGCAGGATCTCGACGGCAAGGTTGAAAAGATCGCCCAGGCTGTCGGCCTCGGCGGTGGCGAGGCGCGTCCGCCTGCGGCACGCCGCAAGAGCCAGCAGCCCACGGCCGCGCGCCCGACTTCGACCCCTGCTCAGCCCAAACCGACGCCGGCCGCAATGGCGCGTCACAAGAATGCGCCAGTTGGTCTCGGAGGTGCAGCATGAGCCTTGGTGTTGGCCTCGGTGCCTTCATGGACAGCTTCGAACGCGGCATGGCCGCGCGCGATCGCATCGACAACCGGAAGCGCGAAAACGAGAACCGCAAAGCGCTGGAAACCATTGAAACGGACACCAAGAAGGTGTTCGACGCCGAGGTAGCGGCAGGCAAGCAGGAAGAAAAGAACTACGACCAGTTCTGGAAGCAATATGCCTTGCCTCGCCGCAAGCAGGAGCTTCTGCGTCAAGGCGACGTCGCCGGAGCAAAGCAGCTGGAGGAGTGGGGGAACAGCGATGCCGCGTTGCGCGGCGGCCGCCTGTTTTCCTCCGCCATGCTGAAGGCGCAGACCGGCGACCCGGCTGGCGCGCTCGGCGACGTGATCAAGGCTGGGCAGGTGCAGGGCTACATCGACCACGGTTACGAGCTCGTCGGCCAGGATCAGCTCGTCGACAAGGATGGCAACCTGCTCGGCTTCCAGCTCACCGTGAAGGACGCCAAGGGCAAGGAACTCAAGCAGGACATCGCCATCAACGATATCCCGCGCATGATCTCCACGTTCGCCAACCCCGACGCTGCCTGGCAGAGCCAGATCGCAAAGAAGGCCGAGGACGCCAAGCAGGAGCAGGAACTCAAAACATACCGAGCGAAGAAGAAGATCGACAGCGAGGAAAAAGGTGCTGGCGATGGCGAGGACGCCTACCGCAAAGCGCATGAAGCCCGGATGAAAAACGATCTGGACTTCGCTGGCCTTAGCCAGGCCGAGCAGGACAAGGTTGTTCGTCAGGATCTCGACGCAGCAACCAGCTATGCGCGATCGCGCAATGGAGGCGGCTCGGCACAAGCGCCGGCGGCACCTAAGCGCGTGCTGGTGGATAAGAACACAGGCAAGGCAGTGTCTGTGCCTGCGCCCAACCCTGCTGCAGCGCCTGCGCCGTCGCCGGCGGCCAAGCAGCCGGTGGGTGTGGACGGTGTTCAGCGGGCTCCGCTTCCTGATGCCAACCCGTCTCACGGCCTTGCACCGTCACCCGCATCGGCGCCCGCACCGCGCCCCCGCGCACCCAGCAGACAGGAAGTCATCGCCGAGGCGGCAGACCATGTCGTCAAGGGTGGCAATCCCGAGCTCGTCGGGCAGCGCTTGATGCAGGCCGGCATTCCCCAGAACGAATGGCCCGATCAGCTGAAGCAGGCGATGGTCAAGCGTCAGCAGCAGCCGGGCTTTGGCCTCGGGCAATAGTTACAGCGGCTTGGAAAGTCGCTGGCGTAGCTCCTGCGCCAGGTCCTGGTTGACACGTGCGACACCAGGCTCGCCAACGGCCAGCGTCGCAATCGCGCTTTCAACCGTGTTGTGGGCCTGGTCAAGGATTGCCGCGTCATAGGGGTTCTTGGCTCCCGCCTGCAGGCGGCGCACCTCGGCATCGAGTGCGCGGTAGAGCTGCGAACCCTTCGCATACTGTGGATGCTGTTTGAGGAAGGCAGGCACTGTCACGTCAGCCCAAGCCTTCTTCGCCTCCTCGTCGACCTCGATGTGAAGCCCGTAGGCGACCAGCTCGTCGCGGCTGAACTCATACATCGACGTCGAGGGAGTGCGCAGAGCAGGCTGCATGACGTCGGTGCTGACGCCCATTGCAGTGACGTGGGCGTAAAGCTCGCCTGCAATGGTCTGGGCATTGGCTTGCGCCTTGTCGGCCGGTGCTTCGTCGGTACCTCCATAGAACTGGTGGACACCGAGGCGGCCGCCATCGTCTATCACTCGGTCAGCACCACCAATGAAGGCGAAAAAGCAGGACGATAGGCAACGCCCACTGGAAGGAAGGTATGTGGTGTAGCGATGTTCACGCACCGCGCGGCCTAGTTTCACGCTACCCCATAGGCTGCCACCGCCTGAATCGAGCACGAGCCACCCGCCCTCACCGTGTTCCTTGGCGATTGTCTCGAAGCGAGCGGCATCATCCGCCTCGACTGGTCCTGTCGCGTAGATCCACGAAACGCCATCCTGGCGCTGCACCTCGAATGTCATCGCGCCAGCCGGCGCGGTGGCGAGTGCTATGGCCGCGAGAGTGGTCTTTACCAGCAGCTTCATTTCATCCCCCATGCCGCCTTCAGAGCATAACGGTGCTCTGTGGACCCGGCAACATAGTCGCCAAGCCCCCTCGCCTGTCGAATCGCGAAGCACTATAGTCCCGTCAAACCATCGCGCAGGACGTGCGATCCCACCTTGTCTGAGGGATGCACGTTCATGCCGCCAATCGTCGTTGGTCTTGGTTCCGATTCCGAGTTCAAGCTGAATGATCCGATGGGGCTCTACTCTGGAGCCCCGGGCTTGATGCAGCCGGCTGCCAAGCCTGCCGACACGGCTTCCACGACCACGCCGCCGGCAGCCGATCGGCCGACGCCGACGACAGAAACCGGCGCTGATCGGTTGCCCGCCGGCATGCGGAACAACAACCCCGGCAACATCAAGTTTGCACAGGACGTGCAGTGGGAAGGCCTTGTTGGTCCGTCCGAAAACACGGATCAAGGCGACCCCCAGGCGGTGTTCGACAGCCCCGAAATGGGCATGCGCGCCGCCGTCAAGCTGGCGCGCAACAAGTACGATCGCGGACAGAAGACGGCCAACGATCTCATCGCAGGCGATGGGGGCTGGACGCCAGGCAATACTCAGGCGGCGGCCAATATCGCTGGGATGATGGGGGTCAGCCCCGACGAGGACCTGCAACTCGACAAGCCGGAACAAGCGCAGAAGTTTATGCGCGCGCTCGTCACCCAGGAACACGGTGGCGCGTCGTCAGCCTATGGCGACGACATGATCACCGGCGCAGTGGACAGGATTGCGAGCGAACGGTCGAGCGAACGTGTCGCTGGGAACCCCGACGCCAAAGGTCTCGCGCGCCTGGCACCGCCGGAACCCGTCATGCCCACCGGCGCCGGCGGCAATCTGCACTTCGTCCACAAGGGCCAGGACAAGCTGAACCCTGAATTTCAGTCGATCCTTTCAGATGTCTCCGGACTGATGGGGCGCGACTTCACCATCACCTCTGGCTATCGCGCGCCCACCCATCCTGTTGAAGCCGCTAAGGCCGGCGGTCCCGGCGAGCACTCGCGCCACAGCGCCTCCGACATTTCGATGAAAGGGATGAACGAGGAAGAGCGTATGCAGCTCGTGTCCTTGCTCAAGGACAAGGGCGTCAAGCGCTTCGGCATCTACAAGAACACCCCCGACATGCTGCACGTCGACATGAAGGATCAGACCGGCGATGGCTCGCCCTGGTTCATGTACGACCGGACCAATAAGCGCCTCGGCAAGGCGCCGGAATGGTTCCAGCGCATGGCCAGCGGCCACGAGCCCGAGCGGCCGGCAGCCAAGCGTGAAGACGGTCGCATCGTCGTCGCCGAGGATTTCAAGACCGTCGACCCAATGGGGCTTTATGCAGGGTCGGATAATCCGTTCTCCGCAGCCGCTGCTGCGCCGATCGAGCAGCAAGCAGCTCAAGTCGCACCGGCCGATACGGGCGACGCCGCCGAGGCGGCATGGAAGGAGCTCGAGGCGAAAGAGCCCGGGCGCTACCAGATCGTTGATGAAGGCAACCTTGAGCAGTGGCAGCAGCAGTGGCAGGCCGATCAGCCTGGCATGGTCGAGGATATGGCGCGCATCGGCGGCGGCGGCGTCATCAAGGGCGCTGGACACATCGTGCGCGGCGTCGGCGCGCTGGCCAACCTGGTCGGCGGCAATTGGGTTGAGCATGTCATCAATCCCATTTTCGGTACCGACTTCCAGCCCGGCAACCCACTGAACGTGCCGGCCGATTGGATTGCCAAGTACGGCGAAGGCGTGCAGCAAGGCATGTCAGCCGCGACCCGTGAAGCGTTTGAGCAGTCGCAACCGGGCGGCGACTTGTTTTCGCCCTCGACCTGGACGCTGGGCGAAAACCCGAGCTTGGTCGGATACACCGCGCTCGGCCTCGATGTGCTTGGCTCGATGGCGCCGGTGCTGGCGGCTGCTGTCGTGGCGGGCCCGGCCGGCGGCGCACTAGTCGGCGGCCTGCAGGGCGGTGGTGCGGCCGATCAATCCGCCCGCGATATCGTAGACGCCATGGCTGCCGAGCCCGGCAAGCTTGAGAAGGAATCGGCCTACTATCGCGAGCAGATCGCCGCAGGCCGCACGCCAGAGCAAGCCTTGGATGCAACCAAGGAAGCAGCGGCGAAGATGGCCTTCATCTACACCGCGCCCGTATCGGCATTCGGCGGCGCAGCGACTGGCAAGTTGGTTGATCCCGGTACCGCAGTTCTCGCCGGGAAGAACATCGCCGCCCGCATTAGCGGCCGCGCGGCGCTTTCGGGCCTTGAAGAGGGCGCGCAGGAGGCGGCCGAGACAATCGCTACCCGTTCCGGCGTGAATTCCGGCGCTGGTACCGACGTCTCTGTCACCGAAGGCACCTTTGGGGATTTCGTGCTCGGCGCGCTGGGTGGCGGCGTGCCAGGCGCGGCCGCCGGCGCAGCTTCCAAGCGTGCTGATGCTCCCGCACCCGTCGACGCCGGCGAACTGAATGCCGCCGAGCCCGTTCCTCAACCGAAGAAGGGGCCGTTGGCGAACGCGCTGGAGCATGGTGAGCGTCAGGCGGCCGCGCGCGTAAGGTTCACGATCAATGACCCCGCTGTCGGCGACATGGGCGCCGGCGAACTGCACGGCCAGTCGGCGCAAATGGCGCCAGACCAGAATGGCGTGCCAGCTGGCATGCGCCGTGTTGTTCTGGGGGACGGCTCCCAACGCGTAATCGGCGAGCAGCTTCTCGCGCAGCAACCGCAACAGGCGGCGCCATCCACCGCAGCTTCCCAGAAGGCAGCCGCGATACCCGAAGGCGCGTTCGAGATTGGCGCGACTGTCCGTGTCGACGCCGAGGGCATCGACCCCTTCATGGGCCGCATTGACGGATACGATGGAAACGAAGCCATCCTGTTCGACGCCGCCAGCGGTGAGGTCTATCAGGTCCCGATCGGCAACCTGACCCAGATTGCCGACGCGCCCGCGCGATCGGCGCCGGCGGCGCCGTCGGTGATCACCCGTGGCATGCGCGACCGTCTCGGTCAGCTTGGCTATGACAACCAGGCCATCCGCGAGATGGGGCCGGAAACCGCTGCCAACGTCATCCGGTCGGCCGACAATCCGGTCGAGATCGACCCCAACGACCCAGCCCTTGAGCCGGCCGACGCAACCGTCGAGAGGGTCAATTCGGAGCTCCCGCCGGCGGACCAACAGAAGCCGATCCTTGAGCGCTTCCTTGGTGCACCGAAGCCTGGCAACCGCATCATCGTCGATGCGCCCGGGATCGAGCGCTTTGCCGCCCGCATCGAGAGTTACGAGGAAGGTGCGACTGAGGCGCTAGTCGTCAACGACGACGGCCAGGCCCTGCAGGTATCGCTCGATCACCTCTTCGTCAGCAATCAGTCGAAAAAGCAGGTTGAAGCCGAGGACCTTCGGCGCAACCCGCCTGTGGAGCGTGACCCGGTATCGCTGGAAGGCACTGCCCGGCGCGTCGGCAAGCACACCGTCGACATGCCCGATGATCGCCACGCCCGCCTATACGACCTGGGCAAGGCGCGCATGGAATCGAAGCGGCTTCTTGGCACGTCGCAGTTGGATCTCGATCGAGCGCGCGAACCCGAACAGCGCGCCCTTGCTGACCAGTTCGGTGTCACGCCTGAGGCGCTCGGCCAGATGGCTGATGACTATCGCTATCGCGTCGAGCGCGCTGGTAAGGAGGCTCGCTCCGACCTTCCCGTGAAGATGCATGCGGTCAACCCGAAACGCCTCAAGCAGTGGCAGGGTGAACGCAGCAAGGGCGATGGTGGCCCGGCCAATGATCTGTTCGCCGCGGCGGCCGACGGCGTCGTCGCTATGGACGCACCACCGGCCGCATCAACGACAGATGAAGGCCCGGAGTGGTGGGACACCACTCTCGATGCTGATGCGCGCAAGGCTGCTCTGGCAGCTGCCGGCGTCAAGCGTTCTGAGAAGACGCGCTGGGCGGACTTCCCGGCCAACATCCGCAAGAAGATCAGCGATGCTCGGATTGCGGCCGCCGCATCCGTGGTCGACACCGCCGCGCAGAACGCGGCCACGTCTCCGACAAATGACCGGCCCGAGCCCACGGCAGCGCAGAAGGAAGCCGGCAACTATGCCAAGGGTCACGCGCGCGTCGGCGGCCTGAACGTCTCGATCGAGAACCCGGCAGGCTCGGAGCGCTCTGGCAGCGACGCCGACGGCAAACCCTGGTCGATCACCATGAAAAGCCACTACGGCTACTTCAAGGGGACTGTCGGCCGCGACAAAGATCACATCGACACCTTCATCAAGCCGGGCGTCGCTGCGGAGCTCGGCGACGATGCGCCCGTGTTCGTTGTCGATCAGCAGCAGAAAAGCGGCCGGTTCGACGAGCACAAAGTGATGCTCGGCTTCGAAACGGTCGATGAGGCGCGCAACGCCTACATGGAGAACTACACGCCTGGCTGGACCGGCCTGCGCGACATCACCCCCACCACCCTCGGCGCATTCAAGGGCTGGCTTGCCGACGGCGACACCCGTGCGCCGTTCGCGCGCCGCGATGGACGTGTTGCACCGACGGTAGAACCGTCATCGCCCGAGCCTACCCGCGAACAGACGCTGGCGTCTGCAGCGCGCGCGGTCATCGAGGTTGGCGGTCACGGCGACCGCTTCGCCAAGCTCGTAAGGGCCGATGCCACGAATGGGGAGCTGCTGGCGGCATTCGGGGCGACCGCCGGCGCGGCCGTTGCTGGGGCCAGTTTCGATCGGGTGATGGCCACGGCTCGCGGGAAGGCGCTGCATGTGACCATGCCCGGTACCAATGGCGCGGCCCTAAAGCCTGTCGTGAAGGGCAAGGCGCTCGCCGATGCCATCCGTATGGCCTTTTCCGCACCCGGTGCAACCGGTGAGGCCGCGCCGCCGGCGGTGCTCTACCATGGCACCGATCAGGACTTCGATCGCTTCGAGCGCTCGGATGATATCGGTTTTCATTTCGGCAGCGCCGAGACGGCACGGGCGCGCCTGGATCAGGTCGGGGCCGCGCCGCGCATCGTTGTCGGCGCCCGCGTCGACATTCGCAAGCCGTTGCGCCTGCCTGATCTTGGCACTTGGTCGCCTGCGAATGTGGTAGCGGCGCTCAAGGATGCTGGTGTGCTGGACGCGGCAGAAGCGACGGCGGCCGAGAACGAGGTCATTGACCGTGAATGGGCGGCCAAGAAGCTTGCGGCAAAGGGCTATGACGGCATCGTCTATGCCAACAGCACCGAGCAGGGCGGCGACAGCTACATCGCCTTGTCTCCGGACCAGGTGAACATCCTCGAGAGGAAGAGGGAGCGCGAGCAGGCGCCCTCACCGCTCCCGAACGCGACCGCGCCTGAGCACACGCAACTTGGCGTCGATGACCGCGAGCTCGGCCAGATCGTCAAGGAGTTCAAGGACGTCCAGGCAGACATGATGCAGGGCGACCACCCTGTGTCGAACATCTTCCAGCAGCCGGCGAAGGGCGATGTTGTGCGCCTCGCCAAGAAGGCCGGCGTGACCGAGCGGTCAACCAACGGCAAGCGGGTTTATCATCGCGAACTCGGCTGGATGACACCAGCCGAGGCAAAGGCCAAGATTGCCAATTGGAAGGCGCATGCCCAGGCTCAGGGGAAAGATCCTGCCATTCGGGGCGCAAACAGCCAGAAAGTTGTGCTGTCGCTGTTCGACCTTTCTGGCGAATGGTCCAAGCCCTGGGAAGAAGCAGGCTATCAGGTCTTCCGCTTCGACATTCAGGACGATCCGACCGTTGGCGACGTCAACAACTTCTCGACAGAGTTCTTCGGCGATTGGTTTGGCGATTTCGATGGCATGGACATCTATGCCGTGCTCGCCGCGTGCCCCTGCACAGACTTCGCGTCTTCAGGTGCCCTACATTTCGCGGCCAAGGACGCCGACGGCCGTACTGTCGCCAGCGTCAAGCTTGTGCATCAGACCCTGCGCGTCATCGAGTATTTCAAGCCGGCCGTTTGGGCACTCGAAAATCCCGTCGGCCGGATCGCGGAGCTCGGCGGGCTGCCCAACTGGCGCTTGGCGTTCGACCCCTTCCACCTGGGCGACACCTACACCAAGAAGACGCTGATTTGGGGACGCTTCAACGCGGATCTCCCGATTGCGCCGGTGGAGCCGACCGAAGGCTCCAAGATGCACAGCCAGTATGGCGGAAAGTCGCTGGCCACGAAGAATGCCCGCAGCGAAACGCCAGAAGGGTTCTCCTATGGCTTCTTCATGGCCAACAATGCGCATGACCATGCCGCTATGGCCGTTTCCAACAAGTTCGACCGTCTCGACAAGGAACTGATCGGCCGCGCCATCGATGCGGGTGTCACACCGGCTCAGATCACCACGGCTGTCGAAGATCCCTACTATATCGATCTCGATGATGACGCGGCCAACGATGCCATCCGTGGGCTGCTGCCGGCAAATTCAAAGCCCGGCAAGGTGATCGAGAAGGCCAAGGGACCTCGAGTCGCCGAAAAGATCGATCAGCTGTTCGCGGAGAACAAGCTGTTCACAGCCGACAAGGTGGAAGCAGCCCGCGCCCGCCTCAAGGCGAAGATGAACCAGGCGAACTCGGGTATCGACCCCGAGGTGCTCATCGACGGCATGACCATCGCAGGCGCCTACATCGAGGCTGGGGTCCGAAAGTTCGGCGATTTCGCCAAGCACATGGTCGACGACTTCGGAACAGGTGTCCGGCCGTACCTGCTGTCGTTCTGGGAGGGCGCACGCCATTACCCTGGGCTCGACACCACCGGCATGACCTCGTCCGAGGATTCGGCGCGCGAACACGCCGAAGGGATGGCCGCCGGCAAAGATGCTGATAAGATGAACGAAGGCGCTGTAAAGCGCCCTGTAGCTGCGGAGGCGTCGTCCGATGGACGAGAACAAGTTGAGCAAGGCGTTCCTGAAGCAGGTCGAGCTGGACTATCGCGCGATGGTTCGGGACGAGAGCCGGCTGCACAACAAGGCGCTACATCAGCAGATACTGGCAACGTGGCAGCGCGAAAGCCCCGAGATGTGGGCGCGCCTGCAGAAGCTGAACCTGACGGACAGGCTAGCTTTCGTTTCGCAGCAGAGGATGTGGGATCGGCAGGACGAGCTGATGCGCTCGGGGATGCCGGTGACGGACGCCCGCGAGATGGCGGAACGCGAGCACCTGATGCTCGAACCCGAGGCGACCGACAGCGCAAGCAGCGTGTGGCAGGAGCTCGACCAGGTGCTGGCGGAGAGCCGGCGGATGGTGGCCGAGCACCGGCAAGCCCGCCTGAACTAACCAAGGCACCTGACACCGTCAGCCCGGCTAACGCCGGCCCGGGCGACTTCGTCATCGATGACCCGCTGCGCGTCGTCGGCGGCGGCCAGGTAGCGCGCTTCAACAAAAACAAGGCTGCGATCGAGCTCCGCAACGAGCTCGTTGACGCTGGCCGCAAGCCGACGCGCGAGGAACAGGAAGTGCTCGCCGGCTACACCGGCTGGGGTAGCTTCGGTCAGGAACTGTTTCAGGGCTCATGGGACCGTTCGCGCCCGAAGGAAGGCTGGGAAGCGCGCGACCAATGGCTCCGTGACAATCTGGGCAAGGATGAGTGGGAGGGCATGCAGCGCTCCATCATCAATGCCCACTATACCGATCCACCGACCGTGCTCGCCATGTGGGACATGGTGCGCCGGATGGGCTTCACCGGCGGCCGCGTGCTTGAACCGTCGATAGGCATTGGCAATTTCTTCGGAATGATGCCGGCCGACATGGCGGCGCGCAGCCACCGCGCCGGCATCGAGCTCGACCCTGTGACGGGGTCTATGGCCCAGATGCTGTATCCCTCGGCCAGCATCCAGATCAAAGGTTTCGAGCAGTCGCAGACGCCGGATGGCTTCTATGACCTGGTCATCGGCAATTGGCCGTTTGCCGACTTTTCGCCGGCCGATCGGCGCTACAACCGCCTGTCACCGCTCCTGCATGATTACTTCTTCCTGAAGGCGATCGACCAGGTGCGGCCCGGCGGTCTGGTGGTCGGCATCACTACCAAGGGCACCATGGACAAGCAGGCGCCCGCCATCCGCATGGAGATGGCCAAGAAGGCCGAGCTCGTCGCCGCCTTCCGGCTTCCTACGGGTGCTTTCGAGGAATATGCGGGCACGAAGGTCGTGACCGACATCCTCATCCTGCGCAAGCGCGCCGAGCCGCTTGGCGTCGTCGCCAAGGAAGGGTGGATCACCGCGAAGCCGCACGCGACCCGATCGGGCACCGACGTCGTGGTGAACGAGTATTTCCATGCCAATCCTCACCACGTCATCGGGGAGATCGACTACGGCTCAGGCACGACATCGTTCCGGCCAGGCCTCGTGGTACATCGCCCGGCCGACATGATGGCCGAGCTCCGCCGCGTCGTGGAAATGGTTCCTGAGCGCGCCTACTCGGGCGGCGAGCAGGCCAAGCAGCTGGCTTACGTCGCCAACCACACCTCCGATCGCACCAACTCGCTGACCAAGACCAAGGATGGTCTGTTCGTCGTGCAGGGCGAGTTCCTTGCCCCTGCCAACGACGTCATGAAGTACCGCCTGGCAAGCGCTGATGCGACGGCCAAGCGCGAGGCACAGCTGTCGGCCCTGGTCGACATGCGCAAGCTCTATGGTTCGTTGATCGACGCAGAGCGCGCTGGTGACGCCAACAGCGATCGTAAGGCGCTGCGCAAGGCCTACGAGGCGTTCAAGCAGGATCACGGCAGCCTGTCGGAAAGCTTCGGCCTCACCTACCTGCGCAAGATCGATGACCCGTTCTATCCTGCCCTCGCGGCGTTGGAATCGCGGGTAGAGACCAAGGGCAAGGTCACCTTCCGGCCTGCAGCAATCCTGACGGAAAGCACGATGCGCGGCGTCAAGCGCATGGAGAACCCCTCCGTCGCCGACGCCTTCGTGCTCGCCCGCAACGAGGCAGTTAGTCCCACGGCCGATCGGATCGCCGAACTGGCGAAGGTTACCGTCGCCGAGGCAAAGTCGTCACTGATCGACGCCGGCGCCGCGTTCGAGACGCCGGCGGGAGCATTCGTTCCGGCTGACAGCTACCTTTCCGGCAACGTGCGGGAAAAGCTGCGGCAAGCCCGTGCCGCGTTGGCCGATGGCAACCAGGCCATGCAGCGCAACGTCACGGCGCTGGAAGCGGCCGTGCCGGCGGACATCCCCTACTACAAGATCGAGACCCAATTCGGCGCGACGTGGGTAACCCCTGCGGCCTATGCCGACTATGTGGCGCACATGCTGGGGCTCGATAGCTCAGCGGCGATCAAGGTCGCGTTTCAGGCAGGCGCTTGGTCGATCGAGTTCCCGTCCGAGTTCAACCACCGGCCGGAAGCCAATGCCGGTTTCGGCACGACGGAGGTTAAGTTCAAGCGACTGGTCCGCGCGGCGATCGCCAACCAGACCATCAACGTCAAGCGCAAGGATTCCGACGGCAACGAGTATGTCGATCGAGCGGCCACCGCCGAAGCGAATGGTCGCATCGCCGAGATCCGGCTCAAGTTTGCCGAATGGCTCTGGAGCGACCCGGAGCGGCGCACCGACCTGGAGCGCGAGTACAACGAGACGCGCAACTCCTATGCCACGCCGAAGTTCGACGGTTCGTTCCTTGGCTTCCAGGGCATGGCACTGTCGCTCGGCCGCGGGCCTTTCAATCTGCGCGAACACCAGGTCAACGCAATCTGGCGTGCGCTGGTCACCCGCAAGAGCCTCAATGCACATGAGGTCGGTACCGGCAAGACCTTCACGATGGGCGGCATCGCCGTCGAGAGCCGGCGTTATGGCATCGCCAAGAAGCCGATGCTGTTCGCGCACAACGCCAACTCCAAGTCGGTCGCCGACGAGATCCAGCAGATGTATCCGTCTGCCAAGGTCCTCTACGTCGACAACCTGTCCAAGGAGAACATCAAGGTCCGCATGATGCAGATCGCCAACGACGATTGGGACGCCGTTGTTCTGCCTCACTCGCTGATCGACCGCATCGGTTTCCGCGAGGAAACGCTGATGGACATGGCCCAGCAGGACCTCGCCGACCTGGAAGCCGCAGCGCGTGAGGCGGCCGAAGAGGATGGCGTCGAGATCAAGGACGCGATGCTGGATGACCCCGAGGAGGCTAAAAAGCTCCGTTCGGTCACCGCCAAGCAGTTGGTGAAGCAGCGCTTCCGCATCGTCGAGACGATCAAGAAGCTGGCCCAGCAGTCCAGCCGCGCCGACTCGATCTCGTTCGAGGATCTCGGTGTCGACATGGTGCTTGTCGACGAGGCCCATGAGTTCAAGAAACCGCCGATGGCGACGAAGATGTCGATGAAGGGCCTGCAGACGCAGGTCTCCAACCGCTCCGTCGCCATGGCGTTCATCACCCGCTACACCCGCGCCATGAATGGTGGCGGCAACGTCCATCTGTTCACGGGCACCCCCATCACGAACACCATGACCGAGGTGTTCCACATGATGCGGTACATGATGCTCGAGGAGATGGAGAGCGTGTCGCTGGCCGATTGGGACGGCTGGTTCGGCTCCTTCGCCCGCGAGGTCGAAGACGTCGAGTTGAGCTCGACCAACGAGTACGAGACCGTCGTCCGCCTGCAGGCATTCATCAACGTTCCCGAGCTGCGCCGGATGATCGGCCAGTACATGGACGTGGTGTTCGCCGATGACATGCCGGAGATGCAGCCGCGCCGCATCAACGGCAAAACCCTCTCCGACCCGTCGCTTACCGAGGCCGAGCGCGCAGAGCTGCTGCACGGCCGCACCGAGAACGCAGCCGACCGCCCGTACAAGCGCGTCGTCAACATGTCCGCCGACATGTCGGCCGAACAGACGGCCGTTTTCGAGCGCGTGCAGTTGCTCGCCAAGAAATGGCGCAACATGGGGAAGAAGGAGCGCAAGGACGCGATGGCGGCCGGCGCGCCAGAGGTCCCGATCATCCATGACCAGATCGCGGAGAAGGCGTCCTTCGACGTCCGTCTTGTCAACGCGATCGAGAATGCCGGTCTTGAAGGCACGCGCGAGATGGAGCCTCATCCATCGAGCAAGCCGGCACGTGTGGTTGCCAGGCTGATCGATATCTACCGCTCCCACCCGCAGGCCAACCAGGTCGTGTTCATGGAACAGGGCATGGCAAAGAGCGTCACGCGCTCGGAAGGGCCGGCCGGGGAGAAACGCCCCGTCAGCTACAAGGCATTCTCGACCCTGGCCGACATGGTCGAGCGCCTGGTTCAGGCGGGCATCCCGCGCGACCAGATTGCTACCGTCACCGGCGCCACATCCAAGGACAAGCGAAAGGAAATCGCCGATGCGATGAACCGTGGCGACATCCGCATCGTGTTCGGCTCCACCGATTCGCTGGGCGTCGGCGTCAACATGCAGCGGAACCTCCGCGCCATGCACCACATGGACGCCCCGTGGATGCCCGGAGAGCTCGAACAGCGCAATGGACGCGGCCATCGCCAGGGCAACCAGTGGAACACCGTTGACGAGTACCGTTACCTGACCGATCGGCTCGACGGCCGCCGTTGGCAGGTACTGGCCATCAAGCAGCGCTTCATCACCGACTTCATGAAGTCGAAGGGCGACGTCCGTGTCATCGAAGGCGACGCCGCCAGCGACGAGCAGAGCGACATCATCAGCACCTTCGCGGACGCCGCCGGTGATCCTCGCGTGCTGCTGCGCGAGAAGTACAAAAAGAAGCTGGAGCAGCTGCAGAGCCGCGAGCGGATCCACACGCAGGGCAAGGCCGACGCAAGCCGGCAGGCGCGTCGCACATCGGAGGGCATCGCCGACAACGAGAAGCGTCTTGCCAAGCTCCGAGACGGTGGAGTGGTGGCAAAGGCCACCGCTCTGCTTGACCAGCAGCGGGGCGAGACGTTCCGCGCGACGATTTTCGGCAAGGAGTTCGACACCTTTGCCGACGCCAGCGCTTACCTCAAGGAGGAGCTGCCGCAGCAGATGCGCATGGGGCAGAACCGCGCCATCGGCCGCTATGGCGGCTACGTGCTGAACGGTGGCTGGGATTTCAAAGACCCGTTCGTCTCCCTGTCGATCGAAGGCGAGACATTCGAGAGCCGTGGCCCGAGCTTGGCGAGCCTCGCCGGCAACATCCGTAAGGTTCTCACCGCCGAGCAGGACCTGGTGTCGGACATCGAGCGGGATCGCGGCACTGTCGAGCGCATGCGTGTGGCGGCCGGTGAACCCTTCCATCTGGCAGACCAGCTGACGTCCGTCGAAAGGCAACTCGCTGACCTTGAGGCAGATATCGAGGCCAACCCGGTTGCACCGCCCTACTGGCTCCGCAGCGGTGCTCCGGTGGAAACCCCGATCCAGTGGAAGGGCAAGCCCTTCATCGTGACCGGGCATCGGTGGACCGACGACGGCTGGTATGTGCTCGCCGATGACGACGCCGGCACTGTTGCCATCCCCTATACCGAAGCCCGCGATGCCCAGGGCATGGAAGTCTATGAACAGCGGCTGTTCACGGCGCCGAAGCTGGCCACAAAGTCGGACGGCGCCGACGGCGCGCGTGAATATTCCATCGCATCTGGTGCGCGCCGGCAAAGCGGCCTGCCATCGAAGAACTTCAAGGTCCTGTCGATCTTCCCGGCCGATGATGCGATCAAGGCACATCGCGACTACAAGGCGGCCAAGGGCGGTGATCGAAGCGCTGCGGTTCGGCTGGTCTCCGACCTCATCGACGGGGATGCCTTTGACCGGTTCGCGGCGGCGTTCGGCAGCGACGTCATTTTTGTCGCTCCGCATGCCGTCGAGGCATCGGGCAAGAACGCCATCCCTCATGCGTTTGCACACTTCCTTGCGGCCGCGACGGGCGCAGAAGCCGACCAGCGCATCCTTCAAGTCAATCGCGCGTTCCATACTGGAGCACGGCCGATGGACCGCCTGCTTGGCCGACCCCGCTTCGGCGGGCCGGTCCTGCGGGGCAGAAAGTATGTCCTTGTCGACGACGTGACCGTCATGGGCGGCACGCTGGCCGAGCTTTCCGACCACATCATCGCGAACGGCGGCGAAGTGGTGGGGGCTGCAACTCTTGTAAACGCCAGCCGCTCCGGTATAAGGACCGCACCGAAGCAGCATGTCCGACTGATGGAGGAGCGCTATGGTAACACCATCCGAGAAGAACTCCACGTCGAGCCAGCAGCCCTCACCGGCGACGAAGCCCTTGTTGTCCTCGGCAGCCGAGATGCTGACGCCCTCCGAGATCGAATTGCTGCGGCAAGACAAGATCGAGAGCGGCGACTTCTACAAAAAGGCCTTCGAGCACCTTCGCCCGAAGGTGAAGAAAGCCAGTTAGCACCGGCAGGCTGGAGCGACGTCGAAGGCGGCGCCTCCAATGGCGGTCTCACGGACACTGATCTTTCCGAAATCACCGGCATTATCCGTAAGGTTTCCGGACTTACCTCCGTCCAGTGGCGCAAGCGCATCGACTTGCCGAATGGGGCGCCTGGCTGGGGGACTAATACCCCCACCACCGCAGCTGGCTACTATTCGCCGGCTGAAGACGCCATCACGCTGGCGCTAGACAGCGCAACCCCTCGCTCGGCCTACCACGAAGCCTTCCACCGACTGCAGCGCTTCTTCCTCACCGAGCAAGAGCGCAGTGTGCTCAATGCTGAGATCGGCCGACTGCGTCGCATCGTCTCGATGTCATCTGGGCGTGAAGGTCAAGCAGCCGACATGTCGACTAAGGAAGTCGAGGCCGAGGCATTCGCAATCTATGCTGGGAGCGATGGTAAGCCCGCCGGCGGCACGCCGCACAGGGTATTGCGTGCAGCCTGGGACCGCATCGCAGCGGCAATCAGGCGAGTTCGCAACTTCATTGCCGGTCGTGGGTACCAGACGGCAGAGGACGTGTTCAACAGGGCACGCCGCGGCGAGACCGCTTCCAGGCAACCTGGGCGGCCCCGCACGCTTTCGAAATTCGGCAAAGAGTTTCAGGTCGCTTGGCATGGCACTCGCCACCTGTTCCGTCGGTTCTCGATGGACGCGATCAATTCCGGCGAAGGCAACCAAACGTTCGGTTGGGGGCTATACTTTGCTGGCGATAAGGCGGTCGCTGAAACCTACCAGAAGGCCCATGCCACGTACGGCGGGTTCCTCTACAACGTCGACATCCCCGACGATGGCGAACTGTTAACATGGGATGCCCTGCTGCGGCGGCAGCCCAAGGCACAGCGAGCGAAGCTCGACGCCCTCGGCATCGACTACGACCAGGTGGCGACGGACATGTTCGATGGCAAAGCCAGCGATCTGACCTTCCGTGACGTCTATCAGTGGATGTCTGGTGAGCAGGAGGGCGGGTTCGGCTCCGACAAGGCGGCCTCCGAGGCTCTTCGCGGTGCAGGCATTCCGGGCCACCGCTATCTCGATGGCGATTCCCGTGATGCCGGCGCCGGCACGTACAACTACGTCATCTATGACGAAAGCCGCGTCTCGGTCCTCGACATGTCCGAAGCGATGCCGCCGGAATATCTCGAAAACAGCGATGGCTTTGATGATGAGTTCGAATACTCGATAGCTGCCGATCGTAACGATCGCACCATCAGCCCGAAGCGCATCGTCGACGAGTTGCGGGGCAAGCTGACCGACTTCAAGCCATCGTTGCTGTCGGCGATTCCGCTGAACTATTTCACGGACCTCGCCCGCCCGAACATGGACGCGGTACCGGAATACCTCCGCGTCAAACGGCTGATGGACGCCTATCGCGGCAAGAAGCATGCGGCAATGGACACTGTCGCACAGGATTGGCTCAAGTTCGTGCGCCTCGGAAAGGACAAGGCAAAAGCCTTGGCCGATCTGATGCATGACGCCACCCTTGCCGGCGTCGATCCGTCGAAAACCGAAGGCGAGCACACCAGGCAGCCGGAGTATCCGGGGCTGCGGAGGCGGTTCCAGGAGCTCGCACCGGCGGGTCGCGCACTCTTTGGCAAAGTTCGCGACGCCTACAAGCAGCAGGCGGCCGAGCTCGACGAGATCCTGCTCGACAACGTGCGCAAGGCGCAGGAAATCGCGCAGCGCCGCGCAGAAGAGCGGTACCGCAAGGAGGTCGACCGGATCAGCTCGGCGCCGAAGCTTTCGAAGGAAGCTCGCAAGGACGCCCTGGACGAGGCGGAACGCGCCTACAAGGCCGAGCGCATGCGGGCGCAGTGGTCGGCGAAGGCCCGCATGACCAAGATGCGCATCGCATTCGAATCGAGCCGCGTCGAAGAGCCGTACTTCCCTCTGGCGCGCTTCGGCCGGTACTTCGTCACTGTCCGGGACATCGACGGCACAGTGCTGTCTTTCACCAGGCGAGAGGGTGCGGCCGATCGCGACCGCTTGGCTGTCGAAATGCGAAAGGCCTTCCCGACTGCCAAAGTCGAGACGGGCGTCATGGAAAGCTCCGGCGAATTGCGGAATGCCATGGACCCGCGCATGGTCGCCGAGATCGAGGAGCTTCTTGGCGGCGCCAATGTTGATGCGACCGTCATGGACCAGATTTGGCAGCGCTATCTCGAAAGCATGCCTGACCTGTCGGCGCGCAAGCGCTTCATCCATCGCAAGGGCACGGCCGGCTTCGATGCCGACGCGCTGCGCGCCTTCTCGTCCCACATGTTCCACGCCGCCCACCAGATGGGCCGGCTGAAATATGGGCTCGAGCTGCAGGAGCTCTCGAACAAGGCCGCCGATCAAGCAAAGAACTCCGACGACACCACCGCCGGCATGACACTGGCGAACGAACTGCGCCGGCGCCACGAGTGGGTTATGAACCCGACGGGTGGCAAGGTGGCGCAGACGATGACCTCGGCTGCGTTCGTCTGGTACCTCGCGACGTCGCCGGCGTCGGCGCTGCTCAACATGACCCAGACGCCTATGATGGGCATTCCGATCCTCGGCGCCCGCTTCGGCGGCGTTGCCAAAGCGGCAACAGCCATGCTCAAGGCGTCGCGCGATTCGGTTGTCGGACGAGGTTCTGTCGCGCGTGCGAACCTCTCCAATGACGAACAGGCTGCGCTGGAGGCGTTCTACGAGAGCGGACTTATCGATCGCACACAGTCGCACGACATCGCCGGCGTTGGCGAAACGGGCGTCGAATACTCGCCGCTGCGGGCCCGGGTGATGGCAGTGATGTCGTGGGCGTTCCACCGCGCCGAGGTTTGGAACCGCGAGGTGACGGCTCTGGCGGCCTACCGCATGGCGCGGGAGGCGGGCCAGAACGTCACCGATGCCATTGATACTGCCCATGACCTCACATGGAAGACGCACTTCGACTATGCGAACTCGTCGCGGCCACGGTTGATGCAGAACGACTTCGCCAAGGTCGCCTTGGTGTTCAGGTCGCACAACATCAACATGCTCTATCGTGTCGGTCGGGACATCCAGCAGTCGTTCAAGGGCGAGAGCCCGCAAGCCAGGAAGGAAGCGCGCTACCAGCTCGCCGGCGTCGTCGGCATGCAGGTGCTCATGTCTGGCGTGAAGGGCGTCATCGCCTTCAATCTCGCCATGGCTGTGCTGGGCGCGATCTTCGGTGACGATGATGACCCGATGGACTTCGAAATGAAGTTCCGCGCGGCAGCGCTCGACATCCTCGGGCCGGAGCTCGGCGGCGTCGTGCTCAACGGCGTGCCCGGGCACTATCTCGGCGTCGACCTCAGTAGCCGCATCGGCATGCCAGACCTGTGGTTCCGTTCCCCTACCCGCGACCTACAGGGCAAGGAAGAGTTCGACTATTGGGTCATGAACTCGCTGGGTGCGTCGGTCAGCATGCTCGGTGATGCCTGGCGCGGCATCTCGCTCATCAACGATGGGCAGACGGCGCGCGGCGTGGAGGTCCTGACGCCAAAGTTCGCACGGGATCTGATGAAGGCCTACCGCTACATGGACGAAGGGCTGGTGAACTTGCGCGGCGACCAGATCATGGCACCCGAGCACATCGATGCATGGGACGTCATCGCGCAGGCCTCCGGCTTTACGCCTGCCAGCGTTGCCGAGACCTACGACCGCAACAGCGCACTCATCAACGCGGAAGCGCGGCTGAACAAGCGGAGGCAAAAGCTCATCAACGCCTTTGCCCTTGCTGCGAAGCTGGGTGACGCTGACGGCCGCCGCGATGCGATGGACGCAATCAAGCGGTTCAACCGAGATCCGCTCACCAAGAGCATGGCGATCGGCGCCGACACCTTGCAACGGTCGCTGGCAGTGCGCGAGCGCAATGCCCGCAAGCGGGAAGACGGTGTTCTGATCGAAAACGAGCGTCTTGGCCGCGACCTACGGGCCAAGCTGCCCGAGCCGATTTACCGTTGATCAAGCTTCGGCGCTGGCAATCATCTGCCGGCGCCGGGCTTTCACCCCCAAAGCGATTCTGGTAACACTCCGAGCGAAGCGCAGGACGTGCTGGCACAGGAGCCCGCACCATGTCCGCCTTCAGCCAGCCTGTCATTGATGCCATCACGAATGCTGCGACTTCTGCAGGGTTCGAGCCGGCTGCCGTGCTCGCGCTCGCCGCCGTCGAAAGCAATGGCGTCCCTTTTGCGACCGTGAACGGCCGGAATGAGCCGCTGATCCGCTTCGAAGGTCACTATTTCGACAGGCGCTTGAGCGGCGCAGCGCGGGAAAAGGCTCGGGCCGCAGGCCTCGCCTCGCCCACCGCCGGCGCGATCGCAAACCCGAGTAGCCAGGCGGCGCGGTGGACGATGCTGCATCGTGCGATCGAGATTGATGCCAAGGCAGCTCTCGAAAGCTGCTCATGGGGTTGCGGTCAGGTCATGGGCGCCCATTGGGAATGGCTCGGCTTCGCCTCCGTGACCGAGATGGTCAACACCTGTCGGGCGTCGATCGACGGCCAAGTGTCGGTCATGCTGCGCTATGTCGACAAGGCTGGGCTCAAGGGTGCGATGCGCGCCCATGATTGGGACACGGTTGGTCGCGGCTACAACGGACCCGGCTACAAGAAGAACTCCTACGATACCAAGCTCGCGAACCGGTACGCCGTCTTCAAGCGCGGCGCACCGGCCGCGCCGGTTGCTGATGCGCGCGTGGCGCGCCTGCAGGAGCTCCTGAAGGCGAGCGGCTTTCCTGTCGACGTCGATGGCGTGCGCGGCCCGAAGACCGACGCCGCCCTCATGCAATTCCAGAAGTCCCGCGGCCTGGTGGTTGACGGCGTCGCCGGCTCCGCGACCTGGGCGGCGCTGGAAAAGACAACTCCCGCCGCAGTGCCCGCGCCGGCGAAGCCCGGGCTGTTCGCCCGCATCCTGTCCTTCTTCTCCTGAAAGGTAGACCCATGGCACAGAAGCAGTCATTTCTCGGCGGATTGATCGCCGGCAAGGTCATCGAGATCGTCGTCGGCAAAGCGCTCGATCGCGTGGCTTCGAACCCCCGTATCTCGCTTGAGCCGAAGGATGTGGGCGCGGTCCGCGAGATCGTGACCAAGAGCGTCAACGACGAGCTGGCGCAGCGCGAGATCCACGCCACCAACGCCGAACCCGTCTACCAGTCGCGCGTGGCTCAAGGCGCGCTCGTCGCCATGATGAGCGCGGCAACCCAAGTGGTCGACCTCTGGACCAACGGGGTGCCGAACACGCCCATGGAATACTCGGCGCCGATCACCGTGCTCGTCGGCGGCGTGTGGGCGCTCTACGGCCGGTTTGCCGCCAAGAAGCCCTTCGGGGCCTAACCCTCAGATCGGCCGTCGAGCCAATGGTAAAGCCAGTGCAAGAACTTTTCGACTACCTGGGCATCAAGGCCCCACTGGTCATTGCCGGCCTGCTAGGCGGCGTTCTGCGCGCGCTGTCGCGTCGACGCTACGAGCCACGCGAAATCATCGCCTCACCCATCTGTGGCGCGCTGGCTGCCGGCTATTTGGCAATGCCGACTGCACATTATCTCCGTGCGATCGGGTGGCCTCTGCCAGAGGCCTCGGACGTCACCAACGGTGCAATCGCCTTCTTGATTGGCACCTGCGCGATGTGGGTAGCCGACATCGTACTCGAAACACTCGTTCGCAAGTTCAAAGGGCCAGGCCAAGCCTGATCGACAACGGAGGAAACATGCTCGTACGCAACGAAATCATGGCCATTTGCGCCGCCGCTCTGGCGCTGTTCGTGCTCATCGGGATTGTCACATTCGGTGGGGGTATCGAACGCACACTGGCCCTTTGGGCAGGGTTCGCCGGCGCGCTGTCGCAGTTTGCGGGCCAGGATCGATCACCTATCTCACGCGCAGCCTCTGTTGCGCTGGCCTACATCGGCTTCGCTTTGGCTCTCTGCGCCCTGGTGCTGATGAGTTCGGCCGGCGGCCACTGAAAGTGGCCACTCTCGGCGAACTCAAGAAGGCCGGGAAGACGTTGCAGGTCCGCTGCGAGAACGCTGCATGCGACCATGTGGCCACACTCTCGATCGATACCCTGGTCGACGTGCTTGGCGAGAAGCACAGCGCCGAGCAGCGCGACATCCACCACAAGCTGCCCTGCTCAAGATGCCGCGAGGCCGGCCGCTCGCACCGCGTTGTCAGCGTCACCCACGTCCTCGACCATGATGCCTTGCGGCAGGGGCGCACCAGCAACGCCTACGGCCGCGCCCGAGGCTTTTGAGCCGCTTGGGAAATCTGCGGGCGTAAGCGCCTTGCCGACCACAGTGAACCGATTTTCGTAGGGGTTGCCGCAGCCAAGGCAGTGGAGCTTGCGGTCAACGCGTCGGAGGAACGATTCCTTGCCCCAGCGCGCTTCGACACGCGCGCGATCGATCGGACCGCACCTGCGGCATACAATGCAGCTCCCGCCCATGATGAATTCGGGCGCGATATCCGAAAAGCGGATCGCGTAATATGGGATGCCTGGCGCGGCCTGATATAGGAACATGCTCCTATTATGCCGCCAACTTTATGTTGGCATCAAGCTAGAAGTCGGCCTTAGGCCGCGTTGACCGCTTCGGCGCCCTCGTCCGCCTGTTCCGTCCTTGCAACGACGTGAAGCCGGCTCGACGAGACGGCGTAGGCGACGCACTGGAGGTAATTGACCGTTCTGTGGATGAGGGTGCGCCAACGCCGATAGAAGGGGAATTTCATCCGCTTGTAGGCACCAATGCCCGCAATGGTGCTTTCCGCGTAGAGGATGCGGACAACCGCATTGTCGAGCGTGAAGAAGTCGACCTTGTGGATCCACGCGCGCTCAAGTTCGACATCGTATGGCAACGACATCTTTTCCATCGCCACCAGGAGCTTGCGAGCCGCATCCCGCCGAACAACGTACGCTGCGGCACTGCCCATGGAGCCGTGAAGGCATCGGCCAAGCGAGTAGGTATCGGTCAGCTTCAAATGGCGCACAAAGCCGACGGTGCGATGATTGATCAGCTTCACCACATCCCAGCCGCCGACACGCGACAAGCGATCGAGCATTGGCGCGAAATCGGGCGTGAATCGCACGTCATCCTCTAGCACCACGCCCATCTCCGCCGTGCCCTCGGCTATCTGTTTCAGTGCCTGCAGGTGGCTGATGTAGCAACCGAGCTCCGGCAACAGGACGCCCTTCCCGCACATCTCATGGAACTTGGGCTCGTCGAGGGTTCGAAGCTGCTGTTCGTCGAGGGCACGCCCATCAGCGGCAGCAATGCGTGTAATCTGTAGCCCATACTCGTGGGCGCTGGCCGTAACTGCTGCTAGGCGGTCTTTCGACCGATCGAGGTTAATGAGAAAGATCGGAATATGCATGTGCTTCATCGAACTGCTAAAATATTGCCGTCTAATAGCTTATCCCTACCCCATTGCAAGTACGGCAAGTTGTCCTGCACCCTATACTCTGGGCGCGCAATCAGGGCGACCGCAGCCAGTTCAACAGGCTGCGCCAAATAGGCACCGACAGCCCGGCGTCGGTCGAAACGAGCTCGCCTTTGAATTCAGCTTTTGCGGCAGCTACCAGGCGATGGCGGGCTTCCTGCTCTGACGTCGCTAGGATGTCGAGCGCCCAGGTCTTGCCGCCGAACGAGTACTCGAAAAGGTAGGTCTTGAAACCGTCGCTCATAGGTTGGTCAGAGCATAGTAAATGGCCTCAACCCGGCAGATGCTGACCGGTGGGACGTCGATGACGATCTGGCAGGGCTCGCAAACCGGCCAGTCTTCCATGGCGTGGAATGCGCCGGCGTCGTCTTCGGCCGGCTCGTATTCAATGCTGGCGCCGCAGTATGGGCACCCGATCGTGAGCCGGCTCGGCCTTGGCAGATCGGTAGGCGGCACGATCGCCATGTCCTCGTCACGGTTCATATGGCGCGTCCTCGGCCTGGCTGGCCAAGTGAACGGCGCCGGCGTCCGTCACACGCCAGTAGAACTCGCCGCTTTCCATCTGGACGACGGTCATCAGGCCCTCGCCCAAGTTCATTGTTAAGGCCGTCGCAATGGCAATGCCGCCTCGCCGGCGCGCGTCCTCGATAGCTCTCTGCTCGACCGTCATTGCGCAGGCTCCTTCGGTGCGTGCCGCTTCTTCCATCGCTCGAACTCCATGGTCTGGTTCAGCCTCTGCAGGCGCTCTTGGGTTGCTGCACGGTTCTTCCAAAATGCGGCCTCCTGTTTCAGGATCTCGACGTCGCGGCGACTGTCGCCACAGTTGCGCATGAGCGAGACGACGAAAGCCCAATCCGGCTCCGCCTTAGAGCGCTTGGGCGCCCGGCGGATGATCGTGAAGAACGTCCCATCCCACTCCATCAGGCCGGCCCACGGCGGCAAATCGGCCTTGCTGAGGATACCCGGCGGCGTGACGTACCAGAACCGATCCGACCATCTGAGTGCGCCGCCCTGCTTCGTGATGTTGTCGCGCTTGAAGTCGGCCCGGCTGATCTTCACCTCATAGGCCGTGGCTCGGAACTGCTGGGACGCTGTCGGCTCAAGCGTCCAGAAGTCGATCCGGCTATCACCGCCGAAGAACGCCAGCTCCTTGGCCCATATTTTCGCGGATGACGACGCTATGAGAGCTTCGATGATGTTGTTGGCGGTGATCGTCATGCTTCCCTCTGGCGGATGGCGCGACACCAGCCGCCGCACAGTCGTTTTCCTTCTGGATCCTGATGGCAGACGAACGGAGATCGATTCCGCACGGCCGCCTGGTAGTCGCGCTGGGTGTGGAGGCTCACCGACGCGTCCGTTCCCTTGCGAGCGGCGCAGCCGTCGCACACCGGAGGCAGCTCGGCCTCCTTCTGGCGACACATGGCCCGCCGCTGCTGGCGCGGCATCGGCGTGGCCGGCCGCGCCTCATACGACAGGCACGTCACACCGGCGCCGGCATTGTGGACCCAGCCACCTCCTGGCCACTGGCCGCCGCTCTTGAGCTCGATCATGCTCTCGACGATCTCGCACCGCGGCTGAGCGGCGCAGTGGCCACACAGCATGTCAAACGCCTCGCGCCAGTCAGCTGAGGTCGGATGGTAGGGCGTGCCGGCGGCCTTCATCGCCAATCCCATAGGCCCTGCGCCCCCTTCGCTTGCCGAGGCGGCTCCTCGTGCTTGATGTCGAGCATGGGCCAGCCCCAATTGAAGGTGCCTTCCCTGTCGCTGTCGTTGCCGGCGGCCTCGCCGAACTCGGCCGCGCACTCATCGCCGCGCTTGGGCTCGCCGACGACGACGGTCCCCAGCACATGGGATATCGGAAGGGTGAGTTGCTCGGACGTTCCCCAGAGCGTGTCAGGCGACTTGGAGAGCGCCAGCAGCACGCGATCGAGCATAGGCAGGGCTATGTCCGCCTTCAGGCAGGGATTGGCCATGTTGGGGTTTCCCTTCAAGGCCATGACGAGCGCCCGCACCTCGCTCGCCCTGACCGGCCGCGCGCCGGCGTGGATAGCCAGGCGCTGGCCGATCAGCGATAGCGGCGGCTTCCAGGACCTGAACTCGTAGGGTTTGGCGCCGATCATGATGAGCGAGGCCCACGGCTGCCAGATGGTGAGCGCCTTCATGCCCTGGCTCCCGGCTCGTAGGGACACCCCATCAGCCCGCTGCCGCACGACGCGCAGCCGCTTCTCGGATAAGGCTTGCCCTCGTCCCGTAGGCGGTTTCGACAGTTCGCTGGAACTCTCGCCTGGAGTCGATCGGACGGGACGCCAAAGCTGCCCGACACCTGCGCCTTCGTCGTCTGGCTCAGGTAGACGAAGTCAGCATGGAAGGACTGCATTTCGCTGAGTGACGTAAATTCGATCACAACCTTCGGCTTGCCGGGACCGGATCGAGCGGTCATGAACGCTGGCCGGTCGAACAGCTTTTGGGCCATATCAGCAATCGTGTCCGCATCGGTGGTTGGGCCTGCAAGCTCGTGCTGCATGGCGTCGAGCTCGGCCTTGGAATAGTGTTCCCACCGCACGCCGAGACCGCCACATTCGGAGCAGCCCGCGCCGATGTAGCTGCCAAACGAGTTGCTGTAGGGGTAGAGACCGGTCTCCGCACCCTCGTTGGTCTCGTGGCAGCCGGTGCATGGACGCCAGCCTGCCGCAGCATCGTTGGCACTCGCCTCCCCGAGGATTTCGCGTATGCGCTGGGCGGCAATGGGCTCCGCCTCTGAAGGGGCGGAAGTAAGAAAGTCGCGAAGGGCGGCAATGTGGCCGAACTTTAGCTGCATCGGCCCGTTAACACTTCCGCCGACAGGTTCGTCGCTAGGCTCGTTCTTGCAGTTGTCACCGACGAAGTCGCTTTCCAGCGCGTCAAGAAGCGGTCGCAATAGCTCTTTGCTGCCACCCGACACTTCGTATGGTTCGTAGGCGTAGGTCGTGATGGGCCCATCACTTGGCTCTCCGGTTTCCAGATCGACGACAGGCGAGCCCTCCAGACATTCGGCGTGGCACTCGCCGAGCTCGATGTCGGTCGCGCAGGTGTCGCCAGCCTTGAAGGGCACCAAGCAAACCGGGCAGAGATCGGCATCGCTCTGCGTCGCCGACGGCGTGGCGCAGAGATCGGGGCCGCCGCTGCCGCATTCACACGACGGCCATTCGCTACACAATTCAGGCACGGGTGCGCACCTCGCCTTTGACGCCCTCGAACAACTTCGTGATGTTGCAACCGAGGATCTCGGCAGACTGGTAGAGCTTGCCGGCGCTGATGCGGTTGGTGCCCTTCTCGTATTTCTGCACCTGCTGAAAGGTGACGCCGAGCGCGTCACCCAGAGCTTGCTGCGACATCCCGATCACGTTCCTGATCCGGCGGATGTTGGCGCCGACGATCTTGTCGATATCGGCCGCCGAAAGGGTGGAGTGCTTCATCGTCTCATTCTCCTTCGATAACTCGCAGATCGACGTCGACGCCGAGGGCGGCGCGCAGCGCGTCCGCCGCGACGTCTAGGTCGATATTGAAACCGCCTTCGGGTCCGTGCTTGACGCCGATGTTGGCCCTGAGGGTCGGGGTATTCCAAAGGGAGCGGGGAAGAGTGGCGTTGAGGAACATCGAGCGTTCCGCGCGATCGAGGGCCGGCTCAGTGCGTGTAAGACGGACGCCTCCGCCTTCCTCGAAGACCAGCCAGAAACCATAGATGACATGGGTGGCCGTCACGCGGCTGTTGCGTGGGCTCATGGACGATCCTCCTTTGACGGCTGCCCCCCGATGGGAGACAATTGGCCATGATGTGGTTCTGGCCGCCCGTGCCGGTGCGATTGATCGCCAACTCTGGGATCACCTATGAGGTGAAGGCGGTCGAGATTTGCCTCGAGCAGATGCACACTTGGCCAGTACCGGACACTGGCAAGCGTGGCCCGAAATGGAAGAAGGCCGAGAAGGCCGTCTACGCCGCCCTGGAGGGCATGGGTGAGCCCAAGGCCGCCCGAGATGCGTTCGAGGCCGCCGCCGCGGAGGCAGGCGTGCTGCGCTCGCGCTGAGCTGCTACGCATGCTGGGCACCCCGCAGCGCCGGCCGCGCATCGTGAACCACACCGTCGAGCATCCGGCCGGCGCGTTCCAGGCCCACCTTCTGCATCGTCGTCAGGTCGTTGAACGTGTAAAGCCAGGCTGTGCCAAGTGGGTCTAGAACAGGTTCGCCGTCGAACACTGCCCACTCGCCGTTCTGCTTATGGTGGAACGCGGTCTGCTCTAGCGGCGGGGTATCCATCCATTGGCAAGCATCGCGAAGCCTCCGAACCCATCGGGGGTTGGTGGGAGGTGCCTCGAAACCGATCAAAGGCTGGTCGCTGGCGCCCCCGGTGATGATCCAATCGATGCGGAGCTCCCAGGGCGTCAACGGGTGAAATGGGTCAAAAAGCTCGCTCTGTGCGAGGAACAGGTTGCGATGCCGCAGCTCTTGGGTGATCGGCACATGCGGCACGATCAGCTCGAGCAGTGGCTCGGCCGAGACGAATGCAAACTGCGGACGCAACTCCGACTTGGCATAGATTAGATGCGGTACGTTGATGTCCCAGCGCTTTTGATCTTCGCAGGTGGTGCCGAGCGCGACGTTGTCGGGGAGACCGCCGGCCTGCTCGACCATCTTGAGGATGTTCTGGGGGCGTTTGGTAAGCATCAGCCAGACCAGCGCCGGCGTCTTCCGCATGAGCTCGAACAGGTCCGAGCGCCAACCCGCGTCGACCTGGTTGTCGAAGACGTCAGACAATGAGGCGCAGAAGACGAACGGCGGCGCTGGGCGTACCCCCCGAAGCTCCGCAGCGGCTTCTTTGCTGTCCTCCCACGCCTGTAGATCCGCGAGGGCCTTCTTGTTCCAGCGGATGGGCTGATGCCAGTTGCCGGCCGACGTGCGCCGTCGCTCCCCGTGCGGCCCCCACTGGACGCGGCCGAAGCGCTTGTCCATCAGCGCCTCGGCGTAGCAGCCATCGCACGCCGGTGAGACCGCCGTGCAGCCGAGCCACGGGTTGAACGTGTGGTCGCACCACGAAATGGCGGTTTTCTCACCCATCGGCGCGCTCCACGATCATATCCGGCAGGCGCCCGTCTTCGACGGCCTTTATGATCGCCGGCATATCGCCGCCGCGTAGGTCACAGATGAGCCAAGAGCCGTCCTTGAGGGGGTAATGATACCGGTCCTCGGCCCCGTAGCCGAAGCTCGCGCAGACACTGTTTGAGAGGAGCGTTACAGTCGACTTCCAAGAGAAAGCCTTGGTGGGCAGGCCAGCAGCCGTCGCCGCCTCAGCAAGGTTTTTTTCGGGGCCATAGTCGACGGAAAGCCATCGATCGAAGTGGTAGGTTTCCGGCCCATACTGGCTTTCTTTGCCGGTCGGCTTGCCTGCATTGTCGCGCAGGAATTTGAGCCTTTCAGTGAGGATCGCGCGGAAGCGCTCTATGGCCGCTCCATAGTCGTCGACCTTGGCTATTGCCGTCTCCGAGTTGATTGCAGCCAGACCAGAGGCCATGAACGACGGGGCGCCGTTGTCGAACCTCGGAGCTCGCAAGGCACGGCACCACAGCTCGACGCCGCGCTCGATGATGATGTCAGGTACGAAATCGCGCGCCATCAGTGTGAGCCTCCGCTGGTGGCGGAGCCCTGCTCGACGCCATCGAAAATGAAGTTGAGGGGTGGATAGGCTTCCCCGGCGGTGATCGACTCGCCGCAGGTTGTGCATGTGAAGCGCTCGGACCCGGCCATGTGTGTGCCTGGCAGCCCGTGCGCCTGTTCATGGGTGTGGCGGAACAAACGCGTCTGCCCGCAGGTGTAGCAAGGTGCCTCGGTGGCCGGCATCAGTTCGCCCCCGCGCAGGAGACGAAGCGGCCGGCGCCGTCGACGTCTAGCTCGAACCGGAATGAAACATCGCCCCAGGTGTAGGCCTGGATATGATACTCGCCCTCTTCCAGCCGATCGGAACCCGTTACGAAGTCATCCAGCTCGTTGGCGATGATCCCTTCACCCTGCTCAAAGAAGTGGGTGGCGGCGGACGGTACAGGCGTCGTTGCGGTCCAAGTGCCATCGGCGTGGATCAGCAGCTGAACATCCCCATGCGGCTCGTGCCAGCTGAAGCCGACGACCTGGCCGGGCTCGACCGGCAGCCGGTAGAAGGGGTTTTCGTAGTCTAAGGCGTCCTTCGGCAGGCGCAGCACCCAAGCATCGCCTTCGCGGGTGATGTAGGCGTCGGGGGACGCCAGCAAGGCGGGGTTCACCTCGTCCATCCATTCGGACGGGAGCCATTCAGTCATGCTCGGTTTCCTTGGAAGGTTCGAGGCCGACCACGCCGAGGGCGCGGCGGTTGTACGGCCATTGATGTGTGGGGACGACGACGATGGCCTCGTTGTCGGGCCAATAGTGTTCGAGGGTGTAAGCAGCCGCTATCAGGCGATCATCGGGGACGACGCGGAGCTCGGTCTTGCCGTCGATCGACGCGGCCGCCTTGTTGGCGGCCTGGACAATTTCTTTCGCCTCGAGCATGTCAGCCAACGTCACTCCCTCAAGCGTGTCGACCGTTTCGGCGATGCCCATTGCGAAGAAGGCGCGTTGGTTGATCGCCTTTACGATGGCATTAGCGCGCTGCACGTCCATCGCGGGTTTCTCCGCGGCGGCCTGCATCAGTAATCTCCGATGTGGGTGGACGGCTCGGCGTCATCCACGATGAATTTGGAGCCGCAGCAGTAGGCCGCGAAAACCATCTTCTTGAAGCCGTGCATCGCCCCCATGACGATGACGGTTTTCGCGTCCTTCCTGTCGCAAGTCAGGCTGTAGATCCTGCCTTCAGAGCAGATGGCGAACTGCAGCTCGCATTCGTGCTTCCGCGTCTTCTGCTCCTTATCAAGGTAGATGTGCCAATAGCCCAGCACCGCTGTGCTTTCCTCGACTATGCAGGTGAAACTCGATCCGTAGCGGTCCTGAACGTCGATCTCTTCGCGAAGGGCCTCGACCACGTCGGTGAGCTTCAACTCCTTTGGAGCGAGCGACAGGATTTCATCCATCTCGGTCGCCAAGCGCTCGTTGACCAAGGCGCTCAACTTTTCGTCCATTTTGGCCCGGAGCAGCCCCATGACCATGTTGCCGTATGCAGGAACGTCAATCCGGCCGCCGATCGCCAGGGACGCGCTGACAGCTTTCTCGATCTGCTTGCCGACATCCCCCCAGGAGAAGGCCGCTTTGACTGCGGATTCGACAGCCTCGCCGATCTTCTTTTCAACCATCTGGCGGATGCCATCCTCGCTCGTCTGGCGATGGACTTCCGCCACGATGAAATCAGCGAGGTTCGCTGGTGCGTTAGTGCTCGCGGTCATTAGTTTGCTCCTCGCTGTTGTGATCGGTCTCGGTGAAGGTTTCAGCCGGCGGCGCGAGCAAGCGGTTTGGCGGCGAGTAGGGCCTGTTCGCACGAAGCACTGTCTCCTCGTCGGTCAGCGTGAACGAGAAGATGGAGGCACCGCCGTAGAAGCGGCTTACCCACTTCGTCGCGACGCGCTGGAATTCGCCATCGATCTCTTTCCACTCGACCGCGGGGACATCGATGCGCAGCATCTTGGCTCCGAACCGTTCTTCCTCCCTGGCACGGCCGGCGTGGCACCGGTGGCCGAATATCTCGACCATTGCCCATTCAAAGCCGTCGTCCTCGGCGGCGGGTGTCTCTGTCATGGTTCCTCCTGATGTCTATCGACGGCGATAGCCGCCAGACTTGGCGCGTGGGTCGCGACCAAGGCCGGCAAGCTGGGTTACGGAGATCGGGTGGTTGTGATCGACTGGCACGACGTCCTTGCTGATATTCAGCAAGGTGTTGCCCCGTTCATCGAATAGGAGCACCTGCAGGCCTGGCTCCAGCAGGGCGCGCGCCTTTGCGAACGCGAGGCGCTTGTGCTCCACGTCCTCGGCAATCCACGATTCCACTCGGGAGTTGTTTTTCCACCGAGAGCAGATGATCCTGTACTTGCCGAGAGGGGCGCGTTGACTGGCGAGCGGGATGTGCGCGGGGTCTGACGGGCCAGTCATGCCAAGGCTCCCGCCGGGCGCCATGTCGCAACGAAATGCGGGCTCCTGACGGGGGCAAAAACGTGTAACAAACTGAGTAACAAATTCCGGCCGGAATGCCGGTTTTCTGCGGGTTTCAGCGGATTATCGAATCCCGCTCTCTCCGCCAGACTTTCACGAAGTCATTTGTTTTTGTTGTATTTTTCTGAACATCCTGATAACCATCCCACACATTATCCCACATTATTTCAGGATTGCACTGGATCGCTCCGGACGTCCCAATTCAACTTGGAGCGGATCGCACGCGAAAATCGAAAGACAGCTTTGCGCCTAATCTCGGCCGCAGAGATAAGCTTTGCCGTTGCCCGAAAGCGGACACTACCGGCGCCCTCGCTGAAGGTCGCGGACCATCGGCCCGGATCGCGCCGTGGGTTTTTTGCCTCGAAGCTCTCGGTTCCACCGGCGGATACGATGCAGGATTTTCGGTTTCTTTCGACGTGTTGCGGCCGAATGAACTTCAGTTCAGGTCCTTGTCTCGGCAGTACCTGCGCTCGCGAGCGGGACGCTTGCCTCGAATCCGGTCTGGCAGCCTGGGCGCGGCGACCTGAGCGTCAGCGCGCCACCCATGCGGTCTGCGATGGTCGAGACGATGGACAGGCCGATACCGTTCCCGCGGCCCGCCGCGCCGCTGCGCTCGAAGCGGTCCGCTAGCCTCGCCAGTGTCTCAGCGGGCACGACGGGGCCGTCGTTGGACACCGTCATAAGGCCGTTGGAGGAAAGGGCCACTTCGACGGGGGAAGACCGGCTTCCGTGGCGCAGCGCGTTCTCGACCAGGTTGCGGCAGAGGATTCCGACCGCGTCGGGATCGGCGGCTGACATGACGGGCGTGTCGGGCAGCCTGAGCAAGATGCGCCCGGTCGACTCGTTCCGGCGCATGTCTCCGATCACGACGTCCAGTGTATCGCGCAGGTCGGACTCCCGGTCCAGGTTCAGCCGTCCCCCCTCCGCCCGCGCCAGTTGCATGAGCCGCTCGGCGCGCGCCGTCAGCCGCTTCAACGTCGCCTCGATGTCGGCTCCGCGCTGGGCCGTCTGAGGCTCGGCGGTTTCCTTTCGGATGCGCTGGGCCTGGGCGATCGCTCCGGCGAGCGGTGTCCTGAGTTCGTGGGCAGTGTTGGCGGTAAGGCTGCGCTCCGCCTCGAACGCTGCTCGAAGCCTCTCGATCAGTGCGTTCATGCTAGCCGCCATCGGGGCGACCTCGCTCGGCAGGTCGCCGGAGGCAACCGGGGCGAGGTCTTTCTCGCTGCGGGTCTCCAACTGGTCCCGGAAGGCCCGCAGCGAACGGGTGCTCTGTCTCACCGCGAAGGCGACAGCCGCAAACGCGGTGGGAATCACTAGCAGGACGGGCAAGCCGAGGCCCATCTGCATTTCGCGGATAACCGCGTCCTGATGTGCCAGCGACTTCGCAACCGTGATGCGGATCGTGCCCTGCAGAGCTTCTTCGCTGTAGAGGCGGTGCGTTGCGGTCCGGCCGAACCCCGCTCCTGTATATGGCGGGAAGGTGGAGAGGTCGGCCGCGTGTGACCGGAGCAGGACCTTGCCCTTGTCGTCGCGGACCACGTAGGTGAAAAGCTCGTCATGGCTTCGGATCGCTCCGAGTCTCTGGCTGGCAGTGTCACCATCCTCGCGCCCGACGACGTCAAGGACGGCAAGCGGAAGCAGGCGCTGCGCGGTTTCCTGCAGGAAGGAATCGAAGACTTCTTCGATCTCGTGCCTCAGCAGGACGGCGGTTGCCCAGGCTGCGGCGATCCAGACCACGAGCAGGACTGCTCCGAGCGACAGAAGGAGCCTACCCTGGAGGCTTCGCGCCCCCCTCATGCCCGCGCAAGCCTATAGCCGAGGCCGCGCTCGGTCTCGATGAGGTTGGTGCCCAGCTTCTTCCGAAGGCGGCTCACATGGACCTCGATCGTGTTGCTCTCGATCTCGACGTCGAAGTCGTAGAGCTTCTCCTCCAGCTGCGGCTTAGACAGGAGCTGGCCGGGACGCGTCAGGAAGGCCTCCAGCAGTGCCCATTCGCGCGAGGTAAGCTGAACGGGCTTGCCCTCCCGGAGCACGCTCCGCCGCGCGAGGTCGATATTGAGCGCACCATGCCGGATGATAGGGTTCGGGTTGCCCGAATAGCGGCGGGCGACGGAGCCGATGCGGGCGGAAAGTTCATCGAGGTCGAAAGGCTTCACGAGATAGTCGTCCGCTCCGGCCTTTAGGCCCTCGATCCTGTCGGAGACCTGGTCGAGCGCGGTGAGGATGATGATGGGCGTGACGTCCCCCGAATTCCTCAGCGTCTTGAGGAAGACGATGCCCCTTCCGTCGGGCAGCATGAGGTCGAGCAGGATGAGGTCATAGCCCGCGCTCGCCATCACGTCGCGTGCCCCGTCTAACCTGGTGACCCAGTCGACCGAATGGCCGTCCCCAGCGATTTGGTCGCGCACGGCGGCGCCCAGCACGGCGTCGTCCTCTACAAGCAGGATTCGCATATTCACACCTGTTCCGCTGCCGTTGCCTCTACTATCAGATTTTCCTGACGGGTTGCTGAAGCGAATAGAGGGCTAACTTCAGGGTGCCGTAAGGTTGGCCCTGCAGGTTCAGCGCAAATCCAGGTGAACGGAGTAATTCGCCATGCGGCTCGTCCTGACAATTCTCGCATTCGTCACGGCCTTCCCGGTCGGCAGCGCGATGGCCGATGACGAGTGCTTCGTGCCGATGGCCGACTGGAAGCCGAGGGAGGCCGTTGCCGCCCTGGCGGCGCAGCAAGGCTGGACGGTGCGACGGATCAAGATCGATGACGGCTGTTACGAGATCGACGGTACCGATCTCAGGGGGCAACAGATCGAAGCGACAGTTCATCCGGCAACCCTCGATATACTGGAAATCGAACACAGGGACGGCGATCGGCCTCGCGAGGGAAAAACCCACAATAACGATCAATGACCTGCCATCGCCCGCGACGGTGTCGCACAGAACCCCGCCCACCGGGTCGGGGTATGGGACCGCTTGTCCGCATCTTCCACTGGTCGGTGCCTTCGCCACGGCTTGGCTCACCGCCGAGGAGATACAGCCGGTTCACGAGTTCGCGGGCTAAGTGGTAGCGGCGCTGTTCCGCATCACTTTCGCAATCGTGTGGGGTTTTGTCGGGAGCCGCTACGCCCGTTTCGGTCAGTTCGTCCGGAGTCCCGCCGCCATGCTCACCTACGTCGCCCATGTCGCCAGGGGCGAGAGGTGCGCTACCTGGGCCACAACCCGGCAGGCGCGGCCATGATCATCACACTGCTCGTGACGTTGTCCGGAACGGCCTTCACAGGATGGCTCATGGAAGAGCCGGCCCGCGCCGCAGCCGCAACCCACCTGCTGCAGTTCGTGGCCCCGGTGCTTGCGGACGATGACGACGGCGAGGGCTTGGCCAGGGAGACGTCGACGCGGAAGGCGAGGCCAAAGGGCCACTCAAGGAGATCCCCAAGACGCTGGCGAACGCCATGTTGCCCCTTGTCACCTTGCACCTTGGGGGCATGGCGCTCGCGACGTTCCGCCACCGGGAGAACCTTGCCTGCGCCCTGGTTACGGGCCGGAAGAGACCTGCTGGTCCTGGCGATATCGTCTGATCCCTCGTCCGGACAAGCAGGTGCTTTCCGAGGCCTCGCCATTGCGACGGGGCCTTTAGATTCCTGACGGCAAGCTGAAGCAGAAACTCCGTTTCCGTCAGGAAGGGATCAGGCGAGGCCTTCAGAACGAAACCATCAGAAAAGGAGACCCTGCCATGAAGAAGACATTCACCATCCTGTTCGCATCGACTGCGCTGGCCGTGGGCGCTGGCATTCCGGCGTGGAGCGCCATGCATGACGCAGCGCAGCCTCACGCATCTCGCGAGACCGTCGAGGACGCTTCCGATGAGGGCGCCAACCTGCTGTTCGCCAGCGATGACGGCCGCCTTGACCGGGATCATGGCCCCCGCCTCGGCCGTGGCGACGATGACGACGGTCATCACGAAGGCGATGACGACGACGACAGCGACGATGATGACGATGATGACGACGGATACCGGGGCGGTGCCGCGGTCGGACCCGCTCGGGCGGGCACAGTTGCCCCGCCGAACAACGGCCTGTTCGGCAGCGGCGCAGCGCCGAAGGTCAAGGTGAACTGAGCCACCCGCCACCTTTCCCGCGAATCCTGGAGACTTCGTCATGAGAACGATATTCGCCGCCCTGGCGCTCACCACCGCACTCACCCTTCCCGGCATAGCGATGGCGCGGCCGGTGACGCTGACGACCACCCTGAACAACTACGGCGGCGATGGAGCCTATCTCGCCATCTATGTCACCGATCCAAAGGGCGCCTATGCCGGCACCCTCTGGATGGCGGGGGGCAAGTCCAAATACTACGAGCATCTCAGCGACTGGTACCGCGCGACGCGCGGCAACATCGCCGAGATCAACGGCATAACGGGGGCCAGTGTGGGGGCCGGTCGCAAGCTCGAGATCACACTCGACCTGGCTGACGCGCTTTTCGACGCCGGCTACACGCTGCACATCGATGCCGCGGTCGAGGACATGCGCGACAGCCCCAACGAAGTCGCGGTGCCGCTCACGTCCAAGGGCGCCGGCCAGTCCGTCAAGGGCCGACGCTACGTCGCCAGCTTTGGCTACGGCATGTGAGGGCGGACGCATGATCCGAGCTCTTCACCGCTGGCCTGGGCTTGTGGCTCTGGCCCTGGTCTGCCTGCTCGCGCTCAGCGGGGCCGCCCTTTCGGTCTTCCCAGCGGCGGAGCGGCTGGGCGCGCCGCAGGCTGAAGCTACGATGAGCGTTGCCGATCTCGCGACCCGCATCCATGTCGTCTATCCGGGGGTGGAGCAGATTAAACGCTCCCCCTCGGGACGCATCACGGCCTACTGGTTCGACAACGGAACGCCGGGTTCGGCGGTGGTCGATCCTGCCACGGGGGCGGGTGTCGCCTCTGCCGACGCGAACCCGGTCGAACGCTGGCTGACGAACCTGCACCGCTCGCTGTTCATGGACGACGCCGGCCGCTTCGTCTCGGCTGCCGGGGCGGTAGCCATGCTCGTCCTTGCCGTCTCGGGAACGATGCTCGTCGCCCGCCGCGCCGGAGGCTGGAGGCGGTGGTTTGCCCCGCTGCGGGGGCCGATGACGGGACGCATTCATGCCGAGCTCGCGCGCGGGGCCGTGCTCGGCCTCCTGCTGTCCTCGGCGACCGCGATCTGGATGACGGCGTCGACCTTCGGGTTCCTTCCGGACCAGGCTGTCGTCCCGGATTTGCCGTCCACGGTGAGCGGGGATACAGGCATGCCCCTGGCCGGGATGCCCATGCTCGTCTCAACCCCCGTCTCCAGCCTGCGCGAACTCAGCTTCCCCTATCCAGGCGATGCGAGCGACGTCTTCACGCTCAAGACCGACCTCGGCACGGGGTACCTTGACCAAGGGACGGGAGCGACGCTGGGCTGGTCCAACCTGAGTGGCTGGGAGCGTGCCTCCGAAACAATCTACATGCTGCATACCGGACAGGGTGCCGCGGTGCTCGGCCTGCTGCTCGGACTGATGGCGCTCGCGGTTCCTGTGGTGGGCGCTACGGGCGCCGTCATATGGCTGGCAGGACGCCGCGGGCGACCGCGCATCCGCGGCAACGTCCCGGCGTCGCGCGGCGAGACGGTCATACTGGTTGGGAGCGAGGGCGGCAGCACCTGGGGCTTTGCAGCGACGCTGCACGATGCGCTCACTCGGGCCGGGCATCCGGTTCACGTCGCGCCAATGTCGGCCTTCGATCCGGCGCGGACCCCCGCTGCTCGCCGCTACGTGGTCCTCGCTGCGACCTATGGCGACGGCGATGCCCCGGCGTCAGCGAAGGGGTTCCTCGACCGCCTGGCCAGGCTGTCCGTCGCCCCCTCAGCGCCGCTGGCGGTGCTAGGCTTCGGTGACCGCGGCTTCCCGGCCTTCTGTGGCTACGCCCAAGCAGTCGAGGCGGCGGCGAAGGCGAAGGGATGGCCGACGCTGCTTCCGCTGGACACGGTGGACCGCCAGTCGCCCCAGGAGTTCGCGCGATGGGGGCGTGCGCTCGGCGAGGCGCTGGCAATTGAACTGGAACTCGACCATCGGCCCGTCCGCCCCGAGACAACTTCCCTCAGGCTCACCTCGCGGCGCAACTACGGCCAGGACGTCCAGGCGCCCACGGCGATCCTGCGTTTCGCGGTACCACGCCTGTCCCTCTGGCAGCGGCTCACGCGGAAAGGATTCGCCAGGTTCGAGGCGGGAGACCTCCTCGGCGTCGTGCCGGAGGGCTCGACCAATCCGCGCTTCTATTCGCTGGCATCGGGTAGCGGCGACGGCTTCGTCGAGATCGTGGTGCGCAAGCATGTCGGGGGCCTGTGTTCAGGCGCGCTGATGGCACTCGAACCGGGCGACACGCTTGCTGCCTTCCTCCACCGCAACCCGGCCTTCCATGCGGGCACGGACCGTGCTCCGCTGATCCTCGTCGGAGCGGGCACGGGGCTTGGACCGCTGGCGGGCTTCATCAGGGCCAACAGCGGGCGCAGGCCGATTCACCTGTTCTTCGGCATGCGTCATCCGGAAAGCGACTTCCTGTACCGTGAGGAACTGGAAGCCTGGGCGGTCGAAGGCAGGCTCTCGCGCCTATCCACCGCGGTTTCGCGCGGCATCCGGCCCCACTACGTGCAGGATGCTCTCGCTTCCGAACACCGGCAGGTCCTCGGCGCGATCCGCAACGGCGCGCGTGTGATGGTCTGCGGCGGCCGGGACATGGCGGCAGGGGTCGCCGAGGCGATGGCACGGATGCTGGAGCCCCTCGGCATGTCGCCAGCGATGCTCAAGGCGGAGGGACGCTATGTCGAAGACGTCTACTGAGTTCGTGCGCCACGCGCTCAACGGGCCGACCATGGGCACGCGCTGGTCGGCTCTCTTCTTCGCGCCACCAGGGTTCGATGCCGAAGCCGCCCGCAAAGCCCTCCAGACGGCGGTCAACGAGGTCGACGCGCAGATGTCGACATGGAAGCCCGACAGCGACCTGATGCGGCTCAACCGTGCGCCCGTGGGAGAACGGGTGCCTGTTCCGGCCATGATGATGGAAGTTCTGAGGCTGGCGCTGGCGGTCGGCAAGGCATCCGACGGCGCTTTTGACATTGGAGTTGGCGATGCCGTCTCTGCCTGGGGCTTCGGCCCGGCCGCCGCTGCCCCCGGCCTCATCAGTACGGCCATGACGGCGCGCCGTGTTCCCGCGCATGAGGCGATCGAGCTGGGCGACGGGAGCGTGCGGAAGCACGCCCAGCTCGCGCTCGACCTCGACGGCATCGCCAAAGGCTTCGGAGTAGACCGGTTGGCCGAGACGCTCGGCAGACTTGGCATCCGCGATGCGCTGGTGGGCATCGACGGCGAGATGCGGGCCATGGGACTGAGGCCGGACGGCGAGACCTGGACGGTCGCCGTGGAACTGCCCGACCCGGACCGGCGGGCACCGCATTCGGTCCTGTCCCTGCAGGACTGCGCCGTGGCGACCTCGGGCGACTATCGGCATTGGGTCGAGGTGCAGGGACGGCGGCTCTCGCATACCGTGGATCCACGCCGGGGCGCACCGCTTCTGGAAGCGCCTGCCTCGGTCACGGTGCTTGCCCCGTCCTGTGCCGCCGCCGACGCCTGGGCGACGGCCCTGATGGTGCTCGGCCCCGGCAAGGGCGGGGAACTGGCGCGGAAGGTCGGGATCGATGCGCTGTTCCTGCTTCGGGGCGAAGGAGATAGCATCGACGCATGCCGCGTCGGGCGGGTATTCGGGGACGAACAACTGCCGACCGGAAACGCAGAGGGCTGATTGTATGGAGCATTCGAACGGAGACCGGTTGAAGACCGCGCTGTTGCTGGCTGCCGTGGGCGGGCTCTTGGGTGGGCTTGCCCTCTACTTCAGCGGACGGCCAGACTTGGCCTCGACGGTCTGGCTTGTGGGCGTGCTCCCCGTGCTCGGCGCGCTGCTCGTGGAGATCCTACGCAGCCTGTGGTGTGGCGAAATTGGGCTGGACATCGTCGCCGCACTTTCGATGTCGGCCGCGCTCCTCTTCGGAGAAACTCTGGCGGCGGCCGTCGTGGCGCTCATGTATTCCGGTGGAACCTTTCTCGAAAGCTTTGCGGAAGGGCGGGCGCGCCGCGAGATGCGCGACCTGCTTGCGCGTGTGCCACGCACTGCGACCCGGCATCAGAACGGCAGCCTGGAAGAAGTTCCGCTCGACGACATCATGCCCGGCGACCGCCTGCTTATCCGTCAGGGCGACGTTGTCCCGGTCGACGGCACGGTGGCGTCCGCCTCTGCCTTCCTCGACACGTCCGCCCTGACGGGCGAATCCCTCCCGATCCGTGCGCAGAACGGAGGCGATGCGATGAGCGGTTCCACAAACGCAGGCGAAGCGTTCGACCTCGTCGCGACGCGTCCTGCAAAGGACAGCACATATGCGGGCATCGTACGGCTCGTGGAAGAAGCCCAGCGGTCGAAGGCGCCCATGTCGCGGCTGGCCGATCGCTGGTCGCTCGGCTTCCTGCTGGTCACGGTCGCCATAGCCTTCGCCGCATGGTGGTTCACTGGTGACCCTATCCGGGCAGTCGCGGTCCTCGTGGTGGCCACGCCATGCCCGCTGATCCTGGCGGTTCCGGTGGCGCTTGTGGCGGGCCTTTCGCGGGCGGCGCACTTCGGCGTGCTGATCAAGGGCGCGGGTCCTCTGGAGGCAATGGCCAGGACGCAGACGCTCATCCTCGACAAGACCGGCACGCTGACGGACGGCAGGCCGCAGATCGTGACGATCGACAGCCATGACGGAACGGATCCTGACGAGGTCCTCCGGCTCGCCGCGGGACTCGACCAGGCCACGAAACACCCGGTGGCGCAGGCGATCGTCGCCGCGGCACGGGAGCGCGGCCTGTCGCTCCCGGTTCCGACGAACGTGGCCGAAGCTCCCGGCGAAGGGCTGACAGGACAAGTCGACGCCAGGTCCGTTGTCGTCGGCGGGCACGGGTTTGTCACCGGCCGTGTTGGCGAGGCTGCAGTGGAGCATCCGGCACTCGCCGCCGGGTCGGTCCTTGTGGCTGTTGGGGTCGACGGGCGGCTGGCGGGCCATCTGGTTATGGCAGACCCACTTCGCGAGGGGACGCATGACATGCTGGCCAGGTTGCGTCGTCAGGGGATAGGTCGGATCCTGCTGGCGACAGGCGACCGCCAGGAGGTGGCCGAGCGCGTGACCGAGGGCCTCGGTCTCAACGGTATCCGTGCCGGTCTCACGCCCGACCAGAAGGTTCTGCTGGTGCTCACCGAACGCAAGCGCGGCCCGGTCATGATGGTGGGCGACGGCGTAAACGACGCTCCGGCTCTCGCCGCGGCCGATGTGGGCGTCGCCATGGGCGCGCGTGGTGCGGCCGCCTCTGCCGAGGCAGCCGACGTGGTCCTGTTGGTTGACCGCGTCGACAGGCTCGCACCCGGGATCGAGATAGCCCGCGGCGCGCGCCGCATCGCGCTGGAAAGCGTGGTCGCAGGCATAGGCTTGTCGGTGATGGGCATGGTCGCGGCGGCGCTGGGCTACCTCACGCCCGTCCAAGGGGCGCTCATTCAGGAGGCGATCGACGTGGCCGTGATCCTCAACGCGCTCCGTGCGCTTCGCATCTCTCCGGCAGAGACATGGTCACCCAGGTCTACCGCCACCGGACACCAGCCGACCCTATTGCAAGGAAACCAGACATGAGCCGCCTTTCGCACTCCGAAGTCCACATGGTCCACCGCATCGGCTGGCTGCGTGCGGCCGTGCTCGGCGCTAACGATGGCATTGTGTCCACGTCGAGCCTCGTGGTGGGTGTTGCAGCTGCCGGATCTGGCTCGATCGAAATCCTCATCGCCGGCCTTGCTGGCCTTGTGGCCGGAGCGATGTCCATGGCGGCGGGTGAGTATGTCTCGGTGAGTTCCCAGACCGACGCCGAGAACGCCGATCTCACCCGGGAACGGCGGGAGCTTGCAGAAACGCCAAAGGCCGAGCTGGAAGAGCTGACGCGGATCTATGTCGACCGCGGGCTCGACAGGGAACTGGCCGAGCGGGTCGCAGTCCAGCTGACCGAGCGAGATGCGTTGGGGGCGCACGCCCGCGACGAACTCGGCATTTCCGAAACGGTCGCCGCCCGTCCCGTGCAGGCAGCTGTCGTATCGGCCCTGACCTTCGCGGCGGGCGCGGTCATTCCGGTGCTGGTCGCGCTCGCCTCCCCCGTTGAGAGAACCAGTGTACTCGTAGCCGGAACCACCGCGGTTGCGCTTGCCATCCTTGGTGGCCTCGGCGCCACGGCCGGAGGAGCGGGCGTGATGCGGGGGGCGGTCCGCGTTACTTTCTGGGGTGCGCTTGCCATGGGCGTCACCGCCGCGGTCGGTGCGGTCTTCGGAGTGAGTGTCGGCTAGACCCACACCAGAATACATTGTGGGCGCGACCGTGTAGTTTCCGCCATGCTGTCAGGACTCTGAAGCAGCACGAACGGGATGTCGGCCACATACTCAGTGGGACTGAATTTCCTTACCACGTTCCAAATTTGATAAGAATCAAGGGACGGGACGAGGCAATGTGTAGGACTTCTGCAATCTCGGCGGAGACCGGAGCCTGCATGCAAGTCCGTGAACGAGAGGCAACGAATCCAGCGACACAACCTCAGGCCCCCGTGTTCGTGGCCAGGGGGTTGACCAAAGTCTATGGATCAGGCGATGCGCAAGTCGTAGCGCTGAAGGATGTCAATCTCGATATCCGGCAAGGCGAATTCATCGTTCTTCTTGGGCCCTCCGGCTCAGGCAAATCGACCTTACTCAATATTCTCGGCGGGCTGGATGCTCCAACGTCAGGAACGGCGACCTGGCGGGACCACGAACTGACCGGCGCCGGCGACGATGAACTCACGACCTACCGGCGCGAGCATGTCGGGTTCGTGTTTCAATTCTACAACCTGATACCGAGCCTCACCGTTGAAGAGAACGTGCGGCTGGTCGCGCAAATCGCCAGCAACCCTATGAGGCCAGCCGAGGCGCTTGAACTCGTTGGGCTGACGCATCGCGCCGGTCACTTTCCCTCGCAACTTTCGGGCGGCGAGCAGCAGCGCGTTGCGGTGGCCCGCGCTATCGTGAAACGGCCGGACATCCTGCTTTGTGATGAACCGACCGGCGCGCTCGACGTAGATACCGGCCGACTGGTTCTTGCAGCAATCGCAAAGGTCAACGCGGAACTAAGCACGACGACCGCGGTCATCACCCACAACTCCGCAATTGCTGGGATGGCTGATCGCGTGTTGCGATTAAGCGGTGGGCGCATCGTCAAGGAGGAACCGAATCCGAAACGAATACGGGCCGAGGACGTGACGTGGTGAACGTGCTCGATATCAAGGTCCTGCGCGATCTTTGGTCGATGCGGCTTCAGGTCCTCAGCATCGCGCTGCTCGTTGCCGCCGGCGTCGCCGTCTTTGTAATGTCCCTGTCGAACTACCTGGCGCTGGTAGGCGCCATGGAGGCGCACTACCGCAATGAACGGTTCGCCGACGTTTTTGCGAGCATTACGCGCGCGCCGCTCGTCATCGTCGACCGGCTGCGCGAAATTGACGGCGTCGGCATTGTGGAACCGCGCGTCGCGAAGGCAGTGCGCGTAATCCGTGAGGACACAAACCTCCCGATCTCGGGGCGCGTTATCTCGCTTCCAGCCTCGGGGCAGCCGTTGCTCAATCGCCTCCATCTCGTGCAGGGACGTTGGCCCGATCCGCTGCATCCGGAGGAGATAATCGTCAACGCGGCTTACGCCGAGGCACGCGCCATGCGGACGGGTGACACCATCGATGTGGTTCTGAACGGGCGATTGCAGGACTTCCGAGTGGTTGGCTCCGCCCTGTCGCCCGAGTTCGTCTTTGCAACACGCGCCGCCGTGCCACTGCCGGACGATCGGAACTTTGTCGTACTGTGGGCCAGTGAGGATGCGGTAGCCAGCGCATTCGACATGCAAGGCGCATTCAATGACGTGTTGATGACACTGGCACCTAACGCAAGCGTGCCGCATGTCCTGGAAGAGGTCGATCTTTTGCTCGCACCATACGGCGGAACGGGAGCCTACGATCGGAGCGATCAGCCTTCGCACCGCTTCCTGAAAGACGAACTGGCGGAGCAGGAAACCTTGAGCATGGTGATGCCGTCGGTCTTCTTCGGCATCGCGGCATTCCTGCTCAACGTCGTCATCGGCAGGATGGTCGAGGCGCAGCGGGGACAGATCGCTTCGCTAAAGGCACTGGGGTTCAGAAACCTCACCATTGCGCTTCACTACTTTAAACTGGTTTCCGCCATTGCGTTGCTGGGAACGGCGATAGGTCTTGCCCTGGGGCGCTGGTTTGCGGTTGGAGTCGTCGGAGCCTATCGCGCCTTCTTCCGTTTTCCGTTGCTGGAGGCGCAGCTTGAGCCGTGGCTGCTCGTTGTTGCGATGCTTGTCAGCGTCGCCGCGGCTAATCTCGCGGCGGCGACGGCGGTATATCGGATAGCCATGCTTGCTCCCGCCGAAGCCATGCGACCCGGAACGCCGCCCGCGCTACGCACATTTGGTTGGCTGCAGACTATTGGAAGCAAGCAAATCCCGCTCCAGTATGTCATGGCGGCGCGCACCATCCTCGGACGGCCGTTGAGAACGCTCTTGACAACCGTCGGCATCGCTCTGGCCATTCCGCTGGTTCTGTTCGGGCTCTATTGGTTCGATGCAATCGACCACATGATCGATGTGAGCTTCGGGCGCATCGAGCGTGGCGATGCATTCATTACCTTTACGGAACCTGTCTCGGCGGATGCGCTCTACGAACTGCAAGCGATCCCCGGCGTGCTGAAAGCTGAGCTCCAGCGAGTCGTGCCGATCAGATTGCGGGCCGGCCACCGAACCTATCGCACATCGGTCACGGGGCTGGAATCTGGCTCTGAACTCAAGATTCCGAGAGACAGCGCGCTGCAGCCAATTGCCGTTCCCTCCGACGGCATCATGCTCAGCCGGACAATCGCGCGGCAGCTTGATCTCGACCTGGGCGACAGTGTCACGATCGAAGTGCTTGAAGGAAACCGGACCGTGAGGGACGCCGCCGTTCGCAAGATATCGGACGATATCCTTGGGGCATCGGTGACGATGGAGCGCACGGCACTCAATCGCTTGATGCGGGAGGGTGATGTCGGCAATGTCGCAACCCTCAGGATTGATCCGCGCCAATCCGAACTGCTCTGGTCCAGTATAAGATTGATGCCGAAGGTCGAGGGAAGCTCCGTCAAGGCCCTGTGGCTTGCGTTGTTCAACGAGACGATCGGTGGAATGGTGCTGGTCGGGGCGCTAATTCTTGCGGGGTTTGGAATGCTGATTGCGATAGGGGTAGTCTATAACAGCGCCCGCATCGCCCTGCAGGAGCGCGCCTGGGAACTGGCTAGCCTCCGAATAGTGGGGCTGACAAGGCGTGAGGTATCCGCTGTCATTTTCGGTGAGCTCGCCGTGGAACTCATTGTGGCCGTTCCTGCTGGGCTCCTTATTGGATGGTACTTGATCGAGTTGATCGCGTCAGCGCGTGCGAGCGAGTCATTTCAGATCCCCGCTGTGATCGATCCAAGCAGCTACGCCATAGCGGCGCTTTTGGTGATCGGTGCAGCTGTCACCAGTTTCATTGCGATTCGCCGACGGATCGACACGCTCGATCTGGTGGCAGTCCTGAAAGCGCGGGACTGAATATGAAGCTTCGAACAACTTCGATCGTCGGCGGACTGGTATTGGCGCTTGCAGCGCTTGGCCTCTACTGGATCCTGATGCCGCAGCCGATCCTTGTCGAAACCGGCGAGGTAAAGACCTCACAGTTCCAGGACGCGATCGAAGAAGACGGCCGCACGCGCGTGCGGGACCGCTATCTGGTGTCGGCCCCTCTGTCCGGACGCCTACAGCGGCTGGTGCTCGAGGCGGGTGATGCCGTGCAGGCGGGGCAGATGCTCGCGACCATCACGCCGCCTGTTTCTCCGCTTCTTGATCCTCGCGTGCGGCTGGAACTCGAGGCGCAGGTCGGCGCCGCCGAAGCGGCAGTCGAGGAGGCGGAATCGCTTCACGAGCAGGCCAAAGTGCTTCTGGCCCAAGCCAGTGCAGACCTCGAACGCACCAGATCGCTCGCCAAGCGGAATGTGGCGCCTGCGGCGCAATTGGAGCGTGAGGAGTTCCTGTTTCGCTCCGCGGAGAGACAGGCCTATGCAGCCGAGCGCCGCTGGCACGCGGCGACACATGTTCTGGAGCAGGCTCGCGCGGCATTGACGTCCGCAGGCAACTCGGAGGCTAGCGAGGCTTTCCCGGTATCTTCCCCCATAAACGGTCGGGTTCTCAGGATACTCCAGGAGAGTGAGACCACTGTCGCGCAGGCCGCCCTATTGGTCGAGCTGGCCGATCCTGGAGATCTCGAAATCGCGGTTGACGTTCTGACGACCGATGCCACCCGCATCAGGGAGGGCGACAAGGTGATCATTGAGCGATGGGGCGGTCCCACCGATTTGCAGGGGGCCGTGCGACGCGTCGAGCCCTCCGGCTTCACCAAAGTCTCCGCGCTCGGCGTCGAAGAGCAGCGCGTCTGGGTCGTCGTCGACATAACCTCGACGCCGGAGATGTGGACCAGCCTGGGGGACGGCTACCGTGTCGAGGTCAGGATCGTGGTCGACGAAATCGACCAGGCAATCGTCGTGCCGATCGGAGCACTGTTCCGGCGCGGCGATGCCTGGAGCGTCTTCGTTGTGGAGGGGGGCCGCGCGCAGCTCCGAGAGGTAGAGATTGCGCGCCTCTCGACTCGCATTGCCGCCGTGGCGCAGGGCGTTCGTCCGGGCGAAATCGTCGTCGTCTATCCGCCCTCCAGCCTTACCGACGGGAGTAGGATCAAGCTCCGGTAAGAGGAATCGGCCGCGCGCCACCCACGCCGCATCCTTTTGATCCAGGTCAATGCATGGGAAGTCGAGTTGGCTTGTTGTGAGGACAACGACAAGGGGCAGACAGCATGCACACTCGATCTTCCTCCGAGATACAAGTCTGGGATCCATTCGTCCGAATGGCCCATTGGACCCTTGCCCTTGGGTTCTTCGTTGCCTACCTGACGGAAGACGTGATGACCGTGCACGTCTGGGCGGGCTACGTCGTCGGCGTGCTGGTTCCTGCACGTATCGTGTGGGGATTTCTCGGCCCGCGCCATGCGCCATCGGCATAACGGCCTGCTGCCTTCGTCTGTCTCACTTGCACGGCTGTTAGTGCCTTTCCAGGATGTCGCCCCTGGCTTTTCACGCTCCGCCCAACTCGTTACCCCACATTATGACCCACAAACTATCAGCGATGGCGGCGGATCGCAATGGACGCCGCAGGACAGGCGCAGTAGAAATCTACAGAGTATCAAATAGTTGTTGAACTGTATTGGATTGAGCTGCACGCTAGTTGGGCGGGCGCTCTCTCCGCCAGCAACTTTGATCACCTAGGCCGTTGATCTTATATCTGTTTCTTACTTCTTGCCGGCTGCGCGCTCGCGAACGGTAGACGGACCGGCGGCAAGCTCGGTGGCTTCCCTTTCCAGCCGCAGAGCGCGCAAGCGCAGCGTCTTTTCCTCGCGCTGCTGAACGACCGCGTCGATCTCCGAGTTGATCCGGTTGCGGGCAAGAGATTGCGATTGCGTCTTGCCGAAGGCTGACTCGGCTTGCTCTCGTGCCTTGCTCTGGGAATCAGTCATGTTTGTTATCCCTACATTCTCGAAAAGAGGACTGAACGCTGCCAACAAAAAAGCCAGGCAAACTGCCTGGCTTTTGTAAGTCGATCGCGCCCTGTGACGGTGCCAGTACATCCGTGGTCACCGAAGGGCACCAAGACCGATCAGGCGGCCTGCAACTGGCCGGCAGACATCTTGCCCGACTTGCTGTCACGCTCCATCTCGTAGGCGATCTTCTGGCCTTCGACGATTTCACGCATGCCGGCCCGCTCAACCGCGGAAATGTGGACGAACACGTCCGGACCGCCGTTGTCAGGCTGGATGAAGCCGAAGCCCTTGGTAGCATTGAACCATTTCACTGTGCCAGTGGTCATAACAAACCCCTTTCATGGCAATATTCATCGACAACCAAGCGATTGCGTGGCTGTTTTACATCGCGATTTTATTTGAAGGGATGTTCGTTGGCGCACAGCGATTTTGCGCAATAACAAAAATCGAACAAGCAAATATCGACAGCCGGGTTTTATATTTATTGGCTGTCGATGTCAATTTTATTATTCTGCTCTCCAGGACAGACGTTTCTCCGGTTGGAAATTCCAGTTTCAACGGGATGCGCGACCCCCGGTGAGGCCGGCCTCCCGATTGACGGTCAAACATCGTGCGCCGACGCATCAGTCACCCCCGGGCGAGCCACCACCACTATTTCAGCAAGACGACAGCCTCGACCTCGAACAGCATTGGGTCGACGGCGAGTTTGGGGACGGGGATCAGCGTCTGGGCCGGTAGCGTGTTGCCGAACATCGCCTTGACGCTCTCCGTCAGCACGCCGAGCTTCGACATGTCGTGGTCGACGACGTAGACGGTGAGCTTGGCGACCTGGTCGGGCTTTGCGCCGAGAGCGTCGAGAGCGCTACGCAGATTGGCATAGGCCTGCTTCACCTGAACGGAGAAGTCGGGCGACAGGCTGCCGGTGGCGTCCTGGCCGCCCTGCCCCGAGATGTAGGCGACACGCGCACCGGCGGGAACGATGACCGCCGTGCTGTAGCCGTTCGGCGTCGGGTCGTAGAGGTTCTCGGGGTTGACGATTGTCAGCCTGAGATCGCTCTCGTTGGCCGTCGTCGCGGTGGGAAGTGACATGGTCATGGTGATTAGGCCTCCGACAAGCAGATGCTTGATTTTGCGTGACATGATTTTTCTCTTTGGTTCCGCGGCCCGCCACTGGCGGCCGTGCGATTAGTCCTATGGTACATTGTACTAGTCAACTGCCGGGCATCGACTTTCCTGACGTCGACTGCCAAAGTCGAAGCTCACGAACGGTGTTTTCGCTCGAATTGGAAATCAGGCGACGGGCAGAACTCCGTGCCGTGATGACGGCAACTTATTGATTTCAGGCCATTCGATTGCGACGTCCGCCTGCAAAACGAATGTCGGTAGCGAATTCAGAAATCGTGGCGCAAGTGGGGACGACGGATGGCAGGCAAACGCAGCGGCAAAAAACGGCCTCAGCCCGGCAAGTCGCCAAGACCGACGCGCGAGCCGCGCGGCGAGCCGCCCCTGTCTCTGGAACGCATCGTGGCGACCGCGGTGGAGCTGCTGGACACCCAAGGCATCGACGGACTGACGATGCGACGGTTGGCCGATCGTCTCGGCTCAGGGGTGATGAGCCTCTACTGGCACGTCGACAACAAGGAGGACGTTTTCGACCTTGCGCTCGACAAGGTGCTCGAATACCGCGCGCCGTCCGACAGGGCCGAACCCCAGGGGTGGCGGCAAGAGGCCGTACATGTGCTCGAGGGCTGGCGCGCCAGCATGCTGCGCCATCCCTGGTCGGCATCGCTGTTGCCGCGCCGGGCACTCGGCCCGAATATCCTCGGTCGCCTGGAATTGCTTGCCAACGCCTTGTCCAAAGCAGGTGTAGCGGATGCAGATCTGAACGTCGCGATCTGGTCACTGTGGAACCACGTGATGGGCTCGACCATCACCCGGGCGAGCTTCGAACTCACCGACGACGACCAGGCCGCAGCACAGCAACGCCTCGCCGGACTCAGCGAACGCTATCCCACGATCGAACGCTCCCGCCTGTTGCTGGACAGCGATTGGGACGGCGCCTTCCGCAAGGGCCTCGACTATCTGCTCGATGGTCTTGCCCCAATACGATGAACGCTGGTTCTCGTTAGCGCAGCATGCACCAGTTCTTGGGCAGACGTTTTGGTCTGGCCATGGACAGGCCGGCGCGGAGGGCTCGTCGAGGTCCGGTGTGACCTATGCCGCCTCCGGGCCACCACCGAAATGACTGACCCGATGGCTTCCGCCCCTCTTGGTGCAACCAGACCTCGGCTCAACTATGGCGGGAACATCGGCTTGCAGGCCTCGCAAGCCTGGCGATGGCTTCGCCCCCTAACCTTGGCTTGTCGCGACAAGATGGACCGGCGCAGCCTTCCCCGGTGAGCCTCATCGGCGTGACGGGCCCGCGGCGCTTGCGAAGCGCCGCCGGCGAGACTTGGGAAATAGCGAGAACAAAATTATCGATAAGCGGATCGATAAATCGCGGATACCTGCCCAACATGCCCTACGGTAATTCTGGACCTGGCCCTGGCGACATAGCCAAGGGCGCTGAACACCGGGCAAACCAAGCCTTCCAGTGCTGTTCAGGGAAAAGAAAACTGCTGGACGAAAACCAGCCCCGTGGGGAATTACCATGATCCGGAAAAATGTGAGGAACTCTCTTTCTGCCTGTGCGCTGCTTGCCGCGTGGGGCATTGCAGGCCAGGCCGCCCAGGCGGCTGAGATGACGGTCGCCGTCGGCGGCGGCGTGATCCAGGAGGTCGGCCGCGAGACCCTGTGGGGACCGGCGGCCAAGACGCTCGGCAACACCGTGCGCGAGGAAACCATCAACGACGCCTATGCCTCGGTGAAGCTGCAGGCGGCGGCCAATGCGGTGAGCTTCGACCTCGTACAGACCAACGCCTTCCAGGCTGAAAAGGGCGGCCGCGAGGGCCTGTTCATGCCGCTCGACTACAGCGTCATCGACTCCAAGGACTTCATCGAAGGCACGGCGCAGAAATACTGCATCTCGGCGCTGATCTTCTCCTGGGTCATGGCCTGGAATACCGACGCCTACAAGGACCAGGCGCCGCAGAGCTGGGCCGACTTCTGGGACGTCGAGAAGTTCCCGGGCCGCCGCGCCATGCGCAACGACGCCGAGGCGCAACTCGAGATCGCGTTGCTTGCCGACGGCGTGCCGATGGACAAGGTCTACGAGGTGCTGGGATCTGAGGGCGGCATGCAGCGCGCGCTCGACAAGATCGAGCAGTTGCGTCCGCACATCGCGGTGTGGTGGAATTCGGGTGCCCAGCACGCGCAGCTGATGAAGGACAAGGAAGTGGACATGTCGGTGGGCTGGAACGCCCGTTTCGAAGCCGCCAAGAAGGACGGGGCCAAGATCGACTACACCTTCAACCAGGGCGTCATGAGCATGGATTGCTGGGCGGTGCCGGTCGGAGCCCCGCATGCCGCCGAAGCGATGAAGATGATCAACGAGATGTCCAAGCCGGAAGCCCAGGCCAAGTTTTCGGTCGGGGTGAAGTATGGCGCGGCCAACAAGCGTGCCTACGAGACCGGCCTCATCCCCGACGACGCCTCGAAGAAGCTGCCGACCTATCCCGACAACGCCGCGCACCAGCTTGCCCAACGCAATGAATGGTGGGTCGAACATGTCGGCGAAGCCCAGCTCGGCTTCCAGGAAATGATGTCGCGCTGAGCGCGGCAGGAACAGGTCGGCTCAAGCGACATGACAAGTGCTGCGTTCATCGAAATCCGCAATCTTTCGAAAGCCTACGGATCCTTCCGCGCCCTCAACGACGTCGGCCTCGACGTCGGGCGCGGCGAATTCCTGAGCATTCTCGGCCCCTCGGGCTCCGGCAAGACCACGCTTCTGATGGCGCTTGCCGGGTTCGTCAGGCCTGATCGCGGACAGATTTCCGTCGATGGACGCGACCTTGTCCGCCTGCCCGCCAACAAGCGCGGCATCGGCGTGGTGTTCCAGAACTACGCCCTGTTTCCGCACATGAATGTTGCTGCCAACGTCATGTTTCCCCTGCGCGTCCGCGGCATCGGCCGCGCAGAGGCTGCCGAACGTGCCAGAAAGGCGCTCGACATCGTCGATCTCGCCAACATGGCCGAACGTGACATCGCCACGCTGTCCGGCGGGCAGAAGCAGCGTGTGGCGCTCGCCCGCGCCGTGGTGTTCGAACCCCGACTGATGCTGATGGACGAGCCGCTGTCGGCGCTCGACAAGAACCTGCGCGAGCAGATGCAGTATGAGATTCGGAAGCTGCACGACCGGTTAGGGCTGACCACCGTCTATGTCACGCACGACCAGCGCGAGGCGCTGACGATGTCGGATCGCATTGCCGTGATGCGCGACGGTGTCATCCGCCAGCTCGGAACACCGGCTTCGTTGTATCATCGGCCGACGTCGCGCTTTGTCGCCGAGTTCCTCGGCGAGGCCAACATTCTCGAACTCGATGCGGTGGAAAGCTTCGTTGCCCCGGAGCGGGATGCCACTGGTGCTGGCCGCAAGCTGATGATCCGCGCCGAAAGACTGTCGCTTTCCGATGCCAGCGGCCACGACCATGTATCACTCAGCGGCACGCTGACGCGCTCGGTGTTCCAGGGCGACAGCTGGCTCATCTCCGTCGATCTGGCGAACGGCGGAGCCGTCTCGGCGCGCATCGCCGCTGCCGAGGCGGCGAATTTCAACCTCGAGGCGCTGGCCGAAGGTGCGCCGCTCAAGCTGCATGTGCGGCGCGATGCGCTGATCCCGGTGATCGACGCATGAGCGCGCCGGCTATGACCTTGCCGGCGGCAGACGGCGCCTTCGACAACTCAGCCCTCTTGCGGCGGGACCGCAAATTGGCGCAGATCGGCCTCTTCGGTCTGGCGCTGCCGGCGGTGCTGCTGGTCACCATCGCCATCGTCGTGCCGCTGGCGGCGATGTTCTGGATATCGATCGCCCGGCCCGACGGCTCTGTGTCGCTCGACACCTATCTCAGGATCCTGAGCACTCCGGTCTATACGCGCTCGGTACTGACCACCTTCCAGGTCAGCGGCATGACGGTGCTGACCTGCATGCTCCTGGGCACGCCATTCGCGCTGGTCATGGCCAGCGCCGGCCAGCGGCTCGCTTCGATCCTGCTGCTCGTGGTGATGTTGCCGTTCTGGACGGCGCTTCTGGTCCGCACCTACGCGCTCTCGGTGCTGTTGCAGCGCAACGGCCTGGTCAATAGCTTCCTGATCGACACCGGGCTGGTCTCGGAGCCGCTGCCGCTGATCAACAACTTCTTCGGCACCATCGTCGGCATGACCCATGTGATGCTGCCGCTGTTCATCCTGCCGGTCTATGCCGCGATCAAGCAAATCGACCACAACATCATTCGCGCCGCAGCCAGCCTCGGCGCCAGCAAGCTCCTGACCCTGCGGGCGGTGATCCTGCCGCTGGCCGCCAACGGCATCTTCGCCGGTGCTGTGCTGGTGTTCGTCCTCAGCCTCGGTTTCTACGTCACCCCCGCCATCCTCGGCGGCGGCCGCGTGCCGATGATTTCGACCCGCATCGAACAGAACGTCTCGGTGCTGTCCGACTGGCCGGCGGCAAGCGCGCTCGGCGTGCTCTTGCTGTTGTCCGTCGGGCTGGTGTTCCTCGTCACGTTCCTGCTTCGCCGCAGCATCAAGGCCCTCGGAGGCAGCGCCAATGTTTGACGGTTTCGACGTCTCCTGGCCGCTGCGCCTGGCGATCGGCATTTTCACCGCGCTGGTGGCGACCTTCCTGTTGGCACCTTCACTGATCGTGGTGCCGATGTCGTTCTCGGCCTCCGAACTGCTGCAGTTCCCGCCGACCGAATTTTCGCTGCGCTGGTGGCAGCAGTACTGGCAGTCCGACCTGTGGATGCCGGCGACCAAGACCAGCCTGCTGCTGGCCACCGTCACCGCCGCGGTTGCCGTGCCGATCGCCTTTGCCGCGGCCTACGCCACCACGCGTTCGCTCGGCTGGGCCAGGCTGCCGCTCTATGGCGTTCTCCTGATGCCGGCCACCGTGCCGCCGATCCTCGTCGCCATCGGCCTGTTCTTCGTGCTGGCCCGCCTGCATCTCGTCGGCTCGTTCCCGGGCCTTTGGCTCGGGCATACGGTGATCGCCATTCCGACCGCCTATGTCATCCTGTCCGCCGGCTTTGCCCGCTTCGATTTCACCCAGGAGAAGGCCTCGCGCAGCCTTGGCGCCGGCTGGTGGCGGACGATGATTTCTGTCGTCATCCCGCAGATGCGTTTTCCCTTGCTGTCGGCGGCGTTGCTGTCCTTCCTGACATCGCTCGACGAAGTGATCGTGTCGATGTTCGTCGGTGGCGGCGCCAACACGACGCTGACCAAGGTGATGTTCCTCGGCCTGCGCGACCGCGTCGACCCTCAGGCCGCAGTGATCTCGACGATCTGGATCGTGCTTGTCGCCATGGTCGTCACGGTGGTCTTCGGGCGCCAGCGGCAGGAGCCGTCGTGACCGGCAGGCGGTGGGCACGGGCGCTGACGGCTTCCGCGCCGACAGCTTTTCTGCCAAGTTGATGGCCGTGGTGGCGACAAGTCGGTCTTGTGCAGTCCGCCGAGAGTGTGATGACCATGCCGCTGACAATTGACCGAACCCAACCGAAGGCCGTGGTGTTCGGCTGCGCGGGCACCAGCCTGAACGCTGCCGAACGCAGCTTCTTCCGCGCCGCCCAGCCCTGGGGCTTCATCCTGCACAAGCGCAATTGCGCCGACCCTGCACAACTGCGCACTTTGGTGGCGGAACTGCGCGAAAGCGTTGGCCGCAGCGACGTGCGCGTGCTGATCGACCAGGAGGGCGGCCGCGTCGCCAGGCTGGCGCCACCGCACTGGCGCGCGCCCCCGCCGGCCTCGCTGTTCGCCCAGATCGCCCGCACCGACGTCAAGCGGGCACTCGATGCCGTGCGCCTCAACGCACGCCTCGTCGCGGCCGAACTGTTCGACCTCGGTATCGACATCAACATCGCGCCTGTGCTCGACCTGCCGATCGGCAAGGGCGACCTGGTGATCGGCGACCGGGCGCTGGGAGACACGCCTGAAATGGCGAGCATTCTCGGCCGCGCCACCTGCGAGGGGCTGCTGGCCGGCGGTGTGCTGCCCGTCATCAAGCATATTCTCGGCCATGGCCGCGCCCGGCAGGACAAGTCGGAGGCGCTGCTGGTGGTCAACGCCTCGCTCGACGAGATGCAGTCGGCCGACTTCGTGCCGTTCCGCTCGCTGCAGGACATGCCCTGCGCCATGGCAGCCCACGTCATCTACCGGGCCATCGACCGCGACGCGCCGGCTACCGCCTCGCGCACCGTCATCGATGAGATCATCCGCGGCATGATCCGCTTCGACGGCGTGCTGATGAGCGACGATGTCTCGGACATCAGCCGCACCCATCCGATCGATGCCCAGGTCAGCGCGACGCAGGAGGCCGGCTGCGACGTCATCCTGCACGGCAGCGGCGACATGGACGAGATGCAGCGTGTCGCCGATGCCGCGATGCCGTTGTCGGAGAATGCGGTCGAGCGTCTGCACCGCGCCGAGCGCATGCGTCGCCGGCCTTCGGCGATCGACCTGGCCGAAACCGCACGCAAGCTGGAGGAACTGCTCAAGCCGCTTGGCGCGCGGGCCCGCCAGTCGGGTACGACGCGCTCGTCCGAGATCGTCGGCAATGTCGCCAAGAAGATCGAGCGCGATATCGTGCTCGGCCGCATCCTGCCCAAGGAGCGGATCATGGAGGACGAGCTGGTCTACGGCCTCGGCGTCAAGCGCCACGTCGCACGTGCCGTGCTGCAGGAACTGGCACGCACCGGGCTGGTCAAGCTCGAACCCTATCGCGGTGCGGTGGTGCGCCACCTGTCACCGGACGACCTGGTCAAGCTGCACGACGTGCGCCAGCTCTTGATCGCCGCCGCCGTGCAGCGCATTCGCCTGCCGGTGTCGCCGGTGCTGATGAACAAACTCGAACATGCAAGGCAGATCCATCGCTCGGCGATTTCGGTCGGCGATCTCGAGCTGGCTTATGTCCAGGACCGCGCCTTCCACGATCTGTTGCTCGAAGCGACCGGCAACGAGTTCATTGCCCGCTCGATCCATGATTGTGATGCCGGCATGCGCAGCATCGATGCCGCGAGCCTGATGGCCGACACCCTCGTCGAGCCGTCGCTCGCCGAACATGACGAGATGGTGAAGGCGCTGGAGGACCAGGACCTCGAGCGCCTGGGCAAATTGTGCGCGGCGCATTTCGACCGGCCGTTCGCCCATCACATGGCGAACGGCGTCCGGCACTGACTTCAGAACCTGCCGCCGACCCCGTTGGCGGCATGGAACGGCGCGCGCCGATCATACCAGGGGCGGGCCCGTTCAAGTGATGCCGCGAGCTCGATCAACGCGGCTTCACCGGCCGGTGGGGCGACAAGCTGGACGCCGAGTGGCAGGCCCGAACGGTCCATGCCGAGCGGCAGCGACAGTGCCGGCTGTCCCGAGACATTGAACGGCATCATGTAGACCGTGTCCTCGCCCATCGCCGAGGCGTCATAGGCGTCGATGTCCTTGGACATGTCGTAATAGCCGAGCGGGCGGGTACCCTGCGGCAGGACCGGCAGCAGCACGACGTCGTAGCGCGAGGTCAGCGTGGCGATGTGGCGGGAATGCCGGCGCATCGCCTCGATGTCGCGGCTGTGCTGGATGGCGCTGGTCGCCCGACCGTGTTCGATCGTCGTCCAGATCGTCGCCGACATGTCGGACGGCTTGTTGGGAACACCCCGCGCCCGGGCATGATCGTCAAACTGAGCCGCGGTCTGGACCCGGATCATGCCGGTATAGGCACGCCACAGGCTCTCGAAATCATAGTCGAAATCGAACGGTTCGACCTCGTGCCCGAGCGCGCCACAGAGCCGCGCCGCATCGCAGACGGCCTCGTCGACGACGATGCTGTTGGCATCGCCACGTGGGTTGTTGAGGCTGAAGCCGATGCGCAGACGCCGATTGGAGGGCGCAGTGCTGTCGAGGAACGACGGGCGCTCCCTGATGTAATAGGGCTCACCCGGATAACCGCCCTGCAAGGCGTCGAGCATGGCCGCTGTGTCGCGCACCGTTTTCGACACGCATGAGGACTGTCCGCCGCCGAACCAGAAGTCGGCCGCCTCGGGTCCCGGCGAAATCCGGCCGCGCGACGGCTTGAGGCCGACCAGCCCGTTGATCGCCGCCGGTACACGGGTGGAACCGGCGCCGTCGCCGGCGTCGGCGAGCGGAAGATATCCCGCCGCGACCGCCACTGCCGCCCCGCCGCTCGAACCGCCCGGTGTCCTGTCGAAGGCCCAGGGGTTTCGCGCCGGGCCATGCATCGGCGACTCTGTCGTCAGCGACCAGCCCCATTCCGGCGTGTTGGTCTTGCCGAGCAGGATGAAGCCGGCGTTCTTGGTCCGCTGGGTGATCAGCGAATCCGACTGGGAAACAGTGCCGGCGACGGACGAGATGCTGTTTGTCGAGGGAATGCCGGCCCATGAGGTATGCAGGTCCTTGGCCAGATAGGGCACGCCGGCAAAGGGTCCGGCGGGCGGCGCGGTCTCGGCAAGGGCGAGCGCCTTTTCGAAACAGCGGATGACGACGGCATTCAGCACCCCGTCGAGCGCTTCGATGCGGGCGATCGACGTCTCCAGAAGTTCGCGGGAGCTGACCTCGCGGCGGCGCACCAGATCGGCAAGGCCAAGCGCGTCGTAATCGTCGAACTCCTTGAACGGCCCGATAGGCGAGCGCGACATGGGCGTCTCCGTTCAGATGCCGAGCACGCGCAGGAAGGCGCGGCTGTCGCGGATGACGTCGTCAGCCGGGATCTCCCAGCCGAACAGGTGCGATTCATATTCGACCGAGGCGGAACCGGCGTAGCCAAGGCGCCGCAAGGTGTCGGTGACGGCCTTCAGGTCGACCTCGCCGGTGCCGAGCGGCACGCATTTGAAGTCGGGATAGAGGCCGACCGAATCCTTGACGTGGAGATTGCTGATGCGGTCGAACAGCAGCTCCGCCGCCCTGACCGGATCCTCGCCGCGCAGCTGGAAATGGGTCGGATCGAAAGCGACGCGGACATCAGAGCCGGGGATCGCCTTGAACAGGTCGAGATATTCGTCGGCCTTGGCGACGATGTGCATCGAGCAGCCTTCGATGCCGAACTTGACGCCGCGATCCCTGGCGTGGTCGCAGACCTCCTCCAGGGCGGCGGCCAGGTACTTTCGCGCCGTCGCGATGTCGATGCCGCCGAAGGCGCGGCCGGTAAAGACCCAGACCATAGGCGCGCCGATGTCGCGCGCCAGGTCTACCGATGCCTTGAGATAGTCGATGCCGGCGCGGCGTTCCTCCTGTTTCTCCTTGGCGAGATGCAGGCAGGCGCTCAGTGCCGAGATGTTCATGCCGGCAGCCGAAATGGCGCGGGCGACCTCGGCCCGGCCTGCCGCATCGAGTGCCGGCGTCACATGCGGCACGAAGCCGTTGCTCCACAGGTCGCCATTGAGCTCGACCGAGCTGTAGCCGGCCTGCGACAGCTTGCCCGCCAACTCAGTGACGGGCAGCTGGTGCAGGAAGGTGCTGTAGAAGCCGGCGCTGATCATGACCGGCCCGCCTTGGCATCGTAGCCGTGGCCCTCGAAATCGGGAAATGCGAAGGGCGCGTCGTCGGCCAAAGGCAGCGACACCCAGGCGCGGGCAATCTGCGAGCTGTAGGCGGCATGGACCAGCTCGGTGGCGCGGGCGCCGTCGAAGCCGGTGGCGCCGATGCCGTCGCGTGTGCCGGAGAGGATTTCCTCAGCCATGCCGGCGAGTTGCTCGGCATAGGTGTCCCATTCGTTGCGCGGCGGCCAGATCGACAGCCAGCCGTCCCAGGCATGGCGGTTCTGCTTGGAGCGCGCAGTGGGGTAGACGGCCTTGCTGATCGGTTCCGGCAACTCGTTCATCGGCACCGTGGTGTTGATGGCGAGCGGCACGTCGAAGAAGGGCGAGCCGGCATTGGTCCAGAACGACAGCGAGCCCTTGGTGCCGTAGAGTTCGGTGGCATCGCCGAGCACCGGCGAATAGCGGTCGGCGATGAAGGAGCCGCGCGCGCCCTTGTTGGTGCGGACCATCAGATGGACGTTGTCGTCGACGACCGGCGGGATGACGCAGTGGCTGACATCGGCCACGACTTCGGCATAGTCGTCATCGAGCAGGTAACGCAGCATGTCGAAGCGGTGGATCAGGTTGTCGTTGGTGGTGGCGCCGCCCGACCGTTCGAGATCCCAGCGGAAGTTGGAGCCGTCGACCCAGTTGTCCCATTTCGCCGAGAACACGGTGCGGAAGGAGAACACTTCGCCGATCAGACCGGCCTCAATGGCGAGTTTGGCCATGCGAATCTGATTGAGGTAGCGCTGGTTGAAGCCGGTCTTGAGCACGATCTTGTGCTCCTCGGCGATCCTGGCCATAGCGATCGCGTCGGGATAGGTGACGGCCAGCGGCTTCTCGCACAGCACATGCTTGCCGGCACGGGCGCAGGCCTCGAAGTCGCGGCGATGCAGGTTGTTGGGCGTGGCCATGATGACGATGTCGACGGACGGATCGGCGAGCATCTTGTCCAGGCTGGTGTAGATGTTGGCGCCGCCATAGGCGTCGGCCAGCGTCCGGGCGCGCGCCTCATCGATGTCGCAAACCGCGGCGAGCCTGGTCGAGACACCAGCCGCAACGGCCGGCGCATGGCCGTCGTGGACAATATTTCCGGCCCCGTAGAGCCCCACTCCCAATTGACGTGACATGGCAGTTCTTCCGTTTTCTCTGGCCGCAGGCCGGCATTCCCGCTCGACAGGTCGAGCAAGCGCTTGCCGGTTCGGACCGGGTTTTCAGTTGAGGTTTGGCGCGGCGCTCAACGCGCCGCGATGACGGCGATTTCGACCAGGTTCTTCGGCCGCGCCAGCGGCGATCCGACGGTGGCGCGCGCCGGCGTGTTGCCTTTGGCGACCCAGGCGTCCCAGACCGCGTTCATCTCCTCGAAGGTGGCCACGTCGGTAAGCCAGATGTTGGCCGACAGGATCTTCGACTTGTCGGTGCCGGCCTCAGTGAGATAGGTGTCGATCTTGGCGAGGATCTGCCGTGTCTGCTCGGCGACGGACGGCACCGGATCGGTGGCCGTCTGGCCGGCGAGATAGACCGTGTCGCCGTGGATGACGATCTGCGACATGCGCTCGCCCTGGCGCAGCCGTTCAATCTTGCTCATGTGTTGCTCTCTTTCATTATGTGCCGGAAGTCGTTGGCTCCGGTGACCAGGAAATTGTTGGCATGCTCGTAGAGGAAGCGGCAGCCGCCGCGGACGAAGGCGGCGACCGTGTCGCGCGTCACCAGCGTTCCCGGCACCTTGCCTGCGGCGCGGATTTTGGCGGCGCAATCGAGGACGAGGCGCTTGACGTCGGGATGGTGGGTCTGGCCGTTCAGGCCCATCGAATGCGACAGGTCGTTGGGGCCCATGAAGAACGCGTCGACGCCTTCGACGGCGACGATGGCATCGAGGTTGGCGACCGCCTCGAGCGACTCGATCATCGCCACCACGACGGTATCCTCATGGTTCTGCGGTCGGGCCCGGCGGACCGCCGCGACGATGCTGCGGGCGCCGTCGGCATCGTCGACATGCGGCACGATCAGGCCGCCGGCGCCGGCGTCGAGGTAACGCGTGAGCAGATGGTCGAGATTGGCTTCCGGCCGGACGATGGACTGCAGGCCGGCGGCACGCGCCGCGCGGCACATGTCCTGTACGGTCTGGATCGAGGCCGTGCCATGCTCGCAATCGATGAACACGCCGTCGATCCCAAGCCGGCCGAGGAACTCGGTCAATGCCGGCGAGGGATGGTCGGGGTTGAGGACGACGACGGGTTCGTCCCGCAGAAGGCGTTGCTTGAACGGATTGGCCATGATGCGCCCCTCAGCCGATGGCGATGGAAAAGACATGGCCGATGCCACGGGGAAGCGGATGCGCACGCCAGCTGTCGCCGGCATCGTCGCTCAGGAAAACCTGGCCGAACTTGTCCGAGCAGACGAGCCGCTTCGGGTCGGTCGGGTCGACAGCCATGGCAAAGACGGTGCTCTTCAGGGGCGCGCCGAGATCAAGGCGCTGGAAGCTCGCGCCGCCATCTGTAGAACGGAAGAAGTCGCCCAGGTCGCCATCGAAATCGTTGCCGGCGCCGAGATAGATCGTGTCAGCCGGGCCCTGGCCGAGGACGCGGCAATAGGAGCCCTTTTCGCGCAGTGCCGGCACCGGCAGCTTGCGCCAGCGGCGGCCGTGATCGCGGCTCTGGAAAGCGCCGACACGTGTCGTCACCGACACCTTGCCCTCGGCATCAACAAGCACCGAATGCAGGTCGACGGCATCCTCGACGACATAGAGCCCGTCGAGCGCCTGGCGCCAGCTGCGGCCGCCGTCCTCCGACATGATCAGGCCGCCGATCTCGATGCTGGCGTAGATCCTGTCCGCATTGGTGGGGTCGACGGCAATGCGGGTGATGCGCCTTGGCATGCCGGCCGTGATGTCGGGGTAGCCGACCGAGACGTCGAGGCTACGCCAGCTGCGGCCATTGTCGGTCGACTTGAAGATCGCCGGCGGCTCGTAGCCGGCAAACAGCGTGTCCGGCTCATGCGGATGACGGGTCAGCGACCACACTGCGAACTCCGGCTTCGGCGCGTCGAGCCGGGACCAGCTGTCGCCATAGTTCGTGCTGCGGAAGATGCCGTCCTGCGCGGCGGCGAACACTTCGCCCGGACGTCTGGGATCGGCGAGCAGGGCGAATGTCTGCGGTACGGCGGGAAAGCCTTTCTCGATCCGCTCCCAGGCGCCGCCATCGCGGCTGCGCAGCAGGCCTGAGCTCATGAAGCGGCCGGGATCGGTGTCGCCGGCGAGCCCGGCATAGAGGGTGATGGTCATTGTCGTGGTCGCAGCCTGGATGAAAGGGGTCAGTAGCTTTCCGGGTCGGTCGAATAGTCGACGACGGGCGCATCCTTGACGCCGAAGGCCATGGCCAGCGCCCGGATGCCGTTATGCTCGTGCGCCGGCTTGATCGAGTGCCGCGCATTGGGCGGAATCGTGACCAGGTCGCCGGGGCCGATCTCGCGGGTCTCGTCCTCGATGGTCATCAGCGCCCGGCCGGAGAGCATGAAATAGAACTCGTAGGTGGGGTGGTGGTGGGTGTTGACCTCACCGCCGGCGCGGATCTCGAACTCGCTGATCAGTTCGAGATGGCCGCCCAGCGTCGCGTCCCGCATCGCGCGCGGCGGCACCAGCCACCACACCGGCGTGGTGCCCTGGTGCTCGAGTGTCGGTCGCGTGAAATCGCTCGAGCGGATGTCCATCGGAGCGCTCCTTTAGCCGGCCAATGCTGATCTTGTTGTCTGGGCCTCGGGGCCCTGCGATGGACCGGACCTTACGAACGGCCCTCGGCGCTGGCCAGAAATGGGTTATCGCCAACTTTATTGATAAGCCGCAGCGCGCTCGTGCGAACGTCGAAGGCGGTCAGCCGAGCCTCCGATTTCCCTGCGCCTCAGCCCTTTCGATCGCGCCTCGTCCTCGACGCATGAATTCTGGTGTGTCATTCTCATGTTTCTTGGGCGCTTTTCTTGATTAAAGAAGTCAACAATGTTAGAGGCCCGGCACGACACCTGCCTTTGAGTCATTTGCGTGCGATCGGAGACTGCGGACATGAGAAGCATCTGGGGCATCACAAGCACCGGGACGGCTTTCGGGTCGCAAGCTCAGTATCGGTCCGGACGCATCATGGCAGCGGCGCTGTACATCACGCTGAGCGCGGGCGCGGCTTTCGCCCAGCAGACCGCGCCGGCTGAGGTGGAGCCCACGGCACCCGCAACGAGCGCTCCAACAGCTCCAGCAAATCCGACGGCAGCCGTCGCCACGCCGACCGCCCAGCCAGCAGCGCCCGGCGATGCTCCCAATGCGGCCGCCCTCGCAGCCGAAGCAACGCAGCCACGTATCAACGCCCTGCCGCAGCCGGGCGCCAACGTCGCACCACAACCGGACCAGGCTGCCGGTGAGCCGACGGTCGCACCGGCGGCCACGGCGCCTGCAACCGGGCAGCCTGCTGTGTCCGCGCCGATCGACACGACCGTCGGTGCACCTGCCGGCACGGACGTTCCCAAGAGCCTGTTGCCGCACGACCTCTCGCCCTGGGGCATGTTCATGGCCGCCGACTGGGTGGTCAAAGGCGTGATGATCGGCCTTGCCTTCGCCTCGCTGATCACCTGGACCGTGTGGCTGGCCAAATCACTCGAGATCGCCGCAAGCAAGGCGCGGCTGAAGAAGGCGCTGCGCGGTATCCTGCACGCCCGCAGGCTCGCCGACGCCTCGCAGACGCTCGGCGACCGCGCCGGCATCGGCGGCGTGCTTGTTCGCGCCGCCGTCGACGAGTTCGAAATGTCGGGCCACGAATTCGGCCATGCCGACGCCTCCGGCATCAAGGAGCGCGTCGAGTCGAGGCTGATGCGCATTCAGGCGCAGGCAGGCCGCCGCCTCAGCCGCGGCACCGGCGTGCTCGCCACGATCGGCGCGACGGCACCCTTCGTCGGCCTGTTCGGCACCGTCTGGGGCATCATGAACTCGTTCATCGGCATCTCGGAATCGCAGACGACCAACCTCGCTGTCGTCGCTCCCGGCATCGCCGAAGCGCTTCTCGCGACCGCGGTCGGCCTGATCGCCGCCATTCCGGCGGTGGTGATCTACAACGTCTTCGCGCGTTCGATCACCGGTTACCGCCAGGGCCTGGCCGACGCCGCGGCTGGCGTGCAGCGCCTGGTCAGCCGCGATCTCGATCGCCAGCCACAGCGCAGTGAGCGCTTGCCGGCCAATGAAGCCATGCGCGGCAACGGGCGTGGCGCGCCCGCCGTCGCTGTCTAGGAGTCGGGACCATGGCCGGCGGCATCAGACAATCCGTTGACGAGGACGATCTCCAGGAAAACCACGAGATCAACGTGACGCCGTTCATCGACGTCATGCTGGTGCTCTTGATCATCTTCATGGTGGCAGCACCCCTGGCCACCGTCGACGTCAATGTCGACCTACCGGCCTCGACCGCGACCGCCACGCCGCGCCCTGAGGAGCCGCTTTACGTGACGCTGAAGGAAGACCTCAGCATCTCGATCGGCCAGGACGCGGTTGCCCGCACCGCGTTCCAGCAGCAGCTCGATACCGCCGCCAAGGCCGACAAGGAAACCCGCATCTTCCTGCGCGCCGACCGCGGCGTCGACTATGGCGAGCTGATGGAAGTGATGAACCTGATGCGCGGCGCGGGCTACCTCAAGATAGCGCTCGTCGGGCTGGAGCAGGTGCAGGCCACTCCGCCTGCGGTCAGCGAGGGGCAGGCGCAATGAGCGCTGCAACGCATGACCAGTTCAGCTTCGGCGGCATCAGCCGCAGCGAGGCATTGCTGTGGTCGACGGCGGCGGCCGTCATCTTTTCCGTCCACATGGCCGGCGCCTGGTATCTCAACCAGCAACCGCCAATGATGATGGAAGACATGCAGGCGCAGTCCGCCGTGATGATCGACCTCGCGCCGATGGCAATGGCCCCGGAAGCCGTTGAGCAGGACGTGACCGACATGGTCGACAGTGCGGCGGCCGAAAACGTCGAGGAAATGACCGAGACCATTTCGCCCGATCCAGTCGAGCCGGTGACGGAGCCGGTCGAGCAGGTCGCGGAGCTGACGCCGGAGCCTCTGGAAGAAGTCACCGAGGCCGAGCCGATCGAGGACGTGATCCCCGACCTCGTCGAGGCACCGCTGCCTGAAGTGGCGATGGCGATCCCCGAACCGCGTCCCGAGATCAAGAAGCCGAAGCCGGTGGAAAAGCCGGTGCGCGAAAAGAAGCCGGTGCAGAAGAAGCCCGAGCCGGTCAAGGAAGCCAAGATCGAGAAGAAGCCGTCGCAGCAGAGCGCCGCGGCGAAGAAGTCGGCGCAGAACTCCGACAGCGTGCGCGCGCCCGCACCCGGCCAGGGCAGCGGCAAGGCAATGTCGCCGGCGCGCTGGCAGTCACGCGTCTTCGCCCATCTGAACAGGCACAAGCCGCGCAACGTGCGCAACCGGGGCGTTGCCGCAGTTCAGTTCTCGTTCAATTCCGGCGGCGACGTGCTGTCGGTCAAGCTTATCAATTCGTCTGGCGACCCGGCGCTCGACGAAGCTGCGGTCAGCCTGGTGCGCCGGTCCTCGCCGATCCCGGCGCCGCCGCCGGCGGTGCCGTCAGTGATCGTTGTTCCGATCGACTTCAAGCGCTGACGGGCGCCTCCCTGTCAGGTGCAGCCAGGCGCAGTCCCTCATCGAAACGCCTCGTGGTTCACGTCCGGCTTCCATGGTCGGCTGGCGATCACTTTGCGCCTGCAAGCATCGTGTGTTGTTTCTGCTACACCCGTAAGACTTTCTTACTGCGACAATTCATGCAGGCCGCGATGCGACTGCCGCCGTTAGTTCAGCAGAATCAAACACTAAACATGATAAAAATAGGAAGGTTTTAGCCCGCAACCCCGGCAGTGCCGTGTTTTCCCTAAGGTGTTGGGGTTGCAGGCACTTTTTTGATGGCCTATCGAACGTCCGTCGCGGCCGCCCCCCAGGCATGCGCGATCGGAACTGGTGCAAACAAGAGTGAAAAAATGACACTCACCAGGCTGATGACCAGCTTTGCGACGTTGCGTCCGCGCATCGAGGCGCTGACGCGTGGCCGCGTCGGTTGCAGCGCGACCTCCGAGGACATCGTTCAGGACACGTGGATCAGGCTGTCCAACGTCCGTCATGACGACGCCATCGACAACCACGCCGCCTTCACCATGCAGGCGGCGAAGAATGCTGCCATCGGGCACTTCCGCAAACAGCAGCGGCGCAACGAGATCGACGCCGAGGTCAATGAGCTTCTGTCGACGTCGGTGGACGAGATCTCGCCCGAACGCATCGTCATGGGTCGCGACATGCTGCGCGCCGTCGACAAGGCATTGCAGACGATGCCGGAGAGAAGCCGGCGCATCTTCCTAATGAACCGGGTCAACGGCGTCTCGCACCGCGAGATCGCCCGCCAGCTCGGCATCAGCGACGAGGCCGTCTACTACCATATCCGCCGCGTCGTCGAGCGCCTGGCCGAGCTGCGCGACAGCAACGGCTGACCTGTTCCAAGATTTATTTTGCCGTGACGCTTAGGCGTGGTGCCATCTCGCGTGTCTATGATAGCAAGATGGTTAGTGTGCCCGAACCGATGGGCACCGCTTGCGTGACTGGCGATGGGCAAAGGGCAACACGGATCCGAGATCGACCGCGGCATCGCACTCGATGCGCGCGACTGGATCGTTCGACTAAGCGCCGGCAATGTCAGCCGGCAGGATCTCGACCGATTCAACGCCTGGCGGGCCCAGTCCCCGGGGCATGCGCGGGCCTTCGCCCGCGAAAAGGAATTCTGGCAGCTGCTGCAAAATGTCGACGGCAGCGGCCTGGATGTCGCCCCGGTTGCTATGCCAATGCCTCGGTCGGCCGTCAGCCGGCGCAAATTCCTCGTTGGCGGCGCCGTCGCCGCCTCGGCGGCGGCTGTCGCTGCTCCGCGGGTCCTGACCTGGATGCGGTCGGACTTCGCAACCGGCGCGGGCGAACAAGTGTCTGCCACCCTGCCCGACGGCTCGACCATGCTGCTCAACACCAACAGCGCCGTCGATGTCGATTTCCGACCGGGCCTGCGGCTGGTGAACCTGCTTTCGGGCGAAGTCGAATTCTCGGTCAGGCCCGATACCCGCGCACCGTTCCGTGTTGCGGCCCTCGGTGGCAACAGCGATGCCGTCGAAGGCACCTATGCTGTTCGTTCCATCGCAGACGAAGTGACGGTCACGGCATCGGCAGGACGCATTTCCGTCTCGGGCGGCGCCAAGGCCGATGCGGCCAACACCGTGTCGCTCGCCACCGGCCAGCAGACGCGCTACCTCACTGGCAAGGCGCCGCTCGCAGTTGCCGACGTCAATCTCGAGAGCGAACTCGCCTGGCGTGGCGGCCGCGTGGTATTCGAGGGCAAGCCCTTCGTCAGCGCCATCGGCGAGCTTGGTCGCTACGTGCCCGAACGCCTCGTGATCGCTACGCACACCCATGATGCGAGCCCTGTCAGCGCCGTGTTCCTGACGCGCGACGCCCATGACGCGATCGAGGCCCTGGCCCAGACGCAAGGGATGTCGGTGCATCGGGTTCCGGGCGTCGTCATCGTCATCTCCTGAGCCCGACGAAGTCGATCCAACTTATTTCAGAAAAATCGCAACTGGCTCTTTAGGCAGTTGGCCTGTTCGCGCGTCACACCATCGAGGGCGCGCGGTGGATGCGTGCGCCAGACCTTTGGGGACCAGCACGATGGGCAACGGCAACATGGATTTTGGCAGCAGGGCGTCGGGGCGCCTGCTGGCACGGCTTCTTGTGGGCACGGCGCTTGGCGCCGGTATGCTGACGGCTGGCACGGCGATGAGTGTTGCCCATGCACAATCGGCGACGCGCGCGCAGAGCATCAGCCTGCCGGCACAGTCGCTCGGCCAGTCGTTGAGGCAGCTGGCGGCGCAGACCGGCCTGCAGATCGCCTTCGGAACCGCTGACGTCGGAGGGGCAGCCGCCCCTGCCGTCTCGGGTAACTTGTCGCCGGAACAGGCGCTGCAGCGCCTGCTCGCGGGCAGTGGCCTCAACTACCGCTTCACCGGGCCCAATACGGTTTCGGTCCAGTCGGCCTCCGCCAGCGCGGCTACGGGCGGGCTTAGCGTCTCGGCCAATGGCGCTGTGGTTCTCGACACCATCGACGTGACCACGCTGGGCTCCGGCGGCAGCGTCAACAATGTGCAGATCAACACCGCGGATCTGGCGCAGAAGGCGCCTGCCGATCTGCAGGAAGTGTTCGCCAACGAACCCAAGGTCGCGGTCGGCAGCTCACTTCCGATGTCGCAAAAGGTCTATGTGCAAGGCATCGAAGAGACCAATCTTGCAGTTACTGTCGACGGAGCCCGCCAGAACAACAAGGTCTTCCACCACAACGCGACCAACCTGATCGACCCCTCACTGCTCAAAGCCGTCAGCATCGACGCGGGTGTAGCCCCGGCCGATGCCGGCCCCGGCGCGCTCGGCGGCTCGATCGCCTACGAGACCAAGGACGCGCGCGACCTGCTCGAGCCGGGCAAGAGCCTCGGCGGCCTGGTCACCGGCACCTACGACTTCAACAGCGAGACCTCGACTGTCGGTCTCGCCGCATATGGCATGAAGGACGGCTTGGAGTTCTTCGGCTATCTGAACTTCGCCAAGGGCGACAACTACACCGCCGGCAATGGCAGTGAGGTCGGCGGGACCAGCGCCAATCTGTTGAGCGGCATCGGCAAGGTCGCCTACCAGGCGGAAAACGGCTATCGCTTCGAGCTGAGCCACGAACAGCTGCGCGACGACGCCCCCCGGCCGTTCCGCGCCAACATGGGCGAACTCGATCCTCCCAAGTACTGGGAGCCGAAGATCCGCGACTATACGCTAGACCGCAGCAGCACCGTCTTCACGTTCACTGACGATTCTCCCGAAGGATGGTGGGATCCGAAAGTGGTGATCGCCTACACGAGCGCGACCGTGGAGACGCTCATCTATCCGAGGCCCGTGGCACCGAGCACCGTTTCAGCCACTTATACCGGTATCGGCAAGACCGAGAGCCTTAACGGCAAGGCAGAAAATCGCTTCGCGCTCGACATGGGCAGCATCACCGCCGGCTTCGATTTCTACAAGGACACCGCCGATCTGGACGCCAAGGAAGATTCGTCCACCGAGCATGCCAGCAATGTCGGCCTCTACGCTCAGGCCCGGCTGGAGCCATGGGAGCGGGCGCGGCTGTCATTCGGCGCACGCGGCGACAACCAGTGGTTCGAGGGAACGACGGGACAGGAATGGACCAATGCCGGTCTGAGTGGCAACATCTCGGGCGAATATGACCTCGTTCCCGAATTCCTCACTGCCAAGGCCGGATATTCGCATATCTGGGCCGGGGTGCCGCTGGCCGAGAATTTCAACTTCAATCCGAAGTGGAACTACGGCGACGGTCCGAAGCCGGTGACATCGGACAACTTCACCGCAGGACTGGTCGCGACCTATGAAGGCTTCACCCTTGAGGGCGGCATCTTTCGTACCGACATCTACGACGCGCGCACCGCCTACTGGGCTCCCGGACGAGCCATCGAGGCACATGATGTCCGCTCACAGGGCTTCTCGCTCGGCGGTGGTTATGACTGGGGTGCAGGGAATCTCAGCGTCAAATATGTCAACATCGACGTGACCATCGACGGTGGACCGGCGGATTCTTACCTCGGCAACTACCTAGCGACCCCGGTCGGCCAGATTTTCACGCTCGCCGCCGTACACCGTTTCGACGACTGGGGCGTAACCGTTGGCGGCGACGTCGAGATCGCCCTTGACTACGACAAGTTGCCGAAGGGCTCGAAGCGGATCGAGGGGCACGAGGTGGTCAACGTCTTCGTCGAGTACCAGCCGGAGTCGCATCCGAACCTGACGTTCCGCGGCGAGGTGAAGAACCTGTTCGACGAGAACTATGCCAGCCGCGCGACCTACGGCCAGGAGTTCAACGATGTGAAGCCGTTGCTGGAGCCGGGCCGATCATTCCGGCTGAGCGCGACGGCCAAGTTCTGACCCTGATGGCCACGGGCGTTGTCCGTGGCCATTTCAACTGAAGCACGGACGGAGAGATCATGTTCCAATCGACAGGACGGTTCGAGACTGCGCATGGCGTGAAGTACCTGACCCAGCTGTGCAAGCATTTTGCCCATAAGATCGAGGTGAGCCATGGCGACGGACATGGCGAATGCCATTTCCCGTTCGGCCATGCCGTGATGAAGGCCGATGTCACTGGCCTAGCGATCGAAGTGGATGCGCCCGACGCCGATCAGTTGGCGCGGACCAAGGCCGTCATCGACGACCACCTCGTCCGCTTCGCCTTCCGCGAGCCGGAACGCAGCATCGCGTGGAGTGCCTGAGGCGCCAGGCAGCGCCTACGTTCCCGAGAAAATCCGTCAGATACCCAGCTGCTGCAAGGGACTCTATCGGTCAAACCATGTGGTGACGACAGATGAAGCTCACGCAGCGGCAGGTTGCCGAACACGCGACGTTCCAGAATTTCGCCAACTGCTATGTCCGCGAAATCTCGCCCGGCAGGGTGACCCAGCACAGGGTCGGACCGGAAGACCCCATCGACTGCATCGAACTGGTTCTGGCAGCACAGCAGCTGGTGCTGCTCGCCGAGCTTCGGTCGCACTCGCTCTGCGGCCCGCACCGCTTCGGACAGGTCTGGCAGCGCCGGGCGACGGAAGGCGGCTGGCGCAATGTCGAGCCTTTCGCCGCACTCCAGCTTTTGTTGCAGGAGGCCTACAGGCAGCTGCATGACGAGCGCGGCGATGCGATGCGCGGCTGCGAACTCGAACTGCTCGGGCGGGCGCTGCAGAGCTACCAGCAGACGCTGCGCTACATCGAGGCACATCGCGTCGACGATGACGACGACAGCTTCATCGCAGCCGAACAGTCGCTGGTGTTCGGCCACTCGCTGCACCCGACGCCGAAGAGCCGGCAAGGCATGACCTCCTGGCAGGAGCCGAGCTATGCGCCTGAGCTGCGCGGCAATTTCCAGCTCGTCTATTTCGCCGCCGACGCCTCCATCGTCAGCCACAAGTCCGCGGCCAGCCAATCCGCGCCCGAGATCGTCGCGTCGCTGGCAGGTCCCGGCGAGATCGAGACGCGGCGTGGTGAGATGCTGCTGCCGATGCATCCGCTGCAGGCCGAAGCGCTCTTGCTCGACGACGGCATCCGCGACCTGCAGGCATCGGGCAAGCTGCGCCTCATCGGTCCGGCCGGCCCGGCATTCACCGCTACGTCCTCCGTGCGCACGGTTTACAACAAAGATCTGCCATGGATGCTGAAGTTCTCGCTGCCGGTGCGGATCACCAATTCGCTCAGGGTCAACAGCCGCAAGGAGCTGGAGGCCGGCGTTGCCATGGCCAAGCTCGTGCAGCGGGCAGGCATCGGCGGCGGCGACGGCCGCTTCAGAATCATTTCCGATCCGGTCTACATCACGCTCGACCTGCCCGGTCGCGGCGAAAGCGGGTTCGAGGTGATCCTGCGCGAAAACCCGTTTGTCGCCTGCAAGGGCAATGGCAAGATCACCATCGCAGCACTGACCGCCGAGCCGCTGCCGGGTGAATGGTCGCGGCTCGAACGCATCATCTACAATATCGGCCTAAGAGACGGCACGCATCCCGAGCTGATCTGCCGCTACTGGTTCCAGCGCTATCTCGACTGCGCGCTCGACCCGCTGGTCTGCCTCTATGACGATTTCGGCCTGGCACTCGAAGCGCACCAGCAGAACAGCCTGATCGACATCAGCCAGGGCTATCCGAGCACGGGTTATTATCGCGACAATCAGGGCTTCTACCTCTCGAAACGCCACCGCGCTCGCCTCAGCCAGCATGTGCCGGAGGCGGCGGAGATCGCCTCGCTCTACTACGACGACCGCGATATCCAGGACCGCTTCGCCTACTACCTGATCGTCAACCAGATCTTCTCGGTCATCGCCCGCATGGGCCATGACGGCCTGGTCGAAGAGGAGGTCCTGCTGAACATGCTGCGGGACCGGCTGGAGGTGCTGTCGCGAACGACATCGGGCGTCGGCCGCGAATTCGTCCGCGGCGTACTCGACCGCCCGACGGTAGCGTTCAAGGCCAATCTGATGACGCGGCTGTTCGATGTCGACGAGCTGCAGACAAGCAACGAGCGCTCGCTCTATGCCCGCCAGCCCAACCCCCTCTTCGCGGCCATTGCGGGCCTCTATCACGGAGATGGCAGTGCCCTTGCCTCTTGACCTGCCCGGCCGCCCCGATGAGCGCGTGGTCAGGCAATTGGTCGAGGCGGTGCTGTATGAGGGGCTCGTCGTGGCTGGTGTAACCGGCGACGGCGCACAGCTCGTCTTCACCTGGTCGGATGGCGCCAAGCGGTTTCGCTGCTCGGGCATGGCAGGCGCTTTCGGCCGGATCCGCCTTTCGGCCGGCTCGGTCGAGAGCGAGGGCCGCGACGGCTTCTGGCAACCGGCGACACTCGACGAGCTGGTCGCGAGCCTGCCGGCCTCGGTGGAAGACCGGCGCCGGCTGCTCAGCGAGCTGCACAGCACGGTGGCGCATTGCAGTTGGAACGAGCGCAACCTGCACAGTGGTCCGCGTCGCGACCTGGCCTTCGCCGCGCTGGAAGGCGCCCTGCACGAGGGCCACGCCTATCACCCATGCTTCAAGGCGCGGACGGGGTTCAGCGAAAGCGACCATCGCGATTTCGGCCCCGAAGCCGGCAACAGCTTCCAGCTCGCCTGGCTGCTGATGAAGCGCACAGAGGTGAGCCAGCGCTTGCCTGGGGATGAAGGCGCGTTCTGGATCGCCGAGCTTGGGGCGGACGTTTGTGCGCAGCTCGACCGCGAGCGCGCGCGCCTCGGCCTTGGCTGGGCGGACTACTGCCTGCTGCCGCTGCATCCCTGGCAGTGGCAGTCGCTGCGGGAGACGCTGCTTGAGCCATGGCTTGCCGATGGCACGGCGCATTTCGCCGGCATCGCCGGCGACCGTTACGTTGCGAGCCAGTCGATCCGGACGCTGCTCAATACCGACCGCACCGAGGCGGCAAACGTCAAGCTGTCGATGAACATGAGCAACTCGTCGTCGCTGCGGACAATCGAGCCGCATTCGGTGTGCACGGCGCCTGTCATCTCGCGCTGGCTCGGCGAAATCGTCGCCGGCGATCCGCTGTTCGAAACGACCTATCCGCTTGTCGTGCTCGACGAATATGCCGGCATCATCGCTGGCCGCGACGGGCCGCTGGCCGGCCAGCTCGCAGCGATCTGGCGCCGCAGCGTCAGCGCAACGCTCGGTGACGGCGAACAGGCCGTGCCGTTCAACGCACTGATGGCTGTCGAGCATGACGGACGCCCATTCATCGACGCGTGGGTGCACCGCCACGGCTTCCGCAACTGGCTGGAGCAATTGTTGCAAGTCGCTGTGCTGCCTGTCTGGCATCTGCTCGTCGGGCACGGCATCGCCACCGAGGCGCATGGACAGAACATGGTGCTCGTCCACCGCGACGGTTGGCCTGTCAGGCTCGTGCTACGCGACTTCCACGACAGTGTCGAATACGTGCCTGGCTTCCTGCATGAGCCGGACAGGGCGCCCGATTTCCTGGCGCTCGACCCAGACTATCGGGACGCACCGCCCGACCAGTATTACTGGATGGAAGATGTCGAGACGCTCGGCGAATTGGTGACGGACGCGCTGTTCGTCTTCAACCTGGCCGAGGTCTCGCACCTGTTGCAGACATTCTACGGTCTGCGCGAAGCCGACTTCTGGAACGCCGTCCGGCAGATGCTGGCCGAGTACGCCGCCACTCATGGGCTCGGCCACCGGCAGGACATGCTCGGCCTCGCGCGCCCGAGATTGACGGCTGAAGCCCTGCTCGCCCGCAAGCTGAACACCGGCCGCTCCAGCCATGCCGTCCCCAACCCCCTCTCCACCCCCGACGCCTGAAGGAAAATCGATGCTCCAGATCGACGACAGGTACTATGACCGACAGAAGTTCGAGCAGATGGTGGCGCAAAGCGCCGACCGGGCCGGACTTGACCCGAACGGGCGCTATGCCGTCTGTTTCAGCGACACGGCGGCCTGGCTGGCGCTGTTCTTCGCCATCCGCAACATCGGCGCCAGCGTCTTCCCTATCCATCCGGCAACGCCGCATGCCGCGGCACGCCGCCTGGCCGTCGCGGCGGACTGCCACGCGCTCTATTTCAACAGCCTCGACGCCGAGACGCTGTCGAGCGAAACCCCGCCAGGCGCCACCGGTCAGCTCCTGCAGATGAGCTCGGGCACGACGGGCGCGCCGAAATGCATCGCCCGCGGCTGGGCCGAGATCGACGCCGAGGTGGCAAGCTATGTCGCGACCTTCCGCAAGCCGGAGGAGATGACGCCGGTCATCGCCTGCCCGACGACGCATTCCTACGGGCTGATCTGCGGCATCCTCGTCGCCCTGAAGCGCGGCCGGACGCCCGTCATCGTCGATGCCGGCAATCCGAAATACCTGCTCAGGACCCTGCGCGCTATCGAGCGGCCATTGCTCTATTCGTCGCCGGCGGTGCTGCACACGCTGGCCCGGCTGATGCCCGAGGGCGAGAAGCTGTTCGCGGCGATGACCTCCGGCACGGTGCTGCCTGAGCCGTGGTTCGCCCGCATCCGGGCACGCACCACGCATCTGTTCCAGCAATATGGCTGCTCGGAAACCGGCTGCATCGCGGTCAACCCCGATGTCACCGACGCGGCCGACATGGGCTTCGTCCTGCCGCATCACGCGGTCAGCTGCAGCAACAGCGCGGTTGCGCCATCCGAAATTGTCGTCAGCGGTCCGAATGGCGCCGTCGCTACCCGCGACCTCGGCTACTACAGGCCTGATGGCATGCTGGTGTTCGTCTCTCGGCTCGACGACACCATCAATGTCTCCGGCCTCAACGTCTATCCGCGCGAGGTCGAAGACGTGGTGATGTCGATGCCTTCGGTCACCGACGCCGTCGCTTTCCGCAAGGCTGACACGCTGGCCGGCGAGCGGGTCGGCCTGCTGTTCAGCGCCACCGAGCGGCTGGAGGGGCCCGTCGTGCGGCAATGGTGCGCCCAGAACCTCGCCAGCCACCAGTTGCCGATGGAGATCGTCCAGGTCGACGCGATACCACGCCAGGCCAACGGCAAGATCAGCCGGCGCGAAGTGGCGGCACAGCATGCCGCCGGCCAGTTCACGGCAGTGGCGAGGGAGGTCGCGTGATGAACACCGAACAGGTGATCGAAGCGATCGGCACAGTGCTGCACGATCACATGAAGCACGCCCATGTCGAGCGTTTCGGACCCGAGGCACGGCTCAACGAGGACCTCTATCTCGACTCGGTGCTGATTCTCGAGATCTTCCTCAGCCTGGAGCTCGAGTTCGGCCTGGCCGCGCCGGAGGAAGCAATCAACCGCCAGGACATCGAGACGGTGCGCGAGCTGGCGCAGCTGTTCACCGGCGAGGCGAGTGTCGCTGCAGAGCGCTCCGCGCCGGCCGGTGAAGGCGTGCATGGCGAGGACTATATCGACATCAAGGTGCATTGCTTCGTCAGCAGCGTCTGCGACGCGCTGAAGCGCTCCGGCATCGACCAGCGGCCGTTCTATTTCAGTGTCTGGGACGCCGGCTTCGCCATCAACGAGCGCTGGCAGCTCGCCTATCACGACAAGTCGATCAACCACGATTTCTTCCACGCCTGGTACCAGCGGCTCTACGGCGTCGGCATGCATTGTTGGTACGACCCGGCACGGTCGAAGGACCAAAACCTCGTCGTCATGCTCGACCTGCTCGAGCGCAAGCGCGACAGCGAATATCTGATGGTGATGCTGGACCTGTTCCACCTGCCGGAGCGGGAGAACAAGTTCAACCAGAACCCCTTCCCGCATTATCTGATGATCGAGAAGACCGACGATCCGAAGATCTGGCAGGTCAACGATCCCGACTTCCGCTGGGAAGGTCAGATCGCCCGCGACAAGGTCATCCACGCCATCCGCCAGCCAACCGTGGGCGGCGGCTACATCTTCGACCGGCTGGAAGCGCGCGTGCCCGCCGCCACCGACCTGCGCGACTTCTTCCTTGCCTGCTACCAGCCCGACCACAATCCGCTGGTCGACGGCGTGCGTCGCATCGTTGCAGCCCATCTCGACGGCAGGGACGGCGTCAAGCTCGCCGATCTTGGTGCGGCGCTGCGCGAGGTGCCTGTCATCTCGATCCGCAAATATGCCTATGAGCACGGCTTCGCCTTCTTCTGGCGCGAGATGAAGCTGGCCAATGCCGATTTCGACCATTGGTGCGACCAGATCGAGCGGGTGATCCAGGACTTCAAGACGCTGCACTACGCCGTCATGAAGCTGGCACAGACCGAGGACCACAGCCTCGCCGACGACGTGTTCTGCCGCCTCGACACGCTGGACGGGCTCGAAAAGCGGATCAAGGCGCACCTCGGCGAAGCCTTCCAGGCCTGGTGCGCCACAAAGGGCATTCCCCACACACTTCCCGCCGAACTGCTCGGAGCAGCCGAATGAAAATCTCGCTCTGCACCATCACCTTCCGCCATCATCTCGTCTCGCTCGAGGACATCGCCAGATGGGCTGGGGCCAACGACTTCCAGGGCATCGAGCTGTGGGGCGCGCATGCGCGTAACCTGGCCTACCAGCCGCAATGCGACGCCGACTGGCTGGCCGGGCAAGGGCTCTATGTGCCGATGGTCAGCGACTACCTGCCGCTCGACGGCGACGCCGAAACCTTGCGCAAGAAGACCGTCGACCTGTGCCGCCTCGCCCGGCATTGGCGGGCGGGCAAGATCCGCACCTTTGCCGGCAGCCGCGGCAGCCGGGATACCCCGGCCGAGGTCAGGCGTATCCTCACCGCGCGGCTGCACGAGGTTGCCGGGATGGCCGCGGATTTCGACCTAGAACTTTTGGCCGAAACGCATCCCGGCACGCTGGCCGATTGCGGCGCCTCGACGCTCAGGCTGGTCGCCGAGGTCGACCATCCGGCGTTCAAGATCAATTTTGACACGCTGCATGTCTGGGAAGGCGGCGATGACCCCGTCGCCGCGCATTCAGCGATGCGTCCCCATATCCGCCATTACCATCTCAAGAATGTGCGCTCGCGCGCCGATCTCAGGGTCTTCGAGCCGGCTAATGTCTATGCTGCAGCCGGCAGCCGCGAAGGCATGACGCCGCTGTTCGACGGCAAGGTCGACTATCGGCGCTTCCTTGCAGAGCTGCGCGACGACCCCACTGTCGAGGCCTCGCTCGAATGGTTCGGCAATGATTGCTTCAATGTCCTGCGCAGTGACCGACAAGCAATCAAGCGTCTGAAAAGCCCCAACGAAGTCTTGCTGCGCACCGGCAGCTTCTGATATGCGCAAAAGAAGAGTATTTGGCGAAGGTTTTATCCAACCAACGCCCACCGACAAGGACGGAGATAACAGATGAAGTTTGTTCGCCTGCTGGCCACTCTTTCGGCGGCACTGGCTATTGCCACCGCACCCGCCCTTGCGGTCGAGATCACCACCGCAACCGGCCCCAAGACCATCGACAAGGTGCCGGCCAAGGTCGCCGTCTATGACATCGCCGCGATCGATACGCTGAACCGCCTCGGCATCCAGCCGGCCGGCATCCCCGACAAGCTGTTCGTGCCGGAACTCGCCGGCGTCGCCAAGGGCGCTACCGTCGTCGGCACGCTGTTCGAGCCAGACCTCGAGGCGCTGAATGCGCTCGCCCCCGATCTGGTGATCGTCGGCGGCCGTTCGTCGACGCAGGTCGAGGCGACGTCGCGCGTGGCGCCGACGATCGACATGACGATGGATGGCGACGACCTGGTGACCCAGGCCAAGGCGCGCCTCGCCGCCTATGGCGAGCTGTTCGCCAAGCCGGACGAAGCAGCCGCTGCCGCCAAGGAGCTGGACGCCGCGGTCGAAGCCGCAAGGCAGGCCGTCAAGGGCAAGGGCAAGGCGCTGATCCTGATGACCAACGGCCCGAAGATCACCGCCTACGGCCCCGGCTCGCGCTTCGGCTGGGTGCACAAGACGCTCGACCTGGAGCCGGCTGTCGCCGACGTCGAGGCGGCAACGCATGGCGAGGCGATCTCGTTCGAATTCATCAGCAAGACCAACCCGGACTGGTTGCTGGTGCTCGACCGCGCCGCCGCGATCGGCTCGAACGACCAGGGCGCCAAGGCAACGCTCGACAACGAGCTGGTAGCCCAGACGACCGCATGGAAGAAGGGCCAGGTGATCTTCCTACCGTCGCCCGACTTCTACATCGCCGCCGGTGGCGTGCAGTCGACGCATCGCGTGCTGTCCACCATCGAGCAAGCCTTCGCCAAGGCCAAGTGATGGCAGCGTTGCCCAACATCCGGCTGCTCGTCGCCGCCGGGCTCGTCGGGCTTTTTGCCGTCAGCCTGAGCATCGGCGTCGATGATCTGCCTGTGGACAGCGTGTTCACCGATGCCGGTGCGCTACAGCTTCTCCTGGTCAGCCGCCTGCCGCGAACCGTGGCCGTGGTGCTGACCGGCGCCGGCCTGGCGATTGCGGGGCTGGTGCTGCAGATCCTGGTGCGCAACCGCTTCGTCGAGCCGATCACCACCGGCACCGGCCAGAGCGCCGCGCTCGGCGTGCTTGCCGTGACCTTGCTGTTTCCGACCGCCTCGATCGCGATGAAGACGCTGGGCGCCAGCGTGACCGCACTTGCCGGCACGTCGATCTTCCTTGGCATCGCGCATCGGCTGCCGCCGACGCAGCCCTTTCTCATCCCGCTGTTTGGCCTCGTCTATGGCGGCGTCATCGGGGCTGCGGTGACGTTCATCGCCTGGCAGACCGACCTTTTGCAATATGTCGACGTCTGGACCAATGGCGAGTTCTCCGGCGTGCTGCGCGGACGCTACGAGCTGCTGTGGATCACGGCTGCCATGGTGGCGCTGGCCTGGTGGGTCGCCGACCGGCTGACCATCGCCGCGATGGGGCGCGAGGTCAGCCTCGGGCTCGGCCTCAACTACCAACGCATCGTCCAGCTCGGCCTGGTCATGGTGGCGGTGATCTCGTCGCTGGCCGTCGTCGTCGTCGGCATGATCCCTTTCGTCGGACTGGTGGTACCCAATCTCGTTTCGCGCCTGATGGGCGACAATCTGAAGAGCGCCCTGCCTTGGGTCGCCGTCACCGGCGCTACACTCCTGCTGGCCTGTGACGTCGTCAGCCGCGTCATCCGCTACCCCTACGAAATTCCTGTCGGTACCGTGCTCGGCGTCGTCGGTTCGGGGCTGTTCCTGTGGATCCTGTTCGGGCGGGCGCAGCGTGCTTGAAAAGCGTCTCCTGATCCTGGCCGCCCTTGCAGCGGTGGTGGCAGTCGCCTTCATGACCATCGGCCTGCGCGGCAACATCGCCTTCGCGCTCGAACTGCGCGCCGTGCGGCTGGTGACGCTGATTCAGGTCGGCGTGGCAATCGCCATCTCGACGGTGGTGTTCCAGACGGTGACCGCAAACCGGGTGCTGACGCCGCAGATCATGGGGCTCGACGCGCTTTACCTGTTCGGCCAGATGGCGCTGGTGCTGGCGCTCGGCAGCGTCGGTTACGTCGCGCTCGACCCGCGCCTGAAATTCGCCGGCGAGGCCGGCCTGATGATGGTCATGGCGCTGGTACTGTTCCTGCCGATGCTGCGGCGGCGGTTCGACATCGGCCTGCTGCTGCTGACCGGCGTCGTGCTCGGCGTGCTTTTCCGCAGCCTCGCCTCGCTTATCGCGCGGCTGATCGACCCGAACGAATTCGCCGTCGTCCAAGGTTCGAGTTACGCCGACTTCAACACGGTGCGGCCGGACCTGGTCGTCATCGGCTTGGTGGTGACGACGATTGCCGCCATCATCCTCTGGCGCCAGCGCCACCTGCTCGACATCGTGGCACTCGGCGCCGACAGTGCCACCGGGCTTGGCGTGTCATGGACCAAGGCGCTGACCGGGCTGCTGCTTTTGGTGGCTGCCCTGGTTGCGGTGTCGACGGCGCTGGTCGGGCCGGTAACCTTCTTCGGGCTTCTGGTGGTGGCGCTGGCCGAGCGCATCGTCGATAGCCGCCGCCATCACCTGTTGCTGCCGGCGGCGATGCTGACCGCCGTCATCGTGCTGCTTGGCGGCCAGATGGTGCTGCAGCACCTTCTGGGCGGTGCCGCGACGCTCGGCGTCGTCATCGAATTCGTGGGGGGCCTCGTCTTCCTGGCCATGCTGATCACAACGAGCAAGCGATGATCGAGATCAAGAATGTTTCGTTGCGCCTCGGCGACACGCAAATCCTGGAGGATGTGTCGCTGACCATGCCCAAGGGTGGGGTGACGGCGCTGGTCGGGCCCAACGGCGCCGGCAAGTCGAGCCTGTTGTCGCTGATCGCCCGGCTGCAGCCGCTGCAGAGCGGATCGATCTCGGTCGACGGCCTGCCGGTCGACACGACGCCAAGCCGCCAGCTGGCCAGGACGCTCGCCATATTGCGCCAGGACCCGGCGGTGGCAAGCCGGCTCAAGGTGCGCGAACTCGTCGGCTTCGGCCGCTTTCCGCACCAGCGCGGGCGAATCGACGCAAACGACATGAAGCTGATTGAGGCGGCCTTGCAGCAGTTCGGCCTGATGGATCTCGCCGACCGCTTCCTCGACAATCTGTCGGGCGGCCAGCGCCAGCGCGCCATGGTCGCCATGGCCTTCTGCCAGGGCACCGACTACATGCTGCTGGACGAACCGCTGAACAATCTCGACATGCTGTTTGCCCGCCAGTTGATGCGTGACCTGCGCGCGGCCGCCGACAACGACAAACGCACCGTCATCGTCGTGCTGCACGACATCAATCACGCCGCCGTCTATGCCGACCGGATCGTTGCAATGAAATCGGGGTGCGTCGTCGCCGACGGATCGCCGGCGGAGGTGCTGCAGCCCGACATGCTGGCCCGCGTCTTCGGCTACGGCATGGACGTCATCGACGTCGGCGGCGCGCCGCTGGTGCTGCACCACCGCTGACTTTTCCCAACTCCGGACGGAAACCGCTGCACGGTTTTCCTGACTTGCGCTACGCCTCGACCTCGATCGCCGACAGCGGCTTCGAACAGCAGGCAAGGATGAAGCCATCGTCGATCTCGTGGTCGAGGATGCCGCCATTGTGGCTCATCTCGACCTCGCCGGAGAGCTTCCTGACCTTGCAGGTGCCGCATAGGCCGAACTCGCAGGCCGCCGGAATACGCACGCCCGAAGCACGCGCCGTCTGCAGCACGGTCTGGCCCGAGAGGCAGTCGGCGTCGACATCAGACAACGCGAAACGAACCGGCAGGACGGCATCCGGCACAGTCTCGCTGTCCCCGCCCGGCGTCGAGAACGGCGCGGGGACCTCCTCGACGGCAGGTGCGGCAAAGCTTTCCTGATGGTAGCGGGACATGTCGAAGCCGGAAGACTCGAGCATGCCGCGCACGGCGCGCATGAAGGGATCTGGGCCGCAGCAGAACACCTCACGCTCGCGGAAGTCGGGCGACAGCAACGGCAGTCGCACCGCATCGATGCGGCCCATATGGCCGAACCAGCCTTCGCGGCTCGACCGCTCCTCGATCATGAAACCGAGCGACAGTCCGGGCATGTGTGTGCCCAGCAGTTCGAGCTCCTTCCGGAAGATGATTTCTTCCGGACGGCGCGCGCAGTTGACGAAGGCAACGTCCGTCCACGGCGCGCAGTCGTTTAGCCAGCGCAGCATCGACATCATCGGCGTGATGCCGGACCCGGCCGAGACGAACAGATATTTGGCGGCCGGATGCTGGTGCAGCGAGAAGTCGCCTGAAGGGCCATAGGCCTTGATGCGGACGCCCGGCTTCAGATGGTCGAACATCCAGCGTGTGCCGACGCTGCCCGCCTGCGCCTTGACGGTGACGGCGATGGAGAACGGCCGCGACGGGCTGGACGACAGCGTGTAGGTGCGCATGACGGGTGCCGGTTCGGCCGGCAGTTCGAGCGTCACGAACTGGCCCGGCTTGTAGCGGAACCAGGTCTGGTTGTCGGAGCGGAAGGTGAAGGTCCTGACGTCGGGCGCCTCGTCGGTGACGCCGATGACCTCCAGTACCTGGAGCCGGTCGTTCCAGGGCGCCATTTCGTCGAGGTTGCGGTAAAGGCCAAGCTCGGTCATCGCGTTCATGCCCTTCTCCCGGTCAGGCGACGTTTCGCAGGACCGGCTTGCCACCGTCGGCCAGCCGCGGTTCGATGAAGCCGACGTACCATTCGATGAACTGCATGACGCCGCCCTCGTGTTCCTCCGAATAAGGCCCGGGCTCGTAGGCCGGCGATTTGATGCCGAAGGCATTTTCCTCGACGATGCGGCGGTCCTGGTCGTTGGTCTCGGTCCAAACATGGGTCAGTTCGGCCAGGTCGTAGTCGACGCCTTCGACGGCATCCTTGTGAACCAGCCATTTGGTGGTGACGGCCGTTTCCGTGGCGCTGATCGGCAGCACGCGGAAGGTGACGGCATGGTCGCCGAGCACATGGTTCCAGGTTGTCGGATAATGATAGAGCAGCAGCGTGCCGATCCTGTCGGCCGAGACGCTGTCGGAGAGGTTTTTCCGCACTGCGCGCTTGCCCGACATGGTGTAGCTCACCGCGTCACGCAGCAGTGGCGCGCGTGTCGCCCTGTACTGGCCGCCGGCATCGATGCGGAACTTGCTCGGCAACCCCACCGCCTCGCACTTTGCCCAGTGCGCCAGCATTTCGGGATCGCTTTCGGCGCCATTGACGCCGGTAACGTTCGGCGCCTCGGGAAAGGTCTTGCACAGCTCAGGGTGATTGCCGGCGCAGTGGTAACACTCGCGGTTGTTTTCCCAGACCAGCTTCCAGTTTCCCTTCTCGACGATTGTGCTTTCGAAGGCGACCTTGGCTTCGCGCAGCCGGTGCGGCAGCAGGTACGGCTCGACCATGGCCCGCATCGGCGCGAAGTCGGCGGGCTCGTCGGCGAGGCAGATGAAGATGTAGCCGCCGACGGATTCGCAGGCGACCGGCTTCAGGCCGAACTGGCTCTTGTCGAAACCTTCCGCCATCTGGCGCGCAAACAGCAGGCGTCCGTCGAGTTCGTAGGTCCACTGGTGGTAAGGACAGACGAGCTTGGCCGCCGTACCTTTGTCCGTGGTGCAGACGCGGCTGCCGCGGTGGCGGCAGGAATTGTGGAAGGCGCGCAGCTCACCCTTCTGGTCGCGGACGAGCACGACGGGATAGTCGCCGACCTGGACGGTGAAGAAGCTGCCCGGCTTGGCCAGTTCGCAGTCATGGCCGACAAACAGCCAGTCGCGGTACCAGATCAGCTCGAGGTCGAGCCGGTAGAAATCCGGGTCGGTGTAAAAGGGCTGTGCCAGGCTGAACCCGTCGCGGCGTCCGCGCAGCAGCTTCAGCATTTCGTTCTTCGCATCCATGTCCTGTCCTCGCACCAAGGACTGAACGGGTGGCTTGATTTGGGAAGAACGCCAGCCGGCGGACGCAGAGGTCCGTGCAGCAACGATCCGCCTCTTGACCGCCCACCGCGATCAGTCGAGTTCTGTCAGGTTCAAGGCTGGTTTCCGGGCTTCGGAGCTGTCCTTTCGGACTGTCTCGACACCTTCCCAGGCCGGCTGGCCCAGTGGTCTCCCGTCGAAACAATAACTCCGCCACCGTTGCGGGGGCAGCGCCGGCTTCTCACCGGCTTCCCAATTCTCCGCTTCGTCTCACACTCGAAGCAGCACCTTGAACATGACCGGATCAGACCACGGATTGGTGGCCGGGCACGAGCATGAAAACGACACGGGCTCAGCGCAAAGGCGACAGAGCCCATGTGATGTCATCGTGTTGCTATTCGGCCGCTTCGGCGAACGATGCCGGCACATAGTTGAGGATCGGCCCGAGCCAGCGCTCGACCTCGGCGATGGTCATGCCCTTGCGCCGCGCATAATCCTCGACCTGGTCGCGCTCGACCTTGGCGACGCCGAAATAATAACTCTCGGGGTGGGCGAGATAGATGCCGGAGACCGACGAGCCCGGCCACATCGCCATGCTTTCGGTGAGGCTGACGCCGGCGGTTTTCTCGGCATCGAGCAGGCGGAACAAGGTCACCTTTTCGGTGTGGTCGGGCTGGGCAGGATAGCCCGGCGCCGGACGGATGCCGCGATAGGGCTCGCCGATCAGGTCGTCGGGCGCGAGGTTTTCATCAGGTGCGTAGCCCCAGAACTCCTTGCGCACCTTCTCGTGCATGCGTTCAGCGAAGGCCTCTGCGAAACGGTCGGCCAGCGCCTTGACCATGATCGAGGAGTAGTCGTCATTGGCGCGTTCGAAGCGCTCGGCGATCGCCACTTCCTCGATGCCTGCAGTGACCACGAAGCCGCCGAGATAATCCGGCTTGCCGCCGTCGGCGGGAGCGATGAAGTCGGCCAGTGCGACATTGGCCTTGCCGTCGCGCTTGGTCAGCTGCTGGCGCAGGGTGAAGAAGGTGGCAAGCTCCTCGCTGCGTGCCTCGTCGGTGAACAGCCTGACGTCGTCGCCGACCGAATTGGCCGGCCAGAAGCCGATGACGGCCTTGGGCGCGAACCACTTCTCGTCGATGATCTTGCGCAGCATCGCCTGCGCGTCGTCGAACAGCTGGCGCGCCGCGGCGCCCTGCTTCTCGTCCTCGAGGATCTTGGGGTAACGGCCCTTGAGTTCCCAGGTCTGGAAGAACGGCGTCCAGTCGATGTAGCGGGCCAGTTCGGCCAGGTCCCAGGCTTCGAACACCCTGGTGCCGAGGAAGGTTGGCTTCGGCGGCGCATAAGATGACCAGTCGACCTTGTGCGCATTGGCACGCGCCTTGGCCAACGGCAATCGCTGCTTGTCAGCTTCGGCGCGGTGATGGGCGTCGGCGACCTTCTGATATTCGGCTTGCACCTGTTCAACGTAGCCGCCCTTGGCCTCAGGGGACAGCAGGTTGGACACCACGCCAACAGCGCGGCTGGCATCGGTGACGTAGACTGTCTGGCCGGCGCTGTAGCGCGGATGGATCTTCACCGCGGTGTGGACACGACTCGTGGTGGCGCCGCCGATCAGCAGCGGAATGTCGAACCCCTCGCGCTCCATTTCGGCGGCGACATGCGCCATTTCGTCGAGCGAGGGCGTGATCAGGCCGGACAGGCCAATGATGTCGACCTTCTCGTCCTTGGCAACCTGGAGGATCTTGGTTGCCGGAACCATGACGCCGAGGTCGATGATCTCGTAGTTGTTGCAGGCGAGCACGACGCCGACGATGTTCTTGCCGATGTCGTGCACGTCGCCCTTGACGGTCGCCATCAGAATCTTGCCGGCAGTCTGGCGTTCGCCATTGTCGATCCCATTGGCGGCGTTGGCCGCCTTCTCCGCCTCCATATGTGGCAGCAAGCCGGCCACCGCCTGCTTCATGACACGGGCCGACTTGACAACCTGCGGCAGGAACATCTTGCCGGCACCGAACAGATCGCCGACGACATTCATGCCGGCCATCAGCGGGCCTTCGATGACATGCAACGGACGCTCTGCCTGCAGCCGCGCCTCGTCGGTGTCGGCGTCGATGAATTCGGTGATGCCATTGACCAGCGCGTGGCTGATACGGCTCTCGACCGGCCAGTCGCGCCAGGCGAGATCGCGCTCCTTGGCTTCCTTGCCGGCCGCGCCCTTGAAGCGCTCGGCAATGTCCAGCAGCCTTTCGGTGGCGGTGCCGCCGGCCTTGGGCAGGCGGTTGAGCACGACGTCCTCACAGGCCTCGCGCAGCTCCGGGTCGATCGATTCATAGACGGCGAGCTGGCCGGCATTGACGATGCCCATGTCCATGCCGGCCTGGATGCAGTGATACAGGAACACGGCGTGCATCGCCTCTCGCACCGGCTCGTTGCCGCGGAACGAGAACGACAGGTTCGACACGCCGCCCGAGACATGGACATGCGGCAGGGTCTGGGTGATTTCCCGCGTCGCCTCGATGAAGTCGACACCGTAATTGTCGTGCTCCTCGATGCCGGTGGCGACAGCGAAGATGTTGGGATCGAAGATGATGTCCTCGGGCGCGAAGCCGGCTTGCTCGGTCAAGAGCTTGTAGGCGCGGGTGCAGATCTCGACCTTGCGCGCCTTGGTGTCGGCCTGACCCTGCTCGTCGAATGCCATGACGACGACGGCAGCGCCATAGGCCCGGCACAGCCGGGCATGATGCAGGAAGGCTTCCTCGCCTTCCTTCATTGAGATCGAATTGACGATCGGCTTGCCCTGGACGCATTTCAGCCCGGCCTCGATCACCTCCCATTTGGAGCTGTCGATCATGACGGGCACGCGCGCGATGTCGGGTTCGGCGGCGATCAGATTGAGGTACTCGACCATCGCCTTCTTCGAGTCGATCAGGCCCTCGTCCATGTTGATGTCGATGATCTGCGCGCCATTGACGACCTGGTCGCGGGCGACGTCGAGGGCGGCGGCATAGTCGCCTGATGTGATCAGCTTGCGGAACTTGGCCGAGCCGGTGACGTTGGTGCGCTCGCCGACATTGACGAAGGGGATCTCGTCGGTGAGCGTGAACGGCTCGAGGCCCGACAGGCGCATCTGCGGCTTGAGCTCCGGCACCTGGCGCGGTGGATATTTGGCGACAGCCTGCGCGATGGCGCGGATGTGCTCAGGCGTCGAGCCGCAGCAGCCGCCGACAATGTTGATGAAACCCTCGCGCGCGAATTCCTCGACCTGGGAGGCCATGAATTCGGGGCTCTCGTCATACTGGCCGAAGGCGTTGGGCAGGCCGGCATTGGGATAGGCGCAGATGAAGGTCTCGGCGACATCGGACAGTTCGGCCAGATGCGGGCGCATGGCGGCCGCACCAAGCGCGCAGTTGAGGCCGACCGTGAACGGTTCGGCATGACGGACCGAATTCCAGAAGGCCGACGGCGTCTGGCCGGACAATGTGCGGCCGGACAGGTCGGTGATGGTGCCCGAAATCATCACCGGCAGGCGCACGCCCTTTTCGATGAAGATCTCGTCGCAGGCAAAGATCGCCGCCTTGGCGTTGAGCGTGTCGAAGATGGTCTCGATCAGGATGATGTCGGCGCCGCCGTCGATCAGGCCACGCAGCTGTTCGCCGTAAGCGATGCGCAAATCGTCGAAGGTGACGGCGCGGTAGCCGGGATTGTTGACGTCAGGCGAGATCGAGGCGGTGCGGTTGGTCGGCCCGAGCGCGCCGGCGACAAAGCGGCGCTTGCCGTCTTCCTGCTGCGCCCGGACGACGGCGCGGCGGACCAGCCGCGCGCCGTCGCGATTGAGCTCATAGACCATGTCCTCCATGCCGTAGTCGGCCTGGGCGATGGAGGTCGACGAAAAGGTGTTGGTCTCGATGATGTCGGCGCCGGCGATGGCGTATTTGTAGTGAATCTCCTCGATCGCCTTGGGCTGCGACAGGATCAAGAGGTCGTTGTTGCCCTGCTGATGGCAGGCGCAACCGGTGAATTTGTCGCCGCGGAAATGGTCCTCGTCGAAGCCGAGCCCCTGGATCTGGGTACCCATCGCGCCATCCAGGATCAGGATGCGCTCGCGCGCCGCCGCTTTCAGCGCTGCCATCACCTCCGAACCGTCTGGCTTGGCGGCAACCGACCCAAACAGGGCGTCGAGCGAGGTGGCGTTTTGCGACACTTTTCATCCTTTCGGCGACAAAGCCGTCAGGTCACATAAAGACATCTTTATGTCAATATGTCGAGTGTGTCGTTATCGCATTTGCGACCACGCGCAACACGACCAGCCTGCCGGCTAGTCCGGCTGCTTCAGCAGATAGGTGTCCATGATCCAGCCATTTTGCTCGCGCGCCTGTTTGCGGATGCGCTCGATGTCGCCGACGACCTCGCGCAACTTACCCGACACCAGGATTTCATCCGGCGTGCCGACATAGGCGCCCCACCAGATGTCGAGATCACCATCGAGACCGGCGAAGGCACCTTCGCCGTCGAGCATGACGACGACGCTGTCGGCATTGTTGGGAAAACCCTCCGCAAGCTTGCGACCGGTGGTGATGGCGATCGACTGGCCGATCCTGTTCAGCGTGACCTTGTGCCGGGCGGCAAGCGCCTGAATGCTGGTGATACCCGGAATGACATCATATTCGAGTTCGAAGCCGCCCTTGGCCTGCAGCCTGTCGAGGATGCGCAGGGTGCTGTCGTAAAGCGTCGGATCGCCCCAGACGAGGAACGCGCCGCACTCGTCTTCCTCGAGTTCCTCCATGAGCAGCTGTTGGTAGACGCCTTCGACAGCGTCATGCCAATCTGCGACGGCGGTGCCGTAGTCCTCCGCCGCCGGCCTGCGGCGAGGCACCTCGAACGCGACGGTGCGATAGCTCTGGTCGCGGATGAAGCGTTCGCAGATCTCGCGCCTGACCCGCGCCAGCCCGTCCTTCTCGATACCCTTGTCGGGGATGAAGAAGACGTTGACCCGGTTGAGCGCATCGACAGCCTGGATCGTGACATAGTCGGGATTGCCCGCACCGATGCCGATGACAAGAATCCTTCGCTTCATGACGGCATGGCCGTGCCGCCGCCGAGTTCGGCGGCAAGGTCCAGAAACAATTGCCTGAGCCGGCGCGGCCCCGGATGCCTGCCACCATATTCGGCGAGCCGAGTGGCCTGCCGCGAGGCGGCCTCGTGGAGGTTGCCGCCTTCAGGCTGCGCGACCAGCCAAGCCAGGAACACCTGTTCGGGTTCGGGCATGACCGATGCAATGGTGGGACGGTTCCAGGTCAGTCCCATGCCAGTGCTCCACCATTCTGGTATTCGATGACACGGGTCTCGAAGAAGTTCTTCTCCTTCTTCAAATCCATCGCCTCGGACATCCACGGGAATGGGTTCTCGACTTCGGCGAAGACCGGCTGCAGGCCGAGCTGGGCGCAGCGCCGGTTGGCGATGAAGTGCATATAGGTTTCGCAAAGCGCTGCATTGAGGCCAAGGAAACCGCGCGGCATCGTATCGCGGCCATAGGAGGCCTCGAGCTCAGCAGCCGTGCGGATCATGCCACGGATCTCATCCTGGAACGCCGGCGTCCACAGATGCGGGTTCTCGTGCTTGATCTGGTTGATGACGTCGATGCCGAAGTTCAGATGGATCGACTCGTCCCGCAGGATGTACTGGTACTGCTCGGCAATGCCGACCATCTTGTTGCGCCGGCCCAAGGACAATATCTGGGCGAAACCGGTGTAGAACCACATGCCCTCGAAGATGACGTAGAAAGCGACGAGGTCGCGCAGGAAGGCCTGGTCCGCTTCAGGCGTGCCGGTCCTGAAATCCGGATCGTCGAGATGCTGTGTGTGCTTCAGCGCCCATGCCGCCTTGTCGGTGATCGAGGGCACCTCGCGGTACATGTTGAACAGCTCGCCTTCGTCCAGGCTGAGGCTCTCCACGATGTACTGGAAGGTGTGGGTGTGCACCGCCTCCTCGAATGCCTGGCGCAGCAGATATTGCCGGCATTCCGGATTGGTCAGATGGCGGTAGATGGCCAGCACGATGTTGTTGGCAACCAGGCTCTCCGACGCGGCGAAGAAGCCGAGATTGCGCTTGATCATGCGCCGTTCGTCGTCGGTCAGCCCATCCTTCGACTTCCACAGGCCGATGTCGGCCTGCATCGACACTTCGGTCGGCATCCAGTGATTGTTGCAGCCGGCGAGATATTTCTCCCAGGCCCAGCGGTATTTGAGCGGCAGAAGCTGGTTCACGTCGGCACGGGCGTTGATCATGCGCTTGTCGTCGACGCGGACGCGGCCACCGCCGCGTTCGATCACACCCAGCCCCGTGGCATCGGCAAGCGGGACGTCGCCTGTGAAGGCGGGGTGGATGGTTGCAGCGGCAGCCTTTGGTTCGGACCAGTCGAGCATCTTGTTGTTCCTTTTCCTGATCGCCGCTTACTGGCAGGCTTCACATTCGGGATCGTCGATGGCGCAGGCCTTGCCCCATGCGACATCGGCGTTGACGATGATTGGGGCTGACGCTGCAACAGCGACAGCGGAGACGGAATTGAGCTTGCCGTCGGTGCCCTTCAGCGTCGACTTCTCGACATGCGAGGCCGAGCGCGAGCGCAAATAGTAGGTCGTCTTCAGGCCCTTGTTCCATGCCAGGCGGTAGAGCGCGTCGAGCTTCTTGCCGCTTGGATCGGCGATGTAGAGGTTGAGCGACTGGGCCTGGTCGATCCATTTCTGCCGACGCGACGCTGCCTCGATCAGCCAGGCACTGTCGATCTCGAAGGCGGTAGCGAAGAGCGCCTTGAGGTCGTCGGGGATGCGGTCGATCCGGCCGATCGAGCCGTCGAAATATTTGAGGTCGGAGACCATGACCTCGTCCCACAGGCCGCGCGCCTTCAGCTCATGCACCAGTGCTGCGTTGACCACGGTGAAGTCGCCGGACATGTTCGATTTGACGAACAGGTTCTGGTAGGCCGGCTCGATCGACTGCGCGACACCGCAAATGTTGGAGATGGTCGCAGTCGGCGCGATCGCCATGGTGTTGGAGTTGCGCATACCTGTCTTCCTGACGCGCTTGCGCAAGGCATCCCAGTCGAGCGTCGAGGCGCCGTCCATGTCGACACCGGGGCGCGCCTTGGCCAAGAGGTCGATGGAATCGATCGGCAGGATGCCCTTCGACCACAGCGAACCGTCAAAGCTCGGATAACGCCCGCGTTCGGCGGCAAGGTCGCAGGACGCCGAAATCGCGTTGTAGGAGATCGCCTCCATGCTGGCGTCGGCGAAGGCCACGGCAGCGTCTGACGCATAGGGGATCTTCAGCGCCTGAAGTGCATCCTGGAATCCCATCAGGCCGAGGCCGACAGGACGATGCTGCAGGTTGGAGCGCCTGGCTTCGGGGATGGTGTAGAAATTGATGTCGATGACATTGTCGAGCATGCGCATCGCCGTCTTCACGGTGCGCGCCAGACGGTCGATGTCGAGCCCCTCGGCTGCGATATGATTGGCAAGATTGACCGAACCGAGATTGCAGACGGCGACCTCGTCCTTCGAAGTGTTGAGGGTGATCTCGGTGCAGAGGTTCGACGAATGCACGACGCCGATGTGGCCCTGCGGCGAGCGGATGTTGCACGGGTCCTTGAAGGTGATCCACGGATGCCCGGTTTCGAACAGCATGGTCAGCATCTTGCGCCACAGGTCGAGCGCCCTGACCGTGCGGAACACCTTGATGCCACCAGCCAGAGCCTTGGCCTCGTAGCTTTCGTAGGCCGCCTTGAACGCCGTGCCATAGAGATCGTGCAGGTCGGACGCCTCGTCGGGCGAAAACAGCGTCCACACGCCATCGGCCTCGACGCGCTCCATGAACAGGTCCGGCACCCAGTTGGCGGTGTTCATGTCGTGGGTGCGGCGGCGGTCGTCGCCGGTGTTCTTCCTGAGGTCGAGGAACTCCTCGATATCGACGTGCCAGGTCTCGAGATAGGCGCAGACAGCACCCTTGCGCTTGCCGCCCTGATTGACGGCGATAGCCGTGTCGTTGGCAACCTTGAGGAACGGCACCACACCCTGGCTCTCGCCATTGGTACCCTTGATGTGGGCGCCGAGGCCGCGCACCGGGGTCCAGTCATTGCCTAGCCCGCCGGAATATTTGGCCAACAGCGCATTGTCCTTCACCGCCTTGAAGATGCCGTCGAGATCGTCGGCGACGGTGGTGAGGAAACAGGACGACAATTGCGGGCGCAGCGTGCCGGAGTTGAACAGCGTTGGCGTCGAGGCCATGAAATCGAAGGACGACAAAAGATCATAGAACTCGATGGCGCGGCTCTCGCGGTCGATCTCGCGGCCTGCCAGGCCCATAGCCACGCGCATGAAAAAGGCCTGCGGCAGTTCGAAACGCTTGCCTTTGCTGTGCAGGAAATAGCGGTCATAGAGCGTCTGCAGACCCAGATACTGGAACTGCAGGTCGCGCTCGGGCTTTAGCGCGGCACTGAGCCTGGCAAGGTCGAAACGGCCAAGTTCGGGGTCGATCAATTCGGCCTTGATGCCGGTGGCGATGAAGGCGGGGAAATAGGTGGCATAGCGCTGGGTCATTTCGGCCTGGGTGGCCTGCTCAGACCTGGCCGAGACGAAGCTCAGTGCCTCGCGCCGCAACCGGTCCAGCAACAACCGGGCGCTGACGAAGGCGTAGTTCGGTTCAGTTTCGACAAGCGTACGGGCGGCCAGGATCGGCGCCAGCGAAAGCTCGTCGGCGGTGATGCCGTCATAGAGATTGCGCCTTGTCTCGGCCAGGATCGCATCCGCTGAGACGGCCTCGAGCCCGCTGCAGGCCTCGTCGACAATGCGGGCCAGTCGCGTCTCGTTCAGCGGTGCCAGGCCGCCGTCATCGGCCTTGACCTGGAGCGGCGGTGCGGCGACCTCGACCGACGTGACCTTGGCGGCAGCGCGTTCGCGGGCACGTTCCTCGCGGTAGAGCACATAGGCGCGGGCGACCTTGTGATGCTCGGAGCGCATCAGCGCCAGTTCGACCTGGTCCTGGATTTCCTCGATGTGGAAGGTGCGGCCGCTATCTGCCCGCCTGGTCAGCGCGGCGAACACCTGGCCGGCCAGTTCCTCGACGACGTCGTGGACGCGGCGCGAACCGGCGGCCACCGAACCCTCGGTGGCGAGAAATGCCTTGGTCAGCGCCACAGTGATCTTGATCGCATCGAACGGCGTCACCGCGCCGTTGCGCCGGATGACACGGTAGCCAGGTTCGGACGCGGTCTCGGAACCCTGGCTGAGAGCGGACGGAACGCTGTCGGTTCCGCTGGATTGAAGTGTAGAGGTCGCCGGCATCATCTTCCCCGATGGTTTGGGGGCGAAGGGCCTTGGGCGGACGCATGCCGGATTTCGGCCGGCGCAAGCCAGCAGAACGCAAGCGCACCACCGGACACCCCGCCCGTGGACGTTCAGACTCGATCGCGGCAGGTCTCCTGGCTCGCAGGTCATTGCTGCTGTCTGGCCTTCCCAGCGCCCATTGGCGCCAGTGGCACTACGCGACAGCAACTCACTGCTTACAGTTGCGGGGGCAGCGCCGGCATTGCGAAATCGCGCACCGGCTTCCCTCTTAGCTCCCGAGCTGGAATCAACTCGGAAGACCACGATGTCTACATATAGTATGACTGCCCGGCGTCGTGTCAACAGGTGGAAGAATCATTTCCACCCTCATCGACCGATCAACGCCGGCGGCCGATCAATCCCTGACGTAGTCGCGCCACAGCGCCTGATAGACCGGGCATTCGGCAGTCAGAGCCTCATGGCTGCCCGTGCCGACGATCCTGCTATCGTCGAGCACGACGATCATGTCGGCCGAACGCGCCGAAAAGAGATGATGCGTGACGATGATGACGAGGCGGTCGCGGCCGAAGGCCAGCAGTTCACGTTCGAGCGCCATCGCCGATTCGGCGTCGAGCGCCGAGGTCGGTTCGTCGAAAACGGCGATGTGCGGATCGCGCAGCACGGCGCGCGAAATCGCCAGGCGCTGGCGCTGGCCGCCGGAGAGGTTCTGCCCTGCCTGGACCAGTTCGGTGTCGATGCCTTTGGGCAGGCCGGCGGTGAACTTGTCGGCGGAGGAAAACGCCAGCGCCTTGTCGATCTCGTCGTCGCGAAGCGGGCGCGGCAGCGACGCCTGAAGGTTCTCGCGGATGGTACCCGAAAACAGCGACGTCTCCTGGTCGACAACACCTATGCGGCCGCGCAGCCAGCGCGGATTGTAGGCGCGGACGTCGATGCCGCCGATTGCCACCTTGCCGGCATGATCGCGCTCCAGTCCCAAAAGCACGCGCAGCAGGCTGGACTTGCCGGAGCCATTGCGGCCGACGATCGCCACGACGCCCGTCGCCGGCAGCACCAGGCTGACACCGTTGAGTGCCGCAGCCGTCGCCTCGGGATAGCGGAAGGTCAGATCCTCGACCGTGATCGGGCCGAAATCAGCAGCACGCAGCGCCGGGGCAACGATGGCGCGCTCCGGCTGGCGCTTGAGGAAAGCCGCGAGGGCCGAGACGGTGGCGCTCACCGAATGGAACTGGATCAGGATGCCGGCACTGGTCAGCATCGGCATGGTCGCCCGGGTGACGAGCAGCTGCAGCGCAAGCAGGCCACCGATCGTGAGATCGCCGCGCAGGATGCGCCAGCAGCCGACGAGGACGACGAGCAGCGTCAGGATCTCGCTCAGCAGGCCAAGCGTGAACGAATAGGAGTGCGAGAGGTCGAGTATGTGCCAGCGCGCCTTGATGGCTTCGGCCGACTTCGCGGACCAGCGCCCGATGAAGAAGCGCTCAACCGCATTCGACTTGATGCCGCGGATGTTGCCTACCGTTTCAGCGGTCGCCCCCTGCAGGGCGCCGTTGAGGCGGAACGAGCTGCGGCTCGCCTCGCCCAGCTGGGCATTGGTCTTGCGGGCAAAAACGGCGAAGATCAGGGCAACGACAAAGGCCAGCAGGCAGATGAGATAGTCGTAGTACAGCGCCACGGCGAACGAGACGGCAGCACCCAACATGGTGAGGAAGAAATTCGGCGCAGCGCTCAGCATGAAGGTGGCGACACGCTGGGATTCGTTGAGGAGGTTGATCGTGCTTCCGCCTGCGGATGCCGAACTCTCATAGGGGATGCGCATGAGGCGGAAGTAGATGCGTCTCGACAGCCGGGCGGTGAACCTTGCGTCCACGTCGTTGATCGGCGAGTTGTGCCAGCGTGAGGTCATGTGCCTGATAACCGCCGCCACGATGGCGATGGCGGCGAACTGGGTCGCTGCCCAACCGTCCTTGCCGACCATGACGCTGTCGACGATCTTCTGCGAAAGGATCGGAACCGTCACCGAGAGCACGATTCCGGCTAGCGAAAGTGCAATGGCAAGAAAAAATTCACGGCGGTAGATGCCCATGATCCGCATCAGTATCCGCCAATCGCCGAGCGGTATCTTGCGCAAGGCGTTCAGTTTCTCTCGAAATTTCATTGCCTACCCGACGCCGCTCGAACAACAGGGACGGGTTCGCTAGGTCATTCGCGCTTTCCTGTCAAATAATATGACAATGATAGTCATATTATTGTGAAACGCTTCGGCGAAAAGCGCCCGCCTCGCGGAACGACGCACAAAACAAGTCTTCCAGATCCTCGCCAGCCGTAGCTGGGCGGCGCCGGCATGTGTCTGTTCCAGGTGAGGCCAGGTGTCGCGCCGCGCATCACCCGGCTTGCACACACCGCAGGACCCATTATACAGCCATCACCAATCTTGAGTCACAGACTCATATTAACTTACGCCAGCCCTTCGTTCGCGGACAGCCAGCTTTTCCAGATTTTTCGAGGGGGCTGTCATGTCTAACGTTCACACCGGCCGCGGTTCGCGGTCGCAAATGCTTCTGGCCGGCGTTTCGCTTCTGTTGCTGCAATCGGCCGGTATCGCCAGTGCCCAGACGGCAACGACACCGGCCAAGAAGGTCGAGGAAACGAAGCCGCTGCTGAGCAATGAAGAGCGCATCGTGCTCGACAGGCTCGTCGTCACATCGGCGCGCACCACCGGCAAGGTGCTCGACATTCCGATGTCGGTGTCGGTCATCGACCGCGAGACGCTGCAGCGCCATGTCGTCCGCGACATCCAGGACATGGTTCGCTACGAGCCGGGCGTCACCGTCTCGCGCACGACATCGCTTACCAATCCGTTCGGCCAGCTGACCGGCTTCAACATCCGCGCCATGGGCGGCAACCGCGTCCAGATGAGTGTCGACGGCAGCCGCATCCAGGAGCAGATCATCGACGGCAGCCGCGACTTCGTCGACCCCTTCAACATGCGCAGCGCCGAGATCGTACGCGGTCCGAACTCGGTGCTCCAGGGCGCCGATGCGCTGGGTGGCGCAGTCGCATTCCGCACGCTCGACCCCGACGATCTTCTCAACGGCTCGAAGCCATGGGCAGTCGAGATGAAGACCGCCTATGACAGCTACGACGATTCGTTCCGCAAGCAGGTGAGTGCGGCCGCTGAATCCGGCGACTTCAAGTTCCTCGGCAGCTTCGGTCATCTCGGGGCGTCGGAAGGCGATTTCAGCAACAGCCGCGCCGATGGCGGCCAGTGGGGCTGTCCACGCCAGGCGATCTGGCCGTGCAACAAGGCGTTTCCCGCCGACACCGACGCCTTCAACGGTCTGATGAAGCTGCAGTGGAACCCGACCCAGGATCACGAGGTCAAGCTGACCGGCGAGTGGTTCAACCGCAACACGACGATCCAGCAGATGTACGACTCGTCTGCGGGATCGACGTACGTCAACACCAGCTGGCAGCGCGAACTGGAGATGGAGCGTTACAGGCTGGCCCTGTCGCACGACTGGAAGGTCGACGCGCCGTGGCTCGATGAGATCAAGTGGCAGATCTCCTATTCGCCGCAGAAGCGCGACACCTACAGCAATCAGCTGCGCACCTACCCAACGCGCCGCCAACAGAACATCCAGGTCCGCAATTATGGCGAGGATTTCCTCGAGGCCGACGTGCAGGCCAACTCGTCCTTCGAACTGGGCGGCCTGTCGCACAAGCTGACCTATGGTTTCGACGGCGATCTGACCAAGAGCAACTATGACGGCTACAACATCACCAACAACCTGACAGCTGGCACCACGACCACCGCCAACAACCAGGGCTTCAACTTCCCGAAGGTCGACACCGTCCGCGCCGACATCTACCTTCAAAATGAGATCAAGCTGTTCGACGACCGGCTGACCATCACCCCAGGCGCGCGCCTGGCGCACTATTCCATCGATCCCACCGGCGACGCCGACTACAAGCCGAAGCCCGGCTTCGAGCCCAAGAAGATCGACGAGACCAAGCTGATCAAGCGGATCAGCGCGATGTATGAGCTGAACGACACCTATACGCTCTATGCCGGCTATGGCGAAGGCTTCAAGATGCCGACGTCGCAGCAGTTGTTCGTGTCGTCGGACAATCTTTTTACGTCTCCGCCATCCGTCCTGATTCCCAATCCGAACCTGAAGCCTGAATCCGTGCGCAGCTATGAGGCCGGCATTCGTGGCGAGCTCGACAAGGGTTACTTCAGCCTCACGGCCTTCTATGCCGACTACAAGGATTTCATCCGCTCTCTGCAGGAGGTTCCGGGCAGGCCGAACCACTACACCTCAGACAATGTCGAGGACGTGAAGGTCTGGGGCATCGAGTTCGGCGGCGAGTACGAGGTCTACGAAAACCTCTACCTGAACGGCTCGATCTCCTACCAGAAGGGCACGCAGCGGATTTCGGCAAGTGCTGCCGAAACGGCCTTCGACGGTGCGGTACCGCTCACCGCGGTGCTGGGCGGGCGTTACCTTGTCCCCGACTGGAACCTCGAAACGGAGTTGGTCGCCACCTTCGCCCATGGCGTCACCGAACGCGCCGACCCCAACGCCTTCAAGCCGGGCGGTTATGCGGTGTTCGACGCCTATGCCCGCTGGAAGCCGACCGAAAATGTCGATGTCGACTTCGGCATCCAGAACATCTTTGACCGCCGCTATTTCCCCAACACCCTCACTGGCGTCACCAACGTGATCTCGGGGCCGGTGGCCAACGCCAACAATCCGGAAATGCAGGTGGCGCCAGGCCGCACCTTCAAGCTCGGCGCAACGGTGCGCTTCTGAGCCAGATCGACAGCGATCCGACGCAGGGCACGTTGCCCTGCGTCTTGCATGAAAGGCCATCGCGGTGACCAACGTCCTCAGGCAGTTCGTTCGCCTGCTCAAGCTCTGCATTGCCGGCAAGGGTGGCAAGACGAGCCTCGTCTGCCTCACCGCGGTCATCGCGCTGCAACTGGCCGGCATCTATTTCACCATCAGGCTGGTGAGCTGGACCTCGGAATTCTACGGTGCGCTGGAAAAGGTCGACGCCAAGGCGGCGGTCTGGCAGATCTGGATCTTTGCCGGCATCGTCGCAGCCAATTCGGTGCGCTCACTGACGGCAGATTACCTGCAGAAAATGTTGCATATCAGGTGGCGCAAGTCGCTGACCGAGGCAGCCCTCGGCTCGTGGTTCGCCGACCGCGCCTATTGGCGACTGACCCAGGGCGACTGCCCGCGCGACGTCGACAATCCCGACCAGCGCATCGCCGACGATTGCGGCCTGTTCGTCAAGGGTATCCTCGACGAAGGCATCGAGCTGATCACCAAGATCGTCGGTATCTTCTCCTTTCTCGCGCTGCTGTGGGGGTTGTCGACCTTCGCGCTCAACTTCTCGCTGTTCGGTTTCGACGTCTCGATCCCGCGTTACATGGTCTGGGCGGCGTTCATTTATGTCGCACTGTCGAGCGGGCTGACGCATCTGCTCGGCCGGCCGCTGAAATCGCTGTTCTACACGCAGCAGAAGCGCGAAGGCGATTTCCGCTTCGCCATGGCGCGCATCCGCCAGTCGGCCGACGAGATCGCGTTGATGGGTGGCGAGAACGTCGAGCGCACCGGGCTCGACCGCCGCTTCGACGGCATCGCACAGAACTGGCGCAAGATGGCGGGCCGCGAATTCCTGCTCGGCTGCTTCACCTTTCCCTATTCGCACACGGTGCTGCGCATCCCGCTGTTCGTTGCCCTGCCCGGCTTTCTCGCCGGCAGCATTGCGCTTGGCGGCCTGATGCAGATCGCCATGGCGTTTTCCAACGTCGTCACCACGCTGTCCTGGTTCATCTTCTCCTACAAGCCGCTGTCGAACCTCGTCGCCGCGTCTTCCCGTCTCGATGGCTTCCTCGCCGCGACCGAGGCGGTGCGCGGCCGTGCTTCGGGCATCGTCCAAGAGGCGTCGTCCGGCGGACTGCATGTGCACAAGCTCACGCTGCGGACACCGGAGGGGCGCGAGCTGCTGCCGCTACCGCGCCTCGATATCGGCGCCGGCGAAGCAGTGTGGCTGCGCGGGCAGTCGGGGCTAGGCAAGACCACTCTGCTCAAGGCGATGGCCGGCGGCTGGGACCATGGCGACGGTCGCATCGAGATGCCCTCGGCCAGCAAGCTGTTCCTGTCGCAGAAGGCCTATTTCCCGCAAGGCGACGTCTTCGAAGCGGTCGCCTACCCCGCGCCAGCCGAGGCCTTCACGCGACAGGAATTGCGACAGGCTATCGAAGCCGTCGGCTTCGGCGACAGCGACATGCTGCGGCTCGAAGATGCCTGGGAAGGCCATCCGCTGGTGTTGTCTGGCCTCTCTGGTGGCGAACTGCAGCGCTTGGCGCTGGCTCGCGCGCTTGTGCTGAAGCCGGACTGGCTGTTCCTCGACGAAGCCACCAGCGCGCTCGACGAGACGGCCGAGGCCGAACTGTTTTCCGTGCTCAAGAAAGAGTTGCCGGCCACGACATTCGTTATCGTCGCGCACCGCAGCCCGAAGGCGCTGGGGACCATTCGCGTCATCGATCTCGATCCGAAAGCCGAAGCGGCGAACGAAAATCCAGCACTGCAATTCGCATAGGAAATGCCCATGACCGCCCGCACGCCCCACAAACGCGAACGCCTCGACGTCGCCCCCACCGCCCTGCTGGCGCGGCTGCCGGCCATCGGCCGGGTGATGATCAACTCGGAAAGCATGGGCGCCACTCACGAGCGCATCGGCCCGGTCGAGAAAGTTCGCATCGAGGATGGCTGGCTGGTCTGCGAAGGGGCCGAGCACAACTCCCGCATCGAGCTGGCGGCGGTCGTCACAATCATCGTCGATCGCACGTCGGTGATGCGCGAAAAATCCTATCCGCGCATCGAACTGCGCGGCGCCGACGGTGAGAGCATCGCCAATGTCACCGGCTTCGAGGGCCTCGAACCGTTCGACGCCGTGCTTGCGGCCTTCCCGCAAGGCACCGAGCTTGCCGCCGAAGAGCGGACCGGCAGCCTGGACGAGCGCAAGGAACTGGACGCCGACGATGCCGGGCTCGAACCCTTCGCCGCGGCCGAGCGCAACGGCGGCCGCGTCAGGATCGAGTTCAGCCGTCCGTCCTTCTGGCAGGCCTGGGAAGGCGACATGCCGGTGGTCAAGCCTGTCATGGGCTACGTCAACGTCATGCGGCCGGACTTCCATCTTCATCTCAAGGGCGGATCGGTCGGCGGCTGGCGCCGCGAGGACAACGCAGGCGAGGCGCGCTTCGTCGCGCTGACCGCCGAAGGCGCCGAGACCGGGCTCACCGTTTCGGGCGCGCAGACGAGCTTCGGGTGACCGTCATGACCGAATGGAACCACCCTGTCGCGACATGGCTCGACGCCGACAGCGGAGCTTTGCTCGATCATACGGCGTTGATGCGCGAGGTCGCGCAGAGCGACGTGCTGCTGCTCGGCGAAACGCATGACCGCTTCGACATCCACCGCTGGCAGTTGCATGTCTGCACGGCGATGCGGACTTTGCGCAATGACATCGTCATCGGTTTCGAGATGTTTCCGCGCCGGTTGCAGCCGGTGCTCGACCAGTGGGTCGCCGGCAGTCTTGAGCGGGACGAATTTCTGAAGGCTGCCGAATGGGGCAAGGTCTGGGGGTTCCCGGCCGAGCTCTACCTTCCGATCTTCCATTTCTGCCGCGAGTTTGGCGTGCCGATGCTGGCGCTCAATTGCTACCGCGAACTGGTGACGCGGGTCGGCAAGGAAGGCTGGGACGCCGTTCCTGTCGACGAGCGTGACGGTCTCACGCCCTCGGCAAACGCGACGCCGGCCTATCGGCAATATCTGTTCGATACCACCGGCGGCGGCTCGCCGGCGCGCAAGGTGAAAGCGCCCGAGGCGCCGGAGTTCGACCGTTTCGTCCGGGCGCAGCAGACCTGGGATCGGGCGTTTGCCTGCAACATCGCCAAAGCGCGGACGGCCGACAGCTCGCCGCTGGTGATCGGCATCATCGGCCGCGGACATCTCGAATTTGGCCATGGCACGCCGTTCCAGCTGAAAGATCTCGGCGTCGACAAGGTGACGACGCTGCTGCCCAACGACACGGCGCAGGTCGACCAGGGCAAGGTCGGGGGAATTGCCCGGGCGCTGTTCCGGCTGCTGCCTCAAGCCGACGCCAGGCCAGCCGCCTGACGCGGGCAGAAGCTGCTTTTGGCAAAAGCTCTCCAGAAAAGAAAAAAGCGGGCATAGGCCCGCTTCCCTCTGGCTCCTGAAACTTGCATGCCGCCGGTACATTCGTGGTCGGCCAGCTGTCAATCAGGGCAAATGCAGCATTCCGCGGCAAAACCCACCATCGTATCTCGATGAGCGTTTCGCTCCCGGCGGAGTGCCGATGAGCCTTCATATGGGGAGGGATGTTCTACAAAACAATAGGCTAGCTGACAGCAAGGCCGGCATTCTTGATCGTACATCGACCGACTGGCATCCTGCCCCGCGCATCGGCCCGAAAATCGGAGTCGTTTTTCGGAAAGCACGACGCCCAGGTGCGTACACATGGGCTGACGCTCCAGGCAGGATTGGCAGTCAGGTGATGCGCTTGCTACTTTGCGGCGCGCGCCACGCGCTTCTTCTTGGCTTCTACGGGTTTCAGGGCCTCGGCAGCGCGGTCAGCCTCGTCCTTGGCCAAGCGCAATTCCCGCAACTTTGCCGTCTTGATGGCCCGAGCCTTTGCTTCTGACTGATAATCAGCCATGGCGCTGTTGCGCTCTGCTGCCTTCTTCTGTGCCTCGATCGAACGGGACTGCGCTTTTTCCAGAAAATTTTCCATGGCTACATCCAATATCTGAAATCCTCTTCGTGCGCGGAAAATAAAAATTCCACTGCACCTTAAATAGGGTTTCTCGACCTGGAATTCAAATTCCCAGCCTATTTGCACTGAATCATAATTTTAATCCGCCCCCTGGCGCCTGTTATTTTTGAATACTCTCGTGCATAGCGAATAATTTTTGGCACTCCTGTCATTCGAGTGCCAAAGGGCGTATATAGGACATGCGGTCCCCTATGCGCCGGCTGCAGAAAGAACATTCATGAAATTCCGACCACTTCACGACCGCGTCGTCATTCGGCGCGCCGAAGGCGATATCAAATCCAAGGGCGGCATCATCATCCCCGACAATGCCAAGGAAAAGCCCCAGCAGGGCGAAGTCCTTGCCGTTGGCCCGGGCACCCGCGACGAAAGCGGCAATCTGATCCCGCTCGACGTCAAGGCCGGCGACACAGTGCTGTTCGGCAAATGGTCGGGCACGGAGGTCAAGATCGACGGCGCGGATCTCCTGATCATCAAGGAGGCCGACATCATGGGCATCGTCGACACGAGCGAAGCCGCCAAGAAAGCCGCCTGATCCGGCTTTGCGACCTCAAGAACGAACTGGACGAAAATCATGCCTGCCAAGGAAATCAAATTCTCGACCGATGCCCGCGACCGCATGTTGCGTGGCGTCGAGCTGCTCAACAACGCCGTCAAGGTGACGCTCGGCCCTAAAGGCCGCAACGTCATCATCGACCGCGCTTATGGCGCGCCGCGCATCACCAAGGACGGCGTCACCGTCGCCAAGGAGATTGAGCTATCCGACAAGTTCGAGAACATGGGCGCGCAGATGGTGCGGGAAGTGGCCTCGAAGACCAACGACCTCGCCGGTGATGGCACAACGACGGCAACCGTGCTGGCTGCATCCATCCTCCGCGAAGGCGCCAAGCTGGTGGCCGCCGGCATGAACCCGATGGACCTCAAGCGCGGCATCGATCTTGCCGTGGCTGCCGTGGTCAAGGACATCCATGCGCGCGCCAAGAAGGTCAAGTCTTCGGACGAGATCGCCCAGGTCGGCACCATCGCCGCCAATGGCGATACCTCTGTCGGCGCTATGATCGCCAAGGCCATGGACAAGGTCGGCAATGAGGGCGTCATCACCGTAGAGGAAGCAAAGACCGCCGAGACAGAACTCGACGTCGTCGAAGGCATGCAGTTCGACCGCGGTTACCTCAGCCCCTACTTCGTCACCAATGCCGACAAGATGCGTGCCGAACTGGAAGACCCCTACATCCTCATCCACGAGAAGAAACTCGGCAATCTGCAGGCCCTGCTGCCAATCCTCGAAGCGGTGGTGCAGAGCGGCAGGCCGCTGCTCATCATCTCCGAAGACGTCGAAGGCGAGGCCTTGGCCACGCTCGTCGTCAACAAGCTGCGTGGCGGCCTGAAGGTCGCCGCCGTCAAGGCACCTGGCTTCGGCGATCGCCGCAAGTCGATGCTGGAAGACATTGCTGTCCTGACCGCCGGCCAGATGATCTCGGAGGATCTCGGCATCAAGCTCGAGAACGTCACCATCGAGATGCTCGGCCGGGCCAAGCGCGTGCTCATCGACAAGGACACGACAACCATCATCGACGGCTCCGGCGGCAAGGACGGTATTGCCGCCCGGATCGCACAGCTGAAGATGCAGATCGAGGAAAGCACCTCCGACTACGACAAGGAGAAGCTGCAGGAACGCCTGGCGAAGCTCGCTGGTGGGGTCGCCGTCATCCGCGTCGGCGGAGCGACCGAAACCGAGGTCAAGGAAAAGAAGGATCGCATCGATGATGCGCTGAACGCCACGCGTGCTGCCGTCGAAGAAGGCATCGTCGCCGGTGGCGGCGTGGCCCTGCTGCGGGCCAAGGCAGCGCTTGAGACGCTCACCGGAGCGAACGCCGACGTCACCGCCGGCATTTCGATCGTGCTGAAGGCGCTCGAGGCGCCGATCCGGCAGATCGCCGACAACGCCGGCGTCGAAGGCTCCGTCGTCGTCGGCAAGCTGATGGAAAGCAAGGATGCCAATCTGGGCTTCAATGCGCAGACAGAAGCCTATGTCGACATGATCAAGGCCGGCATCGTCGATCCCGCCAAGGTCGTTCGCACGGCCCTGCAGGATGCCGGCTCGGTCGCCGCCCTGCTGATCACCGCCGAAGCCATGATCGCCGACAGTCCGGCGAAGGAAGCCTCCAACGGCGGCAGCCCAGCCGGCATGGGTTACTAAGCGACACCTGAACCATCTGGCCGCGACACGGCTGGATGGTGACTTCCCACCATCAACAAGGAACGTTTCCATGGCTATGCAGAGCAACCAGAAGCAGTCCCTCGCCGCACGTTGGGAAAGCTACCAGCCGTCCAAATCAACGCTTGTCTGGACATGCGTCGGCACCGCCGTCGCCACGATGATCGTCGGCTTCAGCTGGGGCGGCTGGGTCACCGGCGGCACTTCGCAGACACTTGCACAGACGGCCGGCGACGTGGCGCGCGGTCAGCTCGCCTCGACCATCTGCGTCGAGCGGTTCAATGCGGCACCCGACGCAGCGGCAAAGCTGGTCGAACTGAAGGCCAAGTCGGTCGGTTATGACAGGCAGAAGTTTGTCGAGACCGGCGGCTGGGCCACCATGCCGGGCGAAACCTCTCCCGACCGCCGCGCCTCCATCGGCTGCGCCACCGCGCTCGCAGCCTGATATCTGGCGTATCTTCCTACGTCCGCGCCGGAGACACCGGCGCGGACAGTTCGCGCACTGCCAGTTGTCAAACTCAGCCTGATTTTCTTCCCGAAAGACTAGTGCCGCCGCCGCCAGGACATGTCCCGGCGGGTTCCTCGGCTTCAGCAGAATAGGATTTCGCCCATGATCAAGTTTTCAAGCAAGACCGGCACGCCGCCGAAGCTCGCAGATGCCGAAGAAAACCGGTTTGATTTCATCCGCAAGACGGCAGCCGCGCAACACAAGAAGTCTGACGATGACACCAGGCGGCGCGAACGGCAAACTGCGGAAGACGACCAAACGGAATGAATAGCGGGGCAGTTAGCCCGCTTGGTGGCGGGCAAATTTGACGTCGCCCGCCGAAGCCACGATCGTCACCTCGTCGCCCAGCGACCATTCCGCTGCCCGCGCGGCGAGATGCGCAGGAACGCCCTCAGAACCGCCAGGGCCAGGCGGCACGTCGTAAGTGGCGTGCCCGTCATGCGGCAGGATCACGCCGTAGCCGGTCGCCATCGCGGTTCGGGCCGTCGTCGCCAGACACATCTCCGACAGCATGCCGCAGATGGCGATGGTCCCGACGCGAGCTGCCACCAGCAAGTCGTTCAGGTTGGTGCCGACGAAGCCATCATCAGCCTGTTTGCGCACGACATGCTCGCCAGGGCGCGGCGGGAAATGCAGCTGCCAGCCTGACGTATATGGCTCGTCGACGGCGCCTAAAGGGCCGTCGTTCTGGATGAAGATGACGGGTACGCCTGCAAGGCGCGCTTGATCCAGCAACAGCGTCACCGCTGACAGAAGGCTGAGGTGATCAGGGACCGCTTCGGCGCCCGAGACAAAGGCGCGCTGAACGTCGACTATGACCAACGCTTCGACGGTCGGCACCTCGCCCATGTAAACCTCCCGACTTGCTTGCACCGATACCCCCTCGCCCGAACGACAAGCATATGGTGAGCGGCTCAGACGATGTCATCGAGCGCCATGCGCTGGCGGTGCATTTCGAGGAGCACGCGGTAGTCGCGGTCGAAGCGTTGGCGCGCTGAAGGATTGGGTTGGCGCGCGCGGCCTTCCTGGCGCATCGCGGTGCAGGCACCGGTGAGGCTCGGATAGAGACCGGCAGCGGCCGCAGCCGCCATAGCCGTGCCCAACAGCACGGCGTCGCCGCCCAGCGGCTCGACGACGGTGCAGCCTGTGGCGTCGGCATAGAGTTCCATCAGCAGCGGATTGCGGGTGTGGCCGCCGGTGACGTGCAGCGTGTCGATGCCGTAGCCATTGGCATTGAGCGCGTCGAGCACATGGCGCAGGCCGAGCGCGATGGCGACCGCGGTACGCCAGTAGAGCCGACACAAGCTGTCGAAGGATGAATCGAGCGTCAGCCCGCTGATCACGCCAAGGGCGTGCGGATCGGCCAGCGGCGAGCGGTTGCCGTGGAAGTCGGGCAGCACATGAAGGCGACCGGCGAGGTCGAGGCCCTCGATGGCACGCAGGTCCATGATGCGCTCGGTGATGCGCCGGTGCAGCGCTGCGTCGGGTTCGCCGCCAGCGCCGTGCCAGCGAATGACGTGGTCGAGCAGCGCACCCGTCGCCGACTGGCCGCCTTCGCTCAGCCACAGGCCGGGCAAGGCGGCGCCGAAATACGGCCCCCAGACACCGGCAAAGGCGCGCGGCTCGGGCGACATCGCCATGACACAACTCGAGGTGCCGGCAATCAGCGCGAGATGGCGCTCGATACCGGACAGGCCGCCGATGACGCCTATGGCGCCGGCAAAGGCGTCGATCATGCCCGCACCGACGCGGCAGGCCGTGGTCAGGCCGAGCGCCGCGGCGGCGATAGGCGTGAGCGGACCGAGGTCGGCGCCGACCGGGCTGGCGCGCTCGGGCAGAGCGGCATGCTCGAAGATGTCGGCGAGGCCGACCGCCGCAAAGAAATCGTGACGCCAGGCCTCACGTTCGTGGGCCAGATAGGTCCATTTGGCGGTCAGCGTGCATTGCGAGCGGGCGAACGAGCCTGAGGCCTTGTGGCTGAGAAAATCGGCAAGGTCGAAAAGCTGCCCGGTTCGCGCCCAGCTCTGCGGCAAGTGACGCTTGACCCACATCAGCTTGGGCGTCGCCATCTCCGGCGACATCACCCCACCGGCATAACCGAGCACGTCATGGCGGGTCTCGGTGCATTCGTCGGCCTCGGCCAGTGCGCGATGATCGAGCCAGACGATGGTGTCCCAACGCTGCTCGCCATTGCTCGAAATACCAACCTGCTCGCCCGCCCTGCCCCGGAACACCGTCGAGCATGTCGCATCGAAGCTGATACCGACAATTTCAGCCGGGTCGACGCTGGCAGCCTTGCGGGCTCCGTGCACAGCGTCGCAGACAGCCGACCAGATCTGCTCGGAGTCATGCTCGCAATGGCCCGATGGCGAGCGGTTCATGACGATGGGATGTTCAGCGCGCCCGAGCAGCTTGCCTGCGGCATCGAAGATGCCGGCGCGCGCGCTGCCGGTACCGACATCGACCGCACATAGATAGGCCGCCATCAGAACGACGACGCCCCGAACGGCGCGACCGCGCGACAGCCAGAGCCTTCCGGCGGCGAGTTCAGATGAGGCAAGGACGTGGAGATCAACACCATGACGCGCAGTCTATATGCGCGCCATGGCCAATTCCAGCGGTCAGCGACGCCCCGGATTTGGTTCAGAGGCGATCGCCGAGATAGCGCGTCAATGTCTCCTGCGTGCCCAACTGCCAGAGCATGTCGAGGCTGTCGCCAAAGGCAGCCGCGAAGGCTGCGGATTTGCCGACATCGCCATAGATGTCCTCCATCGCAAGCCAGGTCGCAGGCGCATTCTTCGCCGCCTGCGCTGTTCGTTGCAGGCGGTCCCAACTCGGGTCATTGGGTTCGATGATGGCACCGGAATCGGTCACCCCGAAGCAATAGCGGCACCAGAGTGCCGATTCGAGCGCCAGCCCCGATATGCCAGCGCCCGCCTTCAGGCGATCCGATATGGTCGGGATGATGAATTTCGGCTGCCGGTTGGAACCGTCGAGACAGAGGCGGCGGACGGTGTCGCCGATCTTGGGATTGGAAAACCGGCGCTCGATGAGCTGGCAATACTCCTCCAGCACCACGCCGGGTACCGGCGGCACCGTGGGCATGATCTCCTCGCGCTCCAGCTTGGCCAGGAAGGCGCGCACCAGCGGATTTTCCATCGCCTCGTGGACGAAATGAATGTCCATCAACCCGGCGGGATAGGCGATCGTGGCGTGGCCGCCATTGAGGATGCGGATCTTCATCAGCTCGAACGGAGCGACGTCATGGACGAACTGGACGCCGACCTTTTCCAGCGCCGGACGGCCGTCAGTGAAATGGTCTTCCATCACCCATTGCTTGAACGGCTCGCAGAACACCGGCCAGCTGTCCTCGACGCCGAAGTCGCTGGCGAGAATGCCGCGCTCGCGATCGGTGGTGGCGGGCGTGATGCGGTCGACCATCGAGTTCGGAAAAGCGACGTTATCGCGGATCCAGTCGGCGAAGGTTTCGTCCGCGAGCCGCGCCAGGCCGATCACCGCATCGGCCGTGACCCGGCCATTGTGGGGAATGTTGTCGCAGGACATCACGGTGAATGGCACGACCCCGTCCTGGCGACGACGCCGGAGGCCGGCGAGGATGATGCCGAAGACGGTCCGGGGCGCCGCGACGTTCTGCGCGTCGGCGACGATATCGGGATGGGTCGGGTTGAAGATGCCCGACGCCGGATCGGTGAAATAGCCGCCCTCGGTGATGGTCAGCGAGACGATGCGGATCGCCGGGTCGGCGAGACGTTCGATGACGGCCGCAGCATCGCCGGGGGTCAGGAAATCGACCATGACCGAGGTGACGCGGGCGCTCATATGGCCGCTGTCCTGCTCGACGACTGATGTCAGCCAGTCCTGCCCGGCGAGCTTCGCTTGTCCGGCCTTCTCGCCCTCGAACACGCCCGCGCCGACGATCGCCCAGTCATGTCCGAGGCCGGTGTTGAACAGCTCGTCGAGATAGATCGCCTGGTGCGAGCGATGGAAGTTGCCGACGCCGAAATGGACGATACCGGCCTTCAGCGAGGCGCGGTCGTAAGTCGGGCGCGCGACCTTGGCAGGCAAATCCGGCAGTGTGGCGAGGGAGAGCTTCACGGTCATGGTTCGACGCTTTCCTGTTTAGGCGCCGACTTTCGCGACACCTTCTCCCCTTGCGGGAAAAGGTGGATCGGCGCGCAGTGCCGAGACGGATGAGGGTTGCTGGACGGAGCGTCACACTGGAACACCCCATCCGACCTCGCCCCACTCGGCCACCGTCTCCCCAAGGGAGAAGGACATTTCAACTCATCCAGTTGCCGCCATCGACGTTGTAGGTCTGGGCGACGACATATTGGCTCTCGGCTCCGGCGAGGAAGATCGCCATGCCGACGAGGTCTTCGGCGGTGCCCATGCGGCCAAAGGGAACGGCCTCGCCGACGAGGCGCTTCTTCTCGCCGCGGGGCCGGTTCTCGTAACGGGCGAACAGCTCGTCGACATGCTCCCAATGCTCGCCGTCGACCACGCCGGGGGCGATGGCATTGACGTTGATGCCATGCTTGATCAGGTCGAGCCCGGCCGACTGGGTCAGGCTGATGACAGCCGCCTTGGTGGCGCAATAGACGGCGACGAGCGCTTCGCCACGACGCCCGGCCTGGCTCGCCATGTTGATGATCTTGCCGCCCTTACCCCGTGCGATCATCGAGCGGGCGGCGGCCTGCAAGGTGAACAAGGTGCCGGCGACGTTGACCGAAAACAGCCGGTCGTAACTCGCCCTGGAAATCTCGACGATCGGGCCGAGATCGAACAGCGCGGCGTTGTTGACCAGTATGTCGAGCCCGCCGGTCTTCTGCTCGACGACCTTGATCGCCGCCTCGATCGAGCTCTGGTTGGTGACGTCAAGGCTGACGGCATAGGCCGACGGGCCGACTTCGGCTGCCGTCTTCATCGCCGCGTCGAGATTGATGTCGCCAATGGCGACCCTAGCCCCCTCGCGGATGTACGCCTCGGCAAACACCCTGCCTATACCGCGCGCGGCCCCTGTGATGAGCGCCGACTTGCCCTCGAGACGACCGCTCACATGGCCCTCCCGTCGGCGCCGAAACGGTGGATCTTGTTCGGGCTCGGTGTCAGGTAGACAGTTTCGCCATGGCGCACGCCAAGCTCGCCATCGGCCCGTACCGTGAGCGTGCCGACGTCGCCTGCCTGGACATGCAGGAACGTGTCGGAGCCGAGATGTTCGGCGACGCCGACTGTCGCCTTCCACTCGCCTGATGTGGTCGAGATGCCCAGATGCTCGGGTCGCACGCCGATCGTCGTCGCGCCATGCTTGGCGGCGGCGGTGCCGTTGATCAGGTTCATCTTGGGCGAACCGATGAAGCCGGCGACGAACAGGTTCTTCGGCGTCTTGTAGAGTTCCATCGGCGAGCCGACCTGCTCGATGTTGCCGGCGTTCAGCACCACGATCTTGTCGGCCATGGTCATGGCCTCGACCTGGTCGTGGGTGACGTAGATCATCGTCGTCTTGAGCTGGTGGTGCAGCTCGCTGATCTCCAGCCGCATCGTGCCGCGCAACGCGGCGTCGAGATTGGACAGAGGCTCGTCGAACAGGAAGGCCGAGGGTTGGCGCACGATGGCGCGGCCGATGGCGACGCGCTGGCGCTGGCCGCCCGAGAGCTGGCCGGGACGGCGCTCGAGATAGTTGGTCAGGTTCAGCACACGCGCCGCGTCCTTGACCTTCTTGTCGATGACGGCTGCGTCCTCGCCCGCCATTTTCAGCGGGAAGGCGATGTTCTTGTAGACGGTCATATGCGGATAGAGCGCGTAGGACTGGAACACCATCGCCAGCCGGCGCTTGGCCGGCGCCTCGCCGGTAACATCGCGCCCATCGATGCTGATGCTGCCGCCTGACGTGTCCTCCAATCCTGCGATCAGCCGGAGCAAGGTCGACTTGCCGCAGCCCGATGGCCCGACGAAAACGACGAATTCGCCGTCTTCGATCTGGAGATCGATCTCCGGGATGATTGTCGTTGCGCCGAATGACTTCGACACTTTCTTGAGGGTGATGTTTCCCATGGTTTCCTCCCGCGGGGTCGACTACTTCACGGCGCCGAATGTCAGGCCGCGGACGAGCTGGCGCTGGGAGAACCAGCCCATGATCAGGATCGGTGCGATGGCGAGCGTCGATGCCGCCGACAGTTTCGCCCAGAAAAGCCCCTGTGGACTGGAGAACGAAGCGATGAAGGCGGTCAGCGGTGCTGCGTTGGTGGTTGTCAGGCGGATCGTCCAGAAGGCCTCGTTCCACGCCAGGATGATGTTGAGCAGCATGGTCGAGGCGATGCCGGGCACCGCCATCGGCGTCAGCACATGGACGATTTCGCCCCATAGGGTGGCGCCGTCCATGCGTGCGGCTTCAAGAATCTCGCCGGGGATTTCGCGGAAGTAGGTGTAGAGCATCCACACCACGATCGGCAGGTTGATCAGCATCAGCATGACCGTCAGCCCGATGCGGGTGTCGAGCAGGTTGGCGTCGCGGAAGATCAGGTAGATCGGCACCAGCACGGCGACAGCCGGCATCATCTTGGTGGAGAGCATCCACATCAGGATGTCCTTGGTCCGCTTGGTCGGCGAAAACGCCATCGACCAGGCGGCCGGAATGGCGATCAGCAACGCCAGGATCGTCGAGCCGACAGCGATGACCACCGAGTTCAGGAAGAACTTGAAATAGTTGCTCTGCGCCTGAACCTCGGCGTAGCTCTCCAGCGTGCCCGAAGGCACCAGGCTGAAGCCGGCGATCGCCTCGGTCTCCGACTTGAAGCTGGTGATGATGGTGTAGAGGATCGGGAAGAAGATCAGCAGGGCAACCACCCAGGCTGCAACGGTGAAGCCGATCTTGCGACGTGTCGAAACTGCGCGTGCCATCGTCTCCTCCTCACTTGTCCAGGTTCTTGCCGACGGCGCGCATCAGGAAGAAGGCGACGATGTTGGCAAGGATGACTGCGATGATGCCGCCGGCCGAAGCGCCGCCGACGTCGTAGCCGAGCAGTGCCGTGCGGTAGATCAAGAATGGCAGGTTGGTTGAGGCGTAGCCCGGGCCGCCATTGGTGGTGACAAGAATCTCGGCGTAGACGCCGAGCAGGAAGATCGTCTGGATCAGGATGACGACCGTTATGGCGCGCGAGATGTGCGGGATCGTCAGATAGATGAAGCGGCTGACGAAGCCGGCGCCGTCCATCTCGGCGGCTTCCTTCTGCTCGCCGTCGAGCGATTGCAGCGCCGTCAACAGGATCAGCGTCGCGAATGGCAGCCATTGCCAGGCGACGATGATGATGATCGAAAACAGTGGGTACTGCGCAAACCAGTCGACAGGCTGGGCGCCGAAGAACTTGGCGATGTCGGCGAACACGCCATAGCCCGGATGCATGATCATGTTCTTCCACACCAGTGCGGCCACCGGCGGCATGACGAAGAAAGGCGAGATCACGAGGATGCGGACGATGCCCTGGCCGAACATCGGCTGGTCGAGCAAAAGCGCCAGCGCGATGCCGCCAACGACGGTGATCAACAACACCCCGACCACCAGCACCAGCGTGTTCCAGATCGATTGGAAGAAGGCCGGATCGGTGTAGAAGAACTTGTAGTTGAACAGGCCGGCAAAGCTGACATTGGCCGGATTGAGCAGATTATAGTTCTGGAACGAGAACCACAGGGTCATCGCCAGCGGCACGATCATCCAGATGAAAAGGAGGATCACCGAAGGCGCCATCATCAGGCGCGCCAGCGAACTGGTCTGTCGAGTAGCCATGGCGATCACCCCGGTTCGGACAGATGATGTTTCAGGTCACCGAAAGGGGCCGTCCGAACTGGGAGACCGGACGGCCAGGCAGGGAGGATCTGCCTATTTGATGTAACCGGCGCGGGTCATCTCACGGACCGCTGCGGTCTGTGCACCGGCAAGCGCGTCATCGACGCTCGACTGGCCGGCGAGTGCCGCCGAGAACAACTGGCCGACCGTCGTGCCCAGCCCCTGGAACTCGGGAATGGCGACGAACTGGACGCCGACATAAGGCACCGGCTTGACGGTGGGCTTGGTCGGATCGGCCGAGTTGATCGAGTCGAGCGTCATCTTGGCGAAGGGCGCGGCCTTCTGGTACTCGGGGTTGTTGTAGAGCGAGGTGCGCGTGCCGGGCGGAACGTTGGCCCAACCTTCCTTCGAGGCGACGAGGTCGAGATAGCCCTTGCCGGTCGCCCATGAGACGAACTTCTGCGCCGCCTCGGCCTTTTGCGTGCCGGCCGGAATGCCGAGCGACCATGCCCACAGCCAGTTGCCGCGCTTGCCGAGACCGGTGTCGGGAGCAAGCGCATAGCCGACCTTGTCGGCGACCGTCGAATCCTTCGGATTGGAGACGAAGGAGGCAGCGACGGTGGCATCGATCCACATGCCGCACTTGCCCTGCTGGAACAGCGCCAGGTTCTCGTTGAAGCCGTTGGAGGAGGCACCGGACGGGCCGGCGTCCTTCATCAGGTCGACATAGAACTGCAGTGTTTTCTTCCATTCGGGCTGGTCGAACTGCGGCTGCCATTTCTCATCGAACCAGCGCGCGCCGAACGAGTTGGACATGGCGGTCAGGAAGGCCATGTTCTCGCCCCAGCCAGCCTTGCCGCGCAGGCAGATGCCGTTGATGTCGGCGGCGCGGTCGGTCATCTTGCGCGCCGCGTCGGCGATGAAATCCCAGGTCGGCGCGTCGGGCATGGTCAGCCCTGCCTTCTCCATCAGATCCTTGCGGTACATGACGAACGAGCTCTCGCCATAGAAGGGCGCGGCGTAGAGCTTGCCATCAGCCGAAAGGCCACCGGCGATGGCCGGGATGATGTCTGCGGCGTCGTAGTCGGCACCAAGGTTGTCGAGCGGCAAGAGCCACTGCTGCTTGGCCCAGATCGGAACCTCGTAGGTGCCGATGGTCATCACATCATACTGGCCGCCCTTGGTGGCGATGTCGGTGGTGACGCGCTCGCGCAGCACGTTCTCTTCGAGCGTGACCCATTCGAGCTGGATGTCGGGATTTTTGGCGGTGAAGTCGTCCGTCAGCTTCTGCATGCGGACCATGTCGCCATTGTTGACAGTGGCGATGGTGATGGTCTCGGCATGAGCGGCAAACGCAAGCGCGCTCGCTCCGCACAGGCCCAGGAAGAGCGTGTTCAGTTTCATCGAATTCCTCCCAAAAGCCAAAGTGAGCATTTGCCTTGGCTGTGGGCAATTATTCATCTGATGTGATTTATGTCAAGCGGGAATCTGGACATGACAGTGCAACCGCCAGTCCGGCGGGCGACGCGCAGGAAAGAATGCCGGGAAATGGCGTAAGACGGCGCACTGAAGCGCGGCACCGGGCAATTCGGAAAAGGACGGTGCTAGCCGGCGAGCAGTGCCGCCGCGGTGCGCTCGTCGGTGATCAGTCCGTTGACGAGGCGGCGGGTGATGGCGGCGAGGATGCCTGGCAGCTTGCGCTCGCCCATGGCCAGCGCCACCACCAGCGAGCGCTCGCGCGACGGCAGCGGTGCCGAGGCGACGCGATCGTTGGTGATGCCTTCGATCAGCTTGCCGTCGCGGTCGAAGGCCCAACCGACGATCTCGCCGACGGCGCCGGCCTTCTGCAGCGCCTTGAGCTCGGCCTCGGTGATGAAGCCGTCTTCATAGAGCGGCGCCTGTGGGCCCATGTCGCCGACGCCGACGAAGGTGACGTCGGCCTGGGCGGCAAGCGCCAGCGTCGGCTGGATAAGTGGCTGGCCATGCAGCATGCGACGCTCGTCGGAAGACGAGGCGATCGCCGGCAAAGGCATGGGAAAGCTGCGCGCCTTGATGGTGTCGGCCATGGTGAAGATGACGTTGTAGAAGGCGGCCGAACCGTCCGGCGAGATGTTGCCGGTCAAAGACACCACCTTGTGCTGCGGACACTCCATCGGCGGCAGTTGCTCGATCGCAGCCTTCAGCGTGCGGCCGGTGCCGATCGCCATCACGATCGGCTCGGGCGAACGCAGCCACTTCTCGATCTCGGCGGCCGCGGCCTGCGCGATGCCGATGGTCGTCGACGACGAATCCGGATCGCTTGGCGTGACCTCGACGAGGTCGAGCGCGAAGCGCGAGCGAAGCTTGGCGGCAAGATCGAGGCAGTTGGCGATCGGATGGTCGACCCGAACCTTGATCAGGCCTTCCGACATGGCGAGCGACACCAGCCGTTGCGCGGTCTGGCGCGAGACGCCGAGCTTGGTTGCGATCTGGTCCTGGGTGTTGCCGGCGACATAATAGAGCCAGCCGGCGCGGGCTGCCTCGTCGAGCCTTGGGTTTTCGCTCCGGGAACTCATGCGTCACGCCTCTTCATCTGACGAGGCAGTTTCGCAGGGTTTTCGGAAATGCGCAATTGCCCTGAAATCGCGCATTTGCTCGGCATCGATTCTGGACAGAACGCGGCAGCCACGGCCACTCCCAGTCGGCGCGGGTCAGTCGGCGCTGGCCGGCGCGGAGGTGTCGACGACCTCGAAGTCATGGGTGATGACGGCGGACTTGGCGAGCATCGCCGAAGCCGAGCAGTATTTCTCGATCGACAGGTTGACCGCGCGCTCGACCTTGGCCGGCGCAAGGCCACGACCCTTGACGACGAAATGCATGTGGATGCGGGTGAACACTTTGGGGTCGGTGTCGGCGCGGTCGGCATCGAGTTCGACGGAGCAGTCCTCGATCGCCTCGCGGCCCTTTTCCAGGATGTGGACGACGTCATAGGCCGAGCAGCCGCCGGCGCCGATCAGCATCAGCTCCATCGGGCTCGGACCAGGCGTCTCGCCACCCGGTTCCTTGGAGGTCCCGAGCACGATCTTGTGCCCGCTGCCCGACTGACCGACGAAGGTGCGATCCTCAACCCATTTGATGCGTGCCTTCATGACGGCGATCCTTCCCTGCAAAAACGTTCCGCGACTGCGGTCAACGTTCATAGCCGGATGCCGGCCGGAGCGTCGAGTACTTGGCCATGAGTGGGAGGCCTTTTGAGCCGGAAAAATCGTCGCGGACGACGATCCGAAACTTGTCCTGCCGAGCGACCGTGTGTTCGAGAGGCTGCGTCGCGTGCAGCCGAAAGTTGAGACGAAAGCCCTGTCGAGTGCCCGTGGAATCCGGCGTTGACCGAGGCAGATCGAAGCCCGCGCCGCGCCACAATTCGACGCATGCAAACTAAATCTTCGATCACGACATTCTGTGCGGAACTTTGCCTGTTCAGGGAAGTTGAGAGGAAGGCAAAAGGTCGAAGTGGTGTTACACTCCCACCGTCTTCGGCATTGTGAGGGTGCCATGCAAACACGTGAAAACGACGTCTTCAATCTCTTCTCGGAAATCTACAGCAGTCAGACGACCGAGGAGATGAGCCTCCAGCAATATCTTCTCGCCTGCCGCGACCAGCCTTCCATGTACGCCACGGCAGCCGAAAGAATGGTCGACGCGATCGGCGCGCCGACGTTGATCGACACCAGTGCCGACCCGCGCATGGGCCGCATCTTCGCGAACCGAACAATCAAGGTTTATCCGGCGTTTGCCGAGTTCTACGGCATGGAAGACACGATCGAGCGCATCGTCGGCTACTTCCGCTATGCCGCCCAAGGGCTCGAGGAGCGCAAGCAGATTCTCTATCTGCTCGGCCCGGTCGGCGGCGGCAAGTCGTCGCTCGCGGAGCGGCTGAAGAAGCTGATGGAGGAGCGGCCGATCTACACGCTCAAGGTCAACGGCCAGCTCAGCCCGATATTCGAATCACCTCTCGGCCTGTTCCATCCCGAACGCATGGCCGGCCTTCTCGAGGACAAATACGGCATCGCCCGACGCCGGCTGACCGGCCTGATTTCGCCATGGGCCGCCAAGCGGCTCGAAGAAATCGGCGGCGACGTCTCCAAGTTCTCCGTCGTCAAGCTGATGCCGTCCAGGCTGCGGCAGATCTGCATCGCCAAGACCGAGCCCGGCGACGAGAACAACCAGGACGTGTCGGCGCTTGTCGGCAAGGTCGACATCCGCAAGCTCGAGAATTTCAGCCAGGCCGATCCCGACGCCTACTCCTACAGCGGCGGCCTCAACCGGACGACGCAAGGGCTTCTCGAATTCGTCGAGATGTTCAAGGCGCCGATCAAGGTTCTGCATCCGCTCCTGACCGCGACCCAGGAAGGCAACTACAACGGCACCGAAAGCTTCGGCGCCTTCCCCTACCAGGGCATCGTGCTGGCGCACTCCAACGAGTCCGAATGGCTGCAATTCAAGAGCAACAGGAACAACGAGGCCTTCCTCGACCGCATCCTGGTGGTCAAGGTGCCCTATTGCCTGCGCGTCACCGAAGAGCGCCAGATCTACGAAAAGCTGCTGCGCGAGAGCGAACTGGTGAGCAATCCATGCGCACCCGAAGTGCTCGACATTTTGAGCCGCTTCACCGTTTCGACACGGCTCGCCGAACATGAGAACTCGCCGCTCTATACCAAGATGCGTGTCTATGACGGCGAGAACCTGAAGGACGTCGATCCCAAGGCGAAGTCGATGCAGGAGTATCGCGACGCCGCCGGCGTCGACGAAGGCATGAACGGCGTCAGCACGCGCTTTGCCTTCAAGGTGCTGTCGGAGACGTTCAACTACGACACCAAGGAGATCGCCGCCGACCCGGTGCATCTGATGTATGTGCTCGAACAGGCGATCAAGCGCGAGCAGTTCCCGGGCGAGATTGAGTCCTCTTACCTGGATTTCATCAAGTCGGAGATCGCGACACGTTATGCCGAGTTCATCGGCCACGAGATCCAGAAGGCTTATCTCGAATCCTACAGCGAATACGGCCAGAACCTGTTCGACCGCTATATCGCCTATGCCGATGCCTGGATCGAGGACCAGGACTACAAGGACCCCGACACCGGCCAGATCCTCAACCGCGGCATCCTCGATTCCGAGCTGTCGCAGATCGAGAAGCCGGCCGGCATCGCCAACCCCAAGGACTTCCGCAACGAGGTGGTGAAGTTCACGCTGAGGGCACGGGCCAAGAACAATGGTCGCAACCCGTCCTGGACGAGCTACGAGAAGCTGCGCGAGGTGATCGAAAAGCGGATGTTCGGCCAGGTCGAGGACCTTCTGCCGGTGATCAGCTTCGGCGCCAAGCGCGACAGCACCACCGAGAAGCAGCATGCTGAATTCGTCGAACGCATGACCGAACGCGGCTACACGCAGCGCCAGGTGCGGCGCCTCGTCGATTGGTACATGCGGGTCAACAAGGCAGGCTGACCGGGAGCGAGCGGGGACCGAAATGCCGAACTTTATCGATCGGCGCCTCAATCCCAAGGACAAGAGCCTTGGCAACAGGCAGCGTTTTCTGAGGCGCGCCCGGGACGAGTTGAAACGGGCGATCAACGAGCGGGTCAGGTCCGGAAAGATCGACGCGGTGGGGGAAGACCAGGTCATCCCGATCCCGCGCAAGGGGATCGGGGAGCCGACCTTTCAACGCGCACCACATTCGGGCCGCCGAGAGGAGGTCCTTCCCGGCAACAAGACGTTTGGCACCGGCGACCGCATCCCGCGCCCGGCCGCCGGCGGCGGCAAGGGGTCGGACCCATCGTCCTCGGGCGACGGCGAGGACGATTTCAATTTCGTGCTGTCGCGTGAGGAAGTGCTCGACCTGTTCTTCGAGGACCTCGAACTGCCCGACTTGGTCAAGCTCAACCTCAAGGAAGTGGTGACGTTCCGGCCGCGCCGGGCAGGTTTCACGATGAGCGGCAACCCGACGAGCATCAGTGTCGGGCGCACCATGTTCAACAGCTTCGGCCGGCGCATCGCGCTGCGGCGGCCGCGGCAGGCCGAGATCGACGCGGTCGCGGCGGAGCTCGCCAAGCTGGAGGGTGAGAGGCGGCCAAGCGCCGCCATTCTGCAACGCATCGCGGCCTTGCGCGAGGAGCTTGCAACACTCGCGCGGCGGCGAAAGCTGATCCCCTACATCGACCCCATCGACATCCGCTTCAACCGGTTCGAGCCGCAGCCGGTGCCCAATGCCAATGCCGTCATGTTCTGCCTGATGGATGTCTCCGGCTCGATGGGCGAGCGCGAGAAGGACCTCGCCAAGCGCTTCTTTGTCTTGCTGCACCTGTTTCTCAAGCGGCGTTACGCCAAGACCGACATCGTCTTCATCCGCCACACCCATGAGGCATCGGAGGTCGACGAGGACACCTTTTTCTACAGCACCCAGAGCGGCGGCACCGTCGTTTCCACCGCCCTCGACGAGATGCTGCGCGTCATCCGTGAGCGCTATCCGGCCAAGGAGTGGAACATCTACGCCGCCCAGGCATCCGACGGCGACAACATCCCCAACGATTCAGAAAAGTGCGTGTCGATGCTCGACAGCACGCTGATGCGGCTCTGCCAGTACTACGCCTATGTCGAGATCATCGACGAGCGCGAAAGCGAGATGTTCCGCCACGCCGACAACGGCACGTCATTGTGGAATGCCTACCGCGAAGTCAGCGCCGAATGGCCGAACTTCGAGATGACACGCATTGCCAAGCCGTCCGACATCTATCCCGTCTTTCACGAGTTGTTCGCCAAGGCGCCAGCCCCGGCCAAACGCGGATGAGGATGCAAGTTGGAAAAACGTTCGAAACAGTTGCCGCTGCTGTTCACCAGTTCCGACTGGAACTTTGACGACCTGTCGCGCGCCTATGACGCGATCCGCGAGATCGCGGTCAACGAGCTTCGCCTCGACTTCTACCCCAACCAGATCGAGGTGATCTCGTCCGAGCAGATGCTGGACGCCTATTCTTCGATCGGCATGCCGCTGATGTACCAGCACTGGTCCTTCGGCAAACATTTCGTCCACGAGTCCAACCTTTATCGCAAGGGGCGGATGGGACTCGCCTATGAGCTGGTGATCAACTCCAATCCCTGCATCACCTATCTCATGGAAGAAAACACCATGGCGCTGCAGACGCTGGTCATCGCGCATGCGTCGTTCGGCCATAATCACTTCTTCAAGAACAATTACCTGTTCCAGCAATGGACCGACGCTGGCGCAATCCTCCCTTATATGGAGTTTGCCAAGAGCTTCATCGCGCGTTGCGAGGAACGCTACAGCCCGGCTGCCGTCGAGGCCGTGCTGGATGCAGCGCACGCGCTGATGCCGCAGGCAGTGTTCCGCTACCGCCGCCGTCCGCGCCTGTCGGTCGAGCGCGAGCGGGCACGCATTCGAGAGCGGCTGGAGCACGAAGAGCGCACCTTCAGCGACCTGTGGCGCACCCTGCCGCAAGCGGCCGAGGCAGAAGCCCCGCGCGAGGTCCAGACCGACATGTCGGAACGGCAGTCGGCGATCGAGTATCCCGAGGAGAACCTGCTCTACTTCCTGGAGAAAAACAGCCCCGTGCTCAAGCCCTGGCAACGCGAGATCCTGCGCATCGTCCGGGTCATCGCGCAGTATTTCTACCCGCAGCGGCAAACCAAGGTGATGAACGAGGGCTGCGCCACCTTTGTCCACTACACAATCATGAACAGCCTCTATGACAAGGGCCAGATCAGCGAAGGCACCATGCTGGAGGTGCTGCAGAACCATTCCAACGTCGTGTTCCAGCCGCATTTCGACGACCCGCGCTACGGTGGGCTCAATCCCTATACGCTGGGCTTCAACATGATGCGCGACATCCAGCGCATCTGCACCGAACCGACGGCGGAAGACCGCGACTGGTTCCCCGACTTCGCCGGCAATGGCGACTGGTGCGGCACACTGCTCGACGCCTGGGCCACGCACCGCGACGAATCCTTCATCCGGCAGTTCCTGAGCCCGGCGCTGATCCGCGACATGCGGCTGTTTTCGCTGCAGGAAGAATCATCGGACCCCTATTACGAGGTGATGGCGATTCACGACGAGCGCGGTTACGAACGCGTGCGTTCGAGCCTCGCCAACAGCTACGATGTCGGCATGACCCAGCCCGACATCCAGGCAGTGGATGCCGACCTCAAGGGCGACCGCAAGCTGCGCATCAAGCACACCGTGCACAATGGCGCGACGCTGGTCGAGGAAACGCGCAACGAGACGATACGCTACATCCAGCGGCTCTGGGGCCATGAGGTCAGCCTTGTCGGTGTCGACGCCCAGACTGACAAGGTACTCTACGAGGTCTCGTCCAAAGAACTGGGCGAGAAGGCCTGAGCCCACCCTACGCCAGTGCCGCCTTCATCCTGCGCACGACGCCTGTGTCGGTGTGCTTTGGCCGGAGCGCGACAAAGCCGAGTTCCAGCGCCTTGTCGGCGGGTGCGTCTGATGCCAACGAGCAGGACGAGTGGATTTCGCGCAGCGGCAGCCGCGCCTTGATCGCGCCGACAGTGTCGAGATTGACGCCGGATCCCGGCATGATGACGATGCGGCCTTGCGCATGGTCGAAGCACCTAGCCAGCGCGTCGAGCCCCTTCAATGCCGTGGTTTCGCCGCCCGAGGTCAGGATGCGCTCGAAACCGAGAGCGACGGCGAGCTCGACCGCCTCGCTGAAGTCAGGCCCGGCAAGGTCGAAGGCGCGATGCAGCGTCATGCCGAGCCCCTTGGCCTGGCCGGCCAGGCGCGCAAGTAACTCGTGGTCCAGCGAACCGTCCGGCCTGTTGGCGCCGAGCACGACACCCGCCAGCCCGGCGGCACGCACCGCGTCGATGTCGGCCAGCAAGGTAGCAACATCCGCATCGTCAAAGACGAAGGCACCGGGGCGGGTGCGGATCATTGCATAGACCGGGATCGGCGCCTGGGCGGCAAGCGCCATCAGGCCGGGCGACGGCGTGAGGCCGCCGGTTTCGAGCGCCGCGCACAATTCGATGCGGTCGGCACCGCCTTCAATCGCCGCAGCCAGGCTTTGCGGGCTGTCGACGCAGACTTCGAGACGGATTTTCTCAGACATTGGCGAGCTCCTGGAAACCGACGGCTGCGGCGCCGATGAGGCCCGGTTCGGTGGTCAAGGCGGCCTTGACCACCAGCGGGCCTTGCGCACGCCGCAGCGTGCGGCTGCGCACCTGGTTGTCGAGCGCCTCGATCAGCTCGGGCACGTTGGACAGGCCGCCACCAACGGGAACGATGGACGAGCCGATGATGTTCATGGTCAGCGCCAGCGGAACGCCGACGAGCTCGAGATAAATGCCCATGGTGCGGCGCGCCTTCGGCTCCCCTTCGCGCCAGCGGTCGATGACCTCGGTGCTCGACAGCGCGTCACCGCACAGGAAATGATGCAGCTTCTCGACCCCGCGCGCCCCGCCGATGGTGTCGACGCAGCCGACCTGGCCGCAGCCGCAGGTGAAATGCGGGATGTCGACTGGCGGCGTGCCGACCCTTGTGGCAAGCGCCTGGCCGTGGCCCCATTCGCCGGCGTAACCGCCAGCACCGGTGACCAAGCGCCCGTCGATGACCAGGCCGCCGCCGACGCCGGTTCCAAGGATGATGCCGAAGACATTGCGATGGCCGCGCCCTGCCCCTTCAGTCGCTTCCGCCATGGCAAAACAGTCAGCATCGTTGGCGATCCACACCGGCAGGCCGATCTCAGCCTCGAGATCGGCGGCGATGATGCGGCCGTCGACGCAAGGGATGTTGGCGCATTTCAGGCTGCCGGAGGCCGGGTCGACGACGCCGGCGATCGAAATGGCAACGCCCCGTGTTGTGCCGCGATCCAGCGCCACGCGTTCGGCAATGACGGCGGCGAAAGCCGTGAAGTCGTCGAGCGGTGTCTTCACCCGGTCGATGATCTCGATTTCGCCGGGCGAGCGCGCACGCGCGCTTTTTATCGTTGAACCGCCAATGTCGAAGCAGGTAAGCATGAAATCAGTTCCCGGATGGATGAATGCTGCGGGACGTCTGGCCACGGCGCCCGAATTTCAAGACCAAAACTCGCAAAGGCACTTATGGACAGTACGCGCAAACGACGAACGTCGCCGACCATCGCCGATGTCGCCGAGCTGGCTGGCGTGTCGCGCGCGATCGCCTCGCGGGCGCTGTCGAGCGAAAGCCGTCCCGTCTCCGCCGACAAGCGCGCGCGTGTGCTTGAAGCAGCAGACAAGCTCGGCTTCAAGCCCAATCTTCTGGCCCGCAGCCTGACCACCAAGACGGTCAACCTGATTGCCGTCATCGTCAACCACATCCACGACTTCTCCGACCTCGACCTGTTCGACCTGCTGATCAGCGACATCCAGTCGATCGGCAAGCAGGTGATCTTCCTGCGCGTCGGCTCGGTCGAGCGCATCGAGGAGTTCCTGCGCAACGGCGTTGCCTATCATGTCGATGCCGCACTGGTGTTTTCCGACTTCGCCGACGCCGAAAGCGTACGCAAGATGTTCCGCAGCGACGACGTTCTGATGCTCAACGGCATGCATGACGGCTCGTCGCCTTCAGTCGTGCCCGATGAAGCGACCGGCATTGCCGGAGCTGTCGCCGACGCCGCCAGCAAGGGCGTTGCCACCGCAGCGCTTGTGACCGGCCGCGTGTCCTCACCGGTCGAGCAGCAGCGCATCGCCAACTACAAGGCCGAGATGGCCAAGCGCGGCATAAGGCTGGTTGCCGAACTGCGCGGTGACTACTCCTACCAGAGCGGCCGCCACGTCGCGCTGTCGCCTGAATGGCCAACGACCGACGCGGTGTTCTGCACCTCGGATGCGATGGCCATGGGCATCATGGACGTCCACCGCGATGCCTTTCCCGGCAACAGGCCAGAGCGCTTCCGCCTCTATGGCTTCGACAATCTGTCGCTGACCGATTTCGAGGCCTACCCGATCTCGTCGATCGGTTATGACAAAAAGACCTATGTCGGCGAAATCCTGCGCTTCCTGGCGACGCCGGAGCAGTTTGGCAACGGCCATGCCGAGGTGACGGTGCCGACCTTCTTCGTGGCAAGGGCAACGTCCTGAATGCAAAACGGGCAGGCTTCCCGCCTGCCCGCTGCCTCAGCCCTGTCTTACCAGAGCGGGGTCAGTGCCGGCGGGTTGGCTGTTTCGCCCCACCACTTCTTGTAGTTCGTCTCATAAGCGCCGCTCTGGATATAGTCGGAGACGAACATGTCGATCCAGCGGACGAAGCCCTCGTCGCCCTTAGCGACAGCGATGCCGATCGGGTCGTTGGAGTGCAGGCCCGGTAGCGTCACCAGGTTCTCGTTCTTGGTGGCGAGATAGTCGAGCAGCGAGGAGTCCTCGATGGCCGCGTCGACCCGCTTCTGCTGCAGCAGCAGCACGCCTTCAGGCGAGAAGTTGTCGGTATAAACGAGCTCGGCCTCAGGTGCTGCCTTCTTGATGAAGGTCTCGCCGGTCGAGCCGCGGCCGACGACGATCTTCTTACCGGCGAGGCCTTCCAGCGAGGTGATGCCGGCGTCCTTCTGGACGATGATGCGCAGGCCGGCGCGGTTGTAAGGGATCGAGAAATCCACCGATTTGGCGCGCTCGAGCGTCGCCGAGGTGTTGGCAACCGCGATGTCGATCTGGCCCGACACCAGCATCGAGATGCGGGCGTCGCCCGACACGTCCACGAATTCGACCGGCACGCCGAGCTTCTCGGCGAGCTGGGTGGCAACGTCGACGTCATAGCCGACCGGGTTGTTCTGGGCGTCGCGGAAGCCGATCGGCTCGCCGCCAAGCGACACGCCGATGCGCACGGTGCCGCGCTCGCGGATCTCGTCGATCTTGCCGGCCTGGGCAGCACCGGTGGCCGCAAGGCCCACGGCCAGGGCCATGCCGGCGAGTTTCGTGATCAGGTTCTTCATATTCCCTCTCCCTCGGGTTGTTAGGATGTGAACGGTTCGGCGAAGCGATGTTCCGGTTCGGGCAAATCGGTGTCCCAGAACCAGTATTTGATCTGCTCTTCGCAATTCAGGCTGACAACCTTGTGGTTGCCCTTGGCGTCGAGCGCGTGGATGACGACGCCGGCCAAGAAGCCGTCCTTCAGCTCGCGCAGCTCGTCGATGGCAAGGGCTATGGCCTGCTCCAGCGAATGACCGAGGCGCATGGCGAGCACGATGGTGCGCGCGGTGCCGCAGCGCATGGTCATCTCGCCGGTATGGGTGCAAGCGGCGGCGCCGAAACGGCTGTCGGCGTAGAAGCCGGCGCCTGGGATCGGCGAGTCGCCGAGACGGCCGGGATATTTCCACGCCCAGCCCGACGTCGAGGTCACGACATTGAGCCCGCCAAGGCTGTCCTTGGACAGGAATACTGTGGTGTCGCGTACCCGTTCGGGGTCGGTGATGGTGCGGCTGAGCGGCGCGAGCGCGATGTCGGGGAACTTCGCCAGCTCCTCCGGCGACAGTTCCTTTTCGAGCCGCTGCCACCAGACACGCTTGCTGTCTTCGTAGAGCGTTTCGTCGACGCCGAAGCCGATCTCGGTGGCGAAGCGGCGGGCGCCGTCGCCGGTCAGCATGACGTGCGGCAGCCTCTTCATCACCTCATGGGCGAGCGCTGCCACCGGGATGGTATCGGGCACCGCACCGACCGAGCCCACTTCGCGCGTCGTGCCGTCCATGACGCCGGCGTCGAACTCCATGCGGCCGAGCATGTTCGGCCAGCCGCCGAAGCCGACCGAACGGACCTTGACCTCGCGCTCGACCTCGCTGATGCCGGCAACCATGGCATCGATGCCGTGGCGGCCAGCCTTCAGAAGTTCGACGCTCTTGGAGAAGCCGGGCCAGGCCTCGGAATTGGCAAGCAGGATCATTTCAGTCTTTACGCATCTTGGAGAGGAACTGGGCCACGCGCGGCAGGGCCATGCCCGTGGCGGAGAAGAAATCTTCGGTCGGCAGGTCGGCGATGAGCTGGCCCTTGTCGAGGAAAGCAATGCGCGACGAAATGGAGCGCGCAAACTCGATCTCGTGGGTGACGAAGACCATCGTCGTGCCGCCCTTGGCGAGATTGGCCAGGATCGACAGCACCTCCGACGTCATCTCGGGGTCGAGCGCGCTGGTGACCTCGTCGAGCAGAAGATAGCTCGGCTTCATCGCCAGCGCCCGGCAGATGCCGACGCGCTGACGCTGGCCGCCTGACAGTTGGGAAGGATAGGCGTCGGCACGCTCGGAAAGCCCGACTGAATTCAACAGCTCGCGCGCCTCTGCCTCGGCCTGCTTGCGCGGCACCTTCAGCACCTCGACCGGGGCAAGTGCCACGTTCTGCACTGCAGTCATGTGCGGATAAAGATTGAACAGCTGGAACACGGTACCCGAACGCTTGCGCGCCTCGGCAAGCTCGCGCGGCTTGGAGACGTCAAAATTGTCGACAGTGATCTTGCCGGCGTCGATCTTCTCCAGGCCGTTGATGCAGCGGATCAGCGTCGACTTGCCCGAGCCGGACGAGCCGAGCACCGAGACGACCTCGCCTTGGCGGATCTCGAGGTCGATGCCGTTGAGGACAGTGGCGGCGCCGAAGGATTTGCGCAGGCCGGTGATGCTGATCATTTACAGACCCTTCCAGGCGGTATGGGCGCGAAGCCGCTTCTCGAAGCGCGCGCCGGCATAGGTCACCAGCTTGGCGGTGAGGTAATAGACCAGGCCTACGGCGGTCCAGACGATGAACGGCTTCAGCGTGCGCAGGTTGAGAATGTTGCCGACCTTGGTCAGATCCATCACGCCGATGACCGAGATCAGCGAGGTGACTTGCAACTGGTTGACCAGAAGGCCGGTCAGCGGCCCGATGGCGAAGGCTGTCGCCTGCGGCGCGATCACCCGGCGCAGGATCTGCCAACGCGTCAGGCCGAAGACCCGCGCGGCCTCGATCTGGTCGCGACCGACCGACTCGATGGCCGAAACGGCGATGACGTAGATGAAGGCGGCACTGTTGCCCGAGAGCGTGATGACGGCGGCTTCAGTCGGCGTGACGTTGATCTTGAGGAACGCCGGCAGGCCAAAGAACACCAGGAACAGTTGCACCAGGACAGGCGAATTCTTGAGCAGTTCGGCGACGAAGGTGACGAGTTGCATCAGCACCGGCACGCGGTAGAAGCGGACCACCGCCCATGCGGTGCCGATGACGAGGCCGATCAGCGTGGTCGAGACGAACAAGGCCAGCGAAACGCCAAGACCCTGCAGCAGCAGAATGATGTCGAACGGCGTGAAATCCCCGTAGCGCATCAGACGGCTCCCTCTTCCTGGTGACGGTTGAGGTAGCGGTGCAGCATGCCGATCAGGATCGAAACGGCATAGGTCAGCGCGGCGTAGGCGACGAGCAGGACAAAATAGACCTCGAACGGACGGAAGGTGTTCGATGCGACGATCTTGGCGGAGCCGGTCAGTTCGTTGAGCGTGATCGTCGACAGGATCGACGAGGTCAGGATCAGGTTGATGAAGACCGAGCCCAAAGGTCTCACCGAGGCGCGCAGGGCAATCGGCAGAATGATCTTGCGGAAGATTGTGATCTTCCTCAGACCGCTGACCTGCGCTGCCTCGATGACGCCCGGGTCGATTGCCAGGATGCCCGAGCGAATGACGTCAGAGGTGAAGGCGCCGCCGGCGATCGACAGCGCGACGACGCCGGTGGTGAAGGCGTCGATGTAGATGCCGATCTCGGGCAGGCCGAAATAGAAGAAGAACAGCTGCACGATGAACGGGATGTTGCGGAAAATGTCGATATAGACCGCAGCCACCCGGTTGAGCAGCGGCGACGCCGAGGTGCGCATCGCGCCAACGACAAGACCCAGCGCCAGCGAGCCGACGACGGCAAGCGTGCAGGCCTGCAACGTCAGCCACGCCCCTTCCAACAGGAAGGGGATATGCTTGGCAAGGATCGACAGGTCGAACTTCAAGCGGCACGTTCCCAAAAGTGAAACCGGTTTCACTCTGCAAAACGGCCGAAGCGATGTCAACGCCTCGACAGGCTGAGTTGCAGTTTTTTCATCGGGGAACGTCCCGCCAAGAGCCTCGGTTCGCCGCCCCTGCGACCGGCCGGTGGGACAATGTCTCAACTCTTATGTGTTCGGTTTACAATTTGTTAGGGGCGCTGCCTCGTTTGCGACCAATCGTCATTTTAGCAACCGCTCATTAACCGACACACGTCATCCTTTTTCTACGCATCGGGGACTACCACTGTGAAAAGTATCGTCGCGCTGATCGCGCTATCGGCGTCGTTTGCCTGTACGCTTGCTGCCCAGGCCGGAACGACCATGGAGACCAAGGGTAAGGCTTTTGCGCCGCCCGCATTCGCCTCGTTCTGCGGCCGTGAGCCGGGCCTGTGCAGCACATCCGGCGGCAGCAAGGTTGTTGCCTTGCACGCCGACCTCAAGTCCGAGCTCAAGCAGATCAACCGCGCCGTCAATTCGCGCATCAAGGAACGCAACGATATCGGCGATGACTGGCGCGTGCCGGTTTCATCAGGCGATTGCGAGGATTTCGCGATCCTGAAGAAGCGCGAATTGCTGAAGCGCGGCTGGCCCGGTTCGGCGTTGCTTTTGACGGTGGCGCGCTACCGCGGCCAGGGCCACACGGTGCTGACGGTGCGCACCAACGAGGGCGACCTGATCCTGGACAACCTGACCAGTTCGGTCCGCGACTGGTCCAGCACGCCCTACAATTATTTCGCGCGCCAGGCTCAGGGCAACGGCCGAAGCTGGGAACGCATCGGCGGCGCCAAGCCGGTCACCTCAACCGCCGTGGGCGGCTGACCCAACCGAACCTCTCCGCTCTAGCAGGATGGTCGGCTCACCGTGATAGGTGGTCCGGCCGGTCTCGCGGTAGCCGTTCTTCTCGGCGACCCGCAACGACGCACCGTTTGCCGGATCGATGATGCAGACGGTAGGGCCGGCAAAGCGGCTGTCGGCCCAGCGCACGAAGGCCGCGACCGTCTCGCTGGCGATGCCCTTGCCGTGCATGTCAGCGACAAAACCCCAGCCGGCCTCAGGGATACCTTCTATCGAAGGCGTGATGTCACGCTTGAGATCGTGGAAACCCGCTTCGCCGATGAAGCGGCCCGTCGCCTTTTCCTCGATCGCCCAGAAACCGTAGCCAATCAGCGACCATGAACCGGCATGACGGAGGAAACGCTGCCAGCTTTCCTCGCGTGTGCGCGGCTTGGCGATGAAGCGCGTGACGACCGGATCGGCCCACATCCCGGCATAGGCATCGAAGTCTTCAAGCCGATGCGGCCGCAGCACCGTTCGCTCGGTCTCGATGACGGGAATGTCGGCAAGGGAAAAGGCGGCCATCGTCGATCTCCATGGACAATGGCAGCGGGTCTAGCACAGATGGCCGGCAGAACAGCAGGCCAGAACCCAGTGACGCTGTCCGCCAGTGGCCAACCTGTCCTAGTCCGAGAAATGGAACGGCCCGGGCTTCCTCGTGGGGTCTTATCCGAAACCGTCCCTGCTTTCAGAACCATGCTCTAACCGTGCCAGGCCATCCGCATATAGACGTCGCCACGATCGAGCTCATCCAGCATCTGGTCGAGCCGCTTGCGGCGGGTCGTCGCCAGCTTGGCGCGATCGATCCAGCCAAGATAATCATTGCGCTGGTAGTCTGGCCGCCCCTCATAGGCGCCGACCAAGCCACGCGAGACGAGCTCGTTGCGGATCCAGTCGGGCATCGGATTGATCTGTCGTGTCAGCGCCATGGTTGAAACGTGTATTTCCTCAGTCTCTTCGTCAATTCGACAAGTGACAGACAGCTGACATTTGCTGACATCTGCCTCGTCATATGCTTGCCCTACGTCCGTTGCTAAGGTGCCGCGGTCGAGTCGCATCACGAGGCACTGATGACTGACCTTATCCTGACCATCATTCACCACCTCCTGGCATTCTCCCTTGCGGGCGTGCTCGCTGCCGAGGTGATACTGGTTCGCCCCGGGCTCGGCCGGCGCAATCTCGCACTGCTCGGACGCATCGACGCGGTCTATGGTGGACTTGCAGCACTGCTGGTGCTCATCGGCGCGTCGCGTGTCTATTTCGGACTGAAGGGCTGGGAGTTCTATATCTACAACCCGACCTTCTGGGCCAAGATGGTGGCGTTCGCGGCCGTAGGCCTGCTGTCGATCGCACCCACGATCCGTATCGCGCGCTGGCGTGGCGCCGGCGGTGGCGAGGCTTATGTCGTCCCGAATGCCGAGATTGCCAGGGTGCGCAACTTCCTCAAGGCCGAGATCGCCGTGTTCGCGCTGATCCCGATATTTGCGGCGGCGATGGCGCGCGGCTACTGAGCCGCCACTTCGGCTTCGGCGACCTCGATCGGGTCGATGTCGTCGAGAGGCACCAGCGGCGCCGGTTCGCTGGTCGACTTGTCAGGCGACTTGCAGATATCGGCGATGACGCAACGCCAGCAGTCGGGCTTGCGTGCCTTGCAGACATAACGGCCATGCAGGATCAGCCAGTGATGGGCATGGCGCATGAACTCGTCAGGGATGATCCTGACCAGCGTATCTTCGACCTGCTCGGGCGTCTTGCCAGGTGCCAGACCGATGCGGTTGCCGATGCGCAATATGTGGGTGTCGACGGCCATGGTGTGTTGGCCGAAGGCCATGTTGAGCACGACATTGGCGGTCTTGCGGCCAACGCCGGGCAGCTCGACGAGCTGGTCGCGGTCGTCGGGCACCGCACCACCATGATCACGGATCAGCACCTCGGACAGGGCGATCACGTTCTTGGCCTTGTTGCGCCACAGACCGATGGTGCGGATGTGCTGGCCCACGATTTCCTCCCCCAGTGCCAGCATCTTCTCGGGCGTGTCTGCGATGGCAAACAGCGCGCGCGTCGCCTTGTTGACGCCGGCGTCGGTCGCCTGCGCCGACAGCACCACCGCAACCAAAAGCGTGAACGCGTTGACGTGTTCGAGCTCGCCCTTCGGCTCCGGCCGCTGGACCGAAAAGCGGCGGAAGATCTCGTGCACTTCGGCCGCCGAATAGAGTGAACGGCGGCGCGTGGCGCGCGGTTTGGCTGCGGCACCGGACGTGCGGCCTTTCGGCAGGGCCTTGGCCTTATCTTTGGGCTTGGGGTTTTTCATCGCCCCTCTATAATTGTCAGGCATGAGCGAGACAAACGCCACTTTTGCAGCCGACGAGCCATTCTTCAAAGCGTTGCTTCTGCCGCACCGCTCGCTCGGGCACACCGGATTCATGATCTTGATGGGTTCGCTGACCTTTGGCTGCATGGTCACCGGCGCCATATTTCTCAGCCACGGTGCCTGGCCGATCTTCGGCTTCCTCGGCCTCGACGTCGTAGCCCTTTATGTCGCCTTCCGGCTCAATTATCGCGCCGCGCGCGCCCGAGAGGAGGTCAGCGTCTCCCGCACCAGCCTCGACATCCTCAAGACCGCCCCGTCGGGCAAGTCGGAGCAATACCATTTCAATCCGTTCTGGACGCGATTCGCAGTTTCCCGTCATGACGAGATCGGCATCACCGGCATGGCGGTCGAGACGCGTGACAACAGCGTAGCGATCGGAAGTTTCCTCAACCCCGATGACCGCGAGAGCTTTGCCACGGCTTTTTCGCGGGCTCTTGCAACCGCAAGGAGCAGATGAGCAGGAATCGGGTGGGAAATACCCACAGCCAACGCGACATTGGCGTCCAAGGAGATCAAGCCATGAACGCCCAGACGCAAATGAAACCTGTCGCCACGCTGCAGCACGACATCACGCCGACCGGTTCGGAGTATGAGACTGTGCGCCGGGTGATCGAAAAGATCAGCCTCGACTACCGCGACCAGCCGTCGCTCGAGACGCTGGCCGCCGAGGTCGGCGAGACACCGACAAGCTTGCAGAAGCTGTTCAGCCGTTGGGCCGGCCTGTCGCCGAAAGCCTTCCTGCAGGCGGTGACGCTCGACCACGCCCGCAAGCTGCTCGACGACGGCCTGCCGCTGCTCGAAACCTCATTCGAGGTCGGCATGTCGGGGCCGGGCCGCCTGCACGACCTGTTCGTCACCCATGAGGCGATGTCGCCGGGTGACTACAAGACACGCGGCGCCGGGCTCACCATCCGCTACGGCTTTCACATCTCGCCCTTCGGCGTGGCGCTTGTCATGGTCACCGACCGCGGCCTCGCCGGCCTGTCCTTCAACGACGCCGGCGAAGAGCGCGCCGCCTTCGCCGACATGTCCGGCCGCTGGCCGAACGCCACCTATGTCGAGGACATGAGTGCAACGGCCCCTTATGCCGCACACATCTTCGACCCGACGCGCTGGCGCCAGGATCAGCCCTTGCGCGTGGTCATGATCGGCTCCGACTTCCAGGTGCGGGTGTGGGAGGCGCTGCTCAAGATCCCGATGGGTCGGGCCTGCAGCTATTCTGCGATCGCCTCGGAAGTCGGCTCGCCCAAGGCAAGCCGGGCGGTTGGCGCTGCCGTCGGAGCCAACCCGCTGTCGTTCGTCGTGCCTTGCCACCGGGCGCTTGGAAAGTCGGGCGCGCTGACCGGCTACCACTGGGGTCTGACACGCAAGCGGGCTATTCTGGGCTGGGAGGCGGGGCAACTGACCGCTGCGGACGCGAAAACAGCCGTGGCCCGAACAGGTTGATGCACAGTCCGGCGATGACAAGACTGGAAGCCACCAGCTTCCAGTCTTGTAGTGGCTCGCCCAGCAGCACCGCCGAACCGAGGAAACCGAACACCGGCACCAGCAAGGTGAAGGGCGCAACGGTCGAAACCGGATAGCGCGCCAGGAGCCCGCTCCAGGCCGCAAAGCCGAACAGCGTGGAGAGATAGACGATATAGGCGATCGAGCCGACCGACGCCCAGTCGAGCCCGGTGAAGCTGCTGACGAAATGCTCGGGGTCGAGGACCAATGCCACGACCAGCAGCGGCGGCAAGGCGAAGAGGCTGCCCCAGACGACGAGGCCGAGCACGTTGGGTGCCGTGGCGGCACGCTGCGAAATCTGCTTGGAAACGACGTTGCCGCCGCCCCAGGCAGCAGCCGCTGCGATCAGCAGCAACAATCCGACCATGGTCACGTCACCACCGACATGCAGCCCAACCAGCCCGACGCCGCCAAACGCCAGCGCAGCGCCGGCCAACTGCCAGGGTGTCGGCCGCTCGCCGAGCAGGATCATCGACAGGCCGATGGTGAAGAACACCTGCAACTGCAGGATCAGCGACGACAGCCCCGCACTCATGCCGATCTTCATCCCCGTGAACAGCAAGCCGAACTGCAACGCAAAAATCAGCAGGCCATAGGTAGCGATCATCGACAGCGGCACGTTCGGGCGCTTGATGAAGAAGACCCACGGGAAGGCAGCCAGGAAGAAGCGGGCGACGCCGAGGGCCAGTGGCGACACCTGCTTGAGGCCGATTTTGATGATGGCGAAGTTGACGCCCCAGATCAGAACAATGCTCAGGGCGAGCAGCAGATGGCGCGGGCGCATGCTTCAATTTTCCTGACGCTATCGATCAAATATTTGAATTTATTGACTTTTTATCCTATACGATGATGACCCGGAGGGAAAGACCTGCCCATTGCGACGGCTTCGGGTTTCATCTCTGATCACGGTCGATCGCACTCGTTGGCGAGAAGTGCGTTGAGGCGGCTGATGGACTATTGGTTGGTGGAGCGGCATGATCCGCAGATTCGGAAGGAACGCCCATGCCTGCAAAATTTGAAAACACGACCAACACACCGAACCTGATCAACGTGCATATCAACGCGTTGGAGCCGGGGAACCTTATTGTTCGTCTTGAGTATGTGACCTCCCAGGAGCATATCGAGCGGGTTCGTCGTGGAGAGGCCACGGCTGAGAGTGTGGAACTTCTGATAAAGCCGCACCAGGCACGGAAAATCGCAGAAGGCCTCGTCCGCCAGGCGGACCTGATCGAAGCGTCAAAGCAACCCAGTGGCGGCTCCAAGCAGTAGCACCAATCTGCAAATGATGACGGCCCGCCTCCGGCGGTGACGAAATCGTGTTCTCGTCTTGGCTCCTTGAAGGTATCGAGTTCCAGGCGACGCTTTTCAAGCTCAATCTAATCAGCTGGTTCGCCAATCTTCATTGGTTGGTTGAGCTTGGCTAACTCGCGCCCGCTGCTGTTGGGTCAACTGCGGGCCTGACGCCGCATAAGCTCGTATGCTTGTGCTGCGCGCCATGGCGAGATTATATCAGCCATCGATCATATTGTTTGAAAGAGACTGCGGCAAAGTCTCGCCATGCTTAGTCGATGAGCATATTCTTGCTGCTGTGGACCATACTCACCTCACGGCTGGTTCAATCGTAACGCACAGATACTTGACGGGATGGCCGCTCAATTCGAGCAAATAATTTGCTGCGACAAAACAATTTATAAAATATACTTTAATTCAACACAGCAAACGAGATTGACGCCGTGTCGAAAATCTCGAATTCATGTAGAATAAATTATATGCATACAAACGAACTTTTGGTCAGAGTTTGGCGTTAATATCAAATTAACCATACTGGATCACCGTCGCCTCCAGGACAGATGCATTTTTTTGCGGTCCCGGAGAGCAGAATGAAATACTGCATTCTCACTGCAGGTCTTGCCGTAGCGGCTTGCTCTATTGCCCAGCCGGCGCTCGCGGCCACCGGCAACGTCACCTTCAACGGCACTGTCGCGGCAATCTGCACGCTGGTCGTCACCAACGGCAGCGGCACGATGACGGTGAGCCCAGACCTGCAATCGTTGAGCTCGCACAATGCCGGCGGCGTGGCCGGCACTATCACGGCCACCACAACGGGCAATGTCGCGATCAGCATTGGCGCGCCAACTGCAATCACCGTGCCGCCGGCCGATGTCACCCCGATCACCTGGGCGCCGACCTATTCGGTGGCAGGTGCCCATACGGTTGCGGAAACAGGGGCCTCCTCCAACCTGTCGACGCCCGGCGTCGACACCGTCACCGTCCACCTCACCGGCACCAAGACCGGCTCCGACATCTTCGCCGCCGGCAACTATTCGGCCACCGTCACGGTCACATGCCAGTAACGCCTGCGCAGACAGGAAAGACAGGGAGAGCTTGATGTTACGCAGTCTGGCAATTCCATTTCTCGGAATGGGTCTGGCGGCCAGCCCCGCGTCCGCACAGTCTATGTCGCCGATGCGCGGCGAAGTGACGAGTTTCACCGATGCCTTCGCTGTGCGGGTGTTTCCATCCAACCCCTACAACAAGAAGATCCGGATCGATGTCCGGGTCTACGACCAGAACTTCCAGCCGGTCGACGCCAAGATAGCGCCCGACAGTTTCATGCTGGGGGCAGAGGCGTCACGACCGGTCCTCGTGGTCGTGCCGTTCGACGGCAACAATGAGCGTAAAGTGCGTATATGTACGGAAAGCGTGCCATTTCCAAATGAACAGACGCAGATCAAGGCTCAAATATGCGGAAAATTCCTCGGACAGCGGCGTTTCTGACGCTCACGAGCCTCGCCGCATTGACGCCTTGCGCGTCCTGGGCAGAGGACGTCTACAATCTCAACCAGAACCAGAGCGGCTTCTCCTTGCCGGGCGTGACATTGCCGCAAGGCCAGGACGAGGTGCGCGCCGCGGATGGCACGACCTGCCGTTCGGCCGTATCGGGCAGCGGCGCCTATCTCGATGTCGGCGTGATCCAGGGCAACAACCGCGAGAACAACGACATCGCCACTTATGGCCGCGTCGTCATCCCGATCGGGCGCACGCCGAAACGGCTCGACTGCTCCAAACTTTATGAGCTCGAAGTGGCGCGGCTGCAGATGGAGCTGAAGCTGCTCAAGATGGGGCTGGGTGCACCCGGCGGAGGCGATGTCACCGGCTCGGTGCAGCATTCCAAGGCGGGCTGGGCAGACAGCGGCTGGACCGATGGCAAGACGCCGCCACCAAAACAGACGGGGCAGTGAACATGCGCGCCGGCGCTTCTGTCCTGGGGATCTTGAGCCTCTGGCTCACCGCTGCGCCTGCGCAGGCGGCGATCATCGGCACCTGCACCATCAACGTCCAGACAACGGGCACGCTGTCGCCCAATCCGACGATCAATGTCTTCGGCTCCAGCCAGGCCGGGGGCTCGGCCGCCTCGGTGACAGTGACAACCAGCTCGCTATTGTGCTCGATCCTGAACCTGCTCGACTGCTATGGCCTGTCGGCACCCGCCCCGGTCAACTTCCTCTCGGCGCCAAGCGGCGGCGATGCCAACGTGACCTTCGCCTCCACCTACACGGTGGATAGTGTGACTTATGGCGGCAGCACGATCACGCGGGTGTCAAACGGAACCAGGATCATCCCGGTGAACCTGACAGCCACCAAGTCGACCGGCATATTCCCGGCCGGCACCTACCAGGCCCAGGTCGTCTTCCGCTGCGAATGACCAGGCACCATCTGGCAAGCGACCGCGACACAATGTAGTTTCCGGCTGACTTTTCAGGAGACTGCCGTGATCACCGTTGTCGGATCCATCAACCTCGACCTCATCGCAACCGTCGGCCGCCTGCCCGGCCCGGGCGAGACCGTACCCGGCGGCGACTTCAAGTCGGCGCCCGGTGGCAAGGGCGCCAACCAGGCGCTTGCCGCCGCACGCGCGGGCGCTGAGGTGCGCATGGTCGGCGCGGTCGGCAAGGATGCCTTCGCCGGCGAGGCCGTCGCCTTCCTCAAAAGCGGCGGCGTCGACCTTTCCGGCGTGGCCGAGATCCAGGCCGCCACAGGCATCGCATTGATCCTTGTCGGCGGTGACGGCGAGAACATGATCGCGGTGGTGCCGGGGGCCAACGGTTCGGTGGTGCCGGGCGATCTCGCCAAGGCACAGTTCAAGAAGGGCGACATCGTGCTCCTGCAGCACGAGATCCCGCTTGCGACCGTCGACGCGGCGCTTGAGGCGGCACGCAGTGCCGGCGCCGTGACCATACTGAACACCGCCCCCTTCCGCGCCGAGGCGGCAAGCTTCGTCGGCAAGGCCGACTATGTCATAGCCAATGAAACCGAATTCGACCTCTACGCCGAGGCGCTTTCGCTGCCCGCGGGCGAACGGCCGGAGCGGATGGGCGAATTCGCCCGGAGCACCGGCGCCACTGTCATCGTCACGCTCGGCGGGGATGGTGTCCTGGCGGCAAGAGGCGACGAGCTCATCCATGTCGAGGCGCTAAAGATTACCCCTGTCGACACCGTCGGTGCCGGCGACACCTTCTGCGGTTATCTCGCTGCCGGCCTGTCCGCGGGACTCGACCTCAAGGACGCGCTCCGCCGCGCCGCCGCCGCCGGATCGCTCGCTTGCCTGAAGCCAGGCGCCCAGCCGGCGATCCCGCTGGCCGCCGAGGTGGACACAGCACTCATGGGTTGAGTTCCGCCCACTAGACACGCAAAAACTTCGCGTGCTTAGTGTCGGTCGACCGCCGGAGGAATGGAACATGTCGCTTGAACTCTACGCCGCCTATGTCGTCGCCTGCATCGTCATCGTGCTGATACCGGGGCCGACGGTCACGCTGATCATCGCGTCCAGCATCAGGCATGGCACGCGCGCCGGCCTCGCCAACGCCGCCGGCACGCAGATCGGCGTCGCCATGATGATCGCCATCGTCGGCATCGGCCTCAACCAGATGATCGAGGCGATGGGGCACTGGTTCGAATGGGTCCGGCTTTTGGGCGCCGCCTATCTGATCTGGCTCGGCATTCAGATGTTCCGCTCGGGAGGCGAGCTCGCCGCCGACGGCACGCCCAGGCGGCCGCGCGGCGGCTTTTTCCTGCAGGGCTTCCTGGTTGCGATCAGCAACCCCAAGACGTTGATCTTCTTCGGCGCCTTCATCCCGCAGTTCATCGACCCGAGCGCCAACTACGCCCAACAGATCGTCATCATGGGCGTCACAGCGATGGTCTTCGCGGCGATGTCGGATTCGGCCTACGCGATTGCCGCAGGCCGCGCCGGCAAGTTCCTGTCGGCCAAACGCCTCAAGCTGATGACCCGCATCTCGGGCACGTTCCTTGTCGGCGGCGGCGTCTGGCTGGCGTTTTCGCGGACGCGGTAGATCTTTCGCCAGATCGGCAATGCAAAAGGGGCGGCCATGTACCGCCCCTTCTTCCTCCAAACATTGGCGGCTTCACAGCCGGCCAAGGCGCTCGACGAGCAGCGCGAAGAAGCCGTCATGGTCGATGTCGCGCATCACCATGGCGTTCTTCGGACGCTTGGTGACGCCCCACCAGTCGATGACGGTCATGCCCATGGTCAGCTCCGAGGAGGTTTCCACTGTCACATTGCAGTGGCGGCCCTGGAACAGCTCCGGCTTGAGAAGGTAAGCAATGACGCACGGATCATGCAGCGGGCCGCCGTCGGTGCCGTATTTGCCTTCGTCATAGCGTTCGAAGAATTCAAGCATCTGCGCCGTGGCAAGGCCGACCTTGGTGCCGAGTTTGCGGAAGGCGTCGATGCGCTTGGTCGTGGTCAGCGCCTTGTGGGTGACGTCGAGCGGCATCATGACGATCGGCACGCCCGAGCGGAACACCACGTCGGCCGCATGCGGATCGACATAGATGTTGAACTCGGCGGCAGGGGTGACGTTGCCGCCTTCGAAGAAGCCGCCGCCCATCAAGACGATCTCCTTGATACGTGGGGCGATCCTGGGTTCGCGGATGAGGGCGAGCGCGACGTTGGTGAGCGGGCCGAGCGGACACAAAGTGATGGTGCCGGCTTCCTCGCGCATCAGCGTCTCGACGAGGTAGTCGACGGCATGCTGTTCCTGCAGCTTCATTGTGAGTTCGGGCAGATCGGGGCCGTTCAGGCCGGTCTTGCCGTGCACTTCCTCGGCGGTGACCAGTTCGCGGATCAGCGGCCTGATGGCGCCGGAATAGACCTTGATGTCGGGACGGCCTGCCAGCTCGCAGATCTTGCGGGCATTGTTTTCGGTCAGCTTGAGCGGCACGTTGCCGGCAACAGCGGTAATTCCCAGAATGTCGAGCTCGGAGCTCCCCAGCGCCAGCAGAATGGCGACGGCATCGTCCTGACCGGGGTCAGTGTCGATGATTATCTTGCGCGGTACGGGCATTTTCTTTCCTTGTTGGGCAGTTTTTTGCAGTCTTGAAGTTGCCGACGGCGCGGACCATATCAACAACAGACGGGAAAATGCCATCCGGGTTTTTCCGCATTATGTCGCTCTCGGAGGACAAGCTGTAACATGAGCCGTATGACGCCCTTCTCAAGCCCGCTTCTCCTGGGCTTCGACACGATGGAAAAGACGCTGGAGCGCCTTGCCAAGTCGGGCGACAGCTACCCGCCCTACAACATCGAACGCATCAGGGATGCCGATGAACGGAGCGAGAGGCTGCGGATCACGCTTGCGGTCGCCGGTTTCGCCGAAAACGATCTCGAAGTCACCGTCGAGGAGAATCAGCTCATCGTGCGCGGTCGACAGAGCGACGACAAGGAGCGCGAGTTCCTGCATCGCGGTATCGCCTCACGACAGTTCCAACGCTGCTTCGTGCTGGCCGACGGGATGCGGGTGATTGCGGCCGATCTGAAGAACGGTCTGCTCTCGGTCGATCTCGACCGGCCGGAAGCCGAGCGACTGGTACGGAAAATAAACATATCGGTAGCAGACTAAGCACTGCCGATGGCTCTCATGCGGGATGGCCAATACGGCATCCTGGCTAGAAGGAGGCTACAATGCCCAATACTGCCCAGAGACACACGATGACCACGGGCGAGCTCGCCCATCTCGGCGAAGGCTCCGTCGCCTATCTCAGGAAGGTATCCAGCGACGATCTGCGCGGCCGTTTCCCAGGCCTGACCGAGATCGATCCCGGCCTCGAGTTGTGGGCGCTGTTTGCCGCGACCGGCGAACCGATCCTGTTGTCCGATGCCCGTGACCGCGCGCTTGCGGGTGCGATGGAAAACGACCTGACGACCGTAGCCATCCACTAACCTGTAGCCCGCGCTTTCGGCCGGCGACAGGATGGCGAAACGGCAAAGGGCCGCAAAATGCGGCCCTTCCCAAACTTTTCCGAAACATCGAAATCAGGCGGCGTGCGAAGCCGGCGTTTCCGACAGCAGCGCGTGGATCGCCGCCGCATCACGCGTGCCGCGAATCTTGGCGACCGTATCGGCGTCGCGCAGCACGCGTGCAATGCGCGACAGCGCCTTGAGATGGTCGGCTCCCGCCCCTTCGGGGGCCAGCAGCAGGAAGACCAGATCGACCGGCTGGTCGTCCAGCGCCTCGAAATCGACGGGCGTTTCCAGACGCGCAAAAACGCCGGTGATGCGCTTTACGCCTGCGAGCTTTCCATGCGGGATGGCGATGCCATTGCCGACACCCGTCGAGCCAAGACGCTCGCGCTGAAGGATGGTGTCGAACACCTCCCGCTCGGGGATACCGGAAATCGATGCGGCCCTTTCGGCGAGAAGTTGCAGAAGCTGCTTCTTCGAATTCGCCTTCAAGGCCGGCATGATTGCCGGAGCCTCGATCAGATCACTCAGATCCATGCTGAAATTCCCTTGCTGTGCTCACCGCCGCATTGCCCCAAAACCCCACATGCGGTGGCGGCTACTATCCCTGGGCGACCTTTGCGGTCGAGGGATCTATCCAGCCGATGTTTCCATCAGACCGGCGGTAGACGATGTTGAGGTGCTCATTGCCGGCATTGCGGAAGACCACAACAGGGCTATCCTTGGTGTCGAGTTCGATGACGGCCGATGCAACCGACATCGTCTTCAGAACCATCGTCGACTCGGCAACGATGGCGGGCGCGAAATCTTCGGGCACATCCTCGTCGTCATCGACGAGCGCTGCGACCACCGAATAGGCGACATCGGTCAATTCACCGTTGCCGGCGCCCAGATTGTGCGACTTCAGCCGGCGCTTGTAACGCCTCAGGCGAGTCTCGAGCTTGTCGGCCGCCGCGTCGAACGCGGCAGTCGGTTCCTGTGCGTCACCGGTCGCTTGCAACGACATGCCCGAATCGAGCCGTACCACACAATCGGCGGTGTAGCGCGAGCCGGCCTTCACGACGTTGACGTGCCCGGAGAAGCCGCGATCGAAATACTTGCCGATCGCTTCGCCGATACGTCCCTCAATGCGCGTACGAAACGCATCGCCGACGTCCATGTGTTTTCCTGATATGCGCAGGCTCATCTGAAAACTGACCTTTTCTGTTCAGACTTCAAACCGGTCCGAGTTTATACCCGTGGCAGATGCAAACAAGCGTTGGCTCGCCTGTCACACCAATTTTAAGTCCGAACTTGTCGGCTGATCTTGGGCCACCCGCCGGCAGCCGCAGGCTCGTGTCACAAGCCATCCTGTGCCGCATCTTTCCTTGGTGGGCTGAGCCCTCTTCATGCGGGCGGGCTTCTAGACACTTCATTAAGGATTGTCAATCAAGCGCGGGAGAGGCCTGAATTCCGCGCCTTTCGGCCTAGCCGGCGGCACCTGCCAGCGCGCGTTTTTCACGCCTGCGCTGCACCGACGAGGCGATGTTCATGCCTTCCCGGTACTTGGCGACCGTACGGCGGGCGATGTCGACGCCACTTTTCCTGAGGATATCCACAATGGCATCGTCGGACAGCACGTCGGAGGCCTGCTCTTCCTCGATCATCTGGCGAATACGGTCGCGTACCGCCTCCGACGAATGCGCGTCGCCACCTTCCGCCGAGGCGATCGAGGCGGTGAAGAAGTAGCGCAGTTCGAACACGCCACGCGTCGTCAGCATGTACTTGTTGGCTGTGACTCGGCTGACGGTCGATTCGTGCATGCCGATGGCATCGGCCACGGTGCGCAGGTTGAGCGGCCTGAGATGGCGCACGCCGTGGACCAGGAAGGCATCCTGCTGGCGCACGATCTCCGAGGCGACCTTGAGAATGGTCTTGGCGCGCTGGTCGAGGCTACGGGTCAGCCAGTTGGCGTTCTGCAAGCACTCGCTGAGGAAGTTGCGTTCAGCCGCGTCCTTGGTGCGACCGGTGACCTGGGCGAAATACACCTGGTCGACCAGCACGCGTGGCAGGGTGTCAGGATTGAGCTCCACCGCCCAGCTGCCGTCGGCGGCCTGGCGCACCTCGACATCGGGCACGATGGTATCGGCTGAGCCGCCGACAAAGGCTCCGCCGGGCCTGGGATCGAGTGCGCGGATCTCAGCCAGCATGGCGAGCAGATCCTCCTCGTCGACGCCGCAGATGCGCTTCAGGCTCTGGAAGTCGCGTTTTGCGAGAAGGTCGAGATTGTCGATCAACGCTGCCATCGCCGGATCGAGCCGGTCGCGGCGGATGAGCTGGATGCGCAGGCATTCTGCCAGGTCGCAGGCAAACAAGCCGGCAGGATCGAAAGCCTGGCAATCGGCAAGGACCCTCAGCACGAAGGCCTCGTCGACACCGAAGCGCGCCGCGATCTCGTCGGCTTCGCCACGGAAATAGCCCGCTTCGTCGAGCCAGTCGCTCAATTCGGAGGCAACGAGCCGCTCTACCGGGTCGGTGAAGGCGAAGGATATCTGCTCACCGACATGGTCGCGCAAGGTGACGGCGGCCGCCGCCATGTCCTCCATGTCGAAACCTTCGGAGCCGCCGCCCGAACCGGAGCCGGAAGACGCCGACTTCCACTGCATGGCAAGGTCGGGTCCCATGCGCTCGACGGCACCGGGGTCATCGGGGAACAGGTTTTCGAGCGAGGTGTCGAGTTTTTCGGAGATGGCCTCGGAACTCCAGCCGGCCTCGCCTTCGAACCAGTCCTCGCCGGCCGCGCTGGCCTCGCCCTGGGTCTCGATCTTGGGGAACTGGTCAGCCGGCGCGTCGTCAGGCACTTCTGCCCGTTCGAGCAGCGGATTGCGCTCGATCTCGTCGTCGATGAAACGTTCAAGCTCGGTATGGGTGAACTGCAGCAGCCTGATCGACTGCATCAGCTGTGGCGTCATCACCAGCGATTGGGACTGCCGTAGCTGTAGTTTCGCCGACAGCGCCATTGCTCGAAGTGGTCCGATCCCGATCCTGCGCAGCCGAAAACCGGCGCGCTCGCCAGCCGCGATAAAACTGGCCCGGCTTTTGCATGTCAAGCAGATTGGGGATTCGCTATCGAGATTGCCGGCGCATTGCCCGGCAATGGTGAAGGAAGGCTGCGCATTTCACCGGCACGTTGTGCGCTGGCGGGCAGCCCTAAAGGGTGAAGCCCTCGCCGAGATAGAGACGGCGGACGTCGGGATTGGCGACGACCTCGTCGGCGCGGCCATGGGTCAGCACCTCGCCGGCATGGATGATGTAGGCACGGTCGATCAGGCCCAGCGTCTCGCGGACGTTGTGGTCGGTGATCAGAACGCCGATGCCGCGCTTGGTCAGGTGTCGGACGAGTTGCTGGATGTCGGCGACGGCGATCGGGTCGATACCGGCGAAAGGCTCGTCGAGCAGCATGTAGTTGGGCCGGCTCGCCAAGGCGCGCGCGATCTCGAGGCGGCGGCGCTCGCCGCCCGACAAGGCGATCGCCGGCGACTTCCGGAGATGGCTGATGTGGAACTCCTCGAGCAGCGCATCGAGCGACTTCTCGCGCTCCTTGCGGCTCTTCTCCACCACTTCGAGAATGGCGCGGATGTTGTTTTCGACCGACAGGCCACGAAAGATCGAGGCTTCCTGCGGCAGGTAGCCGATGCCGAGACGGGCACGGCGGTACATCGGCATGGCCGTGACGTCGAAGCCGTCGATCTCGATCGTGCCCTGGTCGACGGGAACGAGCCCCGTAACCATGTAGAAGCAGGTCGTCTTGCCGGCGCCGTTGGGGCCGAGCAGGCCGACGGCCTCGCCGGCGCGGACGCCGAGCGTCACGCCCGAGACCACCTGCCGGCCCTTGTAGGCTTTGGTCAGCCCCTTGGCGATCAGCGTGCCCTTGAACTTACCGCTCTTGGCACTGCCTGTTGTCGCGGGCGCGGCAAGTTTTTGCGCCGAGCCAGGCTTCAGACGCGACAACAGCGAAGATGCCTCAGTCATTTATTTCTTCTGCGACCCCGGTGTGATCGACATCATAACGCGACCATTGCCCTTGGTGCCCTTGTTGCAGCCGTCGACCTGGGCAAGCCCGGTCTTCATCTGCACGGTGAGCTTGCAGCCGACCAGCACGTTATCGCCTTCGGACAGCACGACTTCCTTGCCGGACATCACCAGCACCTCGGTCTTCATATCGAAGGTGCCGCGGTCGCCGGTGGCCACCTGCTTGTCGGACTTCACATAGACCTTGTCGTCGACTTCAAGCCTGTCGATGTTGGCCGAGCCGGTGGCGGCCGAGCCGCCATCCTTGGCGTAATAGACGGTCATCTTGCCCGACTTCATGACAGTCGGGCCCTGGGTGACGCTGACATTGCCGGTGAAGATCGCGAGATTCTCCGATTCGCGGACCTCGAGCTTGTCGCTCTCGATCTGGATCGGCTGGTCGCCCGAGAGCTTGAGACCTGAAAGCCTGCTCTGGCTATCCTGCGCAAAAGCGCCGGCGGTGCACAGCATCACGCCCGCGCATGTTAACGCGGCCAATGACCGCCAAGACCTAATTTGCCGCACTCCCGCCTCCGCTGCCATTCTGCGCCGCCTTCATTCGCGCGGGATCGATGTCCACGCGTACCTTTTTCTCGAACACGACAACCTTGCCGTTTTCGAGCATGGACATCGAATCGGACGTGATCTTTGAACCGTCAAGGCTTATTTCAACCGGTTCGTCAGACTTCATCGCGCCACTGCCCATGTCGAGATACGCCGATTTGAGCTTGGCGACCATACCGTCGCTGGTCTTTACGATTACTTGCTCGGTCAGATTGAGCGTATTTCCCTCGCGGTCGTAGACCCCGCGCGCCGCATCGACCTGGGCGACGTTCTCGGCTGAGATCGGTAGCTTGGCATCGATGCCGAGCAATTCGACGACGCCCTGGTTGGCCGGATCCTGCACGGCACGGTCGGCGGTCATCGAATAAGGCAGGTTGTCGCGGGTGAAGCCGCTGAGTTGGGGCTTGGCCATCACCAGCTTGCCTTCGGAGAAGGCGGCACCTTCCGCCTTGACCTTCAGCGACGGCGGCGCGGCAAGGTAGGTGTAGCCACCGAACAGTGCCGCCAGCGCGAGCGCCGCCAACGGCAAAGCGCGCTTGAGGAAACGGACGCGGCGCGAATGACGCGCTGCGAGGTCGAAAGCATCGGCGCGCGAAGTCGCAAGCGCAATTGCGGTGTCAGCCGCGACGCCGCCTCCGCCGCCACTCGTCTCGATTGGTCGCGCCAACTGCAATGTCCTTCTTCAAACTGTCCAAGCCGCCCTTCAGGCCGGCACGGTGAAGCGGATGAAAGCCACGAAAATATGACCATAAGGTCAAAGAGTTGCGACCGAACGCACTGCTGCCCCGCGTCCGGCTGCCTGGATGCAAACCCCAATATGGCTATTTAGCTTACAAATCCCAACTCCCGCAACGTCAGCTGCGGCAGGAAAGCTGTGGCTCTCGCCAAAGCGTTGCTTTAAAAGCGCTAGCCTGCACAGCATGCGAGGCACGCCATGTCCATGAAAGCCGACGATCTGATCGACCGACGCCGCTTGCGACGCAAGCTGACCTTTTGGCGGGTCGTAGCGTTTCTCATCGCAGCCTTCGCCGTCGTCGGCATGTCGACATGGCTGGCCGGCGAGCGCATTCCGGGCGTGACCGCCAGCCATATCGCCAAGATCCGCATCGAAGGCACGATCACCGAGGACGAGGACCTGCTGCGCCGCCTCGACGAGGTCCGCAAGTCGGCCTCCGTCAAGGGCGTGATCCTGTCGATCGATTCGCCCGGCGGCACCACCGCCGGCGGCGAGGCGATCTACGACGCCGTGCGCAAGATCGCGGCAGAAAAGCCTGTCGTCGCCCAGGTCGGCACGCTTGCCGCATCCGCCGGCTACATGATCGCCTCGGCATCGGACCATATCGTGGCGCGCAAATCGTCCATCGTCGGCTCGATCGGCGTCCTTGTGCAGTTTCCCGACCTGACCGGGCTGATGGACAAGCTTGGTGTCAAGCTCGAGGAGATCAAGTCGTCGCCGCTGAAGGCGGAGCCCAATCCATTCAACCCGACGACCGACGAAGAGCGCGCCATGATGCGCAACATGATCCTCGACAGCTACGACTGGTTCGTCGGTACCGTCGCTGAACGCCGCTCGATGTCGAAGGCCGAGGCCACCGCCCTTGCCGACGGCTCGGTATGGACCGGACGCCAGGCACTCGCCAACAAGCTTATCGACGAGGTCGGCGGCGAGGACCAGGCGATCGCCTGGCTCGGCACCAAGGGCGTCGACGCCAAGCTCGAGGTCATCGAATGGAAGCCGGCCCGCACCGGCAGCTTCCTCCTGCCAAACTCGATTGCCCAGGCCCTTGGCCACGCACTCGGCATGGGCGACGTCTCGTCGGAATTGCTCAAGGAAATCGGCGCCGACCGCTTGTTCCTTGACGGTATGCTGTCGCTCTGGCAGGCTGAAAAAGCTGTCTCAGGCGGCTGAAAAACAAATAAAATCATCACCATCTCGACGGGGACCGAGCACATGATCAAGTCTGAACTGGTGCAAATCATTGCCACACGCAATCCGCATCTGTTCTTGCGGGATGTCGAGAACATCGTCAGCGCCATTTTCGACGAAATCACCGATGCCCTTGCCGACGGAAACCGCGTCGAGTTGCGCGGATTCGGCGCTTTTTCGGTCAAGAACCGCCCTGCCCGCACCGGCCGCAACCCGCGCACCGGCGAATCCGTCGAGGTCGAGGAAAAGTGGGTGCCTTTCTTCAAGACCGGCAAGGAGCTGCGCGAGCGGCTGAACTCGGCCAAATAGACCGCCAGGCGGCTGCGGCGGCGGGACTTTAAACGGGAAAATACATGTTCAACCGCTTCATGCTCATCGTTGTCTTCGTGCCGGTGGCGATCGTGCTGATCGCGCTTGCCGTGGCCAATCGCGCACCGACTGCGTTCACGCTCGACCCATTCAATCCGGGCAATCCGGCTTTGACCATCCAGGCACCGTTGTTCGTGCTGCTGTTCGTTGCACTGGCGCTCGGGGTGATTCTCGGCGGTGCCGTGACCTGGTTCAAACAGGGCCGCTTTCGCAAGATCGCTCGCCAGCGCGGCCTCGAGGCCGAAAGCCTTCGCCAGGCAGCCGCCCAGCGGCCGCCGGTTGCCCAGGGCCCGGCCCTGCCGCGCCCCAACTGATCCGCTTGGGCGCGACCACCTTTCAGGGAGAACTTCATGCTGCACTTTTCGGCCGATGACATCGACCGCGCCTTGACCTTTCCGGGATTGGTCGAGACTTTGCGCACGGCCTTTCGCGAGGGTGCGGTGCAGCCCGTGCGTCATCACCACACAGTGGAGCGTGCCAAGGGCACCGATTCGACCCTGCTGCTGATGCCGGCCTGGACTGACTTCAAGGCCGCGGGTGCAGGGGCCGACGGGCATATCGGCGTCAAGATCGTCACTGTCTCGCCCGACAACAACGACATCGCCAAGCCGGCGGTCGTCGGGCTCTATTTGCTGCTCGATGGGATCACCGGCGAGCCGCAGGCGCTGATGGACGGCCCGCGCCTGACCCAATGGCGCACCGCCTGCGCTTCGGCACTCGCCGCGTCCTACTTGGCGCGCGAGGACGCCTCGAAGCTGCTGGTCATCGGTGCCGGCGCCCAGTGCAGGTTCCTGGCACGGGCACATGCAGCTGTGCGGCCGATCAAAGAGATCCGCGTCTGGAACCGGACGCCGGCCAACGCCGAAACGCTTGCTGCCTCGCTGCGCGACGAGGGGTTTGAGGCGACTGCCGTCTCCGACCTCGATGCCGAACTCGGCTGGGCCGACATTATCACCGCCGGCACGATCTCGACCACGCCCCTGGTCGAGGGTGCCAGGCTCAAGCCCGGCGCCCATGTCGATCTCGTCGGCGGTTTCACGCCCGGCATGCGTGAGGCCGATGACGACGCGATCGCCAAGGCGCGAGTCTATGTCGACACCCGCGCCGGCGCCACAAAGGAAGCCGGCGACATCGTCCAGCCGATCGCAGCAGGCGTGCTAACGGCCGACGCCATCGTCGCCGACCTGCATGAACTCGCCCGCGACCAGAAGCCCGCCCGCCAGTCGGCGGACGAGATCACCCTGTTCAAGTCGGTCGGTGCCGCTCTGGAAGATCTTGCCGCCGGCATCGCCGTTTACGAGTCGCTCAAGCCGAAGGCCTGAGCTCCACTTCGTCCACCTCCATGGCTTCCGCAATCAGGCGGAAGTCGTGCGCGGACAGCGGACAGAGACCGAAACGCAGCTGGTAACCCCAATTGGGCATGGCGGTGAAGTCGAGTTGGCCGGCAAGCGCCGCTACGGGTACCTCCCGTGCCGCCGCCCAATCAACATCCTTGCGGGAAGGCGCGAAGCCGCCGCCCATGTCGAACCGATAGGCGTCGCCCGCCCGCACCCAACCAATTGCGGTGAAGGATTTCAGCCCGTCCTTACCACCCATGACGTTCGCCGGCGAATAATAGACCACCCCGTCTCCGGCACCGATCCGCCGCAGTGGGCCTACCTTGCCATGGCAGACTTGCATGAAGCCGCTGACCCTGCCGATACGCACATGATCGGCCGAGGCGACGGCCAGCCAATTGCCCGTGCCCATAGCTACACCGCCGCTTCGTCGAGGCAGTAGACACGCAAGCGATGATTGTCAGGGTCGAGCGCGACGAAGGTGCGGCCGAAATCCATGTCGGTTGGCGCCTGCAGAATGTTGAGTCCACGGCCCGCCCAGTCTGAATGGGTCGCGTCAACCGCCCCGGGCGATTCCACGGCAAGCACCAGTTCCGCTCCGCCACCCGCTGCGGACGCCGCCGGCTGAGCGGTGCGGCGCGACCACAAGCCGAGCTTGAAACCGTTGTCGAGCACGAACATGACAAAGGTCGGTGACGTCTCCACCGGCTGGCGGCCGAGCAGCTTGGCATAGAAGGCACCGCTGGCTTCCGGCTTGTCGACATAAAGAATAATGAAGCTGGGGCTGCGCATCGCTGTTCTCCTTGTTGGATGCGGAGAACCCTAGCCGGCACCACTGTCAGATTCTGGCAGTGGCGTTCAAAGCTTCCTTGTGGTGTCGAGCGTCGCCCGCCATTCCTTCAGCATGGCGGCGCGGCGGCGCGGATAGCGAGTGTCGATCGCGGCGAGTTCCGAAATGCGGTCGGCGCGAAAGTGGCGAAAATCCTGGCGCATCTCGCACCACGCCACCATGACGCGGACCTTGTCGAAGAACCCGAGCGCAAAGGGCCAGACGATGCGCCGCGAGCCGGTGCCCGAAGCGTCCTGATAGGTCATCTCTAGCTTGCGCTCGGCGCGGATCGCCTGGCGGATGATGCCGAGATCAGCGCCCTCGCGTGTCGCCTCGGCACTCGGGCCAACCAGAAGGGCCGTGGCGTCAAGCTCCTCGCGCAAATCGTCGGGCAGCACGGCAGCGATCTTGGCGAGCGCATCGGCGGCGGCCGCAGACAGCCTTGTGTCCGGCTGCTTCGCCACCCAGCGCGAGCCGAGCACGATCGCCTCGATCTCCTCGTCGGTGAACATCAGCGGCGGCAGCATGAAGCCGGGCTTCAGCACATACCCCAGCCCCGGTTCGCCCTCGATCGGCGCTCCTTGGCCCTGCAGGGTAGCGATGTCGCGGTAGAGCGTGCGGATCGACACGTCCAGCTCGCCGGCAAGCGTCAAGCCGCTCACCGGCCGGCGGTGGCGGCGCAGGATCTGGATGAGGTCGAGCAGGCGTTCGGAGCGCGACATGATTCTCGGGCGGGTTTGGCAGCACGATAGAGCGGAGACGGCGGCGCCGGAAGGCGGCTGCGAGACGCCCGCGACCGCCCGTCCGGTTGCGGTGTACCGTGGCCTGTGTCAAAAGCGGCCAACCATCCGGAGACGCCGTTCCTTGAAGCATCCGCGCGACAAACGCCGCGACAGCCGCCCGCAGCCGCCCCGCAAGGGCGGTGCCGCTCCCGCACAGACGCGCGACCGCACCGAGCGGCAGCCAGAGCGCAAGCCGGAGCAACGCGCAACCCTGCGCCAGGACCATCAGGCAGAACCAAAGCATCAGGCCGAGCCGAAATCGGAACCGCGCAAGCTTGCCCGCCGCGAAGGCGCACTGCCGGCCGAACGCCTGCCGCTGATCCTCGAGGTTGCGCCGAACGATGACTATGCGCTGCTCGACAGCGGCGACGGCCAGAAGCTCGAACAATACGGCCCCTACCGCATCGTCCGCCCAGAGGGACAGGCGATCTGGCAGCGCGCGCTGCCGGCGAAGGACTGGGACCGCGCCGACGCCGTCTTCACCGGCGACACTGACGAAGAAGGCATTGGCCGCTGGCGCTTTCCGAAGGCGCCGCTCGGCGAAACATGGCCGATGCGTCATGACGGCTTGTCCTACCAGGGCCGTTTCACCTCGTTCCGCCATGTCGGCGTCTTTCCCGAACAGGCGACGCACTGGGACCACATGGCCCGGTTGATCGACGACGCCAAACGCCCGGTCAAGGTGCTCAATTTGTTCGGCTACACCGGCCTTGCCTCGCTGGTCGCGGCGCGTGCCGGCGCCGAAGTGACCCATGTCGACGCCTCGAAGAAGGCCATCGGCTGGGCCCGCGAGAACCAGGAAATGGCAGGCCTTTCCAGCAAGCCGATCCGCTGGATCTGCGAGGATGCGATGAAGTTCGTCGAGCGCGAGGAGCGTCGCGGCAGCCGCTACGACATCATCCTGTTCGATCCGCCGGCCTATGGCCGCGGTCCCAAGGGTGAGGTGTGGCAGCTGTTCGAGAGCCTGCCGGCGATGACCGACATCTGCCGCTCGATCCTGACGCCGAAGCCGCTGGCGGTGGTGCTTACTGCCTATTCGATCCGCGCCTCGTTCTTCGCCATCCATGCCCTGATGCGCGATACCTTCGCCGGCATGGGCGGCACCATCGAATCGGGCGAACTCGTCATCCGCGAGAAGTCGGCAGGACGGGCGCTTTCGACATCGCTGTTCTCACGCTGGGTGGCCAAATGAGCGAACACCGCACCGGAGCCCCTGGCCGCGTCAAGGAAGTGACCAGCCTGGCCAACCCGCTGGTCAAGGACATCAAGGCGCTCTCGCTGAAGAAATTCCGCGACCAGCAGAACGCCTTTTTGGCCGAAGGCCTGAAGCTGGTGATCGACGCGCTCGACCTCGGATGGACGATCAAGACTTTGATCTTCGCCAAGTCGGCGCTCGGCAACCAGGCAGTCGAAAAGATCGCCGCGCGCACCGTGGCGCTGGGCGGCGACGTGCTCGAAGTCTCGGAAAAAGTGCTGACGGCGATCACCCGCCGCGACAATCCGCAGGCGGTTGTCGGCGTGTTCAGCCAGCGTTTCGTGCCGCTCAAGGACATCAGGCCGAAAGGCAACGACGTCTGGGTGGCGCTCGACCGGGTGCGCGATCCCGGCAATCTCGGCACCGTCATCCGCACCGTCGATGCGGTTGGCGCCAAGGGCGTCATCCTGGTCGGCGACACCACCGACCCTTTCTCACTCGAAACCGTGCGGGCGACCATGGGCTCGATCTTCGCCGTGCCTGTTGCCAAGACGCATCCGGATGCCTTCCTCGAATGGCGCAAGAACTTCCCCGGCACCGTCGCCGGCACGCATCTCAAGGGCGCTGTCGATTACCGGTCCGTCGATTTTGGCAACCGCCCGGTGCTGTTGATGATGGGCAACGAGCAGCAGGGCCTTCCCGACAATCTCGCCGACGCCTGCGACAAGCTTTTGCGCATCCCGCAGGCGGGCCGCGCCGATTCGCTCAATCTGGCTGTCGCTACCGGCGTCATGCTGTTCGAAATCCGGCGCGGCGCGCTGAAGCTTTAGTGCATGACCCCAAAAATCAGCTTCGATTTTTGGAAAGGATCATGCACGAAATCAAACTGTTACGGCGTCCCATGCGTGCCCGGGAGGGTACGCGGCGCTGAAGGAGGCCGCTGTTGAAGCCAGTCGCAGTCTACGGGATCGTCGCAGCTCTTGCCGTGGCACTCGACCAATGGATCAAGGTGCTCGTCGAGGCCAATCTTGTCATGCACGACAAGGTCGACCTGCTGCCGTTCCTGGCGCTCTATCGCACCTACAACACCGGCATCGCGTTCTCGATGTTCTCCAATGTCGGCGATACCGGCCTGATCGTGCTGACGACTGTCGTCGTCGCCTTCGTCACCTTCCTCGCCATCAAGACCACGCCAGCGCAGGTGATCTCGCGCTTCGGCTTTGCGCTGATCGTCGGCGGCGCGCTGGGAAACCTCATCGACCGCACCGTCTACGGCCACGTCATCGACTACATATTGTTCCACACGCCGGTGTGGTCTTTTGCCATCTTCAACCTGGCGGATGTGTTCATTTCGGTGGGCGCAGCGCTGGTGGTGCTGGATGAATTCATCGCCTGGCGGCGCAGCCGCAGCGAACCCAAGGCGGCCGACAAATAGGTCGATCAAGTCACAATACAATATGTGACAGAGCCGTGAGGTCATCCGCAGCTTACCCACAGACTTGACTAAGCGGTTAAGATTTTTTTCACTAAGGTCGCAATCGGGTCCAAGGTCTGCCACAATCGCTCATCATGGTGCGTTTGGTGGACGGGCCGAAAGGTACCGACTGAACTGTCTGGCGGCTACGCGGCGTAGATTTGCGGGTCAAAACGACAGGTGGGGGAGCTCGCTATTCCGAGCACTTGGGGCCTGAGTGGAGAGTTGCTAGTGAAAATGCCCTTCGGGTTGGGCGCAGCCAATCAGCCGCGCTCCGCGATGATGTTTATGAAAGCCGAGCCGGCTTCCTGGCGCGAGAACGCGCCGAACCGCGGCTTGGTTTGCGGTGTATTGGCAATGACCGCCCTGATGAGCGTAACCGCCGTCTCCGCCCTCTTCATCGTGCCTCATATGGGCCAGAACTCGGCCGACACCGTGCAGGAAGCCAGGCAGGTCGAGACCGAGCCATCCAAGGAAAAGATCACCACCATCATCGCCGAGCCAACCGGCCGCAAGAGCCGCGTCGCTTCCGCTGCCAGCTCGATCATCGTTTCGGATGCTGCCGCCGAGGAAGCCTCCGACATGCCATTGGCCGCCGACCCGCGATGGGCGCAGGTGGTCAAGGCGGGCGCAACCCAACCGCTCGAAGCCATGCCGGCCATTCCCGGCGCCGAAAAGGTCATCGCCAAGGACCCGACCGAGACGGCGGCACTCGCGCTGACCGACACCAACGCCAAGACCGATCCGGCCGAAACCGCAGCAGTCAAGGCGATCGACGCCGAGGCGAAGCCTGCCGAGGCCCGCGAGGGCGGCAAGGCTGCCGTCATCAAGCGCTCGGTCAACATGCGCGCCAAACCGCAAAAAGGCGGCGCGGTGCTCGGCGTCATTCCGGCCAAGACCTCAGTCGAACTGGTTTCCTGCACCCAATGGTGCGAAATCGTTTTCAACGGCAAGCGCGGCTACGTTTACAAGAGCTACGTCCAGTAATCGCAGTATTTCCCGGCCGTCCTATTGCTAAAAAGCACGACCGCTAAAATTCGATCTATCTGCCAAAATCTTCCCTAAGCTCTCGGTGCTAGGCTTCCGCCATGATGACGGAATCTGGCACGACGGGAGAAAAGACGACGCAAGGCGCGGCCATCGCCGACACCGATGCCCAGTCGCACCGCCGTATCATCACGCCGCCACCGCTTGCCCCCGCTTTGCCGAAGGAGCCGCCGCGCGGCCTCTATTTCGCGATCATCGTCGCGGTGCTGGTGCTGTCGGGCCTCGCGCATCTGACCGGCGCGCCTGTTTTCATCAGCGCCAGCCTGTTTGCCATCGGCCTCGCCGGCATGGTGCTGTTGTCGCGCAGCCTGGGCGAGCGCGCGCGAGCCGCGGAAGAGATCACCGAGAACGCTTCGCGCAACCGGGCCGAGATCGAGACCCTTGCCGACCGGATGTGGGAGTTGCAGGAAAGCGAAGAGCGCTTCCGCGGCCTCATCGACGCGCTTGGCGATCTTGTCGTCCATCGCGACCGCGACGGTCGCATCGTCTATGCCAACAAGGTGTTCGCCGGACTCATCGGCCAGGACCCGCGCGATCTCGCCGGCCGCACGCTTGCCGAACTCGGCGTCGATGTCGGCGTGGTGCCGGACGCCGCCTTCTCAGACGGCGAATGCCTGAGCTCTACCGATGTCGGCATCCGCTCCAACGGCGTCGTGCGCTGGTTCTCGTGGATCGAGCTTTCGGTGCGCGACAAGGCCAGCAACGCAGTGTCGCACCGGGCCATCGCCCGCGACATCACCGCCCGCAAGCGCGCCGAAGCCGCCCTTATCGGCGCCCGCGAGCGCGCCGAATATGCCAGCCAGGCGAAGTCGCGCTTCCTGGCAACCGTAAGCCACGAGATCCGCACGCCGATGAACGGTATCATGGGCATGGCCAAGCTTCTGCACGACACCGAACTGTCGCCCGAGCAGCGCACCTATGTCGGCGCCGTCTCGACCTCGGCCAGCGCGCTTCTGGCGCTGATCGAGGACCTGCTCGACTACTCCAAGATCGAGGCGGGCCGCTTCGATCCCGAGCCCCAGCCGATGTCGCCGCGCGAGATCGCCGACAGTGTCGTCGAGCTTTTGGCGTCGCGCGCATTCGCCAAGGGCATCGGGCTCGGCTGCCATGTCGCGTCCAACGTGCCGCAGATGATCTCGGCCGATCCTGGCCGCGTCCGCCAGGTGCTGCTCAACCTGATCGGTAACGCCATCAAGTTCACCGACGCCGGGGGCGTCCGGCTCAGCGTCAAGCGGACCAGCGACGACCATCCCGGCAAGATCCGCTTCACAGTGAGCGATACCGGCCCCGGCCTGCGTCCCGAGGACGTCGAGCGCATCTTCGAGGAGTTCGAGCAGGCCGACGGCACCTCGACACGCTCGCATGGCGGCGCCGGGCTCGGGCTCGCCATCTCCAGACGGCTGGTCACCGCCATGGGCGGCACGATCACCGTCACCAGCCAACCCGGCGAAGGCTCGCAATTCGCCTTCGAACTGCCGGCTTTTGGCGCAACCGATACGCCCCAGACCAATGCCGATGCGCTGGCCGGCCGATGTGCCGTCATCCTGTCAAGAAACACCACCGAGGCAGAAGCACTGGCCGAAACCATTCGCGCGCATGGCGGCCGCGCCGACATTGCGGTGACGCCCGAACAGGCCGCCGCATTCGCCGAAGGCTGCAACGCGCTGCTGGTCGACGCCGCGCTCGAGGACAATGACGGCCGTCTGCTCAAGCAATTGCGCGAAACCGGCTTCTCCGCCAGCGAGGCGATCACGTTGATCGCGCCGACCGACCGCGGACTGCTCGGCGAACTGCGCGCCAGCGGCTATGCCACCTTCCTGGCCCGGCCGGTTCGCGGCGAGACGCTGCTGCGGATACTTCTGGCGAATCAGGGCGTGGTGCCGGGCAAGCCGCAGCTTGCCAGCCGTCGCGCTGCGGCCAAGCCCGCGAATCATTCGCAGCTTCGCGGCCTGTCGGTGCTGATCGCCGAGGACAACGACATCAATGCCATGCTCGCCCGCGCCGTGCTGGTGAAAGCAGGCCATCGCGTCGACGTCGTCAACAATGGCAAGGCCGCCGTCGAAGCGGTGACGGGCGCCAGCCGCAAGCGGCGCTACGATGTCGTGCTGATGGACATGCATATGCCCGTGATGGACGGATTGGACGCCATTTCGGCCATTCGCAGGCATGAGGAGCAGCATGGCCTGGCTGCCGTGCCGATCATGGTGCTGTCCGCCGACAGCCAGGAAAAAACCCGCCACGCGGTGCTCGCCCATGGCGCCAGCGGCTTCGTCACCAAGCCGCTCGACCCCGATGTCCTGATCAATCTCGTCGAGCAGCGGGCCGCTGCGTGAACTAAATCACGGTGATTTTCCTAGCCGGCTACTCGACGTTGCTTGCCCGCCCAGACTTGCCGCGACAGGTTGATCACGATACTGTCACAATCCTGTAGCACCGACACCGTATCCCCGCGCCAGGAGGGATGGCTCGAAGGAGAATCACCCGTGCATACAGCCTTGCCGGACAGTGACACTCAGAAAGCCAACGGCGCCAAGGTGACAGTGCCTTCCAAACCTTTACTGCCAGGGACGCCGCTCGGACGGATCGGGACGCTTGAGGTTCGCCTCGCCCGGGACGAGGCGGAAATCGCCGCCGCCCAGGAAGTGCGCTACCGCGTGTTCTTCGACGAACTCGGTGCCAGGAAGCAGGCGCTGCACTCGATCGAGCGGCGCGACGCCGACCGGTTCGACGATATTTGCGATCACCTGCTGGTCTTCGATACCTCGATCAATGGCCCCGAGCATCGCCGAATCGTCGGCACCTATCGCCTGCTGCGCCAAGAGCGCGCAACGGCGGCCGGCGGCTTCTACTCCGACGACGAGTTCGAGCTGAACAAGCTCATCGCCCGCCATCCCGGCCAGCGCTTCCTCGAACTCGGCCGTTCCTGCGTGCTGCCCGAATACCGCTCCAAGCGCACCATCGAGGCGCTGTGGCAAGGCATCTGGGCCTATCTGAACCGCTATGACATCGACGTCATGACCGGTTGCGCATCGTTCCACGGCACTGTGCCCGCAGCGCATGCCGAGGCGCTGACCTATCTCGCCCATCACTGCCGCACCAGCGCAGACTGGGACGTGCGGGCAGTTGCCGGACGCTATTGCGCCATGGACCTGATGCCGATCGAAGCAGTCAACGCCAAGTCGGCGATCGCTGCGATGCCGCCGCTGATCAAGGGTTATCTGCGCGTTGGCGCCAAGATCGGCGACGGCTGCGTCATCGACCACGACTTCGGCACGACCGACGTCTTCATCGTCATGCCGGTCAAGGAAATCGGCGCCCGCTACATCAACTATTACGGCGGCGAAACCCAGCGCTTCGCCGCCTAGTGCCATGACCGACGACCTCCGGCCTGCCTTCGACAAGCTGCTAGCTGCGGCCGAAGGACTGGCTGAGGTGGTCGAAGGCACCTCCTACGGCACGCCGTCGCTTCACGTCCGCAAGAAATTCCTCTGCCGCGTCAAGGATGCCGACACGGTGGCGGTGGTGTGCGCGCTCGAGGAAAAGGAGATGCTGATGGAGGCCGATCCGCATCTCTATTTCGAGACCGCCCACTACAAGGGCTGGCCGGTGTTCCTGGTGCGCATCCACGACATTCCAGCCGATCAGCTGAGGACAAAGCTCGAACACGCCTGGTTGAGGCAGGCACCGAAGAGCCTGCTCAAGGCGCGGCAAGCAGCCGGCTGACGAACAGGGACGAGGCGCAGATGGCAGGCGCTGGTGAGCACGGACGGACGGACACGGGATCGCGCCTCATCAAGGCTACGCCCGACATCATCTACCGGGCGCTGATCGAGCCGCAAGCCGTGGCGAGCTGGCGTCCGCCACAGGGCATGCGCGGCGAAGTCCTGGCCTTCGACGCGCGCGAGGGCGGCACCTTTCGTATGGCCTTCATCTATGAAGACGAGCATGGGCACGGCAAGACCACCGACAATGCCGATGTCTTCGAGGGCCGGTTTGCCGAACTGATTCCTGGCCGCCGCGTCATCGAGCTCGTCGAATTCGAATCGGACGACCCGTCCTTTGCCGGGACCATGCGGATCGTGACGACACTGGAACCGGTCGAAGGCGGCACACGGGTCACCGTCAGCTGCGAAAACGTGCCCCCGGGCATCAGCGAGGACGACCATCGCGAGGGCATCGCCTCGTCGCTTGAAAACCTCGCGGCCTTCGTCGAAGCCCGCTAAGGGTGCCAGTCGCGCGAGGCATCTGATCAGCCGCAGGTATCGGAAGCGAGATCGTTGACCCGCTGCTCCCTGACGGCGTCGGCGATGTTGGCCATCAGCGCCAGGCAGACCAGCATGCAGGTCCCGGCGACCAGCAGCCGCAACGGTTTTCTGAAATGCCTGCCGTTGAGGACCGCGCCCGCGCCATAGATCGCCAATCCGAGAGTGCTGAAGAGCAGCACCGGGCCAGGGCCGTCGCAGTCGATGCCCGCGCCGCCCCAAGCCGTATACTCGTTCGCTGGCATCAGCCCGAACAAGGCGATGGGCAGTGCGACGACAAGGCCCACATGGCCAAGGATAGCTATGAGGCGGTGCGGCTGGTTCTGCCCGGTCATGCCAGCGGCGCCCCGGCGAAGGCGGTCATTGAGGCGTGGGCGGCGCATGCATGGCGTCCGCCGCAGGGGGCCGGCGCAACGCGTCGGCGGTTGCCAGCTCGTCGACGGCGGCAACGCCGCTCGCGTCGATCTGCGCCTCGCCTTGGGTGATCAGACGGGCGCCGCGCTGGTTGCGGGCGTGAATCCACAACCAGTTGATGGCGACGCTCAGCCGCGCCCGCGAGCCGATGAGGAAGTAGATATGGGCGATGCCCCACAACCACCACGCCAGCGCCCCTTTCAGCTTGATCCATCCGAAATCGATGACCGCGCGTCGCTTGCCGATCTGCGCCAGGCTACCCTGGTGGCGGTAGCGGAACGGCCGCGGCCCGGCGTCGCCGCGCAGCCGAGCCTTGATGCTGGAGGCGACGTGCTGGCCCTGCTGCTTGGCGGCGGGAGCGATGCCGGGCGCCGGCCTCCCGTCCGGCCCGTTCACCGTCACCGTGTCGCCGACGGCGAAGATCTCGGCGTGGCCGGGCACCGTCAGGTCGGGCATGACCTGGAGACGGCCGGCCCTGTCGGCCGGGGCACCGAGCCATTCGGCGGCGGGCGATGCGCGAACACCGGCGGCCCAGATGATGGTCTTCGTCGCCAGCCTGGTGTCGCCATAGGTGACGCTGTCGGCGTTGCAGTCGGAGACGGCGCGACCGAGTTCGACCTCGATGCCGAGCTTGCGCAGCGAGCGCAACGCATATTCGGAAAGGTCGTCGGGGAACCCGCCAAGGACGCGCGGACCGGCCTCGATCAGCACCACCCGCGCCTTGCCGGTGTCGATGTTGCGGAAATCGCGCGGCAGCGTGTCCCGCGCCAGTTCGGCGATCGTTCCGGCCATTTCCACCCCGGTGGGGCCGGCACCGACGATGACGAAGGTCAGCAGTGCCGCCTGCTTTTCCGTATCTGTCTCCCGTTCGGCGCGTTCGAACGCTACCAGGATGCGGCGGCGGATGGTAGTTGCGTCCTCGAGCGTCTTCAGGCCGAGCGCAAAGGGCTCCCACTCGTCGTGACCGAAATATGCGTGCCGCGCCCCGGTCGCCAGCACCAGGCTGTCATAGGGTACCGTCTCGCCACCTTCGAGCAGAACGTGGCGCCGTTCGGCATCAACGCCGGTGACGCTGGCCAGGATTGTTGTCACGTCCGGCCTGTTCCAGACCAGCGAACGGATCGGCCAGGCGATCTCTGAGGTGGCCAGCGAAGCCGTCGCTACCTGGTAGAGCAGAGGCTGGAACAGGTGATGGTTGCGCCGGTCGATGAAGGTGACGCTGACTGCTGCGCCTGCCAGCCCCTTGACGACCTCAAGCCCGCCGAAGCCGGCGCCCACGACCACCACGCGATGCTGCATCCGACCTGTCCTCTGCTTCGTCGGCACATAGTAGAACCGGCGCCGCGGACAGGTATAGAGCCAGCTTTCTCAGGGAATATCTTCGGGGCGGCGGCCGGGACGGCTGCGATAGGCAGGAAAGGTCCAGCCGAACCTCAGCGCACCGCCACGCACCATGAAGGCCGCGACGAAGGCAACGACGGTCGACAACTCAGTCGGCAATTCCGCCAGTTCGGCAAGCGTGTAGATGGCGGCGCCCGTCATCGCCGCGGAAACATAGATCTCGGGCTTCAGCAGCACCGACGGCTCGCCTGCAAGCAGATCACGCAGGATGCCGCCGAAAGTGGCTGTCAGCATGCCCATGATGATGGCGACGGTCGGCGACCCCGTGGCCTCCAGCCCCTTGGCCGCGCCGATGGCGGCATAGGCGGCCATGCCGAGCGCATCGAGCCAGAGCAGCAGCTTGTAGCGGGATTCGACAAGATGGGCGGTGAAGAAGACCAGCACCGCGACCGAAGCACAGACCAGCACATAGGCCGGATTGATCACCCAGAAAATCGGCAGGCCGAGGATGACGTCGCGAACGGTGCCGCCGCCGATGCCGGTAAAGCTCGCCAGGAACAGGAAGCCGATGACGTCGAGCTCCTTGCGCGAGGCGGCAAGCGCACCTGTGGCGGCAAACACCGCCACGCCGGCATAGTCGAGGTAGAGCAGAGGGTTCATGGAAGGAGCGAATAGGGAGTGGTGAATCGCGCGTAGGGAAAGAACATTGCAGCCCCCCTGTCTTTGGGGTCACTGTAGCGATGAATTCCCTGTTCGCTACTCCCTATTCGCTATTCGCTTTTCAGGCGTCTTTCTCGGCCTGCTCGTTGACCGGGCCAGGTTCGGCCGGGGCATCGGCGACATGCTTGGGGCCGCCCTTGGCAACGCCGACCATGGCCGGGCGCAGCACGCGGTCGCCGATGGTGTAGCCGGACTGGGCGACATGCACGACCGTGTTGGCGGCGACGTCGGGGTTCGGCACTTCGAACATCGCCTGGTGAAAGTTCGGATCGAACTTCTCACCCAGAGGGTCGAGCTTGCGCACGCCGTGACGCTCCAGCGCCGACAGCATCGACCGCTCGGTCACCTCGACGCCCTCGATCAGGCTGGCCAGTCCAGCACCGCCAGCTGTCTTGGCATCGTCCGTGACGGCCTCGATCGCCCGGCGCAGGTTGTCCGAGACCGACAGCATGTCGCGGGCGAAATTCGCGACCGAATAGGCGCGGGCATCCTGCACGTCGCGCGCGGTACGGCGGCGCAGGTTTTCCATCTCGGCCGCGGCGCGCAGGGCGCGGTCCTTCAGCTCCTCGTTTTCCTTGAGCAGCCTTACGAGGGCTTCATAATCACCTTCGACGCTGCCTTCGATCTTGTCGGCCTGGGCCTCGGCAGTCGCGGCTTCGTCGAGCACGCGTTCGTCTTTTGCCTGATCGCTCATCGCCATTTCCCGTTGTTTGGACACGTTCTAAGTTGCGCCCGATATCGAGGTTTGGGTGCCAAAAATCAAGGGGCAAGGGCCGCCGGGACCGGATGCCGCGCCTTTCGGCGCCTCATCGCCGGTGCGGCCGGCACCAGCCATTCAATGTTAATTCAAGTTTTACCATCCGGGCCGACCATGTCTGCGGCGGGCAAGCAATGTGGGAACCATTTGCATCTGGCGGGAGTTTTGCCAGCGAAAACAGGTCTCGATCATGTCCAGCGCACGCATCAGCAAGACAGCAGCCAAGGTGGCGACGAACATCAGGCGAGAGCTGGCCTCCGAAAGCAATCTGCGCGTGCTGGAAGCGCTGCCGGCGTTCCAGGCCGACGAACATCTGCCCAAGAAACTGCGCCGCCTGCTCGACAGGCTGGATGCCGCCGAGCACGACAAGCCGCTTCGCAAGATGCTCCGCAGAAGCTAGCGCGCTGCGCGCTTCAGTCCAGGGTTCCAGCCATTTTCCCGTCGCTCTGCGGCGCTCAGGTCGCGCTGCGGCGCCAGGAATACTTCGCGCCTCCCCCAGGCGTTGCCGCCGGCTTGGCGGTCGGCTGGTAGTAGAGCGGCAAGCCGCCGACCTGGCCGGCCTCGAGCCGTTTCAACAGCACTGGGTGCGACACCTCGAATTCGTTGAAGCCGACGCGCAACATGTGCGGCAACTGATCGATCAGCACCTGGCCGGTGGCGCGCACCACACCTTCGAAGTCGTGGCGGCTGCGCAGCAATTCGGCCTTGGAGAAGGACCGGCCGTCGTTGAAGGCCGGAAAGGCAAGCGCCACCAGCGACAAGTGGGCGAGATGGTCGATGATCTCCTCGAGCTGGTCGCCGGGCTGCAGCAACACGCCGAGACGTTCCTTTGCGGCTTCGCGCTGTTCGGCCGAAAGCTCGAGAAAGGCCTGAAGCGGCAGGATCACCCGGCTGTTGCCGGAAAGCGCGCTCGCATCCTCGGCATGGGTCCAGCCATCGTCCCTGAAGCCTTCTGGTGTCCAGAGGCGCGGCGCCGGTGTCGCTTCGGTCATGAAAAAGAATTCCTAAAGTGATGCGTCGGTCAGCGACTGTTCGAGACCCGAAAGATGGATGCCGCACTCGGTCTTGGCCTGTCCGGCCCAGCGTCCACTGCGCGCGTCCTCGCCCGGTTTGACGATCTGCGTGCAGGGAAAGCAGCCGATCGAAAGGTAACCATAGGCGACCAGCGGGTTCTCGCGCAACGCGTGCTTGCGCATGTAGTCGGCGAGGTCGGAGGTGGTCCAGCGCGCCAGCGGATTGATGCGGAAGCGGGGGCCGACCTGCTCGAACACCGGCAGGGCCGCGCGTGTGGCGGCCTGGAAACGCTTGCGGCCGGTGAACCAGGCCCGGAACGGCTCGACGCCACGCGCCATCGGCTCGACCTTGCGCACGTCGCAGCAGGCGTCGGTGCTCGTCTGGTGCAGATTGCCGGTCGGATCGATGCGGGCAAGTGCTGCCTCGTCGGGCGTGACGATGCGAATGTCGGTCAGGCCAAAATCGGCGGCCAGTGCATCGCGATAGTCGAGCGTCTCGCCGAAGTGCTTGCCGGTGTCGAGAAAGATCACCGGCAGCTTGCGGTCGACCTCTGAAATCATGTGCAGCAGCACGGCTGAATCCGCCCCGAAGGACGAGACGGCCGCAATCTCGCCGACAAAGCGCTCGGTGGCAGTGCGCGCGATGACTTCGACGGGTGACAGATGCCCGTAGAGCGCGTCGAGCGCCACAGCCTCGGCCAGAACCTGAGCTTCGGTCCCGGCGTCAGGCTGCCTTGGCTTCGCTAGCATAAAGCGCCTCCTTGAACGGCGCTGGGCCGACACGGCGATAGGCGTCGAGGAACTTTTCCGAACGGTCGAGGCGGATGCCGAGATAGGTCTCGACGATCGTCTCGATGGCGTCGGTGATCTCTTCCGGGCCGAAGCCGCGGCCGATGATCTCGCCGACCGAGGTGTGCTCGTCGGCCGAGCCGCCGAGCGTCACCTGGTAGAGTTCCGCGCCCTTCTTCTCGACGCCGAGGATACCGATATGGCCGACATGGTGGTGGCCGCAGGCATTGATGCAGCCGGAGATCTTGAGCTTCAGCTCGCCGATGTCGCGCTGGCGTTCCAGCGAGGCAAAACGCCTGGAGATTTCCTGAGCCACCGGGATCGATCGGGCGTTGGCCAGGGCGCAATAGTCGAGGCCCGGGCAAGCGATGATGTCGCTGATCAGGTTGGAGTTCGACGTCGCGAGCTCGATCGCCACCAGCGCGTCATAGACCGCCTTGAGGTCGGCGCGAGCGACGTGCGGCAGGATCAGGTTCTGCTCGTGGCTGACGCGGATCTCGTCGAAGCCGTATTTCTCGGCGATGTCGGCGACAGCCTCCATCTGGCTGTCGGTGGCGTCGCCCGGCACTTCGCCGATGCCCTTGAGCGAGATCGTCACCGCGGCGTAGTCGGGATTGCGGTGGGTGAAGACGTTCTGGTCGACCCAGTCGCCAAAACTCCTGGAATCGAGCCGAGCCAGCTTGACGGCCTCGTCGCCTCCCGGCCGAGCCGTCAGCGCCGGCGGCGCAAAATAGGACTGGATCGCGGCGACATCGGCCTCGGGCAGCCTGAGTTCGCCGTCCTTCAGTGCCTGCCACTCATGCTCGACCTGGCGAACGATCTCGTCGACGCCGGTCTCATGGACCAGGATCTTGATGCGCGCCTTGTACTTGTTGTCGCGGCGGCCGTGCAAATTGTACACGCGCAGGATCGCGGTGGTGTAGGACAACAGGTGCTCTTCCGGCAGGAAGTCGCGGATTTTCTTGGCGACCATCGGCGTGCGGCCCTGGCCACCGCCGATATAGACGGCAAAACCAAGCTCGCCCTTGTCGTTCTTCTTCAGATGCAGGCCGATGTCGTGGGTCTGGATGGCGGCGCGGTCGCGCTCGGCACCCGTCACCGCGATCTTGAACTTGCGCGGCAGATACGAGAACTCCGGATGCACCGACGACCACTGCCGCAGGATCTCGGCATAGGGACGCGGGTCGGCAGCCTCGTCGGCGGCAGCACCAGCGAAGTGATCGGCCGTGACATTGCGGATGCAATTGCCCGAGGTCTGGATGGCGTGCATCTCGACCGAAGCGAGGTCGGCGAGGATCGCAGGAATATCCGACAGTGCGGGCCAGTTGAACTGGATGTTCTGGCGCGTGGTGAAGTGGCCGTAGCCCTTGTCGTATTTGCGGGCGATGTGGCCGAGCATGCGCATCTGCTTTGAGCTCAGCGTGCCGTAAGGTACGGCGATGCGCAGCATGTAGGCGTGCAGCTGGAGATAGACGCCGTTCATCAGGCGCAGCGGCCGGAACTGATCCTCGGTGATCTCGCCGGCAAGGCGACGCTCGACCTGGTCGCTGAAATCGGCGACGCGGGCCTTCACGAAATCATGGTCGAACTCGTCGTAACGGTACATGGTCGTCTTCCGGTCTGTGTTCAGGCGGCGCCGGCGGCGGGCCGGGCTTGCTTGCCAAGGTCGAGGCGATTGCTGGGACCAGCGGCGCGGATGACCTCGCGCAGCCTGAGCGGCTGGATCGCACCGTTGACGACGCTGACGTCGATGAGGTTGACGTCAACGACTTCGTTGTTGTCGTAGGCGGCCTTGCCGATCGCCTCCAGGCGAGCTTCGCCGGCCTTGTCGCCGACGGTCTCGGCGACATCGATTGTCTCTGCCCAGGTACCGTCGGCCGCGAACCACACAGCCTCGCCGTCGGTCAGCCTGTTGGCGGTAAGGATTTTCATGCCCTGCTTCCTTCGAGCGCCGCGCGGGCGGCCTGTTCGTGCCTATGTGCCGCGAGCGGCTCGGAAAGTTCAAAGTTGGCGCCGGCGACCGCATCGCCGATGATCGTCATGACCGGGCCGTCGAGATCGCTGCGCGTTTCGAGCGACGGCAGGTCGGCGAGCGTGCCGTGAAAGCGGCGGCGGTTCTTCAGGCTGGCGTTCTCGACGACGGCCACCGCCGTATCGGGCGACAGCCCGGCGTCGATCAGGCGGCCGGCGACGTCGGCGGCGACCGAGCGGCCCATATAGACGGCGACCGTCGCGCCTGAGATGGCGAGTTTGGCCCAGTCGGGCAGCGAACCGCCCTTGAGGTCGTGGCCTGTCGTGAACACCATCGAGGAGGTGACGCCGCGCAGCGTCAGCGGCAACTCGAAGTCGGCGGCGGCGGCGAAGGCCGAGGTAACGCCCGGCACGACCTCGTAAGACACGCCGGCATCGCGCATCGCCTGCATTTCCTCGCCGGCGCGGCCGAACACCAGCGGGTCGCCCGACTTGAGGCGGACGACGCGCTTGCCGGCCTGCGCCAGCTCGACCAGCAGGTCATTGATCTCGGATTGGGTCTTGGAGTGGCAGCCCTTGCGCTTGCCGACCGGCAGGCGCTCGGCATCGCGACGGCCCATCGAGATCACCGCCTCGGGAACCAGCGCGTCATGGACAATGACGTCGGCTTCCATCAAAAGGCGATGGGCGCGTAGCGTCAGAAGATCCTCGGCGCCAGGACCGGCGCCGACGAGCGCAACGTGACCCTTGATCGCGCCTTTCTGCAGCAAAAGCTCGGTCGCCGCGTCATGCGCCTCGGCAAGCTGGCCGTTGTCGAGCGCACGCGCCGGCGCGCCTTCGAAGAATTCGCGCCAGAAGCCGCGGCGGACATTGCCCTTGGGCAGCAGGCGCTCGACGGCGTCGCGGAAGCCGGCGCCAAGCGTCGCCAGTGCGCCGAGTTGCGGCGACAGCATGCGGTCGACGCGGGCGCGGATCATCTGGGCCAGGACAGGCCCTGCCCCTTCGGTGCCGATAGCAACGGCGACCGGCGCACGATTGACCAGAGCGGGGGTAAAGAAATCGCAGAGCTCGGGACGGTCGACGGCGTTGACCGGAATGCCCAGTTCACGCGCATCGACAGAGATGCGACGGTCGAGCGCCTCGTCGCCGGTCGCAGCGAACACCATCACGGCGCGCTCGATCAGCGAGGCGTCATAGGGCGCATGGATGCGGGTCGCGCCGTTGGCGGCGATCCAGTCGCGCAGATGCGGCTCGACATGGTCGGCGATGATGCGGATTTCGGCGCTCGACTGGGTAAGCAAACGGGCCTTAGCCAGCGCCTCGTCGCCACCGCCGACGATGACCACGGCTTCGCCTTCGACCTTGAGGAAGATCGGGAATGCGTTGAGCTTGGCGGCAGCTGGGGTCATGACGCAGGGTTCCGGAATGTCTGCCATTTTTAGCCGCCCTTGCTGCGCTGCAGAAGAAATGCACTCGCGCGCGCCGAGAAGGGAGGCAATCGCTTTTGCCCGCCCTGATGCCTCAAGAGAAAATTATTCCAACTGCTGGTCGACGCACATGTTTCCGAGCTACGCCTGCGACAATGCCCGCAAATGTCAGGCTGACCGCCCGCAGCCCTTGAAATCGCCGGAGTTACAAGGGTTGGCGATGCCCCACTTGTGCCGAGACGCGGTACCGAACCGAAAAGCCGCCCGGATGCGTTTTTCCTAATTTCTACTAAGTTAGTAGAATTAAGCGTGACGGCGCTCAATCCTCGATTTGCCACTTGTCCGGAACATCCATCAACCGTCGACGTTCCGCAAAAGGGGCTGACAGCAGAAGGAGCACGACATGACCCACCTCAAACTGAAGCACGGCATCTGGGTGCTGGTAGCGGATGGCGAAAAGGCGCTGTTCCTGAAGAACCGGGGCGACACCAAATACCCCAACCTCGAGGTCGTGCGCGAGATGGAGCAGGACAACCCGCCGACGCGCGAACAGGGCAGCGATCGTCCCGGCCGCTCCAGCGACGGGCCCTCGATCCACCGCAGCGCAGTCGACGACACCGACTGGCACCGTATCGCCAAGGAGCGCTTCGCCGACGAGATCGCTGCCCGGCTGTACACATTTGCCCATGCCGGCGATTTCCGCGAGATCATCTTGGTGGCACCGCCGCTGGTGCTCGGCGAGTTGCGCAAGAAGCTGCACAAGGAGGTCGACGTGCGCGTTGCGGCGGAGATCGCCAAGACGCTGACCAATCACAGCGTCAGCGACATCGAGACCATCCTGATGGCGGCCTGATCCCCGCTGTCGTTCAGAACTCCAGTCCTTGCGTGCCGGCAGCGATTGCCGGCACTTTTCTTGATATCGGCCAAGTTTCTTGGCCGCTTAGGGTTGCGCATGCGCGCCTGCGTCCACCATATTGGAAATGCAGCGGATTTCGCCGCTGCATCCCAAAACAATGCTCATTTTCGAAAGGTGCCGCCGGGACAATGCCGCATGACACGCCCCTCATCGCAACCATCGTCGCCGGTCTGGGGCTGGCATTCATCTTCGGCGCGCTCGCCAATCGCTTCAAGGTTCCGCCGCTCGTCGGCTATCTGATCGCCGGCGTGCTGGTCGGGCCGAACACGCCCGGCTTCGTCGCCGACCAGGAGCTGGCGCTTGAGCTCGCCGAGATCGGCGTCATCCTGCTGATGTTCGGCGTTGGCCTGCATTTCTCGCTCAAGGACCTGCTCTCCGTCCGCGCCATTGCGGTGCCCGGCGCAATCGTCCAGATTGCCTTTGCCACGGCGCTTGGCGCAGGCCTTGCCTGGATGCTCGGCTGGTCGCTTGGCGCCGGCCTCGTCTTCGGCCTGGCGCTTTCGGTCGCCTCTACCGTCGTGCTTTTGCGCGCGCTGCAGGAGCGGCGGATGATCGAGACCGAACGCGGTCGCATCGCCGTCGGCTGGCTGATCGTCGAAGATCTCGCGATGGTGCTGGCGCTGGTGCTGCTGCCCGCGCTTGCCGGCGTACTCGGCGGCGAAGCTCAGACGACCGAGACTCCCAACATCCTTGCCCTGCGCTTCGATTTCGGCGTCTGGGGCGTCATCGGCCTGACGTTGGCCAAGGTCGCGGCCTTCGTCGTGGTCATGATGGTCGTCGGCCGCCGGGTCATCCCGTGGGTTCTGCACTACGTCGCCCACACCGGCTCGCGCGAACTGTTCCGCCTGTCGGTGCTGGCGATCGCGCTCGGCGTCGCCTTCGGTGCCGCCAAGCTGTTCGGCGTCTCGCTGGCGCTGGGCGCCTTCTTCGCCGGCATGATCATGAGCGAATCCGAGCTCAGCCATCAGGCGGCGGAGGAAACGCTGCCGCTGCGCGACGCGTTTTCGGTACTGTTCTTCGTTTCGGTCGGCATGCTGTTCGACCCGACCAGCCTGCTCAGCAACACCTGGCCGATCCTTGCCACGCTGTTCATCATCATCATCGGCAAGTCGGTCGCCGCCTTCCTGATCGTGATTGCCTTCGGCTATCCGGTGGCGACAGCGCTGATCATCTCGGCCAGCCTCGCGCAGATCGGCGAGTTCTCGTTCATTTTGGCCGAGCTCGGCGTGGGGTTAGGCCTATTGCCCGAAAAAGGCCGTGACCTGATCCTTGCGGGCGCCATCCTGTCGATCGTACTCAACCCGGTGGTCTTTGCCGGCGTCGCGCGGTTGAAGCCGTGGCTGGAAAAGCGCTCGGGCAAGGTGCCGGAAACAGTCGAAGCCGTGCCGATCGGCCCGGCCACCGAGCCCGGCGAAGTCGCCACCACCACGCCAGTGGCATCGGCCAAGGTCGACGACGACACGCCGCCGCCGACAAAACTCACCGACCACACCATCCTGATCGGCTACGGCCGCGTCGGCTCGCTGGTCGGCCAGTCGCTCAAGGACGCCGGCCTGCCCTTCCTGGTCATCGAGGACTCGGACAAGACCATCGCCAAGCTGATGGCAGACGGCGTAGAGACTGTCGCCGGCAACGCGGTCAAGGGCGAGGTGTTCGGCGCGGCCAATGCCGCCGGCGCCAGGCGTCTGATCCTAGCCATCCCCAATGCCTTCGAGGCCGGCCAGATCGTGCTTAAGGCCAAGGCCGCCAACCCCGGCATGCTGATCATCGCTCGTGCCCATTCCGACGCCGAGGTCGAGCACCTGACCGGGCTCGGCGCCGACAAGGTGATCATGGGCGAGCGCGAGATCGCCCGCGGCATCGTCGAACAGGTACTGGAAGGTTCGGGCAAACCGCCGGCCAACGATCCAGAACCCGACGCCCCGCCGGCGGCGGCCTGAGCCGGCCGAAGCAAAGCCCTCCAAAGCAAAAAAGGCCGCAATCAGCGCGGCCTTTTTCATTGGCGCGCGGGCAAAGCCCGCAGCCTTCCTCAGAGGAAGGGGAACGGCATGACGAAGTTGGGCTGATAGGTGTCCATCGTCGCGCCATTGCGATCTTCGTCGATCAGCGTGCTGCTGCCGAAGCTGGCGCGCAGGCCGACCATCACCTTGTGCGAATCGAAGCTTGCCTCGCCGAAACCTTGCGAGATCGAGATGTTCTCGTACTGGTAGCGGCCGAACACCGACCAGGGCGTGCCGTCAAAGCGGTAGGTCGCCTGCAATGCTGCGGCGATGGTGTCGAAATCGGCCTCCAGGCCACCCTGGCTCAGGTTGGCGCGATGGAAGCCGAGCTCGCCGTCGAAACGCAGATTGTCCTGGGCGAAATAGCGCACGACGCCGCGAATGCCCATGAGATCGACGTCAAAAGGCAGGAAGTCGGATTCGAGGGCACCGTAATAGGCCTGCGCATAAAGCGTCACGTTGCCGAAATAGGCCTGGGCCTCGGGGCCCACCTTCCAGCTCCAGAGGTCCTCATCCGAGCCGCCTGAAAATCCGTAGGTGCTGGCCTGGACGAAGCCGCCGAAAGCGTAGGAAGCCGGGTCGCGCCAGAAGATGTGCGCCGCACCACCAACGCCGTGCAGGCTGTTGCCGTCCTGGCCGACGGCATCGACGGTGAAGTCGCCCTGGGCGTTCCAGCGCTCGGCAAACGGCACGTTGATGCGCGCCGCGCCACCGGCTGCCCACAGGGTCTCGTCGGAGAATTCGCTGATCCACAGCCCGCCGCCATAGATCTGGCCGTAGCCGGAGACTTGGCGAACGGTTTCCTCGACCGGTTGCGTCGGATCGGCGGCGAAAGCCGGCGTCGTGAGCACGACAAGCCCGGCGGCAGCGAGCAGTTTCTTCATGGATGGCCCCTCGTCAAAAAAATGCGATGCAACATCTCATATCGCTAATTTACGCAAGGGAAAGATAACAGAACCCGACCAAGCACAACCCTGGCTGGTTTTCCGGCAACAGTGATACATTGCAGCAACAGGCGGTCACACCGGCGCGCCCTTGCCCGCTCCAAGCTTCCCCCTTGCGGACATCCGGGGCAGACATCTTGGCGACGCCAAGCGCGCAGAGATGACGACTCAGCGCGAAAAAGACTGAAGCGAACCGGTCAGCAGGAACGGCGCCCCGACGATGCGGACCTTGCGCGTCGTCGCCGGCGCATCGGGTACGAAAATCGGTGACGGTACCGTCGAGAAACAGTTCGGACTTGGCTTGCGGCAGCGGGATCACCGTCCGCGCCCGCATCTCGTCGGCGCGGCGATAATAGCGTGGCAGGTCGCAGCCGTGGAAATCGGCCATTTCGCGATAAGCGAAAGCAGGTGGCAGGTCCCTGTAGGACTGGCGCGTCCTCACCGAAACCATCTCCTCGGTTTCACGCCCGATGTCGTCAAGCTCATAGACGTCCATTGCCTTGTCGTTGCAGATGTACCGGCAACGATCGAGCGTGTTGTCGTAATGGCCGGCATTGACGAACTGGGCGTTGGGCGCCGGAAGAATAGTACCCGTCCTTGAGCCGCACGCAGCAGAGCATCGCCAGCCCGGCATATGACAGGGGCCTGTCCGACTTGCCCGGTCTGCGCGCACCATCTGGCTGCAGCCCAATGCCGACATACGCGCCCTGATCGCAGCGCCGTTGCCTCGGCGCGGTGCGGCCTGGATTTCGCGCTTGACGGCGACAGCTCGCAGCGAGCGAGCCGCCCCGTGAGGCTGCGGCGAGTGGTTTCGGCAGTCAAAGTATGTTGAGTGAGATATCGACCCGGAGGAGTTGAGTCCCGTCCTTGCTCCAAGTCGAAGCCGAATTCATGCCATAGGGGATCGAACCAAACAGCCGTCGAAATACCCCGCGTGTCGGAAATTTCGGACCATTCTTGCGGATAGAGTAGGAGCCATGAACATGCTGGGTGCCGTCATAACTGATGTTTGGACGTGCGCTGCTGAACGACTTGGGCACTGTGAAGCCTTGGGCTTCGAACCATTTCGTTGCATGCGAAATGTTTCTGTAGGAAGCAAGAAGCCTGAACATGCAGACCTCGGCCTCACTCACGTTGTTGATGCGGTCCCAATCCATCTGCTCAAGGTAATTTGGGGAGGCCTTATCGGCGTTCCTCGACAGGCAGGATGCCACGTCGGGAAAATCCATCAACGCCACCTTCCGAGCTGCGGACATCTTCCGCAAAGGCACGGGCGGCGTTCCCAAGCCGGGTTCGCTTACGTAGCTTACCCACAGCAGTTTTCCTCCATAGTAGCCGTAGCTCACTGCTTGGGCAGCAAAATAGGCAACGACTGCGTAAGCGAGATAGGTTCCGGGCTGAACCCCGGCTGACTCTTTTGTTCACGCCAAGCCGAAATCCAGTCGCCCGCCGACTTACCGGCCGACAGCCAGTAAAAGTAGCCTGCGGCCGGCGCCGAAACCGCCGCAGCCAGCAAGTTTGCTCGCCCCAGGAACAGCCCTCCGGCTGTCCAGACGAGAAAGTAGGGCCACTGCTTTTGCACACCGCGCAGTTCCATGATGGTGAGCATGAAAAGCAATGGCGCAGCACCAAAGAAGACGTACGCTGGCGCACGAAATACAACGCCCCACCACAGCGCGTGTAATGGGAAGCCATTTGCGACAGGGAGTGCGTTTACGAACTCAATCAATGCGGCAAAGATCACGATCCCCATGACGGCGCAAAATGCCATACGGAGAATTCGGAGCAATATCGTCATAACATCCTCATGAAATATTCGATGTTCTGAAAACTCATAACATCAAATGAATACTTCACCGATCGTCAACAACAACCGTCGGGGATATTTCCGGAAAGCATCATGACCGATAGACGTCCGCGCACGTCTGTTGCGAACGTCACAGACATACGCAGATCATCAGGGATTTGGAGTGCCTAGTTCCCCAGAAGCACGTCCAGGATCGACGTTTCGCGGCGCTGGGTCGGACCGCCGACTTCGCCGGGAGGAACCGGGCGGCCGCCGCCGACATCTGCGGGCGGCACGGGTCGGCCGATCGAGGCGGTGGGTTGGTCCTGCCGGACGTTGACGGCGCCGACCTGCTGCTTTGCCGGCTTCGGCGCTGGCGGGAAGGTGTTTTCATCCATTTGCTGGGCCGGCTGGTCGTCAACGGCGACGTCAGGTGCCCCGCTGCCCGGTGTCCACGAGCCCGGAAGCGCCGCCACCGGCACGCCTTCGTGGGCTGCAACCATGAATTCGTGCCAGGCCAGCGCCGGCAGTGCGCCGCCGGTGACCTTCTTCATCGGTTTGCCGTCGTCATTGCCGAACCACACGCCGGTGGTCAGGTTGGCGGTGAAACCAACGAACCAGGCATCGCGCGAGTTCTGGCTTGTGCCTGTCTTGCCGGCTGCCGGCCAGGCAAAGGCAGCCTTCTTGGCCGTACCCTCCTCGACCGCGCCGGTCATCATCGCGTTCATCATGCCGACGACCTCGGGACTGATCACCCGCGGCCCGCCTCCAGCCGTGTTCTCGTAGAGCACCTTGCCGTCGGTGGTGGTGACACGGCGGATGATGTGGACTTCGGGCCGGTAGCCGCCATTGGCGAAAGGCACGTAGGCAGCGGTCAGCTCGAGCGGGGTTACCTCGGATGTGCCGAGCGAGATCGATACGTTGGGCTGCAACTCGGATTCGATGCCCATGCGATGGGCTGCCTCGACGACAGCGTTGGGCCCGACTTCCATGGCGAGCTGTGCCGCCACCGAATTCAGCGACTTCGCCAGGGCCGTCTTCAGCGTCACCCGGCCATAATATTTGCCGTTGTAGTTTTCCGGCGTCCACTTGCCGATCTTGATCGGCGCGTCGTTGCGCATACTGTCGGGGGTGCGGCCCTGCTCAAGTGCCGCCATGTAGACGAAGGGCTTGAACGCCGAGCCCGGCTGGCGCCGCGCTTCGGAAGCGCGGTCGAACTGGCTGGTGGCATAGTCGTAGCCGCCGACCATGGCGCGCACGGCGCCGGTATTGTCGATCGACACCAGCGCGCCCTGGCTGACATTCAGCTTCTGGCCGTTCTCGTCGACGAGCCGCCGGATCGATTTCTCGGCAATCTCCTGCAGCGTCATGTCGACTGTCGTGTCGACGACGATGTCCGACTGCACCTCGCCGATGAGCTCGGGCAACTCCTGCATGACGCGGTCGGCGACGTAGTTTTCCGAACCGGTCCAGAACGAGGCGACACGGGTCGCCGGCGCATTCATTGCGTTGGCCAGTTCCTTGTCGCCGATCATGCCCTGGTCGCGCATGGCGGCAAGGACCAGTTGGGCGCGGTCGCCCGCGGCCTTGGGATCGCGTGCCGGCGACAGCCGCGACGGCGCCTTGAGCAGGCCGGCCAGAAGTGCCGCCTCGGCCAATGTCACGTCGCGCGAGGACTTGCCGAAATAGCGCCGCGAGGCGGCCTCCACGCCATAAGAACCGGAGCCGAAAAACACCCGGTTGAGATACATCTCAAGGATCTGGTCCTTGGTGTGCTTCTGCTCCAACCACATTGCCAGGAGCACTTCCTGGACCTTGCGCTCCAAGGTGCGGTCGGGCTTCAGGAACAGGTTCTTGGCCAGCTGCTGGGTCAGCGTCGAGCCGCCCTGGGTGAAGCGGCCATTGAGGAACCGCGTCGACACGGCACGCGCCAGGCCAATCGGGTCGAAGCCGAAATGCGAATAGAAGCGCTTGTCCTCGATCGCGATCACGGCTTGCGGGATGTAGGGCGACATCTGGTGCAGGCCGACAGCCTCGCCGCCGGTCATGCCGCGATTGGCGACGAGCTGGCCGTCGACGCCGACGATCTTGATGTTGGGCGAACGGTCGGGAATGGCCCAGGTGGTGGCGCTGGGCATCTTGGCGCCGTAGTAGACGACGATGCCGGCAGCGGCGATGCCGCCCCAGATGGCAAGAACGAAGCACCAGTAGACCAGGCGACCGAAGATGCCGAACAGGCCGCGCTTTGGCTTGCGCGAGCGGCTGCGGCCGCGTTCAGGCGCGCGGCCCTTGGACGACTTGCGCTTGGCGGGCTGCTTGCGGCGGCTGGGCACGACGCGGTCCTCCTCGCGCACCGAAAAGACGTCGTCCTCCGCATCATTGCGCGGTCCATCGAAGCTGGGCTCGATGCGTCTGTCGTTCCGGTTCGCCATACCTGTTTGTCCGGCCCCCATGCCAATGGCGTTCCGGTTGGACAGTAAATGCGGCGATTTAAGGAGGCCTTAAACAACCGGAGCTGCCGACCTGTGGGCAAGGCGCAACGGCCGCGCTGTGGATAGGGGTGACCGAAACAGCAAAACCGCCGTCCTTGCGGGCGGCGGTTTGGCGGTCGGTCCATGTCACTGCGGGATCGGGTCAGGACGCGGATCGTTCGGCTTGTCGGGGCGGTCGCTGCCCTTGTAACAGGGGCTCGAGGGATCGTTCTTGTCGCAGCAATTGCTGCTCTGCAGGTAGCGCGGATCCTTCGGCTTCCATTCGCAACGGCGGATCTCTGTCGACTGGCACGCGGTCACCGCCGAAGCGGCGACGACGGCCAGAATGATGTTGCGGAATACACTCATGGTTCTCTCCTTTGAAATGAATTTTCCCACCTCACGAGACTGGGTCGCAGCCAAGGGCGAAATGGTTCAAAAGAGATTTGAGATTTTTTACGCTGCCTCTAATCGGTAGCAGGACAGGGCGTCGGCGCGGAGATGATGACCCCCAACGTGGCGTTGGACCTGCATCGGAAGCAGTTTGGAGGTCGGCGGCAGTGGCGGCCGCTTCTATGGTCCGGTCGTCTTGTTGAGGGCAGCTGAGACCCGCTCGCGCAGCATCTCGGCGATGTCTGTGGCCATGTGAAGGCGGACACGGCCGCCGCGGGCATCGACGAGCGTCACGGCGACGCCGTCCAGCGTGTCGTCCTTGGCAGCCTCCACGGCCGCCACCATGAACTCATGTTCCTTGCGATCGGTTTTTTCGGCCATGGCTATGCTCCCTGGCTGGCAGAACCGATCATACGCCTATTCGTCGTCTTCGTCGCTGCCGCCTGATTTGGCCCAGGAGTGCGGGCTGATGCGTTTCTGGGTGTCGCTGTCGACATAGGCCCACCAGCCGGTGTCGCTGTCGTCCCATTGCCCGCCTGATGCCTTCAGGCGGTCCAGCGACCGGTACTGCGCAACCGATTCATTTTCCTGGCCGTCGCGGTCGGTCCAGTAGACCGTGACCTTGGAGCCATCGGTAGGTGCGGAAGCGATCGGCAGTTTGGCGCTCATCTGGGTCTCTCGGATTGCTGCTGGCGGATTGCTGGCCAACGATAGACGACCGCGCGGCCCGGTAAAGCCACGCGGCGGCAAAAGTCAGCGACGGCTGAGCAGGGCAGCGACAAGGCCGAAGACCGCGACGCCGACAAGTGCTGTCGTCATCGGATTGTCCTGGGCGGTTTTCTTCGCCACGCGCGCCTGCTTGCGCATCGCCGGCAAGGCATCGGTGAAGCGGTCGTACAAACCTTCGTAAAGCTCTGAAGCGCTTTCACGGCTGTCGGCAAGGGCTGCGGAGCCGCGCTTGGACATCGACTTGGTCAGCGAAGCGACCTGCTTGGTCAGCTGGGAAACCTGTTCTTCGAGGTCGGCCTGGATTTCTTCACGGGTGGAAGCCATTCGTATGCGTCCTTTCATCTGGTACGCATCCAAACGGCTCAGGCAGGCTGTTGTTCCCTAGGCGGGGCTAAACGTCGCCACCCAGTCCGACCGCCTGCAGCTACAGTCGGACGGATCTTTCACGATATCAAGCGCTTAGAACTCAGCTATGGGCGAAGATGTCTTCTTCGTCCCAGCCCATCAGGTCGAGTTTGGCGCGGGTGGGCAGGAAGCGGAAGCAGGCCTCGGCTTCCCTGCTGCGGCCATCGCGCTCCAGCCTAGCGGCGAGCACGTCGCGCAGCCGGTGCAGGTAGAGCACATCGGAGGCGGCGTATTCGAGCTGCTCCGGCGACAGCGTCTCTGCCGCCCAGTCCGACGACTGCTGCTGCTTGGACAGCGACACGCCCAAAAGCTCGTTGCAGATGTCCTTCAGGCCGTGCCGGTCGGTGTAGGTGCGGACCAGGCGCGAGGCGATCTTGGTGCAGAACACCGGCTCGGTCATCACGCCGAAGGCGTTGTAGAGCACGGCGATGTCGAAGCGGCCGAAATGGAACAGCTTGGTCACCTTGCGGTTCTTCAGAAGCGCGGTGAGGTTCGGCGCCTTCTTCTGGCCCGGCGCGATCTGGATGACGTCGGCGGTGCCATCGCCCGGCGAAATCTGGACGACGCAAAGGCGGTCGCGATGCGGGTTCAGCCCCAGCGTCTCGGTGTCGATGGCAACGGCATCGACGTCGTAGTGCTGGAGGTCGGGAAGGTCGTGCTTGTGAAAGCGGATGGTCATGCGTGTCTCCGATCGCGGCTTGGCAACTCAGTTGCCGCGATCGGAGGAAAAATCAATAGAAACCTCGGTTTCTGGCTCACTTGCGCGTCAGCGCCTCGAGAATACGCGCCCAGGAGCGCTGGCCCTTGTGGAACGAGGCCAGATCGTATTTCTCGTTCGGCGAGTGGATGCGGTCGTCAGGCAAAGCGAAACCGACGAGCAGCGACTCCATGCCAAGGAAGCTCTGGAAGTCGCCGACGATCGGGATCGAGCCACCCATGGCGAGCATTACGGCCGGCTTGGGCCACTCGTCCGACAGCGCATCCTTGGCCTTTGCCAGGAACGGCGAGTCGTAGGACAGCTGGATCGCCGGCCCGGCGCCATGCTCGTGGAACTCGACGCTGCAATCGGCCGGAATGCGCGCCTTCACGAAGTCGCGGAAGGCGGCACGGATCTTGTCGGGGTTCTGCTTGTGCACGAGGCGGAACGACACCTTGGCCGACGCTTCGGCGGCGATGACCGTCTTGAAGCCCTTGCCGGTGTAGCCGCCTGATATGCCGTTGAACTCGGCGGTCGGGCGGGCCCAGACCAGTTCGAGGATCGACCGGCCCTTCTCGCCCGAAGGGATCGACAGACCGATCTCGCCGAGGAAGTTTTCCGCCGTCTCGCCGAGCGTTTCCCACGACTTCAACACCTGCGAGGGCGTCTCCTCGACGCCGTCATAGAAGCCGGGAATGGTGACGCTGCCATTTTCGTCATGGATGGCTGCCAGCACCTTGGACAGGATGCGCACCGGATTGGCGGCGGCACCGCCATATTCACCCGAATGCAGGTCGCGGTCGGCGGCCTTGACGATCACCTCCTCACCGACGAGGCCGCGCAGGCCGACGCAGATGGCGGGCGTCTGGCGGTCCCACATGCCAGTGTCGCAGACCATGGCGAAATCGGCCTTCAACTCCTCGGCATTGGCCTCGAGGAATGGCTTCAGCGACGGCGAACCGGACTCCTCCTCACCCTCGAACAGCAGCGTAATCCTGCATGGCAGGCCGCCATGCACTTCCTTCCAGGCGCGGCAGGCCTCGACGAACAGCATCAGCTGTCCCTTGTCGTCGGACGAGCCGCGGCCGGTGATGACCTTGATGCCGCCGGCGATCTCCTTGATCTTGGGATCGAAGGGATCGTCTTCCCAGAGGTTAAGTGGGTCGACCGGCTGCACGTCGTAGTGGCCGTAGAACAGTACATGCGGCGAGCCGGCGGGGCCGTCGTGATGGGCGACCACCATCGGATGACCTGGCGTGTCGCGCACGCTGGCGTCGAAGCCGATGGTCTTGAGGTCGGCGACCAGCCATTCGGCGGCCTTGCGGCAGTCGCCTGCAAAGGCCGGGTCGGTGGAGATCGACTTGAGACGGAGCAACTCGAACAGGCGCTCCAGGCTCTGGTCGAGATTCTTGTCGAGGCGATCGAGAACGGGTGCGACAACGGACATTGGGGTGCCTTTCGATTCTTCTGGCGCGCAACCTAGTGGGCCGATGTGAAAACGAAAAGGCGGCAGGATTGGGCCAGCGGTCAACGCTGCGAAAGCTCTCTGGCAAGCGGACAAAAAAGTGCCGCCGTGGTGGAGGGGGGAGCCACGGCGGCACATTCTTAAACGGTGCGGCAGCCCGGAGAGGGGGATGAGGCTGCCGCAGGGTCCGGATAGGCGGGGGACGGGCCTGAGACCGGACTTCGGCAAAAACTGCCGATGCCCTACATTTGTTCCTTTGAACGTGGCGATTCAAGGGCACGAAGATTACACTTTTGTAACATGCGCGTGATCGGACCGCAGCCCTGCTCAGCCCTTGCCGCGCGCGCGACGGTACTGTTCGACAGGCATTCCGCCGACGCCCCAATCCTCCAAATCGACTTCATTTATTACCACGAACGTCGTCGTCGGATCCTTGTCGAGAACGTCGACGAGAAGATCGGTTGTGCCCTTGATCAAGGCGGCTTTCTGCTCCGGCGTCACGCCTTCACGGGTAATCTTGATATTGACGTAGGGCATTCTTCTGCTCCCGTTCCCGGCGGCTCACTAGGACTGCAGGTCGAAGTGAAAAACCTTTGACATGATCTGCCAGCGGCCATCGAGCTTCACCAGCGTCAGGAAGTCGGTGAAATGCTTGCGCCCGATGGCGCAGTTGAGCTTGGCGAAGGCCGTCACCGGACCGGCGAACTCGATCGACACGATGCGATCAGTGCGCACCTCCGACCGGGTCGCCGGCGAGGCCGCTTGTCGACGATGGGGAAATACTCGTCCATGGTCAGCCGCAGCAGCTCGCCTTCCGTCGCGCAGGCGTAGATCGCCTGTTGGTGGAAAATCCTCGTCAGCCGCTTGGTGTCGCTGAAGTAGAGCCCGTCGAAATAATCCGTGAGCGCATCGGCGACTTCGGCATAGGCCGTGGCGTGGTCGGCGGCGGTCATGCCAGGCCCTCGGCGGCCATCGCGGCAACGACGGACGGGCGCTGATGCACGCGCTCGACGAAGGCCGACAGGCGTGGCCAGCGTGCAAGGCCGATCCCTGTTGGGCCGGTCCATCTGGCGACGACAAACAGATAGGCATCGGCAACCGAGAAATGGTCGCCGAGCAGGTAGGCACGGCCATCGGCGAACTGCCTTTCCATATGGTCGAGGCGATTGCCGACATTCGCTTCCGCCGCGTCCTTGGCTTCGCCCGTGGCTCCGTGAAACAGCGGCCCGAATGCCTTGTGCAGTTCGGATGCGATGAAGTTCAGCTGCTCCTGCAGCCTCGCACGGGCAAGCGTGCCCGGCTCCGGCGCCAGGCGCCGCGCGCCGTTGCTGTCGGCGAGATACTGGACAATCGCTGCGCCCTCAGTCAGCACCTCGCCATCGCCGAGCCGAAGCGCCGGCACATAGCCCTTGGGGTTGATGGCGCGGAAATCCGCCCCAGTTTCGGTCGTCTTGGTCTCGACGTCGACACGCTCGACGTCGAACTGCCCGCCCAGTTCGTGCAGCACGATGTGCGGTGAAAGCGAGCAGAATCCGGGTGTGTAATAGAGCTTCAAGTGAGGTTTCCTTGCGCCTGAAACGTTAAGGTCATGTTTGCAGGCGAAGGGCTAACAGATAATCGTTACCTCTGGATACCAGGTAACTTGAGGTGATCTTCATTATCGGGTATCCAGGCGGTAACGGCAGTTTCGCCGCAGTAACCCGACGATTACTGAGGTGCTCGAGCCATGGCGCTGAAACTTCGCAGAAACCGCGCTCCCGAGCCGCCCGAGGCCTGTCCGCTCAGCGAATGCATGTCGCTGCTCGGCGGCGCCTGGACACCCAACATCATCTGGTACCTCAGCGCCGGCCCGCGCCGCTTCGGCGAGCTGCGCCACGACATCCCAGCTATTTCGGCAAAGGTGCTGACCGGACGGCTGCGCGATCTCGAGGCCAAAGGCGTTTTGTGGCGCCGCGTGATGCCGACGTCGCCGCCCTCGGTGGAATACGGGCTGACCGACCTCGGCACCGAGTTCCAGCCGGCGATCGCGGCTATCGTGGCGATCGGGCACAAGATCAAGCAGCGCCAGGCCGCCCATGGCCAGTCCGACGACATGGCGATGCCAGCCTCCTGACATGGACACGGTCTGGGCTGGCGGCCAATGTCAGTTGCCGAGGCCGCGCCCCTTTGCACAAGGATGCTGGCCGCCTAGTCTTGGGCAAATCAGCCAATCCAACTCCGGAATGAACAGTCCATGCCCGTGCATGTCCGAGCCGCCCTGCCTCAAGACGCCAGCGCCATGGCCCGAATCCTGAACGAAATCATCGACATCGGCGGAACCACGGCGCATCGCGAGAAGTTCGATGACCAGCGCATCATCGACTACTTCATCTCGCCGAAACTCGGAATCAGCTGCTTCGTGGCGCTGGAGGGCGAGCAGGTGCTGGGGTTCCAGTCGCTCGACTGGTCCGACCCAGACTGGCCGGGCGATCGGCTGCCCCCCGACTGGGGCGTCATTGCAACCTTCGTCGATCCGCACGCGCACAAGCGGGGCGCCGGAAGGGCGTTGTTCGCCAACACGGTGGAAGCTGCGAAAAATGCGGGTGTCAGCTTCATCGACGCAACCATCCGCAAGGAAAACACCGGCGGCCAGGCTTATTACGGAGGCATTGGCTTTACCGACTATAGCGAGAGCGCCGAGACCGTCTCAAAGCGTTTTGCGCCGCAATAAGAGGCGCCAAGATCGCCCTCCGGCGCTTGAATGTTGCCGGTCGCAGCGCGTCAGCCGCCACCTTGTCGGTGTCGACGTGACGACCCGCAACAGATGGTGTCAACGACTTGTCAGTAGACGGCGGCAAAGCCCGCTTGACCATGGACAGCCGCGCTGTGCCAAGCTACCCGTATCGCCATGAAAATAGGCGATCATCTCTTCCTAGTCGACGGCTCCGGCTACATCTTCCGCGCCTATCACGCGCTGCCGCCGCTGACCCGTAAGTCAGACGGCCTGCCGGTCGGCGCGGTGTCCGGTTTCTGCAACATGTTGTGGAAGCTGATGCTCGACGCGCGCAACACCGAAGCCGGCGTGGTGCCGACCCATTTCGCCGTCATCTTCGACTATTCCTCCAAGACCTTCCGCAACGAGCTCTATCCTGAATACAAGGCCAACCGCTCGGCGCCGCCGGAAGACCTGATCCCGCAATTCGGCCTGATCCGCCAGGCGACCAAAGCTTTCGAGCTGCCCTGCATCGAGATGGAGGGTTTCGAGGCCGACGACCTGATCGCAACCTACGCCAGGCTTGCCTGCGAGGCCGGCGGCGACACCACAATCGTCTCCTCCGACAAGGACCTGATGCAGCTCGTCGGTCCCAGCGTGTCGATGTACGACCCGATGAAGGATCGCCAGATCAACATCCCCGAGGTCATCGAGAAGTGGGGCGTGCCACCGGAGAAGATGATCGACCTGCAGGCGCTGACCGGCGACTCGGTCGACAACGTGCCGGGCGTTCCCGGCATCGGCCCAAAGACGGCAGCACAATTGCTCGAACAGTTCGGCGACCTCGACACGCTTCTCGCCCGTGCCTCCGAGATCAAGCAAGACAAGCGCCGCCAGTCGATCATCGACAACACCGAAAAGGCGCGCATTTCGCGCGAGCTGGTGCGGCTCAAGATCGATGTGCCGGTGACCGACGGGCTCGAAGATTTCGTGCTGCAGCCGCCCAACGGGCCGAAGCTGATCGGCTTCCTCAAGACCATGGAATTCACGTCGCTGACGCGCCGCGTCGCTGAGGCCACGGGCACCGAGGCGGGCGAGATCGAGGCCGTGCCGGTATCAGTGCAATGGGGCGCCGACGCGCATGGACCGGACGTCGGAGCGGGCGCAACACCTGCAGCGGCACCCGCCGCAGGTCCCGCCGCGCGTGCGAACGGCGGCAGCATCTCCGCCGCAGTGCCCCCGTCCGCCCCTGCCGACGGCGGCACCGCGCTCGACACGCCTACCGACCTCGCCAACAAGATCGCTGCAGCCGCAGTCTCGGAAAAATTCGACCACGCCGCCTATGTCACGATCCGTGACCTCGCGACACTGAAGGCCTGGGTGGCTGAAGCGACCGAGGCCGGCGTCATGGCATTCGACACCGAGACCAGCTCGCTCGATCCGATGCAGGCCGAGCTCGTCGGCATTTCTTTCGCCACCGCACCGGGACGCGCCGCCTATGTGCCGCTCGCCCATAAGAGCGGACGCGGCGACCTGCTCGGCGGTGGCCTGGTCGAGAACCAGATTCCGGTGCGCGACGCCCTAGCCACCCTCAAGCCGCTACTCGAAGACGGTTCGGTGCTGAAGATCGCGCAGAACCTGAAATACGACCTGGTGGTGATGAACCGCCACGGCGTCGACATCAGTCCGTTCGACGACACGATGCTGTTGTCCTACGTGCTCGACGGCGGCACCAATGGCGGCCACGGCATGGACCCGCTGTCGGAAAAATGGCTCGGCCACACGCCGATCGCCTTCAAGGACATCGCCGGCTCGGGAAAGAACTTCGTCGGCTTCGGCCAGGTCGACATCGACAAGGCGACCGCCTATGCCGCCGAGGATGCCGACGTGACACTGCGCTTGTGGCGCGTGCTGAAGCCACGCCTCGCCGCCAAGGGGCTGACCTCGGTCTACGAGCGGCTGGAGCGCCCGCTGGTGCCGGTGTTGGCCGAGATGGAGCAGCGCGGCATCTCGGTCGACAGGCAGATCCTGTCGCGGCTGTCGGGCGAGCTCGCCCAGGGTGCCGCGCGGCTTGAAGACGAGATCAACACGCTTGCCGGCGAGCGCTTCAACATCGGATCGCCCAAGCAGCTCGGCGACATCCTGTTCGGCCGCATGGGCCTGCCCGGCGGCACCAAGACCAAGACCGGCCAGTGGTCGACCTCGGCGCAGGTGCTCGAGGATCTCGCCGCCGAAGGCCACGAGCTGCCGCGCAAGATCGTTGATTGGCGCCAGCTGACCAAGCTGAAATCGACCTATACCGACGCCCTGCCCGGTTTCATCAACCCCGAGACCAAACGCGTCCACACCTCCTACGCGCTGGCCGCCACCACCACCGGCCGGCTGTCGTCGTCGGATCCTAACCTGCAGAACATTCCGATCCGCACCGCCGAAGGCCGCAAGATCCGCACCGCCTTCATCGCCGACAAGGGCAACAAGCTGATCTCGGCCGACTACAGCCAGATCGAGCTGCGCGTGCTCGCCCATGTCGCCGACATTGCCCAGCTCAAGCAGGCTTTCGCCGACGGCGTCGACATCCATGCCATGACGGCATCCGAAATGTTCTCGGTGCCGGTCGAGGGCATGCCGTCGGAAGTGCGCCGCCGCGCCAAGGCAATCAACTTCGGCATCATCTACGGCATCTCGGCCTTCGGCCTCGCCAATCAGCTGTCGATCCCGCGCGAGGAAGCGTCCGACTACATCAAGAAGTATTTCGAGCGCTTCCCCGGCATCCGCGCCTATATGGACGAGACCAAGGCGTTCTGCCGTGACAACGGCTATGTCGAGACCATCTTCGGCCGCCGCATCCACTATCCCGAAATCCGCTCGTCGAACCCGTCGGTACGCGCCTTCAATGAACGCGCCTCGATCAACGCCCGCCTGCAAGGCACCGCAGCCGACATCATCCGCCGGGCGATGATCCGCATGGACGACGCACTGATCGCGGCCAAGCTGTCGGCGCGCATGCTGCTCCAGGTACACGATGAACTGATCTTCGAAACTGTCGAGAATGAGGTCGCAGCGACGATCCCTGTAGTTCGGCACGTGATGGAGAACGCGGCCATGCCGGCCGCGTCGATGTCGGTGCCGCTGCATGTCGACGCCAACGCCGCCGACAGCTGGGACGAAGCGCACTGAGATGGAGTTCGCGGCGGCATCTGACCTGCCGACGCTGCTTTCCTTTTCCCTGACCTCTGTCATCATCGAGCTGACACCGGGGCCAAACATGACCTATCTGGCACTGGTGTCGGCTGGCGAAGGCCGCCGCGCCGGCTTCGCCACGGTGGCCGGCATCGCGCTCGGTCTCGCCACCATCGGCGTGGTCGCGGCACTTGGCGTCACCGAATTGATCCAGTCATCGCACCTGCTCTACGAGGGCCTGCGCTGGGCCGGCGTATTGTTCCTGCTCTTTCTCGCCTATGAAGGCTGGCGCGGTCCGGGCGACGTGGTATCCGAAGGCAACGATGCCGACCGGCGCTATTTCACCCGCGGGCTGGTAACCAACCTTCTGAACCCGAAGGCGGCGGTGTTCTATGTCGCTGTGCTGCCGACCTTCATCATCGCCGACAAGCCGGTGCTGTCGCAGACGCTCACGCTGACCGCCATCTATGTCGCGGTCGCGACCATCATCCATGCATTGATCGTGGCACTGGCAGGGACGCTCGAGCCCTTGCTCAACAACCCACGGATTGAGAAGGTCGCGCGAAAGTTCCTGTCGGCGCTGCTGGCGGCCGTGGCCGTCTGGTTCGCGTTTGCGACGGCACGCTAAGCTGGTTCAGGCGGCGATCGCAGCACATTTGGCGCAAGTGCCGCGGAACTCGATTACTGCCTTCTTGGCGACGAAGCCGGTCGATCCAACCCAGTGATCGAGCTGCTTGCCGATCGTCTCGTCCGAGATCTCGGTCACCTGGCCACAGGTGTCGCAGATGGCAAAGGCCGTCATGCGGTGGTTGTGATGGCTGTGGTCGTGCGGCTCGGAGCAGGCGACGAAGGCATTCAGGCTTTCGAGGCGATGGACGAACCCGTCCTTCATCAGCGCTTCAAGGGCGCGATAGACCTGCAGCGGCGCGCGAAAACCCTCGTCGCGCAACTGGTCGAGCAGCGTGTAGGCGCTGAGCGGTCCGGTCGCCACTTCGAGTTTCTCCAGAACCTTCTGCTGGTTCTTCGTCAGCGTAACCCGCGCCGCCATCTTTCCGCTTTCACCTTCCTCGGCCGGGCCGATGCCCGGACGGAACAATCCACCGCCTAAGATGGCGACTGGACACGGGTTTTGCTAGCGCGTCCGGCCGGCAAAGACAATCTGCCCCAAAAGCAAACGGCGGGAACGCCCGCCGCCTGCATGTTTCGAACCTTCAGAGCACCAGCTTATTTCTTCTGCCGCGCCGGCCCTTCGCGCTCGGACGAGCGGGCCCACAGGTTGATGTCGGCCTCGCGGGCATAGGTGTCGATCTCGGCCAGTTCCGCATCGGTGAAGATTGCGTTCTTCAGCGCGCCGACACAATCCTCGACCTGCTCAGGACGGCTGGCGCCGATCAGTGCCGAAGTGACGCGGCCGCCACGCAGCACCCAGGCCAGCGCCATCTGCGCCAGCGTCTGGCCGCGGCGTTCGGCAATACCGTTCAGCGCACGGATGTTGGCGAGGTTCTTGTCGTTGAGGAAGGCCGGGCGCAGCGACTTGCCCTGCGATGCGCGGCTGCCTTCCGGCACGCCGCCGAGATATTTGCCGGTCAGCATGCCCTGTGCCAGCGGCGAGAACACGATCGAACCGATGCCCAACCCGTCGAGCGCGTCGAGCAGGCCGTCATCCTCGACCCAGCGGTTGATCAGCGAATAGCTCGGCTGGTGGATCAGGCAGGGCGTACCGAGCTGGCGCAGGATGTCGGCCGCCTCACGGGTGCGCTGGGCATTGTATGAGGAGATGCCGGCATAAAGCGCCTTGCCGGAGCGCACGGCATGGTCGAGCGCACCCATCGTCTCTTCGAGCGGGGTGTCCGGGTCGAAGCGGTGCGAATAGAAGATGTCGACATAGTCGAGACCCATGCGCTTCAGGCTCTGGTCGAGACTCGCCAACACATATTTGCGGCTGCCCCACTCGCCGTAGGGACCGGGCCACATGTCGTAACCGGCCTTGGTCGAAATGATCATCTCGTCGCGGAGACCGGCAAAGTCGGTGCGCAGGATGTCGCCGAAGGCGGTCTCGGCCGAGCCGGGCGGCGGGCCATAATTGTTGGCAAGGTCGAAGTGGGTGATGCCGAGGTCGAAAGCCTTCTGGCAGATGGCGCGCTTGGTGTTGTGCGGCGTGTCCTCGCCGAAATTGTGCCACAGGCCGAGCGAGATCGCCGGCAGTTTGAGCCCCGATTTGCCGCAGCGATTGTAGACCATGTTTTCGTAACGGTTCGCAGCCGGCTGCCAGGTCATGATGCTGTCCTCGAATGGAAAGGGGAATCGGCCGATAGGCCGTTCCCCTGTCTTAGCCTATTTCGACGGAGCCAGCAGCCCCCTTGCAGCAGCCGGGCCGAGCGGCTCCGGGCGCTCGCAGGTCGTCTGCATCTCGACGAACTTCTTCGTCTCGCCCGACTTCAGTATACCGGTCATGATATCGATGACGTGGTTGGCGAGTTCCAGCGAACAGCGATGGGGCCTGCCCTGCATGATTGCCAGCGCCATGTCGGCGAGACCCGCCGTGCGGTAATTGGCCATCATGCCGTGCGGATGCTTCTCGTTGGCAACCGAGAAGGGGTGGTCCCATTTCGGCAGCGTCTTCACAGGCTTTTCGCCCCTGGTGTAGCTGAGATCACCGCCGAAGAAATTGGGGTCCGGCATGTGGATGGTGCCCTGCTCGCCATAAAGCTCCATCGGCGCGTGGCCGCTGTTCCAGACATCCCAGCTGGCATTGAAGGTAAAGACAGCGCCGTTCTCGAACTCCATCAGCGCAAGGATCGTCGTCGGTGTCGTCACCGGAATCTTCTCGCCAGCGCGTGGCTTCGACAAGATGGTTCGCTCCTTCGCCGGGATCGACGACAGTGCAGCCACGCGGGCAACCGGCCCGATCAACTGGACCAGATTGGCGATGTAATACGGTCCGAGATCGAGGATCGGCCCGCCGCCCGGCTGGAAGAAGAAGTCGGGGTTGGGGTGCCAATGCTCCATGCCATGGCTCATCACGTGGCAGGTGCCCGAGGTGATCCTGCCGAGCTTGCCGGTGTCGATCAAGTGCCGCGCCAGTTGATGTGAGCCGCCGAGGAAGGTGTCGGGCGCCGAGCCGATGCGCACGCCCTTCTTGTCGGCGCGCTTCTTGAGGTCGAGCCCGTCCTTGATGGCCAGCACGAATGGCTTTTCCGAATAGACGTGCTTGCCAGCTTCGATTGCCTGCCTCGACACCTCGTAGTGCACCGCCGGAATGGTCAGATTGACGACGATGTCGATGTCGTCAGATGCCAAAAGCCCTTCGACCGTCTCGGCGCGCAGCTTGAATTCCTTCGCCCGTGCCTTGGCCGCATCCATGTTGATGTCGGCGCAGGCACGCATCTCGATGCCTTTGAATTCAGGCGCATGCTTGAAGTAGGTCTTCGAGATGTTACCGCAGCCGATCACCCCGACGCCGAGTTTCCTTGCCATATGCTGTTCCCCCTAGAAGGTCTTGGCGGCTGCGATCGAGCGGCTTGCGAAGCGCTCGAAATCGGCCGGGTTGTCGTGTTCCATGACAAAATACTTCGCCGGCGTGTTCTTGCGCAAAGCCGTCACCAGCCCCGCCCAGTCGACCGTGCCGTGTCCGACGTCGGACCAGCCGTCCTCATCCGTCGCCAAGCCTTGAGGCGCGATGTCCTTGACGTGGACAGCCAGGATGCGCGGGCCGAACTCCTCGATCCAGTGCAGCGGGTCGGATCCGCCGCGGATCACCCAGGCGACGTCCATTTCCCAGCCGACCTCAGGGGCGGCCTCCAGGATCACGCGTTGTGGCACCACGCCGCCAACCGGCACGAACTCGAAGTCATGGTTATGCCAGGCAAAGTCGAAACCTGCTTCTTTGGCCTTTGCGCCAATGGCAGCAAGACGCCTGCCGAATGCCCGCCAGCCATCCGCGTCGGTAGGCCGTTCCGCCGGCTCGAGCCACGGGCAGGCGATCAGCTTCATGCCGAGCGTCCTGGCGATGCCTGCCGCCTTGGCGAAATCCTGCTCCAGAAGGTCGATGCCGAAATGGCCGCTCGGCATGGCCAGACCGTTCTTGTCGAGCTCGGCGCGGAACGCCGCGGGCTCTTCGTAGACGGCGCCAAAGCCCTCGACTTGGGCGTAACCGAGGGCGCCGAGCGTCTTGAGCACATTCTGCCAGGGTTGAAAGTTGCGGGCGCTGTAGAGTTGGAATGACCAGTCCATGGTTCTGTCCGTTTGTTTGGGAGGGGATTTCACATGCGGCTGCCGCTCTGGCCGTCGAACAGCGAGGCGCGCGCTGGATCGAAGCCGATGCGCAGCTGATCGCCCGACGCCAGATGGCGTTCGGCCTCGACGCGGAAGGCGAAACTCTGGCCGCCAAGCTTCGTCCAGACCAGCGTGTCCGAACCCATCGGTTCGACCAGCTCGACCCTGGCGTCCACTTGAAAGGGCATGGCAGCAGCGGCATCGCCCGTGGCAATGTGCTCCGGCCGCACGCCGAACACCGCCTTGCCGGGCTTAGCCGCGTCGCCAAAACCGTAGCGGCCGAGCGGTATCTTTGTGTCTGTCGCGACGAATGTCGGCGCATCGCCCTCAACCTCGCCGTCGAGAAAGTTCATGCCGGGCGAGCCGAGGAAGCCGGCGACGAAGCGATTGACCGGTTTGTTGTAGATCACCTGCGGCGCGTCGAGCTGCTGGATCACGCCGCCCTTCATGACGGCGATGCGGTCGGCCAGCGTCATCGCCTCGATCTGGTCGTGGGTGACGTAGATCATGGTGTTGGCGAGTTTCTGGTGCAGCCGCTTGATTTCGACGCGCAGCTCCGAGCGCAGTTTGGCGTCGAGATTGGACAGTGGCTCATCGAACAGGAACACGTCGACATCACGTACCAGCGCCCGGCCGATCGCCACGCGCTGGCGCTGCCCGCCCGACAGCGCCGCCGGCTTGCGCTGGAGCAGCGGCTCGATCTGCAGGATCTCGGCTGCGCGGGCGATACGCCTTGCGATCTCGTCCTTCGCCATGCCTGCCGTCTTCAGGCCGAAGGACAGGTTTCCCTCCACCGTCATCTGCGGATAGAGCGCATAGGACTGGAACACCATGCCGATGCCGCGATCCTTGGGCTCCTCCCAGGTGACGTTCTTGCCCTTGATGAAGATCTGCCCTTCGGACACGTCGAGCAGGCCGGCTATGCAGTTGAGCAGCGTGGACTTGCCGCAGCCGGAGGGACCGAGCAACACCAGGAACTCGCCCTCGGGCACGTCGAGGTTTAGCTCCTTGAGCACATCATAGGCGCCGAAGCTGAGCGAAACGTCCCTGACCTGGACACTCGTCATCGCCTCACCCCTTCACCGCGCCGGCGGCGATGCCGCGGACGAAAAGCTTGCCTGAAATGAAGTAGATGACGAGCGGAACCAGTCCGGTCAGAAGGGTGGCTGCCATGTTGACGTTGTACTCCTTCACGCCCTGTACGGCGTTGACGATGTTGTTGAGCTGGACCGTCATCGGATAGGTGTCGGGCTTGGTGTAGACGACGCCGAACAGGAAATCGTTCCAGATGCCGGTGACCTGCAGGATGATCGCCACGACGAAGATCGGCAACGACATCGGCAGCATGATCCTGAGATAGATCGTCCAGAAGCCGGCACCGTCGACACGAGCCGCCTTGAACAGCTCCTCCGGCAGCGAGGCGAAATAGTTGCGGAACAACAGCGTCAGGATCGGCATGCCGAAGATGGTGTGCACCAGCACCAGGCCCCACAGCGAGCCATAGAGGCCGATCTCGCGCAGCACGATGACTACAGGATAGAGCATCACTTGGTAGGGAATGAAGGCGCCGACGACGAGCACGGTGAAAAACACCTCGGCGCCTTTGAAGCGCCAGTTGGCCAGCGCGTAGCCATTGATCGAGGCGATTGATATCGACAGGAACACCGACGGCACGGTGATCATCACCGAGTTCCAGAAGCCGCGCGACAGCCCGTCGCAATTGAGGCCGGTGCAGGCCGTCGACCATGCCTTGATCCATGGCTCGAAGGTGATCTCGACCGGCGGCGAGAAGATGTTGCCGAGCCGGATTTCGGGCATGCCCTTCAGCGACGTCACCACCATCACATAGAGCGGCAGCAGGTAGTAGACGGCGACAAGCGCCAGCGTGCCGTAGATGAAGACGTTGCGGCGGGAGAAGCGGCGGCGCGGCCTGGGGCCATGCGGCCCCGACAGCGCCCTTGCGCGGGCGGGCATGGCGCTTGCCACCGCAAGTTCGGGGGCGGCGCGCAGAAGCTGCTCAGCCATGGCGGCGCCTCCTGGCGAATTCGAGATAGGCCCAGGGCACGATGACGATGACGACCGACAGCAGCATCATTGTCGAGGCGGCGAAGCCCTGCCCCAGATTCTGCGCCAGGAACATGTAGTTGTAGACGTATTTGGCCGGCACTTCGGATGCGATGCCGGGGCCGCCGCTGGTCTGGGCGACAACGAGGTCGTAGACCTTGACGATGCCGCTGGCGATGATCACCAACGTGGTCACAAGCACCGGCCGCATCATCGGGATGACGATGAAGACATAGGTCTTCCAGGTCGGGATGCCGTCGACGCGCGCCGCCTTCCAGATGTCGCCGTCGATGCCGCGCAGGCCTGCCAGCATCAGACACATGATCAGCCCCGTGCCCTGCCACAGCCCGGCGATCAGAATGCCGTAGATGACGATGTCGGCATTGTAGAGCGGGTCGAAGGTGAAGCTTTCCCAGCCGAGATTGCGAACCACCTGCTGGATGCCGAAATTTGGATTGAGGATCCACTGCCACGCCAGGCCGGTGACGATGAAGGACAGCGCGAAAGGGTAGAGAAAGATGGTGCGGAAGGTGTTCTCGAAACGGATCTTCTGGTCCATCAGGGCAGCCAGCACAAAGCCGATGACCAGTGAAAAGACCAGCGTGCAGACGCCGTAGATGGCGAGGTTCTCGACCGCCACCAGCCAGCGCGGCGTCGCCCACAGTCGCTCGTACTGGTCGAAGCCGACGAAGCTGGCGCGGGGCAGCAGTTTGGAGTTGGTAAAGGAATAAAACACCGTCCACGCCGTGCCGCCGACGAAAATGACCAGCGCGGTCAGGATCATCGGGATCGAGGCGATCTTGGCATTCAGGTTGCGAAACAAGCTGAATGGTCGGCCCTGATACGTCGGGGTCATCGGTCGGCACCCATCCGGATCGTCAGCCAATCTGCCGGTCCCGACATGTCGGGGCCGGCAGAACGCCGCTGACAGGACTGCAGCATCTCAGGCAGGAACCGGGTCGGGAAGCCCGGATGCCCTGCCCTAGTCCGCAGCGGCGATGATTTCGGCAAAGCGTTTCTGCGCGTCTTGTGGCGAAAGCTCCTTGTTGGCGAAGAACTCCACGAACAGATCATTGATCTGGGTCACGCCATCGGCCGACATCAACTGGTCGGGCGCCGGGATGATGTTGCCCTTGGCGAGGATCTCGAGCCCCTTCTTCATGCAGTCATTGGCGGCGTTCAGGTCGACGTCGCCGCGCACCGGCAGCGAGCCCTTTTTGAGGTTGAAGGCAACCTGGGTCGCCGGCGACAGCATCACCGAGGCAAGCGCCTCCTGTGCCTTGGCCTTTTCAGGATCGGTCTGCTTGGGGAAGTAGAAGGCATCGCCGCCGGTCGAGATGATCTCGTTGACGCCGAGGCCGGGCAGGCAGGTGTAATCCTTGCCGGCAACCTGGCCGGCGACCTGGAACTCGCCCTGAGCCCAGTCGCCCATGATCTGTCCGCCGGCCTTGCCGTTGATGACCATGCTTGTCGCCTGGTTCCACTCCTGGACGTTGGACCTGGCCGACATCTGGCGCGCCTGGTCGGCGGCGGCGAAGACCTTGGCCATTTCGGCGCCGGCAGCCAAAGTCGCGTCCTTGTCGCCAAACACTTTCTGGAACGTTTCCGGACCGGCAAGTGCGACGAGGATGACCTGGAAGGCGAGCGTCGTCTGCCAGGGCTGCTGGCCGATGGCGAGCGGTACGATGCCCGCCTTTTCCAGCGCCGGCGCCGCTGCGACGAACTCGTCCCAGTTCTTCGGTACCGCCACGCCGGCGTCGGCAAAGGCCTTGTTGGACAGCCACAGCCACTGCTGCGAATGGATGTTGACCGGCACGCAGTAGATCTTGCCGTCCAGCGTGCAGCCGTCGAGCAGGCTCTTGGGGTGGATGAACTTTGTCCAGCCCTCCTTCTGTGCCAGTTCGGTGAAATCGCGCATCAATCCAGCCTGGACGAGCTCTTCCGCCTGGCGGCCATGATTGAACTGGGTTGCGCCCATCGGATCGCCGCCGGTGATGCGCCCGATCATGATCGGGCGAGCGATGTCACCGGAACCGGCGATGGCGCCGTCGACCCATTTGTTGCCGGTGGCATCGAAGGCCTTGGCGAGTTCGGCAACTGCCGCCGCCTCGCCGCCGGAGGTCCACCAGTGCGTCACTTCGAGATCGGTCGCGGAGGCTGAACCTGCAGCCCCAAACACGACGCTTGCTGCAAATGCAGCTGTCGTCAGCCTATAACGCATCGTACTCCTCCCTGAATCTGAAACGTTACAGGTACGGACGTTAGGCGAAGTTTTTGGCCGCTGCAATGGGTGTGCGATATTTTCTTCGCGAGCCGAACTAAAGCCAGGAGAAGCAGCAGCCCTGTTGCGCTGGTAAATCGCGCCGCAATGCAGCATTTCCAAGCAAATCATGCAGATGAATCAACAGTCGACAGCCATTTTGCAGCGCACGGTCACGCCTGAGCCGTCGACCGTGGGGGCTCTCCAAAAACACCGTGAATTGGCACAATGTGAAACGTTACAGTTCTTGCAGGAAAGCGCTTGTCAGGTCCATCATGCAAATGCGATATGCGCCGAGCAGGGATCACGGTGGGGCAATGGCCATGAACGACAAGACACCGCCGGATGAAAATGCCGACCAGGCCGCTGGCGGCGAGGCCAATCCGCCGACGCTGAAGACCATCGCCTTCATGACCGGCCTCGGCGTCACGACCGTCTCGCGCGCGCTCAAGGACGCCCCCGAAATCGGCGCGGCGACCAGGCAGCGCGTGCAGCTCGTCGCCCGCCAGATCGGTTACCGGCCAAACCGCGCCGGCGTGCGCCTGCGCACCGGCAAGACCAATGTCATCAGCCTGGTGCTCGACACCGAGGAGCAGGTCGGCGGCTTCGTCTCGGACCTCATCTACGGCATCTCCGAGGCGCTGGCGCAGACTCCCTATCACCTGGTGGTGACACCCTATTCGCGCAACAACGATCCGCTGGAGCCGGTGCGTTATGTCGTCGAGACGGCGTCGGCCGACGGCGTCATCATCTCGCGCACCGAACCCGACGACAAACGTGTGCGTTACATGACCGAGCGCGGCATGCCTTTTGCCACCCATGGCCGCACCCATATGGGCATCGACCATGCGTTCCACGATTTCGACAACCATGCCTATTCAATCGAGGCGGTGAAGAAGCTCGCAGCGCTCGGGCGCAAGCGCCTGGCGCTGCTCGCCCCGCCCTCGAACCTCAGCTACTACCATCACATGCGCGACGGCTTCGCTGACGCCCTGATGGAACACGGATTGAGCGAAGTGCCGTTCCCGATGGCCACCGTCGACCATTCCATCGAGGACATTCGAAAGCAGACCGTCGAGCTGATGCGCCGACCCAACCGTCCAGATGCCTTCGTCAGCGGCGCGGGGGCCGGCACCTTCGCGCTGGTCGCCGGCATCGAGGAGGCCGGCTTCCGGATCGGCCAGGACGTCGACATCGTTTCCAAGCAATCGTCAAAACTGCTGCACCTGCTCAGACCGCAGCTCTACGTCGTCAATGAAGACGTGCGGCTGGCGGGCGCCGAACTCGCCCGCGCCGTGCTCGGCCGCATCGCCGGGCGCGACATCGGTGCCCTGCAGAGCCTCAGCAAGCCCAAGGCGGTCGAGGCCTACGAGACACCCGGATCAGGAAAAGACGACACCACCTGAGCAGCCCTCTCCCCGTATACGTGGCGAGGGGGGCCGCGCCGCGGCAGCTTCCCGTCTCCCCATTCACCGGGAGACGCTGTCAGCAGGCGGATGAGGGGCAGCGCTGCCCGACACTTCCCTGAGGACGCTAACTGCCGCTGCCCCACGGCCCGTGGTGCGCGCCCGGCTCGTCGATGCGCTCGAAGCCGTGAGCGCCGAAGAAATCGCGTTGCGCCTGGGTGAGATCGGTCGAGCCGCGACCCTGGCGATAGCCGTCGAAATAGGCCAGCGCCGACGACAGCGCCGGCACCGGCAGCCCGGCCTCGGCGGCGCGGGCGACGATGCGGCGCAGCGACGGATGCGCCTTGCCCATGATCTCGACAAAGGCCGGCACCATCAAAAGATTGGTCGACCGATCGGCCTTGCCGAAAGCTTCGGCGATGGTGTCGAGGAACTGCGAACGGATGATGCAACCGGCGCGCCAGATCTTGGCGATGGTCGGCATCGGCAGGTTCCAGCCGAATTCCTTCGACGCGCCGGCCATCACGGCGAAGCCTTGCGCATAGGCAGCAATCTTGCCGGCAAACAGTGCAAGCTCAAGATCGCCGAGTACCTCGTCCTTGTTGCCGGCGAATTTCAGCGTGTTGGCGCCGTAGGCCTTTTCCGCCGCCAGCCGTTCATCCTTCATCGACGACAGCACGCGTGCCGCGACCGCCGCTTCGATGGCTGTCGCCGGGATGCCAAGCTGCTGTGCCTCGATGACCGACCACTTGCCGGTGCCCTTCTGACCGGCGCGGTCGAGGATGATATCGACCACCGGCTTTCCGGTCTTGGGATCGTCGGCTTCGAGCACCGATGCGGTGATTTCGATCAGGTAGGATTCGAGCCGGCCCTTGTTCCAGCCGGCAAAGACCGGCGCGATCTGCTTCGGCGTCATCGACAGCCCGTCGCGCAGGATGCCGTAGATCTCAGCGATCATCTGCATGTCGGCATATTCGATGCCGTTGTGGATGGTCTTGACGAAATGGCCGGCGCCGTTCGGCCCGAGCCAGGCGGCGCAGGGCTCGCCCTTGTACTTGGCCGAAATCGCGGTCAGCACGTCCTCGACGCGGGCATAGGATTCAGGCGTGCCGCCGACCATGATCGAGGGGCCGTGGCGCGCGCCCTCTTCACCGCCCGAGACACCCATGCCGATGAAGGTCAGGCCCGAGCCGTCGAGCTCCTCGAAGCGGCGCATCGTGTCGCGGAAATTGGCGTTGCCGGCATCGATGATGATGTCGTTGGCGGCGAGAACCGGGCGCAGGGCTGCGATCTGCTGGTCGACCGGATCGCCGGCCAGCACCATGATGATGATCGGTCGCGGCGGGCGGATGGCGGCGGCCAGTTCCTCGATCGAGCCGCAGGGCACGACCATGTCGCGCAAGGCGCCCGCCGATTCGACAAACGCCTGCGTCCGGGCCGGTGTGCGATTGAAGACGGCGATACGATGGCCTTTTTCGGCGATGTTCAGCGCCAGGTTCGAGCCCATCGTGCCCAATCCGATCAGTCCGATTTCGGCTTTTTCCATGGTCGCTGGTCCTGTCTGCTGATTGCTGTCGTCGAAGACGCGGCATGATTGACCGCGCTTTTGCCGAGGTCAACTCGCCGCCCGACGCGCCTTGTCGCCGGTCGATCAACTCGTCGTGGCCTGACCTTGCGTCATCAGTCCTTGCGGCGGCGGCCGTAGAGCTCGAGCCGGTGATGGACGATGTCGTAGCCGAGCTGGCGGGCGATTTCCTGCTGCAGCTGCTCGATGCGATCGGAGCGGAATTCGATGACGTCGCCGGTGTCCATGTCGATGAGATGATCGTGGTGATCGCCGCCAGCCTGCTCGAAGCGCGATGGCCCGCCCTCGAAGGCATGGCGGTGAATGGCCCCCATCTCCTCGAGCAACTTCATGGTGCGGTAGACTGTCGAAAGCGAGATGCTCTTGTCGACCTGTTCGGCGCGGCGGAAGATCTCCAGCGCGTCGGGATGGTCCTCAGTTTCACCCAGAATGCCAAGGATGATCTTGCGCGGCCGCGTGATGCGGATGCCCGCCTTGCGCAGCGCTTTCTCGTAGTCCGGCTTCTTGGGAGCATGTTTCACAGGCGTCTTCGTCATGGCGCGACTATGTGCCAGATGACACTCAGTTGCAAAAGATTATGTCGCCGTTCATCCCCAGGTGAAGTGGGGCGATGCGTGTCCCCCGCGTGGGAGCAAGTGGAAGACGGCCCGCGCTATACGAAGCCAACCCTCCCCGCCGTGATGGCCTGCCGGCCATCTCCCCCACAAGGAGGGAGATTAGTCTCGTCGCCAGGGGCGCTCATTCTGCCACGTTGCATCAAAAAGGCCCCGAGATGTTGGCGACGCTGGCGATCGGACGGATCGCGGCATAGCCGATCTGTGGGAGCTAAAAAGAAGCTAAAAGCGTCAACAAGCTATCCACGCATCGACCATCCTGCCTGCCGTCGCCCGCGCAACAAGACCACTTCGGAAGGTTCAGTAAGCGACAGTCACATCTCTACTTGCAAACGATTTGCAATTGCATTGACAGGCGCACCAACTGCCATTAGGTAAGGCACCGTAGCTGCCGCCCCTTCGGTGCGGCATTCTGAAACGGGATTACCATGACAGCACTTCGCACCACCTTCGCCGCCATCGCTCTGCTTGCGGCGGCGCTCGGGCTTTCGGCCTGCTCTCAGGACAGCGCGGCGGGCGGCAAGATGAAGGTGGTGACCACCTTCACCGTGATCGCCGACATCGCCCGCAACGTCGCCGGCGACGCAGCCGAGGTGGAATCGATCACCAAGCCCAATGCCGAGATTCACAACTACCAGCCGACGCCGGGCGACATCCTGCGCGCCCAGAAGGCCGACCTCGTTTTGTGGAACGGCCTGAACCTCGAACTGTGGTTCCAGAAGTTCTTCGAAAACCTCGACGGCGTCAGCCAGGCCGTCGTCTCCGATGGCGTTGTGCCGATGGGCATCGCCGAGGGTCCCTATACGGGCAAGCCCAACCCGCATGCCTGGATGTCTCCAGAGGCGGCGCTGATCTATGTCGAGAACATTCGCAAGGCCTTCGCCGAGAAAGACCCTGAAAACGCCGAGGTCTACGCCAGGAACGCCGCCGCCTATGCCGAGAAGATCAAGGCGACGGTGGCGCCGATTCACAAGGCCATCGAGACCATCCCTGCCGAGCGCCGCTGGCTCGCCACCAGTGAAGGCGCCTTCTCCTACCTGGCGCGCGACTTCGGGCTGAAGGAGGTCTATCTTTGGCCGATCAATGCCGACCAGCAAGGCACTCCCCAGCAGGTGCGCAAGGTGATCGACCTCGTCAAGGCCAACGGCATTCCGGCCGTGTTCAGCGAAAGCACCGTGTCGTCGAAGCCTGCCGAGCAGGTCGCACGCGAGACCGGGGCAAAATATGGCGGCGTGCTCTATGTCGACTCGCTGAGCGATGAGAGCGGCCCGGTGCCGACCTATCTCGACCTGTTGAGCGTCACCACTCAGACCATCGTCAAGGGACTGACCCAATGACTGCACCCATGAAAGGGCGGCCCCAGGCGGAGGCCGCCCCGGGCGACGGGCTCAACGTCTCCAATATCTCGGTGACCTACCGCAACGGCCACACCGCCTTGCGCAACGCCTCATTCGCCATTCCGCGCGGCACCATCACCGCGCTCGTCGGCGTCAACGGCTCGGGCAAGTCGACCCTGTTCAAATCGATCATGGGCTTCGTGCCGCTGGCGTCAGGCAGCGTCGAGATTTTAGGCCAGCCGGCACGCGAAGCGCTGAGGAAAAACCTCGTCGCCTATGTGCCGCAAAGCGAGGACGTCGACTGGAATTTTCCAGTCCTTGTCGAGGATGTCGTCATGATGGGCCGCTATGGCCACATGAATTTCCTCCGCATGACGCGCGGCATCGACCGCGAGGCGGTGGACGCAGCGCTCGAACGCGTTGGCATGGCCGACTTCCGCAAGCGCCAGATCGGCGAACTGTCGGGCGGGCAGAAGAAGCGTGTATTCCTGGCCCGCGCGCTGGCGCAGGAGGGCGAACTCATCCTGCTCGACGAACCCTTCACCGGCGTCGACGTGCGCACCGAAGAGGCGATCATCGCGCTTTTGCAGGGCCTGCGCGACGAAGGTCGGGTGATGCTGGTGTCGACCCACAATCTGGGTTCTGTGCCACGCTTCTGCGACCGCGCCGTCCTGATCAACCGGACCGTTCTGGCGGCCGGGCCGACTTCTGAAACCTTCACCAAGGCCAACCTCGAAAAGGCCTTCGGCGGCGTGCTGCGCCAGTTCATCCTCGGCGGCTCCGAACTGCATGACGATGCCGATACGCGACAGGTGACGGTGCTGACCGACGACGAGCGACCCTTCGTCATCTATGGCGACGGAAACGGCAATGATCGGGCCGACAAATCGGGTGGGCGCCGGAAATGATCTCCACGCTGATCGAGCCGTTCGGCTACGGCTACATGCTCAACGCCATGTGGGTGTCTGCACTCGTCGGCGGCGTCTGCGCCTTCCTGTCGGCCTATCTGATGCTCAAGGGCTGGTCGCTGATCGGCGACGCGCTTTCGCATTCGATTGTCCCAGGCGTCGCCGGCGCCTACATGCTCGGCCTGCCCTTCGCGCTCGGCGCGTTCCTGTCGGGCGGGCTGGCGGCGGGCGCCATGCTGTTTCTCAACCAGCGCACCAAGCTGAAGGAGGACGCCATCATCGGGCTGATCTTCACCTCCTTCTTCGGGCTTGGCCTGTTCATGATCTCGCTGTCGCCGGCCTCGGTGAACATCCAGACCATCGTGCTCGGCAACATCCTGGCGGTGACGCCTTCCGACACGTTGCAGCTAGTCCTGATCGGCGGCATTTCGCTGGCGATCCTGCTCGCCAAATGGAAAGACCTGATGGTCGCCTTCTTCGATGAGAACCACGCGCGCTCGATCGGGCTGAACCCTGATTTGCTCAAGGTGCTGTTTTTCATGCTGCTGTCGGCCTCGACGGTGGCGGCTTTGCAGACAGTGGGCGCCTTCCTGGTCATCGCCATGGTGGTGACGCCGGGGGCGACGGCCTATCTGCTCACCGACCGGTTTCCCCGGTTGATCGTCATCAGCGTGGCGATCGGCAGCGTGACCAGCTTTGCCGGCGCCTATGCCAGCTACTTTCTGGACGGCGCGACCGGCGGCATCATCGTGGTGGCGCAGACGCTGATCTTCCTGGTCGCCTTCGTCTTCGCACCCAAGCACGGATTGCTTGCGGCGCGGCGACGGGCGCGGCTGGAACTGGAGGCTGGGGCATGATCGAAACCCTCGCCCTGCCCTTCGCCTTCCCGTTCATGCAGCAGGCTTTCGCCATCTCGCTTTTGGTTGCGGTGCCAATGGCACTGTTGTCTTGCTTCCTGGTGCTCAAGGGTTGGTCGCTGATGGGTGACGCCATCAGCCATGCGGTGTTGCCCGGCGTCGTGCTGGCCTACATCGCCGGCCTGCCGCTGGCGGTCGGCGCCTTTGCCGCCGGCATGACCTGCGCGCTGGCAACCGGCTATCTCAAGCAGAACAGCCGGATCAAGGAAGACACCGTCATGGGCATCGTCTTCTCCGGTATGTTTGGCCTCGGCATCGTGCTCTACACGAAGATCCAGACCGACGTGCATCTCGACCATATCCTGTTCGGCGACATGCTCGGCGTGAGCTGGAGCGATGTCGGCCAGACGGCAGCCATCGCGCTGGTGGCAACAGGTGCCATCGGCTTCTTCCGCCGCGACCTGTTGCTGCATGCCTTCGACCCACAGCACGCGCAGGCCATCGGCCTGCCGGTCAGGCTGCTGCATTATGGGCTGCTGACGATACTGTCTTTGACCATCGTCGGCGCGCTGAAGGCCGTCGGCATCATCATCGCCATTGCCATGCTGATCGCCCCCGGCGCAATCGCCTACCTGCTCACCGACCGCTTCGAGCGTATGCTTATGGTGTCAGTGCTGGTGGCGGTGTCTTGCTCGTTGTCGGGCGTCTATCTCAGCTTCTTCATCGACAGCGCGCCGGCGCCAACCATCGTTCTGCTGATGAGCCTGACATTCGTCGCGGCGTTCTTTGTCTCCAAGCGGCGGACGGCGATCAGGCAGAAACAGGTGGCGGTAGAGTGAACAGCATACCTTCCCCTTGTGGGGAGGGCCGAGCAACAGAGCCGAGCGGGTTTGGGCGTAGGAGTTCCCACGCTCACCACACCCGGCCTTTTTGGGTCACCCTCCCCGCAAAGGGGACGGCAAGGCGTTTACGCAGCTGCAGCCGTCAGCCGGCGGCGGGCAAAGGAATGACCCTCACTGTCGAAGATGTGCAGTTCGTCGGGACTGGCGGCGAGCCGAATCTTGGCACCGCGCTTGACCTCGACATTGCCGGGCAGCTTGGCCACCAGCGGCTGCTCCGCGCGACCGATGTCGACATAGACCAGTTGGACCTCGCCGAGCTGCTCGACATAGTCGACGAGCCCCTCGAACAGGTAGTCGTCACCGGTCGCAACATAGAGATCCTCGGGTCGCACGCCGAAGCTGACTGGCTTGCCCTGGGCCTCAGAGGGCGTCGCCACCGGAACAGAGCTCTTGTGGCCACCGACATGGCTGACGACGCTCGTCTCGCCTGTCCTTTCGATGGTACCGGCAACGATGTTCATCGCCGGCGAGCCGATGAACTGGGCGACGAACAGATTGCCGGGATGCTTGTAGAGCTCCATCGGCGAACCGACCTGCTCGATGCGGCCATCCTTGAGCACGACGATCCGGTCGGCCAGCGTCATCGCCTCGACCTGGTCGTGGGTGACGTAGATCATCGTTGTATTGGGCATCGATTCCTTCAGCTTGGCAATCTCGATGCGGGTGGCGACGCGCAAGGCGGCATCCAGGTTGGACAGCGGCTCGTCGAAGAGGAAGACCTTCGGGTTGCGCACGATGGCGCGGCCGATGGCGACACGCTGACGCTGGCCGCCGGACATCGCCTTGGGCAGGCGGTCGAGATATTTGGTCAGCTGCAGGATTTCGGCCGCGGCGCGCACCCGCTTGTCGATCTCGGCCTTGCTCTCGCCAGCGATCTTCATGCCGAACGCCATGTTGTCGTAGACGGTCATGTGCGGATAGAGCGCGTAGGACTGGAACACCATGGCGATACCGCGCTTGGACGGCGGCACGTCGTTGACCTTCTCGCCGGCGATGTACAGTTCACCGCCGGTGATCTCCTCCAGGCCTGCGATCGAACGCAACAGCGTCGACTTCCCGCAGCCCGAAGGGCCGACGAAAACGATGAACTCGCCCGACTTGATGTCGAGGTCGATGCCATGAAGAATGTTGAGATTGCCGTATGACTTCTTGACGTCCCTGAGCGTTAGATCGGCCATGGTTTCCTCCCAGTACCTAATTTGCGGTCAGACGAAGCGCCCGAACCAGGCGCCGTAACCACCGAGCCGGACTGCGCCGGCGTTGGCATTTCCATCGAGCCCATGCCCCGGCAAGGGCTGCAGACCACGACCTCCGAGGTCGATGTTAGCCGGCGCGCTGCCAAGATTGAAGACGCAGACGACCTCCTCGTTGCCTTCGCGACGGGTGAAGGCGACGACGTCGTCTTCTGCCTTGAGGAAGGCGATCTCGCCCTTGGCGAGCGCCGGATGTGAACGGCGGAAGGCCAGGAAGCGCCGGTAGTGCTCAAGCAGCGAGGCCGCATCACCCTCCTGGGTGTCGACAGCCTTCGCCAGATGATCCGCGGGCACCGGCAGCCAGGGCTTCGCCCGGGAGAAGCCGCCATTGACGGCGTCCTTATTCCACACCATTGGCGTGCGGCAGCCGTCGCGGCCCTTGAACTCGGGCCAGAAGCGGATGCCGTAAGGGTCCTGCAGATCCTCGAAGGTGAGGCTGGCTTCGGTCAGGCCAAGCTCCTCGCCCTGATAGATGCAGACCGAACCGCGCAGCGACATCAGAAGCGCCGAGATCACTTTGAGATAGGCGGTGCGGTCGGCCTCGCCCATGCCCCAGCGCGAGGCGTGGCGGACGACGTCGTGGTTGGAGAAGGCCCAGCACGACCAACCGTCGCTGGCCGCCTTGCCGAAATCTTCGAGCACCGTGCGCACCTTGGCGGCCGATATCTTTTCCGGCGCCAGGAAGTCGAAGGCGTAGCACATCTGCACCTTGTCGCCGCCGGCGGTGTAGGACGCCACGACCTCGAGACCGCGCTGGGAATCGCCGACTTCGCCAACAGCTGCGGCCGCCGGATACTCGTCTAGCACGGCGCGGAAGCGGGCGAGGAATTCAAGATTCTCCGGCCGGCTCTTGTCGTAGATGTGGTCCTGGAAATTGTAGGGGTTTACCGCGGGTGCCGTCTGGTCGTTGCGCTGTTCCGGCGGCAGCGCCGGATTGTCCTCGAGGCCTGCCGAGTGGAAGTAGAAATTGATGGTGTCGAGACGAAAACCGTCGACGCCACGGTCGAGCCAGAAGCGGGTAACGTCGAGCAGCGCGTCCTGGACGTCGCGGTTGTGGAAGTTGAGGTCGGGCTGCTCGGCCAGGAAGTTGTGCAGGTAATACTGCATGCGCCTGGTGTCCCACTGCCATGCAGAGCCGCCGAAGATCGACAGCCAGTTGTTGGGCGGGCTGCCATCGGGCTTGGCGTCGGCCCACACGTACCAGTCGGCCTTGGCATTGTCGCGGCTGGCGCGACTTTCCTTGAACCAGGCGTGCAGATCGGAGGTGTGAGAGATGACCCCGTCGATCATCACCTTGAGGCCGAGGCGGTGGGCTTCTGCGATCATAGCGTCGAAGTCGGCGAGCGTGCCGAACATCGGGTCGATGTCGAGATAGTCCGAAATGTCGTAGCCGAAATCCTTCATCGGCGACTTGAAGAAGGGCGAGATCCAGACGGCATCCGCACCCAGGGAGGCGATGTGCGGCAGCCGGTCGATGATGCCCCTGAGGTCGCCGATGCCGTCGCCGTTCGAATCCTGATAGCTGCGGGGGTAGATCTGGTAGATCACCGCCCCGCGCCACCAGTCGCGATCGACAGCGGTTTCAGGGTTTTCGAACTTGCGCATTGCGGCTTGCATCTGAGCTAGCCTCCCTTGACTGAGCCCGCGAGCAGGCCGCGGACGAAATAACGTTGAAGCGAGAAGAACACGATCAACGGCACGATGATGGTGACGAAGGCCGAGGTGGTGAGGATTTCCCAGTCGCCGCCGCGCGAACCGAGCAGGGCATTGAGCTTGCCGGTCAGCACCAGCTGGTCGGAGCCCGAGCCAAGGAAGACCATCGCCACCAGCAGATCGTTCCAGACCCAGAGAAACTGGAAGATGGCGAAGGAGGCGAGCACCGGAAAGGACAGCGGCAGCACGATCTTGACGAAGATCTCGAAGTCGCTGGCGCCGTCGATGCGCGCCGATTCCATGATCTCGCGCGGCAGGCCGGCAATGTAGCTGCGCAGGAGATAGATCGCGAAGGGCAAGCCGAAGCCTGTATGCGCCAGCCATATGCCGAGATAGGTCTTGGCAGGCACGCCGAAGAACAGGCCGACGCCATTGTAGAGCTTGAGCAGCGGAATGAGGGACATCTGCAGCGGCACGACGAGCAGGCCGATGATGACGGCGATCAGCAGCGCGCGGCCGGGAAAACGCATCCAGGCAAGCGCATAGGCAGCATAGGCGGCGATCAGGATCGGAATGATTGTCGCCGGAATGGTGACCGTCAGCGAATTGATGAAGGAGCGTCCGATGCCTTCCGAAAACAGCACTGTGCGGTAGTTGTCGGTGGTGAAGCGCGGCGGCGCCGAGGCCGAGAAATAGACACGCTGGCCACGGGTGATCTCGAAGGCCTTGGGCGACGACATCACGTAGGAGCCGTCGTCATTGACCTGAAGCGTCACGCCCTCGCCGAGGTCGGCGGCAGTGCCGGCTTCGAATTGCGTCGGCTGCTGCGCCTTGGTGCCGAAGGCGGTCACGGTGCGTGCGTCGCCGGCGCCGAACAGGTTGCCCATGATCAGGAACTTGCCGTCCTTCTCGACCTGCTTGTCGGCGGCGTCGGTGCGCCCGGCCTCGGTCTGAGACGAAGTCGACAACGCCGTCCACCAGCCCGAGACGATGAGCTGATCCTTGTCGCGCAGCGAGCTGACCAGGATGCCGAGCGTCGGGATGGTCCAGATGGCAACGAAGACCAGCACCGCGATGTGGACGCCGAAGCGGCCGATGACGGATTTTCCCCTTGAACTGGCCATGTCAGTGTCCTCCCCCACCTTCACGATTGGCCTGGCGGATGTTCCAGATCATGATCGGCACGACGGCGAGCATGATGATGACGGCAATCGCCGCACCGCGGCCGAAGTCGCCACCACCGCGGAACATCCAGTCGAACATCAGATTGGCCAGCACCTGGCTGTTCCACTGGCCGTTGGTCATGGTCAGCACGATGTCGAAGACCTTGAGCACCAGGATGGTGATGGTGGTCCAGACGACCGCGATCGTGCCCCAGATCTGCGGCACCATGATCTTCCAGAAAATCTGGAACGGGTTGGCGCCGTCGATGACGGCGGCCTCGATGGTCTCCTCCGGAATGCCGCGCAGGGCAGACGACAGGATGACCATGGCAAAGCCGGTCTGGATCCAGATCAGGATGACCATCAGAAAGAAGTTGTTCCAGAACGGCGTCGAGATCCACACCTGCGGATTGCCGCCGAGATACTGCACGGCGGCGTTCAGGATGCCGATCTGGGTCTGGCCCTCGGCCCGATACTCATAGACGAACTTCCAGATGACGCTGGCGCCGACGAAAGAGATGGCGAGCGGCAGAAAGACCAGGCTTTTGGCGATGTTGCCCCACCAGATCTTGTCGGTGAGCACGGCGATGATCAGGCCGAAGAAGGTGCAGGCAGCCGGTACGACGGCGAGCCACAACAGGTTGTTGAAGATCGAATTGCGGAACTCGCGGTCGCCGAAGGCCCAGCTGTAGTTGGCGAGGCCGACGAAGTTCTCGCCGCCACGGTCCATGAAGGACAGCCTGAGTGTCTCGATCACCGGATAGACAAGGTAGACAGTGACGATCAGCATCGCCGGGCCGACGAACAGCCATGGCCGGATCAGGCCCTGGCGACGCAGATTGTCGACGGCGGCAGCGCCTGAAACGCCGCGCGAGGGAAAGACCGCGTCGAGGATCTTGTTGGCGCCCCAGTAATAGACAACGCAACCGCCGACGCCGACGATGATGGTGAAAATGGCCGAAAGTATCTGTGCCGTCATGGGAATCATTCCCTTTCAACCGGCCCTTTTCAACGGGCCCTTTTCAACGGACTTGTTCGAGCAGACTTGAAAGGAAGTCCCCTCACCCGCTCTCCGCGACACGCCGGGGCACCGCTCCCGGCGGGAGGGGGGACCGGGTCGGGGCCGCCGGTGCCTCCCCCGACAAGGGGAAGGCGTCCGCGAAGCGGCAAGCGAGGGGACTAGCTTGAACGCTTACTTGATCGCGTCCCAGCTCTTCTGGATGTCGGCTGCGACATCGGCTGCGGGCTTGCCTCCGACGAGGTCGATCATGCCGGTCCAGAAGGCGCCGGCGCCGATCTTGCCCGGCATCAGGTCGGAACCGTCGAAGCGGAAGGTCGAGGCGTTGACCAGGATGTCGCCCTGCTTCTTCAGCGCTTCGTTGCCATAGGCTTCCTTGTTCGCCGTCTTGAGCGGGGTCAGGAAGCCCGACTGCGCCATCCAGATCTCGTGGGCGAGCGGCATCTTCAGGAAGTCGATGAAGGCACGCGCGGCCTTGGAGTCCTTGGCGATGGTGAACAGCGTGCCGCCGCCGAGTACGGGATTGCCGAGCTCGGGCTTGGCGGCGACGGGCGGCAGGTAGAAGAAGTCGGCATCCTCGCCGAGCTTGGTGCCTTCCGGGAAGAAGGACGAGATGAACGACGCCTGGCGGTGCATGTAGCACTTCGGCGGCACGGCAAAGAGGCCCTTCGGGCTGTCTCGGAAGTCGGTCGCGGCGACCGCCGCCTTGCCGCCATCGACATATTTGTCGTTGGTGGCGATCTTGGCGAAGATGTCGAGCGCGTTGACGACGGCCGGATCGTTGAACGGAATCTCGTTCCTGGTCCACTTGTCATAGACGTCGGGCGCCTGGGTGCGCAGCATGATGTCTTCGACCCAGTCGGTGGCCGGCCAGCCGGTGGCGCCACCCGAACCCAGACCGATGCACCACGGCACGCCGCCATCGGCGACGATCTTGTCGGTCAGCGCCTGCATCTCTTCCCAGGTCTTGGGAACCTCGTAGCCGGCTTCCTCAAAATTCTCCGGCACATACCAGACCAGCGACTTCAGGTCGGCCTTGAACGGGAAGCCGTAAAAGCCGGGCTTGCCGTCCTTGTCCTTGTAGGTGCCAAGATCGACCCAGGACTGGCCGGCGCCGTAGTTCTCCTTGATGAAATTGGCAGTGCCCTCGTCGAGCGGCGTCAGCAGGCCCTTGGAGGCCAGATCCTGGATCAGGCCCGGCTGCGGCAGGATGGCGATGTTGGGCGGGCTGCCAGCCTGGGTGTCGATGACGATCTGCTGTTCGTAGTTCTCGGACGACGAGTAGTTGATCGTCGCGCCGGTGGCCTCGCTGAAATAGTCGAGCACCGAACGGGCCAGTGCCTCGTCTTCACCGCGCCATGGCCCGAAGATCGAGAGCGTCTCGCCCTTCAGGTCGACCTTCTTGAGTTCGTCGAAATTTGCCCAGGTGAAGCGGGCGTCCTCGCCCGGTTTGAACTTCAGCTCCGCCGAAGCGGGCGCGCTCAGGGCGACGGCGGCAAAAGCCACGCCCAGCAACAGGGTCTTCCTCATGGTCTTCCTCCCAGTGGATCGAAAACTCCGGACGGAACCTCCATTCCGCCCGCCTGCACCGCCCCGAACTGTGCCCCAGACTTGCATGAGCTGCAACTGCTTCACGCAACGGCATTTCAAAGCGCTTTGGATTGCCGCATCACGCCACCGGAATTGTCAGGAGTCAAGAGGCTCGCTCAACTAATCGATTTAAGTTCGACAGCAGTGTGCGCTGCAGCATGCTTTTTGGGTACCGCACGAGTAGATTTCGCTTCAAAGCAAGCAATTCGGCAGCTATTCTTGCCGGCGACACGCAGCTGCTTCGCCCGACATCAGGCAGAAGCCCGATTGAAAGCGCTTTGAGAATCGGAGCCGAGGTGAACCTCAAGCAATTGTCGCTGATGCTCGAACTCTCGCAGACGACGGTGAGTCGTGCGCTGAACGGCTATCCCGAGGTCAGCGAGGAGACTCGTCGGCGGGTTACCGATGCCGCCAAGCGCCACGGCTACCGGCCGAACCCGAGTGCGCGCCGGCTGGCGACCGGCAAGGCCGGGATGATCGGCTATGTCATGCCCACGGGAGCCTCGGTCGACATCGATCCGCATTTCGTCGAATTTCTCTCCGGCCTCGGCGACTATGCCCGCGGCCACGAACTCGATCTTGTGCTGAGCCCGGCGGATGCCCAGGACGAAGAAACCACTTACCGGCGCATCGTCGCCAACAAGCAGGTCGACGCGCTCTATATCTCGGCGCCCTACAATGCCGACAAGCGCGTGGCGCTTGCCCACCAGCTCGGCATCCCCTTCATCGTGCATGGCCGCAGCGAAGGCCTCGATTTCGACTATCCGTTCATCGACATCGACAATGAAGGCGCCTTTCATGACGCGACGCGGCTGCTCGTCCAGCTCGGTCACAAGCGGGTGGCGCTGATCAATGGCGACGACACCCAGACCTTCGCCATCTTCCGCGAGCGCGGCGTGAGGCGAGCGCTGGCCGAAAGCGGGCTGGTGCTGGAGCCGAAGAACATCCGTTCGGAGATCATGACCGAGGAAAACGGCTACCGCGCCGCGCGGCGGTTGCTCGAGGGGCCGGAGGCGCCGACGGCGATCGTCTGCTCCAGCCTGCTGATGGCGCTTGGCATCGTACGCGCGGCGCGCGACCTCAATCTCTCGATGCCACGGGATCTCTCGCTGGTCAGCCACGACGACGTGTTCCACTGGCTGAAGCCGGAGCATTTTTCGGTGCCGCTGACGACGACACGCTCGTCGATCCGCGCCGCGGGCGCCCGCGTCGCCGAAAGGCTGGCGGCGCGCATTTCGGGGCTGGAAGACGGCGCACGCGGCGAGGTCTGGCCGGTCGACCTGGTGGTGCGCGGGTCCATTTCAGGCGCGAGATAGAAACCGCCAGGCTATTCCTGCGGCATCTCGGCGGCGTTGTAGACGTGGCGGGCGGCCAGCAGGGCGGCGAGTTCGCTGTCTCCGGCGATCACCGCCCGCAGGATGCCGGCATGTTCTTCCCAGTTCTGGCGGCCGCGGCGCTTGCTGATCGGCGCGAACAGCATGACCGTGCGGTCGCGCAGCGAGCGCACCATGTCCTGCAGCACGGAATTGGCGGCGACGGTTGCCAGCGCCTCGTGGAACTCGGTGTTCTGGCGCGACAGCAGCACCGGATCGTCGGTGTCGGCGAGCTTGGCGCCGTCGTCGAGGATGCGCTGCAGGGCGGCGATCTGTTCGGGATCGTGGCGCTTGGCCGCGAGCTTGGCGTTGAGCGCCTCGAGCGTGGCGCGAACCTCGACCAGCTCGCGCTTCTGCTCCTCGCTGAAGACGGTGACGGAAGCGCCGCGTCGCGGCTCGATGGTGACGATGCCTTCGGCGGCGAGCTCGCGCAGCGCCTCGCGTACCGGCATGCGCGACACGCCCATCTCCTCGGAAAGGCGGCCCTCGACCAATCTTTCGCCGACGCCGATTTCGCCGCTGACGATGCGCTCGCGCAAGGCGGCGGTGATCAGCTTGGTGAGCGGAGCGTGGATTTCCCCGAGTACGACGGTCATGGTCTTACACTTCCTGTGGCAAGGGTCGAATCAACCTGCGGAAGCAACGCCTTGTGCCGGATGATATAGCGTCCGGGCTTTGGAGTACAATATTCAATCCGCATCGCCCATCTGCTGCATTGCAGGCCACGACGCGAGCCGGTTTGCGCCATGGAGTGGCCCAAACAGCATACCGTCGCGGCCGATGCTCATCGCCTCCGCGGCGTCCAATGGCAACCCGGGGTTGAGACCCGGCCAATCGTGAGTTGGCGTTGCCGGCGTGCCGTGGCGAATGAAGGTCGCCCAGGCAGCCATCGCGGCGGCGACGGTGGCATCGACATCGACGCCGATCTTGGGCGCAAGATGCGGATGGCGGTGGGTGCCGAAGACGAACGGCACGCAGGCGGCGTGCGGCGTGCCGCCGGTCACGGCGAGCGGCCAGGCGAAATCGTAGAGGAAAGCGGGCGAGCCGCGCCGCGCATGGCGCGTTGCATAGTGCAAGATCGGCGCGCGGAAGACGAGGTCGGAGTAGATGGCGAGCCAGATCGCGGCGGAGCCGGCATCCGGCATGGCAAAGCCATAGGCGGCGAAGGTCGCCGCGGGCGAAGGCGTGGGCTCGAACGGGTAATGCAGCGCAATCAGCCGCGCCAGCGCCGCTTCGAATGGCGCACCCGGTTCGGGCGGCGTCAGTGCCGAAAGCCTGGTGCCGTCGGGCAGAGCGAGGTCATACCAGAACCTGGCCTCGTTGCGGGTGAAACCGATCAGCAGCGGCACGTCGGCGAGCACCCCGTCATGCGGCCAGGCATGCACCAACCTGCCATCGAGCGTGGGCGCGGTGCGCGGCCGGGGGAACCGTCTGGCGAAGTCGACATCGCGCAGCAGCGCAGCTTCGCGGCGGACGAGGTCGGAACCGTCGAGATCGCGCAGGCCGGCGACCGAGGTGCCCAGTGCCGCAGCCACCGCCTCGGTGTATTCGGCGGCATCGTCGAGCCCGACGAACATTGGCGGTTGGAACAGCGGAGGGCTTTGGGCGATGACACCGCAAAACAGCCCCTCACAGTCCGGGTTCTGCGCGATCAGCACGACATTGGCGGCGCCAGAGGATTGGCCAGCTATCGTCATCTTGCGCGGATCGCCGCCGAAGCCGGCGATGCTGTCGCGCAGCCAGCGCAGGCTCGCGATCTTGTCCTGCATGCCCCAGTTGGCGCATGTGCCGGTTTCGGGGTCGGTGAGTTCGGGATGGGCAAGACCACCCAGCGGGCCGAGACGGTAGTTGACGGTGACGACGACGATGCCGTGTTCGCGGGCGAGGCGAAAACCGTCACAGGCGGCAGCGCCGCCATGGCCATTACGCGTCGCCCCGCCATGGAACCAGACCAGCACCGGCGCATCGCAGGCATCGGCAGGCGCCCAGACATTCAGCGTCAAGCAGTCCTCGTCCATGCAGGCGATCGGCTCGGTGAGCCAGGTCTGGCTGCCGGCGAGATGCTGCGGTGCCGCCGGACCGATGTGGTCGGCACGCCGTATGCCGGCCCAACCAGGCGCTGGCCTTGGCGACCGCAACCGCAGAGCACCGACGGGCGCCGCCGCATAGGGAATGCCGAGGAACCGGTCGACGCCGTCATGCCGTTGCCCGGCGAGGCTGCCGGCGGGCGTTTCGACTGCGATCTCCATGCTGCCCTCGCCCTACCAGCCGTTCGCCGCTACTCGGCCGGCACGAGCGTGTGCTGGAAATTGAAGGCGTCGGCGTAGATGAAGCCGGGATTGGCGCCGTTCTCGACGAACAGTTTCCTGGCGCTCGAAATCATCTTGGGCGAGCCGCACATGTAGATCGCGTGCTCGGAAAAATCGCCGATGTCCTCGGCGGCGACCTCCTGGACATAGCCTTGCCGCCCTTGCCAGCCCGGACCGGGCCGCGACAGCACCGGCACATACTGGAAGTCACACAGACGCTCGGCCCAGGACTGGATCTCGTCATGCAGATAGAGGTCGTCCTCGGTACGCATGCCCCAATAGAGCGACACAGGCGGGCAGTCGGGATCGTCCATCAGCGATTCCAGTATGCTCTTGATCGGCGCCAGCCCCGTGCCCGTCGCTACCATCAGCAACGGGCGAAAATCCTCCTTGCGGCAGCAGAACAGGCCATGCGGCAGCTCGACGTCAAGCCGGTCGCCGGGGCCGAGCCGCGGCAACTGGCCCGCGGTGAAGTGACCGTCACGTACACGTCGGATGTGCAGATCGACGGTCTTGCCGTTGGGCACCGAAGCCATCGAAAAGCTGCGCTTGTTGCCGTCGCCGAGCAGCACATTGAGATATTGCCCTGGCCGGTAGACAAGCTGTTCCGCGCCGGGAAGTGCCAGCGTCAGGTGCACGACGTCGCGGCCGACATTGCGGACAGACTGGATGGTCGCGGTATACCGTTCTGGATCGGAGCACGGCTCCATCGGCCGTTCGGTCGAGATCAGCAGGTCGCTCTCCGGCCGCGCCTGGCAGGCAAGGGCGAAGCCCTCTTCCTCGTCCTCCGGGGACAGCGCCAGCGGGTATTCCTCATAGCGGACGCAGCCTTCCATCAGCCTGATACGGCAGGTGCCGCAGCCACCCTCGGTGCAGTCGTGCAGCAGCTGTACGCCCTGGCGGATCGCCGCCATCAGCACGGATTCCTCGGAGGCAACGGTAAACTGGTCCTCGGTTTCGAGGACGCGCACAACATGGTCCATCCATTTCTCCACTACGGTTGGGATGCGGCGCTGCCGCTTCGGTCACTTCTTGATGTCGGCCTGCACCATGACCTTGTGCCCCTTGGGCTCGAGCAACGCCGCAAGTGCTGCGAGTGCAGCTATGCCGCAGGCGATGTCCTGCTCGCCATTGCCGCCGCTCAAGCCGACGCCGCCGATGACCTCGCCATCGACGACGACTGGAAAGCCACCAACAAAGGCGGCGAAGCGGCCCTCGAAGCTGAGCTGGATGCCGAAGGCCTCGTTGCCGGGCAGTGCCGGGCCGTTGGGCGGGGTGGTAAACAGGTGCGTCGAGCGCTTGTGGCCGGCAGCGGTGAAGGCCTTGTTCCAGGCGATCTGCGGGCCGGTGACGCGCGCGCCGTTCATGCGCTCCAGCGCGATCGGGTAGCCGCCGTCATCAGCGATGCAGACAGTTTCGGGAACGTTGAGTTCCAGCGCCTTGGCGACCGCCGCGGCCACCATCACGCGGGCTTCTTCGAGTTCGAGTTTCAGGACCTGTTTCACGTCGGTATCGTCCGGCAATTGTTGATATTTTGGGCCACCGGGGGAACGCACGCGGCGTTGCCGCCCCGCGCGCTCCCACTGTGGCGGGATCAGGCGGCGAGCAGCTCGTCGAGCGGCAGTTCGGCCGCGACATAGTCGTTGTAGAGGGCGGTGGTGTAGAGCAGCCGCATCTGCGCGCCGACCTCGCAGATCTTGAGGCATCGCTGCTGCATCTCGACCGTGCGGGCATGCTCGAGCACGATCTGGTAGCCGCGCTCGCCATGGATCTCGTCGGAGACGATGTGCAGGTCGAAGAACTCGACCTCCTCGTCGGTAAAGCCATATTTGTCGCGCAGTGTCGGCGTCTGCTTGCGGTAGATCGACGGCACCTGGGATTCGAGGCCGACCACCAGTCCGGCAACGGCGACGATCGGATCCTCACGCATCGCCACCGCATAACACCAACTCTGCAGGGCGCGGGTGGTCGGCGACATGTTGTCGGGATCGCGCATCCTGTCGCCCGACGTGCCGCAGGCTTCGCCGAAACGGACAAGCAGATCGGTGTGGCGGTCGCCGCCGATCTCTTCCTCATACATGTTGGCGAGCAGGAAATCCTTGGCCTCGACATAGCCCTCCGGCATGCGGGCGTAGATGTAGCCGAGGTAGTCCGCGAACGGCCCGACATAGTGGTAGTGGTTCTCCGCCCAACGGGCGAGATGGTCGCGGCTGAGCTTGCCGCTGGCCCAGCCGACGCTGAACGGCGACTTGTTGGCGCTCTTGCCCTTGATGGCGTTTTCGAGCGCGGTGCGGAACTCGTCCGGGTTCATTGCAACGGTCATTCACTGTTCCCCTTGAGGTGTCGTCTGCAGGTCATTTTGGAATACTGTATACCAAAATGACCTGAGCGCAAGGGGCGGTAAAGGATACTCTGGGGTAGTGTGTCGCGCCGGACTGGCCATGCCGCGGAAGTTCCGCTAGCTTTCCTGCATCCGAAACATTCCGGTGAACCTTTTTGCGGCCAACAACGACCAAGCAGACAGGAGCCCGGCGGTAGCACCGGCCATGAACATCGCATCTGACCCCATGTCCGATCGTGATCTCGTGAGCCGCGTCGCAAACGGCGACCGCGCCGCTTTGCGGCTCCTGTTCACGCGGCACCACGCACGGGTCTACCGTTTCGTGGCGCGCCAGACGGGGTCGGAAGCGATGGCGGATGACGTAGCCAATGAAGTGTTTCTCGAATTGTGGCGCCAGGCGCCGAAATTCGAAGGCCGTTCGGAAGTCTCGACCTGGCTGCTCGGCATAGCGCGCTTCAAGGCGCTGTCGTCGATGCGCAAGCGCAAGGAAGAGTGGCTTGACGACGACGATGCGGCTGCAGTGCCCGACGACAACGACACACCCGAAGTGGCGACGATGAAGCAGGACAAGGGTGCGGCCCTGCGCCGCCTCGTCGACACGCTCGCCGACGAGCATCGCACGGTCATCGACCTTGCCTATTACCATGGCAAGTCGGTCACCGAGATTGGCGAGGTGCTCGACATTCCTGTCGCCACCGTAAAGACGCGGATGTTCTATGCCCGCAAGAAGCTCGGCGAAGCCTTGAAGGCCGCCGGATATGACAGGGGGTGGCCATGAGCGCTGCCGAGAAGATGTCGCGCCGCGACGAGATCGAAACGCTGCTGCCCTTCTACCTGAACGGCACGCTCGAAGGGTCCGAACTGGCAACCGTGGAAGACTGGCTTGCCAGCGATCCCGAGGCACCCGCGGCCCTTGAAGCCGCCGAAGCGGAGTTCTCCGGCACGATGGCCGCCAACGAGGCGATCCGCCCGCCCGCCGATGCGCTGAGCCGCTTCTCGAAGCTGCTCGACGCCGAAGCCGGGCCGATGCGCGAGCCCCAGGCACAGTCGCTGCTGTCGCGGGTCTGGGAGCGTTTCATGGGCCTGCCGGTCGGCGTCGCCTGGGGTGCTGCAGCCGCACTGCTGGCACTGGTCATGGTGCAGTCGGTGCTCGAACCGGGCAGCCGCGGCAACGACGTCCAGGTCGCCGGCACCGGCGAGGACCAGGCGAAGCTGCCCTTCGCGCTGGTGACCTTCAAGCCGGACGCCAGGATGGCCGACATCGCCACCCTGCTCGGCGACAATGGTGCCTCGATCATCGACGGCCCGACAGCGAGTGGCGTGTTCCGCATCGCCATCCCGTCCGAGACGGTCGCCGACTATGACCGCATCGTCGGCGTCATTGCGGCGGCACCCTTCGCGGACACGGTGACGGCAGGAAGGAAACCGGCTGGATGACCACGTCAGGGCGAATTGCACGGCTCGTGCTGGCGGCGGCGGTGTTCGCCGCCACGCCTGTTTTCGCCCAGACCAACGACCCCAGCCTGACGCCGCAACAGCTCGACTGCCTTAATCAGACAACGGCAGCCGGCAACGCCAATTGCCTGCAGCCGGGTGGCCCGGCGCCTGGCGGTTCCACCCCAGGAGGCCCCTCGGGCGGCAGCGGCCTGCCCGGCGCCGTCGGGCTGCCCGAGCTGATCGTCGACCTGTTCCCCAATCCCGGCGATTTTCCCGGCGTCGCCTCGGGCAGCCAGCCGGCGACGCCGGTGCCGACACCCAACCCGCTGCGCGATCCCGCAGGCGGCGCTGCTGCTTCCGGCGGCGGGCAGGCCGGATCTCCGCCGCCGACGCCTCCTGCAGCCGATGCGACGCCGCCCGGCCCCGCCATCACCGCAGCACCGCGCGCCATCTCGGGCAACTTCGTGCCTGACGAGGTGTTGGTGACGGTTGCCGGCGATGCCGCCGACGCCCAGGCGCTGGCGGCCGCCTACGGCCTCGAAATCCGCTCGCAGCGCCAGTCGACGCTGCTCGGCACCAGCCTCGTACGCTTCGGCATTCCCGATGGCCGTCCGGTCGGCGTGGTGCTGGCGCAGCTCGCCGGCGACGGCCGTACCAGCGAGCGCGAGCCCAACCACATCTACGAACTGCAGCAGGCGGCAGCCGCTCCCAGCTTCGCCTTCCAGCGCATCTCGCTCGACGAGGCGGCGGCGAATGGCGAGAACGTCAATGTCGCAGTCATCGATACGGCCATCGACGAAACCCACCCGGCGCTCAAGGGCGCCATCGCACAGAGCTTCGACGCCATGCCGGGCGTTGCCGTCACCGCGCGTGACCACGCGACGTCGGTGGCCGGGCTGATATCAGGCACCGGCGACTTCAAGGGCATGGCGCCGGGTTCGAAGATCTTCCACGCCCGCGCCTTCGAAGGCGGCAAGTCAACGATGGAAATCATCCTCAACGCCCTCGACTGGGCCGCCGAGCAGGACGTCCAGATCGTCAATATGAGCTTCGTCGGGCCCAAGAACGCGCTGCTGGAGCAGGCGAGCCGCGGTGCGCGTGCGCGCGGCATGATCCTGGTCGCCGCCGCCGGCAACAACGGTCCGGGCGCGCCTTATGGCTACCCCGCCGCCTACAAGGGCGTGATCGCGGTGACGGCCACCGACGCCAAGGACGCGATCATGAAGCAGGCCAATCGCGGGCCCTATGTCTATATCTCTGCACCCGGCGTCGACCTGATGGCGCCCGTCGGCGGCGGCACCGACCTGGTCACCGGCACGTCATTTGCCGCGGCCGTCGTCAGCGGCGCAATTGCCAACCTTTTGCACGCCGAGCCGAAACGCAGCGTCGACTCGATCGAAAAGGCTCTGGCCAGCACCGCCACCGACCTCGGCGACAAGGGCCGCGACACCGACTTCGGCTTCGGGCTGATCAACACCAGGGCGGCAGAGGCGGCAAAGCAATAGGTGCGGCGTCACCCGGCGCAGAATTGCGCGATGCCATCGAAGCGACATGTCAGGAGCCACTGCTCCACCGAATTGCGGCACGGTGGCGTGGAATTTCCGTCGCTTCGCTGACAATTTACTTCGTTCATCATAATATCCTTGGCCTGTTGCAGGCAAAAAACGACAGATGTACATGGTCACCCCATGCGCAACACTTCGCTTTTCGCAGCTGCAAGCCTGGGATGCTTCATTGTCGCAGCCATGTCCCTGGCGTCACCGCAAGCCTTGGCCGTCAGTTCCTGGCCGCCATTCGAGAGGGCCACTTGTGCTCGCTTGCTCGACAGCTATCACGACAGCGGCGTGAAGCCGGCATATGGCACGCCGGAGTACAGGCGCTACGCCGAATGCTACTACATCATCTGCCGATCGCAGCTGAGCTGGTGATCGCATTGGCCGGAGACCGTGACGGCGCCACATTAAACAGAAGCCACAGCTAATATAGATTTCACTAAATCAATCTTCACCTTTCATAACGCCACGTCAGTGCGCGTCTTTATTTTCAACTGACAGTTGACGAAAATTCCTAGCTGTTGCAGTAGGCGATTTGTTCCGATCATTTGCTTCAATCAATTTTCACGCCCGGACGCACATCATGACCCGTAAGGTAACCTTGCTTGGCCTTTCCGCAATTGTCGCGGGCTGCACGACAATGTCGCAAGGCGAATACAAGACTGCTCAGACGGCACTTAGCGGCAGCCCCGCCCTCAAACGCGAGATCATGGCGAACTGCATCAAGCGTGAGAATGCACGCCCGGCCAAGGACAAGGCCGATATGGCAACGGTGTTCAACATCAACCCGAGCAACTATGCGCAAACCTTCTGCAAGCGCATGATCAACGGCATGGCCAGAAACCGCATCACCTACCAGGACTACCGCAATCTTGATTCCACCACCGCTGACAACAGCAAATTGATCCGCGTCCTGCAGGGGCGCTGATCTCAGCCGGACATAACCGCCGTTCGACAAAGCAACTGCCTTAAGCATGCCGCAATCTGACCTATAGCTCCGCGCCATCATGACCTGTTCTTTTGAGTCCCGCTAAAGCCCCGCTTCACGCATCGCGTGGACCGGGGCCGTGTTCAGCCAAACCGGTGAGCTCTTTGCTCGCCATGGTGGATGACGCCCGGTGCATTGGCGCTGGGACTGCGGACTCACAACTTCATGAATATCTCGAAGAAGGAGCGCAAAGCGCTCGAAGTGCTGTCGTTTGGCGGCACCATCATCCTGGAAAAAGACACCAGAAACCGACCACTGGAAGCGTCGTTCGTCACCCGGGAAGGTTGGTCGCTCGAGGGCGCCGGCCTCGCCGAATTCAAGGTGCTGAAGGCGAAGCGTCTGGTGGTCTCCCGCAACGGCGGCAACTACACCATCTCACGGGAAGGCGTGGTCAGCCTGCAGCAGGCACGTCAGGCGGCGAAGAAGGGATAGAGGGTATGCCAGGTATCGGATAAGCTAACGATGAGAGCGGGATTGCAGCTATGGCAACTGTCTATGCGATGGGCCTGATGATCGTTGCGCCACTGGCTGCGAGGCTGGCGACGATCCTGCTCACGTCTGGCGGAAGCCACCGCGTCATCAGTGCGGCACTCACATCGGGCACGCTGGTGGTGTGTGGGTATTTCCTGCTTACCGGCGTGACCAACTCCTGCGCTATCAAAGAGGGTGAGTGCGTCGGATCGACCGCCACCGCCTATCTTGTCGTCGTATTCTGGCTGATGTCTGCCGCTGCATGCCTGTATCGCGTATTCTCGGTCAGGCACCCCTCGTCAACTCAGCCTTAGAGGCAATTACCCGCCGACGATCCGTCGGTAAACCAGTCCCGCAAGGGCTATGTCCTGCAGGCCGACGCCGACTGACTTGTAGATAGTGATTTCGTCCTCGCTGGTGCGGCCGCGTGCCTTGCCGGCGAGGATTTCGCCGAGCTCGACGATCTTGTCCGAAACGAGCGCCGTGGGATCCGCGAGCACGAGATCGCCTGCCTCGCGTTGGCTCTGTTCGCGCCATTCGACGGCGACGAGCGAAGCACGGGCCATCGCCCGGTCGTCGAGCTCGCGGGTGTTGGGCAGGCTCGAGCCGACGGCGGCGATGAAACAGCCTGATTTGAGCAGGTCGCCCGAAAACAGCGCGGATGGCGAACGCGAGGCGGTGACCAGGATGTCGGCTTCCGCGGCCGCCTGTTCGGCCGTGGCCAGTCGCGTGGGGATGCCGCAGGCGGCTTCAAGTTCTACCGCCGATGCAGGATCGGACGAGCGGCTGACAAGCAGCACGCGCCGGAGCGGGAAGGCCTCGGCCATCTGCACCGCATGGGCCCGTCCGAGCGGACCGGAGCCGAAGACGGAGAGCGTCGAGGCCTCCGGCCTGGCGAGGTGCTGGGCCGATATGACCGAGCAGCCGGCGGTCCGGAGCTTGGTGATGGCGCCGGCATCGAAGGTGGCGAGCGCGCGGCCGTCGACCGAGGAGAACAGCAGGATGATGAAGGAAAACTGGCCTTTGATGGTGGTGTAGACCTTGGCGCCGACCACCTCCTGTCCGGGGATGACCGCGCCCAGGGTCGACAGCTTGACGCCGCCGGCATCGCTGCGGATGCGCGCCTGCATCGCCGCCTCCTCGCGGCCGAAACGCAGAAAGGCATCGGCCAGCACCTCGCGCGCCTCGGCGGCGGAGACGGCAGCCTCGACCAGCTCGTCTGATATGTGGGGCAGGCTCATGGGACGACCGTCCTCGCGAGGATGCCGAGCGCGCCGAGGCCGGACATGGTGAGCAGCAGTAAACGCACGCCACGCGGCGAAAAATAGCGGTGGAACCGGCCGGAGACGAAGAAGCCACCAAGCATCAGCGGGAACAGCAGGATGCCAAGCCAGAGCTGCGGCAGGGTGAAACGGTCGACATATGCCAACATCAATAGCGACAGGATGGCGCCGGCGAAGAAGACGCAGCTGATGGTCGCCCGCATCTGGCGCGGCGGCACATATTGCATGACTATGGCAAAGGGCGGCGCACCGGACGAGGTAATCGTGCCCATCAGGCCGGAGGCGAGGCCGGCGATCGCCATGTTGGGGTGAGACGCCCTGACCTTCCAGCCGGCGAAGCTGAGGCCAACACCGGCGAGGATCAACAGCGCAAAGACGATCGAGAATGCATTGGTCGGCAGGGCGGCGAGCGTGGCGCCGGCAAGCAGCGTGCCGCCGGCACGTCCGGCCATCAACGTCGTCACGCTCGGCCAGTCGACGGCATCGAAATCGCGGAGCAGGCCGAGCAGTGCCAGGCCGGCGCCCAACACCAGCAGCGGCCCGGGCGCCATCTCGGGAAAGAACAGCACCGCGAGCGGCGCCGAGACCATGGCAAAGCCGAGCCCGCCGATGCCCTGGAGCAAAGCCGCGATGAAGACCATGGCGCCCATGCCGACGAGATGGCCCAGCACGAAGTCGCCAGGCATCAGCTCAGTCAGGGACTGGAGCATGTCAGGCCCCAAGATAGATGCTCTTGATGCGGCTGTAGAAGTCCATGACGTTGGCCCCGCCCTGCTCCTTGGCCGCCTGATTGCTCGAATGCTTGAGGCCGCCGAAAGGCGCGTTGAGTGACACACCGGTTGTCGGGCTGTTGACCTTGACGATGCCGTGCTGGGTCTCGCGGGCGAAGCGCAGCACCGACGGCAGATCACCCGTCACCAGCGACACGGCGAGGCCGTATTCGGTGTCGTCGGCCAGCTTGATCGCCTCGTCGAGGCTGTCGATCGGGCGCACCGCGACGACCGGCCCAAAAATCTCCTCACGCCACAGACGGCTGGTCTCCGGCAGGTCGGAGACGACGGCGGGCCGGACGAAATAGCCATGCGCCAGGTTCGAGTCGGCCTCACGCAGCGCATCGCCGCCAACGACCCGGCCGCCCTCTTCGCGGGCGATGCCGACATAGGCCAGTACCTTGTCGTATTGCACGCGGGTGGCAAGCGGCCCCATCTGCACGCCTTCTGCCATGCCCGGGCCGACCTTGATGGCGGAGGCCGATTTTTCGAGCCGCGCCACCAGTTCGGCATAAAGCGGGCGGGCGACGAGCACGCGGCTGGTGCCGGTGCAGGCCTGGCCGGTGAGCCCGAAGGCGCCGCGCTCGATGGTGGCGACGGCCTTGTCGATGCCGGCGTCGACCAGCACGACGGTCGCGTTCTTGCCGCCCATTTCAAGCTGGACGCGGGTGTCGGTGGAGAGCGACGCCGCGATCTGCTTGCCGACCGCATAGGAGCCGGTGAAGGTCAGCGCGTCGACACCGGCGCTTGCGGTGATCGCCTGACCGACCTTCGCGCCCTTGCCCTGGACGAGCGCCACGAGCTTTGGTGGCAGGCCGGCCTCAAGCAGCACCTCGACGAGGCGCTGGCCCATCAGCGGCGTGATTTCGGACGGCTTGAACACGACGCCATTGCCGGCGGCGAGTGCCGGGCCGAGCTTGCGGGCGGCCATCGACAGCGGGAAGTTCCACGGCGTGATGACTGCGACCACGCCGACCGGCTGGCGCAGCGACAGCACCAGTTGTGCGCTGTCGCTCGGGTAAGTCTCGCCATTGAGCCGCAGCGCCTCGCCGGCATAGAGGCGGAAGTTGGCGGCGATGCGCCGGGCCTCGTTGCGTGCCTCGGTCAGCGTCTTGCCTTCCTCGCGGGTCAGCTCGGTGGCGATCTCGTCGGCGCGTCGGGCCATGATGTCGGCGGCGCGGAACAAAACGTCGGCGCGAACCTCTGGCGACTGCGCCGCCCAGGCCGGCCAGGCGGCCGAGACGCCTGAGATGGCGGCAGTGACATCGGCAGCGTCAGAATCCGGGAACAGGCCGATGAGGTCGCGCTCGTCGGCGGGATTGCGGTCCTCGAAGGTGGTGCCGCCAAAAGCTGGCTGCCACTCGCCGGCGATGTAGTTCAGGTGTCGCTCTGTCATTGGTCGTTTGCTTTCGGGGAGTCGTTTGCTTCGGCGGTCGTTCTGCTTCGAGAATGCGCCTCGGCGCACCCTGCTCAGCGTCCTTTTGGCACCCAGGAGACGGCGACATCGCCGAGCACGAAGGTCTGGCAGGCCATGCGGAAACCGGCGGCAAGATCGTCTGAAGTCAGGTGGTTGCGTTCCTTGGGCTTGACGGCATCGGTGTTCTCGATGCCGGTCTCGATCCGGCACTTGCAGGTGCCGCACAGCCCGCCGCCGCATTTGAAGGGGATGCCCCCCTTCTCGCGCAGCGACACGCGCAGCAGATTGCTGTTTTCGGGCGCGGACACCTGCTTGTTGTCGTTGGTGATGAAGGTGATGTTGATCATCGGCGCGTTCGATGCTGTTGGCCGGTCAGACCAGCTTGAGCTGGATGTCCATGCTGCCGTAGGTGGTGAGCGTCTTGAGCTCGTGGCGGGCGTCCTCGACGGACGAAAATTTCTCGAACAGCTTGCACGGCACGTTGTTCTCGATCTGCGGCGGCTCGTCCTCGACGATGCGGATGCGCGTCTGGTCCTGGTCGGTCAGCTTGGCGATGGTGAAGCTGGCGCGCTTGCGGCCGTAGAAGATGTAGTCGTAGGTTTCGACCGGCTGCACGCCGGGGCTCATTTCGGTCCGGAACTCGCCCGGCTTGGTCGTCAGAACCACATACATATCGTCCACCTCATGCTGATTGCTGGTCACGCCGACACCACCGAAGCGTTGCCGGCAAACTGTTCGGGAAGTGCCGCGCCCCTCCGGCGTGGCGAACTCACTTTGTCTTGCGCAATTCCGGACGGAAAACCGCAGCTAGGCTTGCTCCGTCACCTTCTCCTGGCGGAGTTCGATGTCGTTCTTGATCCACAGCTGGCAGACGAGCCGAAAACCCTCGTCGATCTTGTCGCCGAGCTGCTTCTTCTCCTTCCAGTTGGGCGGGGGCAGGTGCTCGGCGCCGGCGAGGATGCGGCTGGCGCAGGTGCCGCATTTTCCCATGCCGCATTTGTAAGCGAGGTGCGGATAGGGAAACTGCTTGATGCCGGCGCGGACGACGAGGTTGGTGTCCTCCTTGACCTCGCCTGAGAAGGCCTCACCCTTGCTATGGATCACGACTGTCGGCATGTGCGTGCCTCAAACCCCGCCGATGCCGGCGAGTTCGGGTTCCATCGGCGCAACGCGGCCGAGCTTCACATCCTCGGCAACATAGTCGTTGTAGAGGGCCGTGGTGTAGAGCAGGCGCATCTGGGCGCCGACCTCGCAGATCTTGAGGCAGCGTTCCTGCATCTCGACCGTACGCGCATGCTCAAGAACGATCTGGTAGCCACGCTCACCATGGATTTCGTCGGACACGATGTGCAGGTCGAAGAACTCGACCTCCTCGTCGCTGAAGCCGTAACTGTCGCGCAGCGTCGGCGTCTGCTTGCGATAGATCGACGGCACCTGGGATTCGAGGCCGACCACCAGTCCGGCAACGGCAACGATCGGATCCTCACGCATCGCCACCGCATAACACCAACTCTGCAGGCCGCGTGTCGTCGGCGACATGTTCTCCGGGTCGGTCATGCGCTCTCTGGATGTGCCGCATGCTTCGCCGAAACGGATCAGCAGGTCGGTGTGGCGGTCGCCGCCGATCTCTTCCTCATACATGTTGGCGAGCAGGAAATCCTTGGCCTCGACATATTGCTCAGGCATGCGGGAATAGATGTAGCCGAGGTAATCCGCGAACGGCCCGACATAATGATAGTGGTTCTCGGCCCAGCGCGAGAGATGGTCGCGGCTCAGCTTGCCGCTGGCCCAGGCGAGGCTGAATGGCGACTTGTTGGCGCTCTTGCCCTTGATGGCGTTTTCCAGCGCGGTGCGAAATTCGTCCGGGTTCATCGGCTTGGTCATGCGGTTCCCCTGTCTTCGATATGTCAAACTCGATTTAGAATACTGTATACCAAATTGACATCGGCGCAAGTCGCATTCTACTGTCGTGCAGGTGATCACGGCGACATGACGCATACAGTATGTTGCAAGGGCGATGATCGAAGGCCTGAACCAGGATTGGAACGACAGCGATGGACAGATCCGAGACACACGGCAACGCAGGCGTTCGCAGCGAAACCGCGATGGTGGCGACCGGGCACCCGCTCGCCGCCCGCGCCGCCCAGGACATGCTGGCCGCAGGCGGCACCGCGGTCGACGCGGCCATCGCCGCGGATGCAATCCTCGGCGTCGTCGAGCCAATGGCGACAGGCATCGGTGGCGACCTTCTGGCGATGCTGGTTGAACCAGACGGCCATGCCACCAGCTACAATGGCACCGGCCGCTCGCCGGCCGCATTGTCGGTCGAGGCGTTGGAAAACCTGCCGAACCGGCGCATCCCCGAACGACACGGACTGTCGGTCACCGTGCCCGGCGCGGTGCGCGGATGGTTCGACCTGCATGCCCGCTTTGGCCGCCTGCCCTTTGCCCAATTGATCGCTCCAGCCATCGCGCTCGCCGCCGACGGTTTTGCCGTCCTGCCGATCACCGCGCGCGAATGGGCAGTGTTCGAGCCGGTGATCAAGCTCGACCCGGTTGCAGGAAAACTCTACAGCGCCGGCAGCACGCCGCGCGAAGGCGAACGGTTCGCCAATCCCGAGCTGGCGGCAATGTTGCGGGCAATCGCCGCCGATGGGCCGGATGCCTTCTATCTCGGTACCCCGGCCCGCCAAGCAGCGGCAGCGAACCAGACCAGGGGCGGGCTGCTGACGGCTGAGGATTTCGCCAACCATCGCGGCGATTTCGTGCTGCCGCTCGAACGAAAGTTCCGTGACCTGACAGTGCTCGAATGCCCGCCCAACACCCACGGCATGGCCGTGCTCGACGCGCTGGAGGAACTCGATGCCTTGCCGCTCGACCGGGATGATCCGACGACCACGCGTGCCATGGTCGAAGCAGTCGGCCGCGCCATGGCCAAGGCCAAGAAAATCGTCGCCGATCCATCGGGCAACACGGTCTGCACAGTTGTCGTCGACAAGGATGGCCTGGCGGTGACGCTGATGAGCAGCATCTTCAAGCGTTTCGGCTCCGGCATCGCCGTGCCCGGCTGCGGCTTCGTGCTGCAGAATCGGGGCTTAGGCTTTTCCGAACCGGGCCACATCAACGGGCCGGGGCCGTCGAAGCGGCCCTACCACACGGTAATCCCGGCGGCGACGTTGAAGGACGGCCGCTTCCATGCCGGCTTCGGTGTCGTCGGTGGCGCCATGCAGCCGCAAGGCCACGTCCAGATGATGGTCCGTCTGGCCGCCTGGGGTGAGAAGCTGCAGCCAGCCATCGATGCCCCGCGCTGGCGGTTGGAGGGCGATATGGCACTGGCGATCGAACCGGGCACGCCGGATGCGATCGTCAGGACGCTGCGCGACGCAGGCTACAGCGATCCGGAAGGTGCCGGCGAACTGGCCGGCCGCAGCGATTTCGGCGGTGCGCAATTCGTTGTGCGCGACGAAGACGGCGGCCTGCTCGGCGGCTCGGACAAGCGCAAGGACGGCGTGGCACTAGGCGCCTGAGCCGAGCACCTGCAAACGTCACTCTCAATAGCTTTGGGGACAAGGATTTGACCACATCATTCGATCGCATCGTGCTCATCACCGGTGCCGGCAGCGGCATTGGCGCCGAAACCGCCCGCCGGCTTGCAACCCCTGGCATTGGCCTGGTGCTGCACACACGCAAGAATGCCGAGGGGCTGGAGAGCGTCGCCGAGACCTGCCGGGCATCGGGGGCTGCGACCGAGATCGTGCTCGGCGATCTCGCCGATCCCGTTGTGCCGGCGGCAATGATTGCTGCCGCCCGCGCCCGCTTCGGCCGCGTCGACCAGATCGTTTCCAACGCCGCCCAGGCGACGCGCTCGACGCTCGGCGAGGTCGGGCCAGACGATCTGGCCCATGCGTTCGAGACGATGCCGACTGCATTGCTCCGTCTCGTCAATGCAGCGATGGCCGACCTCGTCGCCTCGGCCTGCGGGCGCGTGGTGGTGGTCAGCTCTTTTGTCGCTCACATCTTCGGCACCGCCGAGATCCATTTTCCGGCGACGTCTGCCGCCAAGGGCGCGCTCGAGGCGCTGGCTAAATCGATGGCCGTGCAACTTGCGCCGAAGGGCGTGACGGTCAATTGCGTCGTGCCGGGCTTCACCCGCAAGGATCCGACCGGCCATTTCGCGGCGACGACCTCGGCACTGGAAAAGGCGATCGACGTGACGCCTACCGGCCGGCTGACCGAACCGGCCGACGTCGCGGCGGCGATCCTGTTCCTGCTGTCGCGCGACGCCAGGCAGATCACCGGCCAGTCGCTGCATGTCGACGGCGGGTTGACGCTGCCGTGACCGCGCCCCGCCGCCTAGCGCAATTCCAGAAAAAGTGTGCCGCGGTTTTCCGTCCGGAATTGCGCAAGAACAAGAAGGTGCAGCGCTTCCGCATTTCGAGGAAGAGCGGAAACGCTTTAGCCGCCGAAACGCGAAGGCGCGAAGGCGGCAACCGGCACCGGTGGCTGCTCGTCGTGGAGCAGGCTGGCGACGACGGCACCTGTCATCGGGCCGTTGGCGAAGCCGATATGGCCGTGGCCAAAGGCGAAGATCAGCCTGGGATGGCGGGCGGCGCGGCCGATGACCGGCAGCCCGTCCGGCGTCGACGGCCGGCTGCCGAGCCAGGTTTTGCCGTCGACCGGCGTGGTGAAGGAAAGCGTCTTTCGCGCATCGGGTTCGACACCGTCGATCTGGGCATGCTCTGGCGGATCGTCCTGCCGCGCCAACTCGACACCGGTGAGCAGGCGCACGTTGCCGTTCATCGGCGACAGCACGTAGCCACCGGCAGCATCATAGACCGGGCGGCGCAGCTCAACGCCCTCGGCAAGGGCAAAATGGCGATGGTAGCCGCGCTCGGCCGCAAGCGGAAAACGATAGCCAAGGGTGCGAGCAAGCTCGGCCGAACGGGCACCGGCGGCGAGCACGACATGGCGACCTTCGATCCTCCGGCCAGCGACCATGACCGCCATGGTCTCGCCGGTTTCGAGGATGGCTTCCGCCTTGCCGGCGACAAGGACCGCGCCCCGACCTTCTGCCGCGTGCCGGTAGAGCTCGACAAGTTCGCCGGGGCTTTCGACGGAACCGGTGTCGGGAAAGAAGATGCCATTGCTGAAACGGCGGGCGAGATGCGGCTCGAGCTGGCGGATCTCATCCTCGCCGAGGCAGTCGATACGGACGCCGTTCTCTTTCAGGACCGCCTGCTCCAGGACGCTGGTGGCGAATGCCTCGGCGCTACGATAGAGGCGGAGCCAACCATTGCGCTTGATCAGATGGCGGCCGCCGACGAGATCGGCCAGCGCGACATGGCGGTCGAACGCCTCGGCGACCATCGGGTTGAGTGCCGCCGCAGTGCGGCGCCATGCGCCCTCCTCGGCGGCAAGCAGGAAGCGCACCAGCCAGGGTGCGAGATGCGGCAGCGAGCGCAGGCGGGCACGCACGGCGATGTCGCGGCCAAGCGCATAACGCGGCAAGCGCGCGCGGATGCCGGGTGCGGCCATCGGGAAGATCGAGCCACGGCTGAGCACGCCGGCATTGCCGAAGGATGCCCGGGCCTCGGCAATGTCAGGATCGATGACGGCGACCGCGAGACCGCGAGACTGCGCTTCGAGCGCCACCGACAGCCCGACGATGCCGCCGCCGACAACCACCACGTCGAACGGCTTTTCATTCTGCTTCACGCTGCCCACCCGATGCCCCGGTCGGTTCGATACCGGCCGATTCCAACAATGCATAACAGACGTATACTGATCAATTCCTATCTCTCAGCACCGGACGAAACATGCGCGACGTGACCCCACCTGCTCCCGCCTCCCAAGAGATCGCGCTGCCGCCTGAGGCAAGTGCTGCGGAAGCCGCCGATTTCGCGCGCGGCATAGCAGTGCTCGACAGGCTGGCCAGGCGCGTCACAGAGCTGGCCCGCACGCAGGAGCGAGAGGACAAACAATGAGCAGGCTGGAACAGCTTTCCATTGCGGAACTTGCCACCACAGTGACCCGCCGCGAGATCGCCGCCGTCGAGGTGACGGGCCATTTCCTCGACCGCATCGCGCGTTTTGATGGCGAGCTTTCGGGTTACGTCCATGTCGCCGACGAGGCAGCACTTTCGCAGGCACGGCGTCTCGACGCGCGCCTCGCGGCCGGCGAGACTGTCGGCCCGCTTGCGGGCGTGCCGATCTCGGTCAAGGACATAGTCGCGGTTGCCGGCATGCCCAACACCGGCGCCTCGCATTCGCGGCTCGGCCGCAGGCCGACGCAGGATGCGCCTGTCGTGCGCCGGCTCAGCGATGCCGGGGCGATCATCATCGGCAAGGCCAATTGCCATGAACTGGCCTTCGGCGGACCGTCCTTCGACCTGCCGTTTCCGCCGGCGCGCAATCCCTGGAACCCTGAGATGTTTCCGGGCGGCTCGTCGAGCGGGTCGGGCGTCACTGTCGCCGGTGGGCTGTGCCTGGGATCGGTGGCGACCGATACCGCCGGTTCGATCCGCCTGCCGGCGACGATGTGCGGCATGGTCGGCTTCAAGCCGGGCTTCGGCGTCGTTCCCGTGGACGGCATCGATGCGCTGGCCCATTCTATGGACCATTGCGGGCCGATCGCCGCGCGTGTCGACGACTGCCGCAGGCTCTATGCCGCGATGGCGGCGCACGAAATCGGGCCGATGCCTGCCGGCGACGCGCCGTCATTTACCGGCATGCGCCTCGGTGTATCACCTGACGCCTGGGGGCTGGGCGCCAGCCTGCGGCCCGAAGTGGTAACGGCAATGCGCAACGCGCTCGAGCTTTTCGCTGCCAACGGCGGCGAGATCGTCGAACTCGACCTGCCGCCGCTCGAAACCTTCCATGCGCCGGGCGCTGTGGTGATGATGGCCGAGATCGCGGCACATTACGGCGCCGAGGTGCGCGGCAATTTCTCCGCCTTTGGCGAAATGTTTCGCGGTCGCGCGCTGGTTGGTGAAAGTCTTGCCGCCGCCGACGTCGTCGCGGCACGGAAGCTGCGCGACGTGCTGCGCAGACGGGTCGACGCCAGCCTCGCCACTGTCGACGCCATGCTTTTGCCTGGCGCACTCGCACCGGCGGGACCGCTCAAGACAGTCGACAAGTTCTACTTCCTCGAGGAGCCTATCCCCAACATCCTGGCCAACCTGACCGGCCACCCGGCGCTGGCCTTCCCTTTCGGCAAGGCCGGCAGTGGCATGCCTCTGGGGTTGCAGATCGTCGGGTCAAGCGGGACCGAAAACCGCATCTTCGACATCGCCGCCATGTTCGAGCGCCTCGACGGCGATCTGGTCAGGCTGCCACCGCGCTATTTCAGCTGACGCCAGCCCCGCCGATCTGGCGGCCCACTCCTTGAACCACCGCAACAGTGGCGCCCGCCTGCTGCCCGCGTAACACTGCAGGCGGGCAACAGTTCAACATCGCTGCCAGCGAGAAACGCGATAACAGAACGTACAAGCAGTTCCTTGTTCGAAACGAGTATTGCCCAGCAATCTCATGCCGCGGTGGAGATCAGCCAAACAGGATAACGTCTCCCGCTGCACCAACAGGCTGGCGCAATTTGCACTCTTGTCGCCCAACACCAGCGCAGCCGTGGCTGTCGTCGCGATGTATTTTCCGCAGTCGTGACCGCCGGGAAAGGCGGAGGAACGCCGTCGTCCTTCTTACCATCGTCATTTTTGGTATACTATATGCAAGAAATTGCCAAAAAGAACCACTGGACCGATTTCTTGCGTGATATTCGTGAACGAAATTTCAGCAATCACGTTCTAAATTTTGTGCATTTTCAATAATTTATGGAGCCGTTTGGCGAATTTCAGAAACTCGACCCGGTATCGTCAGCAAAGTTGATCAACAATCGCTTGACAGTCGATTGCATACAATCCACTCTTCTGGCCGAGGGATGTGGCGGCCCACACTATCAGCGCAGCACAAGACTGCGCGCATCAGGTCGATTTTGTTGTCTTTGGCGAATGGGTGGACCAATGAACGTACTGACGAGACTGACAAGCAGCGCCGCCGTGGCGGCAATCATGGCACTTTCCCCGCTGTCGGCGCTGGCCGCCGACATCACCATCGCGATCGGTTCGGAGCCTTCGACGCTCGACCCGCAGGTGCGCGACGACGGCGGCGAGCGCGCGATCAACGACAATGTCTATGAGACGCTGATGGCGCGCACGCCGGACGGCGAGCTCATCGCCGGCCTTGCGGCCGCGGCGCCGACGCCGGTCGACGCCAAGACCTGGGAGTTCAAGCTCAGGCCCAACATCAAGTTCCACAATGGCGAGGCGTTCAACGCGGATGCCGTCGTCAACAGCGTCAAACGCGTCATCGATCCGGCGCTGAAGTCGGAGCAAGCCGCCTATTTCGGCACCATCACCGGCGCCGAGAAGGTGGACGACCTGACAGTGCGCATCATCACCTCCGGTCCGGATCCGATCCTGCCCTCGCGCATGTACTGGATGAAGATGATCCCGGCGACCTATGCGGCGGACGCCAAGTTCGCCGAGGCGCCGGTTGGCACCGGCCCATATAAGTTCACCAGTTGGAACCGCGGCCAGGACATCGTGCTGGAGAAGAACGCCGACTATTGGGGCGATGCCGCGTCGATCGACAAGGTGACATATCGCTTCGTAGGCGAATCCGGCACGCGCCTTTCCGGCCTGATGGCGGGCGAGCTCGATGTCATCACCAACCTTCTGCCGGAGTTCGCCCAGCAGGCGCCGAAATTCGCGGCCGTCAGCGGCCTCGAAACCAGCCTGATGATCGTCTCGACCGACAACGAGGTGACCAAGGATCCGCGTGTCCGCGAAGCGATGAACATTTCGGTCGACCGCAAGGCGCTGGCCGAGAGCCTGTTCGGCGGCTACGCCACACCGGCCAAGGGCCAGGTCGTCAACCCCAAGGCCTTCGGGTACAACAAGTCGCTGCCCGACTATGTCTTCGACGTGGACAAGGCCAGGGCGCTGATCAAGGAAGCAGGCGCCGAAGGCAAGACCATCAAGCTCGTCGGCGAGGCCGGGCGCTGGCTCAAGGACCGCGAACTGATCGAGGCCGTCGGCGCCTACTGGAAGGACGCGGGCCTCAACGTCGACATCAAGATCGAGGACTTCGGCGAGTACCTGAACCAGTTGTTCGACAAGAACACACGGCCGGATGCGATCTTCCTGTCGAACTCCAACGAGCTGCTCGACGTCGACCGTGAAATGACCGCCGTGCTACAAAGCAAGGCGAGTTCCGCGTCCAACAGCGACCAGGAAATGTCGGACCAGATCAGCGCCGCCAGGACCGAGACCGACATCGAGAAGCGCCAGGCCATGTATGACGCCATCACCAAGAAGGCGTACGATCTGTCCTATCTCGTCCCGCTGCTCAATCAGCAGGACATCTACGGCTTCTCCAAGCGCCTGGAATGGCAGCCTCGCGTCGACTCCAAGCTCCTGGTCAAGGAGATGAAGATCACGGAGTAACCGGAACGATTGCGGCTTCGAACAACACAACAAGCGAACCGCAACAGATACGGGGCCGGCTCGACGAGGGCCGAGCCGGTTCCGGCAAATGGAGAGGACTATGGGTGGTTTTCTGCTCCGCCGGATTGGACAAGGTCTGCTTGTCGTCATCGGCGTGACCGTGATCGTTTTCATCGCCACACGCATGGTCGGCGATCCGGTAAAGGTGATGCTGCCGCTGTCGGCGACCGACGCCCAGCGCGCGGCCTTTGCCCAGCAGATCGGCCTCGACCGGCCTATCGCCACGCAATTCGTCGATTTCGTCAGCGACATGGCCCGCCTCGATTTCGGCGACAGCCTTTGGCAGCGCCGGCCGGCCCTCGACGTGGTGCTCGAACGCCTGCCCAACACGCTGAAGCTGATCGGCGCCGGCCTCGGCCTGGCGATCCTGTTGTCGCTGCCGCTCGGCGCCATCGCCGCGCTCCGGCCCGGTGGCTGGGTCGACCGGACTACTGTCTTCGTCGGCCTGTTCGGCCTGTCCCTACCGCAATTCTGGTTCGGCCTGCTGATGATCGTGTTCTTCGCCGTCACCCTCGGCTGGCTGCCGACATCGGGCATGGGCGGTGCGCGCTACTACATTCTGCCGGCAATCACGCTGGCCCTGCCCTCGCTGGCCCGGCTGGTGATGCTGGTGCGCTCGTCGATGATCGACGAGCTGAACCAGCAATATGTCCGCACCGCCCGCGCCAAGGGCCTGCATTTCAAGCGCGTGGTGATGGTGCATGCGATGCGCAACACGCTGGTTCCATTCGTGACGCTGGCCGGCTGGGAGTTGATCAGCGCACTGGCCGGCTACACTGTCGTTGTCGAGACGGTGTTTGCCTGGCCCGGCCTCGGGCTGACGGCAATGCAGGCGATCCAGAAGAGCGACCTGTTCCTGCTCCAGGCCATCGTCTTCACCGTCGCCGTTCTGATCGTGGTCATCAATGTCGGCCTCGATGTCATCTACAAACTCATCGACCCACGGATAAGGTTGGCTTGAGATGGCTATCCCCATGCCTGTGACGACGCCGGTGGCAACCGCCCGCAACGCCGCGCAACGTCCGACTCTGCTGAGCAGGCTCGACGAGTTCGGCCGTGAGCTCTGGCAGGACAAGCTCGGCACGCTCGGCTTTGCCGTCATCGTCGCCCTTTTGCTGATGGCGATCCTCGCGCCACTGCTGGCGCCCTACGATCCGGCCGCCCAATCGGTGATCTCGCGTCTCAAGCCGCCGGCCTGGCTGCCAAAGGGCAGTTGGGAACACATCCTCGGCACCGACCATCTCGGCCGCGACGTGCTTTCGCGCGTCATCTACGGCGCCCGCGCCTCGCTGCTGGTCGGGGTGCTTGTGGTGCTGTTCGCCGGCAGCTTCGGCGTCGTGCTCGGCCTGTGGGCCGGCTTCAGAGGCGGCCGCACCGACTCGATCATCATGCGCATCGTCGACGTGCAGGTGGCATTCCCCGGCCTGCTGCTGATCCTGCTGGTCATCTCGGTCATCGGCCCGAGCATGGCGACCATGATCATCGTGCTCGTCGTCACCAACTGGATGGTCTATGCCCGCGTCGTCCGCGGCATCGTGCTGTCGGTCCGGCAGACACCCTATGTCGAGGCAGCCGAAATGATCGGCTGCAAGACCTCGCGCGTCATCTTCCGCCACATCCTGCCGAACCTGACCTCGCCGCTTCTGACGCTCGGCATCCTCGAATTCACCAACATCGTGCTGGCGGAAGCGGCTCTGTCCTTCCTCGGCCTCGGCGTGCAGCCGCCGGCGACGAGCTGGGGCCTCGATGTCGCCAATGGCCGCGACTACATCTTCGTCGCCTGGTGGCTGATCACCTTCCCCGGCCTGTCGATCGCCACCACGGTGCTTGCGGTCAATCTGTTCGCCAGTTGGGTGCGCGTCACCACCGACCCGCAGGAGCGCGAGAAGCGCTTCGCCTACCAGCGCGCCAAGCTGGCCGCCCGGCGGGCCCGCCGCAGCCCGCAAGCCCAAAGCTCGGAAGCCAAAAGCCAAGGAGGCCGCTCATGAGTGTCAGCGCCAACAGCACAGGCACGCCGCTCCTCGAGGTCGAAAAGCTGAAGGTCGAGTTCGACACCAGGCGCGGGCTGGTCCAGGGCCTGCGCGGCGTGACCCTGTCGATCGGCCGCGGCGAGACACTCGGCGTTGTCGGTGAATCCGGCTCGGGCAAGAGTGTCACCGCGCAAGCTGTGATGGGGTTGATCGACCTGCCCGGCCGCATCGCTTCGGGCGACATCAGATGGAAAGGCCGTTCGCTGCTCGGCTCCGATGGCGAGCGTTACGCCCGCGACATCAGGGGCAAGGAAGTGGCGATGGTCTTCCAGGACCCGATGACCTCGCTCAACCCGGTGCTCAAGATCGGTACCCAGATCGGTGAGGTGCTGGAGCGGCATCTCGGCATGACGCGCGCCCAGGCCCGCAACCGCGCCGAAGAGCTGCTTGCCGCGGTCGGCATCAGCGCCCCCGGGCGTCGGCTCGATCAGTATCCGCACGAGTTTTCAGGCGGCATGCGCCAGCGCGTCATGATCGCCATGGCGATTGCCTGCGAGCCTGAGCTGTTGATCGCCGACGAGCCGACGACGGCGCTCGACGTCACGATCCAGGCGCAGATCCTCGAACTGCTCGCCGAGTTGCAGCAATCGCTCGGCCTGTCGGTGGTGCTGATCACCCACGACCTCGGTGTCGTCGCCGGGCTCTGCCATCGCGTGGCGGTGATGTATGCCGGGCAGATCATCGAGACCGGACTGGCCGAGGACGTGTTCGAGCGTCCGGCGCATCCCTACACGCAAGGGCTGTTGCGCTCGACTCCGCGGCTCGACGAGGTGTCCGACCGCCTGGTTTCGATCGAGGGCACGCCCCCGAACCTGGTGACGCCGCCGGAGGGTTGCTCGTTCCAGCAGCGCTGTCCGCTGTCGGGCGAGGCCTGCCGCAAGGCGCCCAAGCTCGAACATATCCGCCCGGACGCCGAGGCCGCCTGCTGGCGGCCGTCGGTACCGGCCTGGGCAACGCCGCTGATGTCGCCCACCTTCCCCTGACAGGAATTTTTCGATGCTCAACCCCGTGCCAGCCCAGCCGCCAGCACCGCCACTGCTCAGCGTGCAGGGCCTCGACGTCACCTATGAAACAGGTGCTCAGGGCTTCTGGGGGCGACCCAAGGCGTTCAAGGCGCTGGAAGATATCTCCTTCGACCTCCACCCGGGCGAGACACTCGGACTTGTCGGCGAATCCGGCTCCGGCAAGACCACGACGGGCCGCGCCGTGCTGCGGCGCATCACGGCCTCGGCGGGCAAGATCGTCTTCCAGGGCAAGGACATCACCCACACCAAGGGCGAGGCGCTGCGCAAGCTCCGCCGCAACATGCAGCTGGTGTTCCAGGATCCTTATGCCAGCCTCAACCCGCGGATGCGGGTGATCGACCTCGTCGCCGAGCCGCTCCTGGTGCACGGACTGATCCGCCATGTCGACGAAGCCCGCGACCGCATCACCGAATTGCTGCGCATCGTCGGTCTGCCGGCGGACGCGCATGACCGTTTTCCGCACGCCTTTTCCGGGGGGCAGCGTCAGCGTATCGGCATTGCCCGGGCGCTGGCGTTGCAGCCCGAGTTCATCGTCGCCGACGAGCCGGTGTCGGCGCTCGACGTCTCGGTGCGGGCGCAGGTGGTGAACCTGATGCAGGACCTGCAGCGTGAGTTGGGGCTGAGCTACCTGTTCATCGCCCACGACCTCTCGGTGGTGCGCCACATCTCGCATCGCGTGGCGATCCTCTATGCCGGGCGCATGGTCGAGATCGCCGATCGCGACGATCTCTACGACCATCCGATCCACCCCTATACCGAGGCGCTGCTGTCGGCGGTGCCGGTGCCCGACCCGCGTACCCAGCGCCAGCGCAAGCGTATCGTCTATGGCGGCGAGATCCCCGACCTGGTCAACCCGCCGGCCGGCTGCCGCTTCTCGACACGCTGCCCGCTGGCGACGGAGCAGTGCCACAAGGAAGCGCCGAAATTGTCGGAGCGTTCCGCCGGCCATCTCGTCGCCTGCTGGAACAGATAGCCCCCGCTATCGGCCTGACGGCCTTCGGTCATTCGCCGAACTTGCCGGTGGCGAGCGCCGCCCGGCCGTATTTGTTGTTGGCCTCGAGCAGCCTGATCAACGTTGCCAGGAACGCATCGCGTTCCTTGTCGCCGAGCGTGTCGAGCAGCCTGTCCTGGGCGCGGCTCATCGCCGGATGCATGGCCGCGACCAGCTTCTCGCCCTCGCCGGTAAGGCGCGCCAGTACCATGCGCTTGTCCTCGGTGCTGCGGGTGCGCTCGACCAGCCCGCGCTGGGCCAGCCGCGACAGCACGTCGGCGACGTTGGTGCGGTCGATGCCGAGCGCCTGGGCAAGTGAGATCTGGTCGGAATCGGGATTGCCCGAAAGGATGGTCAGCAGCCCATATTGCACCGGCGTAATGCCGAAACCCTCGCACTCCTCAAAGAACAGGGCGTAGTGGACCTGGTGCAGCCGGCGGATGAGATAGCCCGGCCGCTTCCACAGCGGCAGCCGCTCGATGAGCTGCTGCAGTTCGGGATTAGGCGCGGCGGCCGTTGCTTTTTTGTTCTGCGTCCCGTCCGTCCTAACCGACTTGGCCACGCTCATTCCCCTTGCCTGTCACTGCCCATCTCTATCCCTTGCCGGACCGGCGGGAAAGAGCGGTACCACCGCATACTTCCGGCCCTCGAAACGGCAATCGCGGGACGCCCGCCGCTCTGGAACCTTTGCCTGGCAAGGCGTTGCGCCTTGCGCACGCAATAAAAGGAAGTATACTGATGATTATTGGGAACACCGGAAAAGGAGAGCAGCATGGCGCAGGAACCGCTGGCCACGAAAGGCAACTTCCTTCACATCTACGACTTCCGCGTGGAAGTCGGACGCGAAGACGAATTCGTCCAACTGTTCGAGGAGTTCGACTATTCGGACGGCAATCCGATGCACAAGTCCTGGGCCCAGGTGAAGGACGGCGTGTTGTGCCGCGACACCGAGGATCCGCAGCGCTTCTTCCTCATCGCCGAGTGGTCCGACATCGTCGAGCACGCCAAGATCCGCAAGGTGCTGGCGGAAGAGCTCAAGCCGGCCTTTGTCGGCCTGATCGAGGGCCGCAAATTCGTGCCGAAATATGTCGAGGTCGTCTCGTCGACGCCCGACGAGATCCTCAACGCTGCGTCGCACTGACTGCCGGGGCGATGCGCACGCTCTACACCTTCTTCAGATCGTCGACCTCGTATCGGCTGCGCATCGCGCTCGCGCTCAAGGGGCTCGACTGGGAGCCCCGCTTCATCAGCCTGCCCAGGATGGATCACCGCACCGCCGACTATATGGCTCTCAACCCGCAGGGCCTGGTGCCGGCGCTTGTGGACGACGGCCAGGTCTTCGCGCAAAGCCTCGCCGTGCTCGAATATCTCGACGAAACCCACCCCGAGCCGCCGCTGCTGCCCACTGACCCCGCCGGGCGCGCTTATGTCAGGGGCCTCGCCCAGATCATCGGCTGCGACATCCACCCGCTCAACAATGTGCGCGTGCTGAAGTACCTGAAGGCGCGCTGGCAGCTGTCCGACGACGACACCAACGAATGGTACCGGCACTGGATCGAGGAAGGCTTCAGGTCGTTCGAGGCGACACTTCGCGCCGGCTGCCGGCATGGCCGCTATTGCCTTGGCGACACGATCACCATCGCCGACATCTGCCTGGTGCCGCAGGTGGCCAATGCCCGCCGCTTCGACTGCGACCTTTCCGCATTCCCGCTGTCGGTCGAGATCGCGGGCGCCGCTGCCGCTCTGCCCGCTTTCGCCGAGGCACATCCAAGCCTTCAGCCGGACGCGTTTTGAACTGTCGGCGCGGCCGTCCCGGTCAGCGCTTGCGCGCGACGATATAGGGCCTGTTGTCGTTGCCCTTTGTCGCGTGGTTTTCGGTCGCGACGACCTCGAAGCCCGCGGCAGAAATCATCCGGACCAGTTCTTCTGTACTGAAGGCACCGGCATGCGGCGCAAGTCCTGTCGCGCGCATGACTGGCAACAGCGCCAGCCGGATCAGCGGGTTCATGTCGCCGAGGCACGGCGTCTTGGAGACGAACAGACCGTCGCTGGCCAGCAGCGTGTGGATGCGCCGCAAGGTGCCGGGCAGGTCGCGCACCAGATGCAGGTAGTTGAAACCGAGAACTATCTCGAATTGCCCGGACCCGAGCTGGTGCGCCTCGGCTGTAGCGGTCAGGAAGTCGAGACCCCTGATCGGGCAAACCAAGCGCTTTTCCTCGGCAATCTCGATCATCGCTGGCGAGAAATCCGTCCCGAGATAGGATTTTACGTCACCGGCCAGCAGCATCGCCGTCGACCCGGTGCCGCATCCCAGTTCCAGCACCTGGTCGCCGGCCCGCAGCAGCCCGCGCGTCCGGTCCAGCGTGCGGGCGTAGCCGCTTTGGTCGGCCACCGCCGCCTTGGCATATCTGCGTGAAGACCGGTCCCAGAAGCGGGCGTCGCTCGCAATGCTCATCAAGGATGCTCCTTCACAGTCATACGAACCGGTACAATGTCGAAACCACGATCCAATCGAAATGGCATGTCGCAGTGATGAATAATCGGAGAGTCTTGCAGCAACATTGCGAGAAGCAGATGCGCAACGCGCGCGCACCTTTATCTATCTCCACTTCTTACGCGGCGGCACGTATCTGTCTTGTAGAGAACACAGACATATTCTTCCGTGCCCCGCGCCACCCTCAGGAAAGCACCATGGCGGCCCAATATGGCTTCAAGCTCCCTCCGGGAACCTTGCCTTCTCCCGCCATCGATACGATCTGATCATCCAGAGTTGTGAAGCCCGTCCACCGTGGCACGACGACAAAAATCCGCTTCATCGTCAGCCGGCCTGCGGCAACGGGCTGGTATCCTTGTCGCAGCAAATCGTTGCTTGAGGGGCGTTCAGCCGCCGCCGAGTGGCCGGGAAATGCGCACAGCGGTAGTGCAAGCGTCAAAGCTGCCGAGATGCCACGGTTCATGAAGAACACCCTACGTCACGAGATGATAAGGCGGCAAAGCAATTTACCAATATTGGCGCCAATAGGCCCACGCCCTGGCGCTTCGGCAAAACTGCCTTGTTCTCGATCAGCCATGAAAGATGCGTGACAAGGCCTGCATCGCTCCCGGTTCAACCGCTCCACTCAACAACCGCAAGTCTCGGCCTGTTGCAACGGGTCAAATCTTGGGGTCATGCAGCGGGCCATGAAACGACCGGAGATCCTCGACCCGGGTGCCGCCGGCCGTTTGGCAAGAGCCACCTTCTCGCGCGCCTTCATGTCAGACACCAAGTGGCGGAAACTGATTGCCGCAGTGCGCGCCACGCGCAAGGATGTAAGATGCATGACGGTTCAATTCATCGATGCCGCCAATGTCCGACAGATGCGCTTTCCACCTGGACTAAGCCTGCCCTTGGCCTTACATCGACACCATCGAATTCGGGCCGGTCGAACTTCGGTCCATTGTATGGATGGAATTCGATGCCGACCTCACGGACCTGCTCGGCCCGATCGGCAGATGTTCGATCGAGCTGCGTGACGGCAGGACCAGAATAGTCGGCTATCTGGCCTGAGCGCGCCCACCCCTCACGCCCTTCGCCGCTCGGCTACCGTTGCCTTGTCGTAGCCGGCGACCTTCTTGTAGCTGTTCGACAGCGCTGCCAGTTCGTCCTGGGTGATGACGTCGTCGAGCCGGGCGAAAGGGCGGTCCCCGGTGCGCTCATGGACCTCCTTGAGGATGACATCGGGCGGAGTGGAGCGGTTGGTGCGCACGACGGCCGCGGTCGCCTGCAGCCGCTTGTCCTCATACGCCTTGAGCACAGCCGCGACATCGCCCCCCGATGCAAAGCAGTCGGCAAGCGCACGCGCATCAAGGATCGCCTGGCCGGCACCGTTGGAGCCGCGCGGATACATCGGGTGGGCGGCATCGCCGAGCAGCGTCAGCCGGCCAAAGCTCCATCGGGCGAGCGGATCCTTGTCGACCATCGGATATTCGAGGATCGCCTCGGCACCTCGGATCAGGCCGGGCACATCGAGGAAATCGAAGCTCCAGTCGGCGAAGGCATGGATGAAGTCGTCGAGCCGGCCGCGGCGGTTCCAGTCCTGCTGGTGATAATCAGGCGTCTCGATCTCGGCGACCCAGTTGATCAGCTGGCGACCGTCAGCGTCGAGCTTGTTGCGGATCGGGTAGATGACCATCTTGCCATGCGTCAGCCAGCCGGCGCGGACGTAGCTCGCGCCGCCGAGATAGGGCCTCCACCAGGTCGTGCCGCGCCACATGTTGACGCCGGAATAGATCGGGCCGCCATCGTCGGGCACAAGCTTGCGGCGCACGACGGAGTGGATGCCGTCGCAGCCGACGATTGCGGCACCGGTCTGGACGGGCCGGTCTTCGCCGGTGCGGCCGTCGACGAAACGGGCGATCGCCGCATCCGCCGTCTGTTCGACATCGATGCATTTCCAGCCGGTAACGACGCAATCCGGGCCGGCCCTCTCGACGAGTGCTGCGTAGAGGATCTGCTGCAGGTCGCCGCGATGGATCTGGAACTGCGGGTAATCATAGCCGGCAAATGTACCGACCGGTTCCTTGTAGATCAGCTGGCCGAAACGGTTGAAGAAGCAGGATTCTCGCGCCGTGACCGCCACCTCGGCGAGTGCTGGCTGCAGGCCGAGCTCGGTCAACTCGCGGCTGGCATGCGGCAGGATCGAGATGCCGACGCCGATCGGCCTGATCTCCTGCGCGCTTTCGTAGACGCGGAAGGCAATGCCCGCCTTGTGCAGCATCAGGGCCAATGTCAGCCCGCCGATGCCTGCGCCGATGATCATCACGTCCATATGGCTCTCCGATCAATTTAAGCAGTATACTGACTATTTTTTTGCTCGAAAGGTGCGACCCGCCGGGTGCCGGGCCTAGACCGCCTCGCGGAACGGCAGCTCGAATTCCTGGCGGGCGTTGCGGTCGAGGATTTCCTTCGCAAGTGCTGCGGCGACGCCCGTCGGCTCGTTGGCGGCGCTGGTCAGGATGAACTCGACCTCCTCGAGCTGCGGCAGTTGCGGGCTGGTCGGCAGCACCATCAGCCCCGACGACACCATGCTGCGCGGCTGAACCATGATGCCGAGCCCAGCGCGCGCCGCTGCCTGCAAGCCGCTCAGGCTGCCGCTGGTGCAGACGATGCGCCAGGGGATGCCCTTGCGGTCGAGCGCCTCGATCGCCGCGACGCGGGTGATGCCGGGACGCGAGAACAGGATCAGCGGCAAGGGCTTGCCGGCTTCGACGACCGATGGGTCGCGCGCCGCCCAGACCAGCCGCTCTGTGCGCACGGCAACACCGCTGCGCGCCTCGCGCTGCTGGTTGAGCCCGACGCGGCGTTTGGCGATGACGAGGTCGAGCGCACCTTCGTCGAGCAAGTCGAACAGCGTGCTCGACAGCGCCACCGTCAGCTCGAGCTCGACCGACGGGTGGCGCTCGGTGAACTTGTGCAGCACGTCGGCCAGGCGGGTGGTGACGAAATCCTCGGAGGCACCAAAGCGGATGCGGCCGCTGAGCCTGGCCCCCTGCAGATAGCTGCGGGCACGTTCGTTGGCGTCGAGGATCGAGCGGGCGAAACCGAGCATCGCCTCGCCGTCCGGCGTCAGCATCACCGAATGGGTGTCGCGGACGAGAAGCCGCCGGCCGACGCTGACTTCGAGCCGCCGGATGTGCTGGCTAACCGTCGACTGGCCGAGGCGCAGATGCACCGCCGCCCCGGTGAAGCTGCGCGAGCCGGCAACCGCTACGAAGGTCTGGAGGAGTATCGGATCGAACATGATCCCTCCCTGTGTTCACGAAACGAAATGAGCATCATTCCTGTATGCGCCATTCACAATACCGCCGGCATTTGGCATACTGTATACAAAATTAGCTCATTGCCAAGGGATCACACGCCTTGTTCGCACGTTTTCGCCCCGACACCTTCATCATGCTGATGATCGCCTGCATCGTGCTGGCATCGCTTCTGCCGGCACAGGGCAGCTTCGCCGGCCATTTCGGCACCGCGACCAACATCGCCATCGCACTGCTGTTCTTCCTCCACGGCGCGCGGCTGTCGCGGGCGACGGTGATTGCCGGCATGACACATTGGCGACTGCACCTTCTGGTGTTCTCGACCACCTTCGTGCTGTTCCCGATCATCGGGCTTGGGCTCGGCCTGCTGGTGCCGACGGTGCTGCCAGCAGCGCTCTATGCGGGCGTACTGTTTTTGTGCGTGCTGCCGTCGACCGTGCAGTCGTCCATCGCCTTCACCGCCCTTGCCGGCGGCAACGTGCCGGCCGCCGTGTGCTCGGCCTCGGCCTCAAACATCATCGGCATGTTCCTGACGCCGCTTCTGGTCGGGCTGCTGTTCGCCAAGACCGGCGGTGGCGGCGTGTCGCTGTCGGCGATCGAAGGCATCATGCTGCAGCTTCTGGCGCCCTTCATCGCCGGCCAGCTCGTCCAGCCCTGGCTTGCCGGCTGGCTCGGCCGGCACAAATGGCTGGTGACTGTCGTCGACCGCGGCTCGATCCTGATGGTGATCTATCTCGCCTTCTCCAAGGCGATGGTCGCAGGCCTGTGGCAGCAGTTGCCGCTGCAGTCGCTGGTGGTGCTGCTGCTGATCGCCGCCTTCCTGCTGTCGACGGTGCTGGCAGTCACCATCTTCGCCAGCCGCTTCCTCGGCTTTTCCAGGCAGGACGAAATCACCGTCGCCTTCTGCGGCTCGCACAAGAGCCTGGCCTCGGGCGTACCGATGGCCAACGTCATCTTCGCCGGCCAGGAGATCGGCGCGATCGTCTTGCCCTTGATGCTCTATCACCAGCTGCAGCTGATGGTCTGCGCCTGGATGGCCAGGCGTTATGCCGAGCGCACCGCCGCCGAACACGCGACGGCAGCGGAAGCCCAAGGCGCGGCGCAATAGCCGCGCCGGAAAGACCTAGATCTTGGTGGCGCCGCCGTGGTTGGCCGGCAGCGAGCGGGCGCGCAGCGGGGCGACCGAGGCGTGCTGCTCGAAAGTCTCCTCACCGAGGCGCTCGACCTTGTGGCTGGGCAGGTCCTTTAGCAGGCCGGCAACGCGGGTGAACGACTGTTCGAGCGCGCGCTCCTTGATCTCGCCGGCCTTCAGGCCGGCCGCCATGTAGTCGATCATGCGCGTGATGATCTCGGTGTCGGCCCAGTAGGCGCACATGCACAAAAGGTCACAGCCGGCATTGATGATGCGGATCGTGGTTTCGGGCTTGTCGAGCCGGTCGGAGATCGCCTTCATGCCGAGATCGTCGCTGACGACGACGCCCTCATAGCCCAGTTCCTTGCGCAAGATATCCTGCAGGATCACCTTCGACATCGTCGCAGGAACGCCTGGGTCGATCTGCGAGATGACGATGTGTGCGGTCATGATCATGCGCGTCCGCGCATCGTTGAAATGACGGAACGCCTCGAGCTCGCGGCTGCGGAACGTCCTGGGGTCGACGTCGATGACCGGCAGCGAATAGTGCGAATCCACCGCCGTATCGCCATGGCCGGGGAAATGCTTGGGGCAACCGAGGACGCCTTCGGCCTGCATCGCATCGAGAAACGCCCTGGCAGCCGGCACCACATCGTCAGGCGTCGTGCCGAACGAGCGCTGGCCGATGACGGGATTGGCCGGGTTGGAATTGACGTCGACGACGGGCGCGAAATTGACGTTGAAGCCGAGCGAGCGCAATTCGACGCCCATCGCCTTGCCGACGTCGGCGGCCTGCTTCGGCCACTCACGCGCATAGGCAAAGGCGGTGATCGGCGCCGGCGGACGCAGCACGCCGCCGCCCTCATGGTCGATCGAGACGATCACCTCGTCACGTTCGATGTATTCGCGCACGTCCGACAGCAGCCTGCTGTGATTGTCGAGCCAGTCCTCATAAGGCGCGTCGGGCAGGAAGTTGGCGCGGAACAGAACGACGCCGGCAGGCCTGAGCAACGACAGCAGCCGCTTGTCCTTGTCGCCGAGCACATGGCCGGGCTGCAGGCCGATCAGAAATCGGTGTCCATAGGACGCAGGACCGCGCCCGAGATCGAATGAGAGATCCATTGCCGTGCCAAACTCCGCCGCTGTCCGCTGCCATCATGTGGCAGACCGATGCAAACAAAGTCCTTAGAACATGAGCGAAGGATTCGGAATCGCTTTCGGATCCGCCGCCCCGCAAAAGATGCGAGGCGGCGTGCCGGCAACGTCAGTTTATGTTAGTCCCCGAACTTCCGTGACTGCCTGGCGACGATGTCAGGCAATTCGGGGTGGCCGCGCAGCGCGGTGAAGGTCCAGTAGCTCTCCAGCCATTCCGGCTGCCCCTCCCAGTCGCCGTCGACCAGCCGCCCGAGATGGACCAAGGCGCGATCGAGGTCGCCGCCAAGTGCGAACGAACCCGCGGCATGGAAGGCATACCAGGAGATGTCGTCGCTGGCCGCCGCGTAGTGACGAGCCCAGTCCAGGCACTCCTCTGCTGGCAGGTCGCCGACATTCTCGGCCGGAAAGGTCGAGCTGAACGCCACATAGGTTGTCGCCTCGACAAGGCCGTTTGTTTCGGCGATCCGCATCGAGGCAGCGTTCGAGGCATGACAATGCCAGCCAATCCGCCGGATGCCGCGGTCGAGGCAACGGGCGACGGTCTGGCGGGTCACCAGCGCGCCGAACCCGCGTCCGCGATAGGCCTCCTCGGTGCCGACGCCGAGTTCGCAGCGGTCGCCCACCACGCTGTCGGCCATGCAATGGCTGACAACAGTGCCGTCATGGATGACGCAATAGCCGATGGCGTGCTGAAGGAAGAGGTCGGGCGAGGTCCAGCTTTCGAGGTGGTCGGTGATCGTCTCGATATCGATTGATACACCGCGGTCGAGCAGTGTCTGGTCGACGAGCGCGAGCTCGAAGCCGTCGGGCAACTGCCGTGCAACGTTCCCCATTCCGCCGATATGCCGAAAGGCCTTGCGGCGATGCAGCCGGGCATATGGATTGTCCCAGATGTCGGCCAGCACCTCACCCCATTCCACGCGGTCGGGGATCAGATAGGCGGTATGCGGGATCGTCCGTTTCAAGGCCGCATAGGACGGCTGGTGGTCGACGTCGCCGGCGAGATAGTAGCCGTCGCCACCTTCGCAAAGCAGCGCCACCCTGGGCCGGGTTGGATCATCCACCCAGATATCGCCGTCAAGCACGCCGGAGGCCACCGCCTCGATGCTGGCGTGTGTGGCAGTAAGACGATCAAGCAGAGGTTCGGCGACGGCAAAGCGTGCCGGGTCGAGTTTGTACATAGGCATATGTCCTTGGTCGGCCACGCGCCTCAGCGCGGGCACAAAGATCGATGGTTTCAAAGGCGGCGGCCGGCTTGTCCCGGCCACCTGCCCGTTCTGTCGCGTAAAAGGTCGCTGTCATCTGTCTCTCCGTCGTTTTGAAATGAAACGTGGCTGCTCGCCGCCGCCACGCTGGAAACTCTTGGGGCAAGAGACCGGCAGCCAGCCTCCCGCAAATCTCAGGCCTGTCAGCCCCTCGCCCGTTCGGCGATCAGCTCGCCTTCTGCGCGGTCCGCCTCGGTCACCGATGTCAGCCGCTTGAGGCGGCGGGCGAACCAGGCATTGAGGTCGTCCATCGAGGTGAACATGACCGGCACCACGACAAGGCTGAGCAGCGTCGACGTGATCAGGCCGCCGATCACCGCTACCGCCATCGGCGCACGGAAGCTTGCGTCTGCACCAATGCCGGCCGCCGCCGGCACCATGCCGGCGACCATGGCGATCGTCGTCATGATGATCGGCCGGGCACGGGTCATGCCCGCCTGCATCAGCGCCTCGCGACGCGCCATGCCCTGGGCACGGCAGTCGATGGCGTAGTCGACGAGCAGGATCGAGTTCTTGCAGACGATGCCCATCAGCATCAGGATGCCGATGGTCGACGACAGGTCGAGCGCCGCGCCATAGAGCAGCAGGGCCAGTGCGGCACCCCCGAGCGACAAAGGCAAGGCGATCAAGATGGTGATCGGCTGCAGGAAGTTCCTGAACAGCAGCACCAGCACCGCCATCACCATCAGGATGCCCGCCACCAACGCCAGCGCGAAGCCGCGGAACATCTCGCCCATTTCTTCCGAGGCGCCGTACTTCACATGCTGGACACTGGCGGGAAGGTTCTTCAGCAGCGGCAGCGCTTCGACGGCCGCCATCGCGTCGCCGATCGTCACCCCGTTCAGATTGGCTTCGACGGCCACCATGCGCTTGCGGTCGAGCCGCTCAACCTTGCCTTCCTCGGCGCCGAAGTCGATGTCGGCCACCGAGGTCAGCGGCACCACGGCGCCACTATCGGTGCCGACCCTGAGGTTGCGCAACGTCTCGAGGTCGCCGCGCGCCGACTTGTCGAGCAGCACGCGGATCGGCACCAGCCGGTCGCCCAGGTTGAACTGCGCCGAATTGGCATCGGTTTCGCCAAGCGTGGCGATACGCGCCACGGTGCCGAGCGAGACCACCGACACACCAAGGCGTGCCGCCTCGTCCATGCGCGGCCTGACCAGCAGCTCGGGTGCTGCGGGAGGTTGATTGGACAGCACATTGACCAGTTGCGGCAGCTTGCGCATCTCGTCCTCGAGCTGGCGCGCGGCCAGGTTCAGCTCCTCCGGATTGTTGCCGGCGAGGAAGATGGACAGCTCCTTGCCGCCGGAGTCGCTGGCAAAGCTGAACTGAATGTCCGGCACGCCGGCCAGGATGGGCAACACGGAAAGCTCGAACTCCTTGCGCGAGAGCTGCCTTTCGCCGCGCGGCTTCAGCCTGATGATCAGCGATACCCTGTTGACGTCGCCGGTGATGGCCAGGACGCTCGCCACCTCCTTGCGCTGCAGCAATTGCTTGACGATGTGGTCGGAAACGCGCGTCGTCTCGTCGAGCCTGGTGCCCGGGGGCAGGGTGATGCTGGCGTCGGAGATGTTGCTGTCGGTGCCGGGCACGAAGCCGGTCGAAAGCTGCGACAAAAGGAACACCGAGCCGGCAAAGAATACGAAGACCAGCGCAAACGTCGTCTTGCGATGATCGAGCGTCCAGCCGAGAAGCGCGAGATAGCGGCGCGACAGCCGCGACGGTTCGGCGGCGTGATGACCGGCCCCTTTCGGCTGCAGCAGATAGGCCGCCATCAACGGCGTCAGCAGGCGCGCGACGACCAGCGAGATCATCACGGCAACGGCAACCGTGATGCCGAACTGCCTGAAATACTGGCCGACGGCACCGCCGATGAAACTGACCGGCGCAAATACGGCAACGATGGTCAGGGTCGTGGCGACAACCGCAAGGCCGATCGCGTCGGCCGCCTCGATCGAGGCGAGGTAGGGCCGCTTGCCCATGTCGACATGGCGCTCGATATTCTCGATCTCGACGATGGCGTCGTCGACGAGGATGCCGATGACCAGCGTCAACGCCAGCAGGCTGACGCCGTTCAGCGTGTAGCCGAGCAGGTCCATGACGGCGAAGGTGGGCAGGATCGACAATGGCATGGCAACCGCGGCGATCAGCGTGGCGCGCCAGTTGCGCAGGAACAGAAACACCACGAGCACTGTCAGACCGGCGCCCTCGAGCAGCGCGGTCACGGCGGCATTGTAGCTTTCGAGCGTGTATTCGACGTTCGAGATCACCTCGACGAAGGCGACGTCAGGTGTCCGCGCTGTGATCTCGCCAAGCCGCTTGGTCACCGCGTCGGCAACGGCAGTGTCGCTGTAGCCCTTGGCGCGATAGACCGAGAAGCCGACAACGGCATCGCCATTGTAACGGGCGAAGCTGCGCGCCTCGGTCGGTCCATCGGTGATGGCGGCGATGTCGCTGAGCTGCACCCAGCGCTTGCCCGGCAGCGACACCGAGAGGTTGAGCAGTTGGTCGAACGAGGTGACGCTGCCGAGCGTGCGGATCGACTGCTCGCGGTCGCCGACCTCGCCGCGTCCGCCCGGCACGTTGACGTTGATGCCGCGCAGCGCGGTGTTGACCTGGTCGGCGGTGACGCCGAGTGCAAGCAGCCTGTCGGGGTCGAGTGAAACAGTGATCTCGCGGTTGACGCCGCCGAAACGCTCGACCTTCTGGACGCCGGGCGCGGCAAGAAGCTCGCGGCTGACCATGTCCTCGACGAACCACGAGGCGTCCAGCGCCGACATCTGCGGCGCCTGCATGGTGAAGTAGAGAATGGCGCCGCCTTCGACGTCGACGCGCGAGATGATCGGCTCCTGGATCGACTGCGGCAGGTCGGAGCGGATCTGGCCGACCGACTCGCGGACATCGTTGGTCGCCCGGTCGGGATCGACGCCGATCTTGAACTCGACCGTCGTCGTCGACACGCCGTCCTTGATCGTCGAGCGGATGTTCTTGACGCCGGCGAGGCCGGAGATCGATCCCTCGACTCGGCGGGTGATCTGGCTCTCCATCTCGGCGGGCGCAGCGCTCGGCTGCGTCACCGCGACGGTGACGATCGGAAACGACAGGCTGGGATTGGCGTTGACCGGCAGGCGCATGAAGGCAGCGATGCCGGCCAGCGTCGCCACCACGAACAGCACGATTGTGGGCACCGGCTTGCGGATCGCCCAGGCGGAAATGTTGCTTATCATGGCCGGACGCTTCCGGTCTTGGCGCCGATGTCGGTGGTAGCCACCTCATCACCGTCGCGCAGCGAAGCACCGGATTTGGCGACGACGACGTCGCCATCCTTGAGGCCGGCCCGGATCTCCAGCCTGCCGTTGTTGCGCATGCCGGTCTGGACCGGCCTGAGGTCGACCTTTCCGTCCTCGACCACGAAGACTGATGTCTTGTCCTTGCCGCCATAGACCAGTGCCGAGTCGGCAATGACGATCGCCTTGCGCTTGGCCACGACGATGGCAGCGCGGGCAAAGGCGCCGGAGAACAGGGCGGTATCTGTCTTGAAGGCGATGCGGGCCACGCCGAGACGGGTCTCGCGGTCGATCTTCGGCGAGATCAGCCGGACTTTGCCCGGGATCCTGCCTGCGACGCCCGGCAGGGTGACCGAGGCGGTCTGGCCGACGGCCAACTGCGGCAGCTCGCGTTCCGGGATCTCGGCTGCCAGCTCGACCTCGCCGTCGCGGATCAACCTGATCAGCGGCTCCCCGCCGGTCAGCGCGCCGGCATTGGCGTGGCGTTCGGACACCACACCGGCAACCGGCGCCACGACGACGTTGCGCTCGACCAGCCGGCGGGATTCGGTGAGTTGGGCCTCTGCCTGGTCGACCTCTGCCTGGGCGAGAGCGACACCCTCGCGCTCGACAGCCTCGGTCGAGGCACGGTCGGCGTAACCCTGGGCGGAAAGGGCCCCCGACTGCCTGAGCGGCATCGCGCGCTGCAGGGCTGCCAGCGCCTGCGCCGCCTTGGCCTGCTGCTGGGCCAGCGCTGCCTTGGCCCGTGCCAGCCGGCCTTGGCTCTCATGCAGTTGGTTCTCGCGCATCGCGGTGTCGAGCCGAACCAGGATCTGGCCGGCTTCGACGCGATCGCCGACCTCGACCTCGACGCTTGATATGCGCTGCTCCTGAAACGGCGCGCCGACGGCAACTTCCTCGCGGGCCGCAAGCACGCCGGTGAACGACAGCGTCCATTCGGTCATGTCGCTGGCAACGACGAAGGTCGACACCAGGCGCTTGGCGGTTTCGCCCTGCGCGGCAGCATTGGCGGCAGTATCAGCCGCCGCAGGCATGACCGCGCTTACCAGCAGCGCCGCGGCTATCGCCGCGATCCGCGCCCGGGGGTGAAGGTGGTGCGTCATTTGGTACAAACTTTCCACAGTCCGATGTCTCCGAAGAATGGCGGCCGCCGGCGCCCTCCAAGCCAACATACTATTATTCGATTGATCAATCTATTAATTGAGCCAAACCCGTTTTCATGATCAGCCAAATGACAGGGCACCATTGCAGCAATCTGTCGTCGCGCCGGCGGCCGGCCATTTTTGCGGTGGCAACTTGATTTTCCTCGGGCAAGGCCGATCGAAAGGTCATTTGCCGAGATAGATTTGCCGGCGTGGCTGCGATGACCATCACCCCAAGAAGAGCACGCCGGACTACTTCGTCGGGGCTGGACAGATCACGGCTGATGCGTGGATATAGCGAGCAGTTCGAGGGCCGATTCTTGCCGATAACTGCGGATGAAATCGCCAGCCACCCCGCGCTGCAGGAGCTGATCCGGCGGCAGTCGCAGGCATTGCTGATCGCCTACGAGGCCAATCCGCGGCAGTCTTCCATCTTCGCCACCCAGCAACGCTGGCTGATGGGCCACATCGGCTTCGCCGTCTATTTCAATCGAGACGCCGGCGAGCCAGGACTCCTGACGTCGCGCTTCCTCGACATGACCCAGGCCTACGCGGTGGCGAGCCGCAACACTGCCGACGCCTTCCTCAAGGAACTGCTCAACTACGGCTACATCGAATATTGCCCCGAGAGCGACGACCGCCGGGCACGGCCGGTGCGTCCGTCGCAATCGACGTTCGATGCCATACATGGCTGGATCATGGTGCATCTGGCGACGCTCGACGGCCTCGACGGTGGCCAGCGCCTCGCCACCTATCTGGCGACTTCGGACGGCATGGACCGCATCGAGCCGCTGATCTGCGAAGGGCTGCTGTCTTCGCAGGCCATCCGCGAGCCGGCCAACACGTTTTCGTTGTTCACCTGGCTCAACAATGGCGGCATCATCATGGAACGGCTGATCGTCGGGCTGGAAGACGCCAGCAGCGGTGCCGAACAGTTGTCGACAAGCATCACCTCGATCGCCGAAATGGGCCTGTGGCTGCAGCTTTCGCGCTCGCATCTCGCCCGCAAGTTGCGCGAAGCGGAAGCACTCGGCAGCATCGGCTGGCGCGGCAAGCGCGGCAGTTCGGTGATGTGGGTTTCCAGGGGGTTCCTCGGCGAAATCGCCGCCGCACAGGCAGCGAAGCTCGCCGTGATCGACGCGGCATACGAGGCCTCGCTCGCCCCCGAAATCGGCTAAACACCTGCAATAACGGCCGAAATTCCCCCCAATAATAGTCAGTCTCTAACAATTGACCCCTTTTTTTGGCGGGCATAGGGTCCCGCTCATCCCGGCGCTTGGGGTTTTTGGGGCGGGCGCCGGAGCTGAACTTAGCAGCCGATGTGAACTGCGCCGACAGCACACCTGTCGCGGCGCTGGCGGAGCCTTGCGCGCCGCCGGCTGCCGGTTTGCGTCCGCGATACAGGGAATATCACGTGAGCAGCACCAGCGGCGACCTTGAAGCCATTCGTGACAATGCCGCGACGGATGCGAAGACCGTCGTGCCGGTGTCGTCGCAATCATCCCGGCACGGCCGCTACCGCATGGCGCTGCTTGCCTGCTCGGCGCTGATTGCGCCGTTGGCGCTTGGCCCGGCGATCCAGGCGGCGGCGGCCGATACTATCGGCAACGACGGTGGCAATGGCGGCAACGGTAGTGGCACCAGAGCCGGCTCGTTCGGCATGCCCGCTGTCAACGCGGCCGGCGGCAACGGCGGCGGCGGCGGCCAGTCGGGCAACGGCCAGCCTTCTGGAGGCAATGGCGGCAACGGCGGCGCCGATGGCGGCTTTGGCGGTGGCGGCGGTGGTGTTTCTGACAACGGCGGTGGTGGTGGCAGGGGCTACAACGGCGCAGGCGGCGGTGGTGGCGGTGGTGGCGGCGGCGCCGGCCTGGTCGTCAACTCCGGTATCGTCAACGTCAATCAGAACTCGTATGGCGGCAAGGGCGGCAAGGGCGGTTACGCCGGTGTTCAGATTGGCGGCACCTCGATCGGCGGCGGCGGTGGCGGTGGCGGTGGCGGCAGCGGTATTCTCGTCGGCGGTACGAGCGGCTCCACCACAGTAACCGTGGGCGCCGGTGTTTTTGTGCGCGGCGGGTTCGGCGGTGACGGCACCGAGGGTCATACCAATGGTGGACCGGGCGGTGCATTGCGAGCCAGTGACATGGGCGCCGGCGGCAATGGCGGCCATGGCATTTCGGTCACCGATCCGAACGGCGCGACGATCATCGTCAATGGCGATGTCTCCGGCCTCGATGGCGGTGCGGGCGGTGGCTGGGCGGGTGCTCGGGCGCCGAGCGGCGCTGCGGGTGTCGGCATCCGCGGCCAGAACCTGAACATCACCATCGGCACCGCAGGCGCGATCCGACGCTCGCAAAACGGGCAGGACGCGATCTACATCACAGGCGGAACCAACCGGGTCACCAGTCTGGGCACCGCCCCCAATCAGGGCACCGTCCAGGGCGCGATCCATCTCGGCGCCGGCGTCACCACCATCGCAGGCAACTATTCGGGCGGCGTCAGGCCGACCTGGATACTGGTAGACGGCGGGGCGGAGATGAAGGTCGAAGGCAGCACCGCTGCCAACGATGCCAAGGCGATCCACGACCTGCAAAACTATGGCCTGGTCACGCTCGGGGCATCGAGGTGGCTGAGCCTCGGCGCCGGCACCAACTACGCGACGATCAACATCGGCTCTGCTGCAAAACTCGAAACCACCTATGCCGAGTTCAACAACCGAGGCACGATCAACGTCGCCGATCAGGGCATCATCGACGCGGGAACCGCCTTTCTCAACTATGCCGGTGCGGTTCTCAATCTCAACGGCACCGCGACGGTCAAGGCCACCTACGGGGCGGTGACCAATCTGGGGCAGTTCAACGTCAAGAACGGCGACGTGGTCAGCGCCGGCGCGTTCTACAACGATGGCGGCACGCTGTCGCTGTCGGGCGGCAGCCTGTCCGGCATCGACCAGCTGTTCAACCGCACCGGCGCCACGGTCGACATCGCCGCCGGACGAAAGCTCTCCGTCGCAACGTTCGCCGGAACCGGCGGTAGCACCACGGGCGCCGGGACCATCGAGGCATCGACCGCCTTCAACCTCGAGGCCGGCTCCTACGCGACAAAACTCACTGGGACGGCAGGGCTCAACAAGATCGGCCCTGGCACGGTCACGCTGACCGGCACCAACACCTACACCGGCGGCACAGACATTTCGGGCGGTACGCTGTCGGTCGCGTCCGACGCCAGCCTCGGCAACGGCGTGCTGAGCTTCAACGGCGGCACGCTGAATGCCACCGCATCCTTCGCCACCGGCCGCGACGCCACCCTTGGCGCCAGCGGCGGGGGGCTTTCGGCCGACGCCGGCATGACGCTGACCTATAACGGCCTGCTCAGCGGCACCGGCGCGCTGTCCAAGTCGGGCGCCGGCACGGTGGTGCTTGGCGCCACCAACACCTATGCCGGCGGCACCGCGGTCAATGCCGGCACGCTCAGGCTCGGCGCCGGCGGCAGCCTGCTGTTCGGCAAGGATCTCTCCGTCGCCGGCGGCGCCACCTTTGACCTCAACGGCAAGGCCCAGACCATCGGCAGGCTGACCGGCGCCGGCGCGGTGGCGCTCGGCGCGGGCGCCCTGACCGTCGGCCACGGCGACGTGTCCTCGACTTTCGCCGGTGCGACCTCGGGCACCGGCTCGCTGACCAAGGTCGGCAGCGGCATGCTCACGCTCACGGGCGCCAACACGCACAGCGGTGGCACCACGGTGAGCGGCGGTCAATTGCAGATCGGCGATGGCGGCACGTCAGGTTCGCTAGCCGGCAACGTCGCGCTGGCCAGCGGCACTGCGCTGACGTTCAATCGCTCGAACACGCTGACCTTCGCTGACGTCATCTCCGGTGGCGGCAGGGTGACAATTCTGGGCGGTGGCACCACGATCCTAAGCGGCAACAACACCCATTCCAACGGTACCGAAATTTACTCTGGCACGCTCCAGCTCGGCAATGGCGGGACCAGCGGCTCTGTTCTCGGCGCGATCGACAACTATAACGGCACGGTCGCCGTCAACCGTTCCAACACCTATACGCTCGCCAACAGCATCAACGGCAATGGCGGCTTCAGCCAGCGCGGCACGGGCAAGACGATCCTGACCGGCGCGAACACCTTCTCAGGTGGCATCGCCGTCAATGCCGGCACGCTCAGTGTCCGCAATGCTGGTGCGCTCGGCAACGGTTCGAGCGCCATCGATGTCGCGGCCAATGCAACGCTCGAGATCGACGGTGACATGTCGATCGACACGCGCGCGCTGAGGCTCAAGGGCACCGGCGCCAACGGCAAGGGCGCCCTGCACACGGTCTCGGGCGAAAGCAGCGCGATGGCCCAGGCCACCCTGAGCGGCACCGCGCTGGTGCTGACGGAAGCGGGCACCGGCTTCGAGTTCCTCGGCGGCGTGGACGGCGACGGTCACCGGCTGACCATCGACGGCAGCGGCCGGACCGGCATCACGGGCCTGAGCGGTGCCGGCTCCGAACTTGTGAAAGCCGGCTCCGGCAAGCTCCTGCTGCGCGGGCCAAGCACCTATACCGGCGGCACCTACATCGGCGGCGGCACCGTCGAGGTCGACGGGTCCGGGGGGCTCGGCACCGGCACCGTGGCCTTCGGCGGCGCGGCAACCTTGCGCGGCACCAACGGCTGGCTCGACAATGCCTTCGATCTCGATGCCGCCGCCACGCTCGATACCGACACCTCGATCGTCCTCAACGGCGCGATCAGCGGCGCGGGCAGCCTGGTCAAGACCGGGTCGGGCGATCTGGTCCTCAACGGCGTCAACAGCTACTCCGGCGGAACGACCATCTCGGCAGGCAGGCTTACCCTTGGCAATGGCGACCCCGCCACGCTCGGCAGCGGCGCGGTCGTCAACAACGCGATGCTGGTCCTCAACCGGGACGGCGACTACACCCTCGCCAACAGCTTCTCCGGCACGGGCACCATCGAGAAGCAGGGCTACGGCACGTTGACGCTGAGCGGCGCCAACACCATGTCCGGCACCACCTCGCTTGTCGGCGGCACGTTGCAGATCGGCGACGGCACTTCGGGCGGCGGCATCGGCAGCAGCTCTGTCGTCGCCCTGAACGACAGCACGCTTGCCTTCAACAGGTCGAGCCTGGTGACCTTCGGTGGCATCCTGTCCGGTACCGGCGGGCTGACGCAGAAGGGCAACGGCACCACTGTGCTGTCGGGCGAGAACATCTACGCTGGCACGACGAAGATCACCGCCGGCACGCTGCAGGTCGGCGACGGCGCCACGTCAGGCAAGCTGGGCTCGGGCAGCGTCGAGAACGCCGGCACGCTCGCCTTCAACCGCTCCGACATCGTCACCGTCGCCAATGCCATCTCGGGCGCCGGAACGTTCGATCAGGCCGGCACCGGCACCACCATCCTCACAGGCACCAGCAGCTACACCGGCGCAACCAGGGTTTCCGCCGGCAAGCTGGTGGTCAACGGCTCGATCGCGTCGTCCTCCAGCGTCACGGTCGATGCCGGCGCGACCATCGGCGGCAGCGGCACCATCGCCACCACCATCGTCAACGGCACGCTGTCGGCGGGCAACAGCCCTGGCACTCTGACCGTCGACGGCGACCTCACCCTCAACAGCGGCTCAACCAGCATCTTCGAGCTCGGCACGTCAGGCGTCGTTGGCGGCCCGACCAACGATCTCGTCATCGTCAATGGCGACCTGACGCTCGGGGGCACGCTTGATACGCCCAATGCGGTGACCGGCTACTACCGGCTGTTCAACGTCTCGGGCAGCGTCACCGGCTCGTTCCACACGCTGCCCACCGATGCCATCATCAGCACCGCCGTCGCCAACCAGGTCAACCTGATGATCCGCAACAACGACCAGTTGCTGCAGTTCTGGGACGGCAGCGACCTCGCCGGCAACGGCACCGTCGACGGCGGCAGCGGCACCTGGAGCGCCGGCAATGGCAACTGGACCGGGGCACCTGGGGAGGCCACCATCAACGACGGCTGGCGTGGCGAGGTCGGCGTCTTTGCCGGCACGGCCGGAACGGTCACCGTCACCGGTTCGCTGGCCTTCCAGGGCCTGCAGTTCTCGACCGACGGCTATGAGCTCACCGGCGGCATCCTCGCCCTGTCCGGCAATCCCCACGGCAACGAAAAAGCGAGCTTCATCAACACCGACAACGGTGTCACGGCGACAATCGGCTCGATGATCGCCGACGGCGACATGACCGAACTCGACAAGCTCGGCCTCGGCACGCTGATCCTGACCGGCGACAACACCTACACCGGCAAGACCACCATTTCCGCAGGCACCCTGCAGCTCGGCAATGGCGGCACGTCGGGCTCGGTCGCCGGCGATATCGTCAACAACAGCGTGCTGGCCTTCAACCGCTCCGACGACGCACTCGTGATCAGCGGCTACATCGGCGGCACCGGGCGCGTCGAGCAGAACGGCACCGGCACGACAACCCTGACCTCCGCCAACTATTACACCGGCGGCACCACGATCAGCGCCGGCACGCTGCAGATCGGCAATGGCGGCTCGATCAAGGGCGACGTGCTCAACAACAGCAGGCTGGTCTTCAACAACACGGAGGCCAATGGCGAATTTGCCGGCGACATCACCGGCACCGGCGCGATGACGCTGACCGGTAACAGCACCGTCCTGATGAGCGGCGACATCAGCCACTCCGGCGGCACCACCATCGACAGCGGCAGCGTGCTGCAGATCGGCAAATCCGAGACGAGCGGCACGCTGTCGGGCAAGGTCAGCAATTCCGGCACGCTTGCTTTCGACAGGTCGGACGACAGCTCCTTCGACGGCGACATGTCAGGCTCGGGCGACTTCAAGAAATATGGCGCAGGCAAGCTCACCCTGTCGGGCGACAGCAGCGGTTTCGACGGCATCGTCTATTCGCTTGCCGGAACGTTGCGGCTCGAAAACAGCCTCGCGGCAGGCACCGGCTACATCATGATGTTCGGCGGCGGCCTCGACTATGGCGCCGGTGTCGACCTCGCCAACATAATGACCCTGCAGCAGGAAAACACCGTGCTGTCGGTCGCGTCGGGCACGGCCACGCATTCGGGCTACATTCTCAGCGGTGGCGGCGAACCGCGCGCCGTGGAGAAGACCGGCGCCGGCGCGCTTGTCGTCAACGCCATGCAACACGGTGGTCCGACCACGGTCAGCGGAGGCAACTCAAAGCGGGCAATGCGGATGCATTCGACATGACTGGCGCGATGACCGTCAAGGCCGATGCAACGCTCGACCTCGACGGCTACGACCAGCGTATCGGCTCGCCGGCAGGCGCTGGCTCAGTCACGCTCGGCGTGGCCAGGCCGCTCTGGGGTTCGCCGCAAGAGGTCACGCTGACGACGGGTGGCAACGACGCCTCGACCACGTTCTCCGGCTCGATTTCCGGGGCCGGCAACCTGTCGAAGATCGGCACCGGCGTCTTCACCCTGAGCGGCAGCAACAGCTACACGGGCAAGACCTGGCTTGATGGCGGCACGCTCAAAGCGGGTGCTGCCAATAGCTTTTCTTCAGCCAGCGCGGTCGAAGTCGCCAGCGGTACCGAGCTCGATCTCGACGGCTTCGACCAGGTCATCGGCTCTCTCGCAGGCGCGGGCACGGTTTCGCTTGGAGCCGGCACGCTGACCGCGGGCGGCAACAACGGCTCGACCGAATTTTCCGGCATCATCACCGGCACCGGCAGCCTGACCAAGAAGGGCACGGGTAGCTTCACCCTGTCCGGCGCGAACACCTACACAGGCGCAACCAAAATCGATGCAGGCACGCTGACCGCGGGCGCCGCCAACACGCTTGCTTCGTCCAGCGCGGTCAGCGTCGGCTCAGGCGCCACCTTCGACCTCGACGGTCACAACCAGACCATCGCCTCGCTGGCCGGCGCCGGCAACGTCAAGCTTGGGGCAGGCACGCTGACATCGGGCAATGGCGACGACACCGAATTCTCAGGCGTCATGTCGGGCGGCGGCTTCACCAAGCAGGGCAGCGGCAAGCAGACCATGTCGGGCGAAAGCACCTACACCGGCGCGACCGCGGTCAAGGCCGGCGAGCTTCAGGTCAACGGCAAGCTTGGCAATACCGCCGTCAGCGTCGACAGCGGCGCGACGCTGTCCGGCTCGGGTACGGTCTCGGGCAGCGTCACCGTCTCCGACGGCGGCCATATCGCGCCTGGCGCCGGCAAGGGCACGCTGACGGTCGGTTCGCTCAACCTGTCCAACGGTGCCAATCTCGACTTCGAGCTCGGCGCCCAGAGCGACCGCATCGACGTCAAGGGCGACCTCGTGCTGGACGGCAAGCTCAATGTCAGCGGCGGCAACGACTTCGGCGCCGGCGTCTACCGGCTGATCGACTATGGCGGCACGCTGACCGACAACGGCCTGGTCATCGGCACCGTACCCGGTGCCTTCCAGGCCAGCGACCTCTCCATCCAGACGCAGGTGGCCAAGCAGATCAACCTGATCAACACCGGCGGCACGGCACTTGCCTTCTGGGATGGCGGCGCCAGCGGCAATCTCAATAACGGCAGCGTCGACGGCGGCGACGGCACATGGAGCGCCCAAGGCGGCAACTGGACCCGCCAGGATGGCGCCTTCAACGCACCGATGGCGCCCCAGCCCGGCTACGCCATCTTCCAGGGCACAGCCGGTACGGTGACCGTCGACTCGAGCCAGGGCCGCATGTCGGTCACCGGCATGCAGTTCGCGACCAGCGGCTACGTGCTCAAGGGCGACGCGATCGGCCTGCATGATACCGCCACCACCATCCGCGTCGGCGACGGCACGGTGTCGAGCGCCGGCACCGTTGCATCGATCGAATCCGAGCTCACCGGCGCCGGCGGACTGGTCAAGGACGACTACGGCACGCTCGTGCTCAGCGGCGCCAACAGCTACACCGGCGGCACCACGATCAAAGGCGGCACGCTGTCGATCTCCTCCGACGGCAATCTCGGCGGGACCTCGGGCGGGCTCACCTTCATCGGTGGCATCCTGACCAACACCGCCGCCATGACCACCGAACGCGACATCGAGCTGCGCCTGGCAGGCGGCACGTTCGACACCCAGGCGGACCTCACAGCGTCGGGCACGATCTCCGGCCAGGGCAAGCTGACCAAGACGGGCAGCGGCACGCTGACGCTGACCGGCACCAACACCTATGCCGGCGGCACGAAGATCGGCTCCGGCACGCTGCAGATCGGCAATGGCGCCACGAGCGGCTCGATCACCGGCGACGTCGCCAATTCCGGCACACTGGCCTTCAACCGCTCCGCCCTTCTGACCTTCGCCGGCGCGATTTCGGGCAGCGGCGCGATCAAGCAGATCGGCTCGGGCAAGACGGTCCTCACCGGCACCAACGGCTACACCGGCGGCACGACCATCGCCGCCGGCACGCTCTCCGGCTCGGCCACCAGCTTCGGCAGCGGCGCGATCCTCAACGACGCCGCCTTCATCATTGACCAGTCCACCGATGCCAGCTTCGCCAATGCCATCAACGGCACCGGCAGCTTCACCAAGTCGGGCAACGGCGCGCTCACCCTGACCGGTACCAGCCTGCTCTCGGGTGACACGACCGTCAGCACCGGCAAGCTCTCGGTGAACGGCTCGCTCGCCAAGTCGGCGGTGACGGTTGCTTCGGGCGCGACCCTCGGCGGCACCGGCATCATCGGCAAGCTGACCGCCCAGTCCGGCTCGATCGTCAACACCGGCAGCTCGATCGGCACGCTCAGCGTCACCGGCGACGCCAGCTTCGCCGCCGGCTCGACCTTCCAGGTCGATGTCGACACGACCAAGTCCGACAGGCTCTCCGTCGCCGGCAAGGCGACGCTCTCGGGCGGCACAGTCCAGGTGCTGGCCGGCAGCGGCAACTACGCACCGTCGACGCAGTACACCATCCTGACCGCGGCAACCGGCGTGCTCGGCCAGTTCGCTTCCGTCACCAGCAACCTCGCCTTCCTGACGCCGACGCTGACCTATACCAGCAACGCCGTCGGCCTGTCGCTCGACCGCAACGACATCAAGTTCACCGACATCGCCGCGACCCGCAACCAGTTCGCCGCCGGCGGGGCAGCCGACAAGCTGGGCAACAAGCACGCGATCTACAAGGCCATCGTCAATCTCGACAAGGACGCCGCGCGCAAGGCCTTCGACGCACTGTCGGGCGAGGTCCACGCCTCGGTCGGCGGCATGCTCGTCGACGACAGCCGCTTCCTCGCAAGTGCCGCCAACGACCGTATCCGCGCTGCCTTCGGTGACATCGGCACGCAAGCCCCGCCCGTCATGGCCTATGGCCTCGACGGCCCCGAGATCGCCGAGGCGACGACCGAGCGTATGGCCTTCTGGGGTCAGGCCTATGGCTCCTGGGGCAAGACCGGCAGCGACGGCAACGCGGCAGCCTTCGGCCGCAGCACCGGCGGCTTCATCGGCGGTCTCGATGCCGGCATCGGCGACAACCTTCGCATCGGTGCCTTCGCCGGTTACAGCAATGGCAGCTTCGATGCCGACGACCGCGCGTCCTCGGGTGACAGCAGGGCCTACCATGCCGGTGTCTTCGCGGGCGGCCGGTGGCAGGCGTTCGGCCTGCGCGCCGGCGCCGCCTACAGCTGGACGGATATCGAGACCAGCCGCACCGTTGCCTTTGCCAACTTCAAGGACAGGCTGACCGCCAGCTATGACGCCGGCATCGCCCAGGTCTTCGGCGAGGCGAGCTATCGCCTGCAGACGGGCGACGCGATCGTCGAGCCCTTCGCAGCGCTTGCCTATATCAATGTCAGGACCGACAGCTTCACCGAGAAGGGCGGCCAGGCAGCGCTGACGGCCAACGCCTCGACCACCGAGACGACGTTCACGACGCTCGGCGTCAGGGCCAGCACCGACATTGCCATCCGCGGCATGGACGCCACGCTGCGCGGGATGGCCGGCTGGCGCCACGCCTTCGGCGACGTCACCCCGCTGAGCTCGGTCGCCTTCTCAGGCGGCAGCGCCTTCCAGATCGCCGGCGCGCCCGTCGCGAAGGACGTGGCGATAGTCGAGGCCGGTCTCGACCTCGCGCTGAGCCCCGATGCCAAGCTCGGCATAGCCTATACCGGCCAGTTCGGCTCCGGCGTCGTCGACCAGAGCTTCCGGGCTAGTCTCGGCGTCAATTTCTGATCAAGGGGGCGACGGAGACGCCGCTCCGGTCTGTCCGCAGTCAGGGCCCCAGACACTCCCCCGCCGCTTACGAACAGTTGGCCAGACCGAGACGCTCGGGAACTCCCTTCGCCGCCCCTCAGATGGAACCTCCCGAGACGCCAGGGGTTGAACCTCCTTCAAGGAGATTCACAATGGCCGACAAGCGAGAGTTCGAAGCGAAGTTCTGGAAGTCGATACGTTCAGACATGACCGTGATGGTAAGCGTCTCAGGCTTCGACCCGCGCCCGATGACCGCGCAGTTCGATGGCGAACGTAAGACCATCTACTTCTTCACGGCAAGCGACACGGAGCTTGCAGGCAAGCTAGCGCGCGCCAGAAAAGCAACGCTGGTCTACGCGGCCAAGAAACATGACCTGTTTGCCACCGTCCATGGCACCCTCAGGATCGACGGCGACCGTAGCACGATCGATCGGTTGTGGAACCGCTTCGTCGCCGCGTGGTTCGAGAAGGGCAAGGATGATCCGAAGCTCAGGCTGCTGCGGTTCGAACCGGCGGACGCCCAGATCTGGCTCGACGCTTCCAGCCTCGTTGCCGGCGTCAAGATGTTCCTGGGCCTGGGCGACCCCAAGCAGGACTACAAGGACAGCGTGGCGAAAGTGCCCCTTTAGCCAAAAGGCGAGCGAGCTCGGACGTGGTTGAATGAGCGACCCGAGACATAGGTGACGTTTCGTACCGGACACATGGGTAACACTTTTGGCTTTTGGCCGGAGGTGTTGATGCCGTGGAAGGAGAGTTCGGTGATGGAGGAACGTCTTCGTTTTGTTGCGCGGCTTCTGGATGGCGAGGGCATGAGTGATGTGTGCCGAGAGTTCGGGATTTCCCGCAAGACCGGCTACAAGATCCTCAACCGCTACAAGGACGACGGCCTGGAGGCGCTGACCGACCGGTCACGGCGGCCGGTCCGCTATGCCAACCAACTGCCCTGTCAGATCGAGCAGGCGATTGTGAAGGCCAAGAAGGACAAGCCGCACTGGGGCGCCAGGAAGATCCGTGAGCTTCTGGTGCGCAAGCTGGCCGGCGACGTTCGGCTGCCGTCGACGAGCACGGTCCATGCCGTGCTCGACCGCCACGGCCTTGTCACGCGCGCCCGTCAGAGGCGGCGCTGCAAGGCCGAGGGCACGCCGCTGTCGGCGGCATGCTGCCCCAACGATCTGTGGTGTGTCGATTTCAAGGGCGAGTTCAGGCTCGGCAATCGCCAGTACTGTTACCCTTTGACGGTGACTGACCAGGCCTCGCGCATGATCCTTCTGTGCGAAGCCCTCGAATCAACGCGGGAGGTGCCCGTCGTCGAAGCCTTCGTGAGGTTGTTCAAGCAGCGCGGTCTGCCGGCGGCGATCAGAAGCGACAACGGGCTGCCCTTCGCCTCTCCCAACGGGCTCTACAATCTGTCCAGGCTCTCGGTCTTCTGGCTGCGGCTGGGCATCGACATCGAGCGCATCAAACCCGGCAACCCGCAGCAGAACGGCAGGCATGAGCGTATGCACCGGACCCTCAAGCAGGAGACGACCCGGCCGCCGGGCATGAACATTCTACAGCAGCAGGCCAGGTTCGATGCATTCGTCAGCGAATTCAATGCCGAACGACCGCACCAAGCGATCGGCATGAAGGTGCCGGACGAACTCTATAAGCCCTCTTCAAGAGCCTATGAGGGGCTGCCAGACCTGCATTACCCCTTCCATGACCGCGACATCCTCGTCACCGCCTGTGGCCGCATCTGCATGCACCGCAAGAAGATCAATATCTCGACCGTGCTCGCCGGCCAGAGGCTCGGAATCACTGAAGTCGACGACGCCATTTGGCTCGTCTCCTTCATGCACTATGATCTTGGCTATATCGACCTCGAACAGAGGACCCTGCAGACCATCGACAACCCGTTCGGCACGAGGTTGTCACCCATGTCTTAGGTACAAACTGTTACCTATGTCTTCGGGCTGTACAGAAATAAGCTGGCGCACCCGACAGGATTCGAACCTGTGACCTCTGCCTTCGGAGGAAAATTTTACAGCTTTCATCAACGTTTCTCTTTGCACGCCGTAGCTCTCTATCACTTTGATTCTACGTATTTATTTTGACACCAGCGCCGAATTTTGTAGGCTATGACAGGTCGAGATTTTCTCCTGCCTGCTTCCGTGGCGCTTCCGCGGAAGCAGGCGGGAAGGTGCAAGAAGGCGACATATGGCCAGACTGACAAAGCGCGTTGTCGATGCCACCGAAACACGTGGTGTGGATTATTTCATCTGGGACGACGAGTTGCCCGGGTTTGGACTACGCATATTTCGGTCAGGAAAACGAAGCTACCTCGTCCAGTACCGCGCCGCCGGCCGTACCCGCCGCTATACGATTGGGATTCACGGCGTATGGACGCCCGAGACCGCCCGTCGTGAAGCTCGAATGCTTCTCGGAAGAATCGCCCAGGGCGAAAACCCATCCGAGGAACGGCGCCTCGATCACCAAGCCATCACTGTGAAGGAACTTTGTGAGCGATATCTCGAAGATGCTGACAATGGCTTGATCCTAGGCAAAGCGCGCCGACCTAAGAAGATATCTACGCTGACGATCGACAAGAGCCGGATTCGCCGTCACATCGTCCCACTTCTGGGCACCCGTCGCGTCAAGGACATCGCTTCCACCGACGTCAACCGCTTCGTCCGGGACGTCACGGCCGGACGGACCAAGGCCAATGTGAAAACGAAGGCGCGAGGTCGCGCAATTGTTCGTGGTGGAGCCGGAACAGCCGCCCGTGCACTAGGGTTGCTCGGCGGCATTTTCACATACGCAATTGAACAAGGGATTATTGAGAAGAACCCAGCCCACGGCGTCAAGAAGCAGGCCGATCGTATCAAAGATCGCCATCTGACAGAGCAGGAGTATCGCGAACTCGGAGTGATTTTGCAGAGGGCTCGAAAGAATGTCGCCTTGGGCACTTCCGTCGCAGTGATACGGTTTCTCGCCCTTACGGGATGTCGGAGAGGCGAAGTGCTGAGCCTGAAATGGGCGGAGGTGGATGAGGAAAATAGCTGCCTTCGATTTGAAGACAGCAAGGAAGGAACCTCCGTAAGGCCGGTCGGGCTGTCCGTTCTGGATTTGACTGATGGTCTTAGGACTGATGAACCGGGCACGTTCGTTTTTCCAGGAACGGCCGAGGGCAAATCGCTGGGTGGCTTTCCAAAATATTGGAAAAAGGTTCTCAAGGGGACGACGCTTGAGGGCATAACACCCCACGTGCTCCGCCACAGCTTCGCCAGCATCGCCAACGATCTTGGATTTACGGAAGCCACAGTTGCCGCGTTGCTCGGTCATTCTCGCAGCACAGTCACGAGCCGCTACATCCACACCATTGATACTGCACTGATCATGGCGGCTGACACAATCGCGGGCTACATCGATGGACTGCTGGACGGCGTGCAGTTTAAGCGAACTTCCTACGCTCTCGATCGGACGGCAAGACAGGCCGCTCTCTCACGCTTGTTTTCTGAGGTCGTGACAAACGAGACTGCCGACGTCGAAGCGCGTGCAGCGTAGCCAATAATGATTTTCTGTTGTGCAATATATAACTGCCTACCTCAAAATAATTCAAACTCGTCATCTTCTACAGATATACAACGCCTGAATTGCTGAATCGTCATAGGCAACATCCAGTTGGTGGGCGCAGAGAGCCCAGTTCCCTAAAGTCGAGATCGTAGGGGTTGCCTCTGCGCCCCCACGGGCCGATCAGACCTTGCTAGAGCACACGCAATCATCCTTACAGAGCGTCGGCCCGATCGAAGACGGCGGCGCTCCACTGAGGTAATGACTTCGACCCGCGCTCAACTCGACGTTGCCCCTGCAGCCTAATCCGATTTGAAGTTCGTTCCAATGAGCACATGATGAGCAGATCATTGGGATTGGAAGAGCACGACGTCGTAATGTCGGGCCGCCGATCTGTGTGACAGGCATCATGTGATGCGATTCCTTGATCTACCAGTGAAAGGCCAAATTCGGTGGCATGTAGGTGTCCGAGGCGAAGTACCTCAAGGTGTCGAGGACGAGAACACACTGCTTATGCGGCTTCTGGCCTTTGCCACGGGCGACCCGTTCGCATCATTGATGGCAAACCGATGACGAGGCAATCTGATTGCGCGATGCGGAGCTTTTCGCGTCCACGCCACCGATTTGCGACGAAGCCCATCGGTCAGCTCGGTGACTACGACAAATGGATTCCGTAGCCGACAACAGTCATTCGACCTCGCGCAACCGGTCTCGTCTACGTGGAGAGCGCCTCCAAACCCGTGAACAGTGCCAACGCCTCCGGATTCGACAGAGCCTCCCTATTCCTGACCGTTCGGCCATGAACGACCTCGCGGACTGCAAGCTCAACCACTTTGCCTGATCTAGTGCGGGGAATATCATTCACCGCGATAATCTTGGCAGGTACGTGACGCGGCGATGCTTGGTGACGGATGCGCGCCTTCATCTGTAGGATTAACTCGTCGTCAAGCGCTATACCGGACGCCAGGCGGACAAAGAGAATAATACGTTCGTCGCCCTGCCATTCCTGCCCGATACACAGTGCCTCAACGACCTCTTCCATGTTTTCAATCTGATTGTAGATCTCGGCCGTGCCTATGCGAACCCCGCCGGGGTTAAGCGTGGCGTCTGAACGGCCATGGATGACCATGCCTCCATGCTCCGTCCATTCAGCGAAGTCACCATGACACCAGACCTTATCGAACCGTTCGAAGTACGCCGCTCGGTACTTCGCTCCGTTGGGGTCATTCCAAAACATGATTGGCATGGACGGAAAAGCTTTGGCGCAGACAAGCTCCCCTTTCCCGTGACGTATGGGACGACCAGCGTCGTCCCATACGTCCACTGCAAGGCCCAAGCCCGCCCCCTGGATTTCGCCGCGCCACACCGGCTGAAGTGGATTACCGAGTACAAAGCAGGAAATGATGTCGGTGCCGCCAGCGATCGACGCGAGATGCACGTCCTCCTTGATACATTCATGAACGAAGCTGAAGCTGTCCGGAGATAGTGGCGACCCTGTCGAGGCGATCAGGCGTAGGCTCGCAAGATCGTGGGTCGCAGGCTTGAGCCCGCTCACGCGCAGCGCGTCGATGTACTTCGCGGAGGTGCCAAAAATGGCGAAGTGCTCGGCCTCTGCATACTCGAAAAGGACTTTTGCATCCGGCGCGAAGGGAGACCCGTCGTAGAGACAAAGCGTTGCACCTGACGCAAGGCCACTCACAAGCCAATTCCACATCATCCAGCCGCAGGTGGTGAAGTAAAAGAGCTTTTCACCAAGTTGTAGCCCGCAATGCAGTCTGTGCTCTTTCAGGTGCTGCAACAGCGTGCCGCCAGCGGAATGCACTATGCATTTTGGTACTCCGGTCGTGCCAGAGGAGAACAGGACGTAGAGCGGGTGGGAGAATGGTAAGCGCGTGAATGTCGGCGCCTCGGCGCGATATGGCGCGATGAAATCTTCGAGCGTCCGTGAGTCCGCTATCTTACGTGCCACGTCCTTTGCATCGCCTGCGTAGTGCACAATCACGGATGGAGCGCCTAGCCGCGCCGCGATTGCGGGTACTTTTTCCGACAAGTCCTGTTTCTTGCCGCCATACCAGTAGGCGTCACACGCCACAAAAAGCTTCGGGCCAATCTGGCTGAAGCGATCTAGGACTCCCTGTTCCCCGAAATCTGGTGAGCAGGATGACCATATGGCGCCTATCGATGCGGCGGCCAGCATGCACGCGACCGTTTCTGGCATGTTAGGCATCATCGCGGCTATGCAATCGCCTTCCCCGATGCCCATCGCTGTATATGCTTGCTGAAGCTGCGAAACCGCAGCGCGCAGCCGATCCCACGACCAGCGATCGGCAGCCTTATCCTCGCCACGAAAAACGATCGCGTCGGCGCTGCTTGCGCTCGCCAGCAGGTTTTCCGCGAAGTTCAACCTTGCATCTGGGAAGAACTGCGCCTCTCGCATCTCACCTACATCGACCAAGGCGCGAGCACCGCGCTCACCCTTGACGTTGCAGAAATCCCAAACCTCACTCCAGAATTCCTCTCGATTGTCAGTCGACCAAGCATGCAGGTCGGCGTAGCAGTGCATTTCCATGCCATACTTGGAGTTGCAACTCTCCATGAAGGCAGCCATTGGAGCTGCGGCAGCAGACGACGCCGAAGGCGTCCAGATCGGTTGGGTATCGTTCATGCGGGAAGCTCCGCTGTCGGTGACGCGAATGGAGTGCGACGCATGCCCCGGGGCCGGTTCGCTATTTGAAATAGAGGCGGTGGGAAGGGCGCTTTTCACCCCTTTGCAGAGGGCCTTAGCCTGCAGTCCATCCACCATCGATCAGAAGGGAGGTTCCCGTGATCATCGAGGCGGCGTCACCCGCGAGGAAAACGACAGCACCCATGATGTCCTCGATTTCGCCCGCCCGCCCCAGCTTGATCTTCGAAGTGATCCAGGCAGCCCTCTCGGGATCGCTGAACGTCGGCTCAGACAGCGGCGTGCGAATGAAGGTCGGGCAGATGGTGTTGACGCGGATGTTGTGCGGCCCGAGCTCAATCGCTGCGGATTTGGTCATGCCCTCGATTGCGTGCTTGGTGGCGGCGTAAACCGTGCGGTCGATGCCGCCGACGTGGCCCATCTGGGAGGAAATCGAGATGATCGAGCCGCCCTTCCCCGCCCGAACCATGCCGCGCGCCACGGCCTGCGTGGCGAAGTAGGCTCCGCGAAGATTCACGCCCACGACAGCGTCGAAGTCCGGCACTGTCGTGTCTACCATGGGAGCATGCCGGGCAGCGCCGGCGTTGCTGACAAAAATGTCGAACGGTCCCGCTTCGCCGATCACCGCGGCAGCGGCTGCGGGATCGTCGACGTCGAGCTGCAAAGCTCCTGCCGAAAGCCCTGCGGCAGTGAGAGCTCGCACCGCCTCCTCCACTGCCTCCAGCCCGCGGGCAGCGCACACCACGTGCGCGCCCGCTTCGGCCAGGGCCACCGCGCACCCCAACCCGATGCCACGCGAGGCGCCGCTTACCAGCGCCCTGCGACCATCAAGCCTGAACGATGGAGTGCACGGCAACTTCGTCATTCTGCCGCCTCCGCGTAGGGCACATTACGGTGACCATAACGGCGAACGCGCACGTTGGCCTGCTCGGCATGGCCGACGAAGCCTTCCAGCATGCAGAGCCGCGAGCAGTACTCGCCAATCAGGGCCGACGCTTCGTCGGTGAGCACTTTCTGGTAGCTGTGCGTCTTGAGGAACTTGCCGACCCACAGACCGCCCGTATATCGCCCAGCCTTCTTGGTCGGCAATGTGTGGTTGGTGCCTATCACTTTGTCGCCATAGGCCACGTTGGTGCGCGGGCCGAGAAACAGCGCGCCGTAGCTCGTCATGTTCTCAAGGAACCAGTCGTCGCGGTCCGTCATCACCTGGACGTGCTCGGAAGCTATGAAATCGGCCTGCTCGAGCATCTCCTCATAGCTGTCGCAGACAATCACCTCGCCGTAATCCTCCCAGGATTTCGCCGCCGTGGCTCCGGTCGGCAAGATCTTGAGCAGGCGTTCAATTTCGCTCATCGTCTCGCGCGCCAGCTTCTCCGATATGGTCAACAGCACCGAAGGTGAATTCACCCCATGTTCGGCCTGGCCGAGCAGGTCGGTGGCGCAGATTTCGGCGTCGACGGTTTCGTCGGCGATCACCATCGTTTCGGTGGGGCCCGCAAAAAGGTCGATTCCGACCCGTCCGAACAGCTGACGCTTGGCTTCGGCAACGAAGGCGTTGCCTGGCCCAACCAGCATGTCGACGGGCGCGATCGACTTGGTTCCCAGCGCCATCGCGCCGATCGCCTGGATCCCGCCGAGACAATAGATCTCGTCGGCGCCGCCGAGATGCATGGCCGCCACGATCGCCGGGTGCGGCGCGCCGCCCTGCGGTGGTGCCGAGGCGACCACCCGTTTCACCCCGGCCACTTTGGCGGTAACCACGCTCATGTGGGCCGACGCGACCATCGGGTACTTGCCGCCCGGAACGTAGCAGCCGACCGAATTGACTGGGATATTGCGATGTCCGAGGATCACGCCTGGTAGCGTTTCAACCTCTATATCACGCATCGAGGCCTTCTGGGCTTCCGCGAATTTGCGCACCTGTTCCTGGGCAAACTTGATGTCTTCGAGATCGCGCTTGGCGACCTGCGACAGTGCCTCTTCAATCTCCCAATCGCTTAGCCGGAAATGGCCAGGGGTATATTTGTCGAACCTCTCCGACAGTTCACGCACTGCCGCATCGCCGCGTGTTTCGATGTCAGAAAGTATCGCCTCGACGGTCGCACGGACACGTGCATCATCTTCGGCGCGCGCTGCTTCGCTCTTGGCGGTCTTCAAATGACGGGGCATTTTTCGCTCCTTGCCACAGCTGTTGGTTGCTGCAGCGTTATGACTGACAACAAAATGAAGGTGGCTATGTCGGTTGTTGTTAACGTCAGCGGTGCTGTTTACGTGCCGGTGAAGTGCGCGGCCCTTTTTTCCATGTGAGCGGCAATTCCCTCGTCTGCATCACTGGTCCATTCGAAAGCGGTGCGCAGTTCATCCGACAGCGCGCGTGCGGCTTTGAACCCTGTTTCCAGGCGCATCTGCATGATCTTTTTCGCACCGCGCAGTGCGAACGGTCCATTCGCGACAAAGGCACAAGCCATTTCGTCGAGTGCTCGTGGGACAGTCGACTGCGGAACAATCGCCTGCACAAAGCCGATCTTCTCCATCTCGGCAGCATCGATTTCTCGAGCAGAACAGATCAGTTCAAGCGCCCGAGCGCTTCCGACGATGAGGGGCAGCCGAACCGGGGCACCAGCTCCTGGGAACCCTCCCCATTTCGCCTCCGGCATCGACATACGGCTATGATCAGCCGCAATTCGGATATCGCAAGCGAGCACCAGCTCCACCGCACCGGCCCGAACGAACCCGTTAATGCCAGCGATCACTACCTGCGGCAGCGCCTCGACAGCGTCGAACGTCCTGTTGGCAAGGCGCACCACGTCCAACACGCCTTCTTTGCCGAGACGGAGTTTTATGCTGGGAGTAAGGATACCTTTGGAAAAATAGAGGTCCCCTTCTCCCCGTATAGTAACCACATGGGTCGTGGCATCGTCTCTCAACCTTTCGCAGGCGGACAGAAGCGCCTTAAGCACTTCAGGATTGAGGAGGTTGTCCTCTGCCTGATTGTCAATGACAATGCTCGCTATTCCCTGCCCTAGTGTCATGCTGACACCCGGACCGATCGCTTCGTTCTTGTTCATGCGCACCTCGGCGGCTGCGTGTTGCCGGCGCTGAGTGGCTGGCAACACGCAGCCTGACATCAGCTAACCCACACGGGCTTCATTTTCTGGCGTTCGGTTGGCCAGACGGTAGCCATTTCGCCGGACCGCCATTGGATCATGATAGGCTCGGCGAGCACATTGTGACCAGTATCGTCGAAGTCGGCAGCGCCGCCTGGCATCCCATCAAGCCACCCTCCTTCGAAGCGTTTCGCGGCAACTGCGCCACGAAGTGCTTCCGACGTTGTCGCCGCTGCTGTTTCGAGCGACTGGCCGAGAACCTCGATCAACGCCGCATGTTCGATCGCATCATGCACCATCGGATAGTTGAAACGGTCGCGGTAGCGTTTCGCGTGCGCCTCGTCCAAATCGTAGTTCGAGGAGTTGACCGACAGCACGCCTTCAGAAAGCTCGCCAAGCGCACTGGCGAATTCTGGAAGGATGAAACCGCCCGCTCCGCCTACCACCGGAAGGAGAACCTTTTGCTGCCGCATTGTTCGCACGATCTGCAAAGTATCGTTCAGGTAGGACACAGCGAACACGACCTGTGCCTCAGATGCCCGAAGCTTGTTGATGAGCGGAGTGACGTCTGTAATTCCCTGCGGGTAGGCTTCGTCCATGACGAGCGAGAGACCGGCAGCCTGGCTTGCCTTCCGCAAACCTGCCGATTGCGATGTCCCATATGCCGTATCCTCGTAAAGGATAGCTGCGCGCTCGAGCTTCGCGCCAGAGGCAGCAGCAATTTCGATGCTGCCAGTTACCTGGGCTTGGCCAAGCGTTGACGCCTTAGGATTGAGACGGAACACCGTCTTGAAGCCGCGTTCGGTTAGCTGATCGGCATAGGAGATCGTGAGCAATGGAATGCCACGGCGCTCCATGACTTCGGAGACCGCCAATGTAAGCGAGGACACATAGGCACCTATTACCGCGACGACTTCATTCTGCGCGATCAGGCGTTGCGCGGCCGTTGCCGCCGCAGTCGGAGCAGAGGTCGAATCTGCAACAATCAACCGGATTTGGGCACCACCCAAAGCTTTGATGCCTCCGGCCGCGTTGAGTTCTTCCACCGCCAGTTCAAGTCCGTTCTTCGAATTGATGCCAAACTGAGCGCTGGGACCGGAAAGCGGGAGCACCACACCCACGTTGATGTCCTGGCCTTGTTGGGCCTTCGCCAGCCGCGGCATCAGCGCAGTTGCGAGAGCAGCTCCGCCCATGCCAAGCACGCGCCTTCTGTTTACAAAAATGTCCATAGGTTCCTCCCTTTCAACTCTGCACGTTCGCCGTGTTTGGCTCGTGCTTTCTCGCTAGATCCCAAGATAGGCAGCGCGCAGATCGTCATTCGTCGCCAGATCTGCGCTCGTCCCTTCAAGGACGACGCGCCCGGACTGCAGCACATACCCCCGCCTGGCGACGCTTAGGGCCAGTGCGGTATTCTGTTCGACCAACAGGATCGCAGTCCCCGCACGGTTGATCTCGACGACGGCACGGTGCAGTTCCTCCACCATCAGCGGCGCCAGTCCGTGGCTGGGCTCGTCGAGAATGAGAAGCCGTGGTGACAGCATCAGCGCGCGCCCAATCGCCACCATCTGCTGTTCCCCGCCGGACATGGTACCGGCGCGTTGGCGACGGCGCTCGGCAAGTCGCGGAAACAGTTGAAACACGCGATCCATCGGCGCCATGAAGGATGCCTCACGCCGTCTGCAATAGCCGCCGAGAAGAAGATTTTCTTCAACGGACATGTCGGTGAACACATGTCTTCCCTCGGGCACATGAGCTATGCCAAGCGTTGGGATTTCGTGAGGCTTCAGGGTCGACAAATCCTGCCCGGCGAAGGCGATCTGCCCCTTGCCGCGCGGAACGATGCGAGAAATTGCCCGCAGCAGCGTGCTCTTGCCTGCCGTGTTCGCGCCGATGACGCAGACAAATTCGCCGTCGCCAACTTCCATCGTTACGCCGTGCAGCACGTCGCGATTATCGTATCCTGCATGGACATCGCGAAGTACCAGAAGTCTGGCGGCGGACGATGGCGGACCAAGCCGATCTGAAGGCTTATCAAACATCATGTTCGCGTCCCAAATACGCTTCAACCACCTCGGGATGGCGCGCGATATGCGCCGGCGGTCCGTCGGCGATGAGCTGGCCAAAGTTAAGGACGAAAATCCGATCGCAGACCGACATGATGGCGCGCATGTGATGTTCGACGATGACCACAGTCAGCCCATCCTTCCGCAGGTCGCGGATCAGGCCGATGACCTCGTCCATCTCCGCGGTATTCAGTGCCGCCATGACCTCATCAAGCAGCAGCACCTTCGGCCTCGTGCAAAGGGCGCGAGCCACCTCGACCCTTGCCCGCTCCGGGAAGGAAAGACTCCCGGCGCTGCGTTGCGCGATGTCGGAAATCCCAACTCGCTTAAGGCAGTCCATGGCGAAGCCGCGGGCGCTCGCAACCCTCGAGTGCACAAGGCCGCCAATCAGGACATTGTCGAGTACGCTAGATCCTGCGAAAAGCGACACGTTCTGGAATGTTTTGGTGAGGCCGTTTGCGGCGATCACGTGCGGCCGCAATCCCGTTACATCCCGGCCGTTCAAGGCCACTTTCCCTGCGCTAGGACGATGCAGACCGACCAGCGTAGAAAACAAGGTGGATTTTCCGGCGCCGTTGGGACCGATCAGGCCTACGATCTCTCCCGTGTTGACTGCGAAGGTCACATCCGAGAGTGCCTGCAGGCCGCCAAACCGTTTCGAAAGGCCCTCGACAGACAAGAGCGGGGTATTCATGTCCGCGCCTCCGTCTTGGATGACATCACCTTTCCGGAAATACGCGCGGCCAGTTTCTTCGCGAATTCGGCGAGGCCCTGTGGCTGGAGCAAGACAATCGCCATCAGTAACGCGCCGTAAGTCAGCTGTGACAGGCCGGCCGCTCGATCGGCAAGCATTACATTGGCGAACTCCTCGAGGGGAATGATCAGCAGCGCACCCAAAAGAGGACCAAAGAGCGTGCCGATGCCGCCAACGATTACGATCAGCGCAATGCGGATTGATATCTGAAGCGCGCCAAACACGGTGTCTGGGTCGAAGAAAAAGTTCAGCTGGGCGTAAAGGGTGCCAAGCATCGCCGTTAGCGACCCGGATATCACGGCAGCATGGATCTTAACGCGGGTGGTGTTTACACCGATTACCTCGGCAGCATCCGGCCCTTCTTTTACGGCACGCAGTCGGTAGCCGAGCCTGCCTTGCACAATTATCACGAAGATCATGCTGACCGCCACGAAGGCGGCGAGCATAAGATAGTAGTACGACCGCGTTTCATTAAATTGAAGCATTGCCAGTGACGGCTCACTGAAGGGAACGGATAGGCCAACAGGCCCCCCGGTCAGAGAAGACCAGGTGTTTGCAATCACCCGAAAGACCTCGGCAAAGGCCAGAGTCCCAAGCGCGAAATAATGCCCCTTTAGTCTCATCGTTGGCAGGCTGAGCAGGAAGGCGGCGATTCCGCCGAGCACTCCTCCGGCGAGCATCCCGATCCAAGGCGATATCCCGAAATGAATGAGAAGCAGCGTGGAGGTGTAGGCGCCAAGTCCAAAGAAGGCGGCATGGCCAAGTGACATCTGCCCGGCGAGTCCGCCCACGATGTTCCAGGCCTGGCCCAGGGCGGCAAACAAAAGCGCGAGCGTGAGGATCCGGATGTAGTAGCCGTTGGGCTCCAACGCGAGGGGGATAAGTGTCGCGAAGCAGATCAAAAGGAAAGTCTGTCGCATAGTCATCACGCACGCCCCATCAACCCATCCGGCCGAAGCGCAAGGATGGCAATGAAAACAAGGAACAGAACCAGATTTTGCAGTTGGATCGGAAACATCAGTGCCGAGACCGACGTGATGACGCCGACAGCTAGCCCGCCGACCACAGCTCCGGCTACGCTTCCGAGTCCGCCCAGCACCGCGACGGTGAACATGAGCACCACGAATTGGCTGCCAGCTGTTGGAAACACCGAAAGATAAGGCAGGACCACTGCGCCACCGAACGCCGTGAGGCCCACGCCAAGACCAAATGCAATTGCCATCACCCGATCGATGTTGATGCCAATCAGGCGCCCGGCCATCGGGTCGATAGCGGTAGCGCGAATGGCCATGCCGAGCCAGCTGCGGTTAAGTACCCACCAGAGTGACACACCACTGGCGATCGACATCAGAAATGCTGCGAGATACGGCAGACTGACGAAGAAAGGGCCGATCTGCAGCGATTTCGTCTGGTAGGCCGTTGTCACGGATCGGATTTGCGAACCGAACGCGAGCAATGCCCCGTTCTCCATGACGATGAGCAAGCCGACGGTTAGAAACACTTGCGATACCGCGGGGGCTTTCAGCACCCGCTGGATAATCGTCCGCTGCAGTCCGTACCCCAAGGCGAAAACAATGCCGAAAGCCAGGAAAGCCCCGGCCAGTGGATCCAGGCCCAGCGCCGCCCATGCGAAATAGGCGATGTACATCCCCAGCATCAGAAACTCGGCCTGAGCAAAGTTGACGATGCCAAGCACGCCGAACACCAAGGTCAGCCCGATGGAGATAACCGCGTAGACGCCGCCCACCATCAGGCCGTCGATGATCGCTTGCACAAGACTGGTCATGTGCAGAGCCTCCCCGATCCGCCGCATCGATACTCGACCAAGCTTGTCACAACGCTGACGCTGCGCGTTATCGCGCCGCCCCACGCGCAAGTTCCGGCGTACAAATACGCTGTCATGGCTCCTTCTCCTCCCAAAGCCGGATAGCCTAGATCAATGCGTCTTCGGATTGTTGAACCGCCCGGCCCGCGCTATGCCGCAAACGAGCGAGATCAAGCTTGACCCCAAGACCAGGGCTCTGCGGCAGAAGCAGCATCCCGTTCTCGGACTTTAGGTCACCAGACATCAGGTCGTCTTCCAGGCGCAGGAAACCGTTCATCTCGCCAGGCAACTTCAGGTTCGGCAACGAGAAAGCAAAATGCGCCTCCGCCGAATTTGCGATATAGCCCGCCAAGCCATTCCCGACTGTCATGGGAATGCCGGCAGCCTGAAGGATAGTTGCTATTTTCCGCGCAGGGAAAATACCGCCAACCTTCATAAGCTTGATCTTGACCGCGTCGGCTGCACGGCGATCAATGATCCGCAGCGCGTCCTGGGGAGTGCGCACCGCCTCATCCGCGATGATCGGGGAATCGATAGCGGCAGCCACTCTGGCCAACCCCTCAACGTCCCAATCAGCCAGCGGCTGTTCGAATGCGGTCGCCCCCGCCTTTTCCAGCGCCCGGATCTGGGCGATCGCCGTGTCACTGCGAAATCCAACAAGGTGCAGAGACTGGCTGAAGTCAACGGCGATCCCGATGTCATCGCCAACAGCGGCACGGACCGCCGAGACGTTGGCTACGTCTTGCACCGGATCCGCCCCAACCCGCAGGTTGATGAACCGATAGCCCTGCTGCACATACCCAAGCGCCTGCTGGGCAAGCTCTTCGGATGGAAGAATGCCGAGATGCGGCGCACACAGCGGGATACGGTCCCTGACTGCGCCGCCGATAACGCCCACCACGGGTCGACCTGCTGCCTTGCCGATGATGTCATGGCAGGCAAGATCGACGGTGCAGTGAGAATAAAGATGCCCCCGCGCGACGCGGTTCATTCTTTCGTGCAACGATTCCAGATCGAACGGGTCGCAGCCCAGTAACGCGGGGGCGAGTTTTCGCTCGACGACATCGACGATGGATTCCTGGTATTCTTCAAAGGGAGAATAGAGCGCCGCACTGGTGGTGCTTTGTCCGTAACCCGCTACCCCTTCGTCAGTCTCTATGACAGTGATCACCGAAGTGGCGATCCGCCTGTCGACCAGGGCCGTGATGTAAGGGACACGCATTGGCGCGGCGACGGCATATGCATGGATAGCTGTAATCTTCATGAGTTCCTCCGTTGCACCCTAATTAACCCGAATTGCAACCGCTTGCAATAACAATCTCAAAAATCTTATATATAATTGATTTTGTTTTATAATTTTGCTATGCACCCGCTTGCCATCTGAGCGACGCGATGAAAACGGCTCCCAAAATGTTCTGGGGCGAGTGGAAATGAACGCCTATATAAATCCCTTGTGTTGGGACGGTCTTGCGGCGCGCGCTTTTGCTGGATTGCTGTGATAGGTGTAGATAACAATCAGCGATGCACTGCGATTCCAATGCAAGCGGCGTCAACGCAACGGAAAGTGTAACTTACAGGGCTGTCGAGAAAGTCATGACCAACGGCTCGAAAGATCCAAAGCAAGTCCTGACGGCGCGTGACGTCGCCCAACTCATGGGCGTGTCGACCTCGATGATTTCCCGCGCATTCAATCCAGAGGCAAGCATATCCCCCACAATGCGTAAGCGGATAATGGAAGCTTCCGCGGCGCTCGGCTATCGCCCTAACGTTATTGCCCGAAGCCTCTCGACCCGCAGCAGCAAGATCGTGGCGATCATCGTTGGTACTTTGGAAAACCCGTTTTATGCGCAAGTTCTTGAGAAGCTAAGCCGCGAACTGCAGCTTGCCGGGTATCAATCGCTTCTCTTTAGCCTCGCCCCGGGCCAGGACGTCGATAGCCAACTTCCGTTTCTGGTTCAGTACAACGTTGATGCCGTCGTGATCGTATCCGCAAGTATCTCCTCCGGCATTGCCAATGATTGGACTAGAAGCGGGCGGAAAGTCATCCTGTTCAATCGCACACTGCCCGATGCTTCGATTCCCAGCGTCTGCTGTGACAACTTCACAGGTGCAAAGCTCGCCGTTGATCATTTTGTTGAAAGAGGGCGGCGGCGGCTCGCATTTGCCGCAGGCAGACGTGACACCTCGACCAATGCAGAACGCGAACTCGGCTTCATCAGCCGTCTGGCGGAACTCGGCAAGCCCTTCGCAGCAAAGGCGGACAATCCCCACTGTAGTTTTCAAGATGGATACAATGCGGCCCTAAAGCTCGCGGCACATAAGCCTGACGCCATCTTTTTCGCAAACGATGTTATGGCCCTAGGTGGAATCGAAGCGATCCGAAAGGAACTGGGCCTGAACGTGCCTGACGACATCGCAGTAATTGGCTTTGATGATATTCCTATGGCCGCGTGGCCAACTTACTCCCTAACAACCATCCGCCAACCATTGGATGCGATGGTGGAGAGCGCAGTGGATCTTGTTTCGGATCAGAGTGGGGTCGATGAACTGAGGGTCGTTCATCCCGTACAACTGGTGGAGCGAGCTTCAACGAAGGCTACTTCGGACGAAAAGGTCCCTTAACAATTCTCGCGTACCGCCTTTGCTGCCATGAGGGCGATATGCCACGCTCTGAGCGCATAAGCTGAAGAAGCCGGGCGTCACGCTGATGATCCTGTGGGAGGAGTATCGTGCCGTCCATCCCGGAGGCTATGGCTACAGCCGCTTCTGCGACCTGTTTCCGCAGCTTCGGATAAGCGGTTTTCACCGACGATGCGACAGGAGCATGTCGCCGGCGACAAGGTCCTCGTGGATTATTCCGGCAAGAAGATCGCCATCGCCGATCTCCTGACCGGCGAGATCCGTGAGGCGGAGATCTTGGTCGCCGTTCTCGAAGCATCGGGCTACACCTATGCGGAAGCGACCTGGACGCAGACACTCTCGGACTGGATCGGCGCGCATGTGCGCATGTTCGGCTTCTTCGGTGGCGTTCCGCGCCTGATCGTGCCCGACAACCTGAAGTCCGGCGTCAACCATGCATCCTTCTACGACCCAGAGATCAACGGCAGCTACGGCATGATGGCTTCGCACTATGCCGTCGGTATCCTGCCAGTCCGACCACGACGCCCGAAGGACAAGGCCAAGGTCGAGAGCGGCGTGCGATTCGCCCAGACCTGCATTCTCGGCCGGCGGCAGCGGCAGACCTTCTTCTCGCTGGCCGAGGCCAACGCTGCGATAGCGCAAGCGCTGGAGCGCATCAACGATCATGTCATTCGCCGCCTTGGCGTCAGCCGCCGCCATCTCTTCGAGTTTGCCGAATGGCGCCTGGCCCGTGTCGCCACCGACTACCATGTCGAGTTCAAGTCCTTCTTCTATTCCGTGCCGCATAGTCTCATCCGCCAGCAGGTCGATATCCGTGCGACCTGACGTTCGTATAGGTGACTGGCAAGGGCGGGAGGACGTTCGGTCATGACGCGACCTACGACGCCACACCCCACGTCCCGTCTAACACGAGGCACCTCCTTCGAGGACAAATGTGAGTATGGTTCAACGAATTCCGAACCCGCGAGGGCTCATCACGCAAGCTTCGCCCCCGCGATGAGATCTTCAATTATCGAAGCCCTGAATTTGTTCGTTTCCGCCGTCCCATCAATATTCATCAGCACGGCCACTGCGTGGCTTTGGTCTTGCGACAGAACCACCATATTGGAAGCGCCAAAATCGCTGCCGGAATGCCCTACGAACTCACGCCCGTTGATTTCCTCCGAAACCCAGCCAAGTCCCTGGTAAGATGCGATCTTCGGATCGACCTGGCCGCGCAATGTCTCAGCGACCAACCGTGCGGACAAGATTTCCTTCTTGCCGGTTTCTCGTCCCAGCATGGCATGCAGCGATTTTGCAAGATCGGCAACTGAACAGCGCAGCATGCCGGCGGGAACGTCCGGATATCCTTCCTGCGGCAGTTCGGTGAACGCGCCATTCTCAAACCTATAAGGCTTGGCAAGCACGTCTGGCGCGAACTCCTTCAGGTACCAATGGGCATTTTGGATGCCGAGCGGTTCGAAAAGGTTGGCCTCAACATAGGACGAAAAGCTCTGCTTGCTGACCTTCTCGACCACGTAGCCGGCCAACGCAACGGCAACATTGCTATAGTCCCACTTCGTGCCGGGCTTCGATTTGAGAAAGGACGTCTTGGGCGAATAGGTGCTACCGCCTTTCACAAGGTAATCCAAGAGAAAGCTCGACAAGCTTTGCTTCGGATCACCCTCTGAAGAAACGTCGCCATAGCCCTCATCCGAGATGCTGGACGTGTGCGTCAAGAGGTGATGCGCGGTGATCGGAACTTCCGGATGGTGAGGGTTTCTAATGGGAAAATCGATGAAACCGTTGATGTCATCGTGCAGGTTGTGCCCCTGGCGCTCAAACAGCTGGATCAGGGCCGAAGCAGTGAATAGCTTGCTGATAGACGCCAGATGGATAGGCGTGTCGACGGTGAGCTTTCGCTGTTGTTTCAGGTCGGCATAGCCGAAAGACGCGGCATAGCGTACCGCCTTGTCGTTGGAACTGATTGCAACGGACGTGCCCGCTACCTTGGCAGCCGTCATGCGCGCCGGAACTCCCGCCTCGAAATCGCGGCGCCAGGTTTCGAACGACCGGCTTTGCTTTTCGCTAGCCAAAGCAAATGGCCCCTGGGGGACGAAGAGCCCAGCCAATCCCATCTTGAGCAATGAGCGTCGTGTGGAGGTCATAATCAATCTCCCTTTTGTGGCGGTCGTTCCGCCGGTTGAATTTGGAATTTGGATGAGGGATTTGTTGCACCGCGACCAGAATTGGGACGGTGCATGCAGGTTGTCACCGGATGACAGGCGTACCTACAGCAGTGCGCGCCATGACCGCTCTCGTTTCAGAAATCGCACCCAATGCTGACCGTGCCGGCAAATGCGGCATCGGGTTTCGACGGGTCGCTGCCGAATGATGTGTAATTCAGTTCGGGAGTGATCATGAACCCCGGAACAACTTCGTAGTCCAGGTTGAGCGCCAAAGCGTATTTTCCTGAACTTTCGTAGGCGGCTTGGCTATTGAAGGTAACCGTCGGCGAAAGGCTTACAGAAGCGCCGCCCCATGCGGCGTATGTACCGTTCCACGCCCCAAAGTAGTTTGGCTTTTCAGGATCCGATTGATAGCCACCCATGATGAAGACTGACAAGGTATCGCTCAGCTTCAAGTCCAGCCGTACCTTTGCCGCGGCTTCTTCGATCACCGAGTCATAGCCAATGACTGTCGCGATTGCTCCCCAGGGTCTGTCGAGTTTTAGTCCACCGACGAGGTGCGGCACATAGCTGCCAATCCTATAGTCGTGCTCATCATCATTAGACCCCTCTTCAACACCAAACATCGCGGACAATCCGTCGCCGACATTTGCAGTGTAGTTGATCTGATTGGTCATGCCGCCCGCATAGGCAATGACATCGTCACTAAGAACATTGCCCGCAGAATCCAGCCAACTGTCGAATTGCGAACCTGAAGCGCCGACTTTCAACCCATTCAGGTCAATAGTTAGGTCTCCAAGGGTCATGCCTTCATCAATACCGTCAACGACGCTATCTTCGAACTCGATATAAGAGCTCAGCATTCCCAATTCGGTTTGGGACCGGGTCTCCGCATACAACGTTGCAGTCACAGTCTGGCTCAATGACCTTAGCCGCTCGCCCGAATAGACGTCGGCACCCCCAGTGACGTCATAGCCGACAGACCCGCCGATCTTGAGGCAGACTTCGCTTTGCGGAAGCTGGTAAAAACCAGCGCCCATCGCGTCACAAGCGCGAACATATTGAGCTGGTTCCTCATCGCTATTTGCCGCTGTACCCGCTGCATAAACGTACGGCACTTCAAGCAGAAGGGCGCTCAATCCTCCCAGGACCAGGCCTTGTTTCATCATGTTCCCCTTGTTGTTTAGTTATTGATTTTATTTTCAATTCCGGAAAATTCCGTTCAGAAGGGCTTTGCCGTCCGCGCGCAAATCCCTCGCTCGCCTTGAGAAGTCGGCGGGTGTAGTCCTGCCCGACGCGACCGGAGGCGAGATCGCTAGCTGCCAGTTGCTCAACCGCATCGCCGTTCTGCATGACCATCAGCCGCTCGCACATATGGTTGATGACGGCGAGGTCGTGGGAGACCATCAGGAAGGTGAGCTTTCGATCGCGGCGGACCTGTTCGAGCAGGTTCAGCACCTCCGCTTGCACCGAAGCGTCGAGCGCCGAGGTCGGCTCGTCGAGCAGAAGGATCGAGGGTTCGAGGATCAGCGCGCGTGCAATCGCCACGCGCTGACGCTGGCCGCCGGAGAGCTGGTGCGAGTAACGGAAGCGGAAGCCATTCCCGAGCCCCACCTCGTCCAGCGCGCGCCGGATACGGTTCTCGCTGTCGCCGATGCTGTGGATGGCAAGCGGTTCCTGCAGCAGCCGATCGACAGTCTGGCGCGGATGCAACGAGCCATAAGGATCCTGGAACACCATCTGAACTTGGCGATAGAAGTCGCGGTCGCGGCGGCGGCCAAGCGTCTTGCCGTTCACCACAATGCTACCCGAAGCCACCGACGCAAGCCCTGCGATGGCGCGCAGCAGCGTCGATTTGCCGGATCCGGATTCGCCGACCAGGCCGAAGGATTCACCGGGTTCGACCGTGACGCTGACGCCCTTCAGCGCACGGAAAAGGTTGAAGACGACCTCCAGCCCCTCGACGTAAAGCGCTGCCGTCATGCCGCCCACTCCGCCTTGCGCGCCAGCACCGGCAGCGGGTGCCGGTCGGAGCCGATCTTGGGCATGCAGTTGAGCAGGCCTTGCGTGTAGGGATGCTTGGCCTGCGACAGTTCGGAGGCCTTGAGTTCCTCGACGACCTTGCCGGCATACATGACGATCACCCGGTCGCAGAATGTCGAGACCAAGCGCAGGTCGTGCGAGATGAAGATCAGCCCCATGCCGCGTTCGGCCACCAGCTGGTCGAGGATGCCGAGTACTTCGAGTTGCACGGTGACGTCGAGCGCCGAGGTCGGCTCGTCCGCAATCAAAAGTTCCGGGCCGGCGACCAGCATCATGGCGATCATGGCGCGCTGGCCCATGCCACCCGATACTTCGTGCGGATGGAGGCCGTAGACGCGCTTGGGATCGCGGATCTGCACCGCCGCCAGCATGTCGAGCACGCGCTCGCGCGCCTCGGCCTTGGAGACCTTTTCGTGCGTGCGCAGTGTCTCCAGAATCTGCCGGCCGATGGTCATGACCGGGTCGAGCGAATATTTCGGATCTTGCAGGATCATGGCGATGCGCTTGCCACGCAGTTTGCGGCGCTGGCGCGGCGAGGCGGCGAAGAGATCGATGCCATCGAACTCAAGCCGCCGCGCCGTCACTTCTGCGCGCGGAGCGGTCAGGCCCATGATAGCGCGGCCGGTCTGCGACTTGCCCGAGCCAGATTCGCCAACGATGCCCAGCCGCTCGCGACCGAGCAAGAAGGAGACTCCGCGCAACGCATGCACAACGTTTGTGCGTGTCGGATAAGTGACGCGCAGGTCGTTCACTTCGAGCAGATTTCCGCCCGCTGCCCCAGCTGTCCCCATGTTCGTGGCCCTCATGTTCATTGGTCGCTGCTCCGCGGATCGAGCGCATCGCGCAGGCCCTCGCCCAGAAGATTGAAGCCGAGGCTGACAATGAGGATCGCCATGCCGGGCATAGCGGCCACCCACCACTGGTCGAGGATGAAGCGGCGTCCCGAAGCGATCATGGCACCCCATTCCGGCAGCGGCGGCTGCGCGCCAAGCCCGACGAAGCCCAGGCCGGCTGCGGTCAGGATGATGCCGGCCATGTCGAGCGTGACGCGCACGATCAACGATGAGTTGCACATAGGCATGATGTGGCGCAGCACGATGCGGAAGGGCGAGGCGCCCATCTGTTGCACCACCTTGATGTAGTCGGAGCTGCGCACCGTCAGTGTTTCGGCGCGCGCGATGCGCGCATAGGGAGGCCAAGCAGTGATGGCGATGGCCAGAACCGCGTTCTCAATGCCGGGACCGAGTGCCGCGACGAAGGACAGTGCCAGGATCAGCTTCGGAAAGGCCAGGAAGATATCGGTGACACGCATCAGCACCGAATCGGTCCAGCCACCGGCATAACCGGCTACCGTGCCGACCAAGAGACCGACAGGTGCCGCGATGACGGCAACCAGCATCACCACTACCAGCGTCAGGCGCGAACCGTAGATGATACGCGAATAGATATCGCGGCCGAGATCGTCCGTGCCGAGCCAATGCTGAGCGGACGGTGGCAACAGCCGGGCGTTCTTCAAGTCACCTGCCACCGGCGAGTAGGTCGCGAGCTGATCGGCGAAGGCGGCAATAGACAGCAAGACTATAATGATAAAAAGCCCGAACACCCCCAACCGGTTGGCCAGAAAGCGTCGCCACGTCGCATAGGCGCGACCCAGACTAGCTTGCCAGCGCGATGCTGGCCGCTCAGAAAGCAACCATCCGCGACGGGACATCGTCGGTTGTTCTACCGCGCTCATGATTGGTCGCTCCAGAAAATGGTGTGAACGAGACCTTCTCCCCCTTGCGGGCGATGGTCGGGGATTGAGCTGACACAGGCGACCATCCAGCTCATTGCGCCTTTGTCCTCGGATCGAGCAGCCGGTAGAGCAGGTCCGCAAATAGATTGATGGCGATGAACACTGAGCCGATGACGACGGTGCCGCCCAGCACTGCGTTCATGTCCGCGTTCTGCAGCGAGTTGGTGACATAGAGGCCGATGCCGGGCCAGGAGAACACCATCTCCGTCAGCACGGAGCCCTCGAGCAGTCCGGCATAAGACAGCGCGATCACAGTCACCAGCGGCACGGCCGCGTTGCGCAGCGCATGGCCCCAGATGATACGCGTTTCCGAAAGGCCCTTGGCGCGGGCGGCCACAACATATTCCTGGGAGAGCTCGTTCAGTATGAAGGAGCGTGTCAAGCTGCTGATATAGGCCAGCGAGAAATAGCCGAGCAACGAGGCCGGCAAGAGGATATGACGCAAGACGTCTTTGAAGACGTCCCACTGCCCTTGAATGGCCGAATCCAGCAGCAAGAAACCGGTGATGGGCGTGAACGAGTATTCGTAGGCGACGTCGAGGCGACCGGGGAATGCCGCCCATTGCAGCTTGGCGTAGAACAGCACCAGCGACAGTAGGCCCAGCCAGAAGATTGGCATCGAGTAGCCGATCAGGCCGATGACACGCACGATCTGGTCGAACAGGCTGCCGCGCTTGACCGCCGCCAGAACGCCGAGCGGAATGCCGACCACGGAGCCGATCAGCGTTCCGAACGTTGCCAGTTCGATCGTGGCCGGGAAGACACGGCGAATATCGTCCATGACCGTATTGGTGGTCAGCACGGATCGGCCGAAATCGCCGGAAAGCACGCCCTTGATGTAGATGTAGAACTGCTGGATCAGTGGCAGATCCAACCCCATTTCGCGCCGGGTGCGCTCGACGACACTGGCCGGCGCGCGATCGCCGAGCACCGCCAGCACAGGATCGATGGGGATGACCCGACCGATGAAGAAAGTCACAGCCAGGAGACCTAGATAGGTCATAATGGCGATGACGAGGAAGCGGGCGACGAATGCAAAATGCGCAGCGGCATTGCTTCCGCCAGCCTCCGCCTGCGCTTCGGCTACGCTCAAGCGATGCGGTTCCACCGGCTATTCCTTTGTGATGTTGCCAACAAAATTGGTGTCGAAGCTCGGCCCGAGCTTGAAGCCGTTCACGTTGCTGCGCACACCGGCAACCTCGATCTGCTGGTAGATGAGGGCGAACGGGCTGTTGTCGAGCACTTCTTTTTGAAGATGCCGGTACATCTCGGAGCGCTTGGCGGAATCCTTCTCCAGGAGCGCGGCCTCCGTCTCCTTCGTCAGGTCCGGCAGATCCCAGGCGTTGCGCCAGGCCAGAGTCTGGACCCTGCCGTCATCCGAATTGTCGGGATTTGAGGCAAAGGTCTGGGAATTGGAGTTCGGATCGAAGTAGTCCTGCCCCCACTGACCAATATAGATGTCGTGGTTGCGGGCGCGGTATTTGGTCAGCGTCTGCTTGTCGTCGCCGGGGATGATCTCAATCTTGATACCCGCCTCGCCGGCCGTCTGCTGGATGGATTCAGCGATACCCGTCACCGGCTGACTATTGCGCACGTCCATGGTCACGGAGAGCCCATCCTTCAACCCGGCCTTCTCTAGAAGCCCTTTGGCCTTGGCGACGTCGAGCTTGAAGGGATTCTCGTCCAACTCACCCAGCACGCCTTTGGGCAGGAAGGTCTGGTGGATCTCGCCGATGCCCTTGATCAGGGTCGAGCCGATGGCATCGTAGTCGATGAGATACTTGAACGCCTGCCGCACCTCGGGCTTGGCCAGATTGGGGTTCTTCTGGTTGAGGCTGATGTAGTACACCGTGCCTTTCGGCGCGCTGGCGATGGTAATGTTGACGTTCTCGGCCATGGCGTCGAGATCGTTCGGCTCGAGGTTGCGAGCGACGTCGATGTCGCCGACTTCAAGCGCCAGCCGTTGGGCCGAGCTTTCCTTCATATGGCGATAGACGACGCGCGCGAGCTTGGCCTTCTCGCCCCAGTAGCTGTCGTTGCGATCAATGACGACCGCCTCGTTGGCGCGCCATTCACGCAGCTTGAACGGTCCCGAACCAGCCGTATGCGTCTTTAGCCAGTCGTTGCCGAAGTCATTGTCGTATTTGTAGTCGACGCTCGGCGTGACCGGCTTGATGTGCTCCAGCACCACCTGCTTGTCGACCACGGCGGCCACCGTCGACGACAGGCAGTTCAGCACGAAGCTAGGCGCATAGGGCTTGTCGACCGTGAAGACGAAAGTGTCGGGAGCGGCGGCCTTGGCCTTTTCGGCAACATTGTCGCCATTCAGTCCAAACTGACCGAGGATGAAGGCCGGGCTCTTGTCGAGCTTGACAAGACGCTCGAACGACCAGGCCACGTCCTCGGCGGTGACTGGGTTGCCCGAGGCGAATTTGAGGTCTGGCTTCAGCTTGAAAGTGTAGGTCAGCCTGTCGTCGGAAATGGTCCAGCTCTCGGCCAAGTCGCCTTTGAACTTGGAGGTGTCGGCAAGGTCGGACCGCACCAGAAGGTCGTAGATGTTCGCGCTCACCTCGGCGGCGGACAATTCGAACGCCTCGCCAGGATCCATGGTGATGATGTCGTCGATGGCGAAGCCTTCGACCAGCGTATCGGCCGGCGTCACCGCGAATGCGGGAGCCGCAGCCATGAGCATTGCTGACAGGGCCGTGCCGGCGAGCCAGCGGCGGGAGCGAAAGGCGATATTTTCCATCATCATGTGAATTCTTCCCTTCGGTTGCCGGAGTTCCCCACTCCGCGCGGCTTCGATATCCGTTTGTGCCGAGGACCCTCCAGGCCAATGCGTCCGCTCGATGCTCCCAACCGCATCCAACGTTTTCGACACAGCAACGAGTACCCCTTGTCCGCTTCATTGAGTTTTTTTGTTCAGTGGACAATAAAAGATTATGTATATACTTTTCCTGTGTCAACGACATTTTTCTGCCAGAGTTACAGGCCGCTCGGTGCGCGTTGCGAAGGATGAACGCGTCGGGAAATCAGCGTTCGCGCGCAGCCCCGGAGACTGCCCGCGGTGGAAGAGTGACGTCGGGAAACGTCACAAGAAGCGAGCCATATCAGAAGGTTGGAACATGCAATCAGTTCAGCAGAACGTCCTCAGCCCGCGGCAGGAAGTCGCCGCACTCCCCACCTACAACGCGGGCATTTCCGCCGCCGTCGCACGGCGGATCAGCGGGCGGGAAGACATTGCGGCATTGGCGAGCAACGAAAATCCCTATGGCGCATCCCCGGTAGTAGCTGCGGCGCTGGGGGCACTCGTGCCGTCGCGCTACAGCGATCCGGCGTCTGGCGCACTGCGGCAAGCGCTTTCGGAGAAGCTCGGCACTGTCCCCAATCGGATCGTCTGCGGGAATGGCTCGGAGGAGCTTATCGCTGCCCTCTGCCGTGCCTATTTGCAAAAAGGCGATACCGTCCTGACCATTTCGCCCTGCTTCGGCCTGCACGAGATCGAGCCCTTAGCAGCCGGTGCGCAGGTGATCAAAGTGCCGATGACCAACGCATTCGACTATGACGCCGATGCGCTGATGCACGAGCTCGCGCGCAAGCCGAAGATCGTCTTCATCTCCTCACCCTCGAATCCCGTCGGAACGGCCATGTCGCGGCCTGAACTCGACCGGCTGCTGGACGCGGTGCAGCCCGGAACGCTGTTCGTGCTGGATGAGGCCTATTTCGAACTGGTCGACCCCGGTTATCCCGATGGACTGAAGGTAATGCCCCTTCGCCCGAACCTGTCCTGGGTCGTGCTGCGCACCTTCTCCAAGGCCTACGGTCTCGCCGGCTTACGCGTGGGCTACGGCATTTCGTCGGACGAGGGCATCGCCCGAGCCATGCGCGCGACCCTGACGCCCTTCAATGTCAACGCCGCCGCGCAAGCAGCTGCTGTCGCCGCTTTGCAGGATGACGACTGGATGCACGAGGCCACCGCGAAGATCCGGTACGACCGTAGCGTCCTTGCCGATCACCTGCGCGAAATGCGTGTCCGCGTTGTCCCGTCGCAGGCGAATTTCCTGTTCCTCGATCTGAACGCCAAAGCCGCACCCGTGGCTAGGGCCTTGCTTCAAAAGGGCATAATTGTCAAACCATGGATGGAGGCCGGCTATACAAACTTCCTCAGGGTGAGTATCGGAACAGCAGGGGACAATGAGCGATTTGCACAGGAACTCGGGCGTGCCCTCGGTCCTTGCCTAGCCGAAACGAGAGGCAACTTTGACCAAAAGGCCGGCGTCAGGAAAGCGCTTCGTGGGTAGAGCCGCCGCCATCGGCCTGACCCGCGAGCGCGTCGTCGAAGCCGCCATTGCCCTGATTGACGATAAGGGCCTCGTCGGATTTTCCGTCCGTGCCCTCGCGCGCCGCCTCAATGTCTATCCGGCCGCTCTATATTGGCATGCCGGTGGCGCCAAAACGGATTTGCTCGCCGAAATCTCGGGCGCGCTGATTGCCAGTCTGATGACGCCCGAGGACCTTTCCGATGACTGGCGCGAAACGATCCGGATTCTCTTTCGGCGCTTTCGCGCACGCGTGCACGAGCATCCGCACGCCGCGCCCCTGCTCGGCCCTCATATCCGCTCAAACGGCGCCCCGAACGCGCCCTGGGTCGAGATCATCCTGAAGGCGCTGACCGAAGCCGGATTTGAAGGCCAGGCCCTGATCGATGCTTTCAACTCGGTAGTCGGCGCTCTGGAAGGGTATATCACCCTGGAACTGGCCGCCGACGGCGCGACCGAGGGCTCGGAGTGGGTAGAGGGCTTCGACGCGGGTCTCGATGCGCTTGACGCCGCGCGCTTTCCGTTGGTCAAGCGCCACCTGCCGCAGATGTACAACCGGTCCTTCGTGATGCGCTGGAAAAGCGGGGATGTCGCCCCACTTGATGACGGCTACAACTTCCTGATCGAGACCCTCATTCTGGGTCTTGAGGCACAGGCCAAACGTGGCCGGAGCAGGGAGGTCGAACCGGCCACGCCAGCCACGACTGGGTGACGGCAGACGGGGTCCGAGTCCTTGCCCTGCGCGTCCAGATCCATGAATCGCGCGCTTGCGTCGGCCTGAACGGCAATCGGGGCGTCTGGACGTCACGCCCAAAATGCAGGACCTAAACTTCACCTGAAGAGGCAGGCTTGGGATCAATGTTACCCGCGCCAGTCCGGCGCCGGCGGCTTCGCCATGAATTGGCCCATCTGCTGAACCTCCTCGTCGCCTGGTGCGCAAAGCAGTGAACAAGAGAGCCAATTTAACAAAGTCGGAACTGGTCTCAGGCAATTGGCGCCAGAGATTCGACGAAACTTGCGTAATGATCGATGAGATGCGGCAGTGCAGTAGTGCGGAAAGGATCTGCAATTTATTGCTAGCCTATGTTGGACGCTTTGGTGCCACGAACTTGCTTGCTGGCGCAATTCCGCCGCCCTATGCGTCTCAACGTGAGCAACTAGCGCACGTGGTGTTAGCCGCTTGGCCTGAGGAATGGACAAAACGCTACTTCTCGAACGGCTATCTTTCCCGCGATCCGACGATCCGGCTTGTGAGACAGGCCAGCGCGCCGTTTCATTGGAGCGAAGTTAGCGATCTATGCAAGGTCTGCCCGTTCGGGCGCCGCATCATGGATGAGGCAAAGGATTTTCGCCTGGCTGAGGGTCTGACAATAGCGTTCTCGACCATCGAACGACATCCAGTTGGCTTTTCGATCGCCGGTGAGAAACTGAACCCCGATCCGTTGGAGAGATTGGCCCTCCAGCTCATTATGGCCTACGCCTTTGGTTGCGCGTCCGCTCTCATTGGAGGCGTGAACCATCGTAAGTCTGTCCATCTCTCACCAAGACAGCGTGATGTGCTTCATTGGGCGTCAGAAGGCCTCACTGTCCACGACATCGCTGAGCGCCTGAACATCAGCAGCAACACCGCGGACACCCATCTGCGCGCAGTCCGAGAGCGACTAAGGGTGTCGAGCACCATTCACGCCGTCGCTGAAGCCTTACGACTTGGCCTGATCAGTTGAACATCTCACGGGATCGCGTGATGCTGCGAGCTGCTTGGACGAAGCACCATGCGTTGATCTCGAAACTGAGGACAAGCTGGATGCTGCACATCGTGACAAACAAGAATGTCGACTGCTATCGCGCGGAATTGGATCAAGCCTTCCAACTTCGCCATAAGGTTTTTGTCGAAGAAAAGAACTGGACCGACCTTGCGCGTGAGAACGGTCGCGAGACGGACCGCTTCGACGACGAACACGCCGTCCATATGCTGTTCATCGTGGACAGCCGCGTCATTGGCTATCAACGCATGCTGCCTTCGACGCGGCCTCACCTTTTGTCGGAGGTTCTATCGGACCTATGCGAAGGCGAGCGGCCGGCTGGAGAAAATGTCTGGGAATGGACGCGCTACTGCGTTGAGCCGCAATATCGCGAGCGCGGCAGGATGCTCAGCCCGGTCGCGAACGCGCTGCTTTCTGGCATCGTCGAATGGGGTCTCAAAACAGATGTGGATACGATCATCATCGAGATGAACCCCCTCTGGCTTCTGCGACTGGTGCAACTGCATTTCAGGGTCACGCCGCTCGGCCTGCCAAGGGTTATCGGCAACGAGGAAACAGTGGCCGTGACCGCGAGCTTTGATGAGCGGACACTCGCTAGATTGCACGAAATGCGGAAGGCGAGCACGCCGGCTGGCACAGTCGACGGTTGAGGTTTGCAAACGGGCCGGAGAAGGGTGCGCCGCCCAGGGTATTTCACCAGAGGAACCTCATCACTCGAACCGTGAGCTGGTGACCGGATCGTCTCTAAACAAAGGAAGCGCGATGCGGCGACGCGTCCAACTCATTACACTCGATTACGCACTCGTCGTCGCCGAGGAAGGCAGCTTCCTCGGCGCCTCTCGACGTATGGGAGTCCATCATTCCGCTCTGAGCAGGCGTATCCGTGACCTTGAGCACTCACTTGGAACGGTGCTGTTCGAACGTCATGCAGGCGGAGTCCGGCCAACCTTGGCAGGATCGAGACTGCTCGGCAACCTTCGCCGTGTCCTCACGGAACTCGACGGCGCACTTGCCGGGGTCGAAACGGACCGAAGAGGGCAAGCCGGCAGCCTGTCAATCGACTTCGATCCGTTTCTGCACGCAGCCGAGTTTCTGGATGCAGTCACCGACTTCATTCGGAGCAGGCCGGATGTTGCCATCTACTTCATGGAAACGAAACGCGCTTCGTTCCGCTCATCCTGACTTTGGGTTGCGCCGAGTGCGGCTGAACGCCCGATCCGTCGTCATGAACCGTGCCAGCATCGGCGCGATGAGCTTTGCTGCATCGGCGATCGTCTGGCCGGTCTCCCGACCGAGGACCTCGGCATAGGCGACAAGATCACGATGAACAGCGGCGGGCAGCTCGATCGTGATCTTGACCGGCTTATCATCGGGTATGGCGGAGAGTTTCAGCTTGGTCATAACGGATCCTTCAGTGTGCCGTACGGCGCCAACGCAAGATCGCGATTGACGATAACGCGAACCGGGAAACCCGGTCGAACTGTCAGCGTTGGCTGGACGTCGAGTTGGCGGCCCACGATCTGTTGACCGATATTGCTCATCCAATTCTGCGTGCTTTCACGGATCGCCTTGGCGATGTCGCTCTCGTTGTTTTTGGAACCGAGGCTGGCGCCGACGCCCAACAACGTCGAAAGCGCTGTGGCCCGAAACAACTTCCCCCAGTGATGGTCGACCTCGTCCTCCAGCCCGGAAAACCCTTCTGCATCCGCGCCCTGCTGGCGCTCCAACACAATTGAACTTCCGTCGGGCATGATGAGACGATCCCAGACCAGCAACACACGCGACTGGCCGAAGGCGACCTGGCTGTCGTACTGGCCGATCAGTTTTGCACCCTGCGGGATGAGCAGATACGATCCTGTTGAGCTGTCGTAGACATTTTCGGTGACCTGAGCGGTGATCTCACCGGGAAGGTCGGATCGGATGCCGGTGATGAGGGCTGCCGGAATGACCGAACCGGCCTGCACGACATAGGGCGACACCTTCCCCGCGAGCCGATCCGGACTGACGGTGCGTCGATCCGGTGCTGCGTTGACGAAGGCGAGCTTGCGATCCTGGATGTTTTGAGCGGAGCCCAGATCGGGCGGTGGCGTAGTGGTAGCCAGCGTCAGACCACTCGCCGGTTCCGCCGCCGACAAGGGCGGCGTTACTGGGAGAGGCCGCTCCCGCACATTGGTATCGGTAAAGAGCTTGGCAACCCGCGCGGCCTCGACCTCCGCCAGGCGACGCTGTTCGTCCGGATCGGCGCGCGGCGTACTGATGTTCGGCGCCTCGATCGGCTGCCCCCGCTCCTTCGCGCGCAGGATCGGCCGCCCGAGATCGCCGGGCAGCGCGGGACCAAGTTTCGGAACGCCGGAATAATCCTTCGGAAGGGCCTGCAGCCCGTCGGCAGTGGTACGGTTTTCTGTAGTGAAGAGCTCGGACGGCTGTTCGTCGCGCCTTCTGCTATCGAGCGCCCAGATGAGTGCGCCGAGGATAACGACACTGGCGACCCCACCAAGACCGATCAGCACTTTGCGCGACAGCCTCGTGACCCTAGCGGGTGCGGGTCGCAAGCGTAGTTCGGCCCTGAGGTCCTGGGCGGGGGCATTTACAATGTCGCTCACCGGAACAGCCCCACACTGCGCCGTGGCCTCCCGTCGGTGCGCACGATCCGGACCCGTTTCTCACTCGCCTTGTCGCCGAGCCTCAATTCGGCGGCGGCAAAGAGGCGGTCGACAACATAGTAGTTTTGGCGGGCACGATAGTTGACCAGCTCCGAGCCGCCAGACGGGCCGATGACGAACAGCGGCGGCATCTCGCCTTGCCCGATACCCGACGGAAACTCGATATAGACTTTTGCGCCGTCGTCGAAGGCGCGTAGCGGCTTCCAGGGTGCGGCGTCGCCCTCGACGCGGTAGCGGAAGTTGAGTTTCTGGATGTCGACGCCGGACGCGACCGGCTGCGCGGCGGAAGCCTGGGCGTTCTGGCGCCGCAGCGCGATCAACTGGTCGTGCGGATATTGCCAGGAGACTGAGGCCATGTAGGTCGAGGCCGTAGATCGCAGCTCGAGATGATAGGTACGGCGGTCGCTGTTGATGACAAGATTGGTCTGGAGATCGGGCCTCGTCGGCTTGACGAGAATATGGACTTGCAGCCGGTCCCCTGCCCCACTTTGCGTGTCGCCGATGATCCAGCGCACGGTGTCGCCGGCAGCGACGGGGCCTGGACCGACAAGTTGCTCGCCGGGTTGCAGCGCAATGTCGGTGACCTGGCCCGGCGCGGCATAGATCTGATAGAGCGCGCCCTCGCTCCAGGGATAGAGCTGGATCGCGTTGACGAAGCCGTCGCGAACCGGCTGCATTCGCGCCGCCTCGTTCGCCTGGGTGATCCGCTGTTTGGGATCGGCCGGTTCCGCCTTTGCTTTGCTGGTCTCGACCGGCTTCAGCTGGCCGGGAAGCGGTAGTGGTTTCGGCAGCTCCACCACCTTGACCGGACCAGGCGGATCGAACTTCCGGACTGCAGGCACCGCATCGTCATATTGGATCTCCGGCGGAATGTATTTTTGTGAGGCGCAGCCGGTCAGCTCCGTTGCCGACAGCAGTGCCAGGGCAAACACACGTGCTTTCGTCATGTCGCGCGCGGTCTGTCCTGTCGTCTTGCGTGTTCGTACCGCCCACATCATGAAAGCTCCTTCGACCAGTTGATGGCGTTGACATAGATGCCGAGCGGATTGGCCTTCAGCCGGTCGGCGTCGCGGGGTTGTTGAGTGACGATGGTGAGGATGGCGGCCCAGCGCTCGGTGCTGGCCAGGCTGCCATTCTCATAGCGGCGCTCGATCCAGGTGACGCGGAACGAGTCCGGCGACGCTCGGATGACGCTGGAGATCTCGATAGCAATCTGGATTTTGCCGACCTTGGTGAAGGGGTCGTTCAGGCGGGCATAATCGTTCAGAGAAACGGCGCCGCGATCGGTCGTGTAGTCATAGGCGCGCAACCAACTCTGGCGGACAATGACCGGATCGGCCGCGATGCTTCTCACCTGCTCTATGAAGCGGGCGAGATGCCATGCGATCTGCGGATCGGTCGGCCGATAGTCGGCGACGGCCGGGGCGACCGCTTGCGCCTCGCCGAATTTGTCGACCTGTACGACCCAGGAAACCACGGTGCCACGCGTCGACTGCCAGACCAAAGCGGAAGCGAACCCGCCGGCCATGAAGAGCGAGCCGAAGGCCATCAGCCGCCAGTTCTTCGCTTGCACACGGGCCGATCCGATGCGTTCATCCCAGACCTGCGCAGCACGTTGGTATGGCGTCTCCGACTGAGGCGTCTTGCCGTATCGAACAGAAGGTCGTTTGAAGAAGTTCATCGGCGGTCGTCCTGATTGAGGGAAACATTCATTGAGCCGCCGCCGTGATCGCCGGAGCGGACGGAGTGCGCGGCCATGCTGGCGCCATGGCTCATGGCCTGGCCGCGCTTCATGCGGCTCGCCCATTCCGGCGGCGATCCCGCACCCGGTGCGGTGGTCGTCCTAGACCCTGAAGGGGTGGTTCCTGATGGCCGCTCTCCACCGGTTGCAGTCCACGCGGCCGAGCGGCCAGCCTCATGACTGGCCGACAGGGCTGAAGCCGCGCGCGAGATCGCCTGCTTCACCGGTTGAGCGGTGGCGCCAGCACCAGCCTTGGCGACACCTGCTGTGCCGGCAGCGATGGAACCTGCACCGCTCTGTCCAGATGTTGCCGCGGCTAGTCCCCAGGCAGCTGTAGTGCTGCCCGCCAGATGGGCGCCGCCACGCGCTGCAGCCGCCGACATGCGTGCTCCGACTCCTGCAGCACTTGCCGCGCCGCTCAATCCAGCGCGAGCGCCCATGGTGCCGGCAGCACCAAGTCCGGCGGCGGCGAGGCTTGTGCCGACAGCCGCGCCCGCGCCAAGTTGTGGGGCGCCGGAAACCAGACCAGTTGCGATGCCAGGACCAAAGATCGAAAGCCCCATCAGCGACAAGGCGCCGAGCACGAGCGACAGCGCATCCGTTATCGTCGGTTGCTCCGCGCCAAAGCCTTGCGTGAACTCGCCGAAGAGGCCCGAGCCGATACCGACGATGACGGCGAGCACGAGGATCTTCACGCCCGAGGCTACGATATTGCCGAGCACCTTCTCGGCGAGGAAGGCGGTCCTGTTGAACAGCGCGAATGGGATCAGCACAAAGGCGGCAAGCGTCGTCAGCTTGAATTCAATCAGGGTGACGAAGATCTGGACGGCGAGAATGAAAAAGGCGATCAGCACGATCGCCCAAGCGATCATCAGCACCGCGATTTGGACAAAATTCTCGAAGAACGAGACGTAGCCCATCAACTGGCTGGCAGCTTCAAGAATCGGATTGCCGGCGTCGATGCCGACTTGCGCGACGCGGCCCGGCTGCAGGAGCGCAGAGCCGGAAAGTGCGGATCCTCCGGCCTCCAGACCGAGCCCCGAAAAACTGTCGAAGACGATTCCGGCGAGACGATTGAAGTTGCCGATGATGAAAGCGAAGAAGCCGATATAGAGCGTCTTCTTAACCAGCCGGTGCAGCACGTCCTCGTCAGTACCCCAGGCCCAGAACAAGCCGGCGAGCGTGATATCGATGACGATCAAGGTAGAGGTAAGAAACGCAACTTCCCCGCCAAGCAAGCCAAAGCCGGAATCGATGTAGCGGGTGAAAGTCTCGAGGAAACGATCGATGACGCCGGCGTCGTTCATGGCGCCACCGTGTTCGGGCGGGATTGATCTTCCAGATTCCGCGGCGGCATCGGTGACTGAAGTGGCATGAGCCGGCTATGGTCCTTGTCAACGGACGGAACCGAATTTGGCGCCACGGAACCGGATGGCCGCAGGAATCGCCTCCGCTTCTCGGCCCAGGTCTTTCTGCAGGCCTCGTCAACGATTGCTGCCATGCCGATGTCCCGGCATCGCGCAAGTTCGACCTTTGCCGGCTCGCCGCCCGGATGTGCGGAGCGCGGGGAGGACGCGTCCTGCGAGCCGTTGCCGCGCAACGCCATGAAAGCGGCGGTCATGGCGGCGCCAAGGGCAAAAACGGCTGTCATCCGGGCGGCGATCTTGATGTTCATGGTGACCAGCCTCAGTCGTGGAACATCTTCACGGATGACGGGCTGTAGCCGCTTCCCGTCATGAAGCGGCTGAACTGTTCTCGCGCCTGCTCCTGCGCTGCAGCCGTCCTCGCTTCTTCGAGTGCTGCCGCCCTTCCTTGCGCGGCGAGCATTGCCGTGAGGTCGGCCATTTGCTTCGCCTGCACGGCAAGCAACTGGTTGCCGGCTTGTGTCGCCTGCAACACGCCTACAGCCGACTGGCTGGCGCCGACCAATGCGCTGGTCTGTTCCTTGGTCCCCTCGATATTGTCGACGGCGACGGCTCCGGCCATCAATGAATGTTCAAAGGCAGATACCGAGGTCTGCCAGCGCTCGCGTGCGCTATCGACAAGCTGCTGGCTGGAAAGCTCCGAACCGAATTTTTCGTAGGTGGAAGCGAACTGGCTCTCGATACCCTGGACGCTGTAGGCAAGCCTGTCGGCCTCACCGAGCAGGCTCTTCATCTTGGATAAATTGCCCTCGATCTGGCTAAGCAGCGTGGTCGGCAACGAGGTGAGGTTTTTCGCCTGGTTGATCAGCATCTGAGCTTCGTTTTGAAGCGAGGTGATCTGGTTCTGGATCTGCTCCAGTGCGCGAGAGGCCGAAAGCAGGTTTTCGGCATAGTTCCTGGGATCGAACACGATCAGCGCCGACGCCGGCCACGACGACAGCCCAACAGCAGCAGCGAGTGCGCCAACTGCCGCCATGCGACGGATATGGCGACGTGCAAGAACGGACTTCATGAGGAAAACTCCTTTGTGGATTGGTCGATGACGTTGGTGAGTCCGGGAACGAGGTCGGCTGCCCAGGAGAGACCGCGATCGGCAAGCCAAGCCTCGAGGAACTGTTGCCGGCCGTCCTCAGCGATGATCCGCTCCACCGCCGCCTGATCGGACTTGGACGATGCGGCGCACAGCGACAGCGCTATCGGACCAAGGCCGAGTTCGAACAGCCGGTTGCCGCGGCGCGATTGGCAGTAGTAGTCGCGCTTCGGCGTCGCCCGGGCTACGATCTCAATCTGGCGGTCATTGAGGCCGAAGCGCCGGTAGATCTGGGTAATTTGCGGCTCGATGGCGCGCTCGTTCGGCAGGAACAGCCGCGTTGGACAGCTTTCGACGATGGCCGGCGCAATCCTGCTGCCATCGATGTCGGAGAGCGACTGACTGGCGAAGATGACGGAAGCATTCTTCTTGCGAAGGGTTTTTAGCCATTCGCGCAGTTGATCGGCGAAGCCGCCATCGTCGAGCGCCAGCCAGCCCTCGTCGATCATCAGCAGCGTCGGCCTGCCGTCCATCCTTTGCTCGATGCGATGGAAGAGATAGGCAAGCACGGCCGGAGCTGCACCTGTGCCGATCAGACCCTCGGTCTCGAAGGCCTGAACGGGTGCCTCGCCGAGACGTTCGTGCTCGGCATCGAGCAGCCGGCCATAGGGGCCGCCAATGCAATAGGGCCGCAGTGCCTGCTTGAGTGACGATGACTGCAGCAGCACAGTCAGGCCGGTCAGCGTCCGTTCCTGAACCGGCGCGCTGGCCAGTGACGTCAGCGCTGACCAGAGATATTCCCTAACCTCCGGCGTGACAGGCACGCCTTCGCGCAGCAGAATGTCGACGAGCCAGTCGGCTGCCCAGGCCCGCTCCGGCGTGTGATGGATACGGGCAAGCGGCTGTAGCGAAACGGCGTCGATGTCGTCCGACAGATCCGCCAGGGAAAGCAGAGCAAGCGGATCGTCCGCTCCCTGCCCGCTCGACGTATTGCTTCCCAGATTGTGCCAGTCGCCACCCATGGCAAGTATCGCAGCGCGGATCGATCCGCCAAAGTCGAAGGCAAAGATCTGGTTGTTCTCGTATCGCCGGAACTGAAGTGCCATGAGTGCCAACAAGACTGACTTGCCCGCACCCGTCGGTCCGATCACCAGGGTGTGGCCGACATCGCCGACATGCAGGCTGAACCGGAAGGGCGTTGCGCCTTCTGTCCTGGCGAAGAACAGCGGCGGAGCACCGAAATGCTCGTCTGTTTCAGGGCCTGCCCAGACCGCCGAGAGCGGGATCATATGGGCCAGGTTCAGTGTCGACAGCGGTGGCTGGCGGACATTCGCATACACGTGGCCGGGAATGCTGCCTAGCCATGCCTCGATCGCGTTGACGCGTTCGACGATGCAGGTGAAGTCCCGACCCTGAATGACCGTCTCGAGGAGCCGAAGTTTCTCGTCGGCGATCGACGGATCGCCATCCCAAACCGTCAGGGTTGCGGTGACATAGGCCTGACCGATCTGGTCGGAACCGAGATCCTGCAGAGCCGCGTCGGCATCGGCCGCCTTGTTGGCGGCGTCCGTGTCGACGAGGACTGATGCCTCACTGGTCATCACCTCCTTCAGGATGGCAGCCACTGACTTGCGTTTGGCGAACCACTGGCGGCGAATCTTCGTCAGCAGTTTGGTGGCGTCAGTCTTGTCGAGCATGATCGCTCGCGTTGACCAGCGGTAGGCGAAGGCAAGCCGATTGAGTTCGTCGAGGATCCCCGGAAAGGTTGCGCTGGGGAAACCGATGATGGTGAGCGTGCGCAGATGGGCATCGCCGAGCCTCGGTTCCAATCCGCCGGCGAGCGGCTGATCGACCAGCAGCGCATCGAGATGCATCGGGGTTTCTGGCACGCGAACGCGATGGCGTCTGGTGGAAACGCAAGAGTGCAGGTAGGTCAGTGTCTCCCAGTCATCGAGCCAGAAGGCTTCCGGGACAAAGCCTTCGACCAGCTTCAGCACACGGTCGGTGCGGTCGACAAAACTCTTCAAATGTTCCCACGGATCGGCGCCGGTCTTTTCCCGACCTTCGTAAAGCCAGCCCTCCATCCGCGACGCTTCCTCGGTCGGTGGCAGCCAGACGAAGGTGAGGAAATAGCTGCTCTCGAATAGGTCCCCGCGCGGCCGATGATCGCGCAAGCGTGGCGATCCCTGGTCGGGCGCATCCTCGAATTGCTCTCGCCGTTCGATATCGAGCAGCGCCGATGCGGAATCTGGGAACCGGTCGTCAGGATAGTCGGTGGTTGGGTTGCGTTGCGCTTCCACAAATATCGCCCAGCCGGACCCGAGACGGCGCAGCGCGCTGTTCAACCGTGCAGTAGTACCGACCAGTTCGGCCGGCGTCGCACTGTCGAGATCGGGACCGCGAAAACGCGCGGTTCGCTGGAACGAGCCATCCTTATTGAGCACCACGCCCGGCGCGACCAGTGCTGCCCAAGGCAAATAGTCGGCAAGACTGGTGCTCTTCTTGCGGTATTCGGCTAGGTTCATCATAGCAAAACCTCAGCAAGCGAAATGCGCGGGGTAGCGCAGATGCCGGCGAACCACGTCGACGAATTGCGCGTCGCGCTTCGCGGCCCAGACGGCGGCGAAGTGGCCGATCGCCCAGATGACGAGACCAGCGATCCAGAGGCGGAGGCCTAGCCCAACGGCCCCGGCGAGCGTGCCGTTGGCGATGGCGACGGCGCGCGGCGCGCCGCCGAGCAGGATCGGCTCGGTGAGCGCGCGATGCACCGGCGCGAAAAAGCCGCGAACTTCTTCGTCTTCCAGCATGGCCATCAGACGAGCGCCCCGCCGCCGAAGGAGAAAAACGACAGGAAAAACGAGCTCGCCGCGAAGGCGATCGAGAGCCCAAAAACGACCTGGATCAGCCGACGGAATCCGCCCGAGGTGTCGCCGAAGGCGAGCGACAACCCGGTAACGATGATGATGATCACCGCCACGATCTTGGCGACCGGCCCCTCAACGGATTCGAGAATCTGTTGAAGCGGCTCTTCCCACGGCATGGAAGACCCGGCGGCAAAAGCCGGCGCGATCATGATAGTCATACCGGCTGTAGTCGCCGCAGCCGTGGAAAGCAGTGCCGCAACCCTGGGCATAGACGATGAAGTAGAGCGGATCGGATTCATTTTAGAGCTCCATGGGGGATTGTGGTTCCATGTCTGGTTGGGTCTCGATGGCCTTGAGCATGCGGTAGTCGCCGGTGACTGTGTCGAGCCCGTTGACCAGCGCGATCTCAACGAGCCGGCGGGACGAGCCGCGACCGGCGAGCACAGCAACAATGTCGACCGTCTCCGCCATGAGCGCGCGTGGGACCGTGACGACGGCCTCCTGCACCAACTGCTCGAGACGGCGCAATGCGCCAAGGGCGGAACCTGCATGGATGGTACCGATGCCGCCGGGATGGCCGGTGCCCCAGGCCTTCAACAGGTCGAGCGCTTCCGCGCCGCGTACCTCGCCAATCGGAATACGATCGGGGCGAAGCCGCAGCGACGACTTCACCAGATCGGAAAGCGAGGCGATGCCGTCTTTCGTCCGCAGCGCCACTAGGTTAGGCGCCGCGCACTGCAGTTCACGCGTGTCTTCGATCAACACGACGCGGTCGGCGGTTTTGGCGACCTCCGCCAGCAGCGCATTGACCAGCGTGGTCTTGCCCGTGGACGTGCCACCGGCGACCAGAATGTTTTTTCGTTTTTCGACGGCAAGCCGCAGCACGTCAGCCTGGGCTTCGGTCACGATGCCGGCGGCGACGTAATCTTGGAGGGTGAATACGGCGACGGCGGGCTTGCGGATGGCGAAGGTGGGTGCTGCCACGACAGGCGGCAGCAGGCCCTCGAAGCGCTCGCCTGTTTCCGGCAGTTCGGCCGAAACGCGAGGGCTGTCGGGATGTACCTCGGCACCGACATGATGCGCCACCAGCCGGATGATCCGTTCGCCATCAGCCGGGATCAAGAGTTCATCGGTGGCGGAGAGCCCTTCCTTCAGCCTGTCGACCCAGAGCCGCCCGTCCGGGTTGAGCATGACCTCGACGATATCAGGATCCTCAAGAAAGCCGGCAATGGCGGGCCCAAGCGCCGTGCGCAGCATGCGTGCACCGCGCGACACCGCTTCCCTGCCGGCTTGATGATTGATTGCCACGATGATCCCCATTCTTCGCGGCGAATTGGTTCGTGCCGCTGTCGGGGATGATTAGAAGAGGCAGGAATATCGACCTTGCAACAAGCAAAAAGGGATGTCGTGATGCGACCTGCAGAGACTTGCAAAATGCGGTGCGGCGATCTCGCGCTTGGCCGTGCCTATCCCGCTGGCAAATCATCCTTGCCGGTTGGTGAGGCTGGCGGGACGTCCTCGGCGATTTCCTGCCTGAGTTTTGGCCCTTTGCTCAATCTGCGGCCGAGCGCGTCAATAAACCCGTCATAGCGCTGCAGTCCTTTTGCACGGGCTTCGGCCTGCGCAGATTCCGGCAAAGCCGGGGTCGAGTTCAGCCAGAAGCGCACGAACAGCGCCATTGTCTCGATGGCGATGCCGACATCGCGCTCGACGCGCTGTACGCGCCGGTCGATTTGGTCGAGGCGGCGGGCGATTGCCGCCTCCTTGCGTTCCTCAGCATCCGGGGACAGGAACGAGGCGATCGCTGCCTCGGCGATTAATGATAGCGACACATCGCGCCGAGCAGAATAATCGGCAAGCGCGTTCATCACGTCCGGATCGAGATAGGCTGAGAGCTGTTTTTTCTTCGTGTTCTTCATGGGCTCAAAGCTCAATGCCATCATTGGGATCGAGGGCGGCCTGCCGTGCGGTGCGCCGCATTATCTGATCGACCGCACGCCGACGGATGGCATCATCGTCGGGCTCGTCCCGGTCGAGGTCGAACTCGTCATCGAGATGAGCCGTGCGCCGAGGCGCGATGTCCTCGTGTTCGGGGAGTTCGGGCTGGCGGCGAATGCCGCCATTTGCAGGGTCCTCGTCATGCGTATCCGTCAAGATCTGCGATTGGAGAGCATTGCCTTCCGACGCCGCGGCGACTGTTGCGCTAGTCCAGTCGTCGGGTCGCGACGTTCTTTCGGTCGTTGCAGGCTTCGGTGGCGCCACGACACGCTTGGCAAGGCGTGGATCGACGAAGTAGCGTGCCTTCTTCGCCCGGATCGGGAACAGGCCCGACACCATTACAATGGCATCGGTCGGCGGAAGTTGCATGATCTCGCCGGGCGTCATCAGCGCACGCGCCGTTTCCTGCCGCGAGACCATCAGGTGTCCGAGCCAGGGCGATAATCTGTGGCCGGCATAGTTCTTCATGGCTCGCATCTCAGTTCCCGTTCCCAGAGAGTCCGAAACGCGCTTGGCCGTCCGCTCGTCATTGGTGGCGAAGCTCACACGAACATGGCAGTTGTCGAGGATGGAGTTATTCGGCCCATAGGCCTTTTCGATCTGGTTGAGCGACTGCGCAATCAGGAAAGCCTTGATGCCGTAGCCCGCCATGAAGGCGAGCGCCGACTCGAAGAAATCGAGCCGGCCGAGAGCCGGGAACTCGTCCAGCATCATCAACAGGCGCTGTCGTCGTTCCTTCGCATGCAGATCCTCGGTCAGCCTGCGGCCGATCTGGTTGAGCACGAGCCGGATCAGTGGCTTGGTACGGCTTATGTCAGACGGCGGCACGACCAGATAGAGCGTCGTCGGCCGCTTGCCCTCGACAAGATCCGCGATCCGCCAGTCGCAACGTGATGTCACTTTCGCCACGACCGGATCGCGATAAAGCCCCAGAAAGCTCATGGCGGTCGAGAGCACGCCTGATCGCTCATTCTCCGACTTGTTTAGTAGTTCGCGCGCTGCCGATGCCACGACTGGATGCGGACCGGCGTCGCCCAGATGCCGCGTTAGCATCATTGTGCGCAGCGTTGCTTCAATCGGCCGTTGCGGATCGGACAGAAAGCTGGCGACGCCAGCAAGCGTCTTGTCGTTTTCGGCATAAAGCACATGCAAAATGGCACCGACCAGCAGCGCGTGGCTGGTCTTCTCCCAGTGATTGCGACGTTCCAACGACCCTTCCGGATCGACCAGCACATCGGCGACATTCTGGACGTCACGGACTTCCCATTCGCCACGTCGCACCTCAAGCAGAGGATTGTAGGCGGCCGAGGCTGCGTTGGTCGGATCGAACAGGAGCACGCGGCCGAAACGCGCCCGCCATCCGGCCGTTAGTTCCCAGTTCTCACCCTTGATGTCGTGTACAATTGCGCTTCCTGGCCATGTAAGCAGCGACGGCACCACCAGGCCAACACCTTTGCCGCTTCTGGTTGGTGCGAAGCACAGCACATGTTCCGGACCGTCGTGGCGCAAATAGTCTCGGTCGAGCTTGCCGAGCACCACGCCATCGAGGCCGAGAATGCCCTCTGCCGCTATTTCGCCGCGCGTTGCCCAGCGCGCCGAGCCATAAGTGTCGGCGTTCTTTGCCTCCCGCGCCCGCGACACCGACATGCCGATAGCGGCCGCAATTGCGACGAAGCCGCCGCTCGCCGTAATCAGAGCCCCCTCGAGAAAAACCTCAGGGGCATAAGCATCGTAGAAAAACCACCACCAGAAAAATGCAGGTGGTGGATAGACGGACTGGCCGGCCAGTTCGAACCAAGGCGAACCGAGTTGCGACTGGAAGCCGAGCCGTAAAGCCGTCCATTGTGTCGCGCACCAAGTGGTGAAGAGCACGAGCAGAAGGACGGTGACGACTTGACCCCACAAAATTCTGGTCGCCGGCATGTTTTCGTCTCCCGGGCTGGACAGTCAGGAGCGGATAGAGAATGTCGGGACCTCGCGCATGCAAGAAGAAATGGGCGATCAGGGCAACTGGTCGTGTGCTGACGTGCAAAGACTTGCCTAAGGTAGGCGGTGCAGATTCGGTAGCTCTACCATACCTACACTTGGGATCGCTCAAAGCCCGATTCCTCGCTTCCTTCCGAAATTCCAATCCACTCCCCCGCTGGCGTGTGCAACGCCATCCACGTGACGGCCGACCTGCCTATCGAGCGACGGAGACCACGGCACAAGCCGGAAACCCAGCCCGTCTTCGATCATGGCGAAGCGGCCGGAGGCGAGTGAGAAACGTTGCCTGTAGATGCCGGCCACATGATCGCCATCGGCGGCCTTCACGAATGACAAGCCGGTCTCGGCGGAAAGGTGAGAGCCAAGCGCCTCGACTTCCCGGCTGCGCAGCGTGTCGATCAAGTTGCGCGAGAGAATGACACGTCGCCCTTCACACCGTGCAAGCCCGTGCTCCACCAATTGATTGGTGCGATCCTCAAGCGCCTGTCTGACCTTTTGACCGAACCCGCCCTCTCCAAGTCCCCGCTCCTCGCACGCAATAAGCTGTCGGTCGAGCCAGGTGGCGCCGGAAGCCTGGATCTGCTCCCCAATCGAGAGGTCGGAGCGAACGGCGAGTGCGAGACGTTCGCGACCTTTCGCATCGTTGTAGCGGCGAAGCTCGACGATGGAGCCCGGCACTGAATCTCCGGCGGCGTCGAGATCGCGGAAGCGGATATGATGCGTAAGTCCGTCGATACCGTCGACAATGGCATAGGCCGAGCCACGCAGTTCGTCATCCAGGCCGCGCTCCAGCAGCCGGCCGATGACGGGCGTGTCGATTTCTTCGGCAGCCAGGACATAGCCAGCCGCTGCCCTGTCGATGCCATGGCCAGCGAGACTGCGATGCATTCGCTTGATGATGTCGCCGCGCTCGCCGAGCGCACGCAACGTGGGCTCGGCTTCTTCGGCGATGATCCATTGGCCAGCACCGACCTCGTTGGCGAGGCCTAGGCTTTCAAGCCTACGGAGCCGTGCAACCTTCTGAGTCTGGAACTCGTCTGGTTGTCGATCGGGACGCGGCGCGAGATCGATCATGCCATGGCGATCAGCGTCGCGAACAAGCTGGCGGTCGAGCTGTGTCCAGCGCTCGGTGTCGACCTGCTGTTCAATGACCCGCCGGATGTCGTGATCGGTGCGGAGCCCCAATGTCTGGGTGAGGATGTCGCTCGCTCGGTCGCGCAGGCCCTGGCGGATGTAGTCGCGCGAGATGACGAGGTTCTCGCCATCGTCGGCCACGCCGCGAACGAGGATATGAACATGCGGATGTTCGGTGTTCCAGTGATCGACGCCAACCCAGTCGAGTTTCGTGCCGAGGTCGCGCTCCATGTCGACGATCAGGTTGCGGGCAAAGCCTCTGAGGTCGCCCAACTCGTGGGCGTCATCCGGTGAGACGATGAAACGGAAATGATGCCGGTCGTCCTTGCACCGTGCAGCAAAGGCGTCGTGGTCGGCCTCGTCCGTATCCGGCCCAAACATCTTCGCCTTTTCGCCGTCCCGCGTCACACCCTCTCGACGGAGGTACTTGAGATGGGCAGTGAGAGGCGCGGCCGCCCTGAATTGACGCACAACGCGCGCCTTGACGACCACGCCGCGTGAGCAGCCAGTGATAAGGCGATTGGCACGGATGCCTGCCGACCTACCTCGGCCGAACGTCGAGGCGCGTGGAGAGATGACCTGGCCCTTGCGCGAGACATGTCCGCCTGCTCGCTGTGCGGCCGCGAGTGCCTGAAAGATAAAAGGGCGCGCGCGCTGACTGGCACGCGTGCGGATACGGCCGGGACGAACACGAAAGCTGTCGTCGCGATTCATGGCTTGAGAGCCCGTGAGGTGCGATTTCCATTGAGAAGATTGAGAAAATGGGGAGAGCGCACATCGCCGTTTTTGGGGACACGTCGCAAAGCGAGGCGAAAATCGTAAGAAAAACAAACAACCGACCGAGCCGCACATCGCGGCCCTTTATCCTGCCATCCCTCCCCGTGCTCCCGGGAGACCAACCCTCCCACCGCAATTGTTGCGACGGAGCGGGCCAAAATGCGATTGACCAGGAATGCGACGATCATTGTGATGCCGCTGAGGAACGCTGAACAAACAGGCCATCCGCAGCCGGTCTCGGTGCGATTGCATCCCTACGGAAGGCGTTGCCCGACAGCGGCTCGAAAGCCGTCAGATCGGTGACGGCGTCGCCAATGGGCGGCGGCACTCTGGGTGAATGGATCGCCGTGAACATGGCCTCAGTCTCAACATCCGCGTCACGATCGCCATGCGATGCGGCGACATTTCGGATGTCGCCGGTGTGCGCAAAAACCGCCGAACCGACTGGACTCGCCTTGCCCGCTGTTTGCCGTGCGCGCGGCGGTACGGGGATCGTACCACTGATCAGCGGCGCAAGTTTCCTGACATATTCGATCGTCTCGCGCGGCAGCGGCCGGCCGGTCGCAAGGTGCTCTTCGTATCGCCCAGGACCGGCATTGTATGCGGCGAGGAAGCCGTTACGACCGAAGCGGTTGAGCATCTCGCGGAGATACGCTGCGCCGGCAAGAATGTTGTCGCGCGGCTGATAAGGATCGTCACCGAGGCGGTACTTGGTGCGCAGCTCTTGCCACGTCGGTGGCATGATCTGCATCAATCCGATCGCGCCCTTGCTCGACACCGCATGAACATCACCAACGCTCTCGACATGCATCACGGCGCGAAGCAGCCGCTCGGGCATGGCAAAACGTTTGGCAGCCTCCCGGATATGCGCCGACCAGGGATCAGCGGACGAAGTTTTGGTATTGGAGTGCGCCGGCCGCTCATGATGCGCGGCAGGTTCTGCGCAAACAACTGACGCTGAAAGGGCGAGTATGACGCATGCGGACAGCATCATCATACTGCTGCGGATGACGGCGCATGCACCCCTATCCTGATGCGTCGGCAGCCTGCCACCGTGCTCGCTTCCGTCAAGGGCACGGCTTCGCCGACCGAACTTGCTTGCCGCAAATTGCGGCGCGATGAGCGCCCGTAGCGATTGGCAAGCGTCCGGTCGCCCTTGACCTCCGCTACGCGCGGCAGCCGTCTGACGGGCGATCGGGTCGAAGGGTTTGACCGGCGCCCGATCGATCAAAGGGTTTGACGCAGAAAGTTGGCTGAGGCGCAATCGGAGCATCCGATCAGCCTCGATCGTCGCCTTTCGACGGCCGGCTCCAGTGCAAGCCCCAGACGCTCTTCTCGGCATCTGACTGAAAAAGGTTGGCACGGATCGGCTGCGTAAAGGACGGATCGTCGATGGAGACTGAAAGATAGCTACCAGCCTTCTCGCCGGTGCGTTCCCATGCCGCGCCGATCTCCATGCCTTCGCAGAAGACGCGGTGATCCGGCGCGTTTTCGGCATCCGATTTCTCGGCAGGCAGGATGGCAAGCTTCACGTCGAGCGTCAGCGTTGAGATGTTGCCGAAGAAGCCGTCATCGTTGCGGCTGAAGGTGCCGATCTGGGCCATAGCAATGCTCCTTTCATGGGCGTTGATAGGGGTTGGGCGAGTCGTCACGGCTCGCGGTGATCCGCTTCGCCAGAACCATTCGGCGCCGGAGAAGTGCGGCCGGTGGTCCACAACGGGACCGCGCGGCCGATGATCGAAGTGAGCGGCAGCGGCCCGAAATAGCGGCTGTCAAAACTGTCGGCTGCATCCCAATTCATGAGGAAGACTTCGCCATCGGTAATGACGCCACAGCCCTGCCAGACGAACAGCGGCCGACCACGACTGTCACGCTCGCGCGCATGTCCAAGGGTCACGCCACGGACAAGGATCGCGGTGCCGCGACGGCAAACGGTCTGTCCGCCGAGTGCCAGCACACGCTTCAGAAGCGGCACGCCGTTCGGCAGATAACCGCGCTCCGCAAGGAAGCCCGCCAACGGCTCGGGCGGCATGACGACGGCGATATCGGCAACATTTATCCTGTCTACCGGCTCGACGCGGTAGAGCCCCATGGGGACGCTCGCTGATGCGTTCCAAATGAACTGCAGTCGATGGCCCGCCCACACTGGCGCGGCGACCAGGACCGCACTGCCGAGCATCATGGCAATGGTCGTTGCGCGCATGCTCATGGCTCAATCCTGCGGCGCAGGAGCCATGCCTCATGGCGCTGGCGTGTGTAGGGCCTGGGCGCCTCTCTAGCTGCGAGCCGGCTGTGGGCATGCCGCCAGTAGTCCGGCGAGGCGTCAGCAGGATCGATGTCGATCGCCTCGACAGCGTCGATGATCTTCAGCACCCTTTCGACATTTGGCCATCCGATAGCCGTGAGCAGGATGTCAGCGCCAGGACGCACATAGGCGACGGTCGCGCAGCGTTCGCCGGCGGCAACGGCGCGCAGGATATCGATGCGCGAGGCGACGGTGCCAAAATCGTTGGCGGTCCAGCGAACGAAGGCGAAAATGCTGCCGGGCGCGAAGGTGACAACACGACGACTGCGATCGATAGTCGTGTTTGCAGCAACCTTGCCGAACCGGATGTAGTTTTCGATCCGCTTCTTCAGCCACAAAAGCTCGACATGGGTGAGATTGCTCATGCTGGCTTCCGTGACAGGAGGCCAGCGGCCGAGAAGGCGAAACGGGTGTCGGAGACATCGGCCGCGATCTGGGAGTAAGAATAGATCTCGTCGCTCGCCAGGACCGACGGGGCATCTCTCCGCCGTCGTCCACAGCCGCGTGGATCAGCACTTTGCGTTAGAGAGAATCCGAAGGATTCACAGTTAGAAACGTTAGAGGAGCCGGTTCGGCAATCGCCACAAGGACTTAAGGCCGATTTCGGTTCCTGATAGCACGGGAATCCGGTTCCCGATGGCACGGGAGCTGCGGTTCCTGATAGCACGGGCCTGTCCACAGTCATTTAGCAGCCTTGATTGTGCGACCGCTCGGTGCGCGATGGGTTGTTAGGGTGTTGGCGAATGGGTCGCCCGGGTCGGGCTGGAAGGTCAGGCGTGATCGGCCGTCGGGATCGAAGGTGAGCACCAGTCGGTAGCCGGGCAGCGGCTGACGGCGGACGATCTCGCGCAGGTCGAAGGTGAAGCGTTTGAACGGCGACAGGCTGCCGGACTTCAGATGCAGGTGACGGAGATCAAAACTCCAGCCGTGGGTCTGACGGCCGCCGTGCTTGCGCACTAGGCGGTAAAGCCAGCGCTCGAGGCCACCTGTCAGCCCGAAATATTGGCGGTCGATGGTGAGGACCAGAGCATCGTCGATGACGCCGGCATAAAACCAGTCCGGCAGGATGAGTTCGATGCCAAGCGGCCGTCCGACAGCGTCCACTCGCTCCTTCCATTCGTTGATCCAAGAGAAGCGATGGCGCCGTCGCTCCGACGACTGGCGGATGGATGTGGCGACTGTCGTTGATTGCAGCCGGTCGAGCGCTGCCTTCAATCTGCTGTAGCTATGGGCGGAATCGCCACGGTCGATGAAGGTAAGGATTTCGTAGGGCGTAGCCGACATCAGGCGTGATGTGCGAAGGCCATTGTCGCGTGCTTCGACGATCTGGCTGGCTGCCCAGATCAGGATATCGGCATCCCAGATCGTCGCCATGCCGTGTTCGACTGTCGCCTCGACGCGGATCGACACCTCGCCCATGCGAAAGTCGATCGGTGTCACGCGGCGGGATTTGGCGAGTGAGAAGAACGGCCACGACATGAGGTCCTGGGCATCGCGTGGCGCGATGGCGCCTGAGCGGGCATGGAACAGCTCAAGCTGACTCTGGTCGGACAAACGATGCCGCATAGCCGCCACCCCAGCAGGTCAGGAAATGGGATCGCGTCTGCCGGCATAGGCCGGCGCACGCGCCGCATGCGGCTTGGCGGGCGGAACATAAGTTGCGTTGGCATCGCTGGTGGAGGTGCGCGCGCCAAGTTCGATCCAGGCGTGCAGGTCGTCGATGTCGTAGAGAACGCGCCCGCCCACCTTGCGGTATTTTGGGCCGGTTCCATAAGTCCGGTGCTTTTCCAGCGTGCGAGCGCAAAGGCCGACGATGGGCGCTGCCTCCTTGGTTCGCAGGTATTTTGGGGGCGCGTCCGCGGGACCCTTCGACATCGCTCGATCTCCATCCGGTTCTGCTGTCGTCCTGGCCTGCCGGGACGCGCGAAACGGACGATGGTCGAAATGAGGAAAAGCGAGGGAGGGTAAAGATCGGGGGACGTGTTTTTGCTACCCCTGCGACGAAGGGCTTCAGCGATCGGATTTTCGGCTGCGGCTGTGTGGGTAGAAGAGAAGATCGCGATAACCGCCGGCGACCAGATGGTCCGCGCGCCGCAGGATCGCCCGAACCTTGTGCCGGAGATGATGATCACGCCAGTCTCGCGGCGCAATCGATTCTCGTGACAACAGTACCTCCGCGACCTCGCGGTAGGCGGCGCCTGCGCGGCGGGCGTCATGAGCGCGCAGATTGAGAGTGTGCCGCGCCTCCGTTTGCTTCGGCAGCGCGCCATAGGCTGGAGTGGTCGGCCGGCCGTTCAATACGCGCCAGAACCGACGCGCTGCGTCGAGCCGTGTTTCGAAGGCGTCGTCGAGCGGCAGAAGGATCGCATTGATGTCGGGCGGACCGCCGCAGTTTTCGGCAACCAGCCTATGCGTTGGTGGCGAAGCTGGCCAAAGAACATGCAAATCTTCGTTCTGCTTCCAAACGCTGGCGTTGGGGAGCCTGGGAAGATGGACTGCCTGGTGAGAAGGATTCATCGAGACAGGCATCCGCGTGGCCCGAAGCACACGCGGCGAGGCCTGTTCCGTCCAGACGATGTTCTTAGCTAACGGAAGCCCGTCACCGGTGACTGAGAAATCGCGCGCCCCAACGAGCGGCGAAGTCGGGCGGACCGACAAGTTCTCCGGAACCCGAATTCTGCGAAGTAAGCTGGCTGCATTCGGCGACGAACTCGTCGTTTCGGATCAGATACTCGGCAGCGAACTCTGCAGCTTCGTAGCCGCGCATATGCGCATAGGCTGCCGGATCGGTCCAATCGCCTTGCAATGTGCTCTCCCGATGTCCGCATTGGCTGCGGGCTTCGGAAACACCATCTGGCGCGATACGCAGGCTGGGTAGCTGGAGAGTCGGCAAACCGCTCTGCTGATTCAGCAAAGCGTGGCGAACGCTCAGTGCGGCGCACCGCCGGCCAGAAGATATCGATAGCCATTCGTCGTCATCCATCGCGCGCGGGTAAGATGGGTTTCCCACGACCGGAACGCCCGCTCCGGTTCCTCCTCAGGGTCTATATGCAGGACGATCCTGGCCACCTCGCGCCAGTCCGCATCCTCCGCCGCTGCGTCGAGCAGGCGGATGTAGGTGAGCAGCCGCTCCTCGTCATAGCCGGTCAGGACTGGGGCATCCGGCGCAACGTCGGCGACATCAGGATCGAGGAGTGGTTTAAGCACGGCCCACCAAAAGTCGTCGAAGCACAAGCGGCGACATTCACCAGATAACCAGATTTTCTGATTATCTGGATTCCCATTTAATTGATCTGCCGGTTTCGTCAAGGACCGGCAGCGAATGCAAAAGACACTTCGGTCGCCAAGACATTTGCGACTTATCCAATTGATCGTGGACAGGCGCAAGGCTGCAGGCTTGAGCCAAGCCGACTTGGCAAACGCGATCGATCGATATCAATCAGTAGTCGCAGCCATCGAGTCGGGAGGACGGCGCCTGGATGTGATCGAGTTTCTCGATCTGGCTGAAACGATCGGGTTCGATCCCCATGATATTCTGAATGAGGTGGCAACAGTTCCGAGTATGCCCGCCAGAAAGCGTTAGCAGTTGATCTGCTCAACGGGCGAATTCAGACCTCTGAAATCCAAGCGAATTTCTTGTGGCTGTGCTCAAAATGGCAGCAGTCGCATCGCGAGCCGGGTAGAGCCCGGCGAGCGGCCGCCGTGTTTCAAAAACGGCCGCACCGCGCGGACCTGAAAGGCCGCGCGGCGAGACTTTCGCCACGCGGCTTTTCGTTTGCTCATGCCGCCCTTGCCAACAGGGCCTTCGCCCTGCCTTCCAGTTCAAGGCGGCTGTCCTGATGCGCCTTGGTACGGGCATGCGCGGTCATGCCTTGCACGAAATCAAAGATGCTTTCGGGCGGGCGGCCTTCCTCCTGCAACACGGCCTCGATGATCTTCCCGGTTTCGGCCTTGGAGAAACCGCGCTTGCGCAGGAAGTTCTCGCGGTCCTCGTCAGTGCGGGCGACGATCTTCTCTCGCGCGGCTTTGATGCCGGCGATGAACGGCGCGGGGCTTGAGTTCGCAAAGCTCGTCAGTGCGGGCGCTGCCTCGTGAGCGAAACGAAGTGCTGCAAACTTCGAATGCCGGATGCTAATTTCCTCGAAGCCTTCCACGCCCCACAGATTGCGGTTCATGCACACGGCACGAAGATAGAAGCTCGCAATGCCTAGTGTCTTGCTGCCGACTTCCGAATTCCAGCAATAGAAGCCACGGAAATACAAATCCGGCTCGCCATTCGGGAGCCGTCCGGCTTCGATCGGGTGCGTATCATCCACCAGAAACAGGAACACGTCGCGGTCGCTGGCGTAGAGCGTGGTCGTGTCCTTGGTGATATCGACGAATGGATTGTGTGTCATGGTCGCCCAATCCAGAACGCCCGGCACCTTCCACATGGTGTCGCCGGTGCCGTTACCCGCTATGTTCATGACGGCCGCGACAAGCTCGTGATCCCAGATACGGCCATAGTCCGGGCCGGTCACGGCGCGAAGCTCAATGCGTCCGTCTTCCGTCTCGAGGGTCTTCATCAATTCCGCCCGATGGCTCAAAAGACCGTGCTGCAAATTGATGCCTGCAAGCGGTGCAGGAAGCTGGCGCATGTAGGTGGCCGGTGCGGCGACAAGGCTGCAAAGCTGGCCGAAGCTCCAATGCGTCGGCGCGACTGGCTGGTCCTGTCCGGGGATGATTAGCGAAAGCCGCTCTGCATTGGCGCGGGTAGCTTCTACGCGCACAGCGCGGCTCTCGACGATGCGGGCGGTGGCGCGGTCCGCTCGCTGCTTCACGGCATCATAAAGCTCGGTGAGGCTCAGATAGCGCTCGTCATCGGGACGCGAAAACCATTCCGAGGAAACGCGCCCAATCCGCTCGCCGCGTGTGATGTCTACGCTGAAGCCGCCGCAAGCTGCCTGCGTCTGTCTGTTGCTCTCGCCGTTGATGCTGGTGGTCATGGTCATTGCGATCACTCCTCTTTCCGTTGGGTGCCGAAGGCATGGCCCTCGGCATGCCTTCCGGGGGCGCGTGAGCGCGCGGGAGTGATGGGGGCCAATGCCGGCGCGCGGAGCCGGGCTGCGCGGTCGAGCGGAGCGGTTGCAGATTGATGCGCGGAATTTCTAAGCGTCGGCCGCTTTGCGAGCCGGCGGCCCTGCTCTGCACAGGCGGCATTGGCGGGGAAGCGAGGGAAAGTCCCCTCGCTTCCCTGAAACGGTCGGCAAGGCTCGTCCGCAGCCGATTAGAATGATGGAAGCGAAGCTTAGCTGCTTGTTATTGGCAAAGAATGAGGATTGTTGCGAGGATAGCAAATTGTTTGCCTGATTGGCGAAATCGACAAGCACACGTTTTCAGCGTGCTCGTGAGAACAAAAGGAAATTTCGATGATCTTTTCCCCCGAACCGGACGATCAAACGGATCTCGTATCGGTCGCCGCCGACATCGTCTCCGCCTACGTATCGAACAATCCACTGCCGGTCGGCGAGCTGCCCCAGCTGATCGGAGATACCTATGCAGCTTTGCAAGGGATCAGCACGCCTGTGGCCCCGGCCGCAGTCAAGCTGGAACCGGCAGTGTCGATCAAGAAATCGGTGACGCCGGATTACATCATCTGCCTGGAAGACGGAAAAAGGTTCAAATCCCTGAAACGCCATATCGGAACCCATTACAATCTGAGCCCTGACGAATACCGGCAGAAATGGAGCCTGCCCTCCGACTATCCGATGGTGGCGCCGAACTATGCCGCGGCACGCTCGCTCCTTGCCAAGTCATCCGGGCTCGGTCGCAAGGTGGCAGCACCGGTACCAGCCGTTGCAGAAAAACCAAAACGGGCAACTCGCGCAGCGCCAGCGACCACGTCCGCAGTGGCGGTGAAGTCACCAGTGAAGAAACAGCACAGGGCATCGGCTAAGGCCTAGCTTGTCGTATCGGAGAGCCAAATCACCGCGGACCTGGACAGGATGAAGCCCCGCCTTGCGGCGGGGCTCTGAGTTTGGGTCGGATCACTCGGCGGTGCGGCGGGACCAAATGAGCGAGAATTCGCCCTCAGTGTCGGTCTCGACCAGGCTCGCGTAGATCGGAGCGGGGAAGCTCGGATCGTCGAGCTTGACGGAGTGGTAGTCGCCGCCTTCGCGCGAGGTCTTCTTCCATGCCGCCCCGAAATCGGTAGCGCCGGCAAAGATGCGGAAGTCGGGACCCTTTTCATTGTCGCCTCCAGCGGGGCGAATGTCACCGTCTTGACGTTGAGGTTGAGGGTCTTGACCGAGCCGGAGAAGCCGTTCGCGGTGCGGGAGAAAGTGCCGATCGTAGCCATTTTGGTGGTGCCTTCTGTTTTCTCGGGCCGTGCCCATCGCGGCCTCGATGGTGGTCGTGAGACCGGAGACGATCGGTCCGCACCCGAAGGGCTGAAACGAAGTGGAGGACGACAGTGCAAGGCTTTCTTGGGGCGCGAGGAATGGACGCGCAGCGGCCAGGGGAAGAAACCGCAGCGCCGTCGTTGCGGGAAGACGATCGAGGCTGAGCGAAGCAAAGTCGGTCTTCGGTCAGACCCAATCCATTCGAGGACGCCGTGCGCGTGGCTTGGAACGAACAGCCAGGTCGGAACCGCCATAGTGGCGACAACGATCGGTCGCCTGCTTCGCACCGTGAGCGCTTCTCCGTTTCGCGAGGACAGTGAGCCTGCCTCTCAACCGCGAGGCGTTATCGGCCGCCGCGCAAGGGAGTGTCGATGAGAGGTTGGACTCTCCCAGCTCTTTGCCCGAACCGCCGTCACTTTGCGGTGGCGCAAAGGACCACAGTGCACTTGCTGTGGCCAGCGGCTGCCAATTTGCCAACGTACCATGACGACTTCCCTATCTCCGCTCGATCGATGCGGAAATGGTCGATAGCGCTGGCGAAGATGACTTGGTCATATGGGATCCTCAGCAGCATTGCCGATGATCCGTCTACTCGTGTCCGCACGCACGGTGAGGCAGAACCGGGAAAGGTCCGCCTGCGCCCCTCGCGGCAAGCGTTCCATTCCAAGGTTAAGACATGCGCTGCATGACTTTGTTGATTGCGGGGGTGGAAATACCCAGTTCGAACGAAGGTTTGCGGCGGATTGCGTCTTGGGGCGATGACAGTGCGGAATCGCCTGTGGCATAAGGCCCCCCGTCGAACCAACGCAAACAGAGGGATGGAAACGATGGCTGTAAACACGATCGATATTGCCGAACGCCTTGCGGATGCGCATGGCATGTCGAAAACCCAAGCGAAGACGGTGGTCGAGGATGTGCTGAAAAGCATTGCAGAGGCCGCCGCCAAGGGCGAAGAAATCAGCCTCAACGGGTTCGGCAAGTTCAAGGTGCAGAACAAACCGGCACGTGAGGGACGCAATCCGTCAACTGGCGCCACGATCAAGATAGCGGCTTCGAAGAAGGTGTTCTTCCAGCCGGCAAAGGCGCTCAAGGATGCCGTAAACGGCTGATCGTCCGTATGAACGATGATACGCCTCGACTGTAGCGAGGCGGGGTCATCCGGGACGATGGTCGCCAGGCTACGACTATCGAAGTGTTGTCGATAGCCTCTCACTTGCTGCCGTTCCAAATGTAATGTTGTCGAGGTCCCCGGCCGCGCCAATGGCGCGGCCGGAAAAATTCACGGGGCTGACTGAAAGCTGACCGGAACCGTGTCGCTGCTCCGGCCATTGCGGCTCACTCGGCGGCGACGTTGAAGGGCTCACCCTCCGGGGCCCCGGCACCACCATCGGCCAGCGCAACATTTTCCGCGTCCGGCTCGGGGGCTTCCGGTGCCAGTTCAACGTCGTTCGCCGATTTGGCGTCTGCGCCTTGCTCGTCCTGCAGTTTGCCGAACACTGCCGGTTTTTGGGTCCGCATGACGGCGGGAAGCCATCCTCCGTTCCGGCAAGAAGCCGCTCGGCGGCTAAGGTGAGGCGCAGTTCCGATCAGGGGCCGATTGCGGACAGTCTGAATTTGGGAAGGACCTAGTAGTAACCTGCCACTCGAGGTTAGTCTGTTTCTGCACCCTGCCGGCAGGTGCCCCAACCGCCCCAAGGAGAGGTGCGGAACGCTCCCGCGCCTCAGCCCACTTCAGCCTCGCTCTAAGACCAAGCCGTTAGTATGCCCGTTCCTTGTTTCGTCCTGACGTTACCCCCGAGAACGCGTCCGATCATCTTTTGAAGATCACCCTTGGACTGATCTTGTTCTAGCCACCACGGCGACGTGTGGATGTCGAGCGGGGACACGCCGTCGCACGCGAGGTGTCTAGGACACAATGATAGCGTGGGGCCTCTCGGATAATCATTTGAGCGAGGGCTGCTGTCGGCATGTCTGACGAAAAATCACTGTGTAACTCGTGGGCGGGTGCGGACTAAAATAGGTCGAGACGCTAATAGTATTGGTCGCGGATGACCGGTGTGCCACATGATCGATATTTTCGCCGAGCAGCAGACCATCAAATTCCCCGAGCGAGTTTCATGCATCACGCGCATCGGCGGGAACGTCGTCTACAGGCTGGCTCACGGCGAACGGGAAATCTCGTGTTCGATGCTCTCATCTGCCGGAGCGCGGGGCCAGCGATTCTGGAAAGTCGACGCTCCTGGCTTGGGCGTCATCGCGGTCGTAGACACGCCGACGACTTCGCTGCTTGGCTGTGACGCCGTCCTGCGGGTGCCTAACATCAACAGTTCCGCCAACGTCGCGCTCGGTGCGGCGGGAGAGGAAGCCCGCTGGATATTGCCCAATCCACGGAAGGCACCGCCCGGTCCAGCCGTATCGGTCGTCGTGGACTCGTGGTCTCGCAAGCTGGCGTTGAAAGAAGAAGTCGTTCACACCGGGCAACGGCTGCAGCCGGGATTCCGGCCACCGCAGTTGGGCGCTATCTTCGCCGTCAAGGCGCACTGGAGCGTGTCAAAGCAGGCGGCGACCCTAGTGCTGCCGACCGGAACAGGCAAAACCGACACGATGGCTGCGCTGCTGGTGTCGGAGAAGATAGAGCGCCTCCTCGTGATCGTGCCGTCGGACGCGCTGCGCCGACAGATCGCTCTAAAATTCGCGCGACTAGACGTATTGAAGGCCGCCGGCATAGTGCCAGCGGATCTGATGCATCCGACCGTTGCCGTCCTCTCAAAGGCACTGAAATCCGCAAAAGACGTTGACGACCTCACCGACCAAGCCCAGGTCATCATCGCTACGATGAGTGTGCTGACTGCAATGTCGGCCGACTTGCGCGGCCAGCTTGCCGGGCGGGTCACGCATCTCTTTGTGGACGAGGCTCACCACATCGGCGCCAGCACCTGGCGGGACTTCAAGGCGCTGTTCACCGGCAAGATCGTGCTGCAGTTCACCGCAACGCCATTCCGGAACGACGGACGGCGGGTTGACGGGAAGTTCATATATGTCTACCCGCTCAGGCGCGCGCAAGCTGACGGACTATTCACCTCGATCAACTTCGTACCCGTCCACGCTTCGGGCAAAGAACAGGCCGACGGACTGATCGCGCGAAAGGTGGGTGAGCAGCTGAAGGCAGACGCGGCCGCTGGGTTTGCGCACCTTGCCATGGCAAGAACCAGCAATGTGGAGCGCGCGGAAGCTCTGCACGGCCTCTACGCGCGGCTTCTCCCGGAATACAATCCTGTTCTGATCCACAGTCACATGTCAGCGCCGTTGCGGGCCAAGGCCCTATCCGAGCTACGTTCCGGCGCCTCTCGTATCATCGTGTGCGTGGACATGCTGGGCGAAGGATTCGACCTGCCGGATCTCAAGATCGCCGGGCTTCACGACCGTCACCGCAGCGAAGCCGTAACCTTGCAGTTTGTCGGCAGGTTCACACGGATACGCAGCGACCTCGGCTCGGCAACCGTCATTGCCAACATCGAGGCTGGCGACGCGACTTCCTCGCTCAACGCACTCTTTGCCGAGGATTCAGACTGGAACCGCATCCTTTCGGTGATAGGGCATAACCGCACCAAACGCGAACAGAGCCGCGAGGACCTTTTTGCAGGCTTCCCTGACGCGGACGTTGCGGCCGAGACGTTTCCATTGGAGAGCATTGAACCGCGGTTCAGTACGGTCGTCTATCAGACCGACTGCATCGAGTGGACGCCGGAATCTGCCGAGACGGTTGCGAGCCAATGGTCAACGATCGTCGAGACACCGGCCCTCAACGCGGAACACAGGCTCCTGCTGTATGTCCGACGGGATGAGGAGCGCTTACGCTGGACGACCGTAAAGTCAGTCCGCAACGTGTATTATAACCTAGTGATGGCGCACTGGGATCCGGAGCTGAAGCTGCTCTTCATCCACGGATCTGATCTGGCCGACTTGCATGCCGACCTGGCAAAGGCGCTGGCCGGCCCCGGTGTGATGCGGATCACGGGTGAGGACGTATTCCGGGTACTACACGGGTTCCGGCGCCTCATGCTGACCAACCTCGGCCTCAGTGAGACCCAGCGGAAGCCGGTTCGATACTCGCAGTTCATGGGTTCGGATATAGCCGACCAGTTGGATACCCTTCCTGGCAACCGTTCGCGGAGCAAGACCAACCTCTTTGGGCTCGGCTACATCGACCTGGAGACCATTGATGATGATGGCCAGGTCATCGGCAGGCACGCGTCGAAGGAGACGATCGGCTGTTCGCGCAAAGGGAAGTTCTGGTCCTATCGGACATCCAACAGCTTCTCCGAGTGGATCGACTGGTGCCACGACCTCGGCCGGAAGCTGCTGAATACCTCGATTACCCCTGAGACCATTCTCCGCAACGTCGTTCGTCCGCAACGCCTGACCTCCCTCCCTGCCAAAAAAGTCCCCATCGGGATCGCCTGGCCGGAGGAGTTCCTCGACACGTCGGAAGAGAACCTTCAGTTGGTGCTAGAGGACAGCGAGCACCCGTTCTTCAACTGCGAGATCGAACTTGCCGGACACGACATTGGAGACGCCATCCGCTTCAACGTGCTCGGTGGGGCAAGGTCGGCCAGCTACGAACTGAAGATCGGAAGCGGTGGTGCCGTATTTACCCAGACCGAGGGGCGCACGGTAATCGTCAGGCGCGGCAGGACCCGCAAGGAGCGCCCGCTCGTCGATGTATTTCACGAAGATCCGCCTCACATTTATTTTGCCGACGGCGACGTACTCATCGCGCCGGACATCCTAGTGCTGCCGAGGGAGTCGCGTCCGGCATTCGACACCGGCAAGATCGAGTCCATCGACTGGAGCGGTGTCAACATCAAAGCTGAATCGCAGGGATCTGCCAAGAAGGCCGGAACCGTTCAGCGCCATGTGATCGAGCGCTTGCTCGCGAGCGCAACACCCTACGACATCATCTTCGACGACGATGGCACCGGCGAGGTCGCCGACGTCGTGGCCATACGACGCAGCGGCCGGACGCTGCTGATCGACCTGTTCCATTGCAAGTATTCCGCCGGGACCGCACCGGGCGCCCGCGTCGAGGACCTCTATGAGGTTTGCGGTCAGGCGCAGAAGTCCGTCCGCTGGGCGGAAAGGTTCAGAGACATGCTGAACCATCTCCGTCAGCGTGAGCTCGAGAGGGTGTCGTCTGGCCAGCCGTCGCGCTTTGAGAGAGGCACAATGGCAGTTCTACTCGGTATGATCGGGCAAAGCCACGACATGCATGCAGAGTTCGCTGTGACACTTGTCCAGCCAGGTTACTCGCGCAGGAAGGTCGCAGCAGAACATCTGGAGTTGCTGTCTGCGACAGAGGCCTATCTTATGGAGACTTGGAGAATGCCTCTCCGAGTGTGGGCGAGCGCCTGAGCCGCATACTATCACGTCGTAGGGGGCGACGAGGATGCCCCCAGCGGCGGCGATGGAGCCGCAAAGCCGGCCGGGCAAATATTGCCTGAAAAAGGGGCCGATTGCAGACAGTCAGCTCTCGGTCGCGACAAGCGGATAGGGGCGCTGTCCACGTCAAGAGCAAAGATCTCCTATTTCCCGCTCGACTAAACGGAAGCGCTCCTTGACCTCTTCGCCCGCGTAGAAGGCAAGCATATCCTCCTTTGTGAGGGTACCCTCGGCGAGGAACTTGATGAGGTAGCGCTGATTGAATTCGGCGAGTAGGATGCCCTTCTCGATCTGCGCGAGGATCTGCTTCATATTGTCGATATTGGCGGTGACGAGATGCTTCACCAGTGCCATGTCGCGCGCATCCTTGATTAGCCGATTGACGATGATCTTGAGGACATCGGTGTCGAGCTCGATTGTCTTTGCGTTCAGAGCGATGTCGCGCGCTAGCATGTAGGCGATGGCAAGGTTGCGATAATCACCCTTCTGCGAATCGATGATCGCGATTAGGCCGATACCGGGCAAGAACTTCAGATCCTGAACCGCAACCAGGATGCTGCTATCGACGAGCGATGCGTCGAACACGATGATGCCAGCCTGGCCGTCGCGATTCGCTTGTGCTTCGAGGAGTTGGCTCCAGGCCGTATCCGCTTTCTTCGTGAAGATGTCCTTGGTCCGGATGTCGCCAAGACGGATACTCTTGTCGAACTTGCACTCGATCGCGATCCGTTTGCCGCTGTCGCCGGCCAGATGGCAGACGATGTCGCCCGTCTTATTCCTACGGATCGCACCGGCCCGGTCGCCGGTCAGCTCGATGCGGTCAGCAATCTTCTGGCGAGCTAAAAACTCGGACAGGAAGTCGGCGATGTCGGTTTCAGCGAGCACACCCTTGACCGCGGACCGATAGAAAAGCTCCTTCTTCATGTCGAAGATAAGCTTAAGACTTTCGAGCTCGGTGCCGAGCTCGTTCGCGGTTCTCGAAAGGAAGCTCGAGAGCCGGTCCTCCATCAACGCTAGGACGCCGATATAGAGCGCCTTGTGAAGCTGCTCGTCGCGCTCGGCAGCCGGAGCTTTGTTGAAGAATTCGAACAAGATCTTGTTGTCGACCTCGAATGCACCAAACTGAACGCGAGTATTTTTCTGATCGAGGCTGACAAGAGGCATATTAGACCCGGCTGTAGCGATAATGACCCTTGATGGTCGATGCAAGGAAAGTTCCCTTCGATCCGGCTTGATCGAAGGCTTGGGCAATCTGCGGAGGCACCTCAAAATAGTGATAGCGGGTGCTGTTGTGAAACTCGATCTCGAGCAGCAGCCGATCTTCATCGTAGCGGATTGCGGCGATGTTCGATGAGGTGAAGGGAGCGAAATCCTGCCAGGCCATATGTTTTACTCCTTCTTGGGCGGGGTGGGGACCGGGTTCTGCTGGAGCCAAGTCTCGACAAAATAGCGATAGTCCGCGGCGATGTGCATTTGCAGGTTCCAACCGCCTGGCGTCATCGAATCCTCGGGCGCGGCTTCGTCACAGATCAGTGGATCCTGACTGTCGGGGCGACGATCGCGAGGTGGCGCCTGGATCATTGTCCGCATGGGGAGCCTTACCGCTTCGCCGAGGATGATGGCTTCGCCGGTGCGTAGCACCGGCAACATGCTCGTCAAACCTTCGAGGTTGTCGGAGAGAGCGCTGGTCACATGTGAGCGGTCGGTGGCGTTGCTCAACCGCATCGCAAAGAAGGTCCCGCATTGTGACAGGATCGTGGGATTGATCTCGGCCGGGCGCTGGCTAACGATCATCGCGCCGATCCCATATTTGCGCCCTTCCTTGACAATGCGCTGGGTCGCGATCGAGGCCGCGCTGCTGCCATCGTCGCCAAGGTAGCTGTGCGCCTCCTCCATCACGACGAGCAGCGGGCGTTCGCGCCCGCCTTCCGAGAGGTTCCGCGCCCAAAAGAGACCATCGTAAAGGACACGCAAGATGCTGCCGATGATGTCGTTCGTCACCGTCGAGGGAATGCCCGACAGATCGAGGATCGTGATCGGCTTGTCACTGCCGAGCCATTGCCCGACGAGCTCGGCGAGCGTCTTAGTCGTCGTGCCGTCGAGCTCGGGATGCCAATCGCCGGCCTTCAGCAGGAAGTCGTAGCGCGCGACGCGAAGCCGGGCGCCGAGCGCCTCAAGCGGCCCCCGGATGTTGAGGACGTCGGGGAGCCAATTTATCTTCTCCGGATCGGAGGCGACATTCTTGACCTTGCGAAAGCGCGGTGGAACCGCGGCCTGCGCATCCCCGACGATCTTCGCGCCCAAAGGATCGCATTCATAGGCCCAGGTCGCCTGATCTGACGGGTTCGCGCCGCTGGCGCTGAGATAGGTTCCGAACTCGCGGCAATAGAGGTCATGCCAGAGTTTGTTCAGCGAGAAAGGCACCGGGCTATCGGCGGTGATGCTGGCGGGATCGACACCGGCGATCGGCTGCGCCGTCAGGCTTGCGATCTTAGCTTCGAGTATCTGCTCGAGGATGATGTTGCGCGCTTTTCCATCGGGCGGAAGGCTTCCGAAGGTCACCCGCATGAGTTCGTCGAAGCTCAGCGCCCAGAATGGGATGCACAGCCGGTGCTCGTTGATGTTGCGGACATCCGGGCTGATCTTAAAGATGTTCGCACGGTCGCCAAGCGCCTTGGCATATTCTCCGTGAAGGTCAAGGACGACGATTCGCGCGGAGGGGAAGCGGCTCTCATCCGACAGGACGTTGAGGAGTCCGGCCACCGTCGTCGACTTGCCCGAGCCGGTCGTTCCCACCACAGCGCTGTGGCGCGTGACGAGCTTGTTCACGTCGACCAGCGCGTCGATCGACTCGCTTCCCGCCACATGGCCGACGCGGACCAGATGGTTCTGCTTGTCCGATCGTCCATAGATCGCCTGGAGGTCGGCCTCGGAGACAAGATGAACTTCATCCTCGAAGGTTGGGTACTGCGAGATTCCGCGTTGAAATCTGCCAGTCCGATAGCCTTCGCCGATCAGCTGGACTGTCATCCAGCGCAGCCCATTGGGCATGGAGAGCGCCGCCTTTTCCGGCACCGCACTGGCACCGACCTGCGAGACGATCCCATAGAGATCGACATAGCCGATCGGGATTTTGACGAAGCTGCCGATCTGACCGATCTTATGACCTTGGCCGTGGACAAAGCTCAGGCCCGAAAATCGGTCCGAGGTCAGGGTCACGCTGACCGACGTGCCGCTGACGTCTTGAACCGTTCCGATGACGGTCGCCCGATCAGCGCGATCAGGCCGCAACATCGCTCACACCTTCACCGGAGAGGCCACGCAACAAAGTGCCGAGTGCTGCGAAATCTCCGAGCCGCAAGGTAACATTGTCGCCATCTCTCACGAGAATGCTGGGCGGAAGCAAAAGATCATCCGATCCGTCGGCAGTCCAATCGCCCGGTGTGCGACCAATGATAGCTTTGTCGAAACCTAACAAGCTGAGATTGGGATTCGACAGCGCGCACTGGCGGGCGAGTTTGTAGTTATCTGACTCTAGTTCGCCGAAAACGCAGGCAAAGACATGTGCGGTCGGATTGGCCTCGAGGCTACGGCAGATCACGTCGTTGATATGCTCGTCAGCGAAAGAATAGCCGCAAATGAACAGCAGCGCGGATGGAGCGAGCAGGAAAGCCTTGAGACGGTCGAGCATCGCTAGATAGGGCATCTTGCGGCTCTGGTCATATTTGAGGTGCGACGGGTAGATCAGATAGCTCTGCTTGTCGGTCTTTTCGTCGGTTCGAACAACGTCGGTCTCATTTTCAAGGCGCCAGTTGAGCGAGCCGTGGATCTTCCAGAGCCGGGTCCACCGCGGAGGCAACAGGCCCTCATCCTCGACCGCGCCCAAATCGAAGAACGCCTTTCGCGCACCGATAAAACCGTCGAAATAGGGCGCCGAACTTTCCTCAAGCGCCTGCTCCATCAGCAGGTCATAGTTAGTAGTAAAGAGATGAACGGGCCGCTCTCGGCGGATCGAACGGCTCCAGATCGCGAGATTATGATAGGGGGTGTCCCTGGTCGGAAGCGAGCGAGTGACCTCTTGTGAGATGACCTTGCAGACCTCAGTATCGAGCGCGGTGAGTTCGGCCCTTGTAAGACCGCGCACATTCCCGCTGCCGGCAACGCTCGCGAATACGCGAATGCGGCTGAGCAGGAGCTCAATATTGCCGCTTTCGCCGCCATCGTCTTTAACGATCTGAACTATTTTGTCCCAGCTTTTGGGATTTTCGGGTTTTCCACTCGAAAGTGACTTGGCGATTACCTTCGTCAATCCGGCAACATCCCAGATCAGCGGGTCGGTAACGGTTTTCCCGTCCTCCTCGCGGTGATTGACGCGGATCGACAGGGGGCAGCCTGCGCCGAGGAAGAAGCCGATCGGCTTTCGGTTCTGAGAAAGGGCTTGCTGAATAAAGCTGATTTGACGAGCTGGATCATGTTTATGCATCTTGCCCCCTTTACAGACGCTCTCGTCCTGATCGGCATCATTTGGCCTTTATCATCTACTCGAACAACCCTGTGAAGTTAAAACGTACGAATTTCCGGTGTTCCAGACGACCTACATACCCGCTCCTCATCGAGGAATACGGCTACGCAATGCGCAAAGGGATGCCGGCAACTTGCGGGGAGCTGCCAAATCTAGTGGCCGCTTTTAGGGTTCAGCGCCTCTCTGCCGAACGACCGTGTAGAAGGCGCAAAGCGGACCCGCCTTTGTGCACGCAATTCTACGCTAGAGCACTCTCGGCCCCTAAGTCGAATTTACATCGTCTCGGAAATGGGCGCAGATTGAACTAGCAAGGCAGAGATTGAGAACGCCAACTCAGCCGAATGAGCTATGCAATGACATTGCGCCGAAGACGAAGAACGCGAATCGCCACACCAGCGCGTTGGAAAATGACTCGTGTTCGATGGCAGAAAGTCTACAGTATACTACCGCCGTCAGTCATTTCGGCATCTTCAACGCAAGTCCGCAGCCGCTCCACGCTTGGGATGTGAATGGTTCTCTTCTCTATCCTAATGATTCCGCTCCGAGACAAGCTCTGCAAGACCTCGGTAACTGTCTGACGCGTGCATCCGACCATGTCGGCCATTTCCTGTTGTGAAATGCGGGCCCTGATCGCCACTTCATTCTTATTCGTCCACTGTCCACAACTCTCTGCCAAACGCAGGAGCAGACGGCCCACCCTCAGATTTGCTCGTTGGGTTACCTCGGCCATCGCATCGCATGCCAGCCTTAGACGACCACCCATGAGTTTGATCACATTGAGAGCCAGCCTCGGATGGTTCCCGACCAATTCTTCAAATTGCGTGCGTCGCAATAGCGCAATTTGAGAATCCTCCACGGCCCTGCTATAGACACCCTGCCTAAGGCTGCCAGAAATGCCGCCCGCACCGAATAGATCACCGGGGACGCAGAACCAGAATATAGTGACATTTCCAGTGGCTGTGATGTGCTCAACTTTAACTAAGCCGGCGACAACATAATACAGATGGTCAGCTAGTTCGTCGGCAAGGCAAACATGCTCACCTCGCGCGAAGCCGCGCATTTTCGCACAATTAAAGAATTCTCGCCGCGTCTCGGATGGCGTGCCGTCGAAAAGATTGACCGGGCGCCAATACCATGGTGCTTCGTTGTCGAAATCCGAGTGCACAACAGCTTGACTCATCCACGCCACTCGAACTTCACTAGAACGCTGCAGACAACAGCATTCCGAATGCATCTCATGCAATCCAATCCAAGTCGCGCTGCATAACAACCACGAACGCAAGCTCTACTAGCCTAAAAGCGCGACCAATCCACTCAATAGCATAAATCCTAGCACTGTGCGGCGGAAAAGTTTTTCGCTCAAGAACGAGAAGCAGTGGCTGCCGAGCCATATTCCGAGCAGGTAAGGCGCGGCCAATGCGAGCGCGTTGAGGGTGACTGCTGCCGTTAGTGCACCCCCATACCAGGGTAGTACAAGTGCTGCCGCCGAGACGGCGCTAACATATGCAACGAGATTGGCGCGGGTTACATCGTGATGGTCGGGGCCTGAGAGAAGATACAGGATGACGGGAGGGCCTCCCATGCTGGTCGCGCCGAACAAAACTCCACTGAAACCTCCCAGAATCGCTGAAGTCGTGCCACGAGGCGGCCCATCGTAGCGAAACCCGACCATGAGGAGCAGGCTGAATATCACCACAGTAGTCGCGATCAAATATCTGATGATATTCGCGTCGAGAATAGTCAGCAGGAGACCACCGACAGGGGCGCTCAACAAGGCCGGGATTCCGACGAAGGCAAGCGTACGAGGGTTCAGCCGAGGCCAAATCGAACGGATAATCGCCAGTACAGCGATCGACTCCAGAAATAAGGCGTACAAGACAGCTTGGACGGGCCCGACCAACAAACTGAGTGGCGGGGCCATGAACATCGCCCCGCCAAAACCAGTAACGCCGCGTACTAGGCCGGCCACCGCTACGATGGCTACCACGCTTGCGATTGGCAAGTTCATCAGATTCTGGAACAAGATGACATTTTCGCCGTAGGTTCACTGCTGCTTTAAAATAAACGTGTCCGACTACTTGGCCGTTGGCCCAGCTTGAGGCCAGGGATTCAACAAACGTCCGGGAGGCCCACTTCCCGCGTAAAGCGGGCGTTCCATTCAAGGACCTTATCAATGCCGCCAAGTGGGAAGAAATGTGAGACGGCGATTTTGCTTCCTGGATTTGCAGCTTTGTGATGAGCAATGCCATTCAGGAACTCTTCCGGCGTAAAGGGTAACATCATACGCGTCACATCCGCAGCTCGCCGGTGAAGCACGCGAATGCTCGGTCCGATACCGCAATGGAGAGCGTAGCGGATCAAGGTCTGCAACTTTGCAGGTCCAGGCACTCCAATGTGGATCGGAAGTCGGATGCCTTCCGCGGACAATCGTTGTGCCCATTCGATCACCGGTTGGCTGTCGAATGAGAATTGTGTGACAATTGCCATATCCACCCCAGTCTGTTCGGAAAACTCCTGCTTCCATCTCAGTGCAGCAAGCGTATTTTTGTCCGTCCCATCTGGGTCGATGTCACGATTGCCCTCGGGATGCCCTGCCACATGCAGACGATCGAACCCTGCCTTTTGGAACACCCCAGTCGCCATCAACTCTATGGAGGAACTGAATTCGCCCACCGGATGATCAACGCCGCCGCCAATCACTAGGGCTTGATGAACTCCTGCCTCATTCTTGTAACGGGCGACCCAGTCGGAAAGCGTTTGCCGATCCTTCACCAGCCGTGCAGGAATATGCGGCATAGGCTCAAATCCGGCATCCGTTAGGCGCCGAGCTGTACTTACCATGTCGACAATATCAGTCCCTTGGATGTAAGCGATATACACTCGACTGCGGGCAGGAAGCCCTTCTGAGCGTTCCAGGAGTCTACCGACTGTCTTAGGCAGAACCTCGACCGAAAACCCATTGAGGAGTCCAGAAATGTCGGCAGGCGCTGTAGGTTCGGCGGCAGACTTCCGTTCAAACAAGCTTTTAATGATCTTCATGTATCTTGCCCCTAAGCCGCAGCGGGTGTTTGATCAAAGGCTTTCAGGGCCTCGTTGTAGAGGAGATCGAGCGCCTGTTCCTTGATCCGGCCATAGGTGGCAGAGGTCAGCATCTGGAAGTTGCGCGGTCGCGGCAAATCCACATCGATCACGGTCTTCACAACTGTCGGCTTGTAGCTGAGAACGACTAGCCGATCCGCCAGGAAGATCGCTTCATCAATTTCCGACGTAACAAACAAGGTCGTCATGCGATGCTCATCGAAGAGCTTCAAGTAGTATTCCTGCATCAGTCCGCGAGACATATGATCTAGGCCGCGGAATGGCTCATCGAGTAACATCAATTTGGGTCGGGTGATCAGAGCACGGGCAACTTCTGCACGTCGCTGCATGCCGCCTGAGATCTGAGTTGGGTAGCGATGCTCGAAACCGGCAAGTCCGACGGTGCGCAATAACGCGCCTGCTTCTCGTTCGGCAGCAGCTTTGGCCTCGCCCGCTTGAACCGGCCCGTAAGCAACATTTTCCTGCAAAGTCATCCAGGGGAACAGCGCCGTTTCCTGGAAGACGACGATGCGATCGGCATTCGGACCATTAACCGGAACGCCGTCTAGTCGGACTTGCCCCAGCGTCGGGGTTTCGTACCCAGCGATTAGCTTTACCATCGTGCTCTTGCCGCAGCCCGACGGTCCGAGAAGAACAGTCAGACTTCCGGCCGGGACTTCGAAGCTGCAATCCTTGAGGACGATTTCGAGATCGTTCCCAGATGACGAATAAACCTTGCCAACGGAATCAACGACACAATGGCCACCTGATGTGGCTGAAGATTTTGTCATTATGCCATCTCCCTTTCACCAGCCTCGAAGGCTTTCACCGCTTCTTCATGAACAGCGCCGATCGCATTCTCCTTCAGCTGGAGGAATTCCGGCTGACCCAAGAGTTCAGTCGGCCGCGGCCTGGGCAAATCAACGAAAATCGTTTGCTTAATGCTGCCGGGTCTCGTCGTCATGACCAAGACACGGTCGGCGAGGTAAATCGCCTCTTCAAGATCGTGGGTAATGAAGAGGATCGTCTTCCTCTCCATCTCGTAAATTTCCAGAAGCGCGTTATGGACAACCGTCTTGGTTAGCGCGTCGAGGCCCCGGAATGGCTCGTCCAGTAGGATGACACGCGGGTCATTCATCAACGCTCGCACGATCTCGACACGACGACACATGCCGGATGACATATCCGTGGGATAGAGGTTTTCGACTTTGCTCAGGCCGACCCGAGCGAGCAGTTCACGCGCCTTCTGGATCGCCTGATGCTTGTTCATCTTCTTTTGTACGATCGGCCCACGGATCATGTTCTCCAATACTGTCGCCCACGGAAACAGCGCTCCGTGTTGGAAAACAACGATGCGATCTGGGCCGGGTTGGGCTTTCATAGTGGCGGAGTTGATGCATTGGCCATCCAGATAGATTTCTCCGGAGGTAATCGTGTCAAAGCCGGCTACAGCGTTCAGCAATGTTGACTTGCCGCAACCCGATGGGCCGACAATGGCGCAGAATTCGCCCGGGCGAATCTCGACCGAGCAACTATCGACAGCTACCACCGACTTGCCGAAAGGATCGTAGACCTTCTGCACGCTACGGATGGACAGCCAGCCACGGCGCCCCACGATATTGCGCTCATGGCCGGCAAACGCACGGACCAGACCCTGCAACGTGTTCAACCCGGGCTCGCCATGAGCCCGGCAGCGTGCCTGGAACCACTTACCGTCGATCGCGAGAACCCTGGTCGGCTCGTCGCATCGCGCCGAAATAATACGGATCGGCATGCCTTCCACCGCTGCACCCCAGCCAAATAACTGGCCTGGTGCCGTGGTTTCCCTAGCGATGGCAAACTGCTCCTCGGCCGCCTGAACTTCCGGGTGGGACACATGCCCGTTGACCAGAACATAGAAGTAGATTGACGGATCACGCCGGCTGAAGACCACCTCGCCTTTGGCAAAGCTCAGTTCTTCGGCGGCTTCAGCAAGCTCTTCCAGCAACTTGGCTGGCCCCCGTCCGAGATGAATGTTCGCGCGCAACAGCGAGACACGTTCATGAGTGCTCAACATCTTCCCGCCTCCTTATTTCTGCCAGGGGGTGGCGATTTGGCCGACCCAGCGCATCATCCAACTGCAGGCCATGCCTGCCAGTCCGATGCTCAGCATGCCGAGCACAATTCCAATCATCGAATGCGTCATATACGAATCCCACGTCATGTAGCCGAGACCGTTAGTGCCCGACGCCATCTCGGCCGCGATCACCACTTCCCAAGTGATGCCGATGGCAATAGCGAGACCCGTGAATAGCGATGGTAGCGCGCCTGGAACCAGAATTCGCCGGAACAAGGCGCCGCGGCTGGACCCTAGCGATAAAGCTGCTTGGACATAGCGACGGTCAACCTTGTCTATACCTGCCAGCACATTCAGGAGGATCGGAAAGAAGGCACCGATGAAGGTCAGGAACGCCATCGTCATCTCAGAGCTCGGCCAGAAGAGAATGGCGAGCGGGAGCCAGGCGAGAGGCGGGACCGGGCGCATAACCTCGAATAGTGGGAAGATGGCAGCGCGCAGCCTGGTGCTCATACCCATGAGGACGCCGATTACGATGGCTGAAATCGCGGCTATGCCGAAGCCGACGAAAACCCTGCGGCTACTGTCGATCCAATTCTGCCAGTAGCCTGTCTGTGCAATCTCCTCAGGAATACCCTCCGCAAGCTCAATCGGAGAGGGGATAATCGCCATCCACCCCAGCCATCTTGCGATCTGCCAGACGGCAAAGAAGGTGACTATACCGGCCAATCCTTGCCACAGAACCGGTGAGCGCAAGCGCCGTGACCAGTGCGCCAAACTGAAAAGTTTAGAGTCCCAAAGCCTGGTCATTGTGAATTCCTTCCCTTGGACTGCCAAGCCATCAGCCGGTCGCCCAAGCGCCGGATCGCTGCGCTGGATGCGTATCCGAGGATGCCGAGCGTAATCATACCGATGACGATGTTGGGCAATGCGACCTGCATGTAGGCGTCGAAGATCAGAAAACCCAAGCCGGATCTGCCGGCAATCATCTCGCCGCCAACCAGTGAGAACCAGGACACGCCCATGGCAATCTGCAAGCCAGTGAATACGAACGGCATCGACCCCGGGACAATGACGCGGGTGAGCACGTCCAACCTAGTGTAGCCGAGACAGCTTGCCGCTCGGAAATAGTCGTCATTGATGGACCAGACACCGAGGACAGTGTTCAGAACCGTCGCGAAGAAAGCTGCGAGCAGCGTCACGAAGACGACGGGTGTCTCAACACCGGGCAGGATGAGTACGGCGAACGGCACCCAGGCTAGTGGCGGGATCGGGCGTAGAAGTTCGACAATTGGAAAGAAGAAATTATGAAACGCTCGGCTCCAACCAAGGAGGATGCCGAGCGGTACGCCGGCAAGCACCGCAATCGCGAACGCCAGAAAAACCCGGCGCATGCTGACGAGGATGTGCTCATAGTAGATCGGCGTGAATATCGATACGCCATGCGTCGGTTCCCTACTCATCCACTCTGAAAAGACCAGAACCGGTGACGGCAGGAAGTTGAAGCGAGGCAATTTCAGCAGATCCGTAGCCAAATACCAAGCGACCAGGAACACTGCAAAGCCCAGTGCGCCATACCGCAGGGAAGAGCTTCTGAGAAGCCGTCCAACCTTGCCCTGACTGCTTCCGTTTTTCTGTCGAAAGGCTTCAATCAGCGCTGCTTCGCGGTTTCCGTTGTCCGCACCGGCGACAGAAAAGATGATACTGCTGGGGCTCGCGCCAGTCGCGGCGAGCTGAGTAACTGTTTGCGTTTGCATCTCGATTGTTCCCATCTCAGGCTGGCGAGATCGACAGTTGATCTCGCCGCCATTTTCCGCCAGGTGCCTTAGCTTTTGACCAGCTCGTCACCCTTGAAAGGATTGGTGCCCATGTCACCATCCTTGATGACGAAGAGAGGTTGGCTGGGGTCGAGGCCAAGTTCCTTGAATGCCTCGGTAACGAGATCATCTTGGATGGCCTTGGGATCGAATTGCGGTTCGACCACGACTTTGATTTCGTGCAGGAAGTCGTGCCCGCGCTGCAGAAGGTCTCTGACATCCTTGGTGAAACTCATAGCGCCTACGAGCACGGTGTCGCTTGCGCCAGTTTCCTTTGGCAGATTGCCGTAGATCGCGTGCCAGAGGTTTTCTCTGGTGTAGCCAGGCAGCTCCTTCTTCACCATCTCGATCGTCTCGATTGGGTGTTCCTTGAGAAAATACAGAGCTTCAATGTTCGCCTTGAGCCAGGCTTTAGCGACATCTCGATTGGATTCGATGAAGTCCTGCCGCATTACGACGGCATTGGCATCTAGTTCACCATACGGATTGGACGAGATCGCATACTTGGCATAGCCGTCGAAAACAGCCTTAGACGAATGCGGCTCGTAGACGGCAGCGGCGTCAATCTTTCCGGCTTGCAGGCTGGTGACCACGACTTCGGCCTGCATCTGCTGCCAGGTCACGTTAATACCTTCGTGCTTTACTATCACTTGCGCTAGGCGGTCAGCACAGCTTCCCCGGGGCACGCCGATAGTCTTCCCCTCTAGCCACTTGATGGCGTCTTTGTAGTTGGTGAACTCAGGCGCGCCCTTTCCGAGAATAAGATGGCCACACATACGCCCCGGCGAGATGGTGTTTACGGCTACCAGATTGACAGGAGCGATGTCGCGCTTGGTGGTCGACACAATAGCGGGGTTGTCACCGATGTAGCCGATCTGCTGCTTACCGCTCAGGAGATCCGTGATAACCGGGGGGCCTTGCAAGTTGCGCTGCCAAGTGACCTGGCTGCCGGCAGGCAGCCACTTCTCCCACAGACGCGTCTCCTTCATGACGACCGTGTCCCAGGCTCCGGTCCACGCTAGCCAGTAGTTTGAGCGCAAGTTGACTGCATCACCGGCCACTTGGGTTTGCTGCGCAACGATTTTCTCATAACTTGATTGCTGCGTGCCGCCGGCAAACGCTTCAGAACCAGCGATGCCGGCTGACAGCAAGACTGCAGCAATGTAGGTGCGAACTATATTCTTCATTTTGTCTCCTCCCAAGACAAGAACTAAATGACGGATTTTAGACTGGTTTTTCTTCCGTACGACTCCATGAACTTCTCGAACTCCCCCTCGTTCATTCGAAACGAGTCGCCCTCTGCGGGATAACTTCCGTCGACAACGGCGGCCTTGTATTTTGTGATTCCTTCCTCAAGCAGCGGCTGGACATTAGTAAAGCTGCGCCTGTTCTTTGGCATAGGGAAGGCACTGTATCCAACCACGTCGCCTGCGATGTGGTATATGCCGTCTGCGTTTGTGCCGCCGCCTAGCGTGATCACTGGAACATCCAAGCGACTGGCGAGGAACTCGGCCAATTCGGCGGGCACCTGTTCCAAGATGAATGCGAATACGCCAGCTTCAACGAATGCTTCCGCATCATCGAGAATCTTGCGGGCATCCTCGGCAGTCCGGCCTTTCACACCGAAACCGCTTTGTTCTACGCGGCGCGACGCCTGCATGCCGATATGACCCATGACTGGAATGCCAGCACGCACGATCTCAGCGACATACTCTGCAGTATAACGGTTACCCTCGCATTTTACGGCATGAGCACCACCCTCGGCCACGAGGCGACCAGCGTTACGAACCGCATCTTCCTTCGAAGAGTGGTAAGTTAGATAAGGCATGTGCGCGACGATGAGGCCATACTTCGTGACGCGGCTGACCGCCTGGGTCATAAACAGCTGCTCTTCGAATTTGACCGTCGTGGGATCGGCATGGCCAAACAACGACATTGGACCCGCGTTTCCGATAACAAGTAGATCGAAGCCGACTTTGTCAGCGATGGCGGCGAGTGGCGCATCGTAGACGCCGATCGAAGTAATCCGCTCGCCGCGCTTTTTCTTGTCGTGCAAATTGTTGAGGGTCACCCGTTTTCTGGTAACAGGCACATCCATATCCGCTTCCTCATTCTTGATTGACCAAAGGTTGGCTGAATTCAGTGAGGGGTAGGGTGACGCAGGTTGCGGGTTGCATCTGTCGGCCCGCCGACAAAAGCACGATACGACTGCAATTTTTCATTAGATATTACGCCGCAACGTCATGGCCCCAGCAGGAGCATACGGTCGGCCGCATGAAGCTTTCAGGCAAAATCATTGCGATTGTCGGCTCGCCGACAGTGGACGTGCCCAGAGCCACGTAACGTTAAACCTAACTGAAAGGCTGGTCTGACCCCATAACGGGCAGTCGGCTTCAACCGCAACACCGCGGCATTACTTGCCGCGAACCACCTTCCTTCCCGTCGCCAGATCTTGGAAGGTAAAGGGTCGCTTGAGCTTTGGCTCGATGGATGAATGATGCGAAATATTGCGGATCGTCGCTGGATGAAGTCGCTCTTTCCATTCCTGGACTGGATGCGCCTTGTCGATAAGCGCACTCTGCAAGCTGATACGTTCGCAGGCTTCACCAATGCGGCGGTGGTTTTGCCCCAGGCCATTGCGTTCGCCGCAATTGCGGGCCTACCACCAGAATATGGGCTCTACTCCGCCGTCGTGATTCCGATTGTGGCTGCGCTCTATGGGAGCTCATGGCATCAGATTTCAGGGCCGTCCACAGCCATTTCACTCGTCGTGTTTGCAACATTGAGTCCTGTATATCAGCCCGGAAGTGCTGAATTCATAGCAGCCGCCATGACCGTCAGCCTTCTTGTCGGCGCGTTCCAGTTCCTGCTTGGAATCGCGCGCCTCGGCCAGTTGATGAACTTTGTTTCCCCGTCGGTGATGATGGGGTTTACCGCTGGCGCCGCGGTCCTGATAGGACAAAGCCAAATCGCCACCATCATGGAAGGCCTAACCACAAATCTTGAGCACGACCGATTGTCGAATCTCGACTCCCTAGTCTTTATCGCTAAGGCAAACTACAGCCTGATCTTGGTCGTTCTGGTGACGCTCGTTTCATCGATATTGCTGCGGCGGCTGTTGCCAAAGTGGCCCAGTCATCTGATTGCTCTGATACTTGGTGGCGCAGTTGCCTACCTCATGCATGCGCGAGCACATGGCGTTGAATTCGTGGAACCGATAACCTTCCACCTCCCACCATTTCGCATCCCAGAATTTTCCGCTGAGGAGCTGCGATCGCTGGCGCCGGGGTCATTCGCGATCGCTTTAATCGGCCTTCTGCAGACTGTCTCGATCTCAAGAGCCATTGCAGGACGCTCGCGTCAACATATCGACACGAACCGGGAGATCATCGGCCAGGGGCTATCAAATCTCGTCGGTTCGCTTTTTTCTTCTTATGCCGGATCTGGTTCGCTAACGCGAAGCGGTTTGAATTATGATTGCGGAGCAAGGACCCCGCTCTCGGCGATATTGTCGTCACTTTTTTTGCTCGGGATGATAGCATTCATTGCACCGCTGGTGCACTACCTGCCTATCCCGGCAATGTCCGGCCTCATCATCCTGATTGCATGGCGACTGGTTGAATTCGAAAAGATCAGCCATGTACTTCGCACAAGCCCGCCCGAGTCCATGGTGCTTGTCTGTACCTTTCTTGCGGTTCTGTTCCTGGAGATGGAATTCGCCATATTTTTGGGCGTGATCCTGTCGCTGTGCTTCTTCCTGCGCAGGACCATGCAAACTGATGTGCCGTTATGGGTTCCCAATCCGAAGAATCCACACCGGAGCTTCGCCAATGCCGAGAGAGCCAAGCTGCCGGAATGCCCGCAGGCAATCTTCTCACGTCTTCAAGGCCCGCTCTATTTCGGAGCACTGGAGGGGCTACAACGACAGTTCCGTCGCCTGGAACAGACCCGGCCTCATCAGACTCATATGGTGATGGGCATCGACGGGAACATCGGTATGGACCTTTCAGGTGCGGAGTTTCTCATCGAAGAGGCCAAAAGACGTAAAGCGCGTGGCGGCGGCCTTTATCTCATCGTCAAGTATCCCCGGTTGCGTCAACAGCTTTCCACGTATCGGGTAGCGAAGGAAATTGGTCGAGGGCACGTATTTCGCCGCAAGAGTGAGGCTATTCCAGGTGTCGTGCGCCACCTCGACCCAGTCATTTGCGCTGCATGCAGGAACCGGATTTTTCTTGAGTGCCCGAAAGTGCCAGCGTCAATAACCCAACAAACGAGCCAACCTTTGTCAGAAGTCGCAGTGAGTGCATGAGCCCGCTTCGCAACGAACTTTCACGCCAACCAAAACAGATTAGGCAGGACCATGGCCGAGTTTAAGACCGACATCGAGATCGCGCGTGCGGCGAAGAAGAAGCCGATCCAGGAGGTCGGCGCCAAGATCGGCATTCCGACCGAGCATCTTTTGCCTTATGGCCACGACAAGGCGAAGATCTCGGCCGAGTTCATTGCCAATGCACGCAAGAACAAGGACGGCAAGCTGATCCTGGTCACCGCGATCAACCCGACGCCAGCCGGCGAAGGCAAGACCACGACGACTGTCGGCCTCGGTGACGGTTTGAACCGTATCGGCAAGAAGGCCATCGTCTGCATCCGTGAAGCCTCGCTCGGGCCGAATTTCGGCGTCAAGGGCGGTGCTGCGGGTGGCGGTTATGCCCAGGTCGTGCCGATGGAGGACATGAACCTCCACTTCACCGGCGACTTCCACGCCATCACCACCGCGCACAATCTTTTGTCGGCGCTGATCGACAACCACATCTACTGGGGCAACGAGCTCGGCATCGACACCCGCCGCGTGGTGTGGCGCCGGGTGATGGACATGAACGACCGGGCGCTGCGCCAGATCAACTGCTCGCTCGGCGGCGTCGCCAACGGTTTTCCGCGTGAGGCCGGCTTCGACATCACGGTTGCTTCCGAAGTCATGGCGATCCTGTGCCTGGCCACCGATCTGAAAGATCTCGAGAAGCGCCTGGGCGACATCATCGTTGCCTATCGCCGCGACAAGACGGCCGTCTATGCCCGCGACCTCAAGGCCGATGGCGCCATGGCGGTGCTGCTGAAGGACGCGGTCCAGCCCAATTTGGTGCAGACGCTGGAAAACAACCCGGCCTTCGTCCATGGCGGCCCGTTCGCCAACATCGCCCATGGCTGCAACTCGGTGGTCGCCACCACCACCGCATTGAAGCTCGCCGACTATGTCGTCACCGAAGCCGGTTTCGGCGCTGATCTCGGTGCCGAGAAGTTCTTCGACATCAAGTGCCGCAAGGCGGGCCTCAAGCCGGCAGCCGCCGTCATCGTCGCCACCGTGCGCGCGATGAAGATGAATGGCGGCGTCAAGAAGGAAGAGCTCGGCAAGGAGAATGTCGAGGCGGTGAAGAAGGGCTGCGCCAACCTTGGCCGCCACATCGAGAACGTCAAGCAGTTCGGCGTGCCGGTCGTGGTGGCGATGAACCACTTCGTCTCCGACACCGACGCCGAGATCGCGGCGATGAAGGACTATGTCGCCTCGATGGGTGCCGAAGCGATCCTGTGCAAGCACTGGGCCAAGGGCTCGGCCGGCATCGAGGAACTCGCCCACAAGGTGGTGCAGCTCGCCGAAAGCGGCGCCTCGCAGTTCTCGCCGCTCTACCCCGACGAGATGAAGCTGTTCGACAAGATCGACACCATCGTCAAGCGCATCTACCGCGGCTCGGAGGCGATCGCCGACAAGTCGGTGCGCGACCAGCTGCATGCCTGGGAACAGGCGGGCTACGGTCATCTGCCGGTGTGCATGGCCAAGACGCAATACTCGTTCTCGACCGACCCGAACCTGCGCGGCGCGCCTGTCGACCATGTCGTGCCGGTGCGTGAGGTCCGCCTTGCAGCAGGCGCCGGCTTCATCGTCGCCATCTGCGGTGAGATCATGACCATGCCCGGCCTGCCCAGGGCACCCTCGTCGGAAAAGATCTTCCTCAACGAACAGGGCCAGATCGAAGGACTGTTCTGAGCCGAACGCGTCTTAAAATAAGGATTAGAAATACGTGTCAATCATCATAGATGGGAAGGCGGTGGCGGCCGATGTAGTCGCCAAAGTTCGGATCGCAGCCGAAAAGCTGATCGCCGAGACGGGTATCGTTCCCGGCATAGCTGTGGTCATCGTTGGCCACGACCCGGCAAGCCAGGTCTATGTCGCTTCCAAGAGCAAGAAGGCCAAGGAATGCGGCTTCCATTCGATCGAGCACGCGCTTTCGGCCGACACCTCCGAAGCCGACCTCGTCACCCTGGTGAAAAAGCTCAACGCCGACCCCAAGATCCACGGCATCCTCGTCCAGTTGCCCCTGCCCGGCCATATCGACGCCGGCAGGATCATTCAGACGATCTCGGCCGACAAGGACGTCGACGGCTTCCACTTCACCAATGTCGGCAAGCTCGGCACCGGCGAACTCGACACCGCCTTCGTGCCCTGCACGCCTGCCGGCTCGATGTTGTTGATCGAGCGCACGCTTGGCCGCGACCTGTCGGGCCTCAACGCGGTTGTCGTCGGCCGCTCCAACATCGTCGGCAAGCCGATGGCCAACCTTCTGCTCAACGCCAACGCCACCGTCACCATCGCCCACAGCCGCACCAAGGACCTGCCGGCCCTTTGCCGCAGCGCTGACATCCTGGTGGCCGCGGTCGGGCGTCCTGAAATGATCAAGGGCGACTGGGTCAAGCCGGGAGCCACCGTCATCGACGTTGGTATCAACCGCCTCAAAGGCGGCGCCAACGGCAAGTCTAGGCTTGTCGGCGACGTCGACTATGCCAGTGCGGCCGAACAGGCCGGCGCCATCACGCCGGTGCCCGGCGGCGTCGGGCCGATGACCATTGCACTTTTGATGGCCAACACGGTCGTTTCGGCCCTCCGCGCGACAGGTCAACCTCTCGATGCCATTAAGGGCTCAATGTAGGTGTATCGAGAAGACTCCAACATATCACAGCGGAGTGCTCGACACGATCAGACCCGACTCCTAATCGCTGAGCGCAACCCACTCGTGGTCGCCGCGCTCAGCGACCTCGCAACTAGAGATGAAAGATTCGAATTAATCGGAAGCGTGGAAACCGGCCGTGCGCTCATCAAGGCTGCTGAGGAGAAGAGCCCAAGCTTCGATGTTGCCGTCGTCGCCTGGAAGCTGTCCGACATAGATGCGGGCGAGGTGTTGATTGAACTTCAGCGCCGACAATTGATGCCGCGCGTGGTCATTTTTTCCAACGACCATGATATTGGCATCCTGAAGCAGTGCGTGCGGCTCGGCGCGCAGGGTTACTGCTACCAGTTCGACGATCCCTGCATCCTGTTCGATACGCTGTTAGCAGTCGCCAACGGCCGTATCTGCATCCCTTACATAGACGTCGCCAAGATCAACGAGACGCCGCTGTCGTGCCTAACCGCACGCGAGCTCGAACTGCTCGGCGTCTTGGCGGATGGTTGGACAAATTTGCAGATCGCGACGCGGACCGGGATCTCGGAAAACACGGTTAAGTACCACCTGAAAAATCTCTACGACAAACTGAACGTTCGCAACCGCGCTATGGCGGTTGCGCTCTATGCAAGTGAGCGACGATACAACCGCTAGTTCCGTTGTTTGAATTACGTTAAAGCGCGTCAAGAAGATGAGATTGGGTCGCCGTCTGCCCGGAACCGACACACCCCGAAACTTGTCACCGTCATCCACAATAGTCGGTTGATGACGGCGCCACGCTTCGCAAGTCGCGGCAAGGGTCACCTGGACCCTCACCTCGAAGCTACTGAGCTTGGGCAACAACCACTGCTGTAGGAAACACCGACTGACCAGTATGTTTAGTGCTTGGCTGGAATGCGCATCACGGATGCGCGCGGTACCATGGCCAATAATGGCAAAGGCGGAATGAATATCGCACTAGAAGCGGCGCCCCTCTGGCGTAAGCTCGAGCTTCCCCGAACCGCGGAGAAACAGCAGCGTCCCGCGATGGCTCTCGAGTGCCCGTACCTGTCTGCTCACCGCCCTGGCGTTACGAAGAGTTCCGCCGCCGCGTTAGAAACGCTGAGGTCCCTTACCTTTGCTCAACAGATGTCGCTTTCAAATGCTTTTTGACGATTTGGAGGCGTTGACCTCCCCCGTAGGCCCGTCAGCGTTGGGAATCGGCTACCGAATTGGCCTCGCCCTAACAGCCGGTAGGCATCGGCGGCCGGTCGCTGAGAACCAACCGCCGGCGTCCGCTATCCGCGGTCTTGTAAGGACCTCGAGCCGACGACCTTTTTATGCTCAAAGATTGTATTCATTGGCGAGTGTCACATGATGGTGGATGCGGCCGTCAAAGAATTCGGCAAGGACTGCTTCGGTCGCCGCGCGGGCTTCGGAGCGGACGGGGCTCGCCAGAGCTTCTTCCACGGCCTCCAGGCTCGGATAGTCGATGGCGAGGATCATCGGCAGTTCCGGTGCGCCCTCGTCGCGGGCTTCCGCAAAGGAGACACGCACGCCGGTCGCGCGCGGGAAGGCCCGCCACTTCGGCAGGATGCGCTCGATGACGGCCTTGCGGAAGGCTTCGGTTTGGCCGTGCTTCACCTTGCCCTCAAACAGTGCGTAACGGGTGATCATTCAAAATTCTCCTTGTTCGGTCCCCGGAAAAATTCCATCAGCGCGGCTTGGTCCTCGCCGCCGAGGCCTGCGGCCGTCAGCATACGGTGGATTTCGGCGCAGGCCGCCGTCAGCGGCATGGCCGTGTTGGTGCGCCGCGCAAGATCCTGCGCGCCGGAAAGGTCTTTCACCATGTTGTCGATGCGCCCAGTGCGGCGGTAATCCCTCGCCACGAAGCGCGGCATGTATTCCTGCAGGATGGCACTGTCGGCGCGCCCACCCTTCAGGGCCTGTGGGATCTTTGCTGCATCGACGTCGGCGTCGAGCGCCAATTGGGTGGCTTCCGCAACGGCAAGGAAGCCGAGGCCGCAGAGCACCTGGTTGATCAGCTTGGTCGTCTGGCCCGCGCCGACCGGTCCCATATGGGTATAGTTGCTAGCGACGTGCTGGAGGACCGCATACGCGTCCTCTACATCCTTGGCCGCGCCGCCTGCCATCAGCGTCAGCTCGCCGACGAGCGCCTTCGGCGCGCCGCCGGAAAGCGGGCTGTCAACCCAGCGCAGACCCTTTTCGGCCGCCGCCACCGCCAGCTCTTTCGTCGCGTCCGGATCGATCGAGGACATGTCAATGATCAGCGTGCCGGGCCTGGCGCCGGCCGCTACGCCTGCCTCGCCGAAGACCGCGCGGCGCACGATGGCGGGGGCGTTGAGGCTGAGGATCACGTAGTCGCTGGCGGCGGCGGCCTCAGCGGCCGACGCGGCGGCGAAGGCGCCCTTGTCGACCAGTGCCTGCATCTTGTCCGGCCCGGGGTCGAAGACGGTGATGCGATTGCCGGTCTCGGCCAGCCGCGTGCCGATGGCGCCCCCCATGGCGCCTGCGCCGATCAGCGCTACCCTTTTGGTCATGTCCGGATCTCCTCCAGTCTGGCCGCGATGGCGGCGACGATCGCCTCCAGCGGCTTGTCGATATCGACGGTTATGGCGTTTTCGTCTGCCGCCGGCGGCTCCAGTGCCGCGAACTGGCTGTCGATGAGGCTTGTCGGCATGAAGTGTCCGGCCCGCGCGGCCATGCGCGAGGTGATCAGCTCCCGGCTGCCGGCGAGGTGCACGAAGGCGACGGGCGCGCTGGCCTCTTGTCGGATATGGTCGCGGTAGCGGCGTTTCAGCGCCGAGCAGCCGAGGATGATGATGCCGTCCGGGTCGGCGAGCTTTTGCCCGACCAGCGTCAGCCATGGCCAGCGGTCGTCGTCGGCGAGCGGTTCGCCGCGGCTCATCTTGGCGATGTTTGCCGGCGGATGCAGATCGTCGCCGTCGAGATAGGTCGCGCCGATGCGGGAGGCCAGTGCCGAGCCAACGGCGGACTTGCCGCAGCCGGCGACGCCCATCAGGACGATACGCCTGGTTGCCTCAGAGCGAGGACGTGATGCCGCCGTCGACATAGAGCGTGTGTCCGTTCACAAAGGAGGAAGCATCGCAAGAGAGGAAGATACAGGCGCCGACCAGTTCCTCCACCTTGCCCCAGCGGCCGGCTGGCGTGCGCTTCTCCAGCCATTCGGAGAAGTTGGCGTCGGCGACGAGCGCGGCGTTGAGCGGCGTGTCGAAATAACCGGGCGCAATCGCGTTGCATTGCAGGCCATGCTTGGCCCAGTCCGTCGCCATGCCCTTGGTGAGGTTGCCGACGGCGCCCTTGGTGGCGGTATAGGGCGCGATGCCCGGGCGGGCGAGTGCGGTCTGGACGCTGGCCATGTTGATGATCTTGCCTGCACCGCGCGCGATCATGTGGCGCGCGACGGCCTGGCCAACATTGAAGACCGTCGAGATATTGGTCTTCAGCAGGCGCTCGAACGCGTCGGCCGGAAAATCCTCCAGCGGCGTGCGGTGCTGCATGCCGGCATTGTTGACGAGGATGTCGATGGCCCCGACTTCCGCCTCGAAGGCGTCGATCGTCTTGCGCACGGCCTCATGGTCGGTGGCGTCGAAGGCGAGCGTGTGCTTTGCGCCGAGACTATCGGCGGCCGCCTTCAGCTTGGCTGTGTCGCGGCCGTTGAGGACGATCTCGGCGCCGGCCTCGGCAAGGCCCTTAGCCAGCGCATAGCCGATGCCCTGCGAGGAGCCAGTAACAAGGGCGCGCTTGCCCGTCAGGTCGAAAAGTTGCGTGCTCATGGGCTTGTCCTCAAGAGAATGCGATCTGCGTCTTCATCGACTGGCTCTTGTCCGAGGCGATCTCGAAGGCCTGGAGCGCATCGGCGAGCGGCAGCGTATGGGTGATCAGCGGCTTCACGTCGATGAAGCCGCCCTGCATCAGTTTCACCGCAATCGCGAATTCCTCATGGAAGCGGAAGGAACCGCGCAGGTCCAGTTCCTTGGCAGTGATCGCCATCATGGGAAGGCTCATCTCGCCGCCAAGCCCGAGCTGGACGATGTCGCCGCGCGGGCGCAACGCCTGGATCCCGGCGACGAGTGCGGGCTGGGCGCCTGAGCATTCGTAGAGGACATCGAAGTATCCCTTATTCGCGCTGAACGGAACGAGGCCGTCGCGGTCTTCCGAGAGGTTGATCGTGCGGTCCGCGCCGACGGCGCGAGCAAAGCCGAGCGCCCGTTCGGACAGGTCGGCGGCGACGATCTCGGCTGCGCCGGCCCGCCGTGCGGCGAGGATCGACAGCGTGCCGATCGGCCCGCAGCCGGTGACGAGCACGCGCTTGCCAAGCATCTCGCCGGCCCGGCGCGTGGCGTGCAGCGTCACGGCGAGCGGTTCGGCCATGGCGGCTTCGCAGGCCGAAAGCCCGTCCGCCTTCACGCACTGGGCGGCCTTGGCGACAAGGCGTTCACGGAAGGCGCCCTGGATGTGCGGGAATGGCATGGCCGATCCGTAGAAGCGCATGTTGAAGCAATGGTTCGGCAGGCCCTTCAGGCAGTAGTCACAGGCGCCGCAGGGCCGCGAGGGCGAGACGGCGACGAGATCGCCGACGGCCAGCCCGGACACGCCTTCACCCAGGGATGCGACGTGGCCGGAGACCTCGTGGCCGAGGATCATCGGCTCCTTCAGCCGCACCGCACCGAAACCGCCGTGGTTGTAGTAATGCAGGTCCGAACCGCAGATGCCGCCCGTCGCAAGGCGGATCTCCACCTGGCCGGGACCGGGCGCCTCGACGGCGCTGTCCTCGAGGCGCAGGTCTTTTGCTGCGTGGATGACGATGGCTTTCATCGGGTCGCCCTCACAGAACCGGGGTCGGCAGCGGCCGGCCGTCGAAATTGGCCGATAAGTTGTCGAAGACGAGCTGGCCCATCGCTTTGCGGGTCTCCATCGTGCCCGACGCCATGTGCGGCTGGAGCAGCACGTTGTCGAGGGCGAGAAAACGTGGGTTGAGGTTCGGCTCGCCGTCGAAGACATCGAGCGCGGCGGAACCGAGCGCCTTCGTCTCCAGTGCGTCGAGCAGCGCTTCCTCGTCGATGTTGGAGGCCCGGGAAATATTGATCAGCATGCCCTCTTGGCCGAGCGCTTCGATAACCTTCCTGCCGACGATATGACGGGTCTCGGCCGACGCTGCGAGCGTGACGAACAGGAAGTCGGAGCGTGCGGCAAGTTCGACCGGATCGGCGACAAAGGTCCAGTCCCTGGCAAAATCCTTCGGCCCCATATCGCTGTAGGCGATGTCCATGTCGAAGCCGGCGAGGCGCTTGGCCACCTCGTAGCCAATTCGGCCGAGGCCGAGTACGCCGGCGCGCTTGCCATGCACACGGCTCTTCAGCGGATAGAGACCCTTCTTCGCCCAGTCGCCGCTCTTGACCCATGTCTCGCCGCCTATTACGCCGCGCGCCTGCGCGAGCATCATCGCAATCCCGAGGTCGGCGACGTCCTTGGTAAGCACATCAGGCGTGTTGGTGACGCGGATGCCGCGCTCGCGCGCCGCGGCAAGGTCCACCGCGTCATAGCCGACGCCGTAGACGGAGATCACTTCCAGCTTCGGCAGCGCTTCGATCATCGCACGGTTGGCACCGAGCTCACCACGCGTGGCGATGCCGCGGATGTTTTGGCCGTGCGTCGCGAGGAAGGCCTCCTTGTCGGCCGCCTCGAAATAGCGGTGCATGGTGAAGGCTGCGTTCAGGCGCTCCTCGTCCCACTCAGGGTACGGGCCAACCTGTAATACCTCGATCTTAGGCATGGGGACTCCTCCGGCAGAGCGTTTCTGCCGATTATGTAAGACAATGGGTGGACGAACGGCTGCGCGGGCTCAGCCTACTTCCGAACGCAGAAAGGCCTGAAGTTCCGGCGTCTTCGGCGCGGAGAAGAATTCGGCGGAGGGACCTTCCTCGTGGATGACGCCGTCCTTCATGAAGATCGTCCGGTTGGCGACGCGCCGGGCGAAGCCCATTTCGTGCGTCACGAGGAGCATAGTCATGCCGTCACGCGCGAGGTTTTCGATGACGGCGAGCACCTCCCCGGTGAGTTCCGGGTCAAGCGCCGACGTGACTTCATCGAACAGCATCACCTTCGGCTGCATGGCCAGCGAGCGGGCGATGGCGACGCGCTGCTGCTGGCCGCCCGAGAGCATGTCCGGATAGGCCTCGAAGCGGTCGCCGAGCCCGACGAGCGCGAGGCAGCGCTTGGCCTCCGCGCGCGCGGCGTCCTTGCCCATGCACTTCACCTGGACCGGGGCGAGCATGATGTTCTCGCCGGCAGTCAAGTGCGGGAAGAGGTTGTAGCTCTGGAAGACGATGCCGACGTCGCGCCGGAGCTGGCGAAGTTCGGCGGGCTTACGCGACATGCCGTGGCCGGCCACCTCGATCTCGCCTGAATCGACGCTTTCGAGGCCGTTCAGGCAGCGCAGGAAGGTGCTCTTGCCGGAACCGCTGCGGCCGATCAGGGCGACGACTTCGCCGCCTTCGACGGTCAGCGACACGCCCTTCAGCACTTCCAGCGCGCCAAAACTCTTGCGGATATTCTTTGCGACGACAACGGACATGATAGACCTCTCGATCAGTGGTCGGGGCGCCAAAGGGGCGCCCCTTGGCTGTTTTGGGATCAGAACGACGGCAGTTCCGGGATCGGGGTCTTCATCCACTTCTCGTAGATCGCGGAGAGTTCGCCGCTCTGCTTGTGGACGAAGAGCACTGTGTTCACCCAGTGCAGAAGGTCGGGATCGTTGCGGCGCAGGCCAACCCCGTAGAAGCTCTGGAGATAGGTCGTCTTCTCCTCGAAGCCGCTATCGGGATAGCGTTCCTGAAGCTGCGCCGCGATGTAGTTCACCGTGCCGATGGCATCGACCTGGCCGGAGACGAGCGCGTTCAACGTCGTGCTGTCGTCGTCGAAGCGCACCAGTTCCATGCCCTCGATCTTGGCAGCGGAAAGGATCTTTTCGTGTGCCGTGCCTCGCGGGACGCCGACGCGCTTGCCTGCAAGGTCGGCGAGGCTTTTGATCACTGTTCCCTTCGGCGCGATGATCACCGACTTGTGGCCGCCATAGGGATTGGAGAAGGCGACCGACAGCGCGCGCTCGGCATAAATGCCGAAGCTCGCGACGACGAAATCGACCTTGCCCGTCTGAAGCGACGGGATGCGGCTCTGGCCGGTGACGGGCACCAGTTCCAGCTCGACGCCTAGGTCCTTCGCCAGAAGCTCGGCGACGTCGACATCCAGCCCGTCCGGCTGCATCTCCTCATTGGTGATGCCGAAGGGCGGGACGGACAGGTCGACACCGATCAGGACCTTCTTGCGGGCGATGATGTCGTCGAGGGAGGAAGCCGACGCCGTTGCGGCGCCGACGGTGAGTGCAAGAAGCCCGACGAGGGGCAGGAGAAGGGATTTCAGGCGCATGGTCATCCTCACAGTTCTAGAGTTCCGGTTGGTAGGACAGCCTTCTGCGGGCCGTTGGGTGATCAGGTTCCCGCGCCCCGGCGGGCCGTACGCCGCTCAAGCCAGAGGCTGAACTGGGTGAGCGGGAAGCAGACGGCAAAATAGAGGGCGGCGACGCTCAAAAAGGCTTTGAGCGGTTCGAATGTGGCATTGCTGACGAGCTGCCCGGCGCGGGTGATCTCGATGAAGCCGATGATCGAAGCGAGCGACGTCTGCTTGATGATCTGCACCAGGAAGCCGACGGTGGACGGCAGGGCGAGACGGATCGCCTGGGGCGCGATGACGAAGCGCAGCGTCTTGTAGGGCGTCAGCGCCAGCGCATCGGCGCTTTCCCACTGCGCCTTGGGGATAGCCCTCAGCGCGCTTTCCCAAATGGCGCCGAGGAAGGCACTGGAATTGATGGTGAGCGCAATGGCCGCCGCCGTCAGCGCCGCGATCTCGATGCCGAAAAGCGACGGCGCATAGTAGCACAGGAACAGCAACACCAGCAGCGGCAGGCCCTGGATCACCTGCATGTAGAAGCTCGTGATCGTGCGCAACGTCCGGCTGCGAGCGATGCGCAGCAGCGCCAGCACGATGCCCATGATGCCGCCGCCGACGAAGGCGAGGACGGTCAGCGACAGCGTCCAGCGCAGTGCATAGACAATGAAGAGGAATTCGGGGGAGCCGAACGTGCGCATCTCATGCCCTCCCGAGCAGGCGGCGGCGGAGCCGCGTGAAGACCATGAGGCCGGCAAGGTTCAGCACGGCGCGGAAGGCGAAATTTAGGGCGACATAGACCACGGCGACGACCAGGTAGATTTCCATCGTACGGAACGTCTCAGAGCTTGCGATCATCGCGGCCCCCGTCAGGTCCTCGACGCCGATCACCGAGACGAGGCTGGTCGACAGCATCAGGAGCACGCATTGCGAGACGACCGGCGTGAATACCTTTTCCAGTGCAGGTGGCAGGATCACGAAGCGCAGCGTCTGGAAATAGGTGAGGCCGAGGCTTTCCCCCGCCTCCACCTGGCTGCGGTGGGTGGCCTCGATGCCGCCGCGCACGATCTCCGCGACATAACCGCCATTGTTCAGCACCAGGGCAATGAAGACGGAGGTGAGCGGCGTCAGCCGAACCCCGATGTTCGGCAATCCGAAGAAGATGACGAAGATCTGCACCAGCAGCGGCGTGTTGCGCACCACCTCGACATAGAGGCGAACGAGGAAGCGCGGAAACGGCGAGGACGAGGTCGACATCACCGCGCAGAAAATCCCGAGCGCGATGCCGCCGAATATGCCGACGAAGGACAGGCCGACCGTCAGCCACAGCCCGCTGACGATTTGCGGCAGGTAGTTCAGCAATGGGCCGAACTGGAACGTGTAGTCCATCTCAAACCTCGGCTTTCCCCTCGGGCGGTTCCTTTTCGGCTTCCTACTGCATGCCGATCGGTCGGACCCGCAAGTTCGGGCCGGCGAAACCGATCGTTTCCGGATGGCAGAGATCGAGAGCCGCCGCGACATGCCACCAGGCATGATCGGCCTGACGGATGATGTAGCATTCCGTGCTATGGCCGATATGCGCGCCTTCGAGCGAGTGCCCCATGCAGATATGGCCGATTTCTTCCGGCAGGCCGACCGACAAGCAGACATGGGTGCCATATGCGGAATGGCGGAAGGACGGTTCGCCGTAGCGGTCGCCGCGCTCGCGCCAGCGCCTCAGGTTGATCGGATCGAACTCCCAGGTCTTGCCGATATCGTGGCAGAGCCCGCCGGCGAGAATGATGTCGCGGTCGACCTTGGCCTCGGGATAGGTCTTGTCGAACTCGTCGTAGATCGCTAGCGCGAGGCGCGTGACGCCTCGCAGATGCGCGTCCTGCGTGCCGCGCTTCAGCGCAAATACTTTCGGGCTGCCCTCGCCCGGAATGTCGATGACCCGATCGAAGGACGAGCGCTCCAGGGCGAAAACCCACGCGTCCACTACCTTTTCCCTCAGTTCGTCGGAGCGGATGTCCGCGATCTCCGGAAGGTCCTCGAGAATGTGCTCCCGTGAAATGGTCTTGTACATTGTCTCACCGCGTTTCTGATGTGGATGAGATGAGCCTAGGCGGTGTTGAAATCAAAATCTAATTGGGATATTTGTCGTCATCGATAGAAAACTTCTATGCATGAGCGATGACCCTCAGCTTCTCCGCCCTTGAATCTTTCTACTGGGTTTCGCAGTTGCGCAGCTTCAGTGCGGCGGCGGAGAAGCTCAACGTCACCCAGCCAACGATCTCCTACCGCATCCGCGAGCTGGAGGAGCAGCTCGGCGTGTCGCTGTTCGTGCGCCAGAAGCGCCAGCTCCTCCTCACCAGCGAAGGCGAGGCTCTGAAGCACTATGCGGAATCGATGATCGCGATCGCGCGGGACATTGAATCCAACATCAAGACCCGCAACACCGGCCTGCCGACGCTCAGGGTCGGCGTCATCGACAGCTTCGCCGCCGTCTGCCTGCCCGCCCTGCTCGACGAACTCGACAACCGCTTTTCCGGCACTCGCATCGCCGCCACGGTGGATACCAGCCATAGGTTGGCCGACCAGCTCTCGGAAGGGCTGCTGGATATCGCAGTGCTCTCGACGCCTCCATCACACGACAATGTCGCGCTCGAGCTTCTCGGGCGTCAGAGCGTCGACTGGATCGCGAGCCAGAAGCTCCAGCTGCCGCAGACAACCGTCTCGGATGGGGAGCTGCTGCGCCAACGCATCTTCGCCACGCCGGCACCGTCGAACCTCCATTCGCTGACCATCGGAGCGCTCGCCGCGACGGCCGGTGGCGGACTGCGCCTAAATGTTTGCAACAGCCTCGGCACCATCCTTAGGCTGGTGGAATCGGGGACCGGCATCAGCATTCTGCCAACGCGCCTACTTCAAGAGCAGATCCGGCTGGGTATGATACAGGTTCTGAAAACGCATACGATTCTCCCCCTGCAGGAAGTCTTCATCGGCACGAACAAGGGGGCGATCGTGCGCGCCTTGCCTCAGGTGGCGCAGATGATCCGCAAGGTAAGCGCGAGCGTCGGCTTCTGCAATTGATGGAGGATTAGACCAAGTCCGGGTTCATCAGCACCGAGAGAGCGGCGGTGGTGCCGACCGTCTCCCCTCATCGTCTCTGTGACTGTGGCCCTTCCGGGATAGACTCCGGAACCCTTTGCTCAACCCATGCAGCGAAGTCAGAATGGCGCTGCGACGAGTGGAGAGAAAGGCAGTAGCGCTCTAACGCTACCATCATCAACCACATCAATCTCATGAGCCGATGCATCCTATTCGCCTCGAAATGGGCGGCCATCAGTCGCCGCCCTATCGTCGAGCAGACTTCGTTGGCATTTATCCACAGGAGGGTGCGTTGAAATTCGTACGGTCTCTTGTGCTTCCGTAGTGCTTCCGCGCAAAAGCCGCTAGGACGCTCGTTAAAATCGGCATCGACTAACTGTCTGATATTTATGTTTAAAATGGCGCACCCGACAGGATTCGAACCTGTGACCTCTGCCTTCGGAGGGCAGCGCTCTATCCAGCTGAGCTACGGGTGCTCGTCCGCGGCAGGCCGCGAACCACGCCCGGCGCACCGGACGACGCGCGTTCATAACCGATGCCGCGGCGGGCGGCAACGGGGGGTAGTGGCAAATCGCTATGCCCGGCACCTGCAAATCGCAGCATCACCACTGCCTCCGCCTTCGGACAGCCTAACGCGCCCTTCCGCTCGCACGGCGCAATTGACGGCCACCCGCCCGGCGTTGTCTAACGCCACCAGACATGTTCACGCTCGCTCAACCCGAAACCTTCGCCCAGGACATCAAGAAGAGCCGCTTCCTGGCTGCTGCTGGGCCGGTGGCGGACGAGGTGGCGGCGAAGGCGTTTGTTGCTGCCCATTCCGATGCCGGGGCCAACCACAATTGCTGGGCCTGGCGCATCGGCCAGAGCTATCGCTTCAGCGATGATGGCGAGCCGAGCGGCACGGCCGGCAAACCGATCCTTGCGGCGCTCGACGGCCAGCACCTCGACAATGTCGCCGTCGTCGTCACGCGCTGGTTCGGCGGCATCCTGTTGGGTAGCGGCGGGCTGGTGCGAGCCTATGGCGGCACTGCGGCCGCCTGCCTGCGGGCGGCCGCCAAGACCGAGATCGTCATCTCGGTCGAAGCGAAAATCACCTGCGGCTTCGCCGATCTGGCGATCGTCCAGGCAAGGCTCGCGGCCCAGTCGGGCGTGCGCATCGTTGCCGAGACCTTCACCGCGACCGGTGCCGAATTGAAGGTGGCGCTGCCCGAGGCCGACGTCGAAACGATCGTGCGGAAGATCGCCGACCTGACCAGCGGGCGGGCGATCGTCGCCCTACCGGACTGAGGCCGCTTCGATGCTTCGATCGGTCTGGGGCCGGGCCGACTGCCGCGGCCAAACGGTGCGACTGCTGCCTGACCTTGTCGGAGACATGCGTGGCGACGTCCATCAACGCGGCATTCCCGTCCGCAAAATGCGTGAGTAATCCCGTCCGCAATGCTTGCTGGAACAATACTCCAGGAAAAGCGTGCAGTGGTTTTCCGTCCGGAATAGCGTAGCAACGGAAATGAGGCTCCGCGCTCCGAAGAGACCGGGCAGGCAAGACCACAGGAGACAAAAAGATGGACATTAAACGCAGCGGTTCGCGGCCTTCGGCGACGCCCTCGCCCGACTATTTCACCGGCGCGGTGCGCCAGGATCCGGTCATCGAGGCGCCGGCGCCGGCGCGGCTGCGCGCCGTCACCGTCACCTTCGAGCCGGGCGCGCGCACGGCCTGGCACACCCATCCGCTCGGCCAGACGCTGGTCATAACCTCAGGCCTCGGCTGGGCCCAGGTCTGGGGCGGCAAGGTCGAGGAGATCAGAACCGGCGACGTGGTATGGTTCGCGCCCGGCGAAAAGCACTGGCACGGTGCCTCCGCGGCAACGGCCATGACCCACATCGCGCTGCAGGAGGCACTCGACGGCCGTGCCGTCGACTGGCTCGAGCACGTCACTGACGATCAGTACACCGCGCCGGCCTGAGCCGCGCGGCACCAACCCGTCTGGCTACTGGATTTCGCCCATCGGCACGGGCGCGTCGCCCTGCTGGATGGTCGTTGACGTGTCGACCGGCATAGGCATGCCGGGGGCAGCGGGTGCCGGCAAGGGTGCTGCCAATGCGGTAGCCGCCGGCGCCGGGGTGAACATCTGCGACGCCAGGCTGCCGCCGGCAGCCTGCGGCATGTAGCGCACGATCATCTCCTCGACCTGGGCGTTGCGCTTGCGCGCCGTCTCGCCACCCATGACGACGATCACCAGCTTGCGGCCGTCGGCCTGCACGGAGGTGACAATGTTGAAGCCGGAGGCCCTGATGTAGCCGGTCTTGATGCCGTCGACGCCGTTGACCCGGCCGAGCAGGTCGTTGTGGCCGCGGATACGCTTGCCGCGGAAATTGAAGTCGGTGGCCGAAAAGTAGTAATAATGTTGCGGGAAGTGCTTGCGCAGCGCCATGCCGAGCACGGCCATGTCGCGCGCCGTCGTCCGCTGCTGCGCATCGGGCAGGCCCGAGGCGTTGCGGAAGACGGTACTGGTCATGCCAAGCTGACGCGCCTTCGCCGTCATCTGTCGGGCAAAACCTTCTTCCGAACCGCCGAGATATTCACCGACGGCCACGGCAACGTCATTGGCCGACTTGGTCGCCAGCGCCCGGATTGCCGCATCGAGCTCGATCTGCTCGCCACGCTTGAAGCCGAGCTTGGACGGCGGCTGCGAGCGCGCATTCTCCGACACCGGAATGAACGTCGTCTTGGCGACGCGACCCTGCTGCATCGCTTCGAAGGTCAGATACAGCGTCATCATTTTGGTCAGCGAAGCGGGATAACGCGGCGCCGTCGCATAGGCCTGGTATAGCGTGCGCCCGTTGGAGGCGTCGACGACGATGGCCGCAAACTTGTCGGGCGCAGCGGCTTGCGGCGCGACATTCAGCGTCTCCGAAGTGGCGCAGCCGGTGACAAGCGTGATCACGGCAAGCAGCGCCACGATAGTGCGCCACAGCCCAGACCACAGAGACCGGGGAAGTCTTAAAGGCGGCAAGAAAGAGTGGGTCTGGGCTAACAAGAAAAGAACCTGTCGGTGATCGCCAAAATTGGGCCCAAGATTGGGATTTGTCACATGCCGGCCGGCAACGACAGCCGAAAATTACAGAACGCACGCCATTCCGTCCATTTCGCCTGGCGCAGCAGATGCATGTTGCGCCGGTGGTGTTGAATATTGGTTACACCCGCCGGCTTGCGCGAAGGATGCCAAATCGGCTCTGTTGGCTGACATAGCGAGGTGATTTGGCATGAGTGAGCATGGTTTCCAGGCCGAGGGCATATCAGCCGCGCTCGACCTTGCCGTTGGCCACATCGCCGATTTCGCCATCACAAGCGGCGGACGCACGCTGAAGCCGCTGCACCGCGCGCCCTGGATCGACCACGACGACTTGCCTGAAGGCCTGCCCGAAGGCGTCGCCAGGCTGTCGGGTGATTTCCTGTGCGCGCCGTTTTCGCGCAGCGACGTGGAAGCGGCACCGCTGCATGGCTGGCCGGCCAACAGCGCATGGGATTTGCTCGCCGACGAAACCATATCAGGCGGACGCCGCGTCAGCTTCCGGCTGCGGCACAAGGTGATGGGCGCCACCGTCGACAAGACGCTCATCCTGCGCGACGACCACCCGTTCCTCTACCAGGAGCATTCGTTCACCGGCGGTGCGGGTTCCATATCGGTCGCCCACCATCCGATCACCGAGATGGCCGCTGGCGGCCGCCTCGCCTTTTCGCCGAAGCGGCTGGCAGCGACACCGCCCGATGTGACCGAGCCCGACCCGGCGCGCGGCGCCCATCTGCTCGCCTATCCCGCCCGCAGCGCCAACCTCACCCGCTTCCCGACAGCGGATGGCAGCCAAACCGACCTCACCTGCTACAGTGCGACGCGCCGGCACGAGGATTTCGTCACCCTCGTCGAGGCCGATCATGGCGGCATGGGCTGGACGGCAGTGGCGCGCACGGCTGAGGCCGACGTCGTGCTGGTGCTGAAGAACCCGGCCGAACTGCCCGTCACCATGCTGTGGATCAGCAATGGCGGCCGCTACTACGCGCCGTGGAACGGCCGGCACGGCGTGCTCGGCATCGAGGACGGGCGATCGGCGATCGGCCATGCCGCATCCCTCGGCGATAACTGGCTGAAGCAGGAAGGCATAGAGACGGCCTTCGCACTCGGCAGTCGCGTCGCCTTCCGCCAGATTGTCGGTGCCATGCCTTGGGATGGCGGCGAAGCGCCGTTGCAGGTCGAAGCCCTGCCGGGCCGTCTGCGCCTGACCTTCGCCGATGGCAGCCGGCGCGAAGCACCGTTCGACGAAACCTTTCTGCGGATCGGCCAGCCGATCTTGAAGTGACGCAGCCGCCGCCTCATTTTTGACGGGTGCGGCGGCAGAATGTCATCGAAACCATTGGGGAGATCCATGTCCGAAATCGCCCACATCGCCGCAACCCTGTTCAAGCGCGCCCACCATGCCGAGCGCTTCGTGATCGGCATCGCCGGCCCGCCCGGATCGGGTAAGTCGACGCTGTCGGCGGCGCTGCGCGACGTGCTGCCCGAAGGCTCGGCCGCAGTGGTGGCGATGGACGGCTTTCACTTCGACGACGCGGTGCTGGCCAGTCGTGGCCTGAGCGAGCGCAAGGGCGCGCCCGAAACCTTCGATTTCGCCGGCTTCGAAGTGCTGCTCAAGCGCCTGCGCGCCGCCGAACCCGACATCGCCATCCCGGTATTCGATCGCAGCATCGAGCTGTCGCGGGCGGCAGCCGAGATCGTCTCGGCCGACGTCAAGTTCATTCTCGTCGAGGGCAACTATCTGCTGCTCGACGAAGAGCCGTGGCAGCGGCTGCACCAATTGTTCGATTTTACCATCTTCGTCGACGTGCCACGCGAGGAGCTGGAGCGGCGGCTGGTCGAGCGCTGGCGCGAGCATGGCCGCTCGGACGCCGATGCGCGTAACTGGATCGACAGCAACGACATGCCCAACATCGACCGGGTGCTCGCCGCCAGGCGCGAAGCCGACCTGGTGATCGGACGTACCGGGCCGCTTTGACGGTCCGCAGTCATCAGAAGCGCCGCGTGTCACGAGGACGCGCGGCGCTTTCTTTCGATCTTCGGGCTGACTAGCCGCGTGCTGGAATGTTCAGGCCTGCCTGCACCGCCGGGCGGGCCAGGCCCCGCTCCAGCCATGCCCCGACATTCTCGAAGCTCTTGAAGCCGACAAGGTCACCGGCGTCGTAGAAGCCGATCAGGTTGCGCACCCAGCCGAGCATCGAAATGTCGGCGATGGTGTAGTCGTCGTCCATGATCCACTTGCGGCCTTCGAGCCGCTTGTCGAGCACGCCGAGCAGGCGGCGCGACTCGTCGCGATAGCGCTCGAGCGGGCGCTTGTCCGCGATCTCGCGGCCGGCAAATTTGTGGAAGAAGCCGAGCTGGCCGAACATCGGGCCGACAGACGCCATCTGGAAGAACACCCACTGGATGGTCTCGTAATGGCGGGCGCGGTCGGCGGGGATCAGGCGGCCGGTCTTCTCGGCAAGATAGAGCAGGATCGCGCCCGACTCGAACAGCGCCAGCGGCTTGCCGCCGGGGCCGTTGGGATCGAGGATCGCCGGGATCTTGCCGTTCGGGTTGAGCGACAGGAACTCGGGCGTCCAGCTCTCGTTCTTGCCGATATTGATGGCGTGCGCCTCGTAGGGCAGGTCGAGCTCTTCGAGTGCGATCGATACCTTCACGCCGTTCGGCGTCGGGAAGGAATAGAGCTGGATGCGGTCGGGGTGCTGTGCCGGCCAGCGGGCAGCAATCGGAAATGGAGTGAGATCGCTCATCGACGGTTCCTCGTGGGATGGGCCGGCGTGAAGCGCGCTGGCCAGAATGGTGGGGGCCGCCAAGAGTTAGTCATGCAGACACGCCGCATCAATATACAGCGCGCCTGTTTTGTCAAAATGACAGATGAGACCGGAGACGGCGGTCAGACTGCCTTGACCGCCACCACGGCATTGGTGCCGCCAAAGGCAAACCCGTTGCTGATCGCCACACGCACGTCGCGCTTCTTCGCCACGTTCGGCGTCACGTCGAGATCGCAATCGGCGTCCGCCTCGCGATAATTCGCAGTCGGCGGCACGATGCCTTCGCGCACGGCATTGACGCAGGCGATCATTTCGAGCGCACCCGAGGCGCCGAGGCAATGGGCATGCATCGACTTGGTCGACGACACCGACAGCTTGTCGGCATGGGCGCCGAAGACCCGACGGATGGCCGCCGTTTCGATCTGGTCGTTGGCCTTGGTGCCGGTGCCATGGGCGTTGATGTAATCGACGTCCTCAGGGGCCAATCCGGCATCCGCCAGGCAGGCGCGCATCGCCGATGTCGGGCCTTCGACGGTCGGCGCCACGATGTCGGAGGCGTCGCCAGACATGCCGGTTCCGGCAAGTTCGGCCAGGATCGTCGCGCCGCGGGCAACGGCGTGGTCATAGGTTTCGAGCACGACCATGCCGGCGCCCTCGCCGAGAACCAGCCCTTGCCGGTCGGCGGAGAACGGACGGCACGTGTCGGGTGCAACGACGCGCAGCGCTTCCCAGCCCTTGATCACGCCCCACACCAGCGGCGCATCGGTACCGCCGGCGACGATCGCGTCAGCGCGGCCGAGCAACAGCTGGTCCATTGCGGTTGCGAATGCGTGGTTGGACGACGAGCAGGCGGAGGTGACGCCGAACACCGGCCCGCGCAGGCCAAGGTTCATGCTGACCTGGCCGGCGGCGGCACCCGGCATGACCTTCGGCACGGTGAAGATGGCGGCGCGGTTCCGGCCTTCGAGCAGGATGGCGCGGTAATTCTCCTCGATCGCTTCCCAGCCGCAGACGCCGACGCCGACGATCGTGCCGACACGATGCGTGTTGTTTTCGTTCACCACCAGGCCGGACTGGCGCAACGCTTCCTTGGCCGCGATCACGGCGAGAAGGCTGAAGCGGTCCATGGAAACGAGCTGCTTGCGGTCGATGCCGTGCTCGGGCAGTTGCTTGATCTCGGCGCCGATGCGGATCTTCAGCTCATGCAGCTCGCCATTGGTCAGCGGCCCGATGGCCGAACGGCCGGCGCGCATGGCATCCCAGATGGCGGGTGCATCGGTGCCGAGCCCGCACAGCCCGCCGATACCGGTGATGACGATGCGGGGACGCTTCATCTCAGGCAGATTTTGCAATCAGGGCGCGAACGGCTTCGACCATGTCGCCGACATTCTTGAGGTTGCTCCAGGCGTCGACGGTATTCATCTCGATCTCGATATCGTACTCTTCCTCGAGGTCGAAGATGATCTCGGTGAGTTCGAGCGAGTGGATGCCAAGCGCCGTCAGCTCGGTGCCGAGCGTGATCTCTTCGCCACCTTCCTCGGCATGCGCCTTGATCTTGGCGATGATGTCCGTTGCCAACTGGTCGGCCATAAATACCCTTCCCCAGAACTCTCTAACTTGTCATGTCCGTGCCGGCAGCCCTGCGCCGGGCCAGAACCTGACATTATCAGACGATACCGCCCCCGAATTGAGCCAAAAAGGCGTCCCTGTATAGAAAGCGAAACGCGAGGAGGCAACAAGCTTGTATATCGACAAATCCCCCATTGCCGTTACCCTCCGGGCATCATGACATCAGGCACATCCTTGTCCGCCCAGGCTGACGCAGCGGCAATTTCCACGCAGCGCGTGAAGGCGCGGGCCCGCATCGAGGTCGAGCACCGCGCCGGCCGCAGCCGTCTCGCCCGCCTCTACCAGGATGGCGCGGCCAAGATCAGGCTGCCCGAGACCAGCGCCGATCCGCTCGAAGCGGTGCTGATCAACATGGCCGGCGGGCTGACCGGCGGTGACAGGCTCGACTGGGAGGTTTCGGTCGGTGCGGCCGCGCGCGCCGTCCTCACGACCCAAGCCTGCGAGAAGGTCTACCGCGCGCTTGCCGGACACGCCGAGGTCGATGTTCGCCTGTCGGTAGGCGCCGGCGGCTTCCTCGGCTGGCTGCCGCAGGAAACGATCAGTTACGACCGCGCCGCCTTTTCACGCACGCTCGACGCCGATCTCGCCGCGGGCGCCGAGGCGCTGATCGTCGAGGCGACCGTGTTCGGCCGCTCCGCCATGGGCGAGCGCGTCGAAAACGGCACCTTCCGTGACCGCTGGCGCATCAGGCGCGAGGGCCGGCTTATCCACGCCGAAGATTTTTCCGTCGGTCCCGACATCGGCAAAACACTCAACCGGCCGGCCTCGGGCGACGGGCGCATCGCCGTTGCAACATTGCTGCTCGTCTCCGAACGCGGCGAACAGCTGCTCGAGCCGGCGCGGCAAATCGTCGGCGACGACGGTGGCGCCAGCTTCTGGACGGTCGGGCAAACTGGCAAGCTTCTTGCGAGGCTTTACGCCGGGGACGGCTACACGCTACGGAAACGACTCATGCCGCTGGTCGCCCTGCTCAATGGACGGGCAGGACTGCCCAGATTGTGGTCACTCTAAGAATTTCGGTGCGCGAATGAACCTGACGCCAAGGGAAAAGGACAAGCTTCTGATCGCCATGGCGGCAATGGTCGCGCGCCGGCGTCTGGAGCGCGGCGTCAAGCTCAACCATCCCGAAGCGGTGGCACTGATTTCCGACTTCATCGTCGAGGGCGCCCGCGACGGTCGCTCGGTCGCCGAGCTGATGGAAGCAGGCGCTCATGTCATCACCCGCGCCCAGGTCATGGATGGCATTGCCGAGATGATCCACGACGTCCAGGTCGAAGCCACGTTTCCCGACGGCACCAAGCTCGTCACAGTCCACGAACCGATCCGCTGAGGCCGCCATGCTCGAACTGCGTCCCAATTGCGAATGCTGCGACCGCGACCTGCCGCCCGAGGCGAAGAACGCCGTCATCTGCACCTTCGAATGCACCTTCTGCAGCGACTGCGCGGAAGGTGTGCTCTCGGGCAGCTGCCCCAATTGCGGCGGCAACTTTTCGGCTCGGCCGATCCGGCCCGCGGCCATGCTTGCGAAATATCCTGCTTCGACCAGGCGCGTGCTGAAAGCCGAAGGCTGCGCGTCGAAATCCGCCGCCTGATTGCCCTGAACGAAAGGTTATCAACGATGCTCAAGCGTCTCGCTGTCGCCCTCTCCTTGATGTCTTTGTCGGTCGCGCCCGCCTTCGCCCACCTCAATCCGGATGAGCACGGCTCGCTGCTCGCCGGCGTGTCGCATCCGCTGTTCGGCATGGACCACATCCTCGCCATGGTGGCCGTCGGCCTGTGGGCTGCCCTGCTCGGCGGCCGCGCCCTGTGGCTGGTGCCCGCGGCGTTCGTCGCCACCATGGCCGTTGGCTTCGCGGCTGCCATCGCCGGAGCGCCCCTGCCCTTCGTCGAACCGGTCATCCTCGCATCCGTCGTGGTGATCGGCCTGCTTGCCGCGATCGCGCTCAAGGTGCCGGCATGGGCCGGCATGTTGGTGGTCGGCGTCTTCGCCTTCTTCCACGGCCACGCCCATGGCGGCGAACTCGGCTCGGCCGGCGCGCTGAGCTTCGGCATCGGCTTTGCGCTGTCGACGGCACTGCTGCATGCCACCGGCGTTGGTCTCGGCCTCGGCATCGGTCGCGCCTTCGGCGGCGACACCGGCCGCCTCGTCACCCGCATCGCCGGCGCTGCCACGGCCCTCGGCGGCCTCTGGCTGGCGCTAGGAGCATAAGAGCATGATCCCCGGTGAAATCATTACGGCCGAAGGTTCGATCGAGCTCAACAAGGGCCAGCCGACGGTAACGCTCAAGGTCGCCAATACGGGCGACCGGCCGATCCAGGTCGGCAGCCACTTTCATTTCTACGAGACCAATGGCGGCCTGAAATTCGACCGCGAACAGGCACGCGGCATGCGGCTCGACATCGCCGCCGGCACCGCCGTGCGCTTCGAGCCCGGCCAGGAGCGCGACGTCACGCTGGTGCCCTATGGCGGCAAGCGCGAGGTCTATGGTTTCCAGAAGAAGGTGATGGGTAAACTCTGATGCCGGCACAAATCTCCCGCGCCTCCTATGCCAAGATGTTCGGCCCTACCGTCGGCGACAAGGTCCGGCTCGCCGACACCGAGCTGTTCATCGAGGTCGAGAACGACTTCACATGTTATGGCGAGGAAGTGAAGTTCGGCGGCGGCAAGGTCATCCGCGACGGCATGGGCCAGAGCCAGCTGAGCCGCGCCCAGGGTGCCGTCGACTGCGTCATCACCAATGCCGTGATCCTCGACCACACCAGCATCTACAAGGCCGATGTCGGCCTCAGGGACGGGCGCATCGCCGCCATCGGCAAATCAGGCAACCCAGACACCCAGCCCGGCGTCACCATCATCATCGGACCGGGCACCGAGGTCATTGCCGGCGAAGGCAAGATCCTGACCGCCGGCGGCATCGACACCCACATCCATTTCATCTCGCCGCAGCAGGTCGACGAAGCACTGAACTCCGGCGTCACCTGCATGGTCGGCGGCGGCACCGGCCCGGCGCATGGCACGCTCGCCACTACCTGTTCGCCGGGACCATGGAACATCGCCCGCATCATCCAGGCCTTCGACGGCCTGCCGATGAACATCGGTGTCTTCGGCAAGGGCAACGCCTCGCTGCCGGGCGCGCTGGAGGAGATGGTGCTGGCCGGCGCCTGCGGGCTCAAGCTGCACGAAGACTGGGGCACGACGCCGGCGGCCATCGACACCTGCCTGTCGGTCGCCGACGCCCATGACGTCCAGGTGACGATCCACACCGACACGCTCAACGAAGGCGGTTTCGTCGAGGACACCGTCGGCGCCTTCAAGGGCCGCACCATCCACTCTTTCCACACCGAAGGTGCCGGCGGCGGCCACGCGCCTGACATCATCAAGGTCTGCCAGTACCCGAACGTCATCCCGGCCTCGACCAACCCGACGCGACCCTACACGGTCAACACCATATCAGAGCATCTCGACATGCTGATGGTCTGCCATCATTTGTCGCCGTCGATCCCCGAAGACATCGCCTTCGCCGAAAGCCGCATCCGCAAGGAGACCATCGCGGCGGAAGACATCCTGCACGACCTCGGTGCGTTTTCGGTGATCTCATCCGACAGCCAGGCCATGGGCCGCGTCGGCGAGATGATCATCCGGACCTGGCAGACCGCCGACAAGATGAAGCGCCAGCGCGGATCGCTGCCCGGGGAAAAAGGCAACAACGACAATTTCCGTGCCCGCCGCTACATCGCCAAATACACCATCAATCCGGCGATCGCGCATGGCATGTCGCGCGAGATCGGCTCGATCGAGGTCGGCAAGCGCGCCGACCTGGTGTTGTGGAATCCGGCCTTCTTCGGCGTGAAGCCCGATATGGTCCTGCTCGGCGGCTGGATCGCCACCGCGCCGATGGGCGATCCCAACGGCTCGATCCCGACGCCGCAGCCGAGCCATTTCAGGCCGATGTTCGGCGCCTATGGCAAGGCGCTGACCCACAGCTCGATCACCTTCGTCTCGAAGGCCGGGCTGGAGGGCGGCCTGCGCGACCGCATCGGCGTGGCCAAAGAGATGGTGGCGGTCGAAAACACCCGCGGCGGCATCGGCAAGCGCTCGATGATCCTCAATGATGCCATGCCTGAAATCGACGTCGACCCCGAAACCTATGAGGTCCGTGCCGACGGCGAGCTACTCACATGCGAGCCGGCGACGGTGCTGCCCATGGCGCAGCGCTACTTCCTGTTCTAGCTTCAGGCTTGCGATGAGGAGGCCGCGATGAAGCTCGAAATGATCCAGGTGGACGCCTTCACCGACAACGTTTTTTCGGGCAATTCGGCTGCCGTCGTGTTCCTCGCGGACTGGCTGCCCGACCAGGTGCTCCAGGGCATCGCCCTGGAGAACAACCTCGCCGAGACGGCGTTCCTCAAGCCAAGCCACGATGGCTGGGACATCCGCTGGTTCACGCCCACCGACGAGGTGCCGTTCTGCGGTCACGCCACGCTGGCCTCGGCCTGCGCGCTGCATTTGCGCAAGGGTGTCGAGCGCACCATGCGTTTCTCCACCCGCGAGGTCGGCGATCTTCTCGTCACACCGCAGGGCGACGGCTATCGCATGGACATCCCGCGCTTCGACCCCGACTTCGCCATATCAGGCGATGCGCTGGTCAACGGCCTGCGCGATGACCGCTGGGTGCAGTTGTTCCGCAACCGCGAGAACTACTTCGTCGAGCTGGCCTCCGAGGCTGCGCTGCTTGCCTACCGGCCCGACCTGCCGCGCATCGCCGAACTCGGATCGTTCGGCCTGTGCATCACAGCGCGCGGCAATGATTGCGACTTCGTCTCGCGCTACTTCGCCCCCGGCGCCGGCATTCCGGAGGATCCGGTTACCGGCTCGACGCATGCCACGCTTGCTCCCTACTGGGCTGCAAAACTCGGCAAAACGAGCCTTTCAGCACGCCAGCTGTCGTCCCGCGGCGGTGTGCTCGGCTGCGAAGTCGCGGCCGACCGGGTCTATCTGATCGGCCAGGCGGTGATCTATATGGACGCCACGATCCACCTTCCCTGACCGCGTCCGCCGCCGGGGAATCGCCCGCGACCTGATGCCACGTCGGTTGCGCTGGAACCGCCTCCGGCCAATTGGTATTGAGCCCGCGCTAGCTAAAAATTCGGCAGGATTCCCCGAGCCCAAGATCGGGGGTCCCGCTATCTTGGAAATGGAGTTTCAAATGATCGGCAAGAAAGTTCCGGCTGTCACCTTCCGCACGCGCGTGCGCGACGAGGCCGTCGGCGGCCCGAACCCCTTCCGTTGGGAAGACAAGTCCTCGGCCGACTATTTCGGCGGCAAACGCGTCGTGCTGTTCTCGCTGCCGGGCGCCTTCACGCCGACCTGCTCGACCTATCAGTTGCCCGACTTCGAGAAGCTGCATGGCGAATTCCAGGCCGAAGGCATCGACGAGATCTACTGCGTCTCGGTCAACGACGCCTTCGTCATGAACGCCTGGGGCAAGTCGCAGAACCTCGACAAGGTCAAGCTGATCCCCGATGGCTCAGGCGAGTTCACCCGCAAGATGGGCATGCTGGTCGCCAAGGACAATGTCGGCTTCGGCATGCGCTCCTGGCGCTACGCCGCCGTCATCAACAACGGCCGCATCGAAAAGTGGTTCGAGGAAGAAGGCTTCGCCGACAATTGCGACAGCGACCCCTATGGCGTCTCCTCGCCGCAGAACATTCTTGAAGCGCTGAAGAACGACGACGTCGCCGAAGCCGCATAAGCTTCGCCGTCCTCGCTTGATACAAACCCCGGCCGCGAAAGCGCGCCGGGGTTTTTTTGTGTCTCGCACACGGCGTGCTCACGGCAACGTCTATTGGCTGGACAGCTGATTCGGCGCACGATGCTCCCTCCAACCCTCGCCGTGAAAACTTTCCCGGAACCGACAATGTCCGCATTCGACCATCCCAGGAGCGTCCCATGACGCCCGATATCCCGGCCGAGGTCTTCCCGCATATCCGCATCGTCATGGGCATGATCATCGGCCTGGGCATGGCGCGGCTCCTGTCGGGCGTCGCCCGCATCGTCCAGCATCCCGACCAGTACAGGCTCTACCCGGTGCACCTCGCCTGGGTGGCGTCGCTGCTTCTGACGCTGGTGCATTTCTGGTGGTGGGAGTTCGGCCTTTACGCCATCGACAGCTGGACCTTCGGCACCTACCTGTTCATCCTCGGCTACGCCATCGCGCTGTTCCTGCTGTGCGCGCTGCTCTTCCCCGACTCAATGCAGGACTACAAAAGCTACGAGGATTTCTTCTATTCGCGCCGCGCCTGGTTTTTCGGGCTGCTGGCGCTGACTTATCTACTCGACGTCATCGACACGCTGGTCAAGGGCGAGGCGCATTTCGCCCATTTCGGTGGCGAGTACCTGATCCGCACGCCGATCCTGGTGGCACTTTGCCTCATCGCCATCGCCACAGCGAGCAGGCGATATCATCTGGCTTTCGTGACAGCCACTTTGCTGTATCAGATATCGTGGATCTGGCGGCTGTTCGACACCATCGTCTGAACGACCGGCGCTCAACCATCACGCCACAGGAACAAACGCCTCATGCTGCGCGCAACCAAGATCACCCATGCCGATGCCGCCACCGGCGCGCAGCCCTTCGACGTCGCCGTCCTCGCCCATGACGAGCGCCACATCAGGCGCCGCGCCATCGGGCTGTCTCAGGGCGAACGCGTGCTTGTCGACCTGCCCGAGCCGATCGTTCTCGAAACCGGCGACCTCCTGCTGCTGGAAGACGGCCGCACGGCAGGCATCGTCGCCGCCGAGGAGGAGCTCTACGACATCCGCGCCCGCGACGCCGCCCACCTGACGCAGCTCGCCTGGCACATCGGCAACCGCCATCTCGCCGCTGCCATATCGGCTGATCGCATCCTCATCCTGCGCGATCATGTCATCAAGACGATGTTGGAGGGTCTGGGTGCCGAGGTGATCGACATCGTGGCCCCCTTCGAGCCTGTGCGCGGCGCCTATTCCGGCCATGGCAACGATCACAGCCACGCGCATGATCATGGTCATTCCCACGGTCACGCCCATCATCACGAACGAAGCCACAATCATGGTCATGACCACCCCGAGCATGATCATGAGCACGACCATGCTCATCACCACGACCATGGCGGCCACCATCATCACCACCATGACTGAGCGCGGCAATGCCTCGCTGTTGCGGCTGATGGCCTGGCTGTCGCCGACCTTCCCGGTCGGCGGATTTTCCTACAGCCACGGCCTCGAACGGGCCGCACATGATAATCTGATCGGCAGCCGCGACGACCTCGCAGCATGGCTGACTGCGCTCGCCGAGATCGGCTCGGGCTGGAACGACGCGGTGCTGTTCGCAGAAAGCTGGCGCCGCGCCGCTGCCGACGGCGACCTGCGCGAGGTGGCGGAACTCGCCGAAGCATTGGCCGGCTCGCGCGAGCGCCACATGGAATCGATGCTGCAGGGCGAGGCCTTCCTCAGCGCCGCCGCTGCTTGGCCGCATCCTGTCGTCGCGCGGCTTCCGGCCGAGTGCCCCTATTGCGTCGCCGTCGGCGCCGTCACCGGCGCCCATGGCATAACGCTGGAAGATGCGCTGGCCGCCTGGCTGCAGGCTTTCTCCACCAACCTCGTTCAGGCGGCAATCCGGCTAAGCGTCATTGGCCAGACGGCTGCAACCAGCATCATTGCCGGCTTCGAGCCTGTGGCGCTCCGTGTGGGCGCACGTGCGGCAGTATCGACCCTCGACGATCTGGGGTCCGCTGCCCTAACCTCCGACATCATGGCGATGCGCCACGAGACCCAACATTCGAGACTGTTCCGCTCATGATCGTTCTCGCCTTCGCCCTGGCCTTCGTGCTCTATCTGATCGCCGCAATCCACGCCTATTGGGGCCTCGGCGGCGTCTGGCCCGGTACGGACCAGGCCTCCTGCGCCCGCGCTGTCGTCGGGGCTCGCGGCATCAGGACCATGCCCACGCCCTTTGCCTGCTTCGCCGTCACCGCTTGTCTCATCGTGGTGACGCTGTGGCCGCTGGCGCTTGTCGGTGTCTTCGCCACGCCCTTTCCCAAGCCTGGCCTGGCAGCGTCGGCGCTGATGGTCGCGCTGGTGTTTATCGGCCGTGGCATTGCCGGCTTCACGCCGGCATGGCGCAGGCTCTCGCCCGAGATGCCGTTCGCTCGGCTCGACAGGCAGTATTATTCGCCACTGTGCCTCGTCATCGGCACGGGTTTCGTCATCCTCGCCTTCAACGGATTCCAGTCATGACCTCGAAAAACGGCCCGCTTCGTATCGGCATCGGCGGCCCGGTCGGCTCGGGTAAGACGACGCTGACCGAGAAGCTGTGCAAGGCGCTGCGCGACGAGTTTTCCATCGCGGTCGTCACCAACGACATCTACACCAAGGAAGACGCACTGCTGCTCGCCCGCCTGCAGGCGCTGCCTGAAGAGCGCATCATGGGCGTGGAGACGGGCGGCTGCCCGCACACGGCCATCCGCGAGGACGCCTCGATCAATCTGCAGGCGATCGCTGAGATGAACAGGAAATTCCCCGACCTTGACATCGTCTTCATCGAATCCGGCGGCGACAATCTGGCCGCGACCTTCTCGCCCGACCTCGCCGACATCACGCTTTACGTCATCTCGGTCTGCCAGGGCGAAGAGATCCCGCGCAAGGGCGGCCCCGGCATCACCCGTTCCGACTTCCTGGTCATCAACAAGAGCGACCTTGCGCCTTATGTGAACGTCAATCTCGAGGTCATGGAAGGCGACGCCGCCCGCCAGCGCGGCAAGCGTCCGTTCGGCTTCACCGATCTGTCGCGCGGCAAGGGGCTGGAAGCGGTCATCGACTTCATCGTCGAGAATGGCGGGCTGAGGCTGGACCAGCTGAAATCAGCATGAGCCGATGTTGCCGCGCCAGTCATGACGCGGCATTCTTCCTGCCACCGCATCGCTCCGAAGCCGGCAACGACCTTGCGAAGGTACGATACGCCAGCAAATTGCGAGGGAGGAACAAATGCCCGTCACCCAGCTCAAGCAGACCAATCTGCCGTTCTACGAAGAGCGCGTCGACCTCGCCTGCGCCTTCCGCTGGACGGCGCGACTCAATATGCACGAAGCTGTGGCCAACCATTTCTCGCTTGCCGTCAACGACGAGGGCTCGAAGTTCCTGATGAACCCCAACCAGGTGCATTTCTCGCGCATCAAGGCGAGCGACCTGCTGTTGATCGACGCCAACGACCCCCAGACGATGTCAGGCCCCAACGCGCCCGACCCGACCGCATGGGGCCTGCATGGCGCGGTCCATCGCAACTGCGCGCACGCGCGCTGCGTCATGCATGTCCATTCGATCCACGCCACCGTGCTGGCCTCGCTTGCCGATTCCACCTTGCCGCCGATCGACCAGAACACCGCGATCTTCTTCCGCCGCCATGTCATCGATGGCCATTATGGCGGGCTCGCCTTCGAGGAAGAAGGCGAACGCTGCTCGCAGTTGCTGGCCGACCCCAAGATCAAGGTGATGATCATGGGCAATCACGGCGTCATGGTCATCGGCGACAGCGTCGCCGATACCTTCAACCGGCTCTATTATTTCGAGCGCGCCTGCGAAACTTACATCAAGGCGCTGTGGACCGGCCGGCCGCTGCGCACGCTATCCGACGAGATCGCCGAAAAGGCCGCGCTCGAGCAGGAAGACTATCCCGGCCAGGCCGAGCGCCACCTCGCCGAGCTCAAGGCGATCCTCGACGAGCAGGAGCCGATGTACCGGAACTAGTAGCTAGTCCAGCCCAAGCAGCGCCCTGACCTCTTCAGCGCTATGCGCCACCAAGGCGCCAGCCGGGCCATCGATCTTGTCCTGCGGCCAGAAGATGGTGCGCATGCCGGCGGCAACGCCGGCCATGGCGCCGGTGACGCTGTCTTCCATGACAGCCGTGTCGGCCAGGTCGATGCCGGTGAGGTAGGCAGCGCGCAGATAGGGTTCGGGATCGGGCTTGCCGAGACGCACGTCGTTGCGGCTGATCGTCTTCATCGTCGGCTCGTGCACGCCGACGGCCTGCAAATTGGCCTCGACCACTAAGCGGTCTGAATTGGAGACGATCGCCTGGACCACACCCCTTGCCTTCAGATCGCGAAAAATCTCCATCGCGCCCTCGCGCGGAAGCAGGTCCGGCGCGCGGCCCAGATAGTGATCGTATTTGAGGGCAATCCAGTCGTCGAAGTCTAGGGCGAGGCCGAACTGGTCGCGCAGCACCTCATAGACCGGCCGCGCCGCCTGGCCGACGACACGCGCGTGCAGGTCGGCCGGCGGCTCGATGCCGACGCTGCGCAGCGCCGAAACAAGCGATTCCTCGTGCAGCGGCTCGCTGTCGATCAGCGTGCCGTCCATGTCCCAATACACTGCCTTCGGCGTCATATGACCGGTCCCTGTTCACCCCATTGCTCATAGGAGCTTTGGCGGCGGAAATGAACCGTTGATATGACAGCGGGGAACACATGCGCGTGCGGAGGCTCAAACCCGCCGGCCGCAAGGGTCCTTGCCGTCGATGTAGCCGACGTCGCGCTGGAGGTGGTCCGGCAGGTCACGGAAGTCCAGCACGCGTTTTCTCGAACGCAGCCCGAAGGCTGCAGCCAGACGTGAGGTCCAGCCGATCTGCTCGCAATGGAAAAGGCTTGCCTGTGCCGTGGCCATGATCGTCATCCTTTAGAGATGCTTGAAATTTGCTGATGTCTTGACCTAGATATTGGTCTGGAATGATTGACTTTTCCAATTGAACGTCGATCACAACCCATTAAATGGCCTTATGTATGGGAGTGCGGGAAATGCCGCTTCAGCTGCCGCCTTTGACCGCGATCAGGGTGTTCGAAGCCGCTGCCCGCCAGGGCAGTTTCACCAAGGCCGCGGCCGAGCTCGGCATGACCCAGGCCGCCGTCAGCTACCAGATCAAGCTGCTCGAGGAGCGCGTCGGCGCACCGCTGTTCCTGCGCAAACCGCGCCAGGTGGTGCTGACCGAGGTCGGCAGCCGCATGGTGCCTATGGTGACAGAGGCATTTGGGCTGTTGAGCGAGGCCTATCAGGTGGCGCGCGCCGGCTCCGGCGGCACGCTCGGCATTTCGACGGTCCACACCTTCGCGTCGAACTGGCTGGCCCCCCGCATCGGCTCGTTCCAGCTGCGCCACCCCAACATCGCCGTCCGCCTCGACACCTCGAGCTACCTCGTCGATTTCTCGCGCGAGGAGATGGATATCGGCATCCGCTCCGGCTCAGGCAAATGGCCCGGGCTTGCCACCCATTTTTTGCTGCGCTCGCAATTTTCGCCCATGCTCAGCCCGCGCCTTGCCGAAAGCATCGGCGGGATCAAGGAGCCGGCTGACCTGCTCAAGCTCAGGATCCTCAACCCCGCCGACATCTGGTGGAAGGACTGGTTCGCAAAGGCCAATGTGCCGGCGGACGCACTCGACAGGATGCCCGATACCAGCCTGGGTTCGCAGGCCGCCGAGGCCAATGCCGCCATAGCCGGCCAGGGCGTGACGGTCCTGACCACGGCGCTGTTCACCGCGGAACTGGCCGAGGGCCGGCTGATCCAGCCGTTCGAACTCACTGCCCATGGCGGCGACTACTGGCTGGTCTATCCCGAGGGACGCCGCAACGTGCCCAAGATCCGGGCTTTCCGCGAATGGATCATGGCCGAGCTCAATTGCCCGACGGATGCGACAGGCGACTGACAGCACAGCCTGCCCACCTCTGCTGGCATAATCCTTGGTCTTGGTGACAGCTTGCCACAACTGGCACTTTCGGTCACAAACGGCGCCACGACGCGCCAAAAGGGCGGATTCCGTCGTCAAAACTCGCGATATCGACGCCAAATGAGCCGCGATATCGCCACCGAAAGACGAAAAACCATGTCTGCGATCGCAACCGGCGCGCAATCACCGGCCACTCCTTGGCGCGACGAACTTCGCGCCATGCTGGCGCTTGCCTGGCCGATGATCCTCACCAATCTCGCCCAGACGGCGATGACGGCGACCGACGTGATGATCCTCGGCCGGCTGGGTCCCGATGCGCTGGCCGCCGGCGCACTCGGCTCCAACCTCTATTTCGCACCACTGATCTTCGGCCTCGGCCTGATGTATGCGACCTCGCCGATGATGGCGGCCGAGCTTGGCCGCAAGCGCCATTCGGTGCGCGACGTCCGCCGCACCGTGCGCCAGGGCCTGTGGATCGCCGTGCTCATCTCGATCCCGATCTGGGCCCTGTTGTGGTACGCCGAGGAGATACTTCTGGCGATGGGCCAGGAGCCCAAACTCGCCGAGCAGGCCGGTATCTACGTCCATCACCTGCAATGGGCGGCCTTGCCGTTCTTCGGCTACATCGTGCTGCGCTCGTTCATCTCGGCGCTGGAGCGGCCCGGCTGGGCGCTGGTCATCATGGCGATCGCGGTGGCGGCCAACGCGCTCGGCAACTGGCTTCTGGTGTTCGGCAAATGGGGCTTCCCCGAGATGGGCATCGCCGGCTCCGGCCTTGCCACCAGCATCGCCAGCGGCATGATGTTCGTCGGCATGGCGGCCGTCGTCATGATGGAGAAGAAGTTCCGCCGCTACCACCTGTTCGGTCGCTTCTGGCGCGCCGACTGGCCGCGCTTCAGGGCGCTGCTCAAACTCGGCTTGCCGATCTCCGGCATCCTTGCCTTCGAGGTGACTATCTTCAACGCCGCGGCATTCCTGATGGGGCTTATCAGCTCGTCCTCGCTCGCAGCACACGCCATCGCGCTGCAGATCTGCTCGGTCACCTTCATGATCCCGCTCGGTCTCGGCCAGGCCGTCACTGTGCGCGTCGGGCTGGCTTACGGCGCCAGGGACCGCGACGGCATCACGCGTGCCGGCTGGACGGCCTATGTGCTTGGCGTCGGCTTCATGGCTCTGATGGCGCTGGTGATGGTGTTCTGGCCGCATTTGCTGATCTCGGCCTTCATCGACGTCGGCGACCCGGCCAACGCGCAGGTGGTCGGCCTCGCGGTCAGCTTCCTGGTCTTCGCGGCCCTGTTCCAGGTCGTCGACGGCGCCCAGGCGGTATCGGCAGGCCAACTGCGCGGGCTGCAGGATACGAAGGTGCCGATGATCCTCGCTGCGATCGGCTATTGGGGCATCGGCCTGCCGCTTGGCGTGCTGCTTGCCTTCCACTTCGGCTTCGAGGGCCGCGGCATTTGGATCGGCCTGTTCTCCGGCCTCGCCGTGGTGTCGGTGCTGCTGTTATGGCGCTGGCTCCGGCGCGACCATCTCGGCCTGATGCACAAGCCGGTGATCTGACGGGCGCTTCGCAGCACCCGTCTAGGCAACCGCCACCGACACCCGGTTGGCGACCCATTTGCCGGCCGCATTGATGATGCGATCGGGATCGCTGTAGCTCTGCCGCAGAAGGCTCTCATAGACCGCGCCCTCGGCGGCGCGGTCGAGCGGCGTGGCCGAGCCGGTCATTGCCTGCAGTGCCTCGCCAAGTGCCGTCACAGCTCCCGACCCCTCGTCGAACTGCGCCTTCTTGCGCCAGACGAGATCATGCGGCAGCAAGTCGGCGCAGGCCTTGCGCAGGATCCATTTCTCCGTCGTCGGTCCGGTGCTTTCGGGTGAAGCCGGATCGGTGCGCCTGAGCTTCAGCGTCGCCGGAATGCTCTGGGCGAAATCGATCAGCTCGCGGTCGAGGAACGGCGTGCGCGCCTCCAGGCTCTCGGCCATGGTGACGCGGTCGACGCGCTGCAGATTGATGTTGTGCATCGTGCCCAGCGAGCGCGTCAGCTCGTCTGCCAGCTCGCGCGGCCGGTCGATATAGGCGTGGTGATAGCTATAGCCGGCAAACAGCTCGTCGGCGCCTTCGCCCGTCAGCACCGCCTTGACGTGCCGCCGCGCCAGCCTGGCGGCGAAATGCGTCGGCACCGCCGAACGCACCAGGTCGATATCAGCACTTTCGAGATGATAGATGACATGCGGCAGCACGTCGGCAACCTCTTCCGGCGTAAACGCATGCTCGAAATGCTCGGTGCCGAGATAGCCGGCGACCCGCCGCGCCGCGATCAGATCGGGGCTGCCGGCGAGGCCGACGGAAAATGTCTTCAGCCGCTTCGGCGACTGCCTTGCGGCGATTGCCGCGATGATCGAGCTGTCCAGCCCGCCCGACAGGAACGACCCGACCTCGACGTCGGCGACCATCCACTTGGCGACCGCCTCTTCCAGCACCAGCCTGAGCTCGCGCCAGGTCAGCTCCTCGTCGATACCGGGCTCCGGGTCGGCCGCACCTTGCGGTATGCGGTACCAGCGCCGCATGCCGGCCTGGCTGTCGAACATGACGCCAGGTTCGAGCGCTTCGATCTTTGCGACATCTACGCCGTCGAAGGCCTTGAGCTCGGATGCAAACGCCAGCCCCTCGCCGATATGGGCGACATAGAGCGGCTTGATGCCGAGCGGGTCGCGCGCGGCAATGATGCGATCCGGGGTCGCCAGCACGAAGGCGAACATGCCGTCCAGCCGCGACACCCAGCGCAGCGCGTTCTTGCGGAAAAGATGCAGCACGGTCTCGCTGTCGCTGCGGGTCTGGAAGGCGCTCTCGCCGAGGATCGCCCTGAGATCGCTATGATTGTAGATCTCGCCGTTGACGACCAGGATGTCGTCGCCCTGGTAGATCGGCTGGGCCCCGTTGTCGGGGCCGATAATGGCCAACCGGGCGTGCGCCATGACCACCGGGATGTTCCTTGGCCGCAGCACCTCCAGTGCGTCCGGCCCGCGGTGCTCCATCTTGCGGATCATCCGCGAGGCCAGTTCCTCGTCATCGAGGTTCCAGAGGCACACAAATCCGCACATGGCGCTTCGCTCCCGCATGGCCGCCGGGGGTTTTGGTCGGCATGATTGCGATGCTAGGAGCGGCAGCCACCGGGCGCGACAACCGGGTGGCTGACAATTGTCACTCAGGCGACACCGTTCGAAGGTGCCGCCCGACTTGTCGCAGGCGCGTCAGGTCTCCGAGGACATCGCACCCAAGAGCCGCCTGATGTCACCGAATTTGGCGATCAGGCCGAACACCAGCGCCGCCACCGCGACGAAGAACACCGACACCGAGGCCATGGTCGGCGTATAGCCGTAACGCAGGGCATTGAAGATCTTGATCGGCAGTGTTTCCAGCGTGAAGCCGATGGTCATGTAGGCGACGATGTACTCGTTGAGCGACAGCACGAAGGCGAAGGCATAGCCCGAGACGAGATAAGGGCGGATCAGCGGCAGCACCACCGTCTTCAGCACCGTGCGGTCGTCGGCGCCCATCGTCGCCGCTGCCTCGACCAGCGAACGATCGATGGAGGCGAAGCCGAGCGACAGCGTCACCAGCGGCAGGGTGACGAAGAAGATCGCGTGGCTGATGACAGCCGTCCAAGGTTGGCCGTAGAAGCCTGACGTCGCCCAGAAGGTGAGCATGCCGAGTGCGGTGATGACAGGCGGCAGTATGAACGGGGCCAGCCCGAGGATCTGGAACACGTTGGCCCATGGCGCTATGCGCCGCCACAGGAACCATGCCAGCGGAAGCGCTATGGCGACAGCGAGAGCCGCCGCAGTGACCGCCAGCGACAGCGAGGCAAACAGCGCCTTGCGCCATTCCGGATCGACAAAGATCTGTGCGTACCAGGCCAATGAAAAGCCTTTCGGCGGAAAGGCCAGGTCCTGCTTTTCGTTGACCGAGACGCCGGCAACGACGATCAACGGGGCCGCCAGGAACAGGGCAACGGCGACGAAATAGAGCCGGCGAAGGAAAGTCTGTATCACAGCGCGTTCTCCCTGCGTCCGACCAGCAGCGTCAAGCCGACAAGCGCCAGCGACATCAGCACCAAAAACACCGCCATCGCCGCGGCAAACGGCATGTTGGACTGGTAGATGGCCTGGTCGGTGATCAGCACCGACAGTGTCCAGTGCGACGGCCGGCCGAGGATCTGCGGCAACAGATAGGAGCCGAGCGCGAAGACGAAGACCATGATCAGTGTGGCGACGATGGTGTTGCGCAACGCCGGCACCACGACGTTCATGAACGCCCTGACCGGCGAGGCGCCGAGTGTCCGCGCCGCCTCCAGCAGCGTCGGGTCAAGCCGCACCAAGGCGGGATAGAGCACCAGGATCGTATAAGGCAGCGCCTGGTAGACCATACCGGTCAGCACCGCCCAGAAGCTCGGCGTCAGCGCCACCGGCTCCTTCATCAAGCCGATCGCCACAAACAGATTGGTGATGCCGGCGGTTCGTGTAAACAGCGTCGACCAGGCAAAGCCGATGATGACTTCCGACAGCGACAGCACCGACAGCAGGCAGACCAGCCAGATCGTCTGCACCTTTCGCGGCCGCTTGGTGAGCAGATAGGTGAAGGGAAAGGCTATGACCACGCAGCAGATCGCCACCATCACCGCCAGCACCAAGGAAAAGCCCAGCACCTTGCCGAAGAACAGACTGAGGAAACGGGCATAGTTGGAGAAGACGAAATCCGGCGTATAGAAGCCGGAGGGATCGCGCTGGAAGAAGCTGACGGCGATCATCGTCGAGAACGGCACGACGAAAAAGACGATCAGCATCAGCCCGGGAAAGAACAGCGGGCTGTAATCGGCAAGCGATTTCGGCGCCTCGCGTTTCATGATTTCAGCACCACGCAAGACTGCGCCGGCAATGTCACGCCGACCTGCTGGCCGGCCTTGACGTCGGGCCGCTCGCGTGGCGTCGCCACTGCGATGATTGTCTTGCCGCCTGTTTCAACGAAGGTCTCGATGGTGCCGCCGAGATCGCGGACGAAGGTCACCGTGCCTGATATGGCGTCGCCGCCGACGGAGCCGAGATGAACGTCCTCGGGGCGGATCGATACCGAGGCTTTGGTCAGGCCTTCAGGTATCGTGAGGCCTGCAATGGCCTGGCCGAGCACCGAGACCCGGCCGGCGCGATCAACTTCCGCGTCGAGCAGGTTGGTCATGCCGATAAAGTCGGCGACGAAGGCATCGGCCGGCTTGCGGTAGATATCGATCGGCGGTGCGGCCTGCAGGATCTTGCCGTTGCCCATGACGACGACGAGGTCGGCCATGGTCATCGCCTCGCGCTGGTCGTGGGTGACGACGAAGGTGGTGATGCCCAAGCGCTGCTGCAGCTGGCGCAATTCGACCTGCATCGCCTCGCGCAGCTTGGCATCGAGCGCCGACAGCGGCTCGTCGAGGAGGAACAGCTTCGGCGACAGTGCCAGCGCGCGGGCAATGGCAACACGCTGGCGCTGGCCACCCGACAGCTTGGCGACTGGACGGTCGGCGAAACCGGGCAGATGAATGAGCTTCAACAGCTCGTCGGAGCGCTTCTTCTGCTCTTCGCGTGACGCCCCGCGAATGCGCAAGGGATAAGCGATGTTGTCGCCGACGGTCAGATGCGGAAACAACGCCAGCGACTGGAACACCATGCCGAGATTGCGCTTGTGCGTCGGCACCGGTGTGATGTCGGTTCCGTCGAGCAGGATCGCGCCGCTCGAGGGGTCCTCGAGGCCGGCGATCATGCGCAGAAGCGTTGTCTTGCCGCAGCCGGACGGGCCGAGCAGGCAGACGAACTTGCCATGCGGCACCGACAGGTTGGCCGTATCGACAGCGGTGAAGTTGCCGAATGACTTGGTGATGTCCTTAAGCACGAGTCCGGACATGAGGGGGCCTTGAAATGTTGGAGCGGCGTTGCGGAAACCGTTGCTTCTCCCCGTTCACGGGGGAGAAGATGCCGGCAGACAGATGAGGGGCGGTGCGAGCCTTGCCGCGCCGGCTCTGCCCCTCATCCTGCCCTGCGGGCCACCTTCTCCCCGCGAGCGGGGAGAAGGAAAAAGGCAGATCAGCCGACGATCAGTTCGGTCCACTTCTGGTTAATCCAGTCGGCCTTGGTGGTGTAGAGATCGTAGCGCGGGATGATCGGCGGGATGTCGGACGACACGCCGGCGAACTGTTCCGCCGTCAGGTCGGTCAGCTCGCGCTTGACCGTCGGTGCGGTGCCGACCTTGCGCGACATCAGCGCCTGTACCGCCGGCTGGCACATATGGTCGATGAAGGCATGCGCCTCTTCTGTCTTCTTCGAGGCGCGCGACAGCACCCACGAGCCGGAATCCTGGATGCCGCCTTCCTTGGGAAAGGTCGAGCGCACGGGCTGGCCCTCGGCGGCGGCGAGGCCGGTGACGTCGTGGTAATACTGCCCCATCGGAATCTCGCCCGACTTCAGCGCCTGTTCGAACTGCGCCTCGTCGCGATACCACAGGCGGACATTCGGCTTGACCTCGGCGAGCTTCTCCAGCGCCTTCTGGATGCCTTCCTCGGTGTCGAGCGCCTTGGTGCCGCCCATGAAAGTGGTCGCCGTCACCTCGAGCAGGAAGGAGTTGGAGGCGAGCGCCAGCAGGCCGAGCTTGTCGGCATTGGCCGGATCCCAGAACGCAGCCCAGCTGTCGGGCGCGGTCGGGAAGACGTTGGTGTTGGTGACCAGCGTGATGTACCAGGCAACAGCACCGATGCCGGCGACGCGTCCATCAGGATATTTGTTGATGAAATGCTCGATCAGGTTCGAGCTGTTCTTGATCTTGGCGAGGTCGAGCGGTGCCCACAGCTCGGTCGACTGGCCCTTGAGCATCGAAGTCTGCGACATCATCGACAGGTCGGCCGGCGCCTGGCCTGCCTTGGCCGCCTGCTCCAGCTGCACCAGCCAGGCTTCGCCGGTCGGCTCGGCGACGGATTCGACCGCGATGCCGGTCGCCTTGGTGAATTCGGGGAAGATGTGCTCGTCGAACGACTTCTTGAAGTAGCCGCCATAGACGCCGATCTTGATCGACTTGTCCTGGGCTTTGAGGATCGACGGCATCGCCAGAAGGCTTGCCGAAGCGACGCCCGCGCCCAGCACGGCGCGCCGGCTGATCGGATGGTTCAGGATCTTGGTCATCTCAGTTCTCCTCATTTGGCGCTGGCTTTGTGCCAGCTGTTCCCTGTCGTTATTGTGATGGGCGGTTCAGTGTGCTGCGGCACGGGCCTCCAATGAACGGGCATACTGGGTCAGGGGGTAGCACAGCACGAAGAAGATCAGCGCCACCAGCCCATAGACGGTGAAGGGTTCGAACGTCGCGTTGTTGATGGCGTTCGAGGTCCGGAGCAGTTCCTCAAAGCCGATGATCGAGGTCAGTGCAGTTGCCTTGATCAGCTGGACGAGGAAACCGACAACCGGGGCCCGGGTGATGGCGAAGGCCTGCGGCAGGATGATCAGGCGCAGTTCCTGCAGGTAGTGCAGGCCGAGGCTGGCGCCGGCATCCCACTGGCCGCGCGGCAAGGCATCGACGCCGCTGCGCCAGATTTCGGCGAGATAGGCGCTGGCAAAGAAGGTCAGGCCGAGCACCGCCGCCGTCCATGGCTCGATCCGGAAGCCCAGCATCGGCAGGCCGAAGAACATCAGGAACAGCTGCATCAGCAAGGGCGTACCCTGGAACAAGGCGATATAGCCGCTGGCGAAGCGCCGTGCCCATTTGGCCTTGGAGATGCGCAACAACAGGATGGCGACGCCGACAATGCCGCCGCCGGCGAACGCCGCGATCGACAGCAACACGGTCCACCGTGTGGCGAAGATCAGGTTGCGCGCAATGTCCCAGAAGGTGAACTCGATCATGATACACCTGCCGAAAGCGTGCGGCGCCCTATGCCGACGAGCAGGCGGCGCAACAAGATCGACAAGCCGAGATAGATCATCGCCACGACGAAATAGGTTTCGAAGGGACGGAATGTCCGCGCCTGCAGCATGTCGGCCTCGTAGGTGAGTTCACTCACTGCGATCTGCGACACGACCGAAGACTCGAGCATCATGATCACGATCTGGCTCGTCAGCGCGGGGAAGATGACCTTCAGTGCCTGCGGCAACACGATCTTGACGAAGACCTGGCGTGGCCGCAAGCCCAAAGCAGCGGCCGCCTCGCGCTGGCCCCTCGGCACCGCGTCGAGGCCGGCGCCGACGATCTCGGTGGTGTAGGCTGCCATGTTGAGCGTCATCGCCAGGATGGCGGCGACGATCGGGTCGAGCCGTATGCCGAGGCTGGGCAGGCCGAAGAAGATGAAGAACAGCTGTACCAGGAACGGCGTGTTCCTGATCACCTCGACATAGCAGGTGATGGCCCGCTGGAGCCATTTCGGCCCGTTGCGACGACCGGCGGCGGCAGCGATGGAAATGACTGTGCCGGCGATCGTCGTCACGACGATCAGCAACACCGTCATGGCGGCGCCGCGGGCGATCGCGCCCACGGCCCCTTCAAGCCAGCCGAAGTCGAGGCTGTAGCTCACGGCTCAGTCCTTGAGGTTCTCGGGGTTGAGCGGAACCTTGAGCCAGGCCTCGGACGACTTCGACAGCCGGCCGTCGGTGAGCATCGCCGCGACCGTGTCGTTGATGACCTTCTTCAGGCCTTCCTCGTTCTTGTTGAGGCCGATATGCGACGGCGAGGTCAAGAGCTGGAACTTCTGCTCCGGCTTAAGCGCCTCCTGGCGCGCCAGCACCTGGGCGCCAACGTCGTTGCCCACCACCATCAGCTGGGTCTGGCCCGAGATGAAGGCCTGGATGACGGCGTTGTAGTTGTCGAAGCGCTTGATGTCGGCGGAAGCCGGGGCGGCCTCGGTTAGCGAGGTGTCCTCGAGCGTGCCGCGGTTGACGGCGATCGACTTGTCGCCAAGGTCTTCCTTGCCCGCCACCTTGAGTTCGGCCGGGCCGATCACGGCGATGTAGTAAGGCGCGTAGGCCGCTGCGAAATCGATGACCTCTTCGCGTTCCTTGGAGTAGCCGACGCTCATCAGAAGGTCGACGCGCTTGTCGGTGAGGTAGGGGATGCGGTTCTGGCCGGTCACCGGCACCGGGTTGAGCTTGACCTTGAGGGCGTCGGCGATCGCCTGGGCGACGTCCATGTCGTAGCCCTTGAGGCTCATGTCGGCGCTGGCGGAAGAGAAAGGCGGAAAGTCGGCAAAGACGCCGACATTGATCTGGCCGGCCTTGGCAATGTCTTCCAGCGCGTCGGCATTGGCCTGCTGCAGGCCGAAGATGATGCTGCCCGCGACGATGAGGGCGGCGACTGTCTGATGCAGTGCGGTCTTGATGTTCATGTTTCGGTTCCCTCTGGATTGATTGATTTGTCGGTTGCGGTCGTTGCCGCCCGGCCGCCGCTTCCAGTCACGGCGGCCAGTATTGATCTGTCCGGTCAGTCCTTCTTGCCGGTGACGAAGGGGCTGAACAGCATCAGGCTGAGGATCTCGAACAGCACCTGGGCGCCGGCATGGGCAGTGTTGGTGGTCGAGTCGTATTGCGGCGCCACCTCGACGACGTCACCGCCGACAAGGTTCAGGCCCTTGAGGCCACGGATGATCTCCAGCACCTCGCGCGTCGTCAGGCCGCCGACCTCGGGCGTACCGGTACCGGGCGCGAAGGACGGGTCGAGGCTGTCAATGTCGAAGGACAAGTAGGTCGGGCCATCACCGACGATCTTCTTTGCCTTCTCGATGACCGCGGGGATGCCCAGGCCGGTGATCTCCTCGGCATGCACAATCGTCATGCCGGATTCATAGGAAAACTCCCAGAGATATTCGGCCGAGCCGCGGATGCCGATCTGGATGACGCGGCTCGGGTCGAGCACACCGTCGAGCACGGCGTTGCGGAACGGGCCGCCATGGTGGAACTTGGTCAGGTCGTAGGCGCCGCCGGTGTCGCAATGGGCGTCGATGTGGATCATGCCGACCGGGCGGTTCTTGCCGACAGCCTTGAGAATCGGGTGGGTGATCGAATGGTCGCCGCCGACCGACAGCGGTACCACGCCGGCGTCGACGATCTGGCCGATGCGACGCTCTATGTCCTCATGGCTGAGCTCGAGCCGGTAGCGGCTGCGGAACGGCACGTCGCCGATATCGGCCACGCGCAGCTCCTGCACCGGGGCGCAGTCGAGCACATGGTTGTAGGGGCCGATGCGCTCGATGGTGCGCAGCGCGCGCGGGCCGAAGCGCGAACCCGGACGGTTGGTCACGCCGAGATCCATCGGCACGCCGATCATCGCCACCTGCAGGTCGCCGAAATCGGGGTTGTCGTTGTCGACCTGGAGATAGGGCGCAGTCAGGAAGGTCGGGATGCCCGAATAGGGCGCAAGCCGGGTGCCGGCCTTGTTGAAGATCTTGTCGGCGACGCGGCGGAACTTCGGGTCGAACAGATCGCCGCCATGGCCTTCGCCATACTTCTTGCGCAGCTCGTCGAGCTTTTTGACGTCGAAACCCATGCTATCCTCCTGTGGTCCAAGACGGCAAAGCGGGGCGATCGCCTGCGGCCGCCCGCTCCCGGCGTCCGGCCTGATATCTCGTGTCCCCGCATGCTTTTTGGTTGTTGTGGAGCGAGTTTCCGGCAGCGCCGTTGAAATAGCAATTGATAATGTTAAGCTTATCGCTGTGAGATTTTCTCACAATACCTCATCCTTCGCGCGGAGTTTTCATGTCCCGCCGCCTGCCTCCGCTCAACCCGCTGCGCGCCTTCGAGGCGACCGCCCGCCATGGCTCGCTGACCAAGGCAGCAGGCGAGCTCAACGTCACCCATGGCGCCATCAGCCACCAGATCCGGGCGCTCGAGGCGACGCTCAAGGTCAAACTCTTGGAACGCGCCGGCTCGCGGCTGAAACTCACCCCGCAAGGCGCCGAGCTTCTGCCCGCCGTCACCGGCGCCTTCGAGAGCATTGCGTCCGCCACCGCGCGCATGACCCGGCCGACCAGTTCGGGCAAGCTCACTGTCTCTTGCGTTCCAGCGTTGCTGTCGCTGTGGTTGGTGCCGCGCATTGGCGGCTTCACCACGCGTTATCCCGGCATAAGCCTCAGCCTCAACGCCTCAAACGACCCGCGCGACATCCATTCGCCCGACGTCGACGTCTGCGTCCTCTACGGCAACGGCAGCTGGACCGATTGCTGGTTGAAGAAGTGGTCGACGCTGGAGCTGTTTCCCGTCGTCAGCCCAACCTTGATCAACAACCGGCCGATCCGCAGTGTCCGGGACCTCGCCGACCACGTGCTGCTCCATGCCGATGACGGTCGCGAGTGGCACACCTGGCTTGCTGCAGCCGACGCGCTCGACGTCAAGCCGGTTCAGCAGCATCGCATGGCCGGCGCCAGCCTGACCACGGAAGCCGCCGTGCACGGCCATGGTCTGGCGCTGGGCGACACGGTGACGGCATCGAGCCTGCTCGCCCGCGGCCAGTTGGTCACGCCCTTCAACCTGTCGGTGCCGGCAGTCGATGCCTTCTATGTCGTCTGCCGCAACGAGGTGCGCTCAGCACCCATCGTTCAATCCTTCATCGACTGGCTATTCGCCGAGCGCGAGGAACTTCCCGCCCGCACCGAGCAGGCCGTCACCGGCCAGATCAGCATTCGCAAGCGGCGCGGCCAGAAGGCGGCCGCCGCCGGCTAAAAGCAATTCCAGCAGAAGTGTGCAGCGGTTTTCCGTCCGGAATTGCGTAGAAACAAAGAGATAGAGAGGTTCCGCGATTCGAAGAAAAGCGGAACCTGTCCAGCGGCAAACTTGATTGGACGATGCAACGATAGGTCCAGCGCTGCTTTTTTCGCCTCTTAAGCTTGATCGCCCCGGCGCTATATCCCAATGCTAGAACGAGGAATGCGGCGCGCGCCGGACGGCGGGCGGATGCGCCAAGGAGGACTGAAGCGGCATGGCCAGGACCGACATTGCACGGCGGGTGTACAACCACACCTGGAAGCTCGATCCGATCGTCCGCTCGCTGCTCGACACGGATTTCTACAAGCTCCTGATGCTGCAGATGATCTGGGGCATGCACCCCAAGGTCGACGCCACCTTTTCGCTGATTAACCGCGCCACCTCGGTCAAGCTGGCCGAGGAGATCGACGAGGGCGAGCTGCGAGAGCAGCTCGACCATGCCCGCACCTTGCGCTTCACCAAGAAGGAGATGATCTGGCTCGGCGGTAATAATTTCTACGGCCGCAAGCAGATCTTCGAGCCGGAGTTCCTGGCCTGGCTCGAGAACTTCCAGCTGCCCCCCTACCATCTGGAAAAGCGCGACGGCCAGTACGAGCTGACCTTCGCCGGTCCCTGGGTGATGACCTCGATGTGGGAAATACCGGCTCTTGCCATCATCAACGAGCTGCGCTCGCGCTCGGCGATGAAGGCCTTCGGACCCTTCGCGCTCGACGTGCTCTACGCCCGCGCCAAGGCCAAGATGTGGGACAAGACCGAGCGGCTGAAGATGCTGCCCGAGATCAAGATCTCCGATTTCGGCACCCGCCGCCGCCACTCCTTCCTGTGGCAGCGCTGGTGTGTCGAGGCGCTCAAGGAAGGCATCGGCGAGGCCTTTACGGGCACCTCTAACGTGCTGCTGGCCATGGACACTGACCTCGAGGCGCTCGGCACCAACGCGCATGAGCTGCCGATGGTCTATGCCGCACTTGCCAACGATGAGGCCGAGCTCAAGCAGTCGCCCTACAATGTGCTGCGCGACTGGCAGCGCTATTATGGCGGCAACCTTTTGATCGTCTTGCCCGATGCCTTCGGCACGGCGGCCTTCCTGCGCGACGCGCCCGACTGGGTCGCCGACTGGACCGGCTTCCGCCCCGACAGCGCCCCGCCGATCGAAGGCGGCGAGCGCATCATCGACTGGTGGCGCAAGAAGGGCCAGGACCCCCGTTCGAAGCTGCTGATCTTCTCCGACGGCCTCGACGTCGACACCATCATCGAGACCTACCGCCACTTCGAGGGCAAGGTGCGCATGTCCTTTGGCTGGGGCACCAACCTCACCAACGACTTCGAGGGCTGCGCGCCCAAGGAAACCGACCGCCTCAACGCCATCTCGCTGGTCTGCAAGGTCACCGAGGCCAATGGCCGCCCGGCGGTCAAGCTCTCCGACAACCCCGCCAAGGCCACCGGCGACAGACAAGAAATCGCCCGCTATCTGCGCATCTTCGGCGAGAAGGACCGGGTGGAGCAGTTGGTGAAGGTTTAGGGGTGGCTTGGGGCTTGAATTTGGGTTTCCTTCAACCTCTCATTCCTTCGCACCCCGCTCTGCCCGGCCGGGTATCTCCCCCACAAGGAGAGAGATTAGTCTCGTTGCCGGCGGCGCTCATTCTGCAACGTTGTATGGATGAGCCTTTGCAACGTTGGTAGTTGGCCGGGCGGCTGATGAAGACGTGATCTCCCTCCTTGTGGGGGAGATGGCCGGCAGGCCAGAGGGAGGTGCGAAGGTCGCGAGGCTAAAGGGTTGCCTCGCAAAGCGCGAGCGTCACCACCTGTCGCCATCCGCCGTCGATAGTCGCACCCTTCCCGCGACCCCGACCATGTGGCACACCGGCAAGGTGATGCGCGGAACCAACACAGCCACAACCATCCAACGCAAAGCGGCAGCAGTGCTTGCCGCATGCGCTGCCGCCGCATCGCACACCTCGCCCGCTTTCGCCCATGCCTCCGACCGTGGCCATGTGCTGCTATTGCCGACCGGGCATTACATAGCCGGCGCAGCGTTCGCGGTGGCGGCGAGTCTTCTGGTACTGGCACTGCTGCCGCCGGCGCGGTTGGTGTCCATCTGGCGCAAGCGCCTGCCGCTCGGCTCCATCCCTGATCTACGGTTGCCTGCGAGCCTCGCCGCCTTCGCCGTCTTCGCAGTGTTGATCACAGCGGGCTTCATCGGCTCGCGCGACCCGCTGTCCAACCCGCTGCCCCTGACGGTCTGGACACTGCTCTGGGTCGGGCTCACGCTGGCCCAGGGCCTGTGCGGCAATCTCTGGTCTTGGCTCAACCCATGGTACGGACCTTATAGCTTGGTCACAGGAGCGCTGGGTGCCAAGGCTCGGCAAAAGACCCCACTGCATCTTCCCGAATGGCTCGGCTACTGGCCCGCAGTCATTCTGTTCTTCGCCTTCGCCTGGTTCGAGCTGATCGACCCCGCCCCGGACGATCCGGCACGCCTCGCCATGGCCGCCGGCCTCTACTGGATCATCTCCTTCACCGCCATGCTGGCCTTCGGCTTCGAGCGCTGGAGCCGTCAGGGCGAATTCCTCTCGGCCTTCTTCGCCATGATCGGCCGCTTCGGCATCGTCGAGGCAAGCAAGGACCGGTCCCGCCTGCGCCTTGCCCTGTGCTGGCCGGGCGCCAAGCTTTACCAAGCCGAAGCGCTGCCGCCCGCGGGGGCGCTGTTCCTGCTCGCGACCCTCGCTTCGGTATCGTTTGACGGCTTTTCGAAGACGTTCTTCTGGCTCGGGCTCAACAGCATCAACCCGCTCGAACTGCCCGGCCGCACCGCGCTGGTCGCCACCAACAGCTTCGGCCTGATGGCGATGTTCGTTGCACTCGCCGGCGTCGGACTGCTCGCGGTCGTCGCGGGCGAAAGGCTGGTCCGCAGTGCCGCGCCGCTGCCCGAGGCCGCCGGCCTGTTCGTCTGGTCGATCGTTCCCATCGCGCTGGCCTATCACTTCTCGCACTATCTGACGGCACTTCTGGTCAACGGCCAATACGCGCTGGTGGCGCTGTCGGATCCGTTCGCCTTGGGCTGGAACCTGCTCGGCACAGCCCACATGCCGGTCGAGGCCGGCATCGCCATGGGCGCGCATTCGGCTTGGCTGCTGTGGAACCTCCAGGCGGCGGCGATCGTCGGCGGGCATGTGCTGGCGGTGCTCGTCGCCCATGTGTTTGCCTGGCGCCTGCACCCGAGCGCGGCCAGCGCCTCGCTCAGCCAATTGCCGCTCACCGTGCTGATGATCGGCTACACCGTTTTCGGCCTCTGGCTGCTCTCGACAGCAACGGCGGGATAGTGCAAATGCAGGTGGATTTTGACCTTGGGGAAGCAACTATTGCCACCTCCCGGGATTGGTGATCTAGTTTGTATACATGCAATTTTTCGCCCTCGGCGGAAGGGCTGCCAATCCGCACGATCGTTGGTCAAAAGACACGGCAAGGGGACAGGGCATGACTGACAGCAATCGCTTCTTCGACCTCGGAAAATCGCGCCTCAGCCGCCGCACGGCGCTGAAAGGCATCGCTGCCGGCGCCGGCCTGATGGCGGCACCGGGCTTCGTGCGCTATTCGCAGGCGCAATCCTCCGCACCGATCAAGATCGGCTTCCAGGCCCACAAGACCGGCATCGGCGCCGCCTATGGCCGCTGGTACGAAAAGACGACCAATGCCGCGGTCAAGCTGATCAACGAGGCCGGCGGCATCAACGGCCGGCCGGTCGAGATCATTGTCGAGGATGATGGCACCGACCCCAAGCGCGGCGCCGAGGTGGTGGCGAAATTCGCCAGCCAGCACAAGACCGACATCGTCTTCGGCACGCTGTTCTCGCATGTCGTCGTCGGCTCGGCGCCGACCGCAGGCGAGCTCAAGATTCCCTATTACGTCGTCAGCGAGGGCTATCACGTCGCCTCCGGCAAGCTGAACCGCTGGGTGTTCCAGCCCGGCATCACCGACGTGCGCGCCCAGGTCACCTCGGTCGCACCCTGGGTCGCAGCCAACCTCGGCAAGAAGGTGACGATGATCTACCCGGATTATGCCTTCGGCTACGATCATCGCGACTATTTCACCCCTGCCATCAAGGCGCAGGGCGGCGAGGTCGTCGCCCAGATCCCGATCCCACCGACCGAAAGCTCGTTCACCAAATACCTGCCGCAGATCCCTGCCGACACCGAGGTGCTGTACCACGTCATGGTCGGGCCAGGCGTCTTGACCTTCGTCAAGGAGCTCGGCGAATTCTACGGCTCGACCAAGCCGCAGCTGTTCGGCTTCATCGACTCGCTCGAGGCCGTCGACATCAACAGCCCGGGCCTCGAATTCCTCGACGGCAGCCATTTCTGGGAAGGCTCGCCGCGCTACGCCCAAGCCAATGACAGCGAGGCGCAGAAGGCGTATCGCGCCGCCGTCGGCATCGACGACAACGGCGCCTCGACGACGGATGCCAAGGACGTCTCGACCGCCGCCCACATGTTCGGCTGCTGGGAAACGCTCTACGTCATCAAGAAGGCGATGGAGGATTCAGGCTACAAGGGGCCCGAAGACCGCGCCAAGCTTGTCGAGGCGACCGAGGCGCTGACCGCGTTCAAGGAAGGTCCCGAACACCCGCAGGGCGACAAGACGTTCAACGGCAAGATCCACCAGGTCTTCGGCCACCAGAACATCTCCAAGGTCGAAGGCGGCAAGCTCAACGTCGTCCACCGGACCTCGATCGAGGACGGTCTGTACGAGCCGGAGGCGGACTACACGACGCAGCCGTTGTGAGGGTACGGCGATAGACTGGCCTGTAATGCGCTCGACGTTGCCCCCCTCTGGCCTGCCGGCCATTTCCCCCACAAGGGGGGAGATAAGCAGCTCCGTCGCCGCTGCCATCTTGCACCGTCCGTGGTTGGCGCAGATATCAGCGTCAGCTGATCTCCCCCCTTGTGGCGGAAATGGCCGGCAGGCCAGAGGGGGGTGCGACGAAGCGCAACCCAGGTGGGTTGGCTAGTGGCCTTCTTCCCGCATCTCCTGCTTGCCACGCTCGAAGGCCTGGTCACCTCGGCAGTGCTGGCGCTGACAGCGCTTGGCCTGTCGCTGGTGTTCGGCGTGATGCGCATCGTCAATGTCGCGCATGGCGAATTCTTCATGCTCGGCGCCGTGCTCGCATGGGCGATCACCACAGCCGTTGGTGGACACCCAGCTCTCGGCTTCGCCGCAGCCCTGGTGCTGGCGCCGCTGATCGTCGGCTTCATCGCCTGGATATCTGAGCGGCTTGTCCTGCGCCGGCTCGACTACAACCCGGAAGCCACCATTGTCGCCACCATCGGCCTGCTCTACATCATCCAGCAGCTGGCTCTGACCTTCTACGGCCCCGAGGCGCGGCCGGTGACGCCGCCCTTCAACGTCCGAATCCAGCTGCCCTGGTTCGGCTACTCCGGCTACAAGCTGTCGATCATCGCCGCATCGGCGCTTTTGCTGCTTGCCACCTGGCTGGTGCTGACCCGCACGAGGATCGGCCTTGTCATGCGGGCGACTCAATACGACCGTGAGACCGCTCAGGCCTTCGGCATCCCGGTCGGACGCGTCTATGGCGCGGTGTTCGCGCTTGGCGCGATGCTCGCGGCAATCGCCGCCGTGCTGATCGTGCCGATCCAGCAGGCGCATTATTTGATGGGTCTCGACCCGCTGTTGCTGTCGTTCATCGTCGTCATCATCGGCGGGCTGGGCTCGCTGCGCGGCACCGTCATTGCCGCCCTTCTCATCGGCGTATCCGACGGCATCATCTCGGTGTTCTTCTCGCCGACCCTGGCCAAGATCATCGCCACGCTCGTCGTCGCCATGGTGCTGGTGTTCCGGCCGCAGGGCCTGTTCGGAACGGCGACAAAATGAGCGGCGACGGGGCGACGGCCAGGGTCTACGCGTTGCATGCAGTGGTCATCGCCCTGCTCGTCGCGCTCAACTACATCCTGCCCGAATACCACCATGGCGTTCTGGCGCGGGTGCTGGTGCTGGCCATCTTCGCCATGGGCTACAACCTTCTGTTCGGTTATGTCGGGCTCTTGAGCCTCGGCCACGCCATGTTCTTCGCCGCCGGGCTCTATGGCGCCGGGCTGCCGCTCTATCATCTTGGCTGGGGCGTGGTGTCGGCCTTTGCCGGTGGCGTCGGCGCGGGCTTCCTCGTGTCGCTGATTGTCGGCCTGCTGGCGCTCCGGACTTCGGGTGTCGCCTTCATGATCGTGACCATGATGTTTGCCCAGGTGTTTTATCTCGTAACACTCTATTTCGGCGCATGGACGCGCGGCGACGAGGGGCTGGTGCTGCAGCAGCAGGCGCGGCAGATCACTTTGGGAACCGGCACGCTCGACCTGACCAACCCGGCGACGCGCTATCTCTCGGCAGTGGCGCTGTTTGCCGCTGCCCTGTTCGCCACGCTCGCCATCGTCCGCTCGCGCCACGGCCGTGTGCTGGTCGCGATCCGCGAAAACGGAGAGCGCGCGAAGATGCTTGGCTACGACACCTTCGCCAACAAGCTGGCGGCAGTCGTCACCTCGGGCGTCATCTGTGCCGCGGCCGGGGCGGCCTATGCCCTGTTGTTCGGCTATGTCGGCTCGACATTTGCCTCGGTGCAATATTCGATCCTGCCACTGCTCTGGGTGCTGCTCGGCGGTGCCGCGACCACACTCGGGCCGCTGCTCGGCACATTGTTCATGTACTACGTGATCGACATCACCAGCAGCTACACCTCGGCCTACATGCTTATTGTCGGCGCAATGCTGATCCTGTTGGTGCTCTGGTTCCGCAAGGGCGTTCTCGGCACGCTGCGCGACCGCTGGCTCGGGTGGCTGCCGTGACGGCGCTTCTGACCACCAAGGGTCTGTCGCGTCATTTCGGCGGCCTGCGCGCCGTCGACAATGTCGACTTCTCGCTTGAGCCGGGCGAGATCAGGGCGGTGATCGGCCCCAACGGCGCCGGCAAGACCACTTTCGTCAGCCTCGTCTGCGGCCGCTACGCACCGACCTCAGGCAGTATCGTCTTCGACGGCGAGGATATCACCGCCATGCCGGCGCATCTGCGGGTCCGGCGCGGCATCGCCTACACCTTCCAGATCACCAGCGTCTTCGCCAATCTCAGCGCCTACGACAACGTCGCCCTGCCGGTACAGCGCACACTGACCGACGGCCGGTCGCGCGGCGCGGTGCGGCAAGGGGCGATGGAGGCGCTGGAGCGCGTCGGCCTCGCTGGCCGCGCGCATGAGCAGGCCGGCACTCTGGCCTATGGCCACCAGCGGCTGCTCGAGGTGGCCATGGGCCTGGCGCTCAGGCCGCGTCTGCTCATTCTCGACGAACCGACGCAGGGCCTGTCGGACGGCGAGATCGAGAACTTCATCGCCCTGGCCCGCGAGATCGCCCGTGACGCCACCATCCTGCTGATCGAGCACAACATGCCCGTTGTCATGGCGCTGGCCCGTCGCATCAGCGTGTTCAATGCCGGCAGGATCCTCGCCGAAGGCAGCCCGGCCGAGATCCGCGCCAACGCCGCCGTGCAAGAAGCCTATCTTGGCACCGCTCAGGAGGCCGAAGCATGAATGCGGCGCTGACGATATCAGGCCTCGACTGCTTTTACGGCGAAGTGCAGGTGCTGCACGGCCTCGACCTCGAACTGCGCAAGGGCGAGGTGCTGTGCCTGCTCGGCCGTAACGGCGCCGGCAAGACCACGACGCTGAAGGCGATCATGGGGCTGGTGCCGGCGCGTGCGGGCTCGATCAGGCTGGGCGAACGCGTGCTGACCGAGCTCCCTGCGCACGAGGTGCCAAAGGCGGGTGTGGCTTATGTGCCGCAAGGGCGCCGGCTGTTTGCCGAGCTGACCGTCGCCGAAAACATCGAGATCGGCCTGATGACCCGCAAGAGGGGCAAGGCGGTGCGCGACAGCGTGCTCGACCTGTTCCCGCTGTTGCGCGACCGGCTGAAGCAGCGTTCCGGCACGTTGTCGGGCGGCGAGCAGCAGATGCTGGCCATGGCGCGCGCGCTGTGTGTTGAACCCGAGGTCCTGCTGCTCGACGAGCCGACCGAAGGGCTGATGCCGTCGATGATCGCCAATATCCGCGAAACCGTGGCCAGGCTGCGCGAGCGCGATGTCTCGACCATTCTCGTCGAACAGCGCGTCGACGCCGTGCTGCCCGTCGCCGATCGCGTCGCCTTCATTGAGAACGGTCGCAACCGCGAGACGGTGGACGTGGGGCGGCTGCGCGAGGATCCTGGGCTGGTCAGGCGCTATGTCGGCGTGGGTTAGGCGAAGAACACAAACCCCGCGATCAGGAAGGTCGGGATCAGCATCGCGCTCGACCACAGCATGTAGCCGAAAAAGCCGGGCATCCTGACCCCGCTTTCCCGGGCGATGGCGTAGACCATGAAGTTCGGCGCATTGCCGATATAGGTGTTGGCGCCCATGAACACGGCGCCGGCCGAGATCGCCACCAGTGTTGTGGCAAAGGTCGTCATCAGCGCCTGTGGGTCTCCGCCGGCAAGCTCGAAGAAGACGAGATAGGTCGGCGCATTGTCGAGGAAGGACGACAGCACGCCCGTCAGCCAGAAATAGGCGAGGTTGTCAGGCTCGCCGCCCGGTCCGGTGACCAGCGCCACCAGCGGCGCGAAAGCCCCATCTAGCCCGGCGCGCAGGATGGCGATGACGGGCACGATGCAAACGAAGATGCCGGCAAACAGCTTGGCCACTTCGAGAATAGGACCCCATGAAAACCCGTTGGCGGCGCGGTATTCCTTGCGGGTGACCGCCAGTGACACGAAGGCCAATGCCAGGATGATGGCGTCACGGACGAGGTTCTGAAGTTCGACATGGACGCCGTAGACGGAGAACGCGACGCCGGGCTTCCATGACGCCGACATCAGGATCGCGGCGATGACACCGGCGAGCAAAGCGATATTGGCAAGTCCGCGGATGCGCACCTTCGAATGTGGTGTCGGGTCCTTGACCTTGGGCTGCCCGGACTCGCGCCGGTGAAAGTGCCAATCGACGGCGAGGAAGGCGGCCAGCACGATGCCGCCGACCAACAGCGCCTCGCGCCAGAGATGGACGGTGGTCCAGAAGAAGTCTACGCCGCGCAGAAAGCCGACGAACAGCGGTGGGTCGCCGAGCGGCGTCAGCGAGCCGCCGATGTTGGACACCAGGAAGATGAAGAAGACGATGACATGGGCGTTAAACGGCCGGTTGTCGTTGGCGCGGATCACCGGCCGGATCATGATCATCGACGCGCCGGTGGTGCCGACGACGGAGGCCAGCAACGCGCCAATGACCAGAAGGCCGGCATTGATGAGCGGCGTGCCCTGGATGTTGCCTGCCACCAGGATGCCGCCCGAGATGGTGAAAAGGGCAAACAAAAGAATGATGAAGGACATGTATTCGAGCAGCAGCGTGTGCAGCACGGCCTCGACTGAGATGTCGAAGCCGAAAGACAGCGCCATCGGCACCACCACCAGCGCCGCCCAGCCGGCTGTGATCTTGCCGTAGTGCTGCTCCCAGAGGTGCGGATAAAGCAGCGGCCCGGTGGCGATGGAGAGCAGCAATCCCGCAAACGGCAGTGCCCACACCAACGACATCGTCGCCCCGGGCAATCCCTGCTCGGCAGCCAGCGCGGTGCTTGCACTCGCCAGCAGGCAGGCCAGCGCCAGAGACGCTGCCGCAATACGCGAACCCTTCATGCCGTCCCCTCGGAACCGGCGTTTACGCCGGGCATTGTGTTCGAATTGGTGACCGCAACGTCTGATGCTGCCAAAGTCAGGAAATCAGACCAGCTTGACGCCGGCGTCACGCATCTTGCCGATCATCGAGTCGAGGGAACCGCCCAGATCGATCGCGCGGCACGCATCGAGCCGCACCGTGGTGGCGAAGCCATGCTTGACCGCATCAAGCGCCGAATAGGCGACGCAGAAATCGGTGGCGAGGCCGACAAGCGTGATCGAGGCGACGTCGCGCTCGCGCAGGTATCCGGCAAGGCCCGTCGGCGTGAAGCGGTCGTTCTCGAAAAACGCCGAGTAGCTGTCAATGTTCGGACGAAACCCCTTGCGGATAACCAGTTCGGCCTTGGACCAGGCAAGGCCGGAATGGAAATCGGCGCCGCGGCTGCCCTGAATGCAGTGATCCGGCCACAGCGTTTGGGGGCCATAGGACATGCGGACACTTTCGAAAGGCTGCTTGCCGGGATGGCTCGAGGCGAAGCTCGAATGACCGGCCGGATGCCAATCCTGGGTAAGCAGCACGTGCTCGCTGTGGCGGATCAGGTCATTGACAAGCGGGATGATCTCGTCGCCCCCATTCACGGCAAGCGCGCCGCCAGGGCAGAAGTCGTTTTGCAGATCGACGACGACGAGCGCGTCCGTAGCCATGATGTCCCCAACTCGTTTCTGATACCGCCGTGCTGGCGGGCCGCCGAAATTCGACCAGATGGCGGCCGGCGTCAACCTTCAACTTGGCCGCCATGCGCCCACCGGCAAGTGATCCGGCGAAGTAAAGCCAGGCTTTGACAAAAGATCGCGGCAGGTTATCACTTGTGTACGAATGAAAATGTCCGGCAACAGCCGGGAGGCATTGCGTGACCCGTTACGCGAAACCCAAGTCACTCGACGAGGCGCTGGCGCTGCTCAGCGAGGGCTCTTGGCGAGTGTTGGCGGGTGCGACGGACGTTTACCCCGCTCTTGGCAACCGGCCTCTCTATTTCGATGTAATCGATATCAATGACATCGGCGCACTGCGCGGCATCACCGAAAGCGACAATCACTTCGTCATTGGTGCGCGCACCAGTTGGACCGAGATCATCCAGGCGCCGCTGCCGCCGGCCTTCGACGCGCTGAAGCAGGCGGCGCGCGAAATTGGCTCGATCCAGATTCAGCACGTCGCGTCGATAGCCGGCAACATATGCAACGCCTCACCGGCCGCCGATGGGGTACCGGCGCTGATGATCCTCGACGCCGAGGTCGAGCTGCGGTCGCGCCACGAGATGCGCATTTTGCCGCTTGGCGCGTTCATCATAGGCAACCGCCGAACCAAGCTGCGCGAGGACGAGCTGGTGACGGCGCTGCGCATTCCCAAGGCCAGCACTGGCGGCGGCTCGGCCTTCGTCAAACTGGGTGCGCGGCGCTATCTGGTCATTTCGATCGCCATGGCGGCGGCCAGGGTCGTGCTCGGTACGGACGCGCGGATCGCAAGCGCGGCGATTTCGGTGGGGTCGTGCTCGGCCGTGGCGCGACGGCTGCACGCGCTGGAAGCAGCACTTGTCGGGCATAGGCCGGAGGTCGCCGAAGCCGCGGTGCAAGCTGCCGGATTGGATGAATTGTCACCAATCGACGATGTGCGCGGCAGTGCCGGATACAGGCGAAGTGCTGCGCGCGAAATCGTGGCGCGGGCGCTTCTGCTTGCAACGCATGGCTCGCAGAGACGGACGGCGGCATGAAAACCGACCGGGCGCCGATCAGCTTCACTGTCAACGGCGCCTCCGTGTCGGTGTCCGCTGCGCCGATGCGGCGCCTGTCGTCGGTACTGCGCGACGACCTCAGGCTGACGGGCACCAAGGTCGGCTGCGATGCCGGCGATTGCGGCGCCTGCACCGTGCTGCTCGGCGGCGAGCCCGTCTGCGCCTGCCTGCTGCCGATGGCCTCGGTCGAAGGCGCTTCGATCCGCACCGTGGAAGGGCTGCGGGGCAGCGACCTCTCGGCGCTGCAGGCGTCGTTCCTGGCACATGGCGCCGCGCAATGCGGTTTCTGCACGCCCGGACTGCTTGTGACGGCAACTGCGTTGCTGGAACGGGAGCCGCGCCCAAGCGAACAACAGGTCCAGGACGCGCTCGGCGGGGTCCTGTGCCGCTGCACCGGCTATCGCAAGATCGTCGAGGCGGTGATGGAGGCATGGCACTTTATGCTGCCACCATCCCTTGATTTTCGCATGCCCCCGGCTGGTTCGGCCGTAGGCGCCTCGCCCATCAGGCTCGACGGCATCCCGAAGGTGATTGGCAGCGAAAGATTCGGCGGCGATTCATTTCCCGCCGATGCGTTGTCGGTGCTGGTGATCCGCTCGCCGCATCACCGAGCCGCATTCTCGTTCGGCGACCTCGACGCCTACGTCGCAGGCAATGCGGGCATCGTTGCGGTTTTCACCGCCGGCGACATCCCCGGCATCAACAGCTTCGGCGTTATCCCGCCTTTTGCCGACCAGCCGGCACTGGCCGAGAGCGAGACACGTTTCCGTGGCGAGGCGGTGGCGCTTGTCGCTTGCGAAGGCTGGGCGGCGCGCGACCTGGATGTGACGTCTTTCCCCATCACCTGGCGCGAGTTGCCGGCAGCACTGGAGCCGGCCACTTCCCAGGCGCAAGGCGCAGTGCTGGTCCATGCCAACCGACCCGACAACCTGCTGGTGCGCGGCCTTGTCGAGCGCGGCGAGCCGGAAAGTGCCCTGGCGCAGGCCGCATGCGTGGTCTCCAGCAGCATGCAGACCTCCTATGTCGAGCACGCCTACATCGAACCCGAAGCCGGCTATGCATTGATGGACAGCGATACGCTGACGATCGCCGCCTGCACTCAGGCACCGCATCTGGATCGCGACGACACGGCGCGTATCCTTGGTCTCGCGGTGGAAAAAGTGCGTATCCTGCCGACGGCGACCGGCGGCGGCTTTGGCTCCAAGATCGACGTTTCGCTGCAACCGCTCATAGGGCTGGTGGCACTGAAGACAGGGCGCCCGGCAGCCCTTGCCTATAGCCGCACCGAATCGATGGCCTCGACGACGAAGCGCCATCCGGCCGCGATGAAGGCAACAATCGGCGCCAATGCCGACGGCACCATTCGCGGCATGGTGTTCGATGGCGAGTTCAACACCGGTGCCTATGCCAGCTTCGGCCCGACCGTCGCCAATCGCGTGCCGGTGCATGCCTCCGGGCCCTATGCCACGCCGCATTACCGCGCCATCGCTCGCGCCATCCACACCAATGGCCCGGTGTCGGGCGCGTTCCGTGGTTTCGGCGTGCCGCAGGCTACCCTGATGCAAGAGACGCTGCTCGACCAACTGGCCGACAAGCTTGGCCTCGACCGGTTGCAAATACGCTTGAAAAATGCTCTTCGAAACGGCTCCGAAACGGTGACCGGGCAGCGGCTCGACACCGGTGTCGGCATCGGCGACTGCCTCGAGGCGCTGAGCCTGCGCTGGACACGCGCGCTGGCCGAAGCCGACGCTTTCAACGCGGCCAACGGCAAGATCAAGCGCGGCGTCGGAATCGCCTCGTGCTGGTATGGCTGCGGCAACACGTCTTTGCCCAACCCCTCGACAATCAAGCTGGGCATCTCACCCGAAGGCAAGGTCGTGCTGCACCAGGGCGCGGTCGACATCGGCCAGGGCGCCAACACCGTCATCGCCCAGATCGCCGCCGACGCGCTGGGCCTGCCGCTCGGCGATTTCGTGCTTCGAAGTGCCGATACGGCTGTTACACCCGATGCGGGCAAGACCTCGGCGTCGCGCCAGACCTATGTCTCGGGAAAAGCGGCGGAAAAGTCCGCGAAAGCCTTGCGAGACGGCATCCTGCGCTTTGCCAATGTCTCGGCCAAAGCGTCGCTGCAGCTTTTGCCGGGCGGACTGCTCCTGGTGCATGAGGGCGGCGAGCGGCGGCGCATCGATCTGACGTTGCTCGAAGTGGACAAGGACGGCCTTGTCTTCGCCGCCGAGGAAAGCTACGACCCGCCGACGACGACGCTCGATGCCAAGGGCCAAGGCAAACCTTATGCCGTCTACGGCTATGGCGCGCAGATCGCCGAGCTTGAGGTCGACATGAGGCTTGGCACCGTGAAGCTGATCAAGATCACCGCGGCGCATGATGTCGGCCGGGCGATCAACCCGCTGCTTGCCGAAGGCCAGATCGAGGGCGGCATCGCCCAGGGCATCGGCATGGCGCTGATGGAAGAGTACATTCCCGGCCGTACCGAGAACCTGCACGACTACCTGATCCCGACGATCGGTGACGTGCCGCCGATAGAAACCATACTGGTGGAAGTTCCGGACCCGGAAGGACCCTTTGGCGCCAAGGGTTTGGGCGAGCATGTGCTGATCCCGACGGCGCCCGCCATCCTCAACGCCATCCGCCACGCCATCGGCGTGGCGATCACCAAGGTGCCGGCAACGCCGTCGCGAATCCTGGCCGCAATCGAGGAGGCACGTCGATGAACGAGCTTTCCGAGCGTTTCGAGACACACCCGGCCGGCGACAGGCAGGCGGGCGAAAAGCTGCGCTGCGATGCCTGCCCCGTGATGTGCTACATCGCCGAAGGGCACACCGGCGCCTGCGACCGCTATGGCAATTTCGGCGGCATGATCGTGCGCGCCGACCCAGTCCGCGTGCTCGATTTCGCGGTCGAAAGCGGCAATTCCGTGGTGCCTTTCAGCGGCGAGGCGTGGGATGGCGAACTGGTCAACACCGGGCGGCGCTTCGTTACCGCCATCGGTGCCGGCACCACCTATCCCGACTACAAGCCGGCACCGTTCATCGTCAGCCAGCAGCTCGCAGGCGTCGATCTAGTCACCGTTGTCACCGAGGGCATCTTCTCCTATTGCGGCGTCAAGGTGAAGATCGACACCGACCGCCATCTCGGCCCCGAGACGGCGACGGTGCGTGCCCAGGGCGAGGCCATCGGCCATGTGACGACGGGCGAATACGGCTCGCAGATGCTGTCGCTCGGTGGCGTCCACCATTTGACCGGCGGCTCGAAGAGCGAAGGCCGGGTGACCTGCGCGGTGCTGCTCGACCTCTGCAACAAGAAGCCCGTCGAGCTGAGCATCGACGGCGGCGCCGCCATCGTGGTCGAGGCCGGCAAGCCGCCGGTCATCGATGGCACGACCGAACACCGCATGCGCGTCGGCTGTGGCTCGGCGACCATAGGCATGTTCGCCACGCAATGGCGCGGGCTCGTTGACGAGGTGGTTGTCGTCGACGACCACATCACTGGCGTCGTCTCCGAGCACCAGGCCGGCAAGGTGCTTGGCTGGGAGGAGACCGGCATTAAGATCCTCGGCCGCCGCTCGACGCCGGGGCGTTATTTCAAGGTGTCGGAGCCCGGCCTCGGCTGGGGTGGAACCAGCATCTCCGACCCGCTCGAGATCCTCGGCGAATGGAATGCCAAGAAAGGCGCGCGGCCCGGCCTGTCGCTGCTGATGGTTTCGACGACGGGCGAGCAGTTCGCCTATTACGAGCTCAACGACGAATTGATGCCGGTCAAGAAGCCGTTCCCGGACCGCTTGCGCAAGTCGGTTGGGCTGATCGAGGACAATTGTGAGCCGGCTTTGTGTACCGTGCTGTTCGTCGGCGGCGCCGGCGGCAGCCTGCGCGCCGGGGTGACGGAAAACCCGGTCAACCTGACACGTTCGGTGCAAGGCCTGAGAACCTACGTGACGGTGGGCGGCGCGCCTGTCTATGTCTGGCCGGGCGGCGGCATCACGCTGATGGTCGACGTCCTCAGGGTGCCCGACAACGCTTTCGGTTATGTGCCGACACCGGCCCTGGTGGCGCCAATCGAATTCACCTTGCGGCGCGACGACTATCTGGCACTGGGCGGCTATGACGGCGAGATCAGGAGCATCGACGACGTGCTGGCGCGCGGCGGCGAGTATCTCAACGAGCGGGCGACGGAAGCGGCCGGGACCGACAACCCCTGGCCACCGCTGGCGCAGTTGCGCCTGACGGCGCCGGGCGGGTCGCGATGAATGGACCCGAAATCTCCTGGCTGCCCGACAAGCACCGCCTGCATTTCAATCATGGCCCCATCGACCTGATCGTCGAGGCATTTGGCGAGACCGGCGAGGTGCGCGCCGCTTACGAACAGGCGGCGGAACGCTTCCAGACCATCCTGGACGAGCTGGTCGAGGAGCTTGCCCAACTGCGCCGCCCGGCATCGTCAAGGCCCCGCGACTTTGACGGACCAACGGCGCGGCGCATGGAAGCCGCCGTCGCGCCTTTGGCTGGGCAGTTCATCACACCGATGGCCGCCGTCGCAGGTTCTGTCGCCGACGAGATGATGGCCGCGATGATCGCCGGGCGTTCAATCGAGCGCGCCTATGTCAACAATGGCGGTGACATCGCCCTGCACATCGCCCGTGGCCAGGAATTCTCGGTGGCGATTGCCGGCACGGGCCACGGCCTGGCCGACAGGCTGACGATCCACTGGCAGGACGCAGTGCGCGGCATCGCCACCAGCGGCTGGCGCGGCCGCAGCTTTTCGCTCGGCATCGCCGACGCTGTAACGGTGCTCGCGGTAAACGCGGCCGCGGCCGATGCTGCGGCGACGCTGATCGCCAACGCTGTCGACCTGCCCGGCCACACAGCCATCCACCGCAGGCCAGCATGCGACCTGGCGCCCGACAGCGACCTTGGCGACCGGCTGGTGACGACAGACGTCGCGCCGCTTGCCCCCGCCGACATCGAGGCGGCGCTCGACGCCGGATTTTCCGTGGCCGAATCCTTGCGGCGGCAAGGGTCAATCCAGACTGCAGCTCTATACCTAGGAGGCCGAACCCGCATAAGCGGCACGCATGAGCTTGCCGTAACCGATGGTGTGACAAGGGGGGAACCTGTCCATGCCTGACTTTCCGATCCGGAAGATCGCTGTAACGATCGAGGAAATCCTGCACGACGGAGGGCCACCCGCGCATATCCCCCGACGACGAGCGGCAGCGCTTGCGGTGGTGAAGAACCCGTTCGCCGACCGCTATGTCGAAGAGCTTGAGAGCGCGATGGAGGATCTGAAACCGCTCGGGCTGATGCTGTCCGACCGGCTGATCGCGGCGCTGGGCGGCGATGCGAAGGCCATCGACGGTTATGGCAAAGGCGCCATTGTCGGCTCGGCCGGCGAACTGGAACACGGCGCGCTGTGGCATGTGCCCGGCGGTTACGCCATGCGCGAGCGGCTTGGCGAAGCCAAGGCGATCGTGCCCTCGGCCAAGAAGCTGGGTGCTTTCGGCGCGCGGCTCGACGTGCCGATCGGCCATGTCAACGCCGCCTATGTGCGCAGCCATTTCGATGCCATGGAAGTGGGGGTGCCCGACGGGCCGCGACCGGACGAGATCGTCTTTGCATTGGTCATGACCTCGGGGCCGCGCATTCACGACCGCATGGGTGGATTGAAGGCCTCCGACATCAAGGCCTGGGATGGCTTGCGATGAGCCCCGAAACCACCGAAGGTACCTACCAGGTCCAGGGACAGATCGGTTTTGTCCTGCGCAAGGCCAACCAGCGTCACGTCGCGATCTTCGCGACGCATATTGCCGACCTGACGCCACCGCAGTTCGCCGCGCTCGCCAAGCTGCGCGACGTCGGCGAAACCTCGCAGAACCAGCTGGGCGGCCTGATCGCCATGGATGCGGCGACCGTGAAGGGCGTCATCGACCGGCTCGCGGCACGCGGGCTGGTGCAGCTGGCCAAACATGAGGTCGACAAAAGGCGCCTGATGGTCAAGCTGACCGACGAGGGCCACCGCCTCATTGTCGAGCTTCTGCCGCGGGCGCGGACGATCACCGAGGAGACGTTGTCGCCGCTGTCGGCGAAGGACGCAGAGACCCTGCTGCAGCTGCTGACGAAGATAAGCTGAGGGCCAAGGGAGCAAGGGAGCAAGGGAGCAAGGGAGCAAGGGAGCAAGGGAGTAAGGGAGTAAGGGAGTAAGGGAGTAAGGGAGTAAGGGAAGGCGATAACCCCTATTCCCCTATTCCCCTCAGTCCCCGTATGGGACCCAGACGTTCTTGATCTCGACGGCGCGGCGGAGGAAGGCTTCGCCCTGGGCGGTCGGCCAGTCGAGGCTGCGGCCGTGCCCGGTCCAGACGCGCTTGAGATTGCCAGTCGATTCAGCCTCCGCTTTGGCGCAGATCTCGGCCTCGGCGACGACCCAGAGGCCGTCGACGTCGTCATGCTTGGCAAGCACGGCTGTGAGTTCCGCCGTATGCCCGGTGACGATGTTGATCGCACCGGCAGGGACGTCTGAATACTCGAGTACCTGGTAGAGGTCGGTGGCCACGAGCGGGGCGGCGGCCGAGGGCACCACGACCGTGGTGTTGCCCATGGCAAGTGCCGGGGCGAGCAGCGAGATCAGGCCGAGCAGCGGCGCCTCGTCAGGGGCAACGATGCCGATGACGCCGACAGGCTCGTGCAGGGCAAGCGTGACGGTGCGCGCCGGCGGCTGGTGCACCCTGCCCTCGAACTTGTCGGCCATGCCGGCATAATAGAACAGCCGCTCGATCGAGGCCTCGACTTCTGACTTGGCAGCCTTGTGGGCAGCACCGGTCAGTTCGGCGATGCGGGCAGCAAACTCTTCCGTACGGCCCGACAGGTTCTCGGCGAGGTAGTAGAGCACCTGGGCCCTGTTATAGGCGGTCGCTTCGGGCCAGGCCTTGCAGGCGCGCGCCGCCGAGACCGCATCGCGGATGTCCTTGCGGCTGCCCAAGCCGACCTCGCCCGCGAGCTTGCCCTTGGAGGTCAGAATCGGCAGCGAATAGTTGCCGTCGGGGCGCACCTGCTTGCCTGCGATGAACAGCTTTGCCGTGCGGTCGATGGCCTGGTTCTCGCTGGTGTCGCGGGCGGCCTGCTTCGGTGCTACCGACGGCTTGATGACCGGGCCATGCGGCTCGCCCGGCGCCAGATATTCCTCCAGCCCCTCGCGCCCGCCCTCGCGGCCAAAGCCACTCTCGCGGTAGCCGCCGAAGCCGCAGGCAGCATCGAACATGTTGGTGCCGTTGATCCAGACCACGCCGGCCTTGAGCTGCGGGGCGACATGCAAGGCAAGATTGACGTTTTCGCTCCACACCGAGGCGGCAAGGCCATAACGGGTGTTGTTGGCGAGTTCGACCGCCTCTTCGGTGTTGCGGAAGCTCATGGTGGCGAGCACCGGACCGAACACCTCCTCCTGGGCAAGGATGTTGGCGGGCGCAACACCCGTCGCCAGCGTCGGCAGGTGATAATAGCCTGATGATGGCACATCCTGGTCGGGCTGCCAGCAGACGGCACCCTGTCTTGCACCTTCCTCGACAAGGCGCCTGACGCGGTCGAGCTGGGTCTTGTCGACCAGCGGGCCGATGTCGGTGTTCTTGTCGAGCGGAGATCCGACCCGCAGCCGGCTCATCCGTGTCTTGACCTTGGCGATGAAGGCTTCGGCTACGCTCTCCTGCACCAGAAGCCGCGAGCCGGCACAGCAGACCTGGCCCTGGTTGAACCAGATGCCGTCGACAAGTCCCTCGACGGCGCTGTCGAGATCGGCGTCTTCGAAGACGATGAAGGCCGACTTGCCGCCGAGTTCCAGCGACAGCTTCTTGCCAGAGCCCGCAGTTGCCTTGCGGATGATCTTGCCGACCTCCGAGGAGCCGGTAAACGCGATCTTGTCGATGCCGGGATGGTTGACGATCGCCACCCCTGCCTCGGGTCCGCCCTGGACGATATTGACCACGCCCTTGGGCACACCGGCGCGTTCGCAGATCTCGGCAAACAAGATTGCCGTCAGCGGCGTGAACTCGGCCGGCTTCAGGACAACGGTGCAGCCGGTGGCAAGGGCCGGTGCGATCTTCCAGGCCAGCATCAGCAGCGGAAAATTCCACGGGATGATCTGGCCGACGACACCGGCTGGCTTGCGGCCTGGGAATTCCCGGTCCAGCGACTGGGCCCAGCCGGCATGGTGGATGAAGTGGCGGATCGCCAGCGGCACGTCGATGTCGCGGCTCTCGCGGATCGGCTTGCCGTTGTCGAGGCTTTCCAGCACCGCAAACAGGCGCTGGTGGCGCTGCATGGCGCGGCCGATGGCATAAAGCACTTTTGCGCGCTCATAACCCGAGGCAGCACTCCACTTCGGCAGCGCCTTGCGGGCTGCGGCCACCGCCGTCTCGATGTCGGCGGCAGAGGCGTCCGACACCTTGGCCAGAAGCTTGCCGGTTGAGGGATCGGATGTGTCGAAGCTCTTGCCGTCAATGCCGGCGCGCCAGTCGCCTGCGATGAACAGCGCCTTCGAGAAATCGCGGGCCCCAAGCCAGGCATCGGCTTCTGAGCGGGCCTCGGGGGCTGGGGCATAATCCATGGCGTGGTATCGTTCGAGAATGTTCATTGGAATGTTCCCAGCAATTCGTTGCGAGGTCGGCGATCCTTCGCACCCCCCTCTGGCCCCATATTTGTCAAAGGGGCGGCCATCTCCCCCGCAAGGGGGGAGATCAGCCTGCGCTGACGTCGCCGCCAATCATCGAGGTTGGAGGAAAGGTGTGAGCGGCGAAGCTGCCAATCTCCCCCCTTGCGGCGGAGATGGCCGGCAGGCCAGAGGGGGGTGCGAAGAAGCTCCACGGCGATTGCTTTCGCGCCCATCGTCTCACGCCATGGCGTGGCGGTGGTTGGCCGAGTAGCGGCCGCTGATGTGGTGTTCGAGCTGGCGTTCGATGTCGGTCAAAAGGCTCGAGGCGCCGAAGCGGAACAGCTCCGGTTCGAGCCAGGGCCGGCCAAGTTCTTCCTTCATCAGCACCAGCCAGTCGAGCGAGACTTTTGCCGTCGAGATGCCGCCGGCCGGCTTGAAGCCGATGAAGTAGCCGGTCTGCTCGTGATAGGCGCGGATGGCCCTGACCATGGCGAGGCCGACGGGCAGCGTCGCATTGACGCTTTCCTTGCCGGTCGAGGTCTTGATGAAGTCGGCACCCGCCATCATCGCCACCATCGAGGCCAGCGTGACATTGCGCAAAGTCGCCAGATCGCCGGTGCCCAGGATGACCTTCAGATGCGCCTCGCCGCAGGCAGCACGCATCTGCCTGATCTCGTCATAGAGCTCCTGCCACTTCGCACCGAATACCAGTCCGCGCGGAATGACGACATCGATCTCGTCGGCGCCGTCCGATACCGACGCCTCGATCTCGGCAAGGCGTGTCGACAGGGGTGCCAGGCCATGCGGAAAGGCCGTCGACACCGCAGCGACATGGATACCCGACCCCTTCACCACTTCCACGGCGGTGGCCACGAACGGATGATAGACGCAGACCGCCGCCGGCCGGAGCAGCACCTCACCCAGTCCCAGCGCCTCGGTCAGGTCGCGGCGCAGCGGGTTCAGCGCCTTGGCGCAGAGCCGGCGCACACGCTCGTCAGTGTCGTTGGAGTTGAGCGTCGTCAGATCCATCAGCGAAATCGACCGCAGCAGCCAAGCCGCCTGGTTGTCGGCCTTGATCGAGCGACGCTTGGTCAGCGTGCCGACCCGCCGCTCCAGCGCCGAGCGGTTGACGCTGCGCATCGATTCCAGAACACCCAGATCCAGCACCATGCCGGGATTGCGCGCAATGGCGTGCCCGTCGGCCACATTCGCAGCCAGCCGCGCCGGCAAGGGGGTCACAATAGCGGACGACGGGTTCTCGGCTTCGCGCAGCTCGCCGCTCATGTGACTGCCTTTCCTCCGGACGCCTTGTCGTCGGCGCGACATCTCAAGAGCCGTCGACGGAAAGCCATGCTTTCGTCGCGGCAAAACAAGAATAGCCCGTGTAGCTATGCTCCACGAGTCCCCGGGGCGGAAGTTAGACGAAAAATCGAAACGGCGAAGCGTTATTTTGACCGGATGGTCAAAACGCCGGACCGCCAGGCGATCCGGCACTGAGGGAAGCGTCAGCCGACGAAGGCGCGCTCGACGACGAAGCTGCCCGGCTCATTCAGCGAGCCCTCGACGAAGCCGAGGCTCTCAGCCAGTTCCTTGACGTCCTTCAGCATGTGCATCGAGCCGCAGATCATGATGCGGTCGGTTTCGGGATCGAGCTTGTCGATGCCGAGGTCGCTGTAGAACTTGCCCGACGAAATGAGCGCGGTGATGCGGCCCATGCGCTCGGATTCCTCACGCGTCGTCGAATTGTAGAGCGTGACGCGGCCATGGGTCAGCTCGCCGATCAGCGGGTCGCTTTCGAGATTGGCGACCAGTTCCTGGCCATAGGTCAACTCGGCCACGTCGCGGCAGGTGTGGGTAAGGAAGACGTGCTCGTAGCGCTCATAGGTATCAGGATCGCGCAGCAGGCTGGCGAAGGGCGCGATGCCGGTGCCGGTCGAGATCATGAAAAGGCGCTTGCCCGGGGTCAGCGCGTCGAGCACCAGCGTGCCGGTCGACTTCTGGCGCATCAGGACCGTGTCGCCGGGAACGATCTTCTGCAATTCGGAGGTCAGAGGACCATCCGGCACCTTGATCGAGAAGAACTCAACTTCGTCGTCCCAGGACGGACTTGCCACCGAATAGGCACGGTAAACAGGCTTTTCGGCGTTGGGCAGGCCGATCATGACGAACTCGCCCGAACGGAAGCGCAGCGACTGCGGCCGGGTGATGCGGAAGGAAAAGAGGCGATCCGTGTAATGTTTCACCGAAACCACCGTTTCGGCGTAGACATTGGCAGGGATTGGGAACTGAAGCGGCTTGGCTTCGGCCGTCTTCAGCGCTGCTGCGGTGTTCATCGATCAAACCTCTCGCCCGGCGCGGCGACGTTTCCAGACCCGGCGCGCAGCGGAAATACAGGCAAATAATGGGACCTTGTTCGGGTTATTAATTAGTATACAAATGATATCAGCGTCAAGATTGTGGCATAAAACGCCTTTCTAAACTGGCACAGGAACGTAGTCCGGGCTTTTCGGGATTAGTCCATGGACGAGAATATTCCCGCAGAGGCGGGAAATGTCGTGGCAGGCATCGACGTCGGGGGGACCTTCACCGACCTGCTGCTGATCGACGGCAGGGATGGCGGGGCGGTCCACATCGCAAAGACGCCGACAACGGTCGAGAACCAGGCCCATGGTGTGATCGCAGCGCTCACCGCAACAGGCTTTCCCGTCGCCGACATCGACCTCATCGTGCATGGCACGACCACCACCACCAACGCAGTCCTCGAGCGCAGGCTGGCCAAAACCGGCATGATCACGACGCGCGGCTTTCGCGACGTGATCGAACTCGGCAGGCGGACCCGGCCGCAGCCCTATGGCATGACCGGCGTGTTCGTGCCTGTCATCCCGCGCAATCTCCGGTTCGAGGTTACCGAACGCGTCGAAGCCTCGGGGCGGGTGCGCGAGCCGCTCGACGAGAACGAGGTGCGGCAGGCAGTCAACCAGCTGGTCGCCGCCGGTTGCGAGGCGCTGGTCATCCATTTCCTGCATGCCTACGCCAACCCTGCGCATGAGCGACGCGCCGCGGAGATCGCGGCGGAGACCTGGCCAAATGGCCACATCACGACCGGGCACTCGCTGCTGTCGGAAGCACGCGAGTTCGAACGCGGGGTCACCGCCTCGGTCAACGCCGCCGTGCAGCCGATCCTCGAACGTTATGTCGGGCGGCTGCGCGACGAGCTGGCCACGCGCGGCTACGGCCGCGACTTCCTGATCATGAACGGCAATGGCGGCATGATCTCGGCGCACTTCGTCACCCGCGAGGCGGCAAAGACCGTCATGTCGGGGCCTGCCTCCGGCGTCATCGCCGCAGCCCATACCGGACGGCGTGCCGGCTTCGGGCATCTCGTCACCTATGACATGGGCGGCACCTCGACCGACGTCGCACTGATCCTCAATACCGAGCCCGCGGTCTCCAACGAGATCGAGATCGAATATGCGATGCCGATCCATGTGCCGATGGTGGCGGTGCACACAGTCGGTGCCGGCGGCGGCTCGATCGCGCGTGTCGACGCCTCCGGGCTGATCCAGGTCGGGCCGGAGAGCGCCGGCGCCAATCCCGGCCCTATCTGCTATGGTCGCGGCGGCACCGAGCCGACGATCACCGATGCCAATCTGGTGCTCGGGCGGCTCGACCCGAAAAGGCTGCTCGCAGTCGACGCGCCGGTGACGGCCGAGGCCGTGCGCCAGATCTTCGACGACAGGATCGGCAAGGCGACCGGGCTTGATGGTATTTCGGCGGCAGGGGCGGTGCTCCGGCTCGGCAACATCAAGATGGCAGGCGCCATCCGCATGGTGTCGGTGTCGCGCGGCCACGACCCGCGCGACTTCACGCTGTTTGCCTTCGGTGGCGCCGGCCCGCTTCATGCAACGGCGCTTGCCCGCGAACTCGGCCTGCCGCGGGTGCTGGTACCGGCGCGGCCCGGCATCACCAATGCGCTCGGCTGCGTCGTCGCCGATTTGCGCCACGACTTCGTCAACACGGTCAACCAGCCCGTCGCGCTGCTCGACGAGAAGCGGGCGCGGGACATTCTCGCCGGGCATCGCACGGCAGGCGAGGTGCTGATCGCCCAGGAGGCGGTGCGGCCGAACAGCATTCGCGTCAGCCACTCCGCCGACATGCAGTTCGTCGGGCAGACGCACATCGTCAACGTGCCGCTGCCCTCGGCGGATGTCGACCGCGCGACGTTGCAAGCGCTGTTCGAGAAGGCCTATTTCGCCCGTTTCAAGGTCGAACTGCCGGAGATCCGCGCCAATCTCGTCAACCTCAACACATCGGTGACGGGCGCCCGACCCGAGGTCGACCTCAGTCGCCTGATCGACCCGGCCGGACGGGCGGCGACGCTGGCGGAAGCGCTGCGCGAGATCAGGCCGGTGTGGTTCGACGGCAGCTGGCACGACACACCTGTCTATCTCAGGGAGAAACTGCCGCTCGACGCCGAGATCTTGGGACCGGCCATCCTCGAGCAGATGGACGCGACCACAGTGCTGGAACCAGGCGACCGGGCCTGCTCGGACCGGGATGGGAACATCATCATTGAGGTGGGGAGATGATTTCGCGCAAGCACCCCCACTCCGCCTCGCTGCGCTCGGCACCTCTCGCCCTGCCCGAGGGAGAGGAAAGACCGGCGGCGATCGGGGCGCTCGTCATCTCCTCAGCGACTCCGTTCCTTTCCCCCGTCGAAGCTCTTTTCCTCTCCCCCGTCGAACGGGGGAGAGGTGCCGAGCGCAGCGAGGCGGAGTGGGGGTCGACCTGCTTGGCGCCAAGCGAGCCCACGTCATGACCCTCGACGCCATCACTCTTTCCGTCATCCAGGCAGCGCTGCAGCAGACCTGCGACGAGATGGACCTGACGTTTTCGCGCGCGGCGTTTTCGCCCGTTATCGCCGAGGCCAACGACCGCTCGGATGGCATCTATTCGGCGATCGACGGCGCGCTGATCGCGCAAGGGTCGCAAGGGCTGCCGGTATTCGTCGGCGTCATGCAGCACTCGACCAAGACCATCATCGAGATGATAGCGGACGGATGTGTGCTGCGGCCCGAGCCAGGCGACATCTATGTTGTCAACGACCCCTATCTCGGCGGCACGCATCTGATGGACGTGCGTTTCGCCATGCCGGTGTGGCGTGCGGGAAAAGTCTTCTGCTGGCTGTCCAACACCGGTCACTGGCCGGATATCGGCGGTGCCGTGCCAGGCGGCTTTTCCGCCTCCGCGACGGCAGTGGAACAGGAGGGCCTGCGCCTGCCGCCGGTCAAGCTGTTCAAGAAAGGGGTGATGGACCCCGAGATCTACGCCATCATCTGCTCGAACATCCGGGTGGCCGACCAGCGCATCGGCGACATCCGCGCCCAGGCGGCGGCGCTCCATGTGGGGCAGGAGAGGCTGTTCCAGATTCTCGATCGTTACGGTGATGACACCGTCACGGCGGCGATCGCCGAACTGCGCCGACGCGCGGCGGAACAGATGCGGGCGCATATCGCTGCCCTGCCCGACGGCATCTACCGGTCAAAGGCCTTCGTCGATTCCGACGGCGTGGTCGATGCGCCGCTGACCATCGCGCTGTCGATCGCCAAGGCCGGCGACACGCTGACCTTCGACTTCGCCGGCTCGTCTGCACCTTGCGCCGGGCCGATGAACAGCGTGCTGGCGACGACATTGTCCTCGGTCTATCTCGCCATGCGGCACATCTTTCCCGATGTGCCGATCAGCGCGGGCGCCTTCGAGCCGTTGATCGTCAAGCGGCCGGAGGGCACGTTCTTGGATGCGCGCTACCCTCGCCCCGTCTCGGGCTGCGCGGCGGAAGTGTCGCAGCGCATCGCCGAGGCCGTCTTCGCCGCCATGGTGCAGGCGGCTCCCGACAAGGTGACGGCGGCACCCGCCGGTTCGAGCGGCAATTTCGCGCTCGGCGGCAATGATCCGGCGCGCGGCCGCGACTATGTCATGTACCAGATCTCGGGCGGCGGTTATGGCGGCAATTCAAGTCATGACGGGCTGTCCAACGGCTGTTCGACCATCGGCATCTCGAAATCGCCGCCGGTCGAGATCATGGAACAGGCCTATCCCGTGCTCTACCGACACTATGCCTTGCGCGAGGGATCTGGCGGCGCCGGCAAACAGCGCGGCGGGTTCGGCCTCGCCTACGAGATCGAGCTGCTGCGTGGCGCGGCGCGCGCCTCCTTCGTCATGGATCACGGCCGCACCGGCCCGCAGGGCGCGCTCGGCGGGCGCGATGGCATGGTCAATTCGGTGACCGTGTTTCGCGACGGTGCGGCGCATGTGCCGCCGCATCTGTCCAAGGAGCAGGACATTCCGCTGAAATCAGGCGACCGCGTGTCGGTCGGCACGCCGGGCGGCGGCGGTTATGGCGATCCGCTGGAGCGCGATCCCGACCTGGTGCTGCGTGATATCGGGCTCGGCTACTATACGCGCGAGCAGGCGGCTGACATGTTCGGAGTGGTGATTGGGAATGATGGGGTGGATGCCGAAGCGACTGCCCATCTGAGGCGGCGGTAACCGCCTCTCCGTTGAGGGGGCGAGGAACCGAGTTCTGGCAGATTGCGCCCTTCGAGATTGGCGTTTCCTCTCCCCCACGGAGTGGGGGAGGGTGGCACGGCGAAGCCGTGACGGAGAGGGGGTAGCCGCCCTCCCCGCCGCATCAAATCGTCAGCCCAGAACCTTGCCGTCTTCGCCGAAGCGATAGGTGCGGGCTGGCTCGGGCGTGGCATAAAGCGTGGCGCCGGGGCCGGTCTGGTACTCGCCGAACAGGCGAATGGTGATGAGGCCGGCCTTTTCGGTTTCGAGGAAGACGTTGGTGTCGGCGCCGAGATGCTCGGCATGGACCACCGTTCCTTTCCATGCGCCCTCGGTCTGACTGACCGAAATGTGCTCGGGGCGGACGCCGACCGTCTTGACGGTTTCGCCGAGGCGAGCACCTTCGATGAAGTTCATTTTTGGCGAGCCGATGAAACCGGCAACGAACAGGTTGGCCGGCTTGTTGTAGAGCTCCATCGGCGCACCGACCTGCTCGATGCGGCCAGCGTTGAGCACGACGATGCGATCAGCCAGCGTCATCGCCTCGACCTGGTCGTGAGTGACGTAGACCATCGTCGCCTTGAGGCGGTTGTGCAACTGGGCGATCTCGAGGCGCGTGTTGACGCGTAGGGCGGCGTCGAGGTTCGACAGCGGCTCATCGAAGAGGAACAGCTTGGGCTCGCGCACCAGGGCGCGGCCGATGGCGACGCGCTGGCGCTGGCCACCCGAGAGTTCGGCCGGACGACGCTTGAGGTAGGGCTCCAGCGACAGCATGGCCGAAGAAGCGGCAATGCGCTTGTCGATCTCGGCCGTCGGCGTGCCGGCCTGCTTGAGGCCGAGCGCCATGTTGTCGCGCACGGTAAGATGTGGGTAGAGCGCGTAGGTCTGGAACACCATGGCGATGCCGCGCTTCGACGGCGGGGCGTTGGTGACCCTGGCGTCGTCGATCAGCACATTGCCCGAGGTCGCGTCCTCGAGGCCGGCGATGATGCGCAGCAGCGTCGACTTTCCGCAGCCCGACGGGCCGACGAAGACAACGAACTCACCGTCCTTGACGTCGAGGTCGATGCCCTTCAGCACGTCGACAGGGCCAAAGGACTTCTTGACGTTTTCGATCTTGAGAGAACCCACAGGTCTTCCTTCCTGTTAAAGCTTGACCGGGCGGCCGGTGCGGACGCTTTCGTCCGCGGCGAGGCACACGCGCAGTGATTTGACGGCATCGTCCATGTGGCGGGTAAGGTCGATGTCCTCGCGGATGGCCTTCAGCACGAAGGCCTGCTCGCGATCACACAGGCCCTGATGGCCCGGCTCGTCCTTCATCGACAGGTCCTCGTCGGCATGGACGAAGCTGCCGTCTGCGCCGAGCTCGGCGCGGTGGACGCGGATCATGCTTGTCTTGGTGTGGGAATCGACGTCGTCCGACTTGGTGGCCGCCTCGTTGACGACGATCGAGACGCTGCCCTTGGGCGAGATCACATCCTTCACGAAGAACGCCGTCTCCGACATCATCGGGCCCCAGCCGGCCTCGTACCAGCCGACCGAACCGTCGGCGAACAGCACTTGCAGGTGACCGTAATTGTACATGTCGGGCGCGATCTCGTCGGTCATGCGCAGGCCCATGCCACGCACCTCGACCGGGTTGGCATCGGTGATCTGGCACATGACATCGAGATAGTGCACGCCGCAGTCGACGATCGGCGAGGTCGTCTTCATCAGCTGCTTGTGGGTATCCCACTTATGGGCCGAGGACTGCTGGTTGAGGTTCATGCGGAACACGTAGGGACCGCCAAGCGCACGGGCTTCGCCGATCAGGCGCATCCACGACGGGTGGTGGCGCAGGATGTAGCCGATCACCAGCTTGCGACCATTGGCCTTGGCGCAGGCGACGACCCGCTCGGCGTCGGCGACCGTTGTTGCCAGCGGCTTCTCCAGGAAGACGTGGCAGCCCATCTCCATTGCCATGACGGCATAATCGGCATGGCTGTCGGAATAGGTGTTGATCGAGGCGACGTCTGGTCTGAGTTCACGCAACGCGCCTTCGAAGGAGCGCTGGATGCCGTAACCTTCCATGCCCTCGGGCAGCGGCACGTCGGAGCGATTGACCAGGGCTGCGATCTCGAAGCCGGGGTTGTTGTGATAGGCCAGCGCGTGGCTGCGGCCCATGTTGCCGAGGCCGGCAACGACGACGCGAAGGGGCTTTTCAGTTGTCACTTGACGGCTCCGGAAGTGATGCCGCGGATCAGCTGCCGCGAGAAGAAGAAGTAGAGGATCAGCACCGGCAGGATCGCCAGCGAGAGTGCCGCCAGCACGGCGTTCCAGTTGGTGACGAACTGGCCAATGAACACCTGGGCGCCAAGGGTGACCGTCTTGGTCGCCTCGGACGGCGCCAGGATCAGCGGGAACCACAGGTCGTTCCAGATCGGGATCATGGTGAAGACCGCAACCGTCGCCATTGCCGGACGGACCAGCGGCAGGACGAGGCGGAAGAAGATGCGGTATTCGCTGAGACCGTCGATGCGGCCGGCGTTCTTCAGATCGTCCGACACCTGCTTCATGAATTCGGACAGGATGAAGACGGCGAGCGGCAGGCCTTGGGCGGTGTAGACCAGGATCAGCGCGGTCAGCGTGTTGACCAGGCCCGACGCCACCATCAGCTGCAGGATCGCGACCGTGCCGAGGCGGATCGGGATCATGATGCCGAGGGCCAGATAGAGGCCCATCATGGTGTTGCCCTTGAAGCGGTACTCCGACAGCGCAAACGCCGCCATGGCGCCGAACAGCAGCACGAAGAACAGCGAGGCAACCGTGACGATCAGGCTGTTCTGGAAATAGAGGAAGAAGTCGCCCTGCGCCATCACGGTGGTGTAGCCGATCAGGTCGAAGGTCTCTGATGTCGGCAGCGACAGCGGCGACCGGAAGATGGCGTTGCGCGACTTGAACGAGTTGACGACGATGACGATCACCGGAAACAGCGCGATCGCGGTGTAGGTCAGCAGCACCGCATGGGCGCCGATGGTGCGTGGCAGGGAGGAGGCAGCCTTGCTCATGACGCCCTCAGAACTGGTAGCGGCGCAGCCGCGTCTGGATAAGGAACAGGTACAGGCAGACGCCGGCGAGGATGATGAAGAACATCATCGAGGCGATGGTGGCGCCCATGTTCTTGTCGCCGATCTGCAGCTGGAAGCCGAAGAAGGTACGGTAGAGGAACGTACCCAGGATGTCGGTGGCGTAGTTTGGACCGGCAAGCGCGCCCTGCGCCGAGTAGATCAGGTCGAACGCGTTGAAGTTGCCGACGAAGGTGAGGATCGAGATGATGCCGATGGAGGGCAGGATCAGCGGCAGCTGGATCTTCCAGAACTGCGAGAAACCGGTGACGCCGTCACATTCGGCGGCCTCGATGACCTCGTCGGGTATCGACAGCATGGCGGCGTAGATCAGCATCATCGGGATGCCGACGAACTGCCAGACCGAGATCAGGCTGAGCGCGGTCAGCGCGTATTCTTCCTTGCCGAGCCAGGGCACGAACAGGCTCTTCAGGCCGACGAGGTCGAGCAGATTGGGCGCGACGCCCCAGAGCGGGCTCAGGATCAGTTTCCAGGCGAAACCGACGATGACGAAGGACAGCAGCGTCGGGATGAAGATCGCCGTGCGGTAGAAGGCCGAGAAGCGCAGCTTGGGGCTCGACAGCAGGGCCGCAAGGACCACGCCGATCGGGTTCTGCACCAGCATATGGATGATGAAGAACCAGGTGTTGTTGCCGAGTGCGTTCCAGAACGAAGCCGACCAGCGCGGATCGCCGAACAGGGTGCGGAAATTGTCGAAGCCGGCAAAGACCTGGGCATTGTCGACATTGCGGAACAACGACAGCTGCAAGGTACCGAACAGCGGCAGGATCATCACCGCGGTGTAGACCAGCAGCGCAGGCGCCAGGAACACGGCGATGTGCCAACGCGTTGGTCTTCTGTCTTGGCTATGCTCTAGGCTTTGCTGCGACATGTCAAAATCCCTGGGTCCGGCCGTTTGGGAGGCCGTTGTTCATCATAGCGAGGATGGACCTCTGCGGGCTTCCCGCCAATGGCCTGGGAAGCAGTAGCGCATCTTTGTGCGCGAGCATTCAACCCCTCTTGCCGATTCCGCGAGGTTCGAAATCGCCGAGGGAATGGAGAGCGCCACCAAAGCGGCGCCCTCCCAAGCGAGCATCAAGCCCGCCGCATCTTACTTAGCCGGCTTGTACCAGCTGTCGAGGCCCTTCTGCAGTTCGGCAGAAGCAGCTTCCGGGGTCTCGGTGCCGTTGATGACGTTGGCCGACTTGACCCAGGTTTCGTTCTCGAGGTTCGGCGTGCCGCGCGACAGGACCTGGTAGGTCGAGCGGATCGTCGGCTTGCACTTCTCGCGCCAGGAGACGAATTCCTGGGCCAGCGGATCTTCCATCTTCACGGCGGCCGAGTTCAGGCTGAAGAAGCCCGGCAGCGCGTTGGCATAGATGGACGCGAATTCTGGCGAAGCCACCCAGGTCAGGAAGGTCTTGGCGGCTTCGGCATTCGCGCTCTTGGGGTTGAGGCCAATGCCGATGTCGTTGTGGTCCGAGATGTAGCAGGTGTCACCAGCCTTGCGGACCGGCGGCGGGAAGGCGCCCATCTTGAACTGAGCCTGGGTGTTGAAGGTCGCGATCTCCCACGAACCGGCCGGATAGATGGCGGCGCGACCGAGGGTGAACAGGTTCTGGCTGTCCGGATAGGTCTGGGCTTCGAAACCGTCGCCGAGGTAAGGCTTCCACTTGGCCAGCGTCGCATAAGGCGCAACCCAGTCGGCGTCGGTCAGCTTCTGATCGCCCTTGATCAGCGCCAGGCGGCCTTCCTCACCCTTCCAATAGTTCGGGCCGATGTTCTGATAGCCCATGGTCGCGGCTTCCCAGAGGTCCTTGGTGCCCATCGCCATCGGGATGTAGGTGCCGTCGGCCTTGATCTTGTCGAGCGCTGCGAAGAACTCGTCCTCGGTCGCCGGCACGGCAATGCCGAGCTTCTCGAAGGCGTCCTTGTTGTAGATGAAGCCGTGGATGACGGACGCCATCGGCACGCAGAAGCTGGCCTTGCCATCGTCGGTCTGCCAGGCGGACTTGGCGACGTCGGAGAAGTTCTCCATGCCCTTCAGCGAGGTCAGGTCGGCGAGGTGACCCTTCTTGAACAGCTCGAGCGAAGCGTCGAACGGACGGCAGGTGATCAGGTCACCAGCCGAGCCTGCGTCGAGCTTGGCGTTGAGGGCGGCGTTGTACTCGGTCGGAGCCGACGGCGAGAAGGTGACCTTGATACCCGGATTGGCCTTCTCGAAGGCCGGGATCAGCTTTTCCTGCCAGATGGCGAGGTCGTCGTTACGCCAGCTTTCGATCGTCAGCGTCTTGTCCTGGGCGAGAGCGATCCCGGCGGAGCCGAGAATGCTGGACGCCATCAGAAGTCCAGTAAGCAACCTGTTAGACATTTCAGTTCTCCCTGTTTTGTACTTTCTCTCGGGCCTCTACTGATGAGAGCCACTGCTCCCCTCGAGTTTCGAAAGTGCGGACCTGAGCCGTTGGTCCGCCCCTTCAAGAAGTTGGTTCGCCGCTTCCGGGCTGGACGCGCCGGAAGCCAAAAGGATGGCGAGCTTGACCGAACCGCCGCTCTTTGCGAGCAGGGCCTGGGCAGTCGCCGTATCGCAGCCTGAAATGGCCGAAACGATACGCGCCGCACGCTCGTGCAGCTTGATGTTGTCGGCGTGCAAATTGACCATGTAGCCGTCATGGACATGACCGAGATGAATCGCGGCCAGCGTCGACATCATGTTGAGCGCAATCTTCTGCGCCGTGCCGGCGCCCATGCGGGTCGAGCCGGCAACGACTTCCGGCGGCGTCGCCAGCAGCACGGAAACATCGGCGCGGTCAAACATCGGCGCGCCTGCATTGTTGGCGAAGGCGATGGTCGCGGCACCGCGGCGCCGCGCCTCTTCGAGCGCGCTCATTGCATAAGGCGTCGAGCCGCTGGCCGAGACAGCGACAAGGCAGTCGCCCGCTTCCAGGCCGGTCCCGGCAACGTCGCTGGCGGCCAGGGCAACATCGTCCTCGGGACCGCCGGCGAGATTGACCAGCGCCTCGCGGCCGCCAGCCAGAAGAATGAAGACACGCTCGCGCGGGATGCCGAAGGTGCCGGGCAGTTCGAGCGCATCGGCCAGCGCCATCAGGCCAGAGCTTCCGGCCGCCGCGTAGACGAGACGACCGCCGCGCGCCAGGCAGGCAGCAATCTTTTCAGCGGCTTGGGCAATTGCGGGGATGGCGGCGTGAACGGCGCGCGCAGCTTCGATCTGCGCATCGGCAAGCAGGCGAAGAACGGAATCGGGTGCCTGGGCATCAATGCCCCCGGCATCCTTGTGCACCGCTTCTGTACGCCTTGGCGCCATTCTGTCTCTCCCTTTCATCGACAATACCAAAAAAATACCACTTGTCCAGCGCCGTTAACAAATTCCTTTACTGCAGCGCAAGGCAATTCAAAAATCCCCTAAAATTCAATTGAATGGCCATCAGTCTCCGCCATCCGGAATTTAGCACTTGGCTATTGGTATTTTATTGGTATTATCAGCCTCGAGGAGAAAACACCGTGGATCTTGTGCTCGGGATAGATGGTGGCGGCACTGGCTGCCGGGCCGCTCTGGCCAATGCAAGCGGCGATATCATCGGCCGCGGGCGTGGCGGGCCGGCCAATATCCGCACCGACCTTGCCGGTGCGTGCAACAATATCGTCGAGGCAGCCCGCCAGGCATTCGTGGATGCCGGCCAGGACCCGGCATTGATCGCCAATGCCGACGCGGTGCTCGGCCTCGCAGGCGCCAATGTCGGCGACTACAAGCAGCGGCTTGAAGCCATGCTGCCGTTTCGAAACAGCTCCGTAGAGAATGACTCGCTGATTTCGTTGGAAGGCGCGCTCGGCGACCATGACGGCGCGATCGCGGCACTCGGCACCGGCACCGTCTACCTCGGTCGCAGGCTCGGCCAGTTCCACCCCCTCGGCGGCTGGGGCTTTCAGATCGGTGATCTCGGCAGTGGCGCGCGCATCGGCCGCGACCTGCTGCAGGAAAGCCTGCTGGTCTACGACAGGATCCATGCCGGCTCGGCACTGACCGACATCATGCTGGAGCGCTTCAACGACAACCCCAGCGACATTGTCGAGTTCACCACCAATGCGAAGCCCGGAGACTACGGCCAGTTTGCGCCGATGGTTTTCGAGCATGCAGCAAAAGGCGACGCTGTCGGACAGAGGCTTGTCGAGCGCGCCGTTGCCGACGTCGAGGAAACGCTCGCCGTTTTCGATCTCGCGCCCAGCGAACGACTCTGCCTTCTCGGCGGGCTCGCCGGCCTCTATGCACCGCTGCTTTCCAAGCGCTATCGCACCATCATGCATCCGCCGCTGCAGGACGCGCTCGGCGGCGCCGTGCAGATGGCGGTGAAGAAATTCCGCAAAGCGGGAGGTCACCATGGATGACGGTGCCGAACGCATTTTCGCCGCCCTGCGCGACGTCAGCCAGTCTGGCGCGCCACTGTACCTCCAGCTCAAGAAGAACATCGAGGAAGCGGTCAAGCGCGGCCTGATCGGTCCCGGCGACGCCCTGCCCTCGGAGCGCGATATTGCGGCCCAGGCCGACATTTCGCGCGTCACCGTGCGCAAGGCGGTGCAGGACCTTGTGAAGTCGGGCGTGCTGGTGCAGCGCCACGGCTCGGGCACATTCGTTGCCCCACGCATGGAGCGCGTCGAACAGTCGCTGTCGCGCCTGACCTCGTTCACCGAAGACATGGCACGGCGCGGCATGGCCGCGCGGTCGCAATGGCTCGACCGCGGCATCTACACCGCCTCACCGGACGAGATGATGGTGCTTGGGCTCTCGGCCAGCGAGCTGGTGTCCAGACTCAGCCGCCTGCGCATCGCCGACGAGACGCCGCTCGCCATCGAGCGCGCAACAATTTCGGCTTCGGTGCTGCCAGACCCTCACGAAGTGACATCTTCGCTCTATATGGCTCTTGGTAAGACCGGTCATCGCCCGGTCCGGGCCGTGCAGCGCATCTCCGCCGTCAATCTCGGCGAAGCCGAGGCACAGCTCCTGGCCGTGCCCATTGGCTCGGCCTGCCTGCAGATCGAGCGCATTTCGTACCTTGCCAGCGGCAAGGTGATCGAGTTCACCAAGTCGATCTATCGCGGCGACGCCTATGACTTCGTCGCGGAACTGAGATTGCCCGGCCCGGATGGGCAAGAAGGAGAAGCTACTTGAACGCGACTACCCATATGCGGCGCGAAATCGCCGAAATCCCAGAAGCGACCGCCCGCCTGCTGGAAGGCTCGGCCAAGGAACTGGCGGAGACCGGCCTGCACCTGAAGCGCGCCAATCCCCGTTTCGTCACGACGGTCGCCCGTGGCTCCTCCGACCACGCCGCCTCCTTCCTCAAATATGCGATCGAGCTCAATGCCGGCCTGCCGGTGGCATCCATCGGCCCGTCGATCTCGTCGATCTATGGCGCCAGGCTGAAGCTCGCCGACTCGGCCTGTCTCGCCATTTCGCAGTCGGGCAAGAGCCCCGATATCGTCGCCATGGCCGAGGGTGCCCGATCAGGCGGCGCGCTGACGATCGCGCTGACCAACACCGCCGGCTCGCCGCTGGCCGAAGCGTCCGAGCACGCCATCGACATTCGCGCCGGTGTCGAGAAGAGCGTCGCTGCCACCAAGACCTTCGTCAACTCGGCTGTTGCGGGCCTTGCCGTGCTCGCCCACTGGACCGGCGACGACAAGCTGCTCGCCGCGCTGAACGCGCTGCCGGAGCACTTCGCCAAGGCTGTCGACTGCGACTGGATGGGCATTGCCGGCGAGCTGACCGAAGGCAATTCGCTGTTCATCCTCGGCCGCGGTCCGTCCTTTGCCATCGCCAACGAGGCGGCGCTGAAGTTCAAGGAAACCTGCGCCATGCACGCCGAGTCCTACAGCGCGGCGGAAGTGATGCACGGCCCTCTGGCGCTGGTGCACCCCGGTTTCCCGGTGCTGGCGCTGGCTGCCCGCGACGCCTCCGAGCCGTCGATAGCGGACGCCGCCGACGGCCTCGCCGAGCGTGGTGCAGCGATCCACATCACTTCGTCTCTGGCCAAGAAGGCCAAGGTGCTGGAGCATGTCGCCACCGGCCATCCGCTCACCGATCCGCTGATGCTGATCGCCTCGTTCTACGGTTTCGTCGAGGCCTTCGCCCGCCATCGCGGCCTCAATCCCGACACTCCGCCCAACCTGCGCAAAGTGACCGAAACGATATGAGCGACCGTCTTGCCATTGCAGCCGGGCGCATCTTCGACGGTGACGCCTGGCACCAGGACACCGCGCTGCTGATCGCGGACGGCGTCATCGAGGGCATCGTCGCGCGCCGCGACATTCCCGCGGGCGTGCAGGTCACGGAGGCGGGCGCAATGCTCGTCCCCGGCTTCATCGATCTGCAGGTCAATGGCGGCGGCGGGCTGATGCTCAATGACAAGCCCGACGTCGACACGCTCGAAATCGTCTGCAAAGCGCAGATGGCCTTCGGCACGACGGCGGTGCTGCCGACGCTGATCACCGACACGCGCGAGATCACCCGCTCGACGATCGCCGCCGGCGTGGAAGCCGCGAAGCGGAAAGTGCCGGGCTTCCTCGGCCTGCACCTCGAAGGTCCACATCTGTCGCTCGCCCGCAAGGGCGCGCACGACCCGCAACTGATCCGCCCGATGGATGCCGAAGACGAGGCAGCGCTGATTGCCGCGCGGCCGTCGATGCCGGTGCTTTTGACGACGATTGCGCCTGAATCGGTCAAGGCCGAGCAGGTCAAGCTGCTGTCGGATGCCGGCATCGTCATCAGCCTCGGCCACACCGACACCAGCTACCGCACCGCCAAGGACTATGCCGAGGCGGGCGCTTCGATGGCGACACATCTGTTCAACGCCATGAGCCAGATCGGCAACCGCGAGCCCGGGCTCGTCGGCGCTGCCGTCAACATTCCGACGCTTTCGGCCGGCCTGATCGCCGACGGCATCCATGTCGACCCGGCGGCAATGCACATTGCGCTCAAGGCCAAGAACGGCCCTGCCCGCATCTTCCTCGTCAGCGACGCCATGGCGACCATCGGCACCGACCTCACGTCGTTCCAGCTTAACGGCCGGACGATCAAGCGCGAAAACGGCCGCCTGACGCTGGAAAACGGCACGCTTGCGGGTGCCGATCTCGACATGATTTCGGCGGTGCGCTTCATGCACGAGAAGATGGGCTATTCCCTCGAAGAAGCCATCCGCATGGCCTCGCTCTACCCGGCCGAAGCGGTCAAGCAGGAGCATCGCCTCGGACGACTCGCCAAGGGCTATGCGGCGAACGCCGTGCAGCTGACCGACGAGCTCGACGTGTCGGGAACGTGGATCGACGGCAAGAAGGTGTTTGAGGCTTAGCCAGCGGGCCGGGAAGCTCCCTCTCTCCGTCACGGCTTCGAAGCCGTGACGGAGAGAGGGAGCCTTTCCCCCCAAGTCTCAGATCACAGCCTTGTCGGCAGCAGCCCGGATCGCCTCGATGTTTGCCGCATAGGCCGAGGGTCCGCCCTTGAACACGGCATTGCCGGCGACGAGCACATTGGCGCCTGCGGCGGTGACCAGCGGTGCGGTTTCGGGCGTGACGCCGCCGTCGATTTCGATGTCGATCGGACGGTTGCCGATCATCGCCTTGACGCGCTTGACCTTATCGATCACCGCCGGGATGAAGGCCTGGCCGCCGAAACCCGGGTTGACCGTCATCAGCAACACCAGGTCGAGGCGGTCGAGCACGTATTCGATCACCGATTCCGGCGTCGACGGGTTGAGCGAGACGCCGGCCTTCTTGCCGAGATTGCGGATGGTCTGCAGCGAGCGGTCGAGATGCGGGCCGGCCTCGGCGTGAACCGTGATGATGTCGCAGCCGGCATCGGCAAAGGCCGCGAGATACGGGTCGGCGGGCTGGATCATCAGATGGCAGTCGAACACCTTGTCGGTGCGGTTGCGGATCGCCTTGATAACAGGCGGGCCGAAGGTGATGTTGGGGACGAAATGTCCGTCCATGACGTCGAGATGGATCCAGTCGGCGCCGGCGGCGACGATCGCCTCGACCTCATCGCCGAGCTTGGAGAAATCGGACGACAGCACCGACGGCGCGATCAGGGTCTTGTTGCTCACGTTCAGGCCTTTCGAAAGGGGCAGAGCCGGTTTTCCGGACTGCCTAATGGCAGCGGCCGCCCTTGTCGAGCCGAGAATCCCGCCACATCGCAGCCAAGAGCAATTCCGGGGAGATGTGCGGCGGTTTTCCGACCGTAGTTGCGGAAAAGAAGCCAAGCAGGCCGCCACTCAAAGAATGGTGCCCCTCAGGCCTGAAAAGCAGACCCCCGCCGGCCAAGGCCGGCGGGGGTCCATGCGTTCGCTCCGATCACTGCGGAATGATCTTGTTGTTGCTGGGCCGTTGAGGCTGCTGCTGCCTCTGCGGGATCAGGCCGCGCAACACATCCGGGTTGATCGGCATGATCTCGAGCGTCGGACGTTGGCGCGGGCGGCAGTTCGGATACTGGCCGACCGTGCCGCGCGGGCATTCACGCTCGATTGTCATGCACTGGCCGTTGACCAGCACCTCGCCGCGGCGGCAGACGGTGTCCCGACGATCAGGCACGCAGCGGCCACGCACCAGCGACGTGCCATCGGGGCACTGCGCCGTCGGTGCCTTGCGGCACGCGCCCCTGATCAGCTCGGTACCGCGCGGGCAGATGCAGCGCCCGTCCTTGGTCCGGATCTGGCCAGGCAGCAGCGTGCACTGACGTACCGGCGGCACATCCCTGACGCAGCGGCCGTTCTTCAGCTCGGTGCCGCGCGGGCAGATGCAACGTCCGTCCTGCGTCCGGATCTGGCCCGGAAGCAGCGTGCACTGGCGCACCGGAGGCACATCCTTGACGCAGCGGCCGTTCTTGAGCTCGGTGCCACGCGGGCAGATGCAGCTTCCGTCCTGTGTCCGGATCTGGCCGGGCAGCAGCTTGCACTGCCGTTCCGGCGGCTGCTCCGGCCGCACGCATTTGCCATTCGACAGTTCCGTGCCGCGCGGGCAGATGCAGCGTCCGTCTTCGGTGCGGATCTGGCCCGGCAACAGGCGGCATTGCGGTTTGACCGGCGGAACCGGCGTCACCGTGCCGCCATCGGGCACGCACTGGCCATTGCGGAAGTTCGTCCCCTCCGGGCAAACGCAGCGGCCTGCCTGGTTGAGCACGAAGCCTTCCGAGCACTGCTGCTTTTCTTCATGGTGGATCAGGAAGCGGTGGCAGGCATAGGGGCTGCCGCCAAGGCCGCCCGGAACTGCCGTGCCACCGGCCATATCGAGCCCGCGAACCGGCGTGTCGGGCGGAAGCACGGCAACGCAGTTCTGGGCCGGCGCCGGCCGCGGGAAGTTGGCAAGGCGACCATCGTCCGGGATTACCACCGTCACCCTGTGGAAACGGCTTTCGCCGGCGCCGAGGCTGACGTTGGCGACACAGGACAGCGGCAGCGTCGTCGGTTCCGGCGAGCAGCCGAAGGGCGGTTCGATCGAGCTGATAGCAACGCCGTCCAGCCGGCCGAGCCCGTCCACGCCGATCGCATCGCCGATGCGGACCGAGCCATTGAAGGGACCGGTGCCGCTGTTGGTGATGGTGATCTCGAACGTGCAGGGCTGGCCGGTCCGGCACAGCCGATCGCCGGTCTTCTGGACGCTCAGCTTCGGGCGCCCCGGATGCGGGATGCGCATCTCGGCACAGGCCTTGTTGTTGGCCAGCACCGTTTCATCAGGGATCGCCTGCACTTCACCGCAGTTGCGGATCGTGTCGGACTGGTAGTCCGCCGGCACGATGGCAACCACGGAGAGCGGCACAGACGCGCCCGGCACCAGCGCCACGCCGGGATGATCGCAGCGGAACTGACCGGGGCCGGCCGGACCGCAGGCCCAGGGCGGGGTTGGTCCGAAGGTCGAGGACGCCGGCGCTCCCGTGGGATAGTCGTCGATCACGGTCAGCGGGCCGACATAGTTTTGGGTGCCGTTGTTGTAGACACGGATCAGGAAGCTGCAGACACCGGCGGCGCTGCAGGACACCGAACGTGGGTCCTTGGTGATGCGCAGGTCGACCTTCTTCTCGACAGGCGGACGGCAATCGGGATCGCCGCGCTTGCAGATCGGAATGGTGGCGCAGGCCTTGTCGTTGTCGGTACGGCCAAACGCCTCGGGCTTGCCGCTCGCCGTGTAGTCGTACTCGGCGCAGTTGCGGATGAAGCGTGCCTCCCAGCCTGGTCCGGGCTTGAAGCCGATCTTGAGTTCGACAAACTCGCCGGGATCGAGTGTGGTCGCGGGATGCTCGCAGCTCATCGGGCTGGTTGCCGGCAGACAGGTCCAGGGCGGATTGGGCCCGGAATCTATCGTCGCATTGCCTGGCAAGGTCACTTCGTCGAGCACGATCTTGCCGTTGTAAGGGCCGTCGCCGACATTGGTAACGCGGATGGTGAAGTTGCAGCCGCCAAGATAGGTGCAGCGGGCAACGTCGGCACGCTTCTCGACCTTGATGTCGGGCTGCTTTTCGGGCGGGCACCTGAGGTCGGGCGGAATGACGATATCGACGGTCTGGGTGCAGCACAGGCCGACACCTTCTTCCGGACCGGCATAGGTCTCGATGCCGGTGACGATCAGATGCACGACATCACCTGGGCCGGCACCTTCGATCTTCCAGTGCAGCACGCCGCCACCAGGCGGAACGAGCTGCAGCGGCGGATCGATGGTGATGCCGGGCGTGGTGGTGCGAAGCTGCACCCAGCGGCCGGCCATCTCGGGTCCGACAGGCATGTTGTAGATGTAGGCGCCGCCGCCGGGCACGCAATCGACATCGCCGCGTTCGACTTTGAAGCACGGCCCGTCACCGCCAGGAGGCGGGGGCGGAGGCGGCTCGCAGTCGGTGACGTCGATGCGGATAGAGGTCTTTTCGCCGGTACGGAAGTCGCCGTCGTCGGGCTTGGACGGATCGTGCGAGGGGATTTCTATCGAGCCGGGGCCTGCCGAAAGCTTGACGAAGCCCTGATTGTCGACGACCGCGGGCGCCGGGAAGGCGGCGTGGTCGATCAGAGCCGTGATGCGGATGTCGATGTAGCGCTCGTTGGGTGCACCGACGCCGTCGAGATCGGTCGCCGACAGGCGGAAGTCGGAAATCGTGGCCGTATCGTTGGGGTTGGTCGTGGTGCCGATGGTCGCTGCCGGCAATGGACCGCCGACGGCATCGGTGCCGTCACCTGATGCCTGGACGTCGACGATCGTCAACCCTGCGGCGACCTGGTCGCGGAAGTCCATCCGCAACGCCTTGAGGCCGTTGGCGAAGGCCGGATCAAAGAATTTCTCCGGATTGCCGCGGGCGCCGAAACGCAGGTTGTAGATGACATAGTCGCAATTGCGCTGGACGCCCTTCTTGGTGAAGAACGGCACGACGTCGTCGTGGCCGGGATGCGGTACGGCATGGTCGAGCCTCAATTCAGGCACGACCTCGGGCAGCGGTTGGGCTGCTGCCGGCGACAAGGGCATGGCGGCGAGCGCGATCCCTGCTGCCACCAGCCAGCGCGCGCCGCGCCTGGCAAAGGACAGGGGTTTCATGATCGTCTCCATGACGGTTGGGTTGCTCTGCGTGGCGAGCGGGGCGGAGGTGTGAAGTGTCATCTCTCCCTCCCTCACGGTTCGCAGCTTGCGGCGGGCGTTGCCAGCGGCACCACCACCTTGCAGCAAGGGTAATAGCCACCCTTGTCGGCGTCGGACTGCTTGTAGAAGCACAGGCCGACATTGACCGTGTCGCCGGGGAAGTGCCCCGTCACCCCGATGGTGAACGGCGCGCCCGGAGCCTTGGTCTGCTGAAGCGGTGTGACGCCAACGCCCGGCGTCCTGGAATCGGCCTTGACGGAATCGCCGCCGATGCCTGCAACGTCACGGACATAGAGATCGGCCTCGAGCCCGGCCGGGGTGCAGAAATACTCGACCGCCTCGACGTCGAGGCAAGGCGGGATGTTGCCCGGCGGCGGGAAATCCGGCGGCCACAGCGGCGTCGGGTAATCGCCCGGATAGGGCAGCTGCTCGTAATAGCCGGCGCGGCCTTCGCAAGGACGCCAGATCTCGACGTCGCCGACATGGCCTTCGACCTCGGGGTCTTCATAGAAGCTGTCGAAGTCGACGAACCACGATCCGAAGGGCGGAACGTTGGCCGGCTTCACAAGCGAGGTCGAGGTGATCTGCACGCCATGGACGGCGAACGGGCCGCCCGCGGCGAGCTGCTCGGCCAGGGCCGGATTGTCCCTCAGCTTGTCGCCCGTCTTGACGATGGTGTCGGTGCAGGCGTTGGGGTTGAGGAAGCCCTGCGCGTCATAGCCATATTGCAGGTCGATGCCGCCGGCCGACTGGCGATTGCCCTCGGGGAAACCGACGGCATATTCCTGCGGCACCGGCACCCAGATGCTTTCGGTCGCCGGATCGTCGGGGCTTTCGCGCCAGTAGCGGATGACCTCGCCATCGCCGGTGTCGGCGAACTGGCTGTAGTCGTAGCGGTTTTCGATCTCGCCGCGCTGGGCCAGATACATGAAGCCCTTGTTGTCGAAGGCGATGTCGGTGACCGGAAGGTCCTTGTCGGCCGTAACCGTCAGCTCCCAGCGCGGATCGCCGGCGAATTTGCCGTCGCGGGCGATACCGACCGACCAGATCTCGGCCTTGTCACCGACCGCGTAGTAGACGCGGCCGCCATAAAAGGCTGTGCCCCAGACCCGACGTTCGTCCTGGGTGTAGCCCCAGGTGCCTGCGTCCTCGCTGTCGAAGGCGGCACCTTCGATATCCATCACCGCGCCGTCGTCGGCCGTCGGCGCCAGTCCGCGCACCGGACGCCCCTCAACACCGTGGTCGAAGGTGTCGACCGCGGCGCCCGTTGCGTCGATGCGGTGGATCAGGCCGGTGTCGAGATCGGAGGCGAAGAACTGGCGATGAACCTTGTCGAAGGTGACGTCGCCAATGCCGGGACCGCTGTTTGTGTCGATGTCGGCGAATTTGCTGACGGCACCCGAAATGCCGTCGATGCGCCAGATGGTGCCGGGTCCGCCGCCATTCTCCTCGCCGAACTGGCCGGCCATGAAAGTGGCGCCGGCCTTGCCGCGACGCTCGCGCTCGGGCCGACCGTCGGCGTCGGCGTCGGGCGTGACGATGCGAATGCCGTGCAGCGAGGTCGCGCCCGCGTAGAGGTCGGGTACGCCTGACGGGGTACCGTTGCGGACGCCATCGTCAAAGGTCAGGGCGAAGACCTGGCCGATCTGGCTGGCCAGGACCTCGAAGGGCTGCGGCGTGTTGACGAGTTGGCCGGAGGGTGGTCCGCCAAGTGCCGTGACGTCGAAAACGCGCAAGGTCGCGCGCTCGGTGTCGATGAAGGTTTCGTCGACCGGATCGACGCCGGGTGGCAGCCCTTCCTCGAACCCAGGGATCACGGTGCCGGAAAAGCCGGTCACCGCCATCGATCCGGGATTGATGATCTGCGTTTCCTGGGCCTGTGCGGGTGGCGCCAGCCACAGGCCGGCGGCAAGCGCCAGGGCGGCCATGCCGGCATTGAGCGCCAGTGCCCTCAGGCGGAGGCTGGACGGTTCGGCAGGTCGCGCGAGCGCGCCGGAACCACCACGAAAGCACGGCATGGCACCTCTCCCGAGTTGGGTGGAAGAAGGTGCTGGCGCGCAAGCAAGTGCAAAGCGCTGATACCCGGCACTTTCCTCCCTTGCAGTCCTTAGAATGTCCCTCGGCGCGACGATACGCCGGGGCTTACCTTGGGTCAATGGAACAAGCCCGAAGCCCAACGCGTCCACCCTCTCCCTGAGGCGGTGGTCGCGCCGTGCTCCGGGTGCTCGCGGTGACCCGCAACACCTGGTGTCTGTGGTCATTGGCTTCTTTCCTTTGCTGACGCCGCATCATGCGGGGCCTGCGCATGGGTCGCGGCCGAGCAGGGAAAGGTTCACGCCGGATTGGACCGGGGTCGACGTTTTTCAGCCTGGACGGCGTGACGTGATCGCCAGCGCGACACCTGACAGGATGCAGATGCTGGCAAGCACCAGGCGCGCCGACAGAACCTCGGACAGGAATACCGTGGCGCCCGCCGCCGCAATGACCGGGACCGTCAGCTGGACGACGGCGGCCTGGGTCGGCGTGAGCCCGGGCAAGGCGCGGTACCAGATCGCATAGCCCAATCCGGAAGCAACGACGCCTGAGGCGGCGGCGAGGTAGACGCCGCGCGCGGTCACACCGGCGCCGAAGGTGGGCAGCAGGGCGAGTGGGATGCAGATCAAGGCGGCGCGCAGGAAATTGCCGGCGGTATCGCCAAGGGGGCTCGCCGAGCCACGGCCACGCAGCGAGTAGATGCCCCACGCAATGCCCGAAACCACCATCAGCACGCTGCCGATGGCATCAGGAGCGTTGAGGCCGGGCAGCACGAGATAGAGGAAAGCCGCAAAGGCAATGACCAACCCGGCAAGCTCGCGCAGGGTTGGCCGGGTTCGCCTGATAATGCCCCAAAAGATCATGGTGCCCTGGACGGACGCGAAAAGCACAAGCGCCCCCACCGCGGCGCCAAGGCGGAGATAGGCAAGCGAAAACGCCAAGGCATAAGCGAACAGGGCGACAGCCGACGGCCAGTTGCCGGGCGGGGCTCGAAAGATGCTGCGGCCGCGCTGCCAGGAGATCAGCAGCAGCAACGCCGCCGCGCCGGAGCACAGGCGAATCGCGGTGTAGGCAACCGCATCGATCGCGCCGCCGTCGAGAGCTGAACGCGCCAGCAGCGAGTTGGCCGCAAAAGCGATCATCGCCAGCACCGTCAGCAGAATGGTCACGGAACGGACCTCGTCTGTATTTGGCGACTGCATCGACGCCGCCGGATCCGCCATTGGACCAGCTGCGCGAACGTAACATGCCGGGAGCGACTGGTCGCGGTCGGCGTTTCGACATCACCCCGCCAGAATGCCGGAAAATCGCGATTGAAATCGATTACATTTTCAGCATATGATCCCTTGCAGTAGTTTTTCTGTGCATCGGGAGGAGTTCATGAGGAAATTTTCAGCACTGGCGCTCACCACCGTCGCGGCACTGGCCGTATCGGCGTTCTCGACCCAGGCGGCCGACTACAAGATCGGCCTGTCCAATGGTTGGGTCGGCTCGGAGTGGCGCACGCAGATGATCGAGGAAGCCCAGGCCGCAGCGGCTGCCTGGAAGGACAAGGGCGTCAATGTCGAGGTCGTGGTGCAGAGCGCCAATGTCGACGTGCCCGGCCAGATCGCGCATGTCCGCAACTTCATCAGCGAAGGCGTCAACGCCATCATCATCAACCCGAACAGCCCGACGGCGTTCGACCCGGTCTTCGCCCAGGCCAAGGAAGCCGGCATCCTGGTAATCTCGACCGACGCCGAAGTGTCGTCGCCTGACGCCACCTATGTCGGCATCGACCAGAAGGCATGGGGTGCGGCCGGCGCCAAGTGGCTCGCCGAAACGCTCGGCGGCAAGGGCAATGTCGTTGCGATCAACGGCGTCGCCGGCCACCCGGCCAACGAGATGCGCGTCGCCGGCTACAAGGAAGTGTTCGGCCAGTATCCCGACATCAAGATCGTCAACGAAGTCAACGCCAACTGGGATCAGGCCCAGGGCCAGCAGGCGATGCAGAACCTGCTCGCCACCTACCCCGACATCAACGGCGTCTGGGTGCAGGACGGCATGGCGGCGGGCGCCTGGAAGTCGATCATCGATGCCAAGAAGGAATCGTCGATCGCCGCCACCGGCGAGATCCGCAAGGACTTCATCGACATCTGGACCAAGGACAAGCTCAACTCGGGCGCCTCGGTGAACCCGCCCGGCGTCATGGCCTCGGCACTCAACGTCGCCGTGCTGATGCTGCAGGGCAAGGAACTGAAGGAGCCGGCAACGGCTGGCCAGTACAAGAACGCCATGTACCTGCCGATCCCGTTCATCGACAGCAAGAACCTCGCTGACGCTGCGAAGGCGGTAGACGGCAAGCCGGGCTACTATTCCTACACCAGCCAGCTTTCCATCGAAGACGCCGAAAAGCTCTTCAAGTAAGCTTCCTCCCAAGACGGGGGACGCGGCACCTGAACACAGGCCCGCGTCCCCGCGACCGACGAAGCACCGGGAAGCCACCACCATGTCGAAACTCATCATGCGCGGCGTAAGCAAGGCTTACGGCGCTACCTTGGCCTTGCGCCGCGGCGACCTAACGGTCGAGGCAGGCGAAGTGCATGTGCTGATCGGCTCGAACGGTTCGGGCAAGAGCACCTTGTGCAAGGTGCTGGCCGGCAGCGTGCGGCCGGACGGCGGCGAGATCCTGATCGACAACAAGCCGGTCACCATCACCGGCCCGCATTCCGCACGCGCATCAGGCATCGGCATCTTCTACCAGGAGCTCAGCCTGGCCGGACATCGGACAGTTGCAGAAAACATCTGCCTGCCCGACATGCCGGGCGGCATCTTCGTCGACCGCGCAGCCCTGGAGAGCCGGGCACAGCGTTACATCGCTTTGTTCGACACCGTTTCCGGCGAAGGCTTCTCGGCCGAGGCAGTGGTCGAGAACCTGCGCGCCGACCAGCGCCAATTGGTCGAGATCATGAAGGCGCTGGCGACCGAAGCACCCATCACCATCTTCGACGAACCGACATCGGCACTCGACCGGGCCCAGGTCGACCGCTTCTTCGACATCCTGCGCGACCTCAAGGCCGCGGGCCGCAGCATCATCTTCATCTCGCACCGCATGGATGAGATCTTCGCCATCGGTGACCGCGTCACCGTCATCCGCGACGGCGAGACGGTCGGCACCAAGAACATCGCCGACACCAATCCCGGCGAGGTCATCAGGCTGATGGTCGGCGGCCAGGACGAGCTGGCGCCCGGCGCCAGCGCACCGCCGGCCGAGGCCGCCGATCGCAAGGCACCGGTGCTGACGGTCTCCCGTTTCTTCGGCAAGGGTTTCGCCAATGTCGGCTTCGAGGTCGCCAAAGGTGAGATTCTTGGTTTCGGCGGCCTGCATGGCCAGGGCCAGTCGGCGGTGCTGCGCGCCATCTTCGGCGCCACTCCCTCGAATGGCGGCACGCTCACATTGGCGGGTTCGACTTTTACGCCATCTGACCCACGCGCGGCGATCCGACGCGGCCTCGCCTATGTCTCCGGCGACCGCAGCCGCGATGGCGTGATCCAGGGCCGGCCGATCCTCGAAAACGTCACGCCGATCCATTATCTCCGCCAGAAGCTGTTCCTCGCCCGACCCTCGGCATTGGCCGAGCGGGTCAAGCCGGCGCTCGAGGCGCTGCACACCAAATTTGCCGGGCTCGGCTACTCGATCAATTCGCTGTCGGGCGGCAACCAGCAGAAGATCGTCATCGCCCGTTGGCTGATCGACCGGCCCGACGTGCTGTTGCTCGATGATCCGACCAAGGGTATCGACCTGTCGGCTAAGGCAGATCTGTTCGCGCTGATCCGCCAGCTCGCCGCCGAGGGCATGGGCATCGTGCTCTATTCCTCGGAGGATGCCGAGCTGCTCAACAATGCCGACCGCATCCTCGTCTTCAACGGCGGTGCGGTGCGCCGCGAACTCACCGGCGCCGAGAGAACGCGCTACAATCTCTACCAGGCAGCTTACGAGGCCGCGTGATGACAGCCGCGTCCCTTCCCTCCAGCAAGCCGGGCGGATTGAAGCGCCTCGTCGAGCGCCATCCGTTCCTGCCGGCGCTGGTCATCGCCATCGTCTTGCTTGCGCTCAACGGCCTCTACCAGCCGCGCAGCGTAAGCTTTGCCGGCATCACCGGCCTGACCAAGACCTATCTGGCGCTGATGATGCTCGCCATCGCCCAGACCTATGTCGTCTATGCCGGCGACATCGACCTGTCGGCAGGCGCCATCGTCTCTTTGGTCAATGTCGTCATCGTGGTGACGATGGAGAAGCTGGGCGGCAGCGGCTTCTCGGTGGTTGCAGCGCTCGGCATCGGGCTCTTCGTTGGCCTCGCCTGTGGCATTATCAATGGCATCGTGGTTGCGGCGCTCCGGCTGCAGGCGATCGTCGCCACCTTCGCCACCTCGATCTTCTTCACCGGGCTGGCGCTCTACGTCATGCCGGTGGCCGGCACGCCGGCGCCCGCCGCCTTCTGGCGTACCTATGGCGGACGCTTCTTTGAGATTCCGTTTGTCTATTTCGCCGTGGCTCTGCTGGCGATCGTGCTCTACGTGCTTGCCCGCACAAGGCTCGCAACGCAGTTGCTCGCGGTCGGCGACGATGCGCAGGCTGCCTACCAGAGCGGCCTGCCGGTGACGAAGACCCGCGTCCAGGGCTACGCGCTCTGCGGCCTGTTTGCGGCGCTCGCCGCCTTCTGTATCACCGGCGACACGGCCAGCGGCGACCCACTTGTCGGCGGCAAGATGACCTTGTTCTCTGTGGCGGCGGTGGTGCTAGGCGGCAGCGCGCTGTCGGGCGGTTTCGGCACCGTCGTCGGCTCGATCATCGGTGCGCTGATCATCGGGCTGATCAACTCGCTGGTGTTCTTCGTCGGCACGCCGTCGGAATGGCAGAACCTGGTCCAGGGCCTCGCCATTCTCGTCGCCCTGATGGCGGGCATCCTTGTCGGACGGAGGGCACGCGCATGACCGCAGCAACCCAAACGCCAGCGGCAGCCCCCTCGCCGGTGCTGACCTTCCTCAAGCAGCCGCTTGTCGTGGCGCTGACCCTCATCGCCGCGCTCTTGCTGCTCGGCGAGGCGCTGTCGCCCGGCTTCGCCTCGGGTCAGCAGATCCTGCGCCTGCTCATCGTCGCCGCCCTGCTCGGCATCGTCGCCGCCGGCCAGAACCTGGTCATCCTTGGCGGCCGCGAAGGCATCGACCTGTCGGTCGGCGGCGTCGTCTCGCTCAGCGCCATCATCGGCGGCAATCTGATGAACGGTGCGGATAGCGGCATCCTGCCGGCGATCCTCGGCTGCATCGCCGCGGGTGCAGTGATCGGCCTGTTCAACGGCCTCGGCGTGACGCTGCTGCGCATCCCGCCGCTGGTCATGACGCTCGGCATGCTCGGCGTGCTGCAAGGTCTTCTCGTCGTCATCCGCAACGGCATCCCCTCGGGACGCGCCGCGCCCGGTCTGTCGCAGTTCGTCACCCAGCCTTTCCTCTTCGGCCTGCCCGGTATCATCTGGCTGTGGGTGGCGATCAGCCTGCTGATGGCCTTCATGCTCGGCCGCACCGTGTTCGGCCACCGTATCTACGCCATCGGCTCGAACGAGCAGGCGGCCTTCATGGCCGGCGTCCCGGTGAAGCGCACCCGCATCGCCCTGTTCATGCTGTCGGGCGCCTTCGCCGCGGTCGCCGGCATGTGCCTGATCGGCTATTCCGGCTCGTCCTTCGCCAATGTCGGCGAGCAGTACATGCTGCCTTCGATCATTGCGGTGGTGTTCGGCGGCACACCGCTGTCGGGCGGCAAGGGCGGCTACACGGGCACGATGGCGGGCGCCGTGCTGCTGGTCGTTCTCCAGAGCATCCTGACGACAGTGCATATCGATGAATCCGGGCGGCAGATGGTGTTCGGCGCGACCTTGCTGATCCTGATGCTCTTCTACGGCCGTGGCAGAGCGATGCGCGCATGAACGAGCGACCCAAGATCAAGGACATCGCCGAGCGGCTGGGCGTTTCCGCAGCCACCGTGTCGCGCGCGCTTTCCGACAGCGGCCTCGTCGCCGAGCCGACGCTGAGCCGCATTCGCGACATGGCGCGCGAGATGAATTACCGGCCCAATGTCAGCGCCCGCAACCTGCGCACGCAGAAGGCGATGGCGGTGCTGATGGTGGTACGCGACGTGGGCAACCCGTTCTACCTCGAGATCCTCAAGGGTGTCGAAGCGACCGCCCGCGCCGCCGGCTATTCGGTACTGATGGGCAACACCGAAAACGACTCCGACCGCGAAATCGAGTATTTCGACATGCTGCGCGACGGCCATGCCGACGGCATGATCCTGATGACCGGCAAGCTGCCCCGGCGCGAGGGTTTTGTCGCCTCGGTCGAAGGCGGCGCGCCGATCGTGGTGGCGCTGGAGGAAATCCAGGACGCCGCCTTCCCGCATGTGATGATCGACAACGCGGCGGCCGCCCGCAACGCCGTCGAGCATCTGATCGGCCTTGGCCACAGGCGCATTGCCCATGTCTCCGGCCCGGTGCCGGAGATCATGAGCGTCGACCGCCGCGACGGCTATCGCGCCGCAATGCAGGCCGCAGGCCTCGCCATCCCGGACGGCTACGAGCAGCGCGGCGACTATCTGCTGCACACCGGCCAGCGCCTGTGCCGGGCGCTGTTCGAACTGCCCGAGCCGCCAACGGCGATCTTCGTCGCCAACGACGAAATGGCCTTCGGCGTGATCCACGAATTGCGCAAGCTCGGCCTCGACGTGCCCGGCCAGGTCTCGGTCGTCGGCTTCGACGACCTGTTCCTGAGCGAAGCCTTCTATCCGCCGCTGACGACAGTCAGCCAGCCGCGCACCGACATCGGCCGCGCCGCCATGACCATGCTGCTCGACCTGCTGTCGGGCGGTGCCACGCCGCGCAAGCCGGTGATGCTGCCGACAACGCTCAAGGTCCGCGGCACCACGGCGCCGGCGCCGAAATGATTTCAGTCTAGGGGACCTCACATGACCGGATTGCCCAAACAGCGGCTGCGCGTCGGCTTCGTCGGAAGCGGCTTCATCGCGGAATTCCACCTCAAGGGCATGCTCGGCGTGCGCAATGTCGATGTCACCGGCGTGTTCAGCCGCAAGGCCGAGAACCGCGCCCGCTTCGCCAGCCGCGTTGCCGAACTCGGCTTGGGCGACTGCACCAGCCACGATAGCCTGGAATCGCTCGTCAACGCCGACAATGTCGACGCGATCTGGATCCTGTCGCCCAACTACACCCGCCTCGACGTGATGCGCACATTGCATGCCGAGGTGAAGGCCGGCCGCAGCAAGGTGATTGCGGTTGCCTGCGAAAAGCCGCTGGCGCGGACCATCGCCGAGGCGCGCGAGATGCTGCGCCTGGCTGAGGACGCCGGCCTCAATCACGGCTATCTTGAAAATCAGGTGTTCTGCACGCCGGTCATCCGCGGCAAGGACATTATCTGGCGCCGCGCCGCCTCGGCCACCGGTCGGCCCTATCTGGCACGCGCGGCCGAAGAGCATTCCGGTCCGCACGAGCCGTGGTTCTGGCAGGGCGACAAGCAGGGCGGCGGCGTGCTGTCCGACATGATGTGCCACAGTGTCGAGGTCGCCCGCCATCTGCTGACCAAGCCGGGTGCCCCGCGCAAGTCGCTGACCATCAAGCAGGTGAGCGGCACCGTCGCCAATCTCAAATGGACGCGACCCAACTATGCCGACCAGCTGCGCAAGCGCTTCGGCAGCGAGGTGGACTACCGCAACCGCCCGTCCGAAGATTTCGCCCGCGGCACCATCCTGCTCGAGGACGAGGACGGCAACGAGCTGGTGATCGAGGCGACGACCTCCTGGGCCTATGTCGGTGCCGGCCTGCGGATCCAGCTCGAACTGCTCGGGCCGGAATATGCGATGGAGTTCAACTCGCTCAACACCGGCCTCAAGATATTCATGTCGCGGGAGGTCAAGGGCGAAGAAGGCGAGGACCTTGTCGAGAAGCAGAATGCCGAACAGGGTCTGATGCCGGTGCTGGAAGACGAAGCGGGCGTCTATGGCTACACCGACGAGAACCGACACATGGTCGAGTGCTTCCGCAAGGGCGAGACGCCGATGGAAACCTTCCATGACGGGCTCGCCGTGGTCGAGATCCTGATGGGGCTCTACCGCTCGGCGGAGATTTCCGGTTCGGTCAGCTTCCCGGCTCCGGAACTCGAAAACTATGTCCCGGTCGTGGCCCGCATTGGTGCCTGACCAGACCATTCGGCGGCCGGGCCATGTGTGTGGCCGCTCTCTTGCATCACAGGCCATCCCATGACCGTTCCGCCGCTGCTGGTTCTCGGCAATGTCAATGTCGACCTCGTGCTCGGCGAGGTCGACGGCTGGCCTGCCGTCGGCACCGAAGTGATGGTCGACCGCTCGGAGATGCGGCCGGGCGGCTCGGCCGGCAACACCGCGCTGGCGCTGTCAGGCATGCAGGTCGCACACCGCATGATCGCCTCGGTCGGCAACGACTCGAACGGCGCGTGGCTGAGCGGCCAGTTCGACCAGCCATCGACCGAATGGATCGTCGAACCCTGCGAGACGACGCTCACCGTCGGCATCGTCCACAAGGGTGGCGACCGAGTGTTTTTCACCACGCCCGGACATTTGCAGCGCGCCAGCCTCGACGACCTTATTGAACGCCTGCCCGGGGCGCCAGGCGAAAACGCCTTCGCGTTGATCTCGGGCGGCTTCCTGATGCCCGCCATCGAGGCAGGCACCATCAAGCTTCTGGCGGCGCTTGCGGCCAGAGGCTGGCGCACGGCGATCGATCCGGGCTGGCCACCCGCCGGCTGGAGCGCGACCAACATGCAGCGTCTGGGCGAATGGATTGCCGCTGCCGACGTGTCGCTGATCAATGCCGAGGAAGCCAAGGGGCTTGCCGGCATGGACGATCTCGAAGGCGCGGCCGAGCTTCTGGCCGGGCGTATCGGCCCTTCGCATACGCTCGTCATCAAGGACGGAGCCGAAGGCGCGCATGCCTATGCCGACGGGGCACATTTCCACGCCGCATCGCCGAAGGTCCAGGTGATCGACACCGTCGGCGCCGGCGACACCTTCAACGCTGCCTTCCTCGCGGCGCTCGCCAAGGGCCGGACGCTTGCCGAAGCTCTGGCGCGCGGCACCGACATCGCCGCGCGGGCGATCTCGACCTTTCCGCGCCGCTATTGCAGCTGACGCCAGAACGCCTCCACGCACTCTGCCTGGACCGCTTCGGCGGCGGGCAAAGCCACCTTGTTCGATGACCTTTGCGTGAGCCATCAGCTGCACGGTCGCGCAGGGTCGTCAAATCTCTCGAAGCACGCTATGATTTGTCCAGGTGAAGGTCGCGGTTTGGCGTGACCACTCATGCCAAGCGCAGGCCGCGACCCACCCCAACGGAGGAGTGGTCATGGCAAGTTTCCATGTGTACGCAGGCGCCACCAATACGATCGAGCATCCCGCCATCCGGCGGATAACGGTCGCTGATGTGTTCGACGCGCTGCGACGTGGCTTGGACGACTTTTGGGACAAGCCGTCGCATTACGTTTTCCTGTGCCTGATCTACCCGATCGTCGGGGTGTTCCTGATCACATGGACGTCGGGCGGCAACGCCCTGCAGCTCATTTTCCCGCTGATGTCCGGCTTTGCCTTACTGGGTCCCTTCTTCGGCATCGGCCTCTACGAGATCAGCCGAAGGCGTGAGCAGGGCCTCGACACATCCTGGAGGCATGCCTTCGATGTCAGGCATTCGCCGGCCATCCCGGCAATGGTGGCCATCGGCATCATGCTGCTCGCGCTGTTCGTCGCCTGGCTTTTTGTCGCGCAGGCGCTCTACAGCTGGCTTTACGGAGCCGACGCCCCGCTGTCGATGGCAGCGTTCTTCAGCGATCTCTTCACCACCCAGCGCGGCTGGACGCTGATTCTCCTCGGCAATCTGATCGGCTTCCTGTTCGCCCTGGTCGTGCTCTGCACCACCGTCGTCGCCTTTCCGCTGCTGCTCGACGCCGATGTCGGTGCCTATGCCGCGATCGAGACGTCGGCACGGGCGGTGCGGGACAATCCAGTGCCAATGCTTCTGTGGGGCCTGATCGTCGCCGTCGCGCTGCTGATCGGGTCGCTGCCGTTCCTGGCTGGCCTCGCCGTCGTCATTCCGGTGCTCGGTCATGCGACCTGGCACCTCTATCGCAAGGTCGTGGACGTTCCGGCCGACAAGAAGACGCCGCTGCCTCCGTCTCCCGAGCAGGGGGAAGACAGGCACTTCCCGTACTGGCTGCGCGGGTCTTAGCCGAATCTGACGCAACCTTCTCCCCGTAACGGGGGAGAAGGTTGTCTGCTGTGATGGGCTGAGGGTGCTGGCGCGCGGCATCGACATCGCCGCGTGGATACTTGGACCCGCGCGACTAATGCAGCTGACGGCTTGGCGCCTTGGCCTTCGGCTTCGCTGCCGGCGACGGCACTGAGAGCCGATCGAGATGCATGCGGATGTGGGCGGCTTCAGCTGCGGTGTTGGCCAGTGCGATCGCCCTGTCGAAGGCTTCGCGCGCTTCGTCGGTGCGGCCGAGCTGCATCAGCAACCCACCCCTCACACCGAAGAAGTGGAAGTAGCCCGACAGCTTCGGCGCCAGCGGCTCGATCAGCTTCAGCGCCGCCTCAGGTCCGCGCAGCTTGGCAAAAGCAACCGCGCGATTGAGCGTGACGACTGGCGACGGCGTCATCGATTCCAGCACCGAATAAAGCAGGTCGATCTCGGCCCAGTCGGTATCCTCGGGCCGGGCGGCGCGGGCATGGAGTGCTGCGATCGCCGACTGGATCTGGTAGGGGCCGGGTCGACGGTGGCGCATCGCCTTGTCGATCAACGCCAGGCCTTCGTCGATCAGCGCCTTGTTCCACAGCGTGCGGTCCTGATCCTCCATCAGCACGAGCTCGCCCTCGGCATTGAAGCGGGCGGCAGCGCGGGCATGCTGGAGCAAAAGCAGCGCGGTCAGGCCCATCACCTCGGGCTCGGTCTGGAACAGGCGCAGCAACAGCCGCGCCAGCCTGATCGCTTCCTCGCACAGCGGCGCGCGGTTGGCGATCTCGGTGGCACCGGCGGAATAGCCTTCGTTGAAGACGAGATAGACCATGGCAAGTACGGCCGCGACGCGCTCCGAGCGCTCCGCCGGGCCAGGCGCCTCGAACGGCACGTCGGCATTGGCGATGCGCGCCTTGGCGCGGGTGATGCGTTGTTCCATGGCGCTTTCGCCGACGAGGAAGGCGCGGGCGATCTGCTTGACCGACAGGCCGGAAACGATGCGCAGGGCGAGCGCCACCTGCTGCGTCGCCGGCAGATCGGGATGGCAGCAGATGAACAGCAGGCGCAGGATGTCGTCGCGATAGTGCTGGCCGTCGAGCCGTTCGGCGATGTCGGCCTCGGCGTCCTCGAGGTCGGACACCAGCTCTTCGGCCGGCAGCGGCGCCTGCTTGCTCTGGCGGCGGGCAGCATCGATGCCGGAATTGCGGCCGACGAAGATCAGCCAGGCGGCCGGATCACGCGGCGGTCCCTTCTCCGGCCATGTGCGCAAGGCGCGCAGGCAGGCCTCCTGGAACGCTTCTTCCGCCGTGTCGAGGTTGCGGAAATAGCGAAGCAAGGCTGCCACGGCCTGCGGCCGGGCGGAAGAAAGTGCCGTGTTGATCCAGGCCGGGTCGGTCATGCTGCCTCTTTTCCGGGGAAAAATGCGCCTATCGGGCGCAGTTCGTAAGAGCCGCCGCCAGGATTGGCTTCCGCCAGGTCCTTGGCCACGGCCACGGCGTCGTCGAGCGTCTCGCAATCGACGACGTAGAAACCGAGGAACTGCTCCTTGGTTTCGGCAAAGGGCCCGTCGATGATCAATGGTTCGTCCTTGGTCTTGCGCAGGGTGGTGGCAGCCGTCGTCGGCATCAGCCGGGCCACCGGCCCCAGCCTGCCCTGGTCGCGCAGCTTGCCGGTGACCACCTGCAGGCGCGCCATCACCTCGTCGTCCTGCTCCTTGGACCAGGCGCAGACGACGTCTTCGTTGTTGTAGCAAAGGATGGCGTAGAGCATCTTTTCAGTTCCTTCATGACTAGGACGCGCGAGAATGTGCAATTCCGACAAGGCGTCGGCAACTTTTTTTGCCGTCGGCGAGGACCAATGCCTGCGATCACCGTGACGGCTTGTGAAAAACCGGGAGAGGTGCAGATATGACGCCGGTTTGGCGCCTGCAAGGTGCCGGCGAGGTTGGAGGATCACCGATGAAAAACGCCGAAATTTCACAGCGCAAGATGCAGACCATTGCCCGCGGCGTCGGCATGACGACGCAGGTCTATGCCGACCGCGCCGAGAACTCCGAGATCTGGGATGTCGAAGGCCGCCGCTACATCGACTTCTCTTCCGGCATCGCCGTCGTCAACACCGGCCATCGCCACCCGCGCGTCATCGAGGCGGTCAAGGCACAGCTCGACCGCTTCACCCATACCTGCCATCAGGTCGTGCCCTATGAAAGCTATGTCAGGCTCGGCGAAAGGCTGAACGCGATCGCGCCGATGAAGGGCGACAAGCGCACGATCTTCGTCACGACAGGCGCCGAAGCCGTCGAGAACGCCGTCAAGATCGCCCGCAACGCCACCGGCCGCCAGGCCGTCATCGCCTTTGCCGGCGGCTTCCACGGCCGCACATTCATGGGCATGGCGCTGACCGGAAAGGTGCAGCCCTACAAGGCAGGCTTCGGCGCCATGCCGGCCGATGTGTTCCATGCGCCCTTCCCGGTGCCGCTGCATGGCGTCACCACGGCCGATGCGCTGGCGGCGCTCGACCGGCTGTTCAAGGCAGATGTCGACCCGGCGCGGGTGGCGGCCATCATCATCGAGCCGGTGCAGGGCGAAGGCGGCTTCTACGAGGTGCCGCGCGACTTCATGACGGCGCTGCGCAAGATCTGCGACCAGCACGGCATGCTCTTGATCGCCGACGAGGTTCAGACCGGCTTTGCGCGCACCGGCAAGATGTTCGCCATGGACCATCATGACGTCGCGCCCGACCTGATGACGATGGCGAAAAGCCTCGCCGGTGGCTTCCCGCTGGCCGCCGTCACCGGCCGCGCCGAACTGATGGACGCGCCCAATCCCGGCGGCCTCGGCGGCACCTATGGCGGCAGCCCGATCGGTGTCGCGGCAGCACACGCCGTGCTCGACGTCATCGAGGACGAAAAACTCTGCGACCGCGCCAATCAGCTCGGCGCGCGGCTCAAGCAGCGGCTGGAATCCTTGCGCGACGACGTGCCGGAGATATCAGACATCCGCGGTCTCGGCTTCATGAATGCTGTCGAGTTCAACGACGCAAAGACCAAGCTGCCCTCGGCCGACTTCGCCAACGCCGTCAGGCTCAAGGCGCTCGACAAGGGCCTGATCCTGCTCACCTGCGGCGTCCACGGCAACGTCATCCGTTTCCTCGCGCCAATCACCATCCAGGACGACGTCCTGACCGAGGCGCTCGATATTCTGGAGGCGTCGATCCGGGAAGTGCGGACATAAGCTGCTTGCCGATGCAAAAGGTCTCCTCCGGCATCACATGAATGGTGCCGGAGCCGCCGTTCAGTCCGCAACTGTGAGATAGGCCCGCACCAGCCGGATCAGCTCTTGTTTCAGCTCCTCGGAGCCGAGCAAGCCGCGACGGGCGGCGTTGTGAACCACGCCGTCCATCAGGTCGGAAAGGACCATGCCGGCAACCCGCTCATTCGCCCCCGATCGCGAGGTCCGATAAGCGGCGACAGCGGCGGTGTAGTGACCGAGATACTCGGCTTCGAAAGCACTGTTGGGATCCCTCATGCTCTCGGAGCTCTGAGCCTCGTCGAGAAGCTTGCGATGCAGCCCCGGATTGATGCTGTGCGCCGCGAACATGTCGCGCACGAGATCCTCGGCAAATTGCTCGACAGCCTTTCCCTCGCGCAGCGACCCGCGCATGACGGCAAGGCAATCGTCGAGATGGCGGCGCCGAATGGCCTCGACCAGCGACTGCTTGTCGGGAAAATACTGGTAGAGCGATCCGATGCTCACACCCGCCAGTTCGGCAACCTTGTTGGTGCTGAAGTCGTCCCAGCCCTTCTCGCCCAGAATGTGAGCCCCGGCCTCGATGATCGCCTCGACGGTCGCTTGCGAACGGCCCTGCCGCGGCAGCTTGCGCATCGGGGAGTTCGATTTCGCAATGCGAGTAGACACTTGGGCTGCTCCGGACGATCATCAGGACGTTACTCACATTTGCACACAGACAAAAGGAGCCTCGCGATGAGCGGTCTTCTGCACACCTTGTTCGGCTATCACACCTGGGCCAATGCAGATCTGTTCGGCAAGCTCGAGGAACTCGACCCGGAGCGGCAGGGGGCGGAGCTGGCCAGGGCGTTGCGGCTGATCAGCCATTACCATGTCGTCGCCCGGATTTTTGCCGCGCATCTGAGCGGCGAGACGCACCGTTACACCTCGGACAATGTCGCGCAAACACCGGCCCTTGCGGACTTGCGGTCGGCCGTCACTGACTCGGACCGGTGGTATCTCGACTATGTCGCGCATGTACCATCAGGCCGACTGACCGAGCGGTTGGCATTCATGTTCACCGACGGCGACAAGGGATACATGTCGCGGGAAGAAATGCTGGGCCATGTCATCCTGCACGGCGGCTATCACCGCGGCGAGGTCGGCCGCATCCTGTCGCAGCTGTCCATCATGCCGCCATGGGATACGCTCGCCGTCTATCTCCACCAGACGGAACCGGCGCGCCGCCTGCAAGGCAGCCAAGCACCGACATCCGCCACAACAGCAGCAGTCTCAGGCTAGCGCGGGTCCTCAAATCCACGGGTCGATTGGCTTGCCAGCGGGGTTCTCGAGCGATTACCCCGCCGGCAGCGCCGCCAGTGCAGCCTTGAGCGCCTCGGCCCCACCCGCCACCTGCTCCGTCGTCGGCGAGAAGCCGAGGCCGAGCATCTTGCGGCCGAGCATGTGGTCGGCGGGACGATTGACGGATTCGATGGCGACAAGGCGGTCGCCGATGAAATGGAACACCGAGAAGCGGTTCTCGGCCGGATCGCCCGACAGGATCTGGCGGTCGCTGCCGGCGGTCAGGCCAACCATCTGCAACTTCATGTCGCCAATGTCGGACCAGAACCACGGTACGGCGACGTAGTCACCGGGATGGCCAAGAACCGTGCGGGCGGCGAGCTTGGCCTGGTCAGTGGCGTTCTGCACCGATTCCAGGCGCACGTCGCTGCCGGTCTGCCAATGGCGGTAGCTGGCGTTGTCGCCGATGGCGAGAATGTTCTCGACCGAGCTGCGCATGGCCGTGTCGATGCGGATGCCGTTGGCGATCGCCAGCCCCGCCGTCTCGGCCAGTTCGACATTGGGCACGACGCCGATGCCTGTTATCACCATCTTCGCCGGCAGATGCTCGCCGGAAGAGGTCAGCACGCTCGCGACATGGCCGTCCTCACCTTCGATGCGCTCGATGGTGGTCTTGAGCAGGATGCGGACACCCGATGCCGTCAGGCGCTGGCGCACATGTTCGGCGATCAGGGGTGCCACGGCGCGGCCGAGCAGGCGGTCGAGCGCCTCGATCACCGTCACCTTGCGGCCGCCGGCGGCGAGCGTGGCGGCGATCTCCAGGCCGATGAAGCCTCCGCCGATGACGACGACTTCCTCGCAGGCAGCGCTCTGCTCGCGGATCAGCCGGGCATCGGCCACAGAGCGAAGCGACAGCACGCCTGCAAGATGGGCCCCCGGCAGCGGCAGCAAGCGCGGGCGCGAACCCGTGGCAAGGATCAGCTGGTCATAGGCAAGGTCACCGCCGCCGGCGAGTTCGAGCCGGCGCGCCGCGGCATCGATGCGTTCGACCAGGGTTCCGGGCCGGAAGTCGATGGTGTGACCGGTGTAAAACACCTCGCCGCGCAAGGGCTGCGGTTGGGCGGCAGCATCCTTGATGAAGGTCTTGGACAGCGGCGGCTTGTGGTAGGGCAGCTCCTTCTCGTCGCCGAGCAGAATGACCGGCCCGTCGTAGCCCTCCTCGCGAAGGCTGGCTGCAGCCTGCACGCCGGCATGGCCGGCCCCGACAATCACCACACCGTTCTTCATGCTCGCCTCTGCAACACCGGAAACCTCTACCGAAATGACCGCTAGGGGCTCCCGCCGCAAGGGGTCATGACGTGATTTCATGGCCGACAGGCAGGATTTCATATCGTACAGGCGGGCCAGATAGTGCCAGGCGTGGCCCCCTGATCATCCCGCGTCGTGGCGCTACCTGATGTCGCAGCGGGTGCCGGGTGCTGCTCGGCAGGTCCCGCGCCATGTCTCGACAAATCAACAGCTTGGCCTCAAGAAGCTCTGCAAAAAACTGGACAGAAACAGTTTAGAATCATTCCAAACTATTGATACCGCTACGCTTTTAGCCGAAATTGCGTTGACTTTTGATGGCGCTCGGCTTTTATGAAGTCGTGCTTTACAGCGCCTGTCTTTGATGTCTGGGCCTTTAACCCTTTCGATTGGAGCTATCTGGGTGCCTGCCTTCGTCGAACCGCGCCATGGCGCGGCTGTTTGCAGCTTGGTCGCGCTGCGCCCTATCAGGGCCTCGAACCACGCGCATATCCGAGGCCGGATCGCCCCTGAGCTTTCTTTCGATGCCATGCCGCCGATCCAGCAAGAAATGCTGACGGCACACGATTTCCAGGCGCTTGCCGGCGCCAACTGGTTCACTGAGGAGAGACCATGCCTGCATCCATCTCGCGCAACCGTCACTACGGCAGGCTCGCCGCCATTGCCGCGACGACCGCGCTGACCGCCGCGATCTTCGTGCTGCCGGCCAAGGCCGCAACCGACGCCAAGGCCGTTCTCACCACCTATTCCGACATTGCGCTTGCCAAATACGAAGACTCGCTGACATCAGCCAAGGCACTCGACACAGCCATCGAAGCGCTGATCGCCAAGCCGTCGGACGAGACGCTGAAGGCAGCGCGCGAAGCCTGGAAGGCTGCCCGCATCCCCTACCAGCAGACGGAAGTCTACCGCTTCGGCAACGCGATCGTCGACGACTGGGAAGGCCGCGTCAACGCATGGCCGCTGGATGAAGGCCTGATCGACTATGTCGACAAGGGCTATGGCACCGAGTCCGACGAGAACTCGCTCTACACCGCCAACGTCATCGCCAACCCGTCGATCGAGATCAACGGCCAGAAGGTCGATGCCTCCAAGATCACGCCCGAGTTGCTGGCCGGCACGCTGCAGGAAGCCGGTGGCATCGAGGCCAACGTCGCCAGCGGCTATCATGCCATCGAGTTCCTGCTCTGGGGCCAGGATTTGAACGGCACCGGACCCGGCGCCGGCAACCGTCCCTACACCGACTATGACACCGCCAATTGCACCGGCGGTAACTGCGACCGCCGCGGCCAGTATCTGAACGCCGCTTCCGACCTGCTCGTCGCCGATCTCGAGGAGATGGTCGGCAACTGGAAGGCCGACGGCGCGGCCCGCAAGGCGCTTCTCGACGGCGACGCCAAGGCTGGCATTTCGACCATCCTGACCGGCATGGGCTCGTTGTCCTACGGCGAATTGGCCGGCGAACGCATGAAGCTCGGCCTTTTGCTCCACGATCCGGAAGAGGAGCATGACTGCTTCTCCGACAACACCCATATCTCGCATCTCTATGACGCCGTCGGCATCCGCAACGCCTATCACGGCAGCTACAAGCGCATCGACGGCTCGACCGTCGAGGGCCCGTCGGTCTCCGACATGGTCAAGGAAGCGGACGCAGGGCTCGACACCGAGCTCAGCGGCAAGCTCGACACCACGGTCGCCAAGATGGAAGCGATCCAGGCCCGCGCCGTCGGCGGCGAGGCCTATGACCAGCAGATCGGCGAAGGCAACACCGAAGGCAACGCCACGGTGCAGGCGGCCATCGACGCGCTGGTCGACCAGACCAAGTCGATCGAGCGCGCGGTTGCCGCGCTCAAGCTCGACGCCATCGCATTCGAAGGTTCGGACAGCCTGGATTCGCCTGACAAGGTCTTCCAGTGAGGGCTTGCCGCGCCTAAGTTTCTCTAGCCAAACGGCGCGCCAAAGGGAGCGCGCCGTCAGCCACGGTCGTTCGAAACCATGCTTATCTGCCATTGCAATCTGATTACCCAAAAGGAGATCGAAGACACAATCGTCGAGCTTTTGGATCGGGACCCGTGGACACTGATCGTGCCCGCGAAGGTCTATCATACGCTGCAGAAGCGCGGACGTTGTTGCGGCTGCTTCCCAAATGTGGTCGAAACGATAATTCGGATTACCGAAGCTTATCATGCTCGTTCGGAATCGGGCGAGGTGGATGTCGTTTCACACCTGGACCGCGTCAGAGAGTTGCGCGTTCAATTTGGGAGCAAGGCAAATGAAGGGCGAAAAACAGGTCATCGAGCGGCTTAACGAGGCGCTTTTCCTCGAGCTCGGCGCCGTCAACCAGTATTGGGTGCATTACCGCCTGCTTGAAGACTGGGGTTACGGCAAGCTCGCCAAGAAAGAGCGTGAGGAATCGATCGAGGAGATGCACCACGCCGACAAGCTGATCGCGCGCATCATCTTCCTCGAAGGTCATCCCAACCTGCAGTCCATCTCGCCGCTGCGTATCGGCCAGAACCTCAAGGAAGTGCTCGAGAGCGATCTCGCCGGAGAGTATGACGCCCGCACTTCCTACAAAAAATCCCGGGATATCTGCTCGCAGCATGGCGACTACGTATCGATGAAGCTCTTCGAGGAACTGCTCGCCGATGAGGAAGGTCACATCGACTTCCTCGAGACGCAGTTGCAGTTGCTCGCCGAGATCGGCGACGAGAAGTACGGCCAGCTCAACGCCGAACCAGCTGACAAGGCCGAATAGGACATGCCGGAATGCGGCGCACTTTTCTGACCACGCGCCGCGCACGTACCGGCAAGTTTCCCGACGACAAGATAAAACGACAGCGGAGCGCGACAGCGCTTCGCCTCCTGCTGTTGGCCGGCCTGATAGCGGCCCTGCCGGCAACGGTGGTGATTTCAGGCGAAGCGGTCCCCGCCGGCCTGGCCACCGAACGCACCGACCTCGATCCCAAGGACAAGGCGCGCGTCGACAACATCGTCCGGCCGACCACCGACTTCAGCAAACCCGAACAGTTCGAGCGCATGCAGGGCGGAGCCGGTACTTCGGAAAAGCGCGTCAACCAGGATGCGTTCTCGCAATCCTCGGCCAACATCACCTTCGAGGAAGAAGGCACCTTCAAGCTCGGCAACGGCATGTTCCGCAAGCTATGGGTGTCGTCGCCGTCGTCGACCCAGGCCTCCGACGGGCTGGGGCCGCTGTTCAACGCCCGCGCCTGCCAGAGCTGCCACCTCAAGGACGGCCGCGGCCATCCGCCGGAAGGCAATTCCGACGCCACCTCAATGTTCCTGAGGCTCGCCCGCACGGCCGAAACGGCGGAAGAAAAAACCGCGATCGTCGAGCGCAAGGTGCTGAACTTCCCCGATCCCACCTATGGCGGCCAGTTCCAGGATCTTGCCGTGCCCGGCCTCAAGAGCGAAGGCCGGATGGTGATTTCCTACCAGCAGTTTCCGGTCCAGCTTTCCGACACCATGACGACGCTGCGCTGGCCGATCTATTCGGTGACCGACCTCGGCTATGGTGCGATGGACCCGAAGACGACATTGTCGCCACGCATCACGCCGCCGATGATCGGCCTGGGCCTCGTCGAGCAGATCCATCCCGCCGACATCCTTGCCAATGCCGATCCCGACGACAAGGACGGCGACGGCATTTCGGGCAAGGCCTCCATCGTGCGCGACCACAAATCAGGCGAGCTGACGCTCGGCCGCTTCGGCTGGAAGGCGTCGGCGCCGTCGATCCGCCAGCAATCGGCCGATGCCTTTGCCGGCGACATCGGCATCTCGACGCCCGACGTGCCCAGGCACTGGGGCGACTGCACCGACGCCCAGACGGCGTGTCTCGAGAAGCCCAATGGCGTGCAGGAGCGGCTCGGCAGCAGCGAAGCCCCCGACCCGATCATGGATCTGGTCACCTTCTATTCGCAGAACCTGGCCGTCCCGGCTCGGCGCGACATCGACGACCGCCAAGTGCTGCGCGGCAAGCAGATGTTCTACGAGGCCGGCTGCGCGTCCTGCCACATGCCGAAATTCGTCACGCGCCGCGATGCGCCCAACAAGGCGCAGAAATTCCAGCTGATCTGGCCCTATTCCGACTTCCTGCTGCACGACATGGGCGACGAACTCGGCGACGGCCAGCAGGTCGGCGACGCCAGCGGCAACGAATGGCGCACGCCGCCGCTGTGGGGCATCGGCCTGACCAAGACGGTCAACGGCCATACCTTCTTCCTGCACGATGGTCGGGCCCGCAATCTGGCCGAGGCGATCCTTTGGCATGGTGGCGAAGGCCAGAAGTCACGAGACCACTTTGCCGCGCTGCCGCCGCAGGACCGCGATGCGTTGATCAAGTTCCTGGAGTCGCTGTGATGGCTGGACGTCCCCTGGCTGCTGTCCTCGCTTTTTGCCTGTTCGTGCCGTCGACCGCCGCTTACGCCAGCGAGGCGTCGGCCAAGGTGATCACTGACGCCATCGACGGTTTCATCCGCCCGGCCTATGGCCGGCTGGTCGGCACGACTGCCGATCTCAGTAAGTCTATGGTTACGCTTTGTGCAAAACCGTCTTCCGACACGCTTGCTGCAGCGCGCGCGGCATTCGCCAGAACCACGGCGACCTGGTCGGAGATCGAGATCATCCGCTTCGGACCAATCACCGAGCAGAACCGGCTGGAGCGCCTGCTGTTCTGGCCAGACCGCAAGGGAACCGGGCTGAAGCAGGTGCAGTCGGCCCTTGCCGACAAGGATGCCACCGCCACCGACGCAGCCACTCTCGGCCAGAAGAGCGTTGCCATGCAGGGGCTCGGCGCGTTGGAATTCGTGCTGTTCGGCACCGCCGCCGATGAGCTTTCCGGCACCTCGGCCGCCTATCGCTGCGCCTATGGCCAGGCGATATCAGGCAACATCGGGGCCATTGCCGCCGAGGTCGACGCCGCATGGCGCGACGACAAGGGTTTTGCCAGCCAGTGGAAGAACCCGGGTGCTGCCAATCCGCTCTACCGCGACGACACCGAAGCGCTGACCGAACTGCTCGAAGTCTATGTCAACGGGCTCGAGCTGGTGCGCGACGTGCGCCTCAATGGCTTTTTCGGCAAGAATGCCGCGTCCGACAAGCCGAAGCAGGCGCTTTATTGGCGCTCTCAAGGCACGGGCGCCTCGCTTGCCGGCAACATCGCGGGCATGGAAGCGCTTTTCGCCGCTTCGAAATTCGGCGAGCTGGTGCCGGCCGACGAGCGCTGGGTTGCCGAGTCGATCGGCTTCGAATTCGCCAATGCACAGGCAGCGGCGGCTGCGGTCACCGGCCCGATCGATGCGGCCCTTGCCGACCCCGCCAAACGCGAGAAGCTCGGCTATTTCGCGCTGGTGACGTCGAGCCTGTCGGAGCAGTTCGGCACCAGGCTTTCCGGGGCCCTCGGACTGACTGCCGGTTTCTCGTCGCTCGACGGCGACTGAGGAGCCAGGACAATGCGCACACCGCTGTTCGACCGTCGCGATTTCCTCAAGGCAGCTGGAGCAGGCTTCGTGCTTTCGCTCAGCCCCGCCAGGCGCGCACTGGCACTCGAAACCGACGCAATGTTCGCCACAGCTTACCAGTCCAGGACCGGCGAGTATGGCGTGGCGATCCTGTCGGAGGCCGGCAAGATCCTGCACAGCGTCACCCTGCCAGGGCGCGGACACGACGTGACATTCGATCCCGTCTCGCGCAAGTCGGTGGTGTTTGCGCGCCAGCCCGGCACCTTCATGCTGGTGTTCGACCACACCGGCAAAGACACGCCGCTGACCATCCCGAGCATCGCCGGCCGCCACTATTACGGCCATGGCGTATTCTCGCCCGATGGCGCGCTGCTCTACGTCACCGAAAACGACTTCGACAACGCCGCCGGCATGGTCGGCGTCTATGACGCGCGCGACGGCTTCCGCCGCCTCAGCGAATTCCCGACCCATGGCGTCGGCCCGCATGAGCTGATCCTGCTTGGCGACGGGCGCACGCTCGCCATCTGCAATGGCGGCATCGAGACCCATCCGGATTTCGGCCGCGCCAAGCTCAACATTCCGACCATGAGGCCGTCCTTCGTGCTTGTCGACCGCGTCTCGGGCGATCTGATCGAGAAACACGAACTGCCGGAAAAGCTTCACCAACTGTCGATCCGGCATATGGACATCGACGCCCACGGCACCGTCTGGTTCGGCTGCCAGCACGAGGGGCCGGCAACGGAAAAGCCACTGTTGATCGGCCGAGCCGCGCGCGGCAAGGAGCTGGAAATGCTTGACATGCCCGAGGACATCCTCGGCGGTTTCCGCAACTATATCGGCTCGGTCGCGGCCAATCGCGACGCCGGGCTGATCGCCGTCTCTTCGCCGCAAGGCAACGCCTGGGCAATGATCGAGGCCAAGACGGGCAAGGTCGTGGCCAATGCCGATCTGGTCGAGGTTTGCGGGTTGGCGCCGGACCGCGATGGTTTCCTCGCCACCACGGGCGCCGGCCTTGTCGTCGATCCCGACGGCAAAAAGACCGACGATCCCCAGCATGTCTGGGACAACCACATGCTGCGGATCGATCCGCGAAATACGTAAGTCTTTACTTACCTATATCATGCCGGATACGTCGGAGAAGGCGACGGCCTTGCGCAACACGGCAAGGAAGCGTTCGCCGGCGATTTCAGCCGGGCCGCTGTTGTCGATCACCACATGGCCGGGACCACTGAGATCATGCGGAGCGGTACGCGCCAGTCTCGCCAGCACCTCGCCGCGCGATTCACGGCCGCGCGCGGCAAGCCGGGTGGCCAGGATTTCGGGTGCTGCGGTGATTTCGACGACGGCGACATTGGCGTAGCGCTGGCGTAGCGCCGGGATGACCCCGCGCGAGGTGTTGGCAACGACGACGTGGCCGACCGAAATGGCATCGTCGACGGAAGCTGGAATGCCGTAGCGCAAACCATGCGCCTCCCAGGACAGCGCAAAGGCGCCCGATGCGTCAGCCTCGATGAAGGCGGCGTCGGCCAGCGTGTCGTGATCCTCGGTCGCGCCGTCGCTGTGGCGGGTGATGACGCGGCGGGCGAACTCGACATGGTCGTCGTCGGTCAGGCGCTCTCGGACATAGGCAATCAGCGTGTCCTTGCCGGCACCGCTGGGTCCAACGACGGCGACGAAGACGCCGTAGCGGACAGGAGAGCCAACGCGGGTCAGTTCACGCTCGATCAATGCTGAAACCATCATGCGACGTCATTTCCTCCATGTCCGCGCATCGGCCCGAAAATCGCTCTCGATTTTCGGAAAGCACGATGCGCCACTTTAAGCCTTGGAGCGTCCTTTGTGCGTCCACCCGGACGCACGGCGCTCAAGTGCCCCCGCGCCCTGGCGGCGCCGGCCCTTTTCAGCAAGCTCGGCGCATTGAACATCTCCAGTGCTGACCTGTCACGCCCCATGGCTTGGACCACGGGCAGGCGGCGGCACTGCGATGCCATTAGGCGATTTACATGACGGAATGACGAAACGAGATGCAGGGCGGCAAATCCGCCCCTGGCACCCTTGTTCAGGCGACCTTGTCGCGGACCTGATAGTCCTTGATCGCGGCGAAGCGGATCATCTTCCAGCGCTCGGCCTCGTAATTGAGCGAGAATTCGTGCTGAGCGAGGAACACCGGGTCGTTATCGAGATCGCGCGCGATGTCGCCGCGATGGCTTTCGATGAAGCGGTGCAGGTCGGCCTTGTCGTCGGCATCAATCCAGCGGCAGACAGAGAAGCGCGCCATCTCGAAATCGACGGGCAGGGTATATTCCACCGACAGGCGCTCCTTGAGCACGTCGATCTGCAGCGCACCGACGACGCCGACGATGGCAGGCGAGCCGTCCTCGGGCTGGAACAGCTGGACGACGCCTTCCTCGGCCATCTGGTGCAGCGCTTCCTTCAGCTTCTTGGCCTTCATCGCATCGCCGAGGCGGACGCGGCGCAGGATTTCGGGCGCAAAGTTGGGAACGCCGCGGAACAGGATGTCCTCGCCCTCGGTCAGCGTGTCGCCGATGCGCAACGTGCCGTGGTTTGGGATGCCGACGACGTCGCCGGCATAAGCCTCGTCGGCGGTGATGCGCGAACGGGCGAAGAAGAACTGCGGCGCTGACAGGCTCATCTGCTTGCCGGTGCGGACCAGCTTGGCCTTCATGCCGCGCTTGAGCTCGCCGGAGCAGACACGCACGAAGGCGATACGGTCACGGTGGTTCGGGTCCATATTGGCCTGGATCTTGAAGACGAAGGACGTCATCTTCTCTTCCGTCGCCTCGACCTTGCGCGTGTCGGCCTCCTGAGCCCGAGGCGCGGGGCCGAAGTCGCCAAGCGCCTCGATCAGGTCGCGGACGCCGAAATTGCGCAGGGCCGAACCGAAATAGACCGGCGTCAGATGGCCTTCGCGGAACGCCTGCAGGTCGAACGGGCGGCAGGCCTCGCGGGCAAGCTCCAGTTCCTCGATAAACGCCGGGCGCTCATTGTCCGGCAACAGGCCGGCGGCGCGGTTGGAATCGGGACCATGCACCGGCGTGCGCTCGGCCTCGGCGTCGCCACGGCGCACCGCGTTCTGGGCGAGGTGATAGGTGCCGGAGAAGGTCTTGCCCTGACCGATCGGCCAGGTGATCGGGGCGGTGTCGAGCGCCAGCTTCTCTTCGATCTCGTCGAGAATCTCGAAGGTGTTGCGCGCCTCGCGGTCCATCTTGTTGACGAAGGTGATGATCGGGATGTCGCGCAGGCGGCAGACCTCGAACAGCTTCAGCGTGCGCGGCTCGATACCCTTGGCCGCGTCGATGACCATGACAGCACTGTCGACCGCAGACAACGTTCTATAGGTATCGTCGGCGAAGTCCTCGTGGCCGGGCGTGTCGAGCAGGTTGAAGACGTTGTCGCCATATTCGAAGGTCATCACCGAGGTGACGACCGAAATGCCGCGCTCGCGCTCGATCTTCATCCAGTCGGAGCGCGTCTGGATCTTGTCCTTCTTGGCCTTGACCTCGCCGGCGAGCTGGATCGCGCCGCCGAACAACAGCAGCTTTTCGGTCAGCGTCGTCTTGCCGGCGTCAGGGTGGGCGATGATCGCGAACGTACGGCGGCGCGCCACCGCCTTTTCGATGTCTTCAGCCATCGGGGATTCCTTGTGATGGCGGGCTTCTAACAGCCGAGGCCGTGCCTGTCGAGGAATTGGAGCAATGCAGGATGTTCAGGTCCTCCCTCCTCAAATGGGGGGAGGTGCGACGTCAACGTCTGGCCTCTACCCCTTCAGCTCGAAGCCGCCCTCGGCCACCGTCTCGCCATTGACGATCAGCTCGATCAAGTGATGGCCGGGATAGTGCTTGCGTGTGGTGAAGTCGCGCACCGCCTGGCTGATCGAGAGTTCCTTCTGGCTGCCCGGCGCAAGGTTGATCTCCTTGAGCTTGAACACTTTCTTCGAGCTGCCGCCGCTTTTCTTGACGTAGTGCACGGCATAGTCGACGACCAGTTGCTGTGCCGTCTCGGCGGTCGAGGCAATGTTGGCCTTGAGCGTGATGCGGCCGCCGAGCAGGATCGCCGCCGGCTGGACCGCGAAGGTGTCGACACGCACCATCGGCTTGCCCGTCGTGCCGATCGCGCCAAGTGCGCGGGGATCGCCCTTCTTGATCATCGTCCGCAGCGCGTGCTTGACGATCCAGGCAGTGTTCCTGTCGTCCATGTCCCATGCCGAGATGCGGTCGATCACCCGGTCGGGATGGTCCTTGGAAATGTCGTTGAGGTGGTTGGCCACGGATTTGCGCACATAGAGGCTGGGATCGCTGCGCAGCGTCTCGAGGATGGGTGCCGTCGGCGACGGATCCTTGATCAGCTGCTTGAGCTGGAACGACCACGGTAGCCGCGGGCGCGATCCCTCGCTGGCCAGGCGGCGCACATGCTCGTTGTCGTCGAGTGCCCAGCGGCGCATCACCTTCAGCGTGCCATCGAAATCCATGGCCAGGAAATGCCGGATGGCGAATTCGGCCGAACCAAAGCGGGTGAAATAGTGCAGTGCCTGCATCGACAGGTCGACATGGCCCTTGCCGTAAAGCGCGACATATTCCGACAGAACGATCGAGGCGAAGCTGTGCTGGATGCGCGGCGCCAGCTCGTAAAGCACATCGACGCCACGCTCGAAGCTGCCCGGCAGGGCGCCGTGCAGGCTGGTCGCGGTCTGTCGCAGCCGCTGCATGATACCGAGATCGTCGAGATTGGCGGTCGCCAGCGCCATGAACTTTTCCGCATCGAAAGCAGCCGAGATGGACGCCGTCTCGGTGGCAATGTGGCGAAGGCGGTCGCGATCGAAGATTTCCTTGAGTGCCGGGGCGGCTAGCGTCTGGTCTTCCGTCATCTGTTTCCGTCCTGCATGGCGCCCCCGCGCCGGCCCTTGGGCGTCCATTCGGACGAAGGGCTCGTTGCGCAGATACGAATCGGACCTCGAAACTACAATCCCTCTCCTGCCAAGGCACTGTCAGGAGACAGTCGACGACGGCGCTTTCGTCGTCGCAAACCGCCGTTGACGTTACTGCCGGACGGGCGGAAAATATTCTCAACGCGCGTGACACATCGCGCCTTTCCAGGAGGTCGACATGACCATCCACCAGGAAGTGCATCTCAAGGGCTCACCCAGAAACATCTATGAACTGCTGCTCGATTCCGCCCGCTTTCAGGCCATGACGGGTGGCCGGGCGGCCCATATCTCGCCCCATGAGGGCGGCGAAGTCTCGATGTTCGGCGGCGATATCGAGGCGCGCAATGTCGAACTGGTGCCCAACCGCCGCATCGTCCAGGCTTGGCGTTCCCGCGTCTGGCCCGAAGGCACCTATTCGATCGTGCGCTTCGAACTGCAGGCCGACGGCACCGGCACGAGACTGACCTTCGACCAGGCCGGCTACCCACGTTCGGCGCATGCAGCGCTCGATGAAGGTTGGGCGAAAATGTACTGGGAGCCGATGAACCGCGCCCTGACGCATCATTGACGGCAGCGCGGCTAACGCCTTTCAGGCGTCTGCGGCCTGGCGCGCCAGCGCGACATAGTGAGTGACATGCCGGTCCTCGATGTCCGACACCGAGAAGAGCTTGATGTGGCGTCGCAGTTTGCCTTGCCCCAGAAGCACGCCGTGCGTGTCCGGCAAAGCCGCACCTTGGCTGAGTTCCAGCGTAACATGACCGGCATATGAGAAGACGCCGCAAAACGGCGTACGCGCCGAAAACAGGATGCCGCCGTATTTGACCTCCTCGGAGATGGACGGACCGGCCTGCAGCACGATCTCGCGCAGCCGCGACACAATAGCGAAGTGATCTGCCCGCTGATCCTGCAGCTCGTCCAGGAAGGCTAGAACGCGATCACAGGCCATGGTCAATCCGTGGCGCATAGAACTGCCTGAACTCGTGGGATGGTTCGCGGTTGGAGTAGATGCAGAGCGTGATGCCGTTGGGGTCCCGGATCGCAAAGCCGCGATCGCCCCAGGGATGGTCTTCGATCGGCATGACAGGCACCAGCCCCACGGCTGTCATTGCGCGATGCTCGTCATCGACGTCGTCGACGCAGAAATTGTAAGTCAGGCCCGCCGTGTCGCATGTGGGTTGTTCTCCCTGCGGCTCCATGAATTGCAGCGAAAGCCCTGTCTCAAATTCAAGGCTGACATACCAGCCGCAATCGAACACCGCTCGCGCGCCAAAATGCCTGATGTAGAAGTCGCGAGTCTCGACGACGCGTTTGGTCGTGATGCAGAGAGATGCAGTTGTCGGGCGCATTGTGCAAGCTCGCGGTGAGTTGACTGGCGAGATCTGCTGTCTTCGAGGCTTCGCCAAACGCAGCGGCAACAAGCCAAGGCTGGCAGCAGAAATCCCTTCGGATGTCCCTGGAAAATACACTTCGGCCCGCTTCGATCTTGAACAAATCGGACAGCGGCCGGTCAAACTGACACTTGGGACAGCCGCGCAGACATTGGGCAAAGCGCAAGTGCCGACGCATTGGTCTGGACACGTCTACGCGTAGGCGTCGATCTCGTTCCGCCTAAACGTCGCCTGCAGGCCGCCGGTTTCAGCCGGCCAGTGCGAGTTGCGCCAATGCCGGCTGGAACGGGCGGACGGTCATTTCATCAGGCGTCATGGCGACAAAACTCGACGGCGGCACCGCCTGCCAGCTCTGTCCTTCGCGGTCGAAGGGTTCGGAGACGATACAGCGACCGGTTTCGCCGTCGCGGGTGTAGAGCGTCGGCGCATGTCCGTCGGTGGCAAAGCGCACGGCAAACAGGCTTGTGCCGTCACTGAAAGCGGCAGTCAGCTTCAGCTGCGGATCAATGCCGGCGCCATGTGCGGCAGCAACCACACGGCCGGTGGCACGGGTGACCGCGCCCTGCGGATCAGCGTCGAGCCCCTCTTCCAGCATCAGCATGAAAAACAGCTCGGAATCGGTCGTGCCCTGGCGCTGCTCGTAGAGATCGTCGTTGATGCTGGCCTCGAGCCGGCGCCGGATCTTCTCGAAGCCCGAGATCTGGCCGTTGTGCATGAAGCTCCAGCGTCCCGAAATGAAGGGGTGGCAGTTGGCGCGGCTGGTGGCGCCGCCGGTCGATGCCCGGACATGGGCGAGAAACAGGCCCGACTTGATCTGCCGGCACAGGCTTTTCAGATTGGGGTCCGACCAGGCCGGCAGGATGTCGCGATAGAGGCCCGGCTCCGGCCTGTCGCCATACCAGGCAAGCCCGAAACCGTCGCCATTGGTCGGCGACTTGGCCTCCTGCGCGCAATGACTCTGTGCGATCAGCGAATGGCACGGCGCCGTCACGATGTCTTCGAGGAAGACCTCTTCACCGATATAGGCGGCCCACCGGCACATGCGCTTCAACGTCCCCGATTGTGTGTCCGCTCGTACAGCCGGCGGATGATCGTGCTGGCAGTAGATTCGAACAGGAAGGGTAACAAAGCGTGAATGAGTGCCGCGCCCGCTGCCAGGAACAGCTGACCGGCGAACCAGCCGGCAAAACGCATGTGCTCGAAATAGCTCTCGTCGACCGCCTCGGGGTGAGCCGTGAACAGCTTTGCGATGCGTGCGGACATGAGAACCTCCCTGGCTGACATGAGTATCGTCGCACGGGAGAGAGGTTCATCGGTCCCAATCCGTCCTTGCCATTTGTCGAATATTGGGACAATCATCCCAAATGTCTGGAGAACTCGATACGATTGATCGAAGAATCCTCGCCGAACTGCAGCGCGACGGCACGCTTTCGGTCGACCAGCTGTCCGAGCGCGTCGGCCTGTCGCGCAATGCCTGCTGGCGCCGGGTCAAAAGGCTCGACGATGAGCGCTTCATCACCGGCCGGGTGGCGCTCGTCGACGCCGACAAGCTCGGCCTCGGCCTTTCGGTGTTCATCCTGGTGCGGACGTCGAGCCACGATCCCGAGTGGCTGGCCAAATTCCGCGCCGGCGTGACATCGTTTCCCGAGATCACCGGCGTCTATCGCATGTCGGGTGATCTCGACTATGTCTTGCGTGCCCGCGTCGCCGATGTGAAAGCGTATGACCGTCTCTACCAGCGCCTCATCGCCAAGGTACCGCTGTCGGATGTGTCGGCCTCCTTCGTCATGGAGGAGATCCGCGAAACGACTGTCGTGCCGGTGGAAATTCGCTGAGTGCGACCTCTTGTGAATTGACCTCTTCTGGACGCTGTCCCATAGGATCGCCGCCATGACATCGACCGCCGCAACCTCTTCCGCCCCCGTCATCGGGATCGTCCGCTTGCCGCATTCGGGCGAGCTGCCCCTGCCGTCCTACGAAACGTCGGGTGCCGCCGGCATGGACCTGCGCGCCGCGGTGCCGGATGACCGGCCGCTTTTGATCCTGCCCGGCAAGCGCGCCTTGGTGCCGACCGGCCTGATCTTCGAAATTCCGGAAGGTTTCGAAGGTCAAATTCGCCCGCGGTCCGGCCTTGCCTTCAAGCACGGCATCACCTGCCTCAACACGCCGGGTACCATCGACAGCGACTATCGCGGCGAGGTCAAGGTGCTGTTGATCAACCATGGCGACGAAGACTTCTATGTCGAGCGCGGCATGCGCATCGCCCAGATCGTCATCGCATCGGTGACCCGCGCCGGGGTCGAGGAGCGCACGCTTGCCGGCGACACGTCGCGCGGCGCCGGCGGCTTCGGCTCCACGGGCACCGCGTGAACAAGCCGAATCTCGTCATCTTCGACTGCGACGGCGTGCTGGTCGACACAGAGCCGCTGGCCAACCAGCGGCTCGCGGCCTGGCTGACCGAGGCGGGTTATCCCGTCAGCTACGCGGACTGCCGCCGCCAGTTCGTCGGCCGCAGTCTGGTGTCGGTGCAGAAGGAGGTCGAGGCGACGGGCGTCAGCCTTGGGCCTGACTTCGTCGAGCGCTGGTACCGCGAGCTGCCGGAGCTGTTTGCGTCAGGCGTCCAGGCGATCCCGCACGTCGAGACCTTCGTCACCGCCGTGCAGGCCGCCGGCATCGCCTATTGCGTGGCGTCGTCGGCACGGGTCAACAAGATGCATATGACGCTCGGCCAGACCGGGCTGCTGCCCTATTTCCACGACGTGCTGTTTTCGGCCACCATGGTCGAGCGCGGCAAGCCGTTTCCAGACCTGTTCCTGCACGCCGCCGGCACGATGGGCTTTGCCCCAGCCGACTGTATCGTCATCGAGGACAGCGTCGCCGGCGCCCAGGCGGGGCGTGCCGCCGGCATGCGGGTGTTCGGCTATCACCGCGACCCGCACTCCGACTGCGATGGCCTCAAGGCGGCGGGCGCCGTGCTGTTCGACGACATGCGCAAACTGGCAGGACTGATCCCGATCGCCTGAAACAGGGTTTGAGCCCTCCGGCGCGCCGGTCTAATATTGCCCGTCGGTTCGGATCGAGGGCGATGACATGGACAAGGGCGCGGTCTTCCGGAAACTTCACAAGGCGCCGGGCGCCTTCATCATTCCCAATCCGTGGGACATCGGCACATCAAAGCTTCTGGCTTCCTTCGGTTTCGAAGCGCTGGCGACGACCAGCGCCGGCTATGCCTTCTCGCGCGGGCGGCCCGACGGTGATGTCGGCTTCGAGGAGATGATCCACCACTGCCGCGATCTGGCGCACGCCACCGGGCTGCCTGTTTCGGCCGACCTCGAGAAGGGCAAGGGCGACAGCCCCGAAAGCTCAGGTGAAACAGTCTTTGCCGCCGAGGCAGCAGGCCTTGCCGGTTGCTCGCTCGAGGACCACACCGGCGAGCCTGACCGGCCGATCTACGATTTTTCGCATGCCGTCGAGCGCGTCACTGCGGCAGCCGAGGCTGCGCGGGCGCTGAAGGGTGACTTCGTCCTGACGGCGCGGTCGGAAAACTTCCTCTGGAACCGCCCCGATCTCGACGACACCATCAAGCGGCTGCAGGCCTTCGAGAAGGCCGGGGCCGACGTGCTTTATGCCCCCGGGATATCAGACATCGAAATGATCCGGACGCTGTGCAGCTCTGTCACGAAACCGGTCAACGTTCTGGCAGTGCCGGGCTTCTCGGTCGCGGTGCTGGCCGAGGCGGGCGCCAAGCGCATCTCGCTCGGCTCGAAGCTGACCGCCTACGCCTTCGGCATGATGGAGCGGGCGTCGCGCGAGATGCTGGGCCAGGGCACGTTCGAATTCTCCCGCGACGGCATCGCCTATGCCAAGCTGCAGGCGATGTTCGGCCGCGAGAGCTGAACGCCCCTTATCATCTTCACGCCCGCGCCATTTCAGGCCGGCGCTCGGCCGCCGACACGCTCTTGTGCAGATGCACCATCATCGCCGCGGCGAAGAGCGGGGTGAGAAGGTTGAGGATCGGCACGGCGAGGAAGGCTGCGATGACAAGGCCGGCCATGAACACCGTGCCGGCATTGCGGCGGCGCAAATCCTTGGCGTCCTGCTCGGAGCGGAAGCGCATGGCGGCGAATTCGAAGAACTCGCGGCCGAGCAGATAGCCGTTGACCAGGAAGAAGGCGCCGATGTTGACGATGGGGATGAACATCAGAAGCAGCGCCAACAGATTGCCCAATATGACGATGCCGAAGAATTTGATCGCCAGCACGATGGCGCGCAATGCCGGCACCGGCTGCCCCGGGCGCTCCGCGGGATAGTTGGTCTTTTCGACGACCTCGGCGACGTCGTCCAAAAACAGGCCGGCGACGATCGCCGTCACCGGCGCAATCAGCAAGGCCAGCCCCAGCGCCAGGCCGACGCCGGCGATAACAGCCGCGATCAGGCCCAGCCAGCCGGTCCAGGCGGGCAGACCGGGCAGCATGGCGTCGATCCACGGCCAGGCGAGCCAGTCGAAGACCTCGCGGATGCCGAACCACAGCGCGACAAGCGCCAGCAGCGTCAGTCCCAGCGTCTTCAGGAACACCGTGCGGAACTCGGCCGAAAAGAGCTGGCCGGCGGCGGTGCGGGCGGCGTCGAGGATCATGTTGGGGTTACGTCTCCCTGTTTCCGCGCTGAGATAAGGTGCCGCGGGGCCGGCCTCAAGCGGCTCTCGCCAATTTGCCGGTAGGCAAACGGGCCGCGAGCCGCTAAACGCAATCCGTTTTGCCGACCCCTCGGCCCCTTTTTACGGCCAAAGCGCCGCGGAGACCCTGATGAGCCAATATGACGTGCTGTGCATCGGCAACGCCATCGTCGACATCATCGCGCAATGCGACGAGGCCTTTCTCACCGACAACGGCATCATCAAGGGGGCGATGAACCTGATCGACGCCGAGCGCGCCGAACTGCTCTATTCCCGCATGGGCCCGGCGATCGAGGCCTCGGGCGGCTCGGCCGGCAACACCGCTGCCGGCATCGCCAGCTTCGGCGGCCGCGCCGCCTATTTCGGCAAGGTTTCCCGCGACCATCTCGGCGAGATCTTCAGCCACGACATCCACGCCCAGGGCGTCGCCTTCGACACCAAACCTCTTGAAGGGGGGCCGCTCGACGGCACGCCGCCGACGGCGCGCTCGATGATCTTCGTCACCCCCGACGGCGAGCGTTCGATGAACACGTATCTCGGCGCCTGCGTCGAGCTCGGACCAGACGACGTCGAGGCGGACAAGGCAAGCGGTGCCAAGGTCACCTATTTCGAAGGCTATCTGTGGGACCCGCCGCTGGCCAAGGAAGCGATCCGCATGACGGCAGCACATGCGCATGCGGCGGGCCGCGAAGTGTCGATGACGCTGTCAGATTCGTTCTGCGTCGACCGCTACCGCGCCGAGTTCCTCGAACTGATGCGTTCGGGCACCGTCGACATCGTTTTTGCCAACAGCCACGAGATCAAGTCGCTCTATGAGACGTCGTCGTTCGACGAGGCACTGTCGCTGATCCGCAAGGACTGCAAGATCGCCGCTGTCACCCGCTCGGAGAAGGGCTCGGTCATCGTGCGCGGCGACGAGACGGTGATGATCCAGGCGACCGAGATCCGCGAGCTGGTCGACACGACAGGTGCCGGCGACCTCTATGCCGCCGGTTTCCTCTATGGCTACACCCAAGGCCGCTCGCTCAAGGACTGCGGCGACCTCGGCTCGCTCGCCGCCGGCCTGGTCATCCAGCAAATCGGCCCGCGACCACGGCAGAATTTGAAACGCGAAGCCGAGCAGGCGGGGCTGCTCTGAGATCTTCCTTCGCCCCGTTTACGGGGAGAAGGTGCCCCGAAGGGGCGGATGAGGGGCGGCACAGGCCTCGCGCATGTCCCGCCCTACGTTGCCCCCCTCTGGCCTGCCGGCCATCTCCCCCTCAGGTGGGGAGATCATGATGTCACCTCGACCTTCGCCAATCACCACCATTGCAGGAAATGCGCTGCACCGAAGCTGCCAATCCCCCCCTGTGGGGGAGATGGCCGGCAGGCCAGAGGGGGGCGCGAAGGATCGCGGCCTTCGTCGCTGGCGTACTTCTCGACTGCCATGCTCACTTTCGCGCTTGGCCATTGTCAAAGAACGCTTCTGTCTCGGAGAAAAATCCGGGAAGCGGGGCCGTGCTGCCGAATGCTGAGTAATGGCGCGAACCCGCGCTCCACCGGCGATTTCTGTCTCCGCCCGTTCCGCTTCTCGAAGCACAGGCATTTTCGCCCCTGCCCCACTAGCGCATCGTTCAGCGCACCCGCCCGGAGGGGAACCCTCGGACGGGATCTCCCCCGGCAACTGGCTACGTCAGCCCATCGCCGGAGGCGCCGGCTCCTCGCCGCATGTCATCGTCGCGACCGGCGTTCCCGTGGGAGGAACCGCGGGGATCGGACGGGAAGGCGGAGGGGCGTGGAAAAACGGGGGCGGATATCCACGCTGATTGCTGACAGATGGTGACAGTTGGCCCTGTCTCAATGCGACCGCAAGCGCCTAATGTCGGCACACAGATGCGACGCAACAGGACTCTCAATCTGGACACCTAGACTTACGCCTTGTTGTGATATCGTCGTGCCTAATCGCAAGAACTGCAGAGGATTGTCCGACAGTGAAGCTCGCATTCAAGAAACCGTACCGCTCTATTAAATCCTTCCCAGAAGCCGATCTTCCATCGTTCTCTATTATTACAGGCGCGAATGGGACAGGCAAAACACATCTACTCAAAGCGATACAAGCAGGAAGTATCTCTGTTGACTGCATTGAAGATGCCAGTGCGGAAGTGAGATTCTTTGACTGGAACACGATGATACCAAAAGACACTGGAGAGTACGACGGTCACAGTGTAATTACCGAACGAATGGAAGCATGGAAGGCCATTGAAAAACTCCAAACCCTTCGATTTGAGAAAATTTCGCCTCAGTTTGCTTCAAATGGAATGGTCGTAAATAGTATAGAGGAATATAAGTCGCTATTTGAACCCGGATCTGAACCTGATAAAATAAAGAATTTTTCTGGCATCATAGATCTATTTGATCGATTTATTGCTCAATCTGGCGCGTCGCACTTACCAATAGCACAAGAGGTCTCCACGCTACGGAAAAAACCCTTGTCGGCTTTAGATCGCGACGACTTCTTGGCAGACGAGACACCAACCTGGGGCGCCGCAGAACTTTTCCAACAATCTTTCGCCCGACTATTTGTTGCCTATCGCGATCTCCAGCTAAAGAACCGAGTTAAGCAATTAGCCATTATCAAGGGACGCACCGATGTCTCAGCACTGTCGGATGAGGAATTCCGAGACCGCTATATGATGCCTCCTTGGGAGTTCGTAAACAGCGCGATTGAAACTGCCGGCCTAAAATTTAGAATCAATCAACCGGACGAATTCTCGAACACACCCTTCGAGCCAAAATTAACTAAGGAAAATACACAAACTGAGATAAAATTCTTAGATCTATCAAGTGGCGAAAAAATACTTATGTCGTTTGCGTTATGCCTTTATTATGCCGATGACAAACGTCAACTTACAACATACCCAAAAATATTGCTTCTTGATGAAATAGACGCCCCACTTCACCCGGCAATGACAAAAAATCTAATCGATACGATTGTCGATACGCTTGTCGAAAAACATAAAGTCAACGTAATACTAGCAACTCATTCCCCTTCTACCGTAGCACTGGCGCCAGAAGGTTGTCTCCATGTAATGCTCCCAGATAAGCCCGGTATCTCGGCAATATCTAAATCAAATGCATTAAACCTGCTTACAGTAGGAGTCCCCACTCTAGCCCTCTCCTATGATGGGAGAAGACAGGTTTTTGTCGAAAGTCCAAGCGACGCAAAAATATATGACTCTCTATACAAGCTCTTGAAGACACGAATTCAGTCGGATCGTTCATTGGAATTCGTTGCGACTGGCACTCGCACTAGGGGTAGCGGCGACACCAACACTGGATGTGAAGTAGTGCGCCGACTTGTCAACGAACTGACTGTTGCAGGCAACATGTCGGTTTTTGGCTTGCTGGATTGGGATGGGAAGCACAATCCAAGCGAGCGAATATCCGTAATTGCGCATGGAAGGCGAAATGGAATTGAGAATGTGATTCTCGACCCATTGCTTTTGGGGATCGCCATCTGCCGAGACTTCCCTGAGAACAGGGCCGCAATCTGCATTCCGGCGGAGATGAGCTATTTCGAGCTGATAACTGGCGGCCAAGTGTTGTTCCAAGGCATGATAGATGCAGTTACAACGAGGGTCTTTGAGACGCCACCTGAAGCGACTTCGATAGCGCAATACGTAGGTGGTTTGTCGTTGGTCATGGACAGTCGATATTTCACAACCGACGATCATGCTCTTGAAAAGATGATTGTAGAAGCATTCCCCTTCCTGAAGGGCATTACAAAGAACCAATCTGGCAGGCTGATCGAGCACGTCATCCAGAATGTCCTAGGCGATAATCCCGACCTGATACCCATAGAGGCAAAAGCTGTAATAGAGGAGCTTCTGGAACGGCCATCCCATTGCTAGACGCAACTCCTTACTATTGAGCCCTCGCTGGCCCGAGAGCGCTCGGTTTCGCTCGTCCCCTTTCGTGGGAGTGTGAGGAACGGCGGCAACCTCGCGATCCTTCGCCCCCCCTCTGCCCTGCCGGGCATCTGCCCCACAAGGAGGGAGATTGGCAGCTTTGGCGCCTTTGCCCAATCGGCAGACGGCGCAAGGAGGGCGGCAGCGCTATGCCCTCCGCCATGGCTCCGGGCCTTGAGTCGCTTCAATCGACAAATCGTTGTCGATTGATCGGCCCTTCGCTACCGCTCAGGGCCGGCCGCTTCTCAAGTCCCCGCGTTGTACGCCGCGATCGCCGCCATGTTGACGATGTCGCTGTCCTTGGCGTTGAGCGAGACGATCTGGACCGGCTTGTTCAAGCCGACCAGCAGCGGGCCGATGACGGTGGAGCCGCCGAGTTCCTGCAGCATCTTGGTCGAGATCGCCGCCGAGTGGAAGGCCGGCATGACCAGCACGTTGGCGGCGCCGGAGAGGCGGCAGAAGGGGTATTGCTGCTGCATCAGGCGGTGGTTGAGGGCGACGTCGGCGGCCATTTCGCCGTCATATTCGAAATCGACGCGGCGCTTGTCGAGGATCTTGACCGCCTCCTGGACACGCTCGGAGCGCTCGCCGGCGGGGTGGCCGAAGGTCGAGTAGGCGAGCATCGCGACGCGCGGCTCATAGCCCATGCGGCGGGCGAAGTGGGCGGCTTCCTCGGCGATGTCGGCGATCTGCTCGGCGTTCGGCATATCGTGGACGGCGGTGTCGGCGACGATGACGGTGCGGCCGCGGGCGAGCACGATCGACACGCCGATGACGCGGTGGCCGGGCTTGGCGTCGATGACGCGGCGGACGTCTTCCAGCACCGTCGAGTAATTGCGGGTGACGCCTGTGACCACGCCGTCGGCATCACCAAGGGCGACCATGCAGGCGGCGAAGTGGTTGCGGTCGTTGTTGATCAGGCGCTGGCAGTCGCGCAGCAGATAACCCTTGCGCTGCAAACGCTCGTAGAGGAAGTCGGCATAGATGGCGTTGCGGCGCGACAGCCGCGCATTGATGATCTCGAGGCCGGGCTTGTTGAGGTCGATGCCGGCCTGCCGGGCATTTTCCTTGATGATGTCGTCGCGGCCGAGAAGGATGGCGGTGCCGAGCTTCTGGTTCACATAAGACACGGCGGCGCGCATGACCTGCTCTTCCTCGCCCTCGGCAAAGACGATGCGCTTGGGCTGGCGCCGGACGCGGTCGTAGATGCGCTGCAAGGTCGAGGCGATCGGGTCGCGGCGGGCGGAGAGCTCGTTGGCGTATTTGTCGAGATCGAGGATCGGCCGGCCGGCGACACCCGATTCCATGGCGGCCTTGGCGACAGCGATCGGAATCGCCGAGATCAGGCGCGGGTCGAACGGCACCGGGATGATGTAGTTGGGGCCGAATTTCGGCCGGTTGCCCTGATAGGCGGCGGCGACGTCGTCGGGTACATCCTGGCGGGCGAGCTCGGCCAGCGCGTTGGCGGCGGCGACCTTCATGGCGTCGTTGATGGTTGTCGCGCGGACATCGAGCGCGCCGCGGAAGATGTAGGGGAAGCCGAGCACGTTGTTGACCTGGTTCGGATAGTCCGAACGGCCGGTCGCCATGATGGCGTCGGTGCGGATCTCGGCGACTTCCTCGGGCGTGATCTCCGGATCGGGATTGGCCATGGCGAAGATGATCGGGTTCTTGGCCATGGACTGGATCATGGCCGGTGTCAGCGCGCCCTTGGCCGAGAGGCCGAAGACGATGTCGGCGCCGTCCATGGCGTCGGCCAGCGAACGCGCCTCGGTCTTGACCGCATGCGCCGACTTCCACTGGTTCATGCCTTCGGTGCGGCCCTGGTAGACCACGCCCTTGGTGTCGCACAAAATGACATTGTCAGGCGTGAAGCCCATCGACTTGATGAGCTCGATGCAGGCAATGCCGGCGGAACCGGCGCCATTGCAGACCAGCTTGGCCGTCTTCATGTCGCGGCCGGTGATTTCGAGCGCGTTGATCAGGCCGGCGGCGGCGATGATGGCGGTGCCGTGCTGGTCGTCATGGAAGACGGGGATGTCCATCAGCTCGCGCAGGCGCTGCTCGATGATGAAGCATTCGGGCGCCTTGATGTCCTCGAGATTGATGCCGCCGAAGGACGGCCCGAGGAAACGCACGCAGTTGATGAATTCGTCGGCGTCCTCGGTGTCGACCTCAAGGTCGATGGAATCGACGTCGGCGAAGCGCTTGAACAGCACCGCCTTGCCCTCCATGACCGGCTTGGAGGCCAGCGCGCCGAGATTGCCGAGGCCGAGGATGGCGGTGCCGTTGGAGATGACGGCAACCATATTGCCGCGCGTCGTGTAGTCGAAGGCGCGGGACGGATCCTCGGCGATGGCCTTCACCGGCACGGCGACGCCGGGCGAATAGGCGAGGCTGAGGTCGCGCTGCGTCGCCATCGGCTTGGTCGGATTGATCTCGAGCTTGCCCGGGCGGCCCATGGCGTGGAAGTCGAGCGCTTCCTGAGCGGAGACGGAGGGACCGGAATTGTCGGGTTTCCTGGTAGTTGCCATGGTGAGAAGCGTTCCTGTCCCTTAGATTTCTTTTTGTGGAGCGTTTTGGATTAAGGCTACACATCGGCGCTGTAAACCGCCAAGCAGACGAGGGAATTTCCTTTTTTCGAAGGTTCAGGCGTGAACGATCGACCGATAATCGCTGCGGAAGCTGACTTTGCGGAAGCCGGAGGGGAAAGCCGGGCCGAAGCCCCGGTGCATGCCGCGCCGACGCCGATGATGGAACAGTATATGGAGATCAAGGCGGCGAACCCGGATTCGCTGCTGTTCTATCGCATGGGCGACTTCTACGAGCTGTTCTTCGACGACGCCGAGAAGGCCTCGCGCGCGCTCGGCATCGTGCTGACCAAGCGCGGCAAGCACCAGGGCCAGGACATCCCGATGTGCGGGGTGCCGATCCATGCCGCCGACGACTATCTGCAGAAGCTGATCGGGCAAGGCTACCGGGTCGCCGTGTGCGAGCAGGTGGAAGACCCGGCGGAAGCCAAGAAGCGCGGCTCGAAGTCGGTGGTCAAGCGCGACGTGGTGCGGCTGGTGACGCCTGGCACCATCACCGAAGACAAGCTTTTGGCGCCGCAGGAATCGAATTTCCTGATGGCGCTGGGGCGGGTCAAGGGCGCGGGCGAAGCCAGCCTGGCGATCGCCTGGATCGAGATATCGACCGGCATCTTCCGCGTCGCCGAGACGACGCCGGAACGGCTTTCGGCCGACATCTTCCGCGTCGACCCGCGCGAGCTGATCGTCGCCGAACCTGCCTTCCATGACGAGGAGCTGCGCCCGAGCTTCGATCTGGTCGGCCGCATCGTCAACCCGCAGCCGCCGAGCCTGTTCGATTCGACCTCGGCACCCAGCCGCATCGCCCGTTTCTACGACGTGGCGACGCCGGACAGTTTTGGTGCGTTTTCGCGCGCCGAGCTGTCGGCCATCTCCGGCGTCATCGCCTACGTCGAAAAGACCCAGAAGGCCGAGCGGCCGCCTTTGTCGCGGCCCGAGCGCGAGCAGTCGGGCACCACGCTGTTCATCGACCCGGCGACACGCACCAATCTCGAATTGTTGCGCACCCTGTCGGGCGGCCGCGACGGCTCGCTGTTCCGCGCCATCGACCGTACGGTGACGGGCGGCGGCGCGCGCCTGCTCGCCGACCGGCTGATGTCGCCGCTGACAGATCCCGAAGCCATCGGCGCCAGGCTGGACGCGGTGTCGTTCTTCACCGGCGAAACGCGGCTGACCGATGCGCTCAGGCTCAGCCTGAAGGGCGTCGCCGACATGCCGCGCGCACTGTCGCGGCTGGCGCTCAACCGCGGCGGGCCGCGCGATCTCGGCGCGCTGCGTTCGGGATTCTCGGCGGCGCGCACCATTGCCGGGCTGTTTGCGGGCGCTTCCCTGCCGAAGCAGCTGGCGGCGGCGATCGCGGCGATATCGGCCCTGCCCACAGGCTTCGCCGACCATCTCGACGTGGCGCTGGGCGAGGAGCTGCCGCTTCTCAAGCGCGACGGCGGTTTTGTCCGCGCCGGCTATCATCCGGAACTCGACGAGATGCGGGCGCTGCGCGACCAGTCGCGCCGGGTGATCGCCGGCATGGAGCGCGACCTGATCGAGGAGACGGGCATCCGCTCGCTCAAGATCCGCCACAACAACGTGCTCGGCTACTACATCGAGGTGACGGCGAACAACCAGACGGCCCTTAACGGCAGCGACGAGGCCAAGGCGCGCTTCATCCACCGCCAGACCATGGCGAATGCGATGCGCTTCACCACCACCGAGCTCGCCGGCCTCGAGACCAAGATCGCCAATGCAGCCGACCGGGCGCTGACCATCGAACTCCAGGCCTTCGACCAGTTGGTCGGCGAGGCAGTGACCCACGCCCAGGCGATCCGGTCAGGCGCCGACGCGCTGTCCGTGCTCGACGTGTCGGCGGCACTCGCCGTGCTCGCCCAGAACGAGGCGTGGTGCCGGCCCGAGGTCGATGCCAGCCTCGCCTTCGACATTTTTGGTGGGCGCCACCCGGTGGTCGAGCAGTCGCTGAGGCGCGAGGCGGCAGCTCCCTTCGTCGCCAATGACTGTACGCTGTCGCCTGACGGCAACGACAGGAACGGCGCCATCTGGCTGCTCACCGGTCCGAACATGGGTGGTAAGTCGACCTTCCTGCGCCAGAACGCGCTGATCGCCATCCTCGCCCAGATGGGGTCGTTCGTACCCGCCGAGCGTGCGCATATCGGCGTGGTCGACCGGCTGTTCTCCCGCGTCGGCGCCTCGGATGATCTGGCGCGCGGGCGCTCGACCTTCATGGTCGAGATGGTCGAGACCGCCGCCATCCTCAACCAGGCGGGCGAGCGCACGCTTGTCATCCTCGACGAGATCGGTCGGGGTACCGCCACCTTCGACGGCCTGTCGATCGCCTGGGCGGCAGTCGAATATCTGCACGAAAAGAACCGCTGCCGCGCCATCTTCGCCACCCATTTCCACGAACTGACGGCACTCTCCGGCAAGCTCGGCCGCCTGCACAATGTGACGATGCGGGTGAAGGAGTGGGAAGGCGAAGTGGTCTTCCTGCACGAGGTCGGCAAGGGTGCTGCCGACCGCTCCTACGGCGTGCAGGTGGCCCGCCTCGCCGGCCTGCCCGACGCTGTCGTGGCGCGCGCCAAGGAGGTGCTGCACCAGCTCGAGGAAAGCGAAACCTCCGGGAAAGCCAACAAGCTTGTCGACGATTTGCCGCTGTTCTCGGTGGCGGTGAAACGCGAGGCGGCCAAACCCGTCGCCAATGACGCACTGACCAAGGCACTGGAGGGGCTGAGCCCCGACGAAATGACCCCACGCGAGGCACTGGACGCGCTGTATAGGCTGAAGGGGCTGGCGGCGAGCTAAGCAGCGGTTAGGAGCGGAGACGGCATGCTTCATCACATTTCGCTCGGTGTCTCCGACATCGACCGCGCAGCAGCCTTCTACGACGCGGCCCTTGCCCCGCTCGGTTATGTCAGGGTCTGGGAAGACCTCTCGCCCGGCCCCGACGACCAGGCCGTCGGCTACGGTGTCGCAGGCGGCGGTGACAAGCTGGCGCTCAAGCAACGCAGCAAAGGCCAGCGCCCGCCCGGTCCCGGCTTCCACCTTGCCTTCGCCGCACCCGACCGGCAGGCAGTCGCGGCGTTCCATGCGGCAGCACTTGCCCATGGCGGCAAAGACAATGGCGGGCCCGGTCTGCGGGCGCATTACGGCCCGACCTATTTTGCCGCCTTCGTGATCGACCCGGACGGGCATCCTATCGAGGCGGTGTTCAACCAGGCCGTCTAGGCGCGCGCCGGACGCGCCTGCAACTCAAGCCCCGGAGTTCTGCCGGGACCGCTGGCCGGCAAAGCCGACCAGGCATGCGCGGTTTGAACGGCCTCATTCGCTGTGGCATGGGCGAATTTGCAACCGATGGCGGCAGGCGGTCCATTTGGGTCATTGACGTTCTCTCTGCCGCTGCGCCAATGCTGACATTGTGCGCGCTGGCGATCTTGCCAGCCAACCAACCCGATGGAGGACGCATGCCCAAGGTCAGAGGTCAGAGCGCTCTCGACAAGGAGCGCGCCAAAACGGAGAAGCTTCTCAAAAAGGTCGGCTACACCGCCCTGAAGGAGGCCGGGGTGAAATCCAGGCGACCCGACCTTCCGAACCTGAAGACCGAAAAGCGAGAGAAATAACGCGGCCCTCTACGCTGCCCGCAGCCTCCCGGTTGTACCCGCTCTGCCGAACTGCTCAAGGCGGCGCTGGATCGCGAAAGGGCCGTGGCATGGTGGATTCTGACCGGATCGACAAGCTGATCGCTGCGGTGCCCTCTGCCTTGGCATTTTCACCCGACTTGGCGGCAGCTCGGCGAGTGCACACAGCCTCGAGGCTGCGCTCAGCATCGCGCCCGATCGTCTGTCGTGACTGCTTTGTCATCTTCAGGAATGCCGACACCACCACCGTGCTGCGCACCGGCCTGACCGCCGCCGCTGTCACCCACGACTAAGCCGCCGGCGACGCGGTTTTGGAGCCGAGCGGCTTCCGACCTCAGGCTTGATTGACGGCTCCAGTTCAGCGCCGGAGGGTCGCGAATGCTACCGTCAGCGTCACCGCGAACATCGTGGCCGCCACGACGATCAGCGCGCTCGACAGGGACGCTGCCGTCAGCACTGCACTGGCAAAAATGATGCCTATGGCACTCGACGTGCGCAGCAAGGCGAACACTTCGGGTCGCCTGCGTGGCGGGGCCAGCCGGTCGAGAACGAGCGAGTAGTAGGTGCCGAGAGGCGCCAGGACCAATCCGATGAGGACGGCGCCGACGACCGTGGTCACAAGCGATGGTCCGAGTGCGGCGAGTGCGGCTCCAAGCGTCAAGACGCACAGCAGCAAAACGACGGCCCTGCTGCTTACCATGCGGTTGCGCACGCTGACCCAGATACCACCCGCGACCGAGGCCAGGCACAGCGGCACCGTGAACAGGATGGCCAGCGTCGGTGGGTAGCCGAATTTCAGGGCGAGCGCGACGGCTCCGATTTCGATGGCCGCGACCGTGGACGAACCTGCAGCCGCACAGACGAGCCACAGCAGGATGGAGGGGCAGAGCACCGAACCCTCGGCATGAGGCGCGTGCTCGACATGGCTCTTGCCCGCCTGCGGCACCAGCAGGGCCGGAATGGCACCGAGCAGTGTCAGCGCGAGCAGGGCAAAGACGGGCGAGACGGCGCCAAGGGCGGACGCCACCACCGGACCAAGAACAAAGGTCAGCTCATTGAGGGTGGCTGCAATGCCGAGCGTTCGGGGCAGATGCGAAGCAGATGTGAAGTGATTGAGCAACGCGCGCAAAAATCCGAATGCCGCGCCGTTGACCAAGCCGGCCACAGCCGCGAAGACGACAAGCAAGGCAAACGGCGCCTGGTAATGCGCGCACAAAACCACAGCAGCCAAGGCGAGCGTGCGGAAGGCCACCAACAGCCTCAGGAAGGTCGCGGCTGAACGGTTCGTACCGAGCCGTGTAATCGGGATGGCGCCGACGACCTGTGCAAGGGTCATGGCCAGGATCATGGCGGCGCCGCCCCGTGCGTCGCCCGTGAGGCCCAAGGCGACGAGCGAGAACGCCACCGGCGCGGAAGCCTGGGGAACGTTCAATGTCGCCGATGAGGCAAACCAGCGGAGCAGCGGCCAGCGGCTCAGAGGCCTGTCGAGAGGCTCAGAAGCGACGTCACTGGGGGGAGGGGCGCCAAGTTCGGTCATCTCGAAGCTGATACCACCGACATCATCGGACGCGGTTCATGCCCGGCAGCACGATACGCGGGCCGGAGTTCCCGAAGCGTCTCAGCCATGAGGCGGCCGTTTTCAGGACAAGGCGCGAGGACAGATGATGACGGCACATGAACAAGCCCTTTGATTGGGCCGGGCCGTTCCCGGACATTCTTTCCCTGGCGGGAGAGGACGTTACCTCGCGGGCAGGAAACTACCCGCCGTCACCGGCGTGTCAAGCTGCGGCCGGCGTCCGAAAAGGCTTGAGCCAACAGCTATCGGCCATAGCCCCAACGGTGTCGACCAGCGCCACCTCGGGGCCAGTGCACCCTTGCCTCATCAGCCAACTCCGGCGACACTGCCCCCGCGAGGAGCGCGGCGGCTGACATGCATGAGGTCGTGACACTGGAAGGCTGGTCGTCGCCGTTCGTCGAGTCGGTGACGCGGACAAGCTTTGCGACCGGCGGCTCGATGCAGATCCAGCCGGATGGCTGCTGGGACGTGGTCATTTTCAGGAATGCCGACACCACCACCGTGCTGCGCACCGGGCTGACCACGGCTGCCGTCACCCATGACTATGCCGCCGGCGACGAAATCCTTTCCATCGCCTTCAAGCCGAGCAGCTTCATGCCGCTGATGCCGGGCGAGGTCATGCGCGACCAGGGTGTGGTGCTGGACTTGATCGGCAAGGACCGCTTCCGGCTCGGCTCCGACGTGCTGGAGATCCCGACCTTCGAAACGGTCGACGGCTTCGTCCGCAAGCTGGTGCGCAACTCCATCGTCGAGGACAACCGGGTGGTCGCCTCAATCGTCTCGGGCCATCCGATGGCGATGTCGGAGCGGACGCTGCAGCGGCATTTCCTGAAGACGACCGGCGTCACCTACAAGACCTTCACGCAGATCGAACGCGCCCAGAAGGCGGTGGCGCTGCTGCAACAGGGCCGGCCGGCGGCGGACGTCGCCTTTGCGCTGGGTTATGCCGACCAGCCGCACATGATCCGCTCGGTCAAGGCGATCATGGGCGTCACCCCCGGGCAGGCCGCGCGCAGCTGAAACTGTCGGAAATCTTCAATCCGCAAGACCATGCCGCCGGCTAGAAAGGATGCACTTTCAACCCTGTGAACGGCCCCCTGAGATCGCACGATTTTCGCTGGGGTCATGCACATAGCAAAAAATGGACACGCGGCAATGTCTGACATCACCCCTTTCAAGATCGCCATTTCTGAAGCCGATCTGGCAGACCTCAAGGCGCGGCTCGCCAACACTCGGCTCGCCAACGAGATTCCAGGCACCGGCTGGAGCTACGGCATGGCATCCAGTTTCGTCACCCGTGCGATCGAGCGGCTGAAGAACGGCTTCGACTGGCGCACGCAGGAGGCAGCGATCAACGCCAACCCGCAGTTCGTCACCGAGATCGACGGCCAGACCATCCATTTCCTGCATGTGAAGTCGGGGGTTATCGATGCCGTACCGCTGCTCCTGCTGCATGGCTGGCCGAGCTCGTTCGTCGAGTTCCTCGGCGCGATCGGGCCGCTGACTGCGGCGGGCTATGATCTCGTCATCCCGTCGCTGCCCGGCTTCGGTTTCTCCGGCCCGACACGCGAGGCCGGGTGGAATGACGGCCGCATCGCCAGCGCCATGCTCGAGCTGATGTCGCGCCTCGGCTACAAGCGCTTCGGCGTGCAGGGCGGCGATGCCGGTGCGATCATCGCACCTGCCATCGGCCGGGCAGCACCTGACCGGGTCATCGGCGTGCATGTCAACGCGGCGACGATGGGCTTCATTCCGCTTGGGCCCATCGATCCCAGCGAGATCGCCATGTTCAGCGATGCCGAGAAGAGCCGTTTGCAGCGCCTGCAACAGTTCATGGCCGAACGCTTCGGCTTCAATGCGCTGCAGTCGAGCCGGCCGCAGACGCTAGCCTATGGCATTTCAGACTCGCCGGCCGGTCTCATCGCCTGGCTGGGCGACATGTTTGCCGGCTTCGGCGACAGCCCTGATGCCGTCGAGCTCGACCGGTTCCTGACCAATGTGCTGGTCTACTGGTTCACCGGAACCGCTGCCTCGTCGACCCGGCTCTACTATGAAAATGCGCATGATCCCGAGGCGTGGTCGCCGAAGCCGAATTCGGGCGTGCCGACGGGCGTTGCCGTCTTTGCCCGCGACGAGGTCGCCATCCGCCGCTACGGCGAAGAAGGCAACACGATCCTGCGCTGGACGGAGCTTGCCAGCGGCGGCCATTTTGCGGCGATGGAAGTGCCTGAGGTCTGGGCGGAAGAGGTCGCGGCCTTCTTTGCCGGGCTGCAGCGCTAGCTGCCTGAGATTGCGGAATGCGACAGCGCGCGGCCAATGAAATGGCCGCGCGCTGTCGGTATCTGTCGTTCCCGTGCGTCCTCGGGTCAGGACCGCAACGAAGGAGACGGCGATGAGAGAGCTGGTGTTGAAGATGTCGATGTCGGTCGACGGTTTCGTCAGCGACCTGGACGGGCAAAACGGCTGGATGTTCGGCACCGACCAGGAGGCCAAGGCGTGGAGCATGGAGTTCCTGTGGAACGTCAGCCTGCACATCATGGGCAGCCGCACCTTCCTTGGCATGGCCGCCTGGTGGCCAACGTCCACCGACCAGTCGCGGCACCGATGAACCAGATCCCCAAGGCGGTGTTCTCGCGGCAGGGGCCGCCAATCCTGGCGAACGCCACAACGGCGACCGCGCAGGCTGCGCCGCAAGCCGGCGCGGAGGGCTGGACGCAGGCCTATGTGGCGAGCGGTGATCTCGCGGAGGAAATCGCCAGGCTGAAGGCGCAGGAGGGCAAGCCGATCGTCGCCCATGGCGGGGTCAGCTTTGCCCGCAGCCTCGTCGCCGGCGGGCTGGTCGACCGCTTCGCGCTGCTGGTCGTCCCTGTGGCGCTTGGCCAGGGCCTGCCGCTGTTTTCCGAACTCGCCGCGCCGGCCCGGCTCGAGCTGGTGAGTTCGAGAGCCTTTCCAGGCGGTGCCGTGGCGCAGACCTACCGCGCGGCGTGACGATGACGGCCGTTCAAGCGGCGTTCGCGGCCCTGCGCCGGTTCTGCTCGCGCCAGGAGGCGGGGCTCAGCGTGGTGACGCGGCGGAACTCGCGGTTGAAGTTGGACTTGGTCTGGAAGCCGGCATCGAGCATGGCCGATGTGACCGACATGTCGGTGTCCCTGAGCAGGCGGCAGGCTTCCGAAATCCTGACGTCGTTGATGTACTGCGAGACATTCTTGCCGGCGAGGCGGTTGATGGCGCCCGAGATCTGCCGCGCCGGCACGCCCGCGCGGCGGGCCAGCCTGGACAGGGTCAAATTGTCGTCGCGATAGAGCTTCTGGTCGATCAGCAGGCGCTGGACCTGGTCGAGGACCTCGCGGTCCTGCTCGGACGGCGACGGCTCGGGTGGATTGGTCTGGGTCGGTGCCGAGGGATGGGCGCGCGAGGCGACGAAGGCGGTCAGGCCGATGAAGAACAGGCCGAGCAGATTGGCGTTGCTGGCAATGACGGCGGCGTTTGCGCCCTGCCATTTTTCGAAGGCAAGCAGCACGCCAAGGTCGAACAGGGCCGACAGGCAGAGCGCGACGGCGGCGATGACCAGCGCGCGGTGGGCGGCGACCGCACTGTCGAGGCGCGCCTCGACCAGAGCGTCCGGGCCGCTGCGTCCGAGGTGCAGCACGGCGATTGCGTAGCCGACGAACAGCACGACAAGTGCTGCATCGATAAAGGCGGGCGCGAACAGCACGATGGCAGTCATGACCAGAGGCGGCAAGGCGTGCAGCCAGCGTATGGCACCGCCCTGGGTATCGTCGCGCTGGAGCAAGGTGCGGAAACTGAACAGCACCAAAGGCGGCAGGCAGCTTGCCAGGATCGGCTGGACGTAGCGCGCCGCCTCGACATGATAGCCCCAGCGCAGACCGACGACGACCGACTGCACGGCGCAGAGCGCGACGAGGACGAGGAAGGCGGTGTTGCCGCCTGATGTTTCGCGGGCGCGCAATGCTGCGACGAGCAGGATGACCAGCAACAGGGCGGCGACGAAGGACAAGGGCACGAAGATCAAGGCGAATCCCACCGGAGAGCAGACAGCCGATCATGGCCTCTATCGCGATCGAGCACGACCTGAATCGCGATCGAGGACGCCGATAAAGGTCAATTTCGCCATTGCTCGCTCGTCTTCATCCGCAAACAGAGCGAGGTTCCCGTGCTCCAGTTACTCACCACCATTCCCGCCCTCATCGGCTTCGTCTCCGCCTGCTTCGCTTCGGAAGCGGGCGTCAAAGAGATGTCGGTGCCGCAGACCGGCCGCGATCTATCCGTGACCGTCTGGTATCCGGCAGCCGTCGGCGGCAAGCCGACAATTGTCGGCGACAACAAGGTGTTCAAGGGCGCGGCAGCCAGCATTGATGCACCCGTGGTGCCGGGCCGCCATCCGCTGGTGCTGCTGTCGCATGGATCGGGCAGCCGCGTGCAGGCGATGAGCTGGCTCGCCACCGAGCTTGCCAAGGCGGGTTTCGTCGTTGCCGGCCCCAACCATCCGGGCACGACCAGCGGTTTTTCCACCCCGGCCGAAACGCCGAAGCTGTGGCAGCGCACGGCCGATCTGTCCGCCGTCATCGACGCACTGGCCAGGGATCCGGCCTGGAGCAGCGTCATCGATGCCGACAGGATCGGCATCGTCGGCTTCTCGCTCGGTGGTGCCAGTGCCATGGAGCTTTCGGGCGCGCGCGCCAATCTCGAGGCCTATGCCCGCTATTGCGACAGCTACAAGAAGTGGGACTGCGCCTGGTTTGTAAGCGGCGTCGGCTACGTCAATGACGAGAAGATTACAGTCGACAAGGTAGACCTGCGCCGCATCGATCAGGCGCGCTTCGAGCAGTCGAACCTCGACCAGCGGATCAAGACGGCGGTGCTGGCCGATCCCGGCCTCGCCCAGGCCTATGACCCCGACAGCCTGAAGGACATCGCGATCCCGATGCACTTCATCAATCTCGGCGAGGGTGAAGGCATTCCGCTGGCTGTCATCTCCGATGGACTCGCGAAGCTGACGTCCAAGGGGACCTATGCGACCGTGGCGGGTGCGACGCATTTCAGCTTCCTGCCCGAGTGCAAGGACGGTGCGGCCGAACTGCTCAAGTCGTTTGGCGAGTTCGATCCGATCTGTTCGGACGAGGCCGGCCGACCACGCGGCGAACTGCATGCCGAGCTGATCGGGCTGGTGAAGGACGCGCTGGTGCGCGACCTGATGGCATCAGGTCAATGAACCCTGCGGCGCCGGCCACCAGCCGGCGCCTATGCCCGATGCGTGGCGCGCGGGCCGAAGGCAGCGAGGAAGATGCGCACGCTTTCGGCAGCGTGGCCGCGGCAGGCCGCGGCGGGCAGGATGGCGTCGTCGCCCAGAAGCATGGCGTCGTTGACGGGGGCCCCCATCACCAGCCAGTTGAAGAACGACGCCGCGGCCTCGAGGTCGTCGGCCTCGATCTGGCCGAGCCTGCGGTAGCGCTCGAAGGCGCGCGACAGGCGGGTAATCGAGCGCTGCGGGCCGAGCGCATGCAGCGCCCTGCCCAGTTCCGGAAAGCGCTCGACCTCGCCGATGACCAGCCGCCGCAGTTGCATCAGCTTCGGCGTCATGACGATGGTGAGCTGAAGTTCGGCAAATTCCTGGAGGTAATCGGCGATCGGGCGGTCGTCGACGGGGTCGGCGACCTGCTCCTGGTGGACGTCGCCGGCAACGCCGGTCAGCCCCCTGACGACATCGAGGAACAAGGCTTCCTTGCTGTGGAAATGGGCATAGACGGTCTGCTTGGAAACGTCGGCGACCGCTGCGATCTCGTCCATATTGGCGCCAAGGAAACCGTTGCGGAGAAACAGGCCGGCGGCGGCATCGAGGATGGTGTCGCGTGTCCGTTCCTGGCGCGTTTTGGCGGTCTTCATCAATGCACGTCCCTGTATCGGCAGCTGCGATGTCGAGCATAAGCCGAAGCCGTTGACAAATCAAACTGGACGGTCCAGTTTAGTTTTAAATCGACGGACGAGGTGATGAGATGGCTGACATGCGACGGATCGCCTGCAGATGCGGACAGGTGGCATTCGAGGCGAGCGGCACGCCGATCGTCGGCGCGATCTGCTATTGCTCCAGCTGCCAGAAGGCAGGCGGGATTTTCGCCGCGCTACCCGGCGGCGCGCCGGTGCTCGAAAGCGACGGCGGCACGAACTACACGCTCTACCGCAAAGACCGGATCCGCTGTGCGCATGGCGCCGAGCTGTTGCGCGAACACCGGCTGAGCCGGACGGCGCCGACCCGGCGCGTGGTGGCTTCCTGTTGCAACTCGCCGATGTTTCTGGAGTTCAAGGGCGGGCATTGGCTGTCGGTCTATCGCGAGCGCATCGACCCCGCCGACCGGCCACCGGCCGAGATGCGCACGATGACCGCCGACCGCAGGTCCGGCGTCGAATTCACAGACAGCCTGCCGAGTTATGCCAAGCATTCCGGCCGCTTCATGTGGCGGCTTTTGTCTGCCTGGGCGGCGATGGGTTTTCGCGCCCCCAAGATCGAATATGTAAAGGGAGAGCTCGATGTCCAAGGCGGCTGAGAAGATCGAGATCCGCAACATCGTCTCGCCCAACCATGTCGTGCGTGTCGACAAGGCAAAATACACCGCCATGCGCGACGCGTTGCTTGAGGTGCTGCCGGCAACCACGCCGGGCCTGACCGTGGCGGAAACCAAGGCGGCGGTGCTGCCGATCCTGTCCGAGGAGCTGTTTCCCGGCGGCGACAAGGCCGGCTGGTGGCTGAAGGCAGCCCAGCTCGACCTCGAAGCACAAGGCGTCATCCAGCGCGAGGCGACCAAGCCGCTCCGGCTTCACCGGGCGAAGTGAGCGCGTCCCGGCTCAGGGACGCGCATCGGCGCCGGCGACAGCTTCGGCGGCGGATCTGAGTTGGGCAAGGTCGATGCCCATCGCCCGCAAGGCGCGGGCGGCAACGCCGTGCGGCATGCCGGCAACGATGGCAACGACATGCGCGCCGAGCAGCGGGCCGTGCTGGCTTCGGCTTGCCGCCAGCGCCTGCATGACCTCCTGCCCGGAGGCCGACGCATTGAATGCGCCGGGGCGTGCGGCCAGCCGCTCCGACCCGGCCGACGACGACGAAGCGATATCCAGGCCGATGGCGGCAAGGGCGTCGCCATACTGACGGGCGATGGCTTGGTGCAGCGCCGCGGGATCCGCGCCGACCGCTGCGAAGGCTTGCCGCGCCGTGCTGTCGGGCAGGTCGAGCGCGGCGAGCAGGAAGTGCTCGGCGCCCGGCTCGCGCTGATGATCCCGCAACGCATGTTGCTCCGCCCCGGTGCATAGCGTGCCGATCGTGCCGATGTCGTTGAAACGCGCCTTGATGCGGCTGAACATTCTCGTCTCCTAGCTCTCCGGCCCATCGCCGATGTCGGACAGCCGCTTGTGGGCGGCCTGCTTGCTGACGCCGAGTGCCTGGGCGATCCGCGCCCATGACCAGCCCTGCCCGAGCGCCGACCTGACCGCGCGCCGCTCGAGCGTGTCGGCCAGCCGTCGCAAGGCAACCACCGCGGCCAGCGCTTCGTCGGGATCATCGGGCAAATGCAGGGCGTTCAGATCAACCATTCGTCAACATTAGTTGACGTAGGCAATTCCGTCAACCCAAGTTGACGGAAGATCGCTGGCAGCAGGCCGGAAATACCTTACCCTACGTCAATGTACTGGATAGTGCTTTGAACCTTACAGGGAAAGGAATTTTAAAGCTTGCTCATATAGGTATTGCAACTATTCGCGCCGCAAACGCGAGGAGAACAAGCTGGGGGGCGAGTTCGTTCGCCATACATGTGACGAGACAACGCGACATCAGATCCAGGTTTCAGCTCATCGGGCTGCTGTGGCCCTTCATCGCCGTTGTCCTGATACAGACCGTCATTGCCGGTGCCAGTCTCTATACCTTGTCTGCCGTGCGCGCCTATGCTGCAGGCGAAAGCGCCTGGTCGAAAGGCCACAAGGACGCGATCTACTATCTGACGCTTTATGCCAATTCCGGCGATGCCAACTATTTCGAACGCTTCCGCCACGCCATTGCGGTGCCGCTTGCCGACCGCGACGCGCGCCTGGCGATGGAAAAACCGCTGTTCGACTATGACGCCGCCTATGACGGCTTCCTTCGCGGCGGCAACCATCCCAACGACAATCCCGGCCTGATCTGGCTGTTCAAGAACTTCCGCCACGTGCCTTACCTGTCCAATGCCGTCGACCGCTGGATCGACGCCGATCCGAAGATCCTGGAGATCGCGGCACTCGGCGAGGCCATGCATGCCGGCATCTCGAGCGGCAGTGCCTCGGCAGAACAGCTCGCGGCGTGGAAGAAGGACATCCATCGTCTGCACGAAGAGACGGCACCGCTGGCTGAGGCCTTCTCCGTCTCGCTCGGGCGCGGCTCGCGCGACATCACCGTGCTGCTGCTCTGCGTCAACGTGGTAACCGCAGGCGCCCTGATCCTTTTGGCGATGCGGCGCACGGGCAATCTGCTGGAGCAGCGCCGGGCGTTTGAAAGCGCTTTGAATGCCGAGCGGGAGCGCGCTCAGATCACGCTGGCCTCGATCGGCCAGGCCGTCGTTGCAACCGACGCCGAGGGCCGGCTCGACTATATGAACGAAGCGGCCGAGGCGATGCTCGACTGGCATGGCGCCAGCGCCAAGGGCAAGCCACTCGACCAGCTGTTCCGGCTGGTCAGCGAAGAGAGCGACGAAGAAGACAACGGCTTCATCGCACGCGTCCTTTCGGGCGAAGCGGTCGGCGGCAGCGGCGTGCCGCAGCAACTGATGCGGCCGGACCTTTCGAGCGTCGCAGTGTCGCTGGTGGCAGCGCCGCTCTATGTCGACGGCAAGGTGGCGGGCGCGGTGCTGGTGTTCCACGACCGCACCAAGGAACAGGAATTCATGGCGCAGCTGTCGTGGCAGGCGAGCCATGACACGCTGACCTCGCTGGCCAACCGCCGCGAATTCGAGGCGCGGCTGAACGCGTCGCTGGCAGCCCTGGCCAAGCGCCCGGCGGTGCACGCGCTGATGTATCTCGACCTCGACCAGTTCAAGATCGTCAACGACACCTGCGGCCATGCGGCCGGCGACGAACTCCTGCGCAAGGTGTCGGCGGCACTGCACAGCCGGTTGCGCCCGACCGATCTTCTGGCACGGCTGGGTGGCGACGAATTCGGCATCCTGATGGAGAACTGCCCCGAGGAGCTCGCGGCAAGCACCGCCGAGAGCCTGCGCCAGGCCGTCGACGAGCTGAACTTCGTCTGGGCGGGACGCGCTTTCAAGATCAGCGTCAGCATCGGCGTGGTTGGAATGTCGGATGCCAGCATGACGCTGGAAGAGATTCTGCGCAGCGTCGACGTCGCCTGCTACATGGCCAAGGAGCGCGGCCGCAATCGCATCCAGATCCAGCAGATCGGCGACATGGAGGTGGAGCAGCGGCTGAGCGAGATGGCCTGGGTGCAGCGCCTGCGCGAAGCGCTGGAGCAGAACCGTTTCCGCATCTTCGCCCAGGAGATCGTGCCGTTGCATGGCGATGGCGCGGCAGGCGCCCATGTCGAGCTGTTGGTCCGGCTGGCCGATGCCGAGGACAAGCTGATTGCACCAGGCGAATTCATCCCTGCGGCCGAGCGCTACGGGCTGATGCCGCTGATCGACCGCTGGATGGTGCGCCAGGCCTTCGGCATCCTGGCCCGGCAGACGGCCGACGCTTCACCGATCACCACCTGCGCCATCAACCTGTCGGGCGCGAGCTTCGGCGACGACAGCTTTGCCGACTACGTATTGGAGCAGTTTGCCCGCAGCGGCATTTCGCCCGCGACCATCTGCTTCGAGATCACCGAGACCAGCGCGATCGCCGACCTCGACCGGGCGGCCCGCTTCATCGCCACGCTGCAGGCGCATGGCTGCCGCTTCTCGCTCGACGATTTCGGTGCGGGCATGTCGTCGTTCAGCTATCTCAAGGCCCTGCCCGTCGACTACCTCAAGATCGACGGCGGCTTCGTCAAGGACATGCTTGTCGACCGCATCGACCGCGCCATGGTCGAGATGATCCAGCATATCGGCGAAGTGACGGGCAAGCGCACCATCGCCGAGTTCGTCGAGAACGACGACATTGCCAGGGCGTTGCGCGACATCGGCGTCGATTATGCGCAAGGCTTTGGCATCGCCAAGCCGCGGCCATTTGGCGAGCACTATGTCGGCATCAAGAGCCGCAGCTTCGAGGCAAGGATCGGTGCGCCCGACGTGGCGCTGGCAAGCTGAGCCCATGTGCGCTTGCGGCACGGTCGCAGCAGCGCAACAATGCCTGATGTCGTCCAGACATGGGGGAATGAAATGAACAAGACTTTGGCTGGTGTGTCTGCCCTGGCGGCAGCCCTTGAGCTTGCAACGCCGGCGCATGCGTCGATCCCGCTTCTCAACGCCACCTGCCCCGGCAACATCGAGGTCCATGCCGACCAAGGCGGGCCGGTCTACATCAACGGCAAGGAAGGCGCGCTGAAGAAGTTCAACGACAACTACTTCGAGATCAAGGGCGCCGGCGTGACCATCTCGCTGAGCATCAATCCCGATAGCTCGCCGAGCGTCTCCTACACCGGCAAGGGCGGCGCCAACGGTATCTGTTCCGTCAAGGCGAGCTGACAGACGCCGGCCAAAACGGTCAGATCATCTCCAGAGGACGCTTGCGCGATGGCGGCGGGAACAGGCGGTCGAGTTCGGCCAGATCCTGCCCGGTCAGCCTGATATCGCGCGCAGCGGCGTTCTGCCTGACATGCTCGAGGCGCGTCGCCTTGGGGATTGCTATGACGCCTGACTGGGCCAGGACCCAGGCGAGCGCGATCTGCGCGGCGGTCGCCTCATGGCGGGCGGCGATGCCTTGGAGACCCTTGTTGCCGGCGAGCGCACCCTGCTCGACGGGCGAATAGGCCATGACAGGCATGCCGAGGCCCCGGCACTGCGGCAACAGATCGAACTCGATGCCGCGGCGGGTGAGGTTGTAGAGCACCTGGTTGGACTGGCAGGCGCCGCCCTTGGACAGACGGCTCATCTCTTCCATGTCATCGGCATCGAAATTGCTGACGCCCCAGTGGCGAATCTTGCCCGACTGACGCAGCTCCTCGAAGACGGCGATGGTTTCCGACAGCGGCACGCCGCCGCGCCAGTGCAGCAGGTACAGATCGATCCGGTCGGTGTGCATGCGCCTTAGGCTCGCCTCGCAGGCGCGGATGACGCCATTGCGCGAAGCGTTGGACGGCAGCACCTTGGAGACGAGGAACACCTCGTCGCGGCGCCCTGCAATGGCCTCGCCCACCACCTTTTCCGCACCGCCGGTGCCATACATTTCGGCGGTGTCGATCAAGGTGACGCCAAGATCGAGCCCAAGCTGAAGTGCGGCGACTTCGTCGGCGACGCGGCTGCGGTCCTCGCCCATCATCCAGGTGCCCTGGCCGAGGGTCGGCACGGCCTCGCCCGAGGGCAGCGTCGTGATTGCGGACGGTGAAGGCATGGCAGTCTCCTCGGCGATTTGTGTCAGCTTACCGCACCGGGCCACGTTGGCTACAGCGTCGACGCGTTGCTCGTCTTTTCAAACCGCTTTGCAGGATGACGACCGATGCCGCGCAGTTACGGCAACAAAGCCTATGGGTTCGTCTTCAGCGGCTGTCTCAGGCAGCTGGAAGGCACTGATATAGCCGTCCGCATGCGCCTGTGGGCGACGCAAAATCGCCTCGCATAAAACTTGACTACAAATATCAAGTTAATGTAGCTCAGCTTCATGGCCGTCGACCGGCCAACGGGGTGGTCAAACAACATACTGAAATTTCGATGTCTTCTCTCGGATGCCTGGACGAGAGGCCGACCGCCTGTGTTTGGGCGCTCATTGCCAGTGTTTTCAATGGCGCGTTGAGAGCCTGGGCTCATCCCATCAATCAGGCGCCAAGTCGTCTTCCGAGAAGACGCGCATCAGAAGCTAGCAGTTCTTTCTCCAGAGCAAGCCACTGATTCCCAGCATTCCGAGGAACACAGTGAACAATCATCACATCATCCGTTGCAGCACTGTCGCGTTGGCGGCCGTGTGCAGCGCCATTGCCCTCAGCGTGGCGAATGCCCAGTCCCCCAACGGCGCCGAGCAGCCGCCCAAGCCGGTCAAGTCAGACCGGAAGGCGCCGGCAACGAGCCCATTGGTGCTGCCACCCATCACGGTCAGCGCCGGCAGCGATACGAAAGCGCCCTTCCAGACATCAGGTGGCGTCAGCGTCATCGACGGCAAGATCGTCCAGGAGAAATTTGGCGGTGACGCCAATGCCATCGTTCGCAGCATGCCGGGCACGTTCACCCGCATGTCGTCGAGCCAGCCCGGCGTGTCGGTGAACATCCGCGGCTTCGAAGCCGATGGCCGCGTTAACACGATGATCGACGGAGTGCCCCAGACCTTCAGGAACACCGCAGGCCACGCCTCCACCGGCGGCGAGTTGCTCTACATCGACACCAACCTTCTTGCCGGCATCGGCGCGGAACGCGGCGCGGTCAATGGCGCCTATGGCATGGGCTCGCTGGCAGGTGCGGTCAATTTCCGCACCATCGAGTTCGACGACGTCGTGCTCGAAGGCCAGGACCGGGGCGTCAAGACGACCGTCAAGGCAGGCAGCAATGGCTATGGCGCTTCGGGGATGGCCGCGGCAGGTGTCCAGACCGAATTGGCCGGAGGTGGCCAAGCCTCTATCCTGGGCGCGTTCAGCTATGGCGAGCATGGCAACTACCAGCGTGGCGACGGCACCTACAACAGGCCCGACGCCAGCAACAAGCCCGGGTCCGGCCTGGTGAAGCTGCACTTCCAGCCCGACGACGTGCACGACCTAAGGCTGGGCGCGCGCTGGTACAAGAACGACTTCCTGGTTTCGGGCTACAACTGGGGTGTCGACAACGCGACCTATACGGCCAACTACAAATACCAGCCCGGCGGCGACTGGATCGACCTCAGGATCAACGGCTACTACAACCGCACCGACATGTCTTACGATCCGACGACGGGCGGATCGTACCGCAAGCGCAACACGCGCGACTTCGGCTTCGGCTTCGACATCGCCAATACCAGCCGGTTCGACATTACCGACGAGCTCAGCGCGCGCTGGGACTATGGCGCGGCCTATTCGTCCAACGACTACAAGGTCAACCTGTTCCGCGGCGCCAATCCGCCCGGGCACATGCAGAAGGCGCGCGCCTTCTCCGACCTCACCCTGTCACAGGGTATCTTCGAGCTGAACGCCGGCCTCAACTACGACTACTGGGACCTGAGCGGTCGCCAGAGCCCGTGCAAACCGAATATCGGCTTCTGCCCGCCGACCGGTGGCAATGTCGATGTCTCCAGGCACGAATCCGCGCTGAACCCGAAGATCACGCTGTCGGCAAAGCCGCTCGACTGGCTGCAGCCCTATGTGACCTACTCACACACCTTCAGGCCGCCCTCGGCGCGCGAGGCGCTGTGGGCGCTGGTTCCGATCGGATCTGGCGTCGGCGGTGGCCAGTACTCCAACTTCCACCTCAACCCGGAAACATCAAGGGGCTGGGAGATCGGCGCCAATATCGTCAGGAACGACCTGCTTTATGGCGGCGACGAGCTGCGGCTTAAGGTGAACTACTTCAACAACGCCATCGACAACTACATCGTCAACAATCTGATCAATATCCCGGGCGACCCTTACGAACGGGCGATCTGGGTCAACGTTCCCGGAACGACGCACTCACGGGGCTTCGAGGTCGAGGGCGGTTATGATGCCGGCATCGCCTACGTCAATCTCTCCTACACCCAGGCGAGCAACAACCAGCCGGTTGGCTGGGGCGCCGGCATCGGCAATGGCGATTCGACTTTCCTGCCGGAGAGCAAGGTCTCCGTCGATGTCGGCATCCGCGCCTTCGAGGAAGCACTGACAATCGGCGCGACGATGAACCATGTCGGCGGCAGCCGCTATGCGGTTGGCTTCGGCGATACTGCAACCAAGGAGGCCTATACGCTGTTCAACGCCTATGCCTCGTACAAGGTCAACAAGAACGCCACGGCGTTCCTGAACGTCGAGAACCTGACCAACGTGGCCTACAGCCCGGCGGTGTCGGGCGAGATGGGCGACAAGACCGGCCGAGGGCGCACCATCACGGTGGGGCTGACGACCCAGTTCTGACGGCGCCGCCAACCGGCGAGGAGCGGGGTGCCCCTGCTCCTCAGCTTCGGCGCTGGCCGCCTGCGGATGATGCCGCAGGCAACGTCGACACCGGTTGGGTCAGACCGGCGCGGTTTCGAGCAGAACGGCAACCAGCATTCCCGTCGCCATCAGGGCGAGCACGATCTTTCTGAACACTCACATCTCCTCGTTGGAGGCCGCATCTCAGAGTTTGATCGCCCTCAGCCGCAGCGCGTTGGCAATGACCGACACCGACGACAGGCTCATCGCGGCGGCGGCAATCATCGGCGACAGAAGCGTGCCGAGGACCGGAAATAGGACGCCTGCGGCGACGGGAACACCCAGCACGTTGTAGATGAAGGCGAAGAACAGGTTTTCCTTGATGTTGCGGATGGTGCCCCGGGCGAGCTTGCGCGCCCGGACGATGCCGCCGAGGTCGCCCTTGACCAGGGTGATGCCGGCACTCTCCATGGCGACGTCGGCGCCGGTGCCCATGGCGATGCCGACATCGGCGGCAGCAAGTGCGGGCGCGTCGTTGACGCCGTCGCCGGCCATGGCCACACCCTGCCCCTTGGCGCGCAACTCGTCGACCAGCGCCTTCTTGCTCTCCGGCAGCATGTCGGCACGAACCTCGTCGATTCCGAGCTTTTCAGCGACAGCTTTTGCCGTGCGGGCATTGTCGCCGGTGGCCATGATGATCCTGAGGCCGAGGTCGTGCAGCTCGCGGATGGCGACAGCCGCCGATGTCTTGATCGGGTCGGCGACAGCGACGATGCCGGCCGGCTTGCCGTCGACGGCAACGAACATCGCCGTCTTGCCCTCGGCGCGCAGGCTGTCGGCGCGGGAAGCGAGGCCAGCGAATTCAAGCCCGAGATCGGCCATCATGGCGGCATTGCCGAGCGCCACCTTGCGGCCGGAGACCGTGCCCGAAACGCCCTTGCCGGTGATCGATTCGAAGTCCTGCGCGTCCGGCACGGTGACACCACGCTTGGATGCACCGTCGACGATGGCCTCGGCAAGTGGGTGCTCGGATCCCTTTTCGAGCCCGGCGGCGAGCGACAGCAACTCATCGCCCGAGATGCCGTCGGCGGCGACCACGTCGGTCAACTGCGGCCGCCCCTCGGTCAGCGTGCCTGTCTTGTCGACGATCAGCGTATCGACCTTGGCGAAACGCTCCAGCGCCTCGGCATCCTTGATCAGCACGCCGGCCTGGGCGCCGCGACCGGTGGCGGTCATGACCGACATCGGCGTGGCGAGGCCGAGCGCGCAGGGGCAGGCGATGATCAGCACCGACACCGCCGAGACGATGGCAAAGACCATGCTCGGCTCGGGCCCGATCAGCGCCCAGACGATGAAGGCGATGATCGCGATGACCACTACCGCAGGGACGAAATAGAACGAGATGCGGTCGGCGAGCCCCTGGATTGGCGCGCGGCTGCGCTGGGCCTTGGCGACCATGTCGACGATCTGCGACAGCACCGTGTCGGCACCGACCTTGTCGGCGCGCATGATCAGCGAGCCGTTCTTGTTGAGCGTGCCGCCGGTGACGCGCTCGCCCTCGACCTTTTCGACCGGAACCGGCTCGCCCGTGATCATCGATTCGTCGACCGACGAGCGGCCCTCGAGCACGATGCCGTCGACCGGAACGCCGTCACCGGGGCGGATGCGCAGGCGGTCGCCGCTGACGACCTCCTCAAGTGGGACCTCGGTTTCCGAGCCGTCGGCGGCGATGCGACGCGCCGTCTTGGGCGCCAGGTCGAGAAGCGCGCGGATGGCCGAACCGGTGCGCTCGCGCGCCCTGAGCTCCAGCACCTGGCCAAGGAAGACGAGCGCGACGATGACGCTGGCCGCCTCGAAATAGACCGGCACCGAGCCGCCATGGCCGCGGAACTGGTGTGGAAAGAGGTCGGGAAACAGCGTGGCCACGACCGAATAGAGATAGGCCGCGCCGACGCCGAGCGAGATCAGCGTCCACATGTTGGGGCTGCGGTTGCGGAACGAATCCAGGCCGCGATGAAAGAAGGGCAGCGCTGCCCAGAGCACAACGGGCGTTGCCAGGATCAGCTCGAGCCAGGAAGCGAGCGGCTCGCCGATCCAGTCACGTGTCGGCAGGCCGACCATCGGCCCCATGGTGATGATCAAAAGTGGGATGGACAGGACCGCGCTGATCCAGAAACGCCTGGTGAAGTCGACAAGCTCGGGATTTGGACCGTCGTCGGCGGACGGCATCATCGGCTCGAGCGCCATGCCGCATATCGGGCAGGAGCCGGGCTTGTCCCTGACGATCTCGGGATGCATCGGGCAGGTGTATTGTGACCCCTTGGGCGCCGGCGCCGCGGCCGGCTTGCCGGAGGTGTATTTTGCCGGCTCGACTGTGAACTTGCCCGCGCAGGAGGACGAGCAGAAGTAATAACCGGAACCTTCGTGCTTGAGAAAGTGTCTGGCCGAGTCGCGGGCGACGTCCAAGCCGCAGACCGGGTCCTTGGCGCTCACATATTTGTCGGGCGCCGCCTGGAACTTGCCACGACACGAGGCGCTGCAGAAATGGAACAGGCGGCCGCCATGTTCGAGCGACGGCTTGCCGGCAGCGGGATCGACGGTCATGCCGCAGACGGCGTCGCGAACCACCGTTTCGGGCGCCGCGCCGTGACCGTGGCCATGGTGGGTGTGTCCGGCGTGATCTTCAGTATGTTTCATCTCAAGAAATCCAGTATATGCAGCGGCATGGGCCAGTAAGGTAGATGTTCCACCTGCTGGAAGGTCAAGGCTTCCACAGGATGGAACGTCGGCCGGGCTGCGCGATGCCGGGGCGACCTTACGCGAGTACAGATGCAGCATGACCGATAGAGCCGTAACCAGCGCGACGTCCCTGCCCGGCCAAGCCGTGGTGAAGGTCCATTGCTGCCATTTCTGGCAGGACATGCCGCCGCGTCGCGCCGTCGAGAGCTATGTCGCGCCGTGGGCGCAGGCCTGCGGCGTGGCGATCGAATATTGCGACGAGCTCGATCAGGCCGACCTCGTGCTGATCGGACCGTTCGCGCCCAAGAATCAGAATGTCGGCCGCACCCGCATGCCCGACGTGCCCGCCGGCGACTATGAGCGCGTCTTCCTGACGGGCGAAAACGCAACGCCGCTGATGGACCATTGCGAGTGGGCGCTGGCCTTCGACTACGAAGCCGATATCGGCAACGAGCGCTACATGCGCTACCCGCTTTACGTCTGGAGCAGCGGCGGCGATTCGATCCTGCACTGCCTGACGGGACTGCCGCCCGAGACACCCGAACAGCGCGCCAACAGGCCACATTTCTGCGCCTTCATCTATGGCAACAAGCGCGCCAAGCTGCGCCGCTGGCTGTTCCGGGCCCTGTCGCTCTACCGCCGGGTCGACGCACCTGGCCGGGTGCAGCGCAACTGCGCGCCGATCGGCAACTCGCGCGACGACAAGCTGGCGTTTCTCAGGGACAGGCGCTTCACCATCGCCTTCGAAAACAGCAGCGCTGCCGGCTACACGACCGAGAAGCTCGTCGACGCTATGCTCGCCGGCAGCGTGCCGATCTACTGGGGCAACCCGCGGGTCGCAGAGGATTTCGACGAGCGCTGCTTCATCAACTGGCATGCGCATGAAAAGCGCATCTGCGACGGGCTTGCCTTCGGCTGGCAGCCGCTGGCACGGTCGCCCCTGATGCGCAAGCTGGCCGTGCCGCTGACGCTGATTTCGGTGGCGCGGCGGACGGTGAGGGCCGATCGCGACCCGGCGCTCTATGAAGCGTTCTTCGCGCAAAGCCCGCTGACGGCGTATTCGCGAGCGTTCCTGGACGAGACGGCGATCGCAGGGCGGTGGGCAACAATTCTGCGCGCCGCGCTGGGGCGGGCCACAGCCAAGCAGCGCGCGGCCGCAGGTTGAACGGGGCCCCGACGTCGGCCATACACATGGCTGGAAAATCACGCTATAGACGCCGCCACAAGGGCGAGGCCAGCCGAGGCAGATGAACAAAGTTCCGCTCAAACTCGAAGAGCTGATCGACGCGGACGCGCTGCGCCGCGAACTGACGGCGCAGACCAGCGACGGCGACGGTACCGACCCGGCCGTGCGCGCCAAGGCGCTGCAGCTGTTCAAGGACCACATCGCCGCCGGCAAGAAGATCGCCGAGAACATGCTGATGGACGATGGCGGCGGCACACTCTGTGCCGTGCGGATCTCGCACCTGATGGACGAGATCATCCGCGTCCTCTACGATTTCGCCGTCACCCACGTCTACCGCGCCAAGAACCCGTCCTCGGCGGAGCGCATGGCTGTCGTCGCCGTTGGCGGCTATGGCCGCGGCACGCTGGCGCCCGGCTCCGACATCGACCTGTTGTTCCTGCTGCCCTACAAGCAGACGCCGTGGGGCGAGCAGATCGTCGAATATATGCTCTACATGCTGTGGGACATGGGGCTGAAGGTCGGCCACGCCACCCGCAACATCGATGAATGCATCCGCCTGTCGCGCAGCGACATCACCATCCGCACGGCGATCCTGGAAGCGCGCTTCATCTGGGGCGAGCAGAAGCTCTGCGACGAACTGATCGACCGCTTCGACAAGGAGCTGGTGAAAGGCACCGGCCCCGAATACGTGCAGGCAAAGCTCGCCGAGCGTGATGGCCGCCACGCCAAGGCGGGCGAGAGCCGCTATCTGGTCGAACCCAACATCAAGGACGGCAAGGGCGGCTTGCGCGACCTGCACACGCTGTTCTGGATCGCCAAATATTACTACCGCGTGCGCACCGGCGCCGAGCTGATCAACAAGGGCGTGTTCACCGAGGGCGAATACGGCCAGTTCGTCGAGGCCGAGGATTTTCTCTGGGCGGTGCGTTGCCACATGCATTTCCTGACCGGCAAGCCCGAGGAAAGGCTGCATTTCGACATCCAGCGGGAGATCGCCCAGCGCCTCGGCTACACCACCCAGCCCGGGCTTTCGGCGGTCGAACGCTTCATGAAGGACTACTTCCTGGTGGCCAAGGAAGTGGGCGACCTGACTCGCATCTTTTGCGCCGCCCTGGAAGAGGAACAGGCCAAAGACGCGCCGGGCTTCCACGGGCTGCTGCAGGGCTTTTCCAGGCGACGGCGCAAGCTCGCCGGCACCAGCGACTTCATCATCGACAACCAGCGCATCAACGTCGCCGACGACAAGGTGTTTTCGCGCGACCCGGTCAACATGCTGCGCTTCTTCTGGTTCGCGGACCGGCACGGGCTGGAGCTGCATCCCAATGCGCTCAAGCTTCTGACCCGCTCGCTCGGTCTCGTCGACAAGGGCCTGCGCCGCAACGAGGAAGCCAACCGCTATTTCCTCGACATCCTGACCTCGGACCGCAGCCCCGAGCTCAACATGCGGCGCATGAACGAGGCCGGACTGCTGGGCCGGCTGATCCCCGACTTCGGCAAGATCGTCGCGATGATGCAGTTCTCGATGTATCACCACTACACCGTCGACGAGCACCTCTTGCGCTGCATCGGCGTGCTCTCCGAGATAGAGCATGGCGACGGCGCCAAGATCCATCCGCTCAGCCATTCGCTGATCGGCGGCCTGAAGAAGCAGCGCGAGGTGCTCTATGTCGCGGTGCTGCTGCACGACATCGCCAAGGGCCGGCCGGAGGACCATTCGGAGGCCGGCGGCAAGATCGCCCGCCGCATCTGCCCGCATATGGGACTGTCGCCGACCGACACGGAGACCGTCGCCTGGCTGGTCGAGAACCACCTGGTGATGTCGATGACGGCGCAGACGCGCGACCTCAACGACCGCAAGACCATCGACGATTTCGCCGACGTCGTGCAGTCGGTCGAGCGGCTGAAGCTGCTCTTGATCCTGACCGTCTGTGACATCCGCGGCGTCGGCCCGGGCGTGTGGAACGGCTGGAAGGGCCAGTTGCTGCGCACGCTGTATTACGAGACCGAGCTCCTCCTGACCGGTGGCTTTTCCGAGCTGTCGCGGGCCGAGCGCACGGCGGCGGCACGCGAGACTTTGGCCGCGGCACTTTCCGACTGGCCGGAGGCGGCGCGGCGGAAATACGTCAAGCTGCATTATGACAACTACCTGCTGACCGTCGACCTGGAAGACCAGAAGCGTCATGCCGAGTTCATCCGCGGCGCCGATGCGGCCGGCAAGCAGTTGTCGACAATGGTGCGGACCCACGAATTCGAGGCCGTCACCGAGATCACCATCCTGGCGCAGGATCATCCGCGCCTGCTGTCGGTGATCGCAGGCGCCTGTGCGGCTGCCGGCGGCAACATCGTCGACGCGCAGATCTTCACCACCGCCGATGGGCGGGCGCTCGACATCATCCTGATCAGCCGCGAATTCGACCGCGACGAGGACGAGCGTCGGCGCGCCGAACGTGTCGGCCAGCTGATCGAGGACGTGCTGTCGGGCCGGGCCTGGCTGCCGGAGATGATCGCCAAGCGGGCCAAGCCGAAGCGCGGCCAGAAGACCTTCCGCATCCAGCCGCGTGCGGAAATCCGGAATGCGCTGTCGAACCGTTTCTCGGTGATCGAGGTCGAAGGCCTCGACCGCCCCGGCTTCCTGTCGGAGATCACGGGCGCGCTGTCCGACCTGTCGCTCGACATCGCCTCGGCACACATCACCACCTTCGGCGAGAAGGTGATCGACACCTTCTACGTCACCGACCTGACCGGCCAGAAGATCGACAACCCGACACGGCTCGAGAATATCCGTACCCGCCTGATCGCCACCCTCGAGGGCGCAAGCGCCGAGCGGACCAAGGCCAAGGCGGCGGCGGCCGAATGACGCCAGCCATGATCCCGCCCAAATCCGCAAGGCATCGTCGCGCCCCATGTCACTGATCAAGAAATTCGCGACCGTTGCCTCGGGCACGCTGATGAGCCGGGTGCTGGGCTTTGCGCGCGAGATGCTGATGGCGGCGGCCCTCGGCACCGGGCCGGTGGCCGACGCCTTCTATGCCGCATTCCAGTTCCCCAACACCTTCCGCCGGCTGTTTGCCGAGGGCGCTTTCAACGCCGCCTTCGTGCCGCTGTTTGCCAAGGAGATCGAGGCCAACGGCACGGAGGGCGCCAAGCGCTTTTCGGAGGAAGTGTTCGGCGTATTGTTTTCGGCCCTTTTGGTACTGACCATCGCCATGGAACTGGCGATGCCGCTGATCGTGCGTTTCGTCGTGGCTCCCGGCTTCGCCGACAATCCCGAGAAGTACGACCTGACGGTGGCGCTCGCCACCATCATGTTCCCCTATCTGATCTGCATGTCGCTGGCGGCGATGATGAGCGGCATGCTGAACTCGCTGCGCCGCTATTTCGCCGCGGCGATCGCGCCGGTGTTTCTCAACATCATCCTCGTCGGCGTCCTGGCCAATGCCTGGTATCGCGGCCATGACGGGCTGACCGTCGGCTACGCGCTGGCTTGGGGCGTCCTGGCCGCCGGTCTGGTGCAGCTGATCATCGTCTGGATCGCGGTGCGCCATGCCGGCATATCGATCGGCTTCCGCCGGCCCAGGCTGACGCCCAACGTCAAGCGCCTGCTGTGGCTGGCGCTGCCGGCGGCGATCACTGGCGGCATCACCCAGATCAACACGCTGATCGGGACGGCCATCGCCTCGGGCCAGGATAGTGCCGTGTCGTCACTGAACCTTGCCGACCGCGTCTACCAGTTGCCGCTCGGCGTCGTCGGCGTCGCCGTTGCCATCGTGCTGTTGCCGGAGCTGTCGCGGGCGCTGAAGGCAGGCAACAAGGTCGAGGCAGCCAACCTGCAGAACCGCTCGGTCGAGTTCACGCTGTTCCTGACGCTCCCCGCTGCCGCGGCCCTGCTGGTCATGTCGGAGCCGATAGTGCGTGTGCTCTATGAGCGCGGCGCCTTCGCCGCCTCGAACAGCACGCCGGTGGTGGCATCGATCCTCGCCATCTTCGGCCTTGGCCTGCCGGCATTCGTGTTGATCAAGGCGTTCACGCCCGGCTTCTTCGCACGCGAGGACACACGCACGCCGATGTATTTCGCCGCCATTTCGGTGGCGGTGAACATTTCGGTCGCGCTGACCTTGTTTCCGTCCTGGGGTGCGCCCGGCATTGCTGCGGCATCGGCAATCGCCGGCTGGGTCAACGCGGCGATGCTGCTCGGCACGCTGGTCTGGCGCGGCCAGTGGGATCGCGACGCAGCACTGATGAAACGGATACCGCGCCTTGTCGTCGCCTCCGCGATCATGGCCGGCGGACTGTGGTTCGCCACGGGCGAGGCCGATCAATGGCTGGGGTCGGCGGCCCCCGTCTATACCCAGGCAGCGGCGCTCGGCGTGCTGGTGGCTGCTGCGATGATCATCTATTTCAGCGTCGCCTTCGGCATCGGCGGCGCGGATGCCCGCATGATCCGGCGCAACATCAAACGCAATCGCGCCAAGCCTGCGCCAACGCCGGCCGAATCTGAGTGATTGCCGTGCCTACGTAAGCCTACGGGCCGATTGAGCATTGCTTTCTGCATCGACCGGACAGATACAGACGCTGGGAGTCACGACGCGCGGCATGGCAAGAGCTGCGCCAGGGGCAGTGGGGAAGCATAGCGATGATCAAACTTCCGCTGGGATGCGTTGTTCGCGACCTGAAGACCCATGACGACGATCGCGGGAACCTGACGGAAATCTTCCGCCAGGAATGGGATGCCGGCATCGAGCCCGTGCAGTGGAATTTCGTACGTAGCCAGGCCAACGTTCTGCGCGGCGTACATGTGCACGTGATCCACTCCGACTATCTCGTCTGCCTAGAAGGCACGCTGGTGCTCGCGCTCTCGGACATTCGCCCGGAATCGCCGACTCATGGCATGGCAACGACGGTGACGCTCAAGGGTTCGAAAATGCAGGCAGCACTAGTCCCGCCCGGCGTCGCCCATGGCTTCCATTTTCCTGAAGTTTCCAGCCTTTGCTATTCGGTTTCGCACTACTGGAACACTGTGGACGAAATCGGCTGCCGCTGGGACGATCCGGCGCTCGGCCTTGACTGGGACATCCGCGATCCTGCCCTGTCGCCGCGTGATACGACTGCGGGTTCCGCCGCCGAGATGACGCAACAGTACTTGGCTGTGCGCGCGCAAATGAGCGCCAGCCGTGCGTGAGGCCCCGCATCTCGGTCTGATCGGCTGCGGCGGTTGGGGCAAGCTGATCCTGCGCGACCTGAAAGCGCTGGGTGCCAAGGTCACATGCGTGGCACCTGGCGAAAGATCGCGCGCCAATGCCGTAGCCAACGGTGCAGACCACATTGTCCCGACGCTGGATGAACTGCCCGAGGTCGAGGGCGCCGTTGTTGCCACGCCGAGTGACAGCCATGGCGCGGTGCTGCTCAGCCTCCTGCCGCGCAACATTCCGCTGTTTGTCGAAAAGCCGCTGACCTCGGACCGGGCGACGGCCCGATTGCTGGCTGAGAAGGCTGCCGACCGCCTCTTCGTCATGGACAAATGGCGCTATCACGCCGGAATCGAACGCATCGCCCGATTTGCGAAAAGCGGCGAGATCGGCGACGTCCTGGGACTCAGGCTGTACCGGCTCGGCTGGTCGATGACCCACAACGAGGTCGACCCGATCTGGAACCTGCTGCCGCATGACTTGTCGATATGCCTGCATGTCCTTGGCGAGGTCCCACCTGTAGCAACGGCGTTCGCGGACGGACTTGGACCGGCGTCCAGCGGTCTCGTCGCCGTGCTCGGCCGCGACGGCGGGCCGCGCGTGGTGATCGAGACCTCGGCGCACCACCCGGTCAACCGGCGGTCGGTGATCCTGTCCTGTACCAATGGCACGGTGACGCTGAACGGCAGCTTCGACGACCATCTGATCCTGCGCCAGGGAAGCCCTAACGATCTGAATGCGCCGGAGGTCGAGGTTGCGATCCAGAACAATATGCCGCTCGAGGCGGAACTCGCCGCCTTCCTCCGCCACCTCAATGGTGGACCGGCGCCGATGAGTTCGGCCGCCGAAGGCGCCGCGATCGTCGAGCGCGTCTGCGATATCAGGCGCATGGCCGGGCTGCCCGAGTGAACCGCAAGCCCTTTGCCACCGTGCTGGTGCCGACGCACAACCATGCGCATCTGATTGGATACGCAATCCGCAGCATCCAGGACCAGAGCTTTTCCGATTTCGAGCTCTTCGTGGTCGGCGACGGCGCATCCGCAGAGACACGCGACGTCGTCGGCGACCTTGCCCGGAGCGACCCGCGCATCCGCTACTTCGACTTTCCCAAAGGCCAGCGCCACGGGGAGGCGCACCGGCACGTGGCTCTGCAGGAGGCGCGCGGCGAGATCGTCGCCTATTGTGGCGACGATGACCTGTGGCTGCGCAGCCACCTTGCCAGCCTGGCCAAGCTGCTGAAGCGGCATGATTTCGGCCACATGGTGCAGATCAACGTGCACGGCCGAAACGAGTTCGTGGTCTATGGCGGCAGTTTCGCCGAGCCCGGCTGCTGGCAAAAGGTGCGCGATGGCGAGAAGGCCTTTTTTGGCCTGACCGTAGGCGGCCATCGCATGAGCGCCTATCGTGCCCTGCCCGTCGGCTGGAGCCCGGCACCAGCCGGGACCTACACGGACCAGTTCATGTGGCGGAAGTTTCTGCGCCAGCCCGGCCTGCGCTTCGCATCTGGACTGGAAGCGACCTCGATACATATCGCCTCGCCGGCACGAACCGACTGGACAGCACAGGAGCGCGTTGCCGAGCTCAAGGATCTGTTCGAGCGTCGCGACAGCGCCGAATTGCGAGTTGCGCTCGAACAGGCGATCCGCACTGCGCACCACGGATGGACCTCGCCCGACGATCCGCTGCTTGTGCGCCTCGCCGGCCAGGCGAAGCTACTCGGCGCGCATGTCGAGAACCTCGTTCACAGGTGGCGCCGACCCTCTTGATAGCCCCGCCCTCTTGATAGCAAGAGCGCCATCGTTCATAAGCGCCACTCGAATTTCGCCGCGCGCGAAACGGCCCTCCACAAGCCACGGGATCCATCATGACCGCCTTCAAACCGCTCATCTTCTCCGGCGTCCAGCCGACCGGCAATCTCCATCTCGGCAACTATCTCGGCGCCATTCGCAAGTTTGTCGCCCTGCAGGATACCAACGAATGCATCTACTGCGTCGTCGACCTGCACTCGCTGACCGCCCAGCTCGTCCATAACGACCTCCAGAGCCAGACACGCTCGATCACCGCAGCGTTCCTGGCCTCAGGCATCGATCCCAAGAAGCACATCGTCTTCAACCAGGCGCGCGTGCTGCAGCATGCCGAGCTGGCATGGATCTTCAATTGCGTGGCGCGCATCGGCTGGATGAACCGGATGACGCAGTTCAAGGACAAGGCCGGCAAGGACCGCGAGAACGCCTCGCTGGGCCTGCTCGCCTATCCGAGCCTGATGGCTGCCGACATCCTGCTCTACCGCGCCACACACGTGCCCGTCGGCGAGGACCAGAAACAGCATCTGGAGCTGACCCGCGACATCGCCCAGAAGTTCAACAACGATTTCTCGACCCGCATCGCCGATCTCGGCATCGGCGTCGAGATGCAGGTGGGCGAAGAGACGGTCAACGGCTACTTCCCGATCACCGAGCCGATCATCGGCGGGCCGGCGGCGCGTATCATGAGCCTGCGCGACGGCTCGAAGAAGATGTCGAAGTCGGACCCGTCGGATCTTTCGCGCATCAACCTGACCGACGATGCCGACACCATCTCGAAGAAGATCCGCAAGGCCAAGACCGACCCGGCGCCGCTGCCGAGCGAGCTCGACGAACTGAAGGATCGCCCCGAGGCGGAAAACCTGGTCGGCATCTATGCCGGCCTGGCCGACATGACCAAGGAAGAGGTGCTCAGCCAGTTTGCCGGCCAGCAGTTCTCGGTGTTCAAGCCAGCCCTTGCCGACCTCGCTGTCGAGAAGCTGTCGCCGATCGCCAGCGAGATGCGCCGCCTGATGGCCGACCCCGGCCATATCGACGCCGTGCTGCGTGACGGCGGCGACCGCGCCCGCGCCATCGCCGAAACGACGATGAAGGACGTGCGCAACATCATCGGCCTGCTCGGCGACTGACAGCATCATCGGCGCTGGCTGCTTGCGGGCAGCCGACGCCGGTGGCAGATTGGAGCCGGTTCCATTCCGAAAAGTTCGAAATGGGGCTCATTTGTCTGAGCATGATCTAGTCCGAAAATGGGCTTCCACTTTTCGGGGTCGTGCTCTGGGACGCGGCGCAACACGGGTAGAACATGGTCTCCAAACGCCTCAGCAAGGAAGCCGGCCACCGGCGCAAATTCCTGGCGATCATCGACGACACGCCGGAATGCGAGCGCGCCGTGGCCTACGCCTCCAAGCGCGCCAGAAGCACCAGCGGCGTGCTGGTCTTGCTCTACGTCATTGAGCCCGATGACTTCCAGCACTGGCTGGGCGTCGAGAAGATCATGCGCGAGGAGGCAACCGCTGCCGCCAACGCAGCCCTCGACAGCCACGCCGCGAAGGTGCGCGAGACACTCGGCATCGAGCCGGAGCTCGTCGTGCGTGAAGGCCGGCCGGCGGAAGAGATCCACAAGCTGATTGAAGACGACCAGGATATCGCTATCCTGGTCCTGGCGGCAGGTGCCGGCAAGGAAGGCCCCGGCCCGCTTGTCGCCTCGATCGCCGGCAAGGCTGCTGCCTTCCCCATCCCGGTGACGGTGGTGCCGCAGAACCTGTCGGACGAGGATATCGACAGCCTGGCCTAGGCGTCTGGCCCGATAGCTGCCTGGCCTCATGGACTTGTGGCCCAATAGTCTGGGCGCAACATATTGGCGCGGAGGCGCGCCAGCGGCTTGAATGTCGGCCGTGCAAAGCTTAATTAGAACTATTCCAAACTGAGACATCCCGCGCGCGCGGGCACGGAGACACGTCCATGTTCATCCAGACCGAAGCGACCCCCAATCCGGCGACGCTGAAGTTCCTGCCGGGCAAGGAAGTTTTGCTCGAAGGCACGGCCGATTTCCGCGACGCCGACAGCGCGCGTGCGGCGTCGCCGCTGGCCGGCCGGCTGTTCGAAATCCCCGGCGTCACCGGCGTGTTCTTCGGCTACGACTTCATTACCGTTACCAAGGACGGCCCCGACTGGCAGCACCTCAAGCCGGCGATCCTCGGCTCGATCATGGAACATTTCATGTCGGGCGTGCCTGTCATGGCCGGTCAGGCAGCCGGCGGCGGCGGCCATCATGACGACGAGAACGAGTTCTTCGACCAGGCCGACGCCGAGATCGTTGTGACGATCAAGGAACTGCTCGATACGCGCGTGCGCCCGGCTGTTGCCCAGGACGGCGGCGACATCACCTTCCGCGGCTACGAGAACGGCACCGTGTTCCTGCACATGAAGGGCGCCTGCGCTGGCTGCCCGTCGTCGACGGCGACGCTGAAGCACGGGATCCAGAACCTGCTTCGCCATTTCGTACCCGAAGTGCAGCAGGTCGAGCAGGTTTCCTGATCGAGGCCACCAGCCCGGCCGGTTGACGCAACCGGTACTCAAGACAACAAAAAACCGGGCCAAAGTGCCCGGTTTTTCGTTTGCGTCGTCCGTGTTGCCTGGACGGCCCGCAGTTATTTCACGATGACCTTGGCGCCGACTTCGACGCGGTTGTAGAGGTCGATGATGTCCTGGTTCATCAGTCGGATGCAGCCCGACGACATGGCCTTGCCGATGGAGCTCCATTCCGGCGTGCCGTGCAGGCGGTAACCGGAGTCGCCCCCCTTGTTGAACAGGTAGAGGGCGCGGGCGCCGAGCGCGTTCTTGGGGCCGCCGGGCATGCCGCCCGACCACTTGGCGAGCTCGGGCTGGCGCTTGATCATCGCCGGCGGCGGGGTCCACACCGGCCATTCGCGTTTGACCGCAATGCGGGCCGTGCCCTGCCACTCGAAACCCTCGCGGCCGACGCCGATGCCATAACGCACGGCCTTGCCTTCGGGCTGGACGAGGTAGAGGAACTTCTGCGCGGTATCGACAACGATGGTGCCGGGCTGCTCGTCGGTCTCGTAGCGCACGATCTGGCGATGGAACTGGCGCGGGACCTTGCTGATCGGAATCGTCGGCAGCTGGTAGCCGGCATCGACGCGACCGCCATAGTCGTTGGAGAACATGCGCGACACGCCGTCTGTCGAACAGCCGGCGAGTGCGGTGGTCAGCGCCAGGGCGGCGACAATGGCAAGAGACTTCAATCGCATCTAGGGGTTCCCAAGCAAGAGCGGATCCGGACCGATTCGGCCTCATTTTTGCCACCATTCTTAGCGGTCAGGCATTTTGCTTGCCAAGCCTTGCGTGCACCCAAAGCCCCGCGGAACCCAACGTAAGGCACAGGTTATGGCATTTCGGCAACACGCATCGCGGGAAAATCCAACAGATTCAACGACAGGCCGCAATGATGCAACCTGAAGCTACGTATGGCTGCGCGGCATCAGCCTGCCTGGAATAATCCAGCAAGTGGGTTCAAAACGTGAACAAATGATGCGATGATCGGTCCATGCCGATCATTTCGCCTCTTGCTTCCAACCCTCTCGTCGATGGTCGCCAGTCCGAGCGAGCCATGCTGGTACGCCGCGGCGTGCAGCGTCTTCTGATGCAGATGGGTGCACATGTGCTGCCGGAACTGTCGCTGGCGACGGGCAGGCGCGCCGACCTCGTGGCGCTGACGCGCCAGGGCGACATCTGGATCATCGAGATCAAGTCGTCGATCGAGGATTTTCGCGTCGACCGCAAATGGCCCGACTACCGGTTGCATTCCGACCGCTTCTTCTTCGCCACCCATCCCGAGGTACCGGCCGAGATCTTCCCCGAGGAGTGCGGCTTCATTCTCTCCGACGGTTATGGCGCCGAAATCATGCGCGACGCACCCGAGCACCGTATGGTGGCGGCGACACGCAAGGCGCTGATGCTGCGCATCGCCCGTGCCGGCGCTGCCCGCCTGCTGGCGGCGGAACTGGCCGGCGTTTCGGTGCCGGCGCTGGAGGGGGAAAGCGAGTGATAGGTGAGTAGAGAGATCGGTTTCGGGCCTTACTATTCCTTACTCCCTTACTCCCCTATTCCCTTATCTGCTTACCGCGGCGCCCGCTTGGCGAGGATTCGCTGGAGCGTGCGACGGTGCATGTTGAGACGGCGCGCGGTTTCCGAGACGTTGCGCTCGCACATCTCGTAGACGCGCTGGATGTGTTCCCAGCGGACGCGATCCGCCGACATCGGATTTTCCGGCGGTGCTGCGCGCTCTCCCGACGAGTTGGTCAGCGCGGCATAGACGTCGTCGGCATCGGCCGGCTTGGAGAGATAGTCGATGGCGCCGAGCTTCACGGCGGTGACGGCGGTGGCGATGTTGCCGTAGCCGGTGAGAATGACGGTGCGGGTGTCTTCGCGGCGCTCCTGGATGGCCGAGACGACGTCGAGGCCATTGCCATCACCCAGCCGCATGTCGACCACCGCATAGGCCGGCGGGTTGCTGCGCACCTTGGCGACGGCTTCCTCGACGCTTTCGGCGGTGTCGACTGCAAAGCCGCGGCTTTCCATGGCGCGGGCCAGGCGGGTCAGGAATGGCTTGTCGTCATCGACGAGCAGCAGGGAATGGTCTTCGCCTGGCAACCCGGATGCAATGTCCTGGGTGGTCATCGCCTTTGATCCTTTTTGTCGTTGATCCCAGTCGTTCTTATGGTTTTTCCATGCAGATATAGGTGCAAAGCGCCGATGTCCAATGCCAGCGCCATTCCCGTGACGATCAAAACCAGCTGCCGCAAGGTTTCCGGCTGTCCGGAGCACCCTTGGCAGTCCCCGTTCAGGCAGTGTCGAACATCGTCGTGCCGACCGGCAGCCGGCTCAGGAAGGCGGCGCGCGGCCAGGAGATCTCGACAACAGCGCCCTCGCCCGGGCCGCTCGAATTGGTGAAGCTGATCTCGGCGCCGGAGCGCTCAAGCAGCGTCTTGGCGATGAACAGCCCGAGCCCCAAGCCGCCGCCCGGCTCGGCGCCCTGGCGGGTCGACATGTAGGGTTCGCCGATGCGGTCGATGATCTCCGGCGGAAAGCCGGGACCGTCATCCATGATAACGAAGCTGACGTCCTCGTCGTCCCAGCTCCAGCGGATGGTGACGCGGCTGCGGGCGAAATCGACGGCGTTCTCGACCAGATTGCCGAGGCCGTAGATGACGCCCGGATTGCGGTGGCCGACCGGCTCCGGACCGATGCGATCACCGGGGTCGAGCTTGATCGAAATGCCGAAATCGCGATGCGGGGCAATGACCTCCTCGACCAGCGAGGTCAAAGGCAGCCGGGCAAGATGCTCCTCGCCCTCCGACGACAGGCTGGTGAGGCGTTTCAGGATTTCGCGGCAGCGCTCGCTCTGGCTGCGCAGCAGCGTGACGTCCTCGCCGAATTTCGGATCGTTGCCGAGGGCACGCTCCATCTCCTTGGCGACGAGCGTGATCGTGGCAAGCGGCGTGCCGAGCTCATGGGCGGCGGCGGCGGCGAGGCCGTCGAGCGCCGACAGATGCTGCTCGCGCTGCAGCACCAGCTCGGTGGCGGCAAGGGCATTGGCGAGCAGTCGCGCCTCGTCGGCGACGCGGAAGGCATACATGGCGGTGAAGGCGATCGAGCAGACGACGGCGATCCAGATGCCGGCTGTGTAGATGAAGGGCATGGCCAGCACGATGCCGTCATACCAGGGCAGCGGCAGGTGGAAGAAGGCGAGCAGGCTGACCATGACGATGACCACGACCGCCAGCATGGCGGTCAACCGCAGCGGCAGCGACGTCGCCGAAATGACGACCGGCACCGTCATCAACAGCGAGAAGGGATTGGTCAGTCCGCCGGTCATGAACAGCAGCCCGGCCAGTTGCAGGCTGTCGAAGGTGAGGATGCCGAAAGCGGCGAAGGGGTTGAGCCGGTGCGCCGCCGGATAGCGGAAGGCGAGGAACAGGTTGAGCCAGGCGGAGCTGGCGATGAGCGCGAAACACAGGCTGACCGGCAGCGGAAATTCGAGCCAGTAGGCGACGACGACGACGGTAAAGCTCTGGCCGACGATGGCGAGCCAACGCAGGCGGATCAGCGTGTTGAGCCGGAGCCGGTGGCTCTGCTGGAGGTCGGGGGCGCGCATCAGTGAGTTCATGCCAGCTATATGCGCTGCAAGGCGCGCCCGCGCCAAGCCCTGGCTTGTCGTTCGAGCATGATCTTGTCCGAAAACCGGTATCCACTTTTCGGGATCATGCTCAGTTGTTTGCGCCTGATCCTGGCCGAAAACCGGCATCCGCTTTTCGCTACGCCGACCTTCGGTTCGGGATCATGTTTCAGGTACCGCGCGGCTTTGCGCGAGCGGTCGCCTGCGCCTCCAGCGGGTTGTCGGGCCAGACATGCCGGGGGTAGCGGCCGCGCATGTCGGAGCGCACATCGGCCCAGGAGCCGCGCCAGAACCCGGGCAGGTCGCGCGTGGTCTGGATCGGCCGGTGCGCCGGCGACAGCAGTTCGAGCGTCAGCGGCACCGTGCCACCGGCGATCGAGGGGTGCTTGTCCATGCCGAACAGCTCCTGCACGCGCACCGCAAGCACCGGCCATTCGCCATCGTAACGGATCGGCACATGGCTGCCGGACGGAGCGCTGAAATGCGTCGGCGCGAGCGTTCCGATCTTGCGCTGGAGGTCGTGCGGGACGAACGACAACAGGGCATCGTGGAGCACGCCGGCGCCGATGCGGGCAAAGGACGCCTCGCCGCACAGGAAAGGCAGCAACCAATCCTCGAGGCGATCGAGCAGCGCCTCGTCGGACATGTCGGGCCAGGGCTCGCCGAGACCGCGATGCAGCCAGGTCAGACGCTGGCGCAGCGTCTCCGCCTCCTTGCCCCAGTCGAGCAGCCCAAGCCCATGGGTGCGCAGGGCCTGCAGAATGGCGCCGTCGGCTTCCTCGCCCTTGGGTGCCGGCAGCATGCGTTCGGACAAGGTGACTGCGCCGATGCGGACGGTTTCGCGGACACGGACGGAACGCTTTTCCCTATCGAAACTGGCCTCTGTCTTCCGCTCCAGATGCGCGGCAAGGACGGTGCGGATGTCGACCTCGGAGACGGCAGCGGCGGACGAGATGCGGGCGTTCTGGGCCTTGCCCTGCAGGTCGGCGACGACGAGATATTGCTCGCCGGCGAGCGGATCGGCGGCGTCGACGGCTGCACCGCTGCCATTGGCCAGCACGAAGCGCCCACGCTCGCCGCGCGCTTTGGCGACACGGTCGGGCCAGGCAAGCAGCAGGAGAGCGCCAGGGGTGGGCGCATCACCTGACGGCTGCCCAGCAGCGCCTGCCTGCCGCGCCAGCCGCTCCGCCAGTTGCCGCGCCGCATTGGCGCGGGGCGAGCGCTCGTTGCGGAAGCGCTGCAGGCGGCGTTCGAGGTCTGCGCTGTCGCCGCCGAGACCGCGCTCGGTCATCAGCACGGCAAGCTGCGCCGCCTCAAGCGCCGCCCCTTGACGCGCCGCTTCGGCGACCATGTGGGCGAGACGGACCGGCAGCGCCAGCTTGCGCATCGCCTGGCCGGACGCCGTCAGCCGGCCGTCGGCGTCGATGGCTTCGAGCTCGACGAGAAGCGCCTTCGCCTCGGCCAAAGCAGGCGCCGGCGGCGGGTCGAGAAAGGCGAGCGTCGTCGGGTCGGCAACGCCAAAGGCGGCGCAATCGAGCAGGAAGCCGGAGAGGTCGGCCTCGAGAATCTCGGGCGGCGAGAAGGCAGGCAATGCTGCGGTCTGCTCGGCGCGCCACAGGCGCATGGCGACACCCGGGCTGGTGCGGCCGGCACGGCCGGCGCGCTGGTCGGCGGCGGCGCGCGAGGCGCGCACCGTCTCAAGCCGGGTCAGGCCGCTCGCCGGCTCGTATTTCGGCAGCCGCGACAGGCCGGAATCGATGACGACACGGACGCCGTCGATGGTGATCGAGGTCTCGGCGATTGCGGTCGCCAGCACCACCTTGCGGCGGCCTGCCGGCGCTGGCTTGATCGCCGCGTCCTGGGCCTTGCCGTCGAGCATGCCATAGAGCGGCACGATGTCGACATCCGCGCCGACACGGCCATCGAGGCGCTCGGCGGTGCGCTCGATCTCGCGCTGGCCAGGCAGGAAGGCAAGCACGCTGCCGGGTTCGTCGGCGAGCGCGTCACGGATCGCCTTGGCCATGGCGTCCTCGATGGCAACGCCCGCCGGGCGCTCGTCATAACGGATGTCGACAGGGAAACTGCGGCCCTGGCTTTCGATCACCTCGGCGCCGTCGAGCAGCTTCGAGACGCGGGCGCCGTCGAGCGTCGCCGACATAACGATCAGCCGGAGATCGGGTCGCAGCGCGCCCTGCACGTCGAGCGCCAGCGCGAGGCCGAAATCGCCGTCGAGCGAACGCTCGTGGAACTCGTCGAACAAGACGGCGGCGACACCCGGCAGCTCGGGATCGTCGAGGATCATGCGGGCGAGCACCCCCTCGGTGACGACGAGGATTCTCGTCTTCGCGCTGACTTTGTTTTCCATGCGCATGGCGTAGCCGACTGTGCCACCCGGCTCCTCACCGAGCAGCGAAGCCATGCGGCGGGCGGCGGCGCGGGCAGCTAGCCGCCGCGGCTCGAGCAGCACGACCTTACCATCACCACGCCAGGGCGCAGCGAGCAGCGCCAGCGGCACCAGCGTGGTCTTGCCGGCGCCGGGAGGTGCTACCAGCACGGCGCTATTGCCGGCCGCAAGTGCCTCGGCAAGTTGCGGCAGGACCGCCGCCACCGGCAGGTCGGGGAGCTTGATCATCAGTTACGTTCCGGCCTTTTACGCCGCATGGACGGCAAGCCGGGCAATATCAGGCACGAGCGGGGCGAGGCAACATCGCAACACCCCGACAAGGTGGCGCAAGACCTGGCCGACACTTGCGCGAAATGAAGCCGGCTCGTCACAGACGGTCGCCAAGAGTGATCGGCCCCGCCCTTGCTTCGCCGGAATGAAGCGTAGCGTGACGCTTTGGTGACAGTCTTACAACAGGGGGGCCGGTGGCAGAATTTGCGCATCCGATACTTGCCGGCGCAACGCCGGATCCGCGGCGGAGCGACCAGATCCGGTTTCTCATGGTGGCGCTGGCGCTCGTCGGCGCCGTCACCACCGCTGCGGCACTTGCGGCGATCGTTGCGCCCGGCATCCGTCACCTGTTGCTCAAGGAAGACGGTATCGTCGAGACGGGGACGGTGCTCTTCCTGGCTGCCGCCGTGTTTGGCGCCGCGGCTTCGACGCTGCGACGTGGTCCCAGGGTTACGGTCGTGCTTGCCGGCCTGATCGGGTTTGCCGAGCTGCTAGACGAGACCAGCTTCGGCGCCCGCCTGTTCGGCTTCCAGCCACCGGGGCTTTATGGCGGCGGACAACTCGACGGTTTCCACGACCTCGTGATCCTTGCTTACCGCATGTTGCGCGATGTCAGCCACGGCCTCGCCTGGCTTCTGGTCGCGCTGATACTCGCGCTGTCAGCAGGGCTGGTGTTGCTCGCCTTGCGCCACATCAGGCAAGGCATGGCGGGGACAACGACATGGCTGTCGGGCCATGCGCTGCTCCTTCTGCATGTCGGCTTCATCGGGCTGGCGCAGGCGATCGACATCGCAGCCTCATCACGCGCGCTCGCCGCCGTCGAGGAAGTGCTGGAGATGAACGCCGCGATGTTGCTGGCGGCTTATGTCGTGCAGGTGGGATGGCCGAACGCCGCTCGGCGAAGTGGCGTTTGCTGAAAAAGGCCCCTCTCCGTCACGGCTTTGCCGTGACACCTCTCCCACGGTGTGGGGCGAGGAACCCAAGTCTTGAGAGACTTGCCTACCTTACCTTCACCCACTTCTGCTCGGCAAAGGACTGCGCCATGGCGTGCACCGTGCGCTCGATCTCAAGGCCCTCGTCGAAGTCGATGACACGCGCCGGCTGACCGGCGATGCGGGCGAGCAGTTCGCGGCATTCGATGGTCTTGAGGTCATTGAAACCGAGGCCATGGCCGGGGGCTGGGATGAACTTGCCGTAGGGCTCATGGACGGGGGCGGCGAGGATGGTGCGGTAGCCTTGCTCGGTCGGGCGGTCCGAGGTGACATAAAGCTGGATTTCGTTGAAGCGCTCCTGATCGAAGACGATGGAGCCCTTGGAACCGAATATCTGGACCTGGATGCGGCCCTTGCGCCCCCAGGCGGAACGGTTGACCAGCAGCGTGCCGGAGACGCCGTTTTCGAGATGGATCAGGCTGGAGGCGATGTCATAGGTCTCGACCGCTCGGCGGCCGCCGCCGGCGACCTGGCGATCTGCATAGGGCTTGGCCATGTCGCACATGACGCGGCCGACGCGGCCGAACAGGGCTGATATCAGCGACAGCGGGTGGACGGCGAAATCGTCGAGCGCGCCGTAGCCTGACTTGGCCTCGTGTTTCCAGAAGAACGGCGCTTCGGGATCGGCCATGAAGTCCTCGTCCATCTCGACGCGGAGATGGTTGACGTCACCGATGATCTTTTCGTCGAGCAGCTGCCTGATGTGGCGGATGGCCGGGCTCTGGACGTAGTTGTAGCCGAGCACGGCCACCTTGCCCGATTTGCGGGCAGCCGCGGCCATGGCTTCAGCCTCTGCCAATGTCGGCGCCATCGGCTTTTCGCACCACAGATGCTTGCCGGCTTCGAGGATGGCGATGGCCATCTCCGGATGGAACTGGTTGGGCGTGGTCAGCGAGACGATGTCGACCTCCGGATCGGCGACGACGGCGCGCCAGTCGCCCGACGACTTTTCGAAACCGAGTTCGGAAGCGCGCTGGGCGGCGAGGTCGGCATTGGCCTCGCCGAGATGGACGAGCCTGACCTTGTCGACGTCGCCGAACACCGTGCGCACCGAATTCCACGCCAGCGCATGGCACTTGCCCATGAAGCCGGTTCCGATAAGACCTACGCCTGTCACTTCACGCTCTCCCGGTTTATAGAGCTCGCATCCCGTCGGAATGGGGCTCGGGCATTTTGCCGAAGCATGATCTTCTCCTGCTTTGAGATCATGCTCACGGCGGACTGAATAGTCGAATTTTTGCGAAAATGGAACATACAGTTCATTTTATTTGGACAGCCCGCGGCGGCACGGTTATGGTGGGATAGGCGGAGGCGGAATGGACGACATGGCGGACACGGTTTCGGAGGCACTGCCGCGCGATTTCGAGGCGCTGAGGGCGCTGATCCTCGACCGCAGGGAAAGTCTGCCCAAACGCATCGCCCAGGTGGCGGCCTATGCCCTCGACAATCCCGACGAGATCGCCTTCGGCACCGCCGCCAGCATCGCCAGTTCGGCTGGCGTGCAGCCCTCGACGCTGATCCGCTTCGCGCAGCACCTCGGCTATGACGGTTTCACCAGCCTGCAGCAGGTTTTCCGCGAGCGCCTGAGGGAGCGCACGACGTCCTATGAGGAGCGGCTGACGGTGGTGCGCGGCGATGCCGACGACGGCACCAGCAATCGTCGCATCGTCGATGGCTTCCTGGCAGCAGCCAGCAAGTCGATCGACGTGATGTCGCGCAACATCGACGACGAGACGTTGGACCGCGCCGTTGACCTGCTCAACGGCGCCGAGACGATCTACATCCTGGCCCGCCGGCGCTCCTATCCTGTCGCCAGCTACATCGCCTATGCGCTGGGCAAGCTCGGCGTGCGCAGCCAGTTGATCGAATCCGCCTCTGGGCTGAGCCCGGAGATCATTTCCTTCGCCACGCCAAGGGACGCCGTCATCGCCATCAGCTTCTCGCCCTATGCCTCGGCAACCGTCGAGGAGGCGCGGGTATTGTCCGCAAACGGCGTGCCTGTCGTTGCCATCACCGACAGCGCATTCTCGCCGCTGGCGCAGTTTGCCAGCGTGTGGTTCGAGGTGGCCGAGGCCGATTTCGGCGGCTTCCGCTCGCTGGCCGCCACCATGGCGCTGGCGATGGGCCTGACCGTCGGCGTCGCCGAGCTGCGGCGCGGCCGCAAGGGCCGGAAATCGGCCAACGCCAAGGTTTGAAACCGCGCCTGCACTGCACGAAATGCATGGCAGCTGCCCGCGGTCGTCATGCCAGACGCCTGCTCAGGCGAAAAATGGTTGACGCAAGGGCGATAGTGGCTCAATCCCACTGTTAGCCATCTATTGTATGAGAGAGCCCCCATGCCTGCTTATCGTTCGCGCACCACCACCCACGGCCGCAACATGGCGGGTGCCCGTGGCCTTTGGCGCGCCACCGGCATGAAAGACACCGATTTCGGCAAGCCGATCATTGCTGTCGTAAACTCCTTCACCCAGTTCGTGCCGGGTCACGTACACCTGAAGGACCTCGGCCAGTTGGTCGCCCGCGAGATCGAGGCCGCCGGCGGCGTGGCCAAGGAGTTCAACACCATCGCCGTCGACGACGGCATCGCCATGGGCCATGACGGCATGCTCTACTCGCTGCCGAGCCGCGAGATCATCGCCGACAGCGTCGAATACATGGTCAACGCGCATTGCGCCGACGCCATGGTCTGCATCTCGAACTGCGACAAGATCACGCCCGGCATGCTGAACGCAGCAATGCGGCTCAACATCCCGGCGGTGTTCGTCTCGGGTGGCCCGATGGAGGCCGGCAAGGTCGTGCTCAACGGCAAGACCCATGCGCTCGACCTGATCGACGCCATGGTCGCCGCCGCTGACGACAAGGTCACCGACGAAGACGTCAAGGTGATCGAACGCTCCGCCTGCCCGACCTGCGGCTCCTGCTCTGGCATGTTCACCGCCAATTCGATGAACTGCCTGACCGAAGCGCTTGGCCTGTCGCTGCCCGGCAACGGCTCGACGCTGGCAACGCATGCCGACCGCAAGCGGCTGTTCGTCGAGGCCGGTCACCTGATCGTCGACCTCGCCCAGCGCTATTACGAGCAGGACGACGAGAGCGTGCTGCCGCGCTCCATCGCCTCGAAGGGGGCATTCGAAAACGCCATGGCGCTCGACATCGCCATGGGTGGCTCGACCAACACAGTGCTGCACATCCTGGCGGCGGCCCATGAAGGCGAGATCGACTTCGACCAAGACGACATCGACGCGCTGTCGCGCAAGGTTCCGGTGCTGTGCAAGGTGGCGCCCGCCAAGGCCGATGTGCACATGGAAGACGTGCATCGCGCCGGCGGCATTTTTGCCATCCTCGGCCAGCTCGACAAAGCCGGCCTGCTCAACCGCGACCTGCCGACCGTGCACACGGCGACGATCGGCGAAGCCATCGATCATTGGGACACCTCGCGGACCAAGAGCCAGGCGGTGCGCGACTTCTACCTCGCCGCCCCGGGCGGCGTACCAACGCAGACAGCATTCAGCCAAGACCGGCGCTGGGACGATCTCGACCTCGACCGCGAAAAAGGCGTGATCCGCTCGGCCGAACATGCCTTCTCCAAGGACGGCGGCCTCGCCATACTCAAGGGCAACATCGCGCGCGACGGCTGCGTGGTGAAGACAGCCGGCGTCGACGAGTCGATCCTGAAATTCTCGGGACCCGCTCGCGTGTTCGAGAGCCAGGACGCCTCGGTCAAGGCGATCCTTGGTAACGAGATCAAGGCCGGCGACGTGGTGGTGATCCTCTACGAGGGTCCGAAGGGCGGCCCCGGCATGCAGGAGATGCTCTACCCGACCAGCTACCTCAAGTCGAAGGGCCTGGGCAAAGCCTGCGCGCTGCTCACCGACGGCCGCTTCTCGGGCGGCACGTCAGGCCTGTCGATCGGCCACGTTTCGCCTGAGGCGGCAAATGGCGGGACGATCGGGCTGGTGCGCGAGGGCGACATGATCGACATCGACATCCCCAACCGCACGATCAGCCTGCGCGTCGACGAAGCGACGCTCGCCACCCGCCGCGCCGAGCAGGATGCCAGGGGCTGGAAGCCGGTGGAAGTGCGCAAGCGCAAGGTGACCAAGGCACTGAAGGCCTATGCCGCCTTTGCCACCTCGGCCGACCGCGGCGCCGTCCGCGACCTCGGCGAGTTTGAATAAGTCCTGAAAGAAAGATCAATGCAAAGGGCCCGCATCGCGGGCCCTTTGTTGTTTGGCAGCTCCCGCAAACCAGCATGGCCGCCAGGCTACAGCGCCCCGGCCATGGCGGCGTTGATCCAGCTCCATTCCTCGCTGATCGTGTCGGGCTGGCGGTCGCCCCTGAGGATGCGCAGCAGTTCGTAATAGCGCGCCGACCGCGAATGGTACTTGCGGTACTGGTTGTCGTGCCAGTCGAGGAAGGCCTTGTCGGGTGTCCTGTTCATCGCCTTGGCGGAACTGGCCAGCCAGTCTCGGGCGATCGCCTTGCCGGTTTCGGACCCCGGTGTCTCGCCCTTGTCCATGGCTTGGCGGACGCGGGCGAAGATGGCAGTGGAAGCCTCGGCATAGGCCGCGGGATCGAACGCGCCGTCCCACATCGACGACATGCTGTTGCGCAGCTCCATGGCGTATTCCTTGTCCGAAACGAAGGCCATGATCTCGGTCCAGGCGTCGACCTGCTCGGGCGTGGGGTCGTCGGGCAGGTCGGGTGTCGAAGCGTCGATCATCTGCCTCTTCCATTCCGGCGAGACATTGGCTTCGGAGGCCACGTCTTCGAAGAAGCGCTCGATGGCGGCGCGAAATTCAGTCTGGGAGAGCTTTGTCACGGTCCATATTCTCCTGAGGTCGTCTGTTGTCGGGTCGGGAACCCGGATGGCCGCCCTGAGGGCGGCGGCGACACGGCGCTTGGACTTGATTTCCGCCTCGAGCGCCTGGAGCCTGAGCTCCAGCACGGCCGAGATGGCGAGGCGGTTGGACAGAATCTTGCCGATGTCGGCGAGACTTACGCCGGCATCGCGCAGGGCAAGGATGAGCCCGAGCCGTTCGAGATCGACGCCCGAATACATGCGGTAGCCGCTCTCCGCCCTGACCGTCGGAGGCAAAAGCCCCCTGTCCGAGTAGAAACGGAGCTTGCGAACGGTGATGCCGCTCAGCCTGGAAAGCTCACCGATGGTGTAGATCCTGTCGTCCATGACAGCCCTTCTAGGTGCTCCACCAAGTGGAGAGTCAACAACAGCCGGAAAGAGAAATGTATTGCCCGCAAACGGAACCAAAGCTGGCGCGTGAGAATTTCCTTCTCAAGCTTTCGCACGAAACGAAAAGCCCTGCCTTTGTTCGTTTGGGGCAGCACCGGTAAATGCGGCCAGGATGGCCAAACGGCCGCAACACGCTTCCGGGCGGCTGGTGTCCGCCCGCCCGACATGGGATATTCCGATGAACCTGCCTGCCGAGGGAGACGCCGCCATGAGCCGCTTGAACCCGCCCTTCAGGTCCGTGCTCGATTTGATCGGCGAAACGCCCGTCGTCGAATTGACGCGTTTCGACACCGGCCTGTGCCGGCTGTTCATCAAGCTCGAAAGCCAGAACCCCGGCGGTTCGATCAAGGACCGCATCGCACTTTCGATGATTGCCGCGGCCGAGCGCGAGGGCAAGCTCAAGCGCGGTGGCACCATTGTCGAGGCGACCGCTGGCAATACCGGGCTCGGACTGGCGCAAGTGGGTATCCCCAAGGGCTACCGCATCATCCTCGTCGTGCCCGACAAGATGAGCCGCGAGAAGATCCAGCACCTGCGCGCGCTCGGCGCCGAGGTCAGGCTGACGCGCTCCGACGTCGGCAAGGGCCATCCCGAATATTACCAGGACATGGCGGAAAAGATCGCCGCCGAGATCCCTGGTTCGTTCTATGTCAACCAGTTCGCCAATCCGGCCAACCCGCTTGCACATGAGACGACGACCGGCCCCGAGATCTGGGAACAGCTGGAAGGCGATGTCGATGCGGTGGTGGTGGGTGTCGGCTCGGGCGGCACTCTGACCGGGCTCGGGCGGTTCTTCGCCAAAGTGTCGCCCAAGACCGAGATGGTGCTGGCCGATCCGCTGGGCTCGGTGCTGGCGCCGCTGGTCAAGACCGGCAAGATGGAAGAGGCAGGCAGCTGGACCGTCGAAGGCATCGGCGAGGACTTCGTGCCGCCGAACTGCGACCTGTCGCTGGTCAGACGCGCCTACACGGTCAACGACAAGGCAAGCATGCTGGCGGTTCGCGACCTGCTTGCCAAGGAAGGCATCCTGGCCGGCTCGTCGTCGGGCACGCTGCTTTCGGCGGCCCTGCGCTACTGCCGCGAGCAGAAGACGCCAAAGCGCGTGGTGACCTTCGTCTGCGACAGCGGCAACAAGTATCTATCCAAGGTGTTCGACGACTTCTGGCTGGCCGAACAGGGGCTGGACGAGCGCGAACATCATGGCGATCTCAGCGACCTGGTGGCGCGCTCGCATCGCGAGGGCGGCACGGTGTTCGTCGGACCTGGCGACAGCCTGCTGACGGCCTATGGCCGGATGCGGCGTGGGGACGTGTCGCAGCTACCGGTGCTGGAAGACGGCAAGCTCGTCGGTATCGTCGACGAGAGCGACATACTGGCTGTTGTCGAAGGACCCTATGACAGCCGCTGGAACCGCTTCAACGCACCCGTCTCGACGGCGATGGCAAAGGACCTGCACACGCTGCAGGCGAACCAGACGCTCGATGCGCTGCTGCCGATCTTCGACCGCAACGAAGTGGCGATCATCTTCGACGGCGAGGAATTTGTCGGGCTGATCACTCGGGTCGACCTCATCAACCATCTCAGGCGAGCAAAATGACGACGCAGAAGAACCGGCTGGCATTTTCGACGCGCACAATCCACGGCGGCCAGAGCCACGACCCGACGACGGGCGCCGTCATGGTGCCGATCTACGCCACCTCGACCTATGGCCAGCAGAGCCCGGGCGTGCACAAGGGTTTTGAGTACGCCCGCAGCCAGAACCCGACACGCTTTGCCTTCGAGCGGGCGATTGCCGACCTCGAAAGCGGCTCCGCCGGCTTCGCCTTCGCCTCCGGGCTGGCGGCGATCGGCACTGTGTTCGAGCTGCTCGACGCCGGCGCGCATATCGTTGCCACCGACGACATCTATGGCGGCACGTTCCGGCTGCTCGAGCGGGTGCGCAAGCGTACCGCCGGGCTGCAGGTGAGCTTCGTCGACTTCACCGACCTCGCCGCCGTCGAGGCGGCGATCCGGCCGGAGACCAGGATGCTGTGGGTCGAGACCCCGACCAACCCGCTGCTGCGTGTCGTCGATCTCGAAGGGGTCGCCGCAATCGCCAAGCGCAAGGGCGTGCTTTCGGTCGCCGACAACACCTTCTGCAGCCCTTACCTCCAACGCCCTCTGGAGCTCGGCATCGATATCGTCGTGCATTCGACGACAAAGTATCTCAACGGCCATTCCGACATGGTCGGCGGCTGCGTGGTGGTGGGCGACAACAAGGAACTGCGCGACCAGCTGAAGTTCCTGCAGAACGCCATCGGCGCGATCTCCGGACCATTCGACAGCTTCCTGGCGCTGCGCGGCATCAAGACCCTGGCATTGCGCATGGAGCGGCATTCGCAGAACGGCGCCCAGATCGCGCGCTGGCTGGAAGCGCGCAAGGATGTGCGCCGGGTGATCTATCCCGGCCTCGACAGCCATCCGCAGCATGCCATCGCCAAGGCGCAGATGCATCATTTCGGCGGCATGATATCGGTCGACCTCGACCGTGACCTCGCCGGCACCAAGCGCTTCCTCGAACGCACGCAGCTGTTCACGCTGGCAGAAAGCCTCGGTGGCGTCGAAAGCCTGATCGAGCACCCGGCGCTGATGACGCACGGCTCGATCCCGGCCGAGAAGCGCGCCGCGATCGGCATCTCGGATTCGCTGGTGCGGCTGTCGGCGGGCATCGAGGATGGCGATGACCTGATCGCCGACCTGGAGCAGGCGCTGGCGGGGTGAACCGCCAAATCCTGCCCGAGACGGCGAGATGTCGTGGCGGCACGCTGGTCTCCCACCCCCTTGTGGGGAGGGGTAATTCCCAGCTGGCCGTAGCCAAAGTCACACGCTCTCGAATCCGACCAAAAACTTGCTGAGGAGCGCGTCGAGCGCCACCCGCTCCTCCTTGGTCAGCATCGAAACGATGCGCGTCTGCGTCGCGACATGGTCGGTGACGGCGGCGTCGATGGTGGCGAAGCCCTTGTCGGTCAGGGAGACGATGAAACTGCGGCGGTCGTCGGGGTTGAGCCGACGCTCGACGAGGCCTGCCTTTTCCAGCTGGTCGACGCGGTTGGTCATGGTGCCCGAGGTGATCATCATCGTCGCCGAGAGATCGCCAGGTGACAGCGCATAAGGCGGCCCCGAACGACGCAGCGTCGCCAGCACGTCGAAGCTGGCGAAGTTCAGCCCATGCGCTGCAAAGGTCTTCTCCATCTCGCGGCCGAGATGCTGCGACACCCTGTTGGCGCGGCCGATAAGCCCCATCGGCGCGACGTCGAGGTCGGGCCGTTCGCGGTTCCACTGGGCAAGAATGTCGTCAACCTGATCCATGGCCCACCATTCCGATTATTTCTCTTGACGTCAAGAGAATATGGATTATCTTGAGATCAAGATACTCGATGTAAAGAGAGATGCAGCCATGACGACGCGCAACACCGACCTGCTGCTGACTGCAATCGCCCCCGCGATCTGGGGCAGCACCTATATCGTGACGACTGAGTTCCTGCCCGCCGGCTACCCGCTGACGGTTGCCATGCTGAGGGCGCTTCCAGCCGGCCTGCTGCTACTGCTGCTCGTCCGGCAGTTCCCGCAGGGCATCTGGTGGGCCCGCGTGCTGGTGCTCGGCGCGCTCAACTTCTCGGTCTTCTGGTGGCTGCTGTTCGTTGCCGCTTACCGGCTGCCGGGCGGCGTCGCGGCAACCGTCGGCGCGATCCAGCCGCTGATCGTCATCCTGCTCGCACGCGCCTTGCTCGGCTCGCCGATCCGCCCGCTGTCGATCGTGGCTGCCCTTGCCGGCATGGCCGGCGTGGCGCTGCTGATCCTGACGCCGCACGCGGCACTCGACCCCATCGGCATCGCTGCCGGCCTCGCCGGTGCCGTGTCGATGGCCGCCGGCACGGTGCTCAGCCGGCGCTGGCAGCCGCCAGTCACACCGCTGACCTTCACTGCATGGCAACTGACGGCTGGCGGTCTGCTGCTCCTCCCGGTGGCGCTGCTGCAGGAGCCGTCGCTGCCGTCGCTGACGATGCCCAACCTGCTCGGCCTCGCCTGGCTTGGCCTGATCGGCGCGGCACTGACCTACATCCTGTGGTTCCGTGGCATCGCCAGGCTGGAACCATCAGTCGTCTCACCGCTCGGCTTTCTCAGCCCGATGACCGCCGTGATCCTCGGCTGGTCGGTGCTCGGCCAGTCGCTCAGCGCAGCGCAGATCCTCGGCATGGTCGTGGTGCTCGGCAGCGTCTGGCTCAGCCAGCGCGCCCAGCAGGCAAAGCCGGCTCCAGCCAGGCTCGCCACTGCCTGAACAAATGCGCCGCCTTCAGGCGGCGTCTCCCTCGAGACAGTCAGCAACCTTTTCACTTCCGGCGGCGGCCGGCAGAAGGAGATCCCCACGTCCAAGATCCTGGTGCTGCCGCGTTCCCTAGCTGATGGACGAAGCAACGATGCTGCTCAAGGCGGGCATCCGGCACCCCTGGCCATACCAAGCGAACTTGCCGACTATGACGCCATCGTCTTCGGCACGCAGACGGCTTGTTGCGACGCCGCCGACACTGCCGGCGATCGCCGACTAGGCTGGCAGTGGCTGCGCCGTCCTCAGCGGACGCGGCTTGAGATGGCCCAAAAGCGCATCGAGGAAGACCCGCGTCTTGCGCGGCATCAGTTGCCTGCTCGGAAAGACGGCGCGCACCATGGCCGGGGCAAGACTCCATGCCGGCAGGATGCGGACGAGTTCGCCGCTTGCCAGGTAAGGCCGCGCGAAAAGATCGGGCATCGCCGTAATGCCGGCGCCGGAACGCGCCATGCGGAACAGCAGCTCGTAAGAATTCGCGCAGACCCGCCGCCCCGACATGTCGGCGGCAACCGACTGGGCATCCTTGTTCAGCACCCAGTTGACCGGAACGCCATCGGCGAGCAGCACCAGCACGTCATGATGTGCGAGGGCCTCGGGCGCATCGGGCTGGCCGGCGCGATCCCTGTACTGCGGCGAGGCATAAAGACCGATGCCGAGGTCGACCAGATGCCGGGTGGTCAACCTCAGGTCCTGCGCTTCGCCACCGATCCGTATGGCGAGATCGAAACCGTCGGCAATGACGTCGACATAACGAGGCGACAGATCCAGTTCGAGCAGGATTTCGCCATATGCCTTGCTGAATTCAGCCAGCATCGGTGCGAGCGAGATTGCGGCAAGGTCGCCGGGGACGGAGACACGCAGCCGCCCCGACGGGGTCACCTGCCGGTGTTCGGCGACGGCCATGACGGCATCCACCTCGTGGATGATCTGTTCGGCGGGAATGAGAATGCGCTGGCCCATCTCGGTCAGGAAATTGCGCCGCGTGCTGCGCTGGAGCAGGCGCTCGCCCAACTGCGCTTCGAGGACGGTGATGCGCCGCGACACCGTCGACTTCGGCAGACCAAGCCGTTCGGCCGCGGCGCTGAAGCTGCCCGTTTCCGCAACGCGCGCAAAGATCATCAGGTCGAACGGATCGGGCGTTGTCGGCATGACGGAGCCTTGATTGGTTCAAGTATGAAACAATCAAACCCATTCCGGGCAATAGCGCAACGACGAGATTGCCGATTAGCTGACCGCTTGGATTTCATTGCTCAGCGGGTGCAGACGACGTGACTGTTTCAGCCAACAACCTCATCGCCAAGGCTGTCGTCTGGGAAAGTGCCGTGGGCTGGACTCCCGAATGTCTCGATGAAGGACCCGACATGCTGGTCCGCTATCGCGACGCGGGGTTCTCCTTCCTCTCGCTCACAATCGGCGCCGACTGGGACCGACCGGAGCCGACGTTCCGGCATCTCTCCCAACAAAGGCGCTGGTTCGAGCAACGCGCTCACGATTACCAGCTCATCGAAACCGTGGCCGACATCCGCGCGGCCAAGCAGTCAGGCAAGATGGCGATCGGCCTGCATCTGCAAGGGGCCGGCCCGGCCGCGCACGAGCCAGCGATGATCGACAGCTGGTACCGGCTTGGAATCCGCTGGATGATCGTCGCCTACAACACCCGCAACCCGCTTGGCGACGGCTGCCATGAGCCCTCGGATGCCGGGCTTTCCATGCTGGGCCGTGCCTTCGTGACCGAGGCCAACCGCGTCGGCATGATGCTCGACGCAAGCCATGCCGGCATCAACACGTCGCTCGACATCATCGAGCTATCGGAAAAGCCGGTGGTGTTCTCGCATTCGAGCGTACGTGCGCTGAAGAACCACGAGCGCAACATCGACGACGTCCAGATCAAGGCGCTCGCCCGCCGAGGCGGCGTGGTCGGCATCAACTCCATCGGCGCCTTCCTGACCGACGACAACCGTTCCGACGTTCCGGCGCTGATGCGCCATATCGATTACGTCGCCCAGCTCGTCGGGCCCGAATATGTCGGCCTCGGCCTCGACACCGTTTTCTACCAGCCCTTCATGACCAAGCTCTACGACTCCGGTCCGATGATGGCGTTGCGCGGCTATCCGCGCCCGCCGTGGGCCGATGTCAAACCCGAAGTCCTGCCCGAACTGGTCGAAGCGCTGGAACGCCATGGTTATTCGGAGACGGCCATACTTGGCGTGCTGGGCGAGAATTTCCTGCGGGTCGCCGAACAGAACTGGCGCCCCTCCATCGTGTAATCCCAACCTTAGGAGCGTGTCGTGAAATTGATGAAGTGGCTGCTCGCTGCAGCCTTGCTCACCGCCGCGAATGGCGCAGCCCTGGCTGACCCGAAACTGGTCGAGATCGCCAGCTTCGGCGAGCACCCGGCGCTCAACCAGGTCGCCGAAGGCTTCAAGGCCCGGATGAGCGAATTGGGCTACGTCGAAGGCAAGGACGTCACCTACGGCTTCCAGCACGCCAATTTCGACCGCAGCCTCGTTCCCCAGATCCTGCAGCAGGTGGAAGCCAAGCATCCGGCGCTGATCCTCGCCATCACCACCGGCCTCAACCAGGCGGCGGTGCGCGGCATTACCGACAAGTCGATCCCGGTCGTGTTCGGCGCGGTCGTCGACCCGGTCGTGGCGGGCATCGTGCCGGATTGGCAGCACGGCTCGGGCTGGAGCACCGGCGCGTCGATGCTGCCCGACTTCGATGCTTCCTTCGACTACCTCAAGAAGGTGTTGCCCGAGGTCAAGAAGGTCGGGACCCTGTTCAATCCGGGCGAAGACAACGACACCTCCAATATGGAGCTGATCCACAAGGCGGCCGCAAAGGCCGGGATCGAAATCGTCGGCGTGCCGGTCGACAACCCCAACGACCTGCCCCAGCGTGTCCAGACCTTCGCCGGACAGGTGGACGCCATCTTCCTCATCCAGTCCAATGTGGTGCAGACCTCGGTACCGGTCGTTGCCCAGGTGGCGCAGAGGATCAAGCTGCCGCTGTTCAACTCGGTCTACGCCCCTGACCTCAAGGATCAGCTCGCCGGTTTCCACGCCATCTCCTATCGCAAGAATGGCGAGCATGCCGCCGACATCGCCGACCGGATCCTCAAGGGCGAGAAGCCGGCCGACATCGCGCCCTATGTTCCCAAGGGCGAAGACTTCGACGCTTATGTCAGCCCCAAGGGTCTCGCAGCCGTCGGCCTGACGGTTCCGGAAGCACTCAAGGACAGTCCATGGCTGCTCAAGTGACAGCGGTGAGCATGCCCCTGCTTGTCTGCGCGGACTTGCGCAAAACCTTCAACGCCGGCCTTGCCGGAGCGCGACCGGCGTTGAACGGGGTGGACCTTGCGCTCAATCGCAGCGACTTCGTCGTGATCATCGGTTCCAACGGCGCCGGCAAATCGACGCTGCTCAACACCATCGCCGGCGCAATCGAGCCGGATGGCGGCTCGATTGCCCTGGACGGCCGGGACATCACCCGCCTTGCAGCACATCGCCGGGCCGGCATGATCGCGCGGGTCTTCCAGGACCCGATGATTGGCACTGCAGCGGCCATGACCATCGAGGAGAACCTGGCGCTCGCCGAACAGCGCGGGCAGCGCAGAGGCTTCGCGCGCCATCTCGACGGCGCCAAGCGTGACCGCTATCGGGCGCTGCTCGCCGGCCTGGCGCTCGGCATGGAAGACCGGTTGTCGACGCCGGTGGCCCAGCTCTCCGGCGGGCAACGCCAGGCCTTGTCCCTGATCATGGCATCGTTGTCGCGCCCCTCGCTGCTGTTGCTCGACGAGCATACGGCAGCATTGGATCCGCGCACCGCCGAGCTGATCATGGCGACGACCTTGCGGATCGTCGCCGAGCAGTCGCTGACCACGCTGATGGTCACTCACAACATGCGCCAGGCGATCGAGACCGGTAACCGGCTCGTCATGATGGACGCCGGCCGCATCCGCGACGACATCGGCGGCACCGAGAAGGCAAGACTCACACCTGCCGATCTCGTCGAGAAGTTCAGAATCGAAAACGATCGCATGCTGCTCGGAACCTGACCAATGGACGTGATCCACGCCTATCTCAATCTCGTGCCGGTGACGCTCTCGCAAAGCCTCATCTATTCGTTCCTGGTGCTCGGCATCATGATCCCGTTCCGTTTGCTGAGCTTTCCTGATCTGACCAGCGAAGGTGCGTTTCCGCTTGGCGGCTGCGTCTGCGCCACACTTTTGCTGGCCGGATATCCGCCGCTCTTGGCAACCGTTGTCGCGATGCTCGCTGGTGTCGGAGCCGGCGCGGCGACCGCGCTGGTGCATCTGCGCTTTCGCATCAATTCGCTGCTGGCCGGCATCCTGGTCTTCACGGCACTCTACAGCGCGAACATGCGCGTTCTCGGCCGCTCGAACATCGCCTTGTTCAACACCGACAACATCTTTACCCAGATCAACCCGGCCATCCTGACCGACGTTCGGCTGCAAGTCGCCACATTCGCCGTGCTGATCGTCGTGGCCCTGGCCGCATTGCGCTGGTACCTGGCCACGCAGGCAGGAGCGGCGTTGCGCGTCATCGGCATCAATCCGGAGCTGGCGCCATCGCTCGGCATCAGCATCTGGACATACACGATCGTCGGCCTGGGTGTCGCCTCTGGCCTGACCGCGCTTGGCGGCGCGCTCATCGTGCAGTTGCAGGGCTATGCCGACGTTGGCATGGGCACCGGCATCCTGATCAACGGTCTCGCCTCGCTGGTCATCGGCGAAACGATCACCGGACGGCAGACCGTCACCCGGCAATTGCTGGCGCCTGTCGTCGGTGCAATGGTCTATTATCAGCTCGTGTCGCTGGCATTGTCGATCGGGCTGCAGCCAAGCGACCTCAAGGTCGTGACAGCCGGCTTCGTGCTGGTGACGCTGGGGCTACCCATGCTGCGCGGACGCAGCGCCATGCGCGAAACCATGCGGGCATAAGTGCCGGGCCGCAGCCTCGGCCGACCGCTACTCGCGGCCGGCCCAGGGCACAAGCCTCGTTCGACAAAACGCAGGCCGAATTCGAACATGAAGGTGACCGCGGCGATGACAAGAATACCCATCACGACGACGTCGGTGACGAGGAACTGAGTCGCCGACTGGATCATGAAACCGAGGCCGCGCGTCGCAGCCACCAGTTCTGCGGCGACCAAAGTGGTCCAGCCGGCGCCCAGCGCGATGCGCAGGCCGGTGAGGATCGACGGCAGCGCGCTGGGCAAGACGACGAAACGGAAGACCTGCCGGCGCGTGGCGCCAAGCGGGCGCGCGGCGTTGAGGCGATCCTGCTGCACACCGCGCACGCCGGAGGCCGTCGACAGCGCGATCGGCGCCACCATGGCAATTGCGATGACCAACACCTTGGCCTGTTCGCCGATGCCGAGCCAGATGATCACTGGCGGCAGATAGGCGAGCGGCGGGATCGGTCGCAGAAATTCCAGTACGGGATCGAAGATGCCGCGGCCGGGGTTGAATGACGATGCCCATTCAGAATGTTAATTCTATAACTTCTGTAGAGTTAATTTATTCCGGCAAACCGTGCGTGACTGAGATGTCCTGCCCATTTTCGCCGGCAATAGAGTCTTGCGCCGTTCGCCGCCCGGCGAACGGCCACCCCTCCGCCCGATGGCCGACAAGCTCAGATCCTGATGCCGATTTCGTCGGCAGCGGCGATAAAGGCCCGTTTGGCAGCCTCGCGCGTGCGGGTGCCGGCAAGGGCTGCGGATACGGTTTCGACCGCCTCGCGGTAGAGCGGACCGCTGCGCTTGGCATGCGGCCAGTCGACGAGCGCTTCGTAGGCGCCCTTGACGGTCGTCACCTCGCGCTGGGTGCTTTCCGTCCCGATGCGGATCTGTACAGGGCTGTCGAAGAGCATACGATCCATGGCGATCCTCCGAGTTGATTGCGTCCAACAACGCTCCGGAATAGCTCGGGTTCCGTGGCAACGTGTGCTGTGCGCCACGCACTCGCCCTGTCGCATCACGATACCGGCAGGTTTGCTGGGCGTTGCCCGATTGCCAGTTGCATCGTAGCTTGTTGACGAAGCGATTTGGGGGGGCAGATGCGATCCACGAACCCGATCACCGCAGGCATGCCGGGCAAGATATCGGCATGCGCGCCACCCAGACGACACCTCACCGCCCTCGCGCTTTGCCTTCTGTTGCCGCTTCCGGCCTGCCAGAAACAGGAAACGGCGGAACGGCAGCCGATCGTGGTGCGCTCCGTCGAGGTCAAACTGACCGACTATGCACCATCGACATCGCTGACCGGCGTCATTGCCGCGCGGACGCTGAACAACCTGTCATTCCAGGTCGGCGGCCGGGTCGCCGAGCGCAGTGTCGACATCGGCCAGCGCGTGACCAAGGGCCAGGTGCTGGCGAAGCTCGACCCGCAGGAGCAGCAGTCGGACGTGCGGGCGGCGCAGGCCAGCCTCTATGCCGCGCAGGCGCAGCTCAAGCAGGCCGCCGCCGCATTCGAACGGCAGAAGACGCTGCTTGCCCAGGGCTTCACGACGCGGCGCGATTACGACCAGGCAGACCAGGCGCAACGCGTCGCCCAAAGCGGTGTGGAATCGGCACAGAGCCAGATGAGCAATGCCGAAGACCGGCTGACCTATACCGAACTGAAGGCCAGCGCCGACGGCGTGGTGACGGCACGGACGATCGAGGTTGGCCAGGTCGTGCAGGCGGCACAGACGGTGTTCACCGTTGCCGAGGACGGAGACCGCGACGCCGTGTTCAATGTCGACGAGGCGCTGGTGGCGCGCAACCCGGTGGCACCCGACGTGATGATCGCGCTGATTTCTGACCCGCGCATCAAAGCCCCGGGACAGGTGCGCGAGGTGTCGCCGGCGGTCGATCCGGCATCGGGCTCGATCCGGGTCAAGGTGATGGTGCCAAACACGCCCACCGAGATGCCGCTGGGTGCCGCGATAACAGGCACAATCGTGTCGAAGCCCCAGCCGGCCATCGTGCTGCCATGGCAGGCGCTGATGTCGGATGCGGGAAGGCCGGCGGCCTGGACCATCGACCCCGCGACCAAGGCTGTGGCGCTGGCGGCGATCGAAGTGCAGTCCTTTGCCTCGGGTGTCGTCGTCGTGGCCAATGGACTGGAGATCGGACAATCGGTTGTCGCCCAGGGCGGACAATTGCTCAGTCCCGGCCAGGTGGTGGAGGTGGCGCCATGATCTCCAGGACAAGCTTGCTTGCTTTCGTGCCGTTGCTCGCGCTTGCGGCCTGCAGCGAGGAAAAAGCGCCCCCTCCCGAAGTCATCCGCCCGGTGCTGTCGACTGTCGTCGAGCCGCACGGCCCGACCGCGCAGGGCTTTGCCGGAACGATACAGCCTGAATTCTCCGCCGACCTCGCCTTCCGCCTGCTCGGGCGGCTTGTGACGCGCGATGTCGGCGTCGGTGACATGGTGACCAAGGGCGAGACGCTTGCCGCGATCGACCCGCTGGCGCTGGAGCTCGCATCGCAGGCAGCGCGCGCCGACCTGACGACGGCGGAGGCGCAGTTCGCCAATGCCGCCGCCAGCGAGGAACGGCAGCGCAGCCTGCTGGCCGAATCCAACACCTCGCAGGCAGTCTATGATTCCGCGAAACAGGCGCTGGATTCCGCTGCGGCCAATGTCGAGCGCACGCGCGCGGCACTGGCCAAGTCGGAGGAGCAACTCGGTTATGCCCGACTGTTTTCCGACTTCGATGGCATCGTCACCGCGGTCGGCGCCGAGGTCGGCCAGACAGTCTCTCCGGGACAGATGGTGGTGACGGTGGCACGCTCGGATGCGCGCGAGGCCGTCGTCGACGTTCCCGACCAGATGGCGATCAGCCTGCGCGACGGCGACGAGTTCGAGGTGGCGTTGCAGATGCTGCCGTCGCTGCGGGCCAAGGCACATGTCCGCGAAATCGCGCCGCAGGCCGATGCTGCGACGCGAACGCGGCGGGTGCGGCTGGCGTTGAGCGCTCCGCCGACGGCCTTTCGGCTCGGCTCGACGGTGACGGCGACACAGCCGTCGAAGGCAGACGCTGCGATCGACCTGCCGCTGACGGCCTTGCTGGAAAAGGACGGCAAGAGCTTCGTCTGGGTCGTCGACCCCAATGCTTCGACCGTCAGCCTGCAGCCTGTCGAGGTCAAGGCAAAGGACGGTGCGAGCTTTACCGCCGGCGGCATCGGCGCCGGCACGCGCGTGGTGACTGCCGGCGTGCGCAGCCTCGCCGAGGGCCAGAAGGTCAGAATTCCAGAGGGGGCGTAGGTGAAGGGTTTCAATCTTTCCGACTGGGCGCTGAACCACCGCTCCCTGGTCTGGTACTTCATGCTGATCTTCACCGTGGCGGGCGTCTTCGCCTATCTCAATCTCGGCCGCGAGGAAGACCCGAGCTTCACCATCAAGACGATGCTGATCCAGGCCAACTGGCCGGGAGCCTCGGTCGACGAAACGACGCGGCAGGTGACCGACAGGATCGAAAAGAAGCTCGAGGAACTGGAGAGCCTCGATTTCAGCCGCAGCGTGACGACCGCCGGCCAGACGATCATCTTCGTCAATCTCAAGCCGACCACCAAGGCGCGCGACGTGGCCCCGACCTGGGTGCAGGTCCGCAACATGGTCAACGACCTCCGGCCCAATTTCCCGCAAGGGGTGCAAGGACCGTTCTTCAACGACCGCTTCGGCGACGTGTTCGGCAACATCTATGCCTTCACCTCGGACGGGCTGTCGATGCGCCAGCTGCGCGACTATGTCGAGATGGTGCGCACGCGCATCCTGACCATTCCCAATGCCGGCAAGGTCGAGCTCATCGGCGCGCAGGACGAGGTCATCTATCTCGAATTCTCGACGCGCCAGATCGCGGCTCTGGGCCTCAACCAGCAGGCCGTCGTCGCCAGCCTGCAGGCGCAGAACGCGGTGTCGTCGTCGGGTGTCATCCAGGCCGGACCGGAGCGCATCGCGGTGCGCGTCGGCGGCCAGTTTACCTCGGAGGAAAGCCTCAGGGCGATCAACCTCAGGGTCAATGATCGCTTCTTCCGGCTGAGCGACGTCGCCACCATCAGCCGCGGCTACGTCGATCCGCCGACGGCCCTGTTCCGCGTCAATGGCGAACCGGCGATCGGTCTCGCCATCGGCATGAAGCCGAACGCCAACCTGCTTGAGTTCGGCGACGCGTTGAAGGCGCTGATGGGGCAGGTCACCGGTGAGTTGCCGGTCGGCGTCGGCGTGCACCAGGTCGCCGACCAGCCGGTCATCGTCGAGCATGCCGTGTCGGGCTTCACCCGCGCGCTGTTCGAGGCGGTGGCCATCGTGCTCGCCGTGTCCTTCATCAGCCTGGGCATGCGTGCCGGCTTCGTGGTGGCGCTGTCGATCCCGCTGGTGCTGGCCATCACCTTCCTGGTCATGGCCTATATGGGCATCTCGCTGCAGCGCATTTCGCTCGGAGCGCTGATCATCGCGCTCGGCCTGCTCGTCGACGACGCGATGATTGCCGTCGAGATGATGGTGGCCCGGCTGGAGGTCGGCGACTCGCTCCGCAAAGCCGCGACCTATGTCTACACGTCAACTGCGTTTCCGATGCTGACCGGCACGCTGGTGACGGTCGCAGGCTTCATCCCCATCGGCCTCAACAGCAGCCAGGCCGGCGAATACACCTACACGCTGTTCGTCGTCATCGCCGTTTCGCTGCTGCTGTCTTGGATCGTGGCGGTGCTGTTTGCGCCCCTGCTCGGCGTCACGCTCTTGCCGGCGACGATGAAAAAACACGACGAGCGGCCGGGCCGCTTTGCGGCGGGCTTCTCGCGCCTGTTGCGGCTTGCCGTGCGCCGCCACTGGCTGACCATCATCGCCACCGTCGTCGCCTTCGTGCTGTCGGTGGTGGGGCTGACTTTCGTGCAGCAACAGTTCTTCCCGCCGTCGGACCGGCCCGAACTGATCGTCGACTGGAACCTGCCGCAGAACAGCTCGATTGCCGAGACACGTGCCCAGATCGAGCGCTTCGAGGAGATCGCGCTGAAGGGCAATGCCGACATCGACCACTGGAGCTCCTATATCGGACAGGGCGCGGTGCGCTTCGTGCTGGCCTATGACGTGCAGCCGGCCAATCCCTATTTCGGCCAGACGGTGATCGTAACCAAGGACCTCGAAGCACGGCACCGGGTGCAGCCGGCGATCGAAAAGATCCTGCGCGAGCAGTTCGTCGGAACCGACACCTACGTCAAGACGCTGGAGCTCGGCCCGCCTGTGGGCCGGCCGGTGCAGTATCGCATCAGCGGCCCGGAGGTGCAGACGGTGCGGGCGCTGTCACAGCAGCTGGCGGGCGTCATTTCGGCCAATCCCAAGCTGCAGGCGCCAAGCTTCGACTGGAACGAGCCGGAGCGCGTGCTGAAGGTCGAGGTGCTACAGGACAAGGCACGGCAGCTCGGCATCACCTCCGAGGACATCGCCAGCGCCATGAACAGCGTTGTCGGCGGCGTGGCAATCACCCAGGTGCGCGACGCCACATATCTGATCAATGTCGTGGTGCGGGCGCAGGATGCCGAACGCGGCTCGATCGAAACGCTGCGCAACCTGCAGATACCCACCGGAGGCGGCGAATCCATCCCGCTCGCGACGGTGGCCGACTTCCGCTACGAGATCGAGCAGCCGACGGTCTGGCGCCGCAGCCGCCTGCCCACCATCACCGTCAAGGCGGGCATGGTCGGCAGCGCCCTGCCCGACACCGTCGTCGCCGAACTCAAGCCAGCGATCGACGACTTCGCGGCCAAGTTGCCCGACGGCTACACTGTCGTAACCGGCGGTTCGGTCGAGGAAAGCGCCAACAGCCAAGGGCCGATCATCGCCGTGGTGCCGCTTATGCTGTTCATCATGGCAACCGTGCTGATGCTGCAGCTGCAAAGCTTCCAGCGGCTGTTCCTGGTGGTGGCTGTCGCGCCGCTCGGCTTGATCGGCGTGGTCGCGGCACTCGTGCCGACGGGCCAGCCGCTCGGCTTCGTCGCCATCCTCGGCGTGCTGGCGCTGGTCGGCATCCTGATCCGCAATTCGGTGATCCTGATCGTCCAGATCGAGGAGCTGATCGCCACGGGTACCGACCGGTGGCATGCGGTGATCGAGGCCTCCGAGCACCGCATGCGGCCGATTGCGTTGACGGCGGCGGCAGCATCGCTGGCGCTGATCCCGATCGCCCGCGAGGTGTTCTGGGCGCCCATGGCCTATGCGATGATGGGCGGCATTCTGGCCGGCACGGCAATTACCCTGCTGTTTTTGCCGGCACTCTATGTCGCCTGGTTCAGGCTCAAGGAGCCGGACGAGGCCGGCAGCGCCACGACCGAAGCGATGGAACCACCGGCGGCGTAGGCGCCACCGGTGGCAGCCAGCCTATTGCGGCGGCAGTTGGGCGACGAAGTTCTTGATGAGAGCGGTCAGTTCTTCCGGCTTCTCGACGCAAGGGATGTGGCCGGCGCCGTCGATGATCTTGAAGCGAGAGCCGGGGATGAGATCGGCCAGCGCGCGCACCAGCGCCGGCGGCGTCGAGCCGTCATGATCGCCGACGACGCAGAGCGTCGGCACAGCAATCGCCTTGGCCGCCTCGGTGTAGTCGGCATCGCGCAGGGCAGCACAGGTGCCGGCATAGCCGACGACAGGCTGGCGCGTCAGCATGTTGCGGTATCCGGTGAGGTCGGCTTTGCGCTGCGCGTGGAAGTCGGGCGTGAACCAGCGCTGCAGAATGTCGCCCGTGATCGCCGCGATGCCATCCTTTTCGACGGCGGCGATGCGGCTGTTCCACAGCTCTGCCGTGCCGATCTTGTGGGCGGTGTCGCAGAGCACGAGCGCCCGCACCAGGTCGGGCCGCCTGGCGTAAAGGCCTTGCGCGATCATGCCGCCGACCGACAGCCCGCAGATGATGGCGTCCTTGACGTTGAGATGATCGAGCAGCCCTTCGAGGTCGCCGATGTGATCGTCCATCCGATATGGCGACGTACCGACATCGGAGAGGCCGTGGCCGCGCTTGTCGTAGGTGACGATCGGGAAGTCGCCGGCAAAGCGGATGATGACGTCACGCCAGATGCGGAAGTCGGTGCCGAGCGAATTGACGAAGACGAAGACCGGCTTGTTGGCAGGCCCGCCGATCAGCTGGTGATGCAGCGTGATGCCGCCGATTTCAGTAAATTGCACGGACAGTCTCCTCGTCGCGAGGTCATGGACATGGGGCCTAGAAGTCGCCCGTCAGGCCGGCGCGGTCAAGCCGCGAGGCCTCTGCCGAGCGCGGCCGAGAGCCGCGCCCCCTCGCAATGGCAAGGTGCATCCGCTACATAAGCTGTAAGCTTAAAATGAGGATGTGATGGCCGAGAAGACCGAAGGGCGAAAGACGATCGTTTTGACCGGAGCCAGCCGCGGCATCGGCCATGCGACGGTGAAGCGCTTTTCGCGCGAGGGCTGGCGCGTCATCACCTGTTCGCGCCAGGCATTTTCAGACGATTGCCCGTGGCCGGCCGGTCCGGACGATCACATCAAGGTCGACCTCGCCGACCAGGGTGATGTCGGCAGCGCCGTTTCCGAAATCCGCCAGCGGCTGGAGAAGGAAGGCGGACTGCTGCATGCGCTCGTCAACAACGCCGGCATCTCGCCCAAGCACAAGGGCGGCGGTCGGATGAACTCGATCGACACGCCGATGCACGTCTGGCGCGACGTGTTCCAGGTCAATTTCCTGGCGCCGATCATGCTGGCGCGCGGCCTGTTCAAGGAACTGGCGGCGGCCAAGGGCTCGGTGGTCAACGTGACCTCAATCGCCGGCACCCGCGTCCATCCCTTTGCCGGCACGGCCTATGCCACGTCCAAGGCAGCACTTGGCGCGCTGACCCGCGAGATGGCCGCCGACTTCGGCCCGCACGGCATCCGTGTCAACGCCATTGCGCCCGGCGAGATCGACACTGCCATCCTGTCGCCGGGGACCGACAAGATCGTCGAGACGATCCCGATGCGCCGGCTCGGCCTGACGTCGGAAGTCGCCGACATCATCTATTTCCTGTGCTCGGGCCAGGCCTCCTATGTCACGGGCTCTGAAATCCATATCAACGGCGGTCAGCACGTTTGAGAGCTTTTGCCTGCTCTCCGTGTGCGGGAGAATACCTGCCGCGCGCCCAAACAAAAAAAGCCCGCCGGATGGCGGGCTCAGACTGCTGACAAACCCCTGGCGAGAGTTGGGGGTTTGTGATTCAGTGGGTGATGTTGAAGCGAGCCGGCCCTGAACAAACCGCACTTGAGATCGTCACGCTCGATCAACTGGTTCCAGTTGATCACCTTCTGCGCAAGATCGATGGTGTTATCGATTTCTCGTTCATCCACGATCTGACAGCGCCGCTTTACTGCGCCGACAATGGTCGCCCGCCACTTGATCCGACTTTGATGTTCAAGGCGCTGTTCATCGGCTACCTGTTCGGGGTGCGCTCGGAGCGGCAATTGGTGCGAGAGATCGAGGTCAATGTCGCCTACCGGTGGTTCCTGCGGCTGAAGCTGACGGACAAGGTGTTCGACGCCTCGACATTGTCGCAGAACCGACGCCGGCGTTACCAGGACGAGACGATCGCGCAGGCGATCTTCGACCGCATTGTCGAGCAGGCGATCGGGGCAGGCTTGGTCGACGGCACGGTGCTCTACACCGACAGCACGCACCTGAAGGCCAATGCCAACAAGGGCAAGTACGACCTTGCCATGGTCGCCAAGTCGCGTGCCGACTACTGGGGCGAGCTCGACCGGGCGATCGATGCCGAACGGGCGCTGCACGGCCAGAAGGCGCTGAAGGAGCAGGAGCGGCAGCCTGCGGTGAAAGAGACGAAGGTCTCGCGCACCGATCCTGAGGCTGGCTATATGGTGCGCGAGGGCAAGCCGAAGGGCTTCTTTTATCTCGATCACCGCACGGTGGATGGCGGCTTCGGCATCATCACCGACACGTTTGCCACGCCGGCCAACGTGCATGACTCGATCGTCTATCTCGACCGGCTCGACCGCCAGGTGGAGCGTTTCGGCTTCGACGTCACGGCGGCGGGGCTGGATGCCGGCTATGCCACGCCAGGCATCGCCAAGGGCCTGGAGGACAGCAACATCCACGGTGTCGTCGGCTATCGCAACCCGACCCGGCCAAAGCCTGGCAAGATGAGGAAGGGCGCTTTCGTCCATGAGCCGGACCTTGACGGCTATCGTTGCCCGCAGGGCCAGTTGCTCACTTACGCCACCACCGATCGCGGCGGTTATCGCCACTACAGGAGCGACCCGACGATCTGCCGCAACTGTCCGCTGCTGGCGTCTTGCACATCAAACGCCAAGGCCGAGCGCACCATCACGCGCCATGTCTGGCAGGATGTCCGCGAGCGGGTCGATGCCAACCGCTTAACCGCATGGGGCAAGGCGATCTATCGACGCCGCAAGGAGACGGTCGAGCGATCCTTCGCCGATGCCAAGCAGCTCTTCGGCCATCGCTATGCCCGCTTCCGAGGGCGAACACGCGTCGCCTGCCAGTGCCTGATCGCAGCCGCCGCCCAGAACATGAAAAAGATCGCAATCAGCCTCTGGCCAAAGCCAAAACCAAGCCTCGCATGAGGCCAAAGCCGGCTCGCAACGGCACCGGCATCTGCTCCCCGAAATCAATCCAAAAGCTCAATCAACCCACAAAACAAAACCCCGCCGAAATTCGACGGGGTTTGTCAGCAGTCTGAGCCCGCCGGATGGCGGGCTTTTTGCTGTTGCCTGGTTGAATCGACGATCAGGCCTTGACGTGCTTCGCTGCCTCGTCGAGCGACCTCTCGACGGCGTCGAAGATGTCGTCGACCTGCTTGTCGTTGATGATCAGCGGCGGGCAGAAGGCAAGCGCGTCACCCATGTTGCGGGAGATGATGCCATTCTGCTGCAGCAGGCCGTTGACCAGGCCGCCAAGTGCGCCAGCGGAGCCCCATGGCGCCTTGGTTGCCTTGTCGGCGACCAGCTCCATGGCGCCGATGAGGGCGACACCGCGGACCTCGCCGACGAGATCGTGCGCGGCGATTTTCGCCAGGCGCTTCTGCATGTGGGCGCCGACCTCGCGGGCGTTGGCGACCAGATTGCGTTCTTCGATGATCTTGAGATTTTCGAGCGCAACGGCGGCGGCGACCGGATGACCGCCGGCGGTGAAGCCGTGACCGAAGGTGCCGATGCGGTTGCTTTCGTCGGCGATCGGCTCGAACACCTTGTCGTTGATCATCAGCGCCGAGATCGGCAGATAGGACGACGAGATCTGCTTCGACATGACCATGATGTCGGGCTGCATGGCGTAGGTTTCTGAGCCGAACATGTTACCGGTGCGGCCGAAGCCGCAGATGACTTCGTCGGCGACGAGCAGGATGTCGTACTTCTTGAGAACGACCTGGATCTTCTCCCAATAGCCGGCCGGCGGGACGACGACGCCGCCGGCACCCATGACCGGCTCGCCGAACATGGCGGCGATGGTTTCGGGGCCCTCGGCGAGGATCAGCTTTTCCAGATCGTCGGCGAGACGGGTCGAGAACTGCTGCTCGGTCTCGCCAGGCAGCGCCTCACGCCAGTGGTGTGGCGACGATGTGTGCAGCACATTGGCGATCGGCAGGTCGAAGGACAGATGGTTGTTGGGCAGGCCGGTGAGGCTGGCGGAAGCGATGGTGACGCCGTGATATGCACGCTTGCGCGAGATTATCTTCTTGCGCTCGGGCTGGCCGAGCGCATTGGAGCGAAACCAGATCATCTTCATGGCCGTGTCATTGGCCTCGGATCCGGAATTGGTGAAGAACGCCTTGCTCATCGGCACCGGCGCCATCGTCACCAGCTTCTCGGCGAGGTCGATCAGCGGCGAGTGCCCTTTATGGGTGAAGCTGTGGTAGTAGGGCAGCTTGGCCATCTGCTTCGTTGCGGCATCGACGAGGCGCTTCTCGGAGAAGCCGACGCCGACGCTCCACAGTCCCGACATCGCCTCGATGTAGCGCTTGCCCGAGATGTCCTCGACATAGATGCCGTCGCCCTTTTCGATGATCAGCGGGCCGACCTCCTGGTGGCGGCGGGCATTGGTGTAGGCGTGCATGTGGAATTTCTTGTCGCGCGCCTCGGGCGAATTCGGCTGGCTGTCCATTGTCGTTCCTCACTGGATGAAGCGTCGCCGGCAGGGCGACGATGTCGATGATCTTGCGTTCGCGGTCAGCGACCGCTTGCAAAATCCGTAAATTGTTGTTTGATGCATCATGTTTTTCGTGTGGACCAATGTCAAGGGCCAGAGAAGCGGCACGGGCAGGCCAGATAAGGCCAGGGTGCCGCAGCTGCCCAGTACCGACAAAGGGGCACGCGACCTGACCCCGGCGCCATGCGAGCCCGGACAATGAGCAGATGAGCGAAGGAAACCGATGACCGAAGGCTTCGCCTTGCAGATGGTTGAGCACGACAATCTCGGCGAGATTGTCTACGGCCAGCTGTCCGACGCGCTGATCAAGGGACGCTTCGCGCCCGACGCGCGCCTGACCATCCGCGACCTGGCGCAGTCGCTGGGTACGTCGGTGACACCGGTGCGCGATGCCATACTGCGCCTGATCCAGGACGAGGCGCTGGTGCAGAAGTCGGCGCGCGAAGTACGCGTGCCTGTCATGACGCTGGAGCGTTATCTCGAAATCCGTCAGATCAGGATGAAGCTGGAGGGGCTTGCCGCGCGCGAGACAGCGCTGAAGGCCGAGGCCAGGGACATCGAGCGGCTGCGCGAACTCGTCACGCGCAACGAGCAGGCCATTGCCGCGGCGGACTGGCCGGCGGCGCTGGAACTGAACCAGACCTTCCATTTTGCGCTTGCCGAGATCGCCGGCATGACCGTGCTGCGCGGCATCCTCAACCGGCTGTGGCTGCAGATGGGGCCGATGATCGCGGCGTCCTACCAGCATGGCGGGCGGGCAATGATCGGCTATCACCACATGATCCTGTTAGCCATCGAGGCCCGAGACGCCGACCGGGCCGAGCGCGCCATCGTCGACGACATCCGCGGCGCAAGCTCGGCCATCATCGAGCAGCTCGCGGCGCTGAAGCCGACCGGGAGTGCCGGCTGACCATGGAGACGGTCGACTGCATCATCGCCGGCGCCGGCGTCATTGGTCTCGCCGTGGCGCGGGAACTCAGCCGGCGCGGCATGGAGACGATCGTCGTCGAAGCGGCTGATGCCATCGGCACCGAGACCAGTTCGCGCAACTCGGAAGTGATCCACGCCGGCATCTACTATCCCGAGGGCAGCCTGAAGGCCGAGCTGTGCGTCAAAGGCCGCGACATGCTCTACGCCTATGCCGCAGAGCGCGGCGTTCCGCACAAGCGCTGCGGCAAGCTGATCGTGGCAACGCTGCCGGAGCAGGTGCCGACGCTGAAAGGCATCATCGACAAGGCTCGGGCCAACGGCGTCGACGACCTCGTGCTGCTCGACGCCACCGAAGCGCAAGCGATGGAGCCGTCTCTTGCCTGCCACGCCGCCGTGCTGTCGCCATCGACCGGCATCGTCGACAGCCATGCACTGATGCTGTCACTGCTCGGTGAGTCCGAGGAGCATGGCGCCTTACTCAGCCTCAACACCGAGATCGTTTCCGGCCGGATCGAAGCGGGCCGTTTCGTGCTGCAGACACTGGACAGCTCGAGCGGCGCAGGTTTCGAGATCGCAGCACGGCATGTCGTCAACGCCGCCGGCCTTGGCGCGAACAGGCTCGCCGCATCGCTGGCGGGGCTCGCCCCGAAATTCGTGCCTGCGCTGCTTTATGCCCGGGGCAATTACTTCTCGGTGTCAGGCAAGCCGGCGTTTTCACGGCTGATCTATCCGGTGCCTGAACCGGGCGGGCTCGGCGTGCATCTGACGCTCGACCTCAATGGCGGCATGCGCTTCGGCCCCGATGTCGAGTGGATCGAGACCAAGGACTACACGGTCGATCCGCGACGGGCCGACCACTTCTATGGCGAGATCCGGAAATATTGGCCCGGCCTCGCCGACGACAGCCTGAGTGCGACCTACTGCGGCATCCGCCCCAAACTTGTCGGGCCCGGCGAGCCGGCTGCCGATTTCGTCATCCAAGGCCCGGAGGTCCACGGCGTCAGTGGACTGGTCAATCTGTTCGGCATCGAAAGCCCGGGGCTGACCTCGTCGCTGGCAATCGCAGAACTGGTGGCACGGAAGCTGAAGCGAACCTATGTCTAGCGCACCATTCGAGGCGTGACCCGCCGCCCGGCGACGCCTGCCCCATCTTCACCCGCTCACGAACGACCCAGCAAGGACACAGCATGTACCCCGAAGTGAAATTGTTCATCGATGGCAAATGGACGGCGGCCGAAGGCGGCAGGACCATCGACGTCTACAACCCCGCCACCAACGAGGTGATCGGCAAGGTCGCCTCGGCCGGCAAGGGCGACCTCGACCGGGCACTCGCCGCCGCCGAGCGCGGCTTCAAGATCTGGCGTAAGGTGTCGCCCTACGACCGATCCAAGGTGCTGCGCCGCGCCGCCGACATCTTACGCGAACGCGCCGATGCGATCGCGACACTGCTGACGCAGGAACAGGGCAAGCCGGTCGGCGAAGCCAAGATGGAAGTGCTCTCCTCAGCCGACCTGTTCGACTGGTTCGCCGAGGAAGGCCGCCGCACCTATGGCCGCGTCATTCCGGCCCGTGGGCCCGGCATCCAGCAGATCGTCGTCAAGGAGCCGGTCGGTCCGGTGGCAGCGTTCACGCCTTGGAACTTCCCGATTTCGCAGGCGGCGCGCAAGATCGGCGCAGCCCTTGCCACCGGCTGCTCGATCATCGTCAAGCCGCCGGAAGAGACGCCCGCGTCGCCGGCCTGCCTTGCCGACGTGTTCAGGGATGCCGGCCTGCCCGACGGCGTGCTCAACCTCGTCTATGGCAACCCGCCCGAAATCTCCGGCTACCTCGTGCCGCATCCGGTCATCCGCAAGGTGTCGTTCACCGGCTCTGTACCGGTCGGCAAGCATCTGGCGGCGCTGGCCGGCACCCACATGAAGCGCGCGACGATGGAGCTTGGCGGCCATGCACCGGCGATGGTGTTCGACGACGCCGATGTCGACGCAGCCGCAGCGACGCTCGCCGCGTCGAAGTTCCGAAATGGCGGCCAGGTCTGCGTGTCGCCGACGCGCTTCCTGATCCAGGAAGGCGCCTACGACCGCTTCCTCGGCAAGTTCGTCGAGCATGCCAAGGGCGTGAAGGTCGGCGACGGCCTGGAGGCCAGCAGCCGCATGGGCCCGCTGGTCAATGAACGCCGGCTGGAAGCGGTCGAAAAGCTGATCACCGAGGCGGTGGCCGACGGCGCCAGACTCGAGACTGGCGGCAAGCGCATCGGCAACAAGGGCTCCTATTTCGAGCCGACGGTGCTGTCGGGCGTGCGCACCGACATGCGCATCATGAACGAGGAGCCCTTCGGCCCGGTGGCGCTGGTGATGCCGTTCAGGACCTTCGAGGACGTCGTCACCGAGGCCAACCGCCTGCCCTACGGCCTCGCGGCCTATGCCTTCACCAAGTCGAACAAGACGGTCACCGACCTCGGCGCCGAGATCGAAACCGGCATGCTGACGATCAACCATCTCGGCCTGGCATTGCCCGAAACGCCGTTCGGCGGCGTCAAGGACAGCGGTTACGGTTCGGAAGGCGGCACCGAAGCGCTCGAAGCCTATCTGGTCACCAAATTCGTGACCCAGTCAGCCGTCTGACACTGACAACAAAGCCGGCGTACCACCAGGGCGCCGGCTTTTCTTCAAGACGTCTTCGGCCGTTTCGACTGCAGGATGTTGCGGATCGAGAAGCTCGAATGGATCCGGGCGAGGCCCGGCAGCGCTGACAGGATCTCCTTGTGCACGCGCTCGAAATCGCCGGCACTGGCCACTTCGACACGCAGGAAATAGTCGGAATCGCCGGTCATCAGGTAGCACTCCTTGATCTCGGGGTAGCGCCGCACCGCGAGCTCGAAGCGGTTGAAATACTCCTCGGTCTGCCGCTCCAGCGTGATCTGGACGATGACGGCGATGCCCTCGTCGGCCGCGGCATTGCCGATGATCGCGGTGTAGCCCCTGATGACCCCTTCCTGCTCCAGCAACTGCACCCGTCTGAGACAGGCTGATGGCGACAGGCCAACCTCGGCCGCGAGGCTGGCATTGCTGACGCGCGCATTGGCGCGCAATGCCCGGATGATGCCGCGGTCGATGGCGTCCAGAGAGGGCATCGCTGTTCCTTTCAACAACGCTTCGAAAATTGCACAGATTACGCACAGTTCGCATGATCATCATCACATTGGCAAGATTTTCGCCGATCATTGCGATATTCTTTGGCGAAGGTGAGGACAATTTCCTGATATGACAATGGGCGTGCAAAGCGACATTGAGAGCCGTGCGGCATGCGGCGTGCTGACCATCGATCTCGACGCTCTGGTCGAGAACTATCGGCAGCTGAGCCAGCGCAACGCGCCTGAAAGGACCGCGGCGGTGGTCAAGGCCGATGCCTATGGGCTCGGCGTGGCCGAGGTTGCCCCGGTTCTATACGCCGCCGGGTGCCGCGACTTCTTCGTCGCCCATTTCATCGAAGCGGTCAGGCTGAAGCCGCATCTCACTGCTGACGCACGCATCCTGGTGCTCAACGGTCTGATGCCGGGCAGCGAGGCCGATTGCGCCGACCTCGGCGTGGTGCCGGTGCTGAACTCGCTCGAACAGGTCGCCAACTGGTCGGCCACATCAAGGGCGCGCAACGTGACGTTGCCGGCAGCACTCCAGGCCGACACCGGCATGTCGCGGCTCGGGCTCGAGCCGCAGGAGCTGGAAACTCTGATCGCCGAACCACACCGGCTCGACGGTATCCACATCGACATCGTGATGAGCCATCTCGCCTGCGGCGACGAGCCGGCGCATGATGCCAACGCCCGCCAGCTCGGACGCATGCGGGACGTGCGCGCACGCTTCCCCGATGCCAAGCTGTCCTTTGCCAATTCCGCCGGCATCTTCCTGGGCGACGATTTTCATGGCGATCTCGCCCGCCCGGGCATAGCGCTCTATGGCGGCGCGCCGCTCGGCGAGGGCGTCAATCCGATGCAGCAGGTGGTCCGCCTCGACGTCGGCGTCGTCCAGACCCGCACCGTGACGGCGGGTGCCGAGGTGGGCTATGGGGCAAGCTTCGTCGCCAGGTCCGAAATGCGGCTCGCCACCATCGCCGCAGGTTATGCCGACGGCCTGCCGCGCCATCTCAGCAATTCAGGCGCTGCCTGGTTCGGTGACGTGCGCCTGCCGATCGTCGGGCGCGTGTCGATGGACAGCATCATTCTCGACGTCACCGGCTTGCCGACCGGAACATTGAAGCTTGGCGACATGGTCGAACTGATCGGCCCGCACCAGACGCTCGAAATGATCGCGTCGGATGCCGGCACCATTTCCTACGAAATCCTGACCAGCCTGGGCCGGCGCTACAGACGCCGCTACCTCAGCCCGGCAGCGCGCTAAACCACAGGGGCAATCATGCGCATAGTCATTCTCGGTGCCGGTGTCATCGGCGTCACCTCCGCCTACTACCTGGCCAAGCAGGGTCACAAGGTGACCGTGCTCGACCGCCAGGCCGGTCCGGCGCTGGAAACCAGCTTTGCCAATGCCGGCGAAATCTCGCCCGGCTATGCCTCGCCCTGGGCCGCTCCCGGCATTCCGCAAAAGGCGATGAAGTGGCTGTTCATGAAGCACGCGCCGCTGATCATCCAGCCGATGCTCGACGTCTCGACCTGGCGCTGGGTGACGGCAATGCTGCGCAACTGCACCTCGGCCCGCTACGCGCTCAACAAGAGCCGCATGGTCCGCCTCGCCGAATACAGCCGCGACCAGCTGATTGCGCTGCGCGACGATACCGGCATCCAGTATGACCACCGCACGCAGGGCACGCTGCAGCTGTTCCGCTACCAGAAGCAGCTCGACGGCATGGCCAAGGACATCGAGGTGCTGCAGAGCGACGGCGTGCCTTACGAAGTGCTCGATCCCGCCGGCTGCGTCGGTGCCGAACCGGGCCTGGCGCCGGTGCGCGAGAAGATCGCCGGCGGCCTGCGCCTGCCGAATGACGAGACCGGCGACTGCTTCAAGTTCACCAACGAGCTGGCCAAACTCGCGGAACAGCTCGGCGTCGAGTTCCGCTACAATGTGAAGCTGGAAAGCCTGCGCCAGGAAGGCAAGCGCATCGTCGCCGTCCGCACCTCGGAAGGCGATGTCGAGGCCGACATGTTCGTCGGCGCACTCGGCAGCTTCACGCCGTCCTTCGTCAAGCCGCTGGGCCTCCGGGTCCCGGTCTATCCGGTCAAGGGCTATTCGATCACCGTGCCTATCGTCGACGAGAGCAAGGCGCCGGTGTCGACGATCATGGACGATACCTACAAGATCGCCATTACCCGCCTCGGCGACCGTATCCGCGTCGGCGGCATGGCCGAGATCGCCGGCTTCAACACCGACCTGTCGCCGTCGCGCAAGGCAACGCTGCAGTTCTCGGTCGAGGACCTGTTCGGCGGCGCCGCCGACCAGAGCCGCGCCACCTTCTGGAGCGGGCTGAGGCCGATGACGCCGGATGGCACGCCGGTCATCGGACGCACCAAGTTCGACAACTTCTACCTCAACACCGGCCACGGCACGCTGGGCTGGACCATGGCCTGCGGTTCGGGCCGGGTGCTGGCCGACATGATCGGCGGCGTCCGTCCCGAGATCGACGTCTCCGACCTCGCTCTGTCGCGCTACGCCTGAAAACATCAGCTGTCGCGCGGGCGCCAGGCCGTGCCTGCGTTTTCCGATGCTACGACCCTCGTCGCCCAGCTGACTGTCTTGTCGCAATAGGTCGCCCTCCGACCTCGGAGGCGGCCTATTGTGCATCGCATTGTCCGCAAGGCTTTGAAACCATTGCAAAGATGACCCTGCCGACCAGTTGACCACGACCGTCAACAACACTCATCTCGACGCGGCATCCAGCATCGCCAGACGCCTCGTATCAGTTGCCCACGACCGGTGCCCGGTCAGTCGCTCCTGAACTGTCCTGACATTCGCGATTGACAGCCGCAACTGGCCATGCACAAATTGGTCTGACCATTGTACCATTTGAAGGCCGCGACGTGCTCGACCTGCCTCCCCTCCAAGCCACTGCGCGCGATGATGCAGTCCTCAACGTGCTGGCAGACTTCGTCATCCACGAAGAGCTCAAGCCCGGCGACCGGTTGCCGACCGAGCGCGTCCTGTCGCAGCGGCTGAAGGTCAGCCGCACCACCGTGCGCGAGGCGCTGACGCGCTGGGAAGGACTTGGCTTGGTGGAACGCCGCCAGGGCAGCGGCACCTATCTCAAGGCGGCGGTATCGCGCGACATGCTGCATCTGCCGCTGACATTTGCCTCGGGCAACGACTTCGAAAGCCTGATGCACACGCTGGAAATCCGCCGTGGCCTCGAGGCCGAAGCCGCCGCCCTGTGCGCCCTGCGCGCCGGTCCGGCCGAAGTCGAGATCATCCGCCAGAAGCTCGAGGTCATGGAAGAAGCCTTCCACAGCCGCGCCGGCATGTCCTCGGACGAAGACTGGGATTTCCATCAGGCGATCTACCGCGTGTCGGGCAATCCGCTGTTCGAACAGATCATCTCGGCAATGCATGAGCTGTTCCACCGTTTCTGGGAGCATCCGCTGGGCGTCCGCGATTTCGGCCACGCCAGCTTTCCCTATCACCGCACGGTCTACGAGCGGATTGCGGCTGGCGACGCCGAAGGAGCGCGCGGCGAAGCGCTGAAACTGATCGCCACCGTCGAGGCCGACCTACGCCGCGGCGACGCCAATCTCAAACGTGCGGGATACAAATGAACAGCGAGTTCGAGCGCGATTTCATAGCCGAGGCGGCGACCTTGCTGGCCCATGACGAGCCGTTCCCCGGCGGCGCTGTGGTTCCGCCGATCTACCAGACATCGCTGTTCACTTTCGACAGCTATGCCGAGATGGCGGACGTGTTTGCCGGGCGCAGCACCAAGCCGATCTATTCGCGCGGCAACAACCCGACGGTCATGGAATTCGAGAGCAAGATCGCCGCCCTTGAAGGGGCCGAGGCGGCGCGCGGATTTTCCAGCGGCATGGCGGCAATCAGCTCGACCGTGCTTGCCTTTGTCGGCGCGGGTCAGCGCATCGTCGCCATCCGCAACTGCTACGGCGACGCCTACCGCCTGTTCGAGCGGCTGTTGCCGCATCTCGGCATCAAGGTCGATTATGTCGACGGCTCCGACCCGGACGCGGTGAAGGCAGCACTGCCGGGCGCGGCGATGCTCTATCTCGAAAGCCCGACCTCGATGATGTTCGAGCTGCAGGACCTCGAGGTGTTGACGGCACTCGCCAAGGCGCAAGGCATCGTCACCGTCATCGACAATTCGTGGGCGACGCCGCTGTTCCAGAAGCCGATCCTGCACGGCGTCGACGTGGTCATGCATTCGGCATCGAAATATCTCGGCGGCCACAGCGACACGGTTGCCGGCGTCGTCGCCGGCTCGGCCGAGCACATTCGCCGCATCAACGAGCGCACCTATCCCTATCTCGGCGCCAAGCTGTCGCCTTTCGAGGCGTGGCTCTTGCTGCGCGGACTGCGCACGCTGCCTTTGCGCCTGCCGCACCACATGAAGAGCGCGCTGACGATTGCCGAACGGCTGAAGGGCCACGGCCATGTCGAGCGCGTCAACCACCCCGCCTTCTCCAACCATCCGGGCAAGAAGACGCTCACTGGCTATTCCGGCCTGTTCTCCTTCGAGGTGACCGACGACATCGACGTGCCTGCCTTCACCGACGCGCTGAAACTGTTCCGCATCGGCGTCAGCTGGGGCGGTCACGAAAGCCTCGTGGTGCCGGCGCTCGCCTCGCTGCAGCAGACGCCGGATGCCAATTCGATCGGCCGGTTCGGGGTCAGCCCGCGAACCATCAGGCTGAATATCGGGCTGGAAAACGTGGAGGATCTCTGGGCCGACGTCAGTCGGGCCTTCGAGAGTGCAACAAGAAAATAACTTCAAGATCCAAGAATGGGAGTGACTGGAATGAAGAAGCACGGAGTGTTGTTCGCGGCGGCCATGGGCCTCGCATTGTCGGCGGGGTCGGCGCTCGCCGACTCGACAATCAAGATGGTGGAGGTCATCACCAGCCCGCCGCGCACCGAATTCCTGAAAAAGCAGATCGCCGAATTCGAGACCGCCAATCCGGGCATCAAGGTCGAGCTCGTCTCGCTGCCCTGGGGTCAGGCCTTCGAAAAATTCCTGACCATGGTCCAGGCCGGCGACACGCCCGACATCGTCGAGATGCCCGAGCGCTGGCTCGGCCTCTACGGCACCAACGGCCAGCTCGAGGATCTCACGCCCTACATGGCCAAGTGGGGTGACGCCGCAACGCTCGGCGACCGCGCCAAGCAGTTCGGTTCCGTCGTCGACGGCAAGCAGTACATGCTTCCCTACGGCTACTACCTGCGCGCCATGTTCTGGAACAAGAAGCTGTTCAGGGAAGCCGGCCTCGACCATGCGCCGACGACGCTCGACGAGTTCATGGACGCCAACAAGAAGATCTCAGCCATTCCAGGCAAGTATGGCTACTGCATGCGCGGCGGCCCCGGCGGCTTCAACGGCGTGCAGATGTTCATGAACATCGCCAACGGCAAGGGCGGCTACTTCAACGAGGACGGCACCTCGACCATCAACGAGGAAGGCTCGGTCAAGGGCCTGCAGATGCTGGCCGACATCTACAAGGAAGGCTACGCGCCCAAGGACAGCGTCAGCTGGGGCTTCAACGAGATCGTCACCGGCTTCTACTCCGGCACGTGCGCCATGCTCGACCAGGATCCGGACGCGCTGATCGGCATCGCCGAAAAGATGAAGGCGGAAGACTTCGCCGTGGCCCCGATGCCGGCCGGTCCGTCTGGAAAATCCTATCCGACGCTCGGCTATGCCGGGTGGTCGATGTTCGCCAGTTCCAAGGTCAAGGACGACGCCTGGAAGCTGATGTCGACGCTGCTTTCGCCGGCAAACAATATCGGCTGGGCCAAGGAAGTCGGCGTGCTGCCGATCCACAACAGCGCCGCCGACGATCCGCACTTCAAGACCGAGCAGTTCAAGGGCTGGTTCGAGGAGCTGAACAATCCCGACAAGTTCGAGTTCGTGACGCCGCCGGTGCATCTCGAAAACCTCGGCAACTTCTATGACCAGGTCTCGGTCAAGAATGTCCAGGAGGTGCTCCTCGGTCAGCGCACGGCGAAGGACATCGCCGACGAGTGGGCTGCGTTCCTGACCAAGGAACAGCAGGACTGGATGGCCAAAAACAAGAAGTAACGGCCATGGCGGGGCAGCGATGTCCCGCCAACCCTGCCCTGTCGCCAGGGCTCCTTTGCTGCCCCCTCGCGACCGCGTTTCGCGGTCATGCCGGCATCGCCGCCAAGCCCTTTCTCCCCTTGGAGACGAGGTCGCGCGCGAGGGGGCGATCTTTTCGCCATGCCGAAAGCATCGCCCGAAAGCGTCGCCCATGACCACTGCAGTCGCCGAATCGAATTCGCCCCGCAAGGCGGGGCGCAGGGGTTCCGTCCTGCCCGGCTTCGAGCCGTGGCTTTATCTCAGCCCAGCCCTGATCCTGCTGGTCACGGTGCTGCTCGTGCCGCTGATCATCGGCATCAGCTATTCGTTTCGTAAATTCTCGGCCTTCAAGTCCGAATATGTGGGCCTCGGCCAGTACCAGGCACTGTTTTCCGATCCGCTGCTTGCCCAAGCGCTGGTCAACACGCTGTGGTGGACCGTCGGCAGCCTGTTCTTCCAGTTCTTCCTCGGACTCGGCCTGGCGCTTCTGCTCGACCGGCCGTTCTGGGGCCGCAAGATGGTGCAGGCGGTGGTGTTCCTGCCCTGGGCGGTACCATCCTTCCTGTCCGGCCTCACCTGGGCCTGGCTGTTCAACCCGATCGTCGGGCCGCTGCCGCATTGGCTCTACGCCATGGGCATCATGGCCGAGCCGAGCAACATCCTGGCCGACCCCAAGATCGCCATGTGGGGGCCGATCATCGCCAATGTCTGGTTCGGCATCCCGTTCTTCGCCATCACGCTTCTGGCGGCACTGAAGTCGATCCCGTCCGAGCTGCACGAGGCCGCGGCCATCGACGGCGCCTCGCCATGGCAGCGCTTTTCCAAAGTGACGCTGCCGTTCCTGGCGCCGACAATCGCCATCACCGTCATGCTGCGCACGATCTGGATCGCGACCTTCGCCGACCTGATCTTCGTCATGACCTCGGGCGGACCGGCCGGCTCGACCAACACGGTCGCCACCTACATCTATGTCAGCGCCTTCAAGTCGCTCGACAAGGGTTACGCCTCGGCGGTGGCAGTGCTGCTGCTGATCCTTCTCATCGTCTATGCGGTGGTGCTGATCGGCATCCGCCGCTCGCTCGCGAGGTACTCGTGATGATTGCCGGACGCTCCAATTCCGTGCGCCTGCTCGGCGGTATCGGGCTCTACGGCGCCATTGCCGCCTACGTCATCTTCGCGCTGTTTCCGATCTACTGGACGCTGAAGATCTCGGTGACGCCGCAGTCGCTGCTCTATTCCGAAGGCATCACGCTCTGGCCGTCGGCGACGACCTTCGAGAACTATGCCACGGTGCTGAAGGCCAGCGATTTTCCACTCTACTTCTTCAACAGCGTGCTGGTCTCCGTGACCACGGCCATCCTGGTGACCGTCATCGCCTCGGGCGCCGGCTACGCCATGTCGCGCTTCTCCTTCCGTGGCAAGACGACGGTGGCGATAGCCCTTTTGCTGACGCAGACCTTCCCGCTGGTGATGGTCATCCCGCCGATCTACCGCATCATGGGTGAGATCGGCCTGACCAACAGCCTGACCGGGCTGATCATCATCTACACCGCCTTCAACACCGCCTTCGCGACCTTCCTGATGCAATCCTTCTTCGACGGCATACCGAAAGACCTGGAGGAAGCGGCGATGATCGACGGCTGCACCCGCTTCGAGGCTTTGCGCCGCATCATCATCCCGCTGACGCTGCCCGGCATGGGGGCGACGCTCGGCTTCGTCTTCACCGCGGCGTGGAGCGAACTTCTGTTCGCGCTGATGCTGATCTCCAGCGAGGGCCAGAAGACCTTCGCCGTTGGACTGCTCACCTTCATCGGCAAATTCGCCGTCGACTGGGGACAGATGATGGCGGCGTCGATCCTGGCGCTCATCCCGGTCTGCATCTTCTTCGCATTCCTGCAACGCTATCTTGTGACCGGCCTGACCGCCGGCGCCGTCAAAGGGTAGGGCCATGGCTTCGGTTACACTCAACAAGGTCCAGAAGGATTACGGTTCGCTCAACGTGCTCCAGGCCGTTGACCTCGAGATTTCAGACGGCGAGTTCGTGGTGCTCGTCGGCCCCTCCGGTTGCGGCAAGTCGACCTTGCTGAGGATGATCGCCGGTCTGGAAGAGGTTTCGGCGGGCGAGATCCGCATTGGCGAGCGCGTCGTCAACGACGTCGCGCCCAAGGACCGCGACATCGCCATGGTGTTCCAGTCCTATGCGCTCTATCCGCACATGAACGTCGCTTCGAACATGGGCTTCAGTCTGGCGCTTCGGAAGGCCGAGAAGGGCGCGATCGACACCAGGGTCAATGGCGCGGCGAACCGGCTCGGCCTCGACAAGCTGTTGGCGCGTCTGCCGCGCCAGCTCTCCGGCGGCCAGCGCCAGCGCGTCGCCATGGGCCGCGCCATCGTGCGCGACCCTAAGGTGTTCCTGTTCGACGAGCCGCTCAGCAACCTGGATGCCAAGCTGCGCGTGCATATGCGCACCGAGATCAAGGCACTGCACCAGCAGCTCAAGACGACATCGGTCTATGTCACCCACGACCAGGTCGAGGCAATGACGATGGCCGACCGTATCGTCGTCATGCATGATGGCGTCGTCCAGCAGGTCGGCGCGCCGCTCGATCTCTACGACCGGCCCGCCAACGCTTTCGTTGCCGGCTTCATCGGCTCGCCGGGCATGAACTTCCTGCCGGCGACTGTCAGGCGGACAGGCGATGATGCAGCGGCCGTCCTGAGCGACGGCCAGCGCCTGCCCGTACTGGCCAGCCTGCCGGTTGCCGACGGTGACGAGGTGACGATAGGGTTGCGGCCCGAGCATATGCGCGTCGCCGGCGATGGCGGCATCGCCGTGCGGGTCGAGGTGGTCGAGCCTCTCGGCCTGTCGACGCAATTTTATGCCAGGCTTGCCGGCCAGCAGGCGTGTGTCTTTGCCATGGGGCGGGTCGCGGTGAAGCCTGACGACACCGTCCGGCTGTCGGTAAGTGCTGCCGACTTGCATGTATTCAATCCGAAGAGCGGCCAGCGCATCGGATAAGCTAGCCGCGAGCTAGTACCACCAGCATCCATCTTGTGAAGGCGTCGGCCAAAGTCGGCGCCTTTTTCGTTTGTGTACAAACTTTCAACGACGCCATTCATTCGTGTGGGAACGGTCCAGGCGGCATTTTCATTTGTGCACAAAGCGTCCTCGGCGGCCAGCGACGATGCGTTCTGCAACTAGACAGGAAGTAAAACGCGCGCGGATTCAACTAAGGGAAGCAGCCCGCGCGCGACCGAAGTCAAGTGCAGCAAGCGATGATTCCCCTTGTTCGGCGAATTGCAAAACTGGCTCACAACCGGCGCGCGCAGACACCAACGCCGATCGCGTGACTCAAGGTCAACTTCGGCATCAAACCGCAAAAAAATTTCCACGACTCAGCGGAATTTCGCAGCGCATCGACCTCTGAACTCCAACAAGTCGACCGCCACCTGTGGCAAGAATGAGGCAGATCGATAGCCGCCTTTCCCTTGAGTCACCGGGCAGCAACCGTGCGAAAAAGCCGAAAATGCAGCGGATTCGACTGTCAGCGGCGGCTTACATGGATCGGTGCCGACTAGGATCGAGCCGGATTCAACTGACCAGTGTTCTTGCAAGAGTACTGGTTTATCTTAAGCGGATCATTCTCAATACCGACGACTTATCTTTCACACATTGCTTGCGCAGCGCGAATGACTCTTGCCGTACAAGTACTGATGACTCGGATCCTTGGCAGTGCTGCCGGCATTTACACTTGGGTAATTTCTTCTGAATACGTCGAGTCAACGAGATAGCTAAATTTTTAAGTACAGGGAGGGGTTCCTGTCGGCGCTCTCGGGGAATGAAGTAGCAGGCAAGACATGAGCATTTTCTAATAAGCGACGTTTGAGAAACCTCTCTTAGATCTCCTCCTTTTCGAAGCAAAACACGCGCTGGCGACGCCGCCGGCGCCATCCCCTACTCACATTCCTGCATGTCTTCAGGCGGTGCGAAGCGAAATGCTTCCCAGCGATCGGCAATACTTTGCCGGCGAAGAAGACCTGTCGGGGCCAGGCAACCACGTTCTACCTCTACGGCAAGGAAACGCCCAATGAGTTCCACCTTCGATCCAACAGCCACCCATTACGGCGCTCCGCCGCAGAGAGGGGGCTTCTCCACAACCAATCTCAGCATCACGCGCAAGCTGGTGCTTGCCTTCTCGGCGATCGTCATCGTCAGCCTCGTCGTCGGCGGGATGATGATGCGCGCCCTCAGCCAGCTTGAAGCTGCCAGTGCGGAACTCGAGGTGGCCAGCCGCGTGCTTTCCACCGTCGGCAAGGCGGAAGCGCTCCACCTCGATCGATCCAACATTGCTCGAACCTACTTGCTCAATCTCAGGGAAGACGTAGCCAAGCGCTATCACGAGACCTCGAAGAACGTCGACAAGACGATCACCGAAGCTGTGAACCTGCCAATCGACGACAAGGCTGTCATCGCCGCCGTCGAGAACTTTAGGGCAATGACGGAGAATTGGCGCAATGAGGTCGGCGACCCGATGGTCCAGCTGGCCGGCAATCAAGCTACCTACGCAGAGGGCCGCGAGCGCGGGTCCTCGGTTCGGGCATCTGAGGTGCAGGCCACCGTTCGCAAGGCGGTTGCAGAGATGCAGGCCGAGATCACCCGGTGGGAGACCGAAACCGCCGTTCTCAAGAACGACGCGATCGCCACTGCACAGTATCTGCAGCTCGGCAGCGCCGGCCTGACCATCGCCATCCTCGTCGTGATCGCGCTGTGGCTCTCCAGCCAGATCGCAACGCCGGTCAACAACATGACGCAGGCGATGCGCAGCCTGGCTTCCGGTGACCTCAAGGTCGTCGTTCCGGCCATCGGCCGCCGCGACGAAGTCGGCCAGATGGCGTCCGCCGTGCAGACTTTCAAGGAAGCCGCGATCGAGAAGGTTCGTCTCGAGGCAGAAGCCGCCGAGACGCGCCGCCGCGCCGAGGACGAGGCCGCACTGCGCGCCGCGCAGAAGGCCGAGGAAGATCGCCAGGACATGGTTGCGATCTCGGCGCTGGGCCACGGCCTCGACGCGCTGTCGAAGGGCGACCTGATGCACCGCATCGACGCGCCGTTCCCCGACAAGCTGGTCAAGCTGCGCCAGGACTTCAACGAATCCGTTGAGAAGCTGCAGCAGACGATGCTCAGCATCACCTCCTCGGTGAAGGCGATCCACGCCGGCACCGGCGAGATCTACACCGCCGCCGACGACCTGTCGCGCCGCACCGAACAGCAGGCCGCAAGCCTCGAAGAGACCGCAGCTGCGCTCGACGAGATCACCGCGACCGTCAAGAAGACGGCCGAAGGTGCAGTGCATGCTCGTGATGTCGTCTCGACGGCCAAGACCGATGCCGAGACCAGCGGCGTGGTGGTGCGCAAGGCCATCGATGCCATGGGCACGATCGAGAAGTCGTCCGAGCAGATCAGCCGCATCATCGGCGTGATCGACGAGATCGCCTTCCAGACCAACCTCCTGGCGCTCAACGCCGGTGTCGAAGCGGCTCGCGCCGGCGACGCTGGACGCGGCTTCGCCGTGGTTGCCTCGGAGGTGCGCGCACTGGCCCAGCGTTCGGCGGAAGCCGCCCGCGAGATCAAGAGCCTGATCTCCGCTTCGACGACCCAGGTCGGCGAAGGCGTCAAGCTGGTCGCCGAGACCGGCAAGGCACTGGAGCGCATCGTTCTCCAGGTGGCCGAGATCAATGCCGTCGTCACCAACATCGCGGCCAGCGCGCATGAGCAGTCGACCGGTCTCGACCAGGTCAACTCGGCGGTCAACCAGATGGACCAGGTCACACAGCAGAACGCCGCGATGGTCGAGGAATCGACTGCGGCAAGCCACTCGCTGTCGCAGGAAACCGAAGAGCTGTCGCGCCAGATCAGCACGTTCCGGCTGGGCAAACTCTCGGTCGTCGAAGGCAGCCGCCCGGCGAGCCCCAAGGCTCCGGCGCGCGCGCCACGGCCGGAACTGAAGGTCGCATCGTCGAGCTTCGGTTCTTCCGCAGCCCGTGCGGTCGCCCCGGCGGCCGACGACTGGCAGGAGTTCTGATCGAGCCATGACCACCGTGTCCGATCCTTCACAACGGATACTCGAGCTTGCGGCAGCGCTGGACTTCAGGGCGGCAGCGCCTCTGACCGAAAGCCTGCTCGCAATGCGCGGAACCGCGCTGACCATCGATGCCTCGCGCGTGGAGCGGATCGGCGGTCAATGCCTTCAGGTTCTCCTGTCGGCGCAACAAACCTGGAGCGCGGATGACACCGCGCTCTCCTTCACCAACCTGACGCCCGGCTTCGTCGAAGGCCTGCGGCTCCTGGGCTTCTCGGAAGCGGATTTCACCAGGGAGGAGATGCCGGAATGAGCGCGACCATTTTGACCGTCGATGATTCTCGCACCATGCGCGAGATGCTGAAACTGGCGCTGACGCAAGCCGGCTACAGGGTCATTCAAGCCGAGGACGGCGTCCATGGCCTCGAGGTGCTGAAGACAGAGACCCCGCGGGTCATCATCACCGACATCAACATGCCCCGCATGGATGGCTTCGGCTTCATCGAGCATGTGCGTGCAGACGACTCCTATCGTGGCATTCCGATCCTGGTGCTGACCACCGAGAGCGATGCCGAGAAGAAGGATCGCGCCCGCCGTGCAGGTGCGACCGGCTGGATCATCAAGCCATTCGATCCTGCCAAGCTGATCGACGCCATCCGCCGCGTGTCGGCCTGAACCGGGAGACATGTCCGTGGACGCAATGGCAGCGGTCAAGCAGACCTTCTTCCAGGAGTGCGAGGAACAACTCGCCGAACTGGAAACCGGCCTTCTCGCGATGGAACGCGGGGAAGCCGAATCCGACACCGTGAACGCGGTTTTCCGCGCGGTGCATTCGATCAAGGGCGGCGCTGGCGCCTTCAGCCTAGAAGGCCTTGTGCAGTTCGCCCATGTCTTCGAAACCACGCTCGACCACGTCCGCAACGGCGCGCTGGAACCGACGGCCGACGTCATGGCAGTCATGCTGCGCGCCGCCGACCTTCTGGCAGATCTCGTGGCGGCGGCACGCGATGGCCACACGGTCGACAGCGGCCGCAGCGAAGTGCTTGTCGGCGAGCTCACCGCACTGAGCCCCGGCGGGGCGGAGGCGGAAGCCGAAGAAGAAGACGACATGAGCGACTTCTCCTTCACGCCCGTCACCGTGGCGTTCGATTTCTCGGACGCACCTGTCGATATCGGGCGCAGCTACACGATCACTTTCAAGCCCAGGCCCGAACTCTATTCCAAGGGCAACGAGACGGTGCTGGTGCTGCGCGAACTGGAACGGCTCGGCGAGCTGGAAATCAACTGCGACGCAAGCGGCTTGCCGTCTCTCGCCGAACTCGATCCGGAAGGCGCCTATCTTGAATGGACCATCAAGCTCACCACCGAAAAGGGTGAGGACGCGATCCGCGAAGTCTTCGAATTCGTGGAATGGGATTCCAGCCTGACCATCCAGGCAGCCGACGCCGGTTCCTCCGATGCCGAACCCGGCGCCGACTCGACCGAAGACGCATTCGCTGCCCTGCTCCGCTCCATCCAGGGCGACGAGGCGGCTCAGCCGGCAACGACGGCGGAGATCATCCCGCTGCCATCAGCCGAGGAACGCGAGGCTGTTGCCGAAGTCGAGGCCCAGCCGACCAAGGCTGCCGCGGCGCGCAACAGCGAAGGCGGCGCCAATGCCAATGCGGGTGCCCCGCAGACCATCCGCGCCGATCTCGAGCGTGTCGACCGACTTATCGACCTCGTCGGCGAGCTCGTCATCAACCAGGCGATGCTGTCGCAGCGCGTCATGGAAGCCGGACACGTACCGGGATCCGCCGTGGCCCTTGGCCTCGACGAGCTCGAGCACCTGACGCGCGAGATCCAGGACTGCGTCATGGCGATTCGCGCCCAGGCGGTGAAGTCGGTGTTCCAGCGCATTCCGCGCCTGGTGCGCGAAGTCGCCAGCATGACCGGCAAGCAGGTCCGCTTGATCACTGACGGCGAAGGCACCGAAGTCGACAAGACGGTGATCGACCGCCTGAACGACCCATTGACGCACATGATCCGCAACGCCATCGACCATGGGCTGGAAAAGCCCGAGGTGCGTATCGCCGCCGGCAAGCCGGCCGAAGGCGTTGTGCGTCTTTCGGCGATGCACCGCTCGGGCCGCATCGTCATTGAGGTTGCCGACGACGGCGCCGGCATCAACCGCTCGCGGGTCAAGGCGATCGCTGTGGAGAAGGGACTGATCGCAGCCGACGCTGTGCTGTCCGACGAGGAGATCGACAATCTGATCTTCCTGCCTGGCTTCTCCACGGCATCGGAAGTGTCGAACATCTCCGGCCGCGGCGTCGGCATGGACGTGGTCAAGCGCTCGATCCAGGGTCTTGGCGGTCGGTTGTCGATCACCTCGCGCCCCGGCAAGGGCTCGACCTTCACCATGAGCCTGCCACTCACGCTCGCCGTGCTCGACGGCATGGTGGTGACGGTGGCCGACCAGACGCTGGTCGTGCCGCTGACGGCGATCATCGAGACCTTGCAGCCCAAAGCAGCCGACGTGCACGGCCTCGGCGGCGGCTCCAGGGTCATTGCGATCCGCGATGCGTTTACGCCGCTGATCGACGTCGGCCGCGAGCTCGGCTTCCGCAACACCGCCACCGATCCGCTGGCAGGCGTGGCAATCCTCGTCGAGACCGAAGGCGGCCGCCGCAGCGCCCTGCTCGTCGACACGATCCAGGGCCAGCGCCAGGTCGTCATCAAGAGCCTGGAGTCCAACTACAGGCATGTGCCGGGCATCGCCGCCGCAACCATCCTCGGCGATGGCCGCGTCGCCCTCATCATCGATGTCGACACCGTGATCGCCAATTCGCAGTCCGACGCGACCATTCTTGAACCCGTTCTTGCAGCAGCAGGGTGATGCCATGATCGAGACCACCAAACACGACAACAGCAGCCGCGAACTCATCGCGTTCCGTATCGGCGAGCAGGAATTCTGCGTCGACATCATGTCGGTGCGAGAGATCAGAGGCTGGGCACCGGCGACTGTGCTGCCGAAGTCACCCCCCTACGTCCGCGGTGTCATCAACCTGCGCGGCGCGATCCTGCCGATCGTCGATCTCGCTGCCCGCCTCGGCTTCCAGCCGCCGGAGCCTACCGTTCGCCATGTCATCATGGTGGCTCAGGTCGGCACCCAGGTGGTGGGCCTACTGGTCGACGCCGTGTCCGACATATTGTCGGTCACCGACGACGCCATCAAGCCGACGCCCGACGTCGCCTCGGACATGGCCAAGACCTTCGTACGCGGCGTGCTGGCCATCGAAGGCCGCATGATCAGCCTGATCGCACTGGACAACGTCCTGCCGGCGCTTGAGCCGATCGCGGCATGACCACTCTGCAAAACATCGACAAGCCGCACAATCAGCGCCAGAGCCTGGTCGCCGGTGAGTTCGTGCTCACCGGCGAGGACATGCGGCAGATCGCGGCGATGCTCCATGCCGACGCCGGCATCCATCTGACCGAGGCGAAGGCAGCACTCGTCTACTCCCGGCTGTCCAAGCGCCTGCGGGCGCTCGGACTGGAAAGCTTCCGCGACTACTGCGCGCTCATCGCCTCGCGCGAGGGTCTCGACGAGCGCCAGAGGATGCTGGCGGCGTTGACCACAAACGTCACCAATTTCTACCGTGAGCCGCATCACTTCGAACATCTGGCCAAGCAGGTCCTGCCACCGCTGCTCGAAGCGGCGAGGCGCGGCGGCCGCGTCAGGATCTGGTCTGCGGCATGCTCCAATGGCGCCGAACCCTATTCGATCGCCCTGACGATCCTGTCGCTGATGCCGGAAGCCGCCAACCACGACATCCGGGTTCTGGCGACCGACATCGACCCCAACATGGTCGCGTTCGGTCGCGAGGGAATCTACAGCGAGGCAGCCCTTCGCCCGGTGCCGCCTGATTTGCGCCGGCGCTGGTTCACGCCAGTCCGCTCAGGCGACGGCAACTCGTTCAGTGCTGCCGACGAAATGCGTACGATCGTGGCTTTCCGCGAGCTCAACCTGATCGGCGCATGGCCGATGAAGGGTCAGTTCCAGGCGATCTACTGCCGCAACGTCGTCATCTATTTCGAGGAAGCGACGCAGTCGCGGATCTGGAGCCGCTTCGTTCCGCTGCTGACGGCGGGCGGCACACTCTATATCGGCCATTCCGAGCGCGTCTCAGGGCCTGCGACGGCGGATTTCCAGCCCGAAGGGATCACCACCTACAAGCTGCGCGAGGGCGCCGCATGAAGCCGGTTCGCGTTCTCATCGTCGACGATTCCGCCACCATGCGCACACTGCTTTCCGCAGTGCTGCGCCTCGACCCGGCCATCGAGGTCGTCGGCCATGCCGCCGACCCGCTGGAGGCCCGCGCCAAGATCAAGGAACTCAATCCCGACGTCATCACGCTCGACGTCGAGATGCCGAACATGAACGGGCTCGAATTCCTCGAGAAGATCATGCGGCTGAGGCCGATGCCCGTCATCATGGTGTCGAGCCTGACATCAAGGGATGCTACGGCCACGATCACGGCCCTTGAGATTGGCGCCTTCGACTGCATTTCCAAGGCGTCGTTCAGCGACGACCGCGCCTTCGGCACGCTGCAAGCGACGGTGAAGGCAGCAGCACGTGCCCAGATCCGCCCGCTGGCGACGAACCAGCCGAGCGACGCGCGCGAGCAGCCTGCTGCCAACGCCGACTATGTGCCCAACGGCAAGGTCGTGGCGATCGGCTCGTCGACGGGCGGCGTCGAGGCGCTGATCACCGTGCTGTCGCAGTTTCCGGAGAACTGCCCGCCCACCGTGATCACCCAGCATATGCCGGCAGCCTTTACCAAGAGCTTCGCCGAGCGCCTCAACCGCATGTCGCGGCCACGTGTCAGCGAGGCCGTCGATGGCGCGCCGCTGACGACCGGGCACATCTATCTCGCCCCCGGTGGTGCCACGCATCTCGAGATTTCGGGGCCCGGCCAGTTGCGCTGCCGGCTGCGCAGCACCGATCCTGTCAATGGCCATCGGCCGTCGGTCGACGTGCTGTTTGCCTCGGTCGCCAAGGCGACAGGGTCGAAATCAGTCGGCGCGATCCTGACCGGCATGGGTCGCGACGGTGCTGCCGGACTGCTGCACATGCGCCAGGCAGGCGCCGGCACGATCGGTCAGGACGAGGCCACCAGCCTTGTCTACGGCATGCCCAGGGTCGCTTTCGAAGTCGGCGCGGTCGAGCGGCAGGCGCCGCTGGACAAGATCGCCTCCCATATCCTCGCGCTGACGCGCTCGAATTCCAACGGAGCTAAAAATGTCCTTCCTCGAACACTTTAAGGTCCTCGTGGTCGACGATACGACGACCAGCCGCATGCTCATCACCGATGCGCTGCAGGAGATGGGCATCCGGAAGATCGCCATCGCCAAGGACGGCGAGCAGGCGCTGCGCATGATGATGGAGCAGCCCTCGCACATGGTCATCTCCGACTTCAACATGCCGAAGCTCGACGGGCTGCAGCTGCTGAAGGCGATCCGCTCCTACGGCCCGACCCGGGCGACGCCGTTCATCCTCCTGACCGGCAAGGGCGACCGCCAGCTCCTGGAAGCCGCCGTGGCACTTGGGGTCAACAACTTCCTGACCAAGCCGTTCACCACGCCGGCGCTCAAGAAGGCTATCGAAGCAATCGTCGGGATCCTTAAGTGACCCTTGTAAACCAGCGCATTACCGTCATGCGCGGCGAATACCACGTGGTCGACCGGGAGGACGTCGTGCTGACGACCATTCTCGGCTCCTGTGTCGCCGCCTGCATTCGCGATCCCTTTGCCCGGACCGGCGGCATGAACCACTTCCTGCTGCCCGGCAACAATGGCCGCTCGTCGCTCGATGCCCAGAGTTACGGCGTCCACCTGATGGAGTTGCTCGTCAACGGCCTGCTGCAGCGTGGCGCCCATCGCCACCGGCTGGAAGCCAAGCTGTTCGGGGGGGCCCGGACCATCGAGGGTCTTTCGGACATCGGCGCGATGAACGGCGAGTTTGCCGAGACGTTCTTGCGCAATGAAGGCATCAGCATCGTCGGCGGCGACCTCGGCGGCGATCGCGGCCGCCGGGTCGAATACTGGCCATTGTCAGGGCGCGCCCGCCAGGTCATGCTCTCCGGCGACAAGGGTTTTGTTGCGCCTGTTCCGCCCAAACAGCCGTTGGTCGCGCCTTCGGGCGGTTCCGTCGAGTTCTTCTGATCTTCTGAAAGGCCGTTCCGACATGCCATCGCGTGCCACTGCACTTTGCCACGAGACGCTTGTGCCCGTTTCCGAACTGCTCGGACGGGTGAGCAGCGAGTTGAATGACATCGCCGCGCAAGTGGAAAGGCTGCATCCGCTGGTTTCCGCCCGGAGCAGCCAGCTCGCCGGCAGCGACCCGCATTATGCGCAGGCGCTGCAGAGCTTCGATCACATCGAGCAGAAACTCCGCTGCTTAGCCGGCTATCTCGACGAGATCGGCACGGGCATGAGCCCGGTCTGGCAGCTCGATCCGCAAGCGGCCCTCGCAGCGATCACCCTTTCAGACCTCGCAGCACGCCTGGCCGGCCAGACCTCCGAGCAGCCGAACGCCGCGCCATCGGGCGATTTTGAGCTGTTCTAGCCGCGATTTTGAGCTGTATAGCCGCAACGTCCCCCCTGCCAGACCAGACAGCCCCTTCTCACGCCCACGCTCGGGCTGATAACACGGTCGCAATCGGGGACGAATGGAATGACAAAACCGCCGCTGCGGCTTTTCCAGATCATGATCACCGACGGCGCGCAGCCGTCGCCAGCGACAACGGACAGCTTCGCGCGCAACGTCGAGTCGTTCAGGTCGACCTATCCCGACGCTGAGTACCGGCGCTACGACAACGAAGAACTGACCGCATTTCTCGCCGCCAGCTATCCCGAACCGGTACTGCAGGCTTATCAAGCGTTGACGCCTTACGCTTTCAAGGCGGACCTGGCGCGCTACTGCCTGCTGCATAGCTATGGCGGGCTCTATTCCGACCTGTCCTATCTCCACCTGCGCCCGATCGCGATCGGGAGCCGCTGCAAGATGGTGGTTTTTCGCGACATATCAGGCCATCCGTCCTGGGCGACGAGCAACGCGCTCATCTATGCCGAAGCCGGCAATCCGGTTCTGGCGCGGGCGATCGACCGCATCGTCACGCATTTCAACGCCCGCTTCTATGGCCACTCGTCGCTGGAACCGACCGGACCCTATTTGTTCGGCCGCGTCCTGGCCGAGACGTCCGACTGGCGCTCGATCACCTTCGGCGACTCGCCGCGGCTGAACACCGACCGAACCGGCAGGGTCAACATCGTCAAGATGATGCCGTCCGGAGAAATCGTGGCCATCCGCAACAAGACAGCGGAAGGCGAGTTCAGCGATCTGGTGCCATCAGGCGGAAACAACTACAACCGATTGTGGAGCGAACGGCGCATCTGGGGCGAGCCGGACACGCGTGGCCTGATCGAGCGGCTGCGCTCCGATCTCAAGGCGAAGCGGGTGCGCAAGCGCCGATCGCTGAAGCAGGGCTGAGCTGGGGTGCATGGATCCGAAACTGACGAACCTGAGCCTGAGAGACGGTTATTGCGTTCTGCCGCAAGTCTTCGACAAAGCCGAAATCGAGGCATTTCGCCAAGCTGCCGTCGACAATCTCGGCAGCATGGGACAGACACGTAACGTCGCCCACTCCTACCATCTCGCCGGCTTTCATCGCTTTCCAGCCCTGGCGGCAGTCCACGCCAGGATCGCCGCCGACGAGACGATCAACCGGTTCTTGCAGGCCTATTACCAGGACATCCCGTATTTCGCCCTTGGCTTGAGCGACATTACGGTCAATCGTTCCCAACACTGGCACACCGATCTGCTGCGTGGCCGCTACAGCGGTTTCCTCAAGGATTGCGATCCCTGGGCGGAGACGGCCGGATGCCTCAAGGCACTGGTCTATCTGCAGGACGGCGCCAGCCTTCGGATCCTGCCAGGCTCGCATCTTACGCCCACACCGCTCGATGACACACGGCTCGAAGCCCTTGCGGAAGCGTCGGCCGCGGACGTCGTTCGCATCGACGTTAGGGCCGGCGACGTGGTTATCATGGACATCCGGGCGCTGCATCGCGGGTCGACTGATGCAGATATGGCAAGTGCGGAGCTCGCCGCGCGGCCGAAGATCCTGGTGTCGACGGTGTTCGGTGGTGTCCGCTCGGCCTTTTCGCAGGCGATGCAGATCGGCAATGCGCATAGGATGGCCGACTGGGACAGGCGCTATTTGGCTTAGGCCTTCAGGAGCATGAGGCTGACGGGCGGAGCAGGTTTGGTCGAGGCCTGCCAGCTCGAGCTCCGGCGACCTTTGCCGGCGCGGACCGTGCAGCACTTTCAGCTGTCGCGTCACCAGCGTCCAGCCACGACAGAGCCGTCGGTGGTTTTGACCTTTGGGGGCTTTTGATTGTTGGGTCTGCGGCTTTGGAGGCCGCCTCACGCTTCAAGCTCGGGCTGTCACGTGGTTCGAGACAGCAAAAAGCCCGCCGTGGTTTTCACCTTGGCGGGCTTTTATTGTTGGTTTCGGGGACAGGATTTGGCTTTTTGTCCCGCTTTGTCGGCTTTGGCTCCTAGCGGGCCCCTGATGCAGGTTGAACTCGACCGTCACCTGCGTCCAAATACCAAAACAGCCCAGACAAGCTGGGCTGTTTTGGTATTTGGTTGCGGGGACACGCAACTACCGATACCGACATTTGCTTCATATCGCAGTTTGAAAGAGATAGCCCAAGAAACATCCATATGGGATGCACGGGCGGCATCCAAAACGTGCGAGGGCGCGACTGCTGGAATGACCTGCATAGGGCGCATGTCATCGGACAGCCTTGACGCCGTTGGCTGCCTGACCGCTTCTAGCCGAGGGACTGGGATAGCCTCCCTTCGAGGGCGAAGCCCCGTTCAGTGACGTCAAGCGTCCCGATCAGATCCAGCTCTTCATTGCAGTTGCAAATGGCCAAATCTTACGTCAATTAGACCGCGACCGGCACCTGTGGCTTGAGCGCAACGCGGTTCAGCACCTGGTTATAGACCTCGACCTCACCCGGCATTTCAAGCGTTACGACGATCGCGAAATTGGCAGGTGTGTCACCGTCGTCGGCTTCGCGCTGCACATCAAGTTCAACAAAACCGTTGGCGGCAATCGCCGCAGCTTTGTCACCATCCCAGCGCCGATGGACGACCGTCCCTTTGTGGGCTTGCTTCGGATCGGGCTGGACACCGCTCGCCTTGATGCCGGCCGTTCCGAGCTGCGCCGGCTCGACGATCTTCATCCGCACGGCGCGATAGGCGACGGCGCCGGGTCGCGGCGGCGAGAACCACGCGAGCGTTGCCGAGAGGCCGTGCGGTTTCGCTTTGGCGGTCATCGTCGCTGGCCAGGGGATGCGGAAACGCCGACCTTGGTCGGCGATCAGTGTTCCCACCGCCCACAAGGTGGCGCGGTCGTCCGCGCAATTGATGATCAGCTCGGGGTCATAAGCCCCATAGCCGATGTAGCGGCGGACATTATCCTTCTGCCGATAGCTATACTTGCCTTCGGGTGGTCCCAGCACCTCGATCAGCAGGTCGCGAGCATTGGTCCAGCGGGCGCCGTGGACCAGGAGAGTCTTCAGCAGGCAAGCACGCTGCGCGCTCGGAAGCGCGCCGAAGTCAGCATAGGCTGCTTCGAGCGCTTCATGAGCACGTGCAGCCACGCCGGTGGCGAGCGCGGCGGCGACGCTGGTGCCGATCGAGCGGGCTATGACGTCAGGGCCAGGCGATGTGCCCGACGGAGGCGCGGCAACCGCGATGCCCCCAAATGTGGCAGCATTGGTTGTAAGCGGTACAAGATGATGATGGTCACCCTGCGGCGACAGGCGAACATGGTGGCGACCGCCAGGCGCCAGGATTTCGGGCTTGGTCGCGCCATTGTGGCCCGGCCCAAGCGCACTCGACACCGAGCAGAGCCCAGTGTCTGCCCAGACGTCGAAATTATAGGCCGGCAGCTGGTTCGGGTAGGTGAATTGGTCGGCGTGCAGGGCGCCGACGGTGATCGCGTTCATCGCTTCGGCCGGCGCGAGGATACGGCGGTTCGTCAGTTGCTTGGCGCTTGCGCGAAGCGCCACGCGCACCCTCTCCGCCGGATCGAGCGCCTCGAAGGCACCGGCGGTCATGTCGAGCGTCTCTAGCGGCGCATGATGATTGCCGGCGCTGATGATGAACAAAATGCCGTAAGTCGCAGAGAGGTGATCGACGACGCGCGCCCAGCCCGAGAGGCGGCCGGCGAACGGCTTGTTGGCGTCGCCGAGCGAAGCATTGACGATGAGCACGTGCCGCGCGGTAGGCACGTCGCCGGTGCGCATCGCGAGCACCGCGCGCTCGAACATATCGGCGGGTAGCAGGTCGGGGAACCGCTCGGGCGATGCTGCGTCGGCGGTCGCGTAGAGCATGTTGACGAAGTGGACGCGGCGTTCAAGGGGACGTCCCCATGCGGCGTTGATGTCGCCGTGGACGACGGCGCTGGCCATTGCGGTGCCGTGGGTGCGCATCCCGACCGCCTGCCCTTCCAAGTCGAAGGGATCGTCGATGCTGAGCGTTCCGGCGAGGCGCGGATGCTGGGACAAAGGAACGGCATCGAAGATTGCCGCAATTGGATCGCCGTGGAGCGCCGGTGCGCCGCCAGCCGGCAGACCATCAACCTCTTCTGACGGCACCAACTGGAAGATGCTCTGGGGCCGGATCTGAAGCACCGCCTCGACACCAGCGAGACCGGCGGGATTGCGTGCGATCACGTCGGCGAGCGCCGGACCCGGCAAATCGGCGAGCAGCGCATGGTAGCCGGCGCCGGTGATCCGCGACCGCGACACGACTGCGCCGTCAACCGCAAGGATCGCGGCGCGCGCCTCAGCCTCGGTCACCTCGCCATTGCGCCGAAACACGAGCTCGACCTCGACCCGGTAGAGCGCCGTATCGCGAGCATATTCCTCGACCAGGATGTCATGGTCGGCGGTGGTCACGCGGTCCTGCGGACCCCAGGGGCGGATGTTGCGCAGTTGGGAGAGCATCGTCTTCCACGCGCTGAACCGGTACGGCACGGTGCCGTTCTGCTGCCAGCCGCGCCACAAGGTGACGATGTTGCGCAGCGCCGCCTCGCTCGGCACCATCAGATAGACGACGGGATCGCTGTCGAGCTCGTCTTCGTCGAGATCCTCGGCGCCCAAAAATTCGAGGCCGGGCACGAGTCGCACCGCCTCGGTGAACTGCATGACCCCGCCGGTCAGTTCGAAAACGAGCAGGCGTTCCGGCGCGAGGGCATCGGGATCTGCGCGCAGCTGTAGCATCGGAGTATTGACGTCGAGCTGCGCAGCGAGGCCGGCGAGCTTTTGGCCGGCGGGCGTCCCGGCCTGTTCCCCGGGAGCGAGCTTACGCGCCCGGGGAACTCCCCCCCCTGTCTTTCTTGGGATCGCTACGGGTGCGCCGAGGCGCAGCAGGGGCTGTTTCGGGGGAATGGCCATCGCTCTCCGGCTTTATCCGCGTTTTCCAGAGGCGAAGTTCCTCCGCGAGAATGCCTTTCAGCGTCTCGCTCCCCTGGGACAATATGTGCCGCCGCCGGATATTCTGGCAGAACTCGAAGATGTCGGCAAAACTCGAAGCGCCCATTTGAGTGGCGATCTGGGTCGCCGACAGTCCCGTCGGCTCGGGCCAGGCATCGAGAAAGCGATCGACCAGAACGGCTGCGGCGTCGCGCGATGGCAGGGGCATGTCGATGCGCAGCTGGAACCGCCGCCAGACCGCCCGGTCGAGGAGTTCGGCATGATTCGTCGCGGCAACCACCACAACATAGCTTGGTAGCTGATCTAGCTGCATGAGCAGGAAGGAAACGACGCGTTTGATCTCGCCGGTCTCATGGATGTCGCCGCGCTCTTTGCCGACGGCATCGAACTCGTCGAAGAACAGGACGCAGGGGGTCGTGCGGACATATTCGAACAGTCGTGCGAGCCGCGCATTGGTCTCGCCGAGATAAGCGCCTACGAGGGCGTCATAGCGCACGGTGAGCAAGGGCACTGCGATCGCTTCAGCGACTGCTTCGGCCAGCGAGGTCTTGCCGTTCCCCGGCGGCCCCGAGAGCAGGACGCGGTGTCGCGGTTGCATGCCCTGGGCGCGCAGCAGGTCGGCACGATGATGCTCCTCGACCAGTTGCCGGGTCAGCCGCTCTGCGGGGAGCGTCAAGATCAGGCTGTCGAGCCCGACCCGCGGCTCCGATTCGACGACGAAATCTCGGCCGGGCGCACCGGTGCGACGCAGCTCGCTCGACGTGGTAACGGGTACCGAGGCGAGCGCGCGGTGAAGCTTGTCGGCCAAGACATGATGGCTTTTGGCGCGTTCTTCGGCGACCAGCGCCTCGACGGTCGTGGTCAAAGTCGAACGGTCGCCAGACGCTCCTGCCTTCACCAACGAAACAAGGAGATCACTTCTGGCCATCTAATCCTACACGCAGCGTTTCGCCTCTGGCGCGAAGCTTAACACGCAGCCCCGGCCGTGTGAATCCCTGGACGCCCGCGCCCTCGGCAATCGAGACCCCTGCAGGATATTCAAGCTGGTTGGGCCTGTGGACGCGTCGGACGTGATCTCGAACTGGACCAGCCAGCCGGTTCTCTGCTGAACCACTTGAGAGCGGGCCCATATTTTCGGACCCATCACAGGCGCACCGGTTTTGATCTTCGCCAGGTCGCAGCCTCGCAACTTGCTATCTATTGCGAGGTCAAAAAGGGGCACGATCCCACATACGTTCTTCGTGATCGAGGAAGAACCCGATCGCCCGTATCTGCCTAGGTTTCAGGCCTCTTTGGGCGCCAACCTGCTGACCACCGCTCCATGCCAGCTGACCTCCATTGAAGAAAGGGCCAGAGCGCCTTGTCCTGGCGCGGGGTCGAAAGTTTGTTAGTCCGATACCAATAAACTGCCGTCCCGCGGAGAACCCATTTCAGACGTCTCCTTGCCAGTATCCCAGAGCCAACCGTTGATGCAGTTGACCGTCCCGTGTCGAGGCTCCAATCGCCACTGGATGAAAATGCAGTGCAGGTCTGCACCGCGTGATATGTTCGAAATTTCAGGCAAAGGGGGGAGTTGTGTCCGAACAGGAAAGTTCTTCGAATACTCAAATTCCCGGCGTCAATTATGTTGTTCCCTTGAGTTCATTCCAGCTAGAGGCCGTCAAAGCGGCTGTCGCAGCTTCCAAAGTCGCAGACAGTCTTGATGTCTATGCTCGTATCCGTACAGCAGTCGTAGACATAAGAACGGCAGGCGGAGACGACGAAAGCGAACGAGCACTAGGGGTCTTAAGCCAGGTTTCTGGATACCACTTCAAGCCTGATGATCGGATCGAGCCGTTCGGTCCTTTGGCGGTCATGGACGGCCGCAGGTCTGCCATCCCCACCGATCTCCTAGCCGATCAAGTTGGAATACTTTCACAGTTTGCCCCCGAGGTCGGCCATCCAGCATTCCGTGCCAGAATCGCTGATGTCTGTTGGCTTTTGAACAAGAAGGACACAGCGTCGGGACTGCGAGCGATGGCGAGCTATGTCGAGTGTGTCAGAGCAGTGCTGAACGCCGAAGCTCATTTCGATTTCGAGCAAACAAATCCTGCCAGTGTGCCAGCCGCCGAATACCTAACGCGGGCCGCTGCCATCGCGCGCGCTATGGGCTGGAAACGCGAAGAATTTGATCCGTTGCGCCAAATCATTGCGGAAGTGTCCCAATTCGCTTTGGACAATGATGACGGTTGGGGATTTATCCATATCGGGCCAATCAATCTGGGTACTGAGGTTTGGGATTATGCTCAACTCGGACAAGCGGCCGAAATCCTCGTCGCAAGTGACAAGCTCGCGCGCGACCATCCGGGCAGAAGAGCGCTGTGGGACCTCGCCGCACGCGCCTACCACCGGGCTAAGGATTCCAACAGCAGCAACCGGTGTTTGATCGAGGCCGCTGAGACGTATGTTGCGGATGCCGATGCGCGACCGGATTCAGCCTTCGTTCAGACTCACTTCCTGAATGACGCGATACAGGCGCTGAGGCCGCTTCCGGGAACAGCCGGTCGACGGCAGGCATTGCAAGACCGTCTAAATTCAATCCAGCCGCGCATCACAGACGAAATGTCGAGCTTTTCGCACGAGACGAACATCACCGAACTGGTTGAGGCAACCGAAGCAGCGGTGCGGAACAAAACGCTAGCCGAAACAGTTCGGGCCCTATTCATGTGTGAGAAGTCACCCGACCCGGATAAATTGCGCGACGAAGTTCTGAGCGCGGCTTACGGAAGCATATCAGCGATCTTCTCGACGACGGTCAGCGACAGCCAAGGCCGAACCCGTTTCATTGCCCCCGGCTTGGCCCCCGCTGGACCGCCAAATGAGAATCAAGTCCGGTTCCTCGTCAATCAGCACGATCGAATTCGGCGCAGCCTTGTTGTGTCCGGCAGGATCGATCCCATCCGGCGCGTCCTTTGGGAAGAACACTCCGTTTCTGTCGAGGCACTGTTGCCTTTGATGCAGGCGAGTCCGTTCGTGCCACCTAATCACCAACACACGTTTGCGATCGGTGCTGCACGGTTTATCGGAGGCGACGAACTTGAGGCCGCACACCTGATCTTGCCGCAACTGGAGAACTCCCTGCGGCATATCCTCAACTTGGAAGGCGTGGAAACTAACCGGATTAATCAGGATGGCACACAGGAAGAGGCAATGCTGAGCCGCATTTTGGAGGATTTCCGTGAAGCACTTCTGCGACTCATGCCTCCCGCCCTAGTTCAGGAAATCGAGCTTCTGTTCAACTTTCGGGGCGGGCCCTCCATCCGTCACGAATTGGCTCATGGAAAAATGTCGGATGGCGAATTCTGGAGCCCTGACGTGACGTATTCGATATGGCTGGTCCTCCACATCGCTACACTGCCGACTCTCCGACATTGGGATGAAGTTGCAGCGCGCATATCAAGACGCTCACGTCGCGTATCCTGATAGCACTGGAGGCTTCGAAGTTCATTTCGACGCCACTATGGGCGACACGCAACTGTGCGGGCATTGCCTCGCGGTAATCGATCATCTGCAGTGTGAATCGTAGCGCCTTGGTTATTTCGAAGGGGCTACAAGTCGAGCGCTGCAAGACGCTGCAGAGTGATCCAGCGGAACCGCGTGTCTCGATTTAGCTGTCGAGAAATGATGGTGTCCGCTTCGCGGGAGCAGTGAAGTTGAACTGACTGGTCGACGTAAGGCGCAAAGCCTTCGTTCAGTAGCGTGGGGAAAGCGACTGCTTCGAGTTAGATCGGCCATGCCATGCCGCTGAACCAGTGTGCGTAACCTGAGGTAGCACAGTCCCGGCCTGGTCCAACACGCAACCCTTTCAAGAGGCGCTAGATCTGCTGGCCAATATCCGCTCAAGCGCTGTGCATGTCCCGGATCTTCCCATCTTATGCGACGCTCCCGGCGACGGAGCGGGCAGCGTGCATGCGAAGGTACTGAAATCCCTCACAAAAACCGGGCAATATGCCCGCGACCGGCCGCCATGCACCGGAAAACGCAAGCCATGCCAATGGCTTAAGGCGTTTCGGGCATGCGCTTTTATCTCGCCGTCCTCTGTCGTTCTGTAAGCGTCCGGTCCTGACACCTCGTTGGCGTAGTGCAAAATCGCTGCATGTGGAGTTCCTTCGTAGCATGGAGGGTCTCCGGTGAATTTGAGACATTTCGAGAACACGGCGCGTAAGTCCTTCTGGGTGGTTCACGTCGAAGCGTGGCGTCAGAGCGGGTTGGCGCGCACAACCTATTGCCGCCATCACCATCTCAACCGGCGTACGTTCGAGCGCTGGCTTGACCATCTGATGGGCAAGGAAGCAGCGCGCAAACATGTGGAATCGCAGGCACAATCGCTCCGAGAAGCGTGCCCGCAACAACGCCAGAAAGGGCCGCGCCGGCGTCAATGCCAACGTTTTGGCGTGAGCACGGATGTGCGCAATCGTGCGCTTCGGGCGTTCTGGGCAATGCATGTCGAGGCGATGAACGGGAGCGGCATGGGCGTTCACGAATACGCCGCGGCACTGCAGCTTTCGCCCTACGCGCTGCGCCGTTGGCGTGACCGCTTGGAGGACTGGCGCGCGCATCCCTCCGCCCGCCCGCCCGTTAGTGATATCACTAACGGCGCGACGTCCGAAAACGGCTTGACAGCGCGTCCAGATGACGCTCCCGCCACGCGCTTCCGCCGGTTCTTCACGGACGCGCAGAAGCTCGCCATCGTCCAGGAGAGCGAAGCTCTAGGTGCAACGGTCTCGGCTGTCGCGCGCCGGCACGGGATCGCGACCGGCATCCTGTTTCGTTGGCGCGCGGAATTCGGCGTGACGCAGAAGAAGCAAGCGAACTGTCATCTGTGACGCTGGCAACGGACGCGGCAGCGGCACTCGCGCTGCAGAACCTTGTGCGGCCCCCTGACGGGATGATGGCAATCGAACTGCCGGATGGGCGGCGTGTCTTTGCACCTGCGGGCAGTGATCCTGTTGCCGTACGAGCGTTCGTCGACAGCGGAGGGACTGCATCATGATGATCGTTCCGGCGGGGTGAAGGTGCATCTGGCGCTGGGCACACCGACATGCGGAAGGGGCTGGCTCGCCATGGTGGTCCAGGCAGTGTGTGCCGTGGCGGCGCACTCCATGCGATCAGCGATATGCTCGACTGGGTTCCGGCACAGCTTCGCGTGGTCCGCATCACGCGCCCGAAATACGCCTGTCGTGCCTGCGAGACGATAGCACAAGTGGCTGCGCCGGAGCGGTTGATCGCCGGCGGACTGGCAACGCCGGCGCTTCTGGCGCAGGTGCTGGTCTCCAAATATTGCGATCACACGCCGCTCTACCGGCAGTCGCAGATCTTCGCCCGACACGGTGTCGATCTGGCGCGCTCGACGCTGGCTGGATGGGTCGGCGGCGGCTGCTGGTGGGTGGAAGCCCTGCACGAGCGGCTGGTGAGGAACATATTCGCCTCCAACCATCTGTTCGCCGACGACACACCGGCGCCGGTGCTCGATCCGGGCCGTGAGCGGACCAAGACAGGGCGGTTGTGGGTCTATGCCCGTGAGCAGCGACTCTGGGCCGGACCCGAGCCGCCGGCGGCAGTCTACCTGTTTGCGCCGGACCGAAAGGCCGAGCGCCCGATATCGCATCGGCGATGATGAGGGGCTAGCCGGGCTGTTCGCCTGCGGACCGTCTGCCAAATTGAGCATGGTGGCCCATGCCGATCTCAGGCTCCGGTTTCGCCGGCGGGCAATCCTTGAACGGGGGTGCCCTCATCGGTACCACCGGACCAATCGCCGATTGGGATGACGAAAACAGGGATCACACGATAGGTCTTGCCCCATCGTTTTGCTGTCGCAGCCGCTTTGATCTCACTTGCGTGAATGTTGGGGGGCGTGATCTTGCCGGTCTCATCGACGACCGCCCATGCCTTAACCGGCGCCGTCTCCATCATTTGCATTTCTTGTGTCCCAGTATAGTGCGTTAAGCTAATATACGGCGACGGGTGTATAGCATGCGAGACGGCAGCCAAAGCGACGAACGACTTCGAGCCGGCCCAATTTTGATCGTGGTCGCCACGGTCTGTTTTTGGATAGCTGTCGGCGCAGCCATTCTTGTCTAGGGCCATCCCAGCCGAGCACAACCCGACCTCTTGCCAGCGTCCAAATGCGAACCCAGTTCGTATTTCCCGGTTGGGTCCAAATTGCCCACAATGGGCATTTGGGTGTCGTAGGCATCGGCCTCCACTGCCTCCGCTCCATGACGCCTTGTGCCCATCTGTATCTCTGCGCGATGATAGCTGCCGTCCTCGGCTGAGGACATTGATTGCGTGCATCCGATGGCAGTCAGACTTCAGAAAGGCGTGAAATGTCCGATGATCCCCGTGTTGACGCCCTAGCTGCCAGCGAATTGGTGTCGTCGTCGCTGCTTGCCTCCTTGGTTGGAATGCTTGGGGCGAAAGGCATTTTTTCCGATGAGGAAGTCAGGGAGATTTACGTGCACGCACATGGCCTGCTTAAGGAGCACCAGGCCGACGAACCGGGACTGGCATCGATCTACGACGCTGCGCTTGAGATCATCGAAGCGGAATTGCGGTGAGCATCGGAGTGGCCTCAGACTCAGATCCCGCCTTCATCTCCGAACTGGCACGCGCCGCGAATGAGATTGCGAAGTTGACGCCGACTGAAACCACTCGACTGATGCAGCGCGCCGCAGCGAGCATCCGGGACTACAGGGACGAGATAGCCTTCTCCGGGACGCCAGCCAACGACACAGGCCAAGGAGACATCGTGTTCGAACTTAATGCGATGGCAAGTGCAGTCGATCTATTTTCGCCCGATAAAGTCTCAGCAATGTTGCTTGAAGCAGGCGCAGTCATCAAGGCATGCAAGATCCTGCTGGATGAGAAGCGGCGGATCGAGACTTAGGGCCGCGCACCGCATTTTGTCGGGCGGACGCTGGCGGGCACCCACAAAAAAAGGCCCGCCACGAGGCAGGCCGGAGAGCAGGATGTAACCGAAGGCGATCCGGCTACGCGGCCACTATACATCAAAATACGAAATGAGCGCTGCGGTTTTCCGACGCCTGCCTATGCGGTGCAAGAACGACAAAAGGCCCCGCCACCTCTTACGCCAAACTCAGGTCTGATCAGCCCAACAGGACGTATTTAGCTCAATTCTGCTGCTTCATGCCAATCTGCTGTACAGGATGCAGCAGGTACAAGGATCTTGTATTTCATAGACTATCAGACGTTTTGAGGGCAGATCCTATGGACATCAAGACTGAGGAATATAGTGTTTGGGCTGAAGGAAGCGATCTATATTTTAGCGGAGTCATGCGGCTGGAGAACAAGGCCGCTCCGGAGATTACGTCGCTGGTTCGGGACCTCCTGAACTCAAGGCCGCCAGCTATCACGGTACATCTGTCCGACCTTGAATTCCTCAACTCACAGGGCAGGAATATTCTGGCAAAGCTGATGATCGAGGCCCGAAATCATCCCGAAGTTCGGATGGTGGTTCGGGGCAATAGCAATATTGTGTGGCAGGAACGGTCGCTGCCAAATCTCAAAAGATTGTATCCGGGTTTGGTGTTGCTGATGGATTGAAAGCGAAGGCCTGCCGGAGGGCGAATTCGCGACAGGCCTCGCTGCTAGAGCGCCTGACGGTTCGGGGCGTTGCCTTGCGCTCCGCCACAAGAACGCTTGTGCACGAGACCTGCCGTTACCGGCTGGAAAACGGCAGGCCCGCTGCTTGGAGCGCGGCCTGAGGGCACGCGCTCCGCTAGCACAATCTCTAACTGCGCCATGCGTTCCCGCCAGCTAGTAGCTAGTCTGCCCTACCCTCGTATCCAATGAGCTAATTGTGCGTATCGCCGCTGAGAGTAAGATTTAGCATTAGGCTGGGGTAAGTGCCCGGCGCAACGCCTTGCATCGACGAATGAGCGTTGCGTCGGCTGCCCTTCCGAAATCCATGCTACGGCAACAAACGGCCCGACCTGGCGACGTCCATGCGGGCCGTACTTGCTTGCCCATTCTTAAACGACAGAAGCCCCGCCACCTTACGATGACGGAGCCTATTGCCTGGGCGCTTTTCGCGCCGCGGTACTCAATACACGCCCGCAGATGCTCAGGATGCATCGTCCGCAATTAATATTAGTTTAAGCTAAAAACCACCACCACCCTTCGGTAGCGAAGGCACGTCAATCGCCAAATCTGGCGATAGCGAAGCCGTAAGCGCTCTTGCAATCTCAGCCGCACAAGCGAATACGTTCCGCTAGTGTTGAACGTGGAGAAATCTGTATGACCGAACTATTGCCGAAGCCGACTGATCATCTCATCGAACTCACCGCCGACATTGTGACGGCCTATGTTTCGAACAATCCGGTGCCGGTAGCAGAACTTCCGGGATTGATTGCTCAGATCCACTCCAGCATCAGCAGGCTCGGTACGCCACTCGAACCGGAGCAAGAAACGCTAACGCCTCGGATGCCGATCAAGAAGACTGTCACACCCGATTACATCATCAGCCTTGAGGACGGAAAGCAGTACCAGACCCTTAAGCGGCATCTCGGCATCTTGGGACTGACGCCTGAAGAATACCGTGCCAAGTGGTCGCTGCCGAGAGATTACCCGATGGTAGCTCCGGGCTATTCGGCAAGGCGCTCGGAACTGGCGAAGAAGCTCGGCCTTGGCCGCAAGCCCGCGACCAAGCCTGCGGCGAAACAGGTAAAGCGCGCACCAGGCAGAGCGAAGTCATAGAGCACGTTCCGCCTCCGCCTCCCCGAGAATTCTGGCGAGGCTCACTTGCTTCGCTGAATGGCACTCGTGACGATGGGATCGACATCCCGATCATTACCGGCAGACACCATCGCCAAGATGCCAAGCCCGATAGCGATGGGCGCAAAGAGCAATGCGACATTTGCCAAGCACTTCAATGGCGCCCATCGGTCGGAGGTCGTTTTCCGTTCGTCATCCATTGGGCAATACCTGTGTGCTTGGGCCTAGCTCCACTCCGTCGGTATCTGCCCCATTTGTCGTGATTAAGCCGCGTCAACGGAGATTTCAGAGCACGGTTAGATATGGGTGAAGGTACGCCGCTTCCGTGACCCGTGACCCGTAACCGGCGACCGGCGACCGCTCAAACAACAAAGAGCCCCGCTGCCTAATGGCAACGGGGCGATTGGGTGGTAAGTCAGCGGTACTGGATACATGACCGCTTCAGCCAGGGTGGCTTCGCAGAGTTAACATCCGGGGAACCCATCAAGAGGCGAGCCCCACCAAGGCGAACGCAAGCCAGGTGGGGCTTCTTGTTTCTGGATCATCCTGCACGCTAAAACGACAATAGGCCCCGCCAGCCGAAGCCGGGGCACTATCGAAATTCGTCAAGAATGCCGCCAGACTTTCACCGCCGATATCAGAAGGATAATGGCGAGCGCGGGTAGCAGTACCCCGTTTGGAACAACATCAAGAAGCAAGCCGCCGATAAAGGTCCCGACGATAGAACCGCCCGCCATAATGAGTAGGAAAGCCTTGTTACGACCCAGCACCGAGAAGCTCTGATCTCGACTATAGCGCGTGAAGCCTACCAGCATCGTTGGTAGGCTGACCGCGAGTGAGAGGCTTCCAGCGAGTTTGATGTCAGCGCCAAACAGCAAGACAAGGGTTGGGATAAGGAGTTCGCCGCCGGCGACGCCAAGCAGCGATGCAACAACTCCTATGAGAAACCCGACTGCTACACCTGCAATGATTTGAGCCATCCCGGTCAATAGAGGATGGCGGACGTTCGCATCATGACCGAAGACCAATACAATCGCCATGGCGACCAGCAGTGCTGCAATAACCTTGTAGAGAGTTTCTGACTTTAGGCGCGTAGCCCACCCCGCCCCGAACCATGCACCTAGCAGGCTTCCCGCCAGCAGGTTCACCACAATCGGCCAGTTTGCCGCGATACTGGCGAATGGCACGGTGCCAGCACGAAATGGCAGGGCCGTGGCCACGACCACAAGGCTCATCGCCTTGTTGAGGATGACTGCTTCAAGAGCAGCAAATCTGAAAAGCCCTATTAGAAGTGGCAGGCGAAACTCCGCTCCCCCGAGGCCGATCAGCCCACCAAGTGCGCCTATGATTGCACCTCCAGCAAATGCGGAAGAGCGATGGCGGCTAGAGGAAGAAGCGGATGTTTCCATGAGCGTTCTATTCAACAAAACATAACGTGTGTCGAGATTCACCTCCCGCGCTCGCGCACAAAAAAAGCCCCGCGGCCTTGCGGCGGCGGGGAGTGATTGCCTGCAATGAAAATGAGTTTGCTCCTTTCCCATTACCTTGTGCAAGATTTGCACAATCAGCCAGGCGCAGCCCAGAATTGGCAGGCGCAGCCCGGCTGTCTGTGACACGTCGGCAAGTGACGGCATCCACCAGGGACTTGTGACAGCCCCCGCCGCAATGGTGTTCGTCGCCCTCTCCATTACGCGGTTAAGACTACAAGCTTCTTTGCCATGATGGTGGCTGTCGCTTTCGCGGTGGTTGCCTTGTTCATCACCGGGTTCATGGACGGTGCGCGGGATCCTGCTCCCATTCAGGAAGGCACCCAGCACGCACCCAACTAGGAATTCCACACCATCAGGATCGAATGGCTCTTTTGCGCGTTTATTTGCAGGCTCTAAAGCTGGAGCAGAGCTATGACCGCGGTTATGTGGTTTGGCGCTTTATTGGTTGTTTGCGGTGTCGTGACCCTCGCACTTGCGGTTCTCCACCGAGGCCAACTCAGCGATAGCCATGTTGACCCCATTGCAGGCCGCACACTGGAGCCTTGGCGTCTGCGCGGAGGTGGCCACAACTGGCCAGGCTTGCTGCTGATCGCTATTGGCGCAATCACACTTCTGATGGGGGTGTTCGCTTACCCGCAATGAAAGACATCAAGTCGGTCGATCTACACGAGCCCGCCACTTTCTTTGAGTGTGAGGACAGCCAACTGCCGCACGGGATGGCGTTTGATCACCTGTCGCAAGCCTTGCGGCATGCAGCAAATGTTCCGCTAAGCAGGCGACATTCTTCGGCCAAGATCGTCACGCGCTCAGGCGCTCAATACAGCTGGGAAGAGATCAACGTTCTACACGACCATCTGCGGGCAACTGACAGCAAGGCCTAGGGGCACGGTCCGCTTGTTCGGCCGGGTTGGTGAGCCCGCTCGACAGGCGGCGGCAGCGGTGGGAGGATACGCGCCTCAATGCGGGAGTGCGCTATATGAGCTTTGGTTCGCCGGCTATGAACAGTGTTGAGGTCAACAAGAAGACCGACGGGTATTACTACAGGGTGCACTTTCGGGGTAACACTTTGGAGGAGACCGGCCCCTTCTCGACGAGACAAGAGGCAATCGCGGCCGGCAACAGAGACCTAGCAAGGCATGAGGCGGCACGGAGATGACGCAGCCTAAGCTGCCTTGTTCTCGGCACGCAGAGGCTCCAGCATAACCGCACGATGTGTCGGCTTCGCGCCGGGCGCGCCATCCAGTTCGTAACTGCGCCGGCTGGCCGCAGCCATAAAGCGCGTCGCATGAATTTCGTCACACCAGTCCTCTCGATGGCCAAAGCGGCTCATGCCCGCCTGCTGTCTCGGCTTGATTGATTGCCGGAATTCAACCGGGCGGCTATCCCAATCGGGGCGCTACTCCCGAATTCGTTCCCAAGGTCAGGGTCGCTGACGAAAAACCGCCTCGCGGGGAGCGCGACGAAAGTCACCGCACGATCCGCGCTGTAGCCATATCTCGCTCCTTCATGCCATTTGTATGAGCAATCTCCGTCACGGTGTGCCCCTCGACGCAATAGTCGATCAGTTGGGCCGGCGAAATCGCGCCGAGCTCGTCACGCCTTGCAGCTTGTCGAGCGCGGCAACCCTGCCTTCGGCAATGCCCTGGGCGTAACCTGACCGAGTGCCCCTCAAGAAATCGGCCGAACTGGCGACCGCCATTCCTGCTTGCTCCCAGCCGGCATGGAAAAGAGCATCCTGCTTGTTGCGGCCATAGCGCCATTCGAATGTGCCAGGCCGAGAACGTAGCTCTTGGCGCTCGTGACAGTCGGCCGAAATCTTGACCTTGACCTTTGTCAGCCGTGTGCCGTCCTTGCCGCCATTCTCCCGTTTCAGTTTGAGAGTGCGAAGGCGTGATTTCTCGCCTGCCTTCCTTCGAGCCGTTTGGGCCGCTTTGATTTCATGGGCAGACGGCGCGCCCCTGGGCACCGCGCACATCCGTGCCGCCACCAGCTGCTTGTTAAGATCGATGCTTGCGAATACCAGGTTTGAGTTGTTCCATGTCCCGCCTTCTGTCTCGGAGCTAGCCTTAGCGGTTTCTCGCCATTGGGCGACGCAGGTTGAGGATCTCGCTGGATAGACGAGGCGGTCGAACCAGAGCATGGGGTGGCACTTCGGGGTTCGCATAGTGATAGGCAAAAAAACTGTTGGACGCGATCACAAGTCGGCCGTCGTCAAATCTGCAAACCAGCGACTGAAAAGGTGAACCGGCATTCTTGCCCCATCGCTCGAGCAGCGCGAGATTGTCGGGCTCGAAAAACATCTGGGACCAGAACAGCAATAGAGTCAGATCGTCTAGTCGATCCGGCAATGCATCCGCAGATGCTCCTCGATCCAGAATTTCTGTCTCATGCTGTGAGGCAAGTTCTTCGCCGCGCCATGTGGGCAGCGGACGACTCAGATCCTCTATGTCTCGCATCAGCGTCAGAAGCTGCTGATAAGGTACAAACGGCCTGCCCCAAAATTCTGTTCCAACAGCTGTGCCAAGAACATCGGTACCAATGACCGCATTACCTTGATTGTCCTTGACGCCAGTATCGATTTTGATCTCAATGCGACCGCTATTCCGCGACAGCTCTGCACCGAAAAACTTCGACAGTCCTCGCGCCTTCTGATCGATTTCCGCGCGAACGTCTTCAAGCGCTTTCGCGATCTCTGAAAGAGCTGCAGCAGCGTTCATCAAGCGCCCTGCATTCGGAGCTATCTCACTCCATCGACGCTGCAAGTAACGGATTCTGGCTTCCTTTCGGTAGCGCTTCTCCGCAACGTCAAACTCCCCTTGGTAGTGGCGTTTGGCGCAATCGTGCCCGATAAATCTCACTACGCGCTCTTCGGGAAACCAAGCCATTCTGCCGATGCGGAACCAAGGTTCCGTTGGATGACAAATGGGACAAGGCACCAAGTCCTTTTCCTTACGTTTGAAAATAGGAACCTTGATTTCACGCGCGGCCGATGGGTGTTGTCGCTGTGGCAGTGATAGCTCGCAGAACTCCCGGTCGCCCGCGTACCGAGCCCAGCCCCACTCCGGGATATTGGCTCCATTTCGCTGAACCCTGAGGTGGATACCCATGATCGTCACCCTGCCCGATGACCGGCTGCCCGGCCTCGCGAGAGTGCGGGTGGCCAATACCGCCGCCCTCGAACTCCTGCCTGCGAGCATTTTGTCACAAATACCTCTACGCCGCCTTCCGCCGCTGCTCTTCAAGCTGGCGTCTGCGTTCGTTGCACTTCGTCGCAGGGAGTTCGTGTCGACATGCTGAAATGCAAAACCCGCCTCGTGGGCGGGTCAGGTCGCAATTCTGCGCATGGAAACCCGGTAAAGGGTTCGTGACGAAAGTCAACGCACGATTCGTGTACGGTTCACATGAAACCGAAATGTAGCGCGCACATATTTAGATGATGATTGCGTGCGCGATCTCCGCTGCCGCGTGCCCGTGGACGCAATAGTCGATCAGTTGTGCCGAAGGGACAGCGCGGAGTTCGTCACGGAAGCCTTGCAGCTTGTCAAGCGCGGCAACCCTGCTCTTCGGCAATCCCTTGGGCGTAGCCTGAACTGGTACCCCTCAAGAAATTCGCTGAACTAGCGACCGTCATCCGGCGCGCTCCCATAGAATGGCTAGTGCGATCCTGCATGAAACAGCGCATCCTGCTTGTTGCGGCCATACTGCCATTCGAATGTGCCAGGCCGAGAGCGAACTAGGAGAGTGCGCCTCGATGATCATCGAAGCCTCTGAAAATGCGGCCCACTCGGCAGCAGCCATCGTCGCAGTCAACATCCGTGATTGCGGCAAGGCGAAGTTGGCGAATCGAGAGATCGCCGACCTTGCTTTCCGACTTGCTGCGCATGTCCGCCCTGTTGCTGACGATGTTCGCGCAGTCCAGATCAAGCGCATTCTCACCCATCTAACGAAGGCCGATCAATGGGAGGCCAAGCTCAGGTGAGCCAATGTGCCAGACCGAAGCATCCATGTTAGGCGACTTGCACGGCTGGCCGACTGCGGCGCGCTAGCAGCGGCTTTTCGACGAAGCGATAGGAGAGCGCTGCGGCACCGATCGATAGAACGATCACCACGAAGGTTCCAGAAAACGGGTCCGCGTTATCGCGCACCGCTCGGACGATTGGGTAGTGCCAGAGGTAGATACCGTACGAGATCGACCCAAGGTAGACTAGCAACCTAACCGATAGCGCCGCGCTGATCGGCGTTTGGTGGCCGCTCGCCAACGACATCACCAAAGCCGCCGCCGCCAGGTCGATCAGAACGGCTGGCCAGGTCAAGGCATCGAGCAGTTTCCAATGCAGCAACAGGAAGGCCAGTCCAAGTACGATCATCGAGAAGCGGCTCAGGACCAGCGCGGCTTGCGGGCTGGGACGCCATGGCAGGACAGCAACCAGCGAGCCCATGATCAGGCCGCTCAGGCGCGTGTCAAACCGATAATACACCTCCTGCCAATTCCCCCAGGCCAGCGCCTCGCAGATGCGCCATGCCGACGCCGCCACGAACAACGCCGCAAGAATCCAGACGACGGAACGCGGCGACAGCCGGCACGTCGCGATCACCACCAGGGGCCAGATCAGATAGTAGTGCTGCTCGACGGCGAGCGACCATGTGTGGTTGAGCTTATCCGGCCAGTCCCAAAACGCGAATGAATAGTCCGTCAGGTAAAGGCCGGCTAGGGCCACGTCGCGCGGCATGGAGTCTTCCGGAAACAGAGCAGGAGCCACCAAAGCATACGCAGCCAGCATCAGCAGAAGCGCCGGCCATAAGCGCAGTGCGCGCCGCAGATAGAACCGGCGCAGATCGATCCGGCCCGTCGCGGCAATCTCGGCCCGCAGAAGCGAGGTGATCAGATAGCCACTGAGGACAAAGAAGACATCGACGCCGATGAACCCACCGAAGCCCGGAGGAAACCTACAATGGAAGAACAGCACGGCCAGCACCGCCAATGCTCGCAGCCCGTCGAGCGCTGGATTGTACGTCATCCCCCTGCCCTCGCTACCCATCGGCAATGGTATAGAAGGTCGCGGGAGTCCGCCAGCTTTTGTCCTCGGCGGCGATCCAGTTGGCCGATAGCGCGCCGTTGCGCAGATAGACGAAATTAATCGAGCCCTTGGCACATTCGGCCAGCGAGTTGTCCTCAGCCAAGATGTACAGGAGAACTGCACTGGCACCTGACGGCTTCTGCACCACTCCACTGTCGGTCGTGCCGACTCCATTTCGATAGATATTGCGATCCGTAGTGCCGTTTTGCGTATGATGCAGCCGGTACTCCGCGCCCAACGTTGGATCAAGGCTGTCCATCAGCCAAGTATCGGTTGAATTCCAGATTCCGAAGGGGTCCGGGGGCCAAGTTGGGTCTAATCTCGTGCGACATCTATCTTTGGCATTATCCAATACTTCGCCTTTGCGGGAGGCTCTCCCAGCTTGACCGCTGCTCGCTATAACCGCGGCCGTCTCGGTCGCCGCCGCAGTCTTATCCTACCGATGGGTCGAGAAGCCACTGAGGCTCTCGCCTCATCGCGGCCTTGTACGTCGCCGATCCAAGCCAAAGCTCTGTCAAGAAACGACGGCGATCGGACCTACATCAAGGTCCACGATCAACAATTTAAGAAAGACTTTTCAGTAGCGTAACAACTCGCATTAGAATTGGCACAAGCACGATTAGCACGCTGATGGGAAAGAGAAAGCCAGCAAGCGGAAGGAGCATCTTGAACGGCAAGGCGTTTGCTTTTTCCTCAGCCCTGATCATGCGCTTCTCTCGCATCTCTTGGCTGAAGACACGCAATGTCTTCGTAACACTCGCACCAAGCTCTTCCGATTGGCGAAAAAGAACGGCTAACGCGTGCGCTTCTTCAATGCGCAAGCGCTTGGCAAAAAGCGAAAGCGCGTCGCGCAGCCGGCGGCCGCCACGTACCTCCAGCATCATGATCGCCAAATGAAGGCCGAAGTCTCTGCTTCTGGACTTCAGGAATTCCTTTGTAACTCGATCGATGGCTGCCTCGATGCTCATTCCTGAATCAACGCAGACAATGAGCGTATCCATGAAATCGGGAAACAGCTTCCGGTATTCTATCTCGCGTTTGTCGCCCCGGCGTTCCAACATCACATTGCACAGGAAAAAGGCGAACGCGGTTGCCACGAACACGGCAAGCAGCTGATAGCCCCGCGCCATCTCCGGCTTGGCCCAGCCCAGCAATACAAACGTACCCGCAAAGGTGATACCTGCCACCAGGATACGGATCAGCTGAAAAATACGCGGTGCGCTGGCGGAAAAGTAGCCAGCGCGGATCAAGCGATTCTGCAGGGAGTTCGGATTCTTGTCCGCCCGCACGACTGTGTAATAATTGCGGACCAGCTCCGCTTCGGCGACAGGCAGACCTCGAAGATCCTCCGGAATTGGTCCTGATGTGGAGTCGCCAGATGCTGCTTGGCCAAGCCGCATCTGAACCTCACGCCGAGATGTGATGTAGCCAAGAGCCAGCGCGCTGAGGATCAGCGTGGAAGCAAAAGTCGCCAACAGGATAGCAAATTGGAGCACGGCGTCGCCTAGTAGTCGAAGTTTACGATCTTACGCAGGATCAGCATCCCAATGACCATCATGACGCCACCGGCAGTCAAAAAAATCGGGCCATTACCGCTTTCCCAGACCGGTTGGAAGTATTTTGGCTGCAGAAAGTTGATGATGCCGTAGAGAACGAACGGAAAACACAGCATGAACCACGAAGTCATGCGACCTTCAGCCGAGATGGCCTTGATCTTTGCTTTCATCATCACCCGCTTGCGGACCATATCAGCCAGATTTGTAAGAATCTCAGCCAGGTTCCCGCCCGCGCCACGCTGAACCGTAAGGGAGATTGCCAGGAGGTTCAATTCCTCGGCACCTACGCGCGTGGCCATGTTGCGCGTGCCGGTGTCTACATCGGTTCCGTATGTCAATTCATCCGTCAGAATCCCAAACTCCGACCCGATCGGATCTGGCATTTCACGCGCCACAAGCGAGATCGACACTGGCAAGGGGTGTCCTGCTGCGAGGCTTCGCACAATCACCTCGAGCGCGTCCGGAAACTGCACAAGAAACTTCTTGATCCGCTTGGAACGCTTGCGCGCGATGAAGGCCGCTACGACGAAAATGGCGGTAGGCACTGTAAAAATGATGCTCGGCAGCGTTGAGAAACCGATGAAGTTCCAGATCGTAAAAAGCACCAGTGTCAGTGCGATTAGATAAGCCATAGACCTCACGCCCTCATATCGAATTCCTGACTGCGCAATATAACGTCGCAGCGATTCAAGTGAGGCCTGCTGCTGCCGGCTGCCGATACCGCGCTCCTTCAGCATTTGGCGATAGACAACCTTACGGTCAACGTCGCGCTCAATGAGGCTCAGGCGGTAGTTGACGAATTTCTTCCGCTCCAGCGCGTTGCGCGTCGCACGCTGGAAAGTGTCTGCCAAGACCAGAACCGCAAGAAAGACCGCTAGGTAGATGAGCGTTGTCTGCATGACGTCAATTGAGCCTCTTACTGGGATCGAAGATCTCGTCGGGAACGTGCAGCCCTAGGTCTGCGATTTGTTCGAGGAAGCGCGGCCTAATTCCAGTGGCCACGAACTGGCCGCGCAGATTCCCGTTCTCATCGACTCCAACCTTCTTGAAGGCCATCAGCTCCTGCATCTGGATGACGTCATTTTCCATGCCTGTAATCTCGGAAACCGAGACCAGCTTGCGCGAGCCGTCATGCATACGTGCTACTTGAACGACCAGGTCGACAGCGGATGCAATCTGCTGGCGAATACTAAGCTGCGACATCGGCATCCCTGCCATGCCGATCATTTGTTCCAAGCGTGACATGGCATCACGCGGAGTATTCGCGTGGATCGTGCACATCGACCCTTCATGACCGGTATTCATAGCTTGGAGCATATCGAAGGCTTCCTCGCTGCGCACCTCGCCGATGATGATACGGTCGGGGCGCATCCGCAGTGCATTTCTAAGGAGTTCGCGCTGCCTGATTTCGTTGCGCCCATCCAGCGTCGGCGGTTTCGTCTCAAGACGGCAAACATGCCGTTGCTGGAGTTGCAGTTCAGCCGCGTCTTCGATTGTAATGAGGCGCTCCTTGTCCGAAATCTGCGAAGAAAGCGCATTAAGCATCGTCGTCTTGCCCGAACCAGTTCCGCCGGACACGATTATCGATTTGCGTCCCTTGACGGCAGCGGTCAGCAATATCTTCATCCCCTCCGCCATCGAGTTTCCTGCTACGAGGCGCTCCAGTGTAAAGGGCCGTTTCGAGAATTTTCGGATAGAAACCATCGGGCCATCGATTGTTACCGGCCTGATGGCGACATTGACACGCGATCCGTCGGCAAGGCGCGCGTCTACCAGCGGTGAGGACTCGTCGACGCGGCGACCGACTGCCGAGACGATCTTGACGATAATACGCATGAGGTGGTCTTCATCCTTGAACTGGATGTCCGTTTCCTCAAGTACGCCGGCGCGCTCGATGAACACCTGATTGTAGCTGTTGACCAGGACGTCTGCGATCGTGTCGTCCTTCAGCAGAGGCTCGAGTGGCCCGAGACCAAGCATCTCATTGGTAGTGTCAACAATCAGGATATCCAGTTCGCGGGCACTCATCGGCAGATTGCGGTCACGCACATAGTCGCGCACCAGCGGTCTAATCTCCTCGATGAGTTCCTCGCCAGCCATGGTGTCGAGGACACTGAGATTGATCCGGTCCAGCAGGAAGCGATGCAGCGCTACCCGCTGCTCCACCATTTCGCGTTTGATTACGTCGTTGGCATGCCCGGCCCTTGCATCTGCCATAGGGCCGGTTCCGCCGTCGCTCGCAGGCTCAGGCACCGCCGCCCTGAACAGTACCTCAAGATCCTCGCTTGTATTCCTCTTTGCGTTTGGCCGGAAGAAACGGCTGAATGTGTTCTCGCTCATTGCTCAATGTCCCACTGCCGCATCAATCGCTAACGATCACGCGCGTACCGACAGGCGTTTTCGAATAGAGTTCCAGGATGTCAGCGTTCGTCATCCTGAAGCAGCCAGAAGTGACGTACCCGCCTATGGTTGCGGCATCGTTGGTCCCATGGATCCGGAAAAGTGTGTCGTTGCCGTTTTTGTAGAGGTAGAGCGCGCGTGCGCCGAGCGGGTTGAGTGGTCCCGGCGGCACCAGGTCGGGCAATTCGGATTGTCGCTGACGCATTTCGGCAGGGGGCCGCCACTGCGGCCATTCAGCTTTTTGCCCGACCGTCACCGAGCCCGTCCAGGTAAACCCCTCTCGGCCAATGCCAATCGTGTATCGTGCGACCGTATCGGCGTTGCGCACGACATCCAGCGTCCGCGCCGAATTAAAGATCAGAATCGTTCCTGGTCTTTCTCCGGTGACAGCGCTAACGAGCCGGCGCGTCGCCGGCCCGTGGCTGCGAGGGACTTTCGCCGCTTCGGCTAGAGAAGAGTCGATCGTCAACGCCCAGGCACCAGCGGCCCCTGCAATCAGAAAGTTCCGGCGCGAAACAACGTGGTCGTCCATCATCGCGCCGATCCGGCAACCAGCGCCATTGCGTCGGCAAGAACCTGCACCTTGGAGCAAAACCGCGAGCGCGCGTCCACCTCTAGCGGCAGCACGCCCCGATTCAGCGCTTCCGTCATCATATCAGGCTCGTCCGGCAAGATCGTCACCGGAGCATCGCCAAAAAGCCGCTGAACGTCCTTTTGTTTGATCCCGGCCGAGAACCATCCGCCTCGAACCTTGTTGATGGCCAAGCTGATGCCTTTTCCGCTGCCGCGGATTTCCGACACTCGCTTCAATGTTTCCTTCGCACGACGAACTGCCGGGACCGAGTTTGTCGTAACAATCACAGCAGAGTTGACGGCCGCCAGCACGTTGTCACTCCAGAGGGTCTCGCACGAGGCCAGGTCGACTACAGTGTGGTCGTGCTGAAAAGTAACGATATCGAGCATGCGCAACACCAGCTCCGCAGCGTCCGGATTGGTCATCAGCGCCGGGCTGGCAAAGGAAAAAAGCGAAAAACCGCTCTGATGCTTCCGTTTGATGATGTCGATGAATTCGAGATCGATGCGCTCCGGCTTGCCCAGAACGTCGGTCAGGTCGTAACCGCTATCGGTGTTGAGATAGGCGGAAGTCGAGGCCGACGAAAAATCCAGATCGAACAGCGCGACCGTCGGTTGGCTGCGCTTGCGCGCACGGCTGAGATAATAAGCCAGCATAATGGCGACGCTGGTCGCCCCGGCCCCGCCGCCACAAGGCAAGACGGCGTAGACGTTGTTGGCATTAGCCTTCAGGCGTTGCGTGACCGTATTGACCGTGTCGATCAGCAACCGCGGCTGAAGCGGCTTTGGCAACCAGTCGGTACCATCCAGTTTGATGAGTTGGCGCATCCGCTCCGGGGTCAGCTCGTCCGAGACAAAAATGACTGGCACCTTGCCGAAGCGCCCGCGAACTTCGGCAAGACGTGGATTGTCGAGCGCGACACCATTGCCAAGATCGATAATTACGGCGTCAAAACTGTCGGCGTCGAACGTCTTATTCTGCACCAAAGCGTCGAGAGAAACGACGGTCGTGTCAAAGGCCGCCAGGGACGAGATGATGTTGTCCATCGTCCTGACCGCATCCCTGTCTTGCGAACAGATCAGTATCCGGGAACGACTGGTAGTGCTCAGGTTCACGTTCATCAAATATCCAGTCTAACTGCAGGGGCCGGGGCAGCTGCGGAGGTCTTCTGATGTTGCGGTGACGGTGAAGGGAGGGAAGCCGATGCCAATGCTTTCAAGGAGCCGTCCGATCACCGGAAAGTCGATGGCATCGCGGGCGATCTCCATGCGTACGGTTACGACGGGCCCCCCTGGGCGTCCCTGATAACCCAACCCGCTGAGCTCATAGATGATGCGTATCTGACCAGCTGTGATGCCAGGAAAATAATTGGCGAGTCCGGGCCATCTCTGGCCTCCCGTTAGGTTGCCACTGATGAGCCTGGTCATCATGGTCGCATCGCAAGCTATGCCGGTCCCTGCGCCGCAGGCCGACTGTACGCCCGCATCTGCATCGATCAGCTGCCCCGACTGCGTGTCATCGAACGCGAAGACCGTGTTGAAGTCAGGCGTCGCCGGTTCAGATACGACCAGTTTCCGGACGCCGAGCTGCATGGCTTTCGCTGCAAGGTTCCATTGATACATCATGTAGCCGAATTCGACACACAGACTGATGGCCAGAACCACAATAGGAAAGACGATCAGCCCTTCCGTCAGCGCCACGCCCGACTTTGATCGGAAAAATCTCCGCAGCATGACAACTACCATCCGATCTTGCGCTGGTTGTGGTTGGCGTTCACTGTAATGTTGCCGATGCCGAGTGCGCTGAAGAGCGGCGAGCCTGACAATTGGTGCGTCGTTGTAGCTGAAATGATCGTGCTTGAGCCGGATACCGATTCGGTGAAAGTGATTGGCGAATTGTCCGCGTTCCAGTCGCGGACGCGCAGCCGCGTCGTCGCCGCAGCGCTGCCGTAGTAGGCTAGGTTGCGCGCCACATTTTGACAGCTGTCGGCGGAATGGCGGCAACGTGCCATATAGCGCGCAGCATCGCGCATCCCGGTTTCGATCTGCTCACGCTGCCAAAGGACCGAGCCGAATTCCAGCACACTGATGGCCAGGAAGGTCAGGAACGGTACCGCGATGATCGCCTCGGTCATCGCGACACCCTGCTCGTCGCTTAGAAAGTCGCGAAGGTTTGCGATGGGGTTCATCGGACCAACTCCGCCTCCTCACGCAGATGATCTTCGACCGTGCCCATTCCTCCCTTGCCGGTGACATCGATCACCTCGAGCGAGATGTATTTGTTGCTGCCTGCCGTCACCATCGGTTTGGTGAGGAACAAGCGCGTGTAGGCTTCGGCTTCCAGATTTTTGCGACCGTTAAGTTCGGCCTGATGCTCGATGCAATTGACAATAGCCGCGACGATCACGCGCCTTTCACCTGCATAGTCCGCTGGATTGTAGCCGCTGTAGCACTGGGGAGATGGGCTGCCGCGCTCGCCGCCGGGAGCACGATCATTAACCCGGTTGTTTGACAATTCGTACTGATAGACATCGTAGCGGGAAGGATGCGTAATGGCCGCAGTAGCGGTTGACGGCAGGCTTGGCCGATAGTCAACAACGGCACTTGGCGCTGCCGGCGCCGGCGTGCCGGCGCTGGGCGGCGAGGTCAGGCCGCCGTGTGAAACCTGCCAATAGCGATTGAGATCCCAGGTACCGTTCGAAATGTTGCCGCCACCGCTCAGATTCGTCGTGGATGTCCCCTGCGGGAAGGGCATGGCGTCCATCGGATTGATTTCCGGCTGATAGGATGAGCAGCTTTGCGGAGTGCCATTGGCCTTGTAATCCTGCCCCATGCGCACATTGCGGTCCGGTCTGAAGTTTGGGTCGCTGGCATTGCTGCTCATCGGGCCAGCGTAAATGCCGAAGCGTGTCCCCAGTCCTTGTTCGGCCGGACCGATATTGCCGCCTGGCTCGGTCAGGATTTCGTCGGGGTCATAGCAAATGCCAGGATTGTTGGTGGCGAGCGCCCCACGCAACACGCTGGCGCCGCTGCCACCCACGGCAAGATAACCGAAATTGCCGGGACCGGCGGTCGTGCTGCCCCGCAACGTCATGGTTATCTGCCGTGCATAAAGGTTGCCGTCCTTGAAGTTCTGATGAAAGTCTGGATTGCCGCTTCCCTCGAACGGGTTGCAGATGAAGATCGGCGTCAGTTCGCAGGCCGATGACCGGTATGTCGCCACCGCCTCCGCCTGGACGGGCACTTCGTCGCGGCCGAGCCCGGGCAGGGTGAACATCGTGCGGACATTGAAGTCGTTGGCGATAACCCGAACATATTTGGCATGGTTCGACTGCTCGTCTACCGATCCGTAGTCCGCCTCGACGTTGCACGAGACATCACGGCCTCTGCGGTCGATGCAATTGCCGTTGATGGCCTGATCGTCGAAGGCCGGAATGCCTTCCATGAACTGGACGGTGACGTTCCCCGCACCGGTCGCGGCGTTGTAGCTGACGTCAATGCGATCGCCCATGCTCATGCCGTCGCCGCCGTTGCCGAACCAGGCCTGATTGCCGATCATTGCCTGGATTGCTGCCTTGGCACGCGGGATCGCATCGTCGCGCCCGTCAAGTTCGCGCGCACCGGCCAGCGCCATCGCGTCGGCGGCATCCTGAAGGTCGGTATGAAGGTTCGTTACGCGCGAAGCGTCAATCACAAAAGCGGCCACGCCGACGATCAGCGGTAGGGCTACAAGCGTCAGAACTACGGCATAGCCGCTGTCATCGCGCGAAAACCCAATCTTCAAGGCCCGGCGCCTCAGACGGCCGGCCAGCTCAACACTGACTAAACTCCCCATGGTGTCTTGTCCCAAGCCCTGGTCAGTGAGGCCGCACACTCACACCGTTTCTGATACTCCCATTTCTAAAACAACCCGGCCTCGTACCCTCGCTAGTACCCGGTCGGTGCAGTCGCCGGGCCTTGCGCGCCCGGCATAGCATTATTGTTGATAACGACCCGCGGCCCCGGCGGGGCGCGGCAAGGCGCAACGTCCTTGTCGCAAGGCTCCTGATAGCGCCGATAGGCCTCATTCACCTTGCCTGCGTCCGGTTCTATCCTCGTGTTCCGAGAATGCTGCGGAAATGGGTCAACCGTCTGGATGGCCAGATTTGCCTCAGGCGCGTCGCCCAGACCCAGCGTGACCGAGTCACGATTGTTCATATAGTCGGCGCAACCACCGAGACTGATAGTGAACACGAGTAGGATGATCTTACTTTTTGACAACGGCGCCATCCGGGAAATCAAGATCAATACGATGGCCATAGGCCCCCTTGGCACCCACGCCATCGCGGAATTTGCGGATCATGTCTTTGTCCACTTCCAGCATGCCGAAGGCGAAAAGCTCGGCGTCGTTGGACGGGCGCGTATTGTCCAGCGGTGTGCGCAACGCCTCACCGGGCGACGTGGGTCGAACGAGATAAGGTGTGACCACGATTACGAGGTCCGTCTCGCGCTTTTGAAAACTGGTCGAGCGGAAAAGGGCGCCGAGGATCGGGATTTGTCCAAGCCAGGGAAGTTGCTGAACGTCGCGTTCATTGACCGACTGAAGCATGCCGGCCATGGCGAAACTCTGGCCGTCGCGCAACTCCAGAACCGATGAAGCCTTGCGGGTGGAAAATGCCGGGAAGCCGTTGACGACCAGGGATCGGTCGATTTCGCTGACCTCCGACTCCAACCGCACGTTGATCTTGCCGTGCCCGAGAACGGTCGGCAGGAAATTGAGGCGGACGCCGTAGTCCTTGTAGACATAGCCGACCGTCCCGTTGTCGCCCAAGCTGGACGGGATCGGCACTTCGCCGCCAACGGTGAAACTCGCCGGCTCACCGCTGATCGTCGTAAGGTTGGGTTGAGCCAGGCGCCGCGCCAGGCCCTTCTTTTCAAGCGCGTCGATGATGACATCGACCTTGACGCCAGCACCTTCCAGCACCTGGGCGACTAGTGTACCGAACGGCGTGTTTGTGGACGCCAGACGCTGGCCGGAATCGGCGTCGCTGAGGAACGTCTGTGCCTGACCATCCTCAGCGTTGACCGACAGACCTGTTCCCGACCCGAAAAGCGAAGTGCCGCCCTTCGCCCGGACCTTGACACCCAAATCGCGGCCAACGCTTCGCGAGGCCTCGATGACGCGCACCTGGAGCGCCACCTGCTGGTTCTCGGTGACCCCCAGCGAACTGATGACCTGCCCATCCTTTTCGGCGAATTGTTGCGCGGCGGCAATCGCGGCTGCCTGTTGCGACGCATTGGCGACCATGCCGGAAAGGACGATCTTCTCGTTGCGGTTCAGAACCTTGATATCGGCGCCTGGTACTGCCGCGCGAACGGCGGCGTTGACGTCGCTGAAATCCTGGCGCACCCGCACGTCGACGATGCCAAGCAGCTTCTTGTCTTCGTTGAAAAGGGAGATATTGGTGATGCCGGGGGCGTTGCCCTGAATATAGAACGACCGGTCAGACAAGGGCACCACATCCGCCACGCTTGTCTTGCCAATGACAAGATCGGCGTAGGGAATATTGGTCTGGACAGTCAGGGTCATGCCGGGGCGCACCTGGGCGCGTGATACTGTTCCGGCTCCGAGGGATAGTCGCAGATCCTGTGCCATCGCCCGATCAGGCCAAATCACTTCACCGGTCAGCGCACTGGCCAGAATTGCCGCCACTGCGAAACGCCGCTTGATCCGCCTTCCCTTGTTAGCCGAGCAAATCACGCAAACCCCCCAAGGCTGCAGTTACAATGTTCCTCACTTAACAGCCATTACTTGATATTCCGTTCTTTCTGCACCCCTGTAAACGCCGACGCCGACGGTTGAGGGCGCACGTGGCACGGGCGCAACAGTTGCAGCGGGAGCGGGTTTGTTCAACTCGCTCTTTAACTGTTCGACGCGCGCATCCACCTTTTCATCGACGGTGCGCACAAACTTCTCGATGCTGTCCAGGCGGGCCTGTTCTTTTTCCTGCATAAGTGCCTCGGCAGGTGCACCGCTACTGAGGTCCGACAGATCGACCGAGGCGACATTTTCCACTTCCGCAGAGGCGACGTTGCGCAGCGTCAGTGAAAGTGTGCCGACCGTCGCTGCCAGGGTGAGCTTCTGTGCCTCGACCGTCGATACCTCCAATGTCACCGTCTTGACGATCTCGGGCCTGTCCGCGCGATCGTCGGCCGACTGATCGACCGCCAGCACTTTGACCCCTTGCAACAAAACATCCGTTGTGCCGTTGCGTTTTGCGTCACCCTCAGCGTCGAGCTGACGGGTGAGCATGATGTCTACCCTGTCGCCCGGCAGCACAAAACCAGCGACACCAAGCACATCGTTGACTCGGATAGATACGGCCTTCATCCCCGCGCTCAAGGTCGCGGAAAGCGTCGCACGCTGACCAGGACCGGTGATCTTTGACGCAAGGATCGGCTCGGAAGCTTCAATTCCCGTCATCACATATCGAGACTGCGTGCTATCGCCCATGATTTCGGCGATCGACTTGAACGCGCCCTGCGGCACCGAGCCCGCGGGCCATTCGATCTCCTTCAGAGCCGCCGGCTCCACCAGTTGGCCGAAGCGCATCGGCTGCGCGGCTACCACGATCATACCCTTTGGTCCCGGCGCAGGTCGATTGGCGGCCAGCGATTGTGTCTGAGATTTGAGATAGGCCTGCACCGCGAATACTGCAGCAACGGCCAGGAAGACCGACACCAGCAGGCTTACGATGGTTGAAGATTTCATTGCCCACCCCCCATGATATGGGCGACCGGGTCTGACCCAGTCGCCCGCATGCAACTCTGTTCGACGTTAGGCCGGCAGCGGCTCCGGCTCAAGACCATCCCACCAGGTGCCCCAGCGCTCCCAAGCACCCGCCAGGCTCGACCCAGCGGCACCTACCGCGACGACCACGGCGGCGACGATCAGCCCGAGAAGAACCAGATATTCTGTCAGCGCGATCCCGTCTTCGTCCGCGACGAACGCCCGCACACTTTCCAATGCCTTTTTCATGACGCACTCCCCTTGAACACTTTGTGAACACCCTGATCTACACTCGGCGTGACATCGAAAATCGCCCCACCGATGTCGTTATTAATAATCTGTTAATTAGGGTCTGGTCAATTAGGAGGGCCTTATATGATAATGTAAACTAACTAATAAGGTTAACATGTAGAAAAATTCCATTTGGTGGCCAAGCAGAGTCAGAACATAAGGATTGATTATTGGATCACAATAGGGCGACCGATGAGACAATTCGATGAAAACTTGCGACTCAAGCAGCTATTGCGATTAATACTTTATAAGCAACAGCGACGAAACCACACGTCATCTAATGCCAACTCACCTTATTTATCAAGCGGGATAGCGCTATGAATATTTTCGTAAGTTTTGGCGATGCTTGACAGATGACAGCTATCGTCGTCATAACGCTACTTGTTTCTGCCGCCACTTTCAGCCGGGCAGCCTGGGTCGACTTCATGACCTGGAAGATACCCAACCGCACCATCCTCGTTCTGGTTGCCTGTTATGTCATCTTCGCTGGCGTGGTTCTCGCATCCGGGGAAACGCTGCGGTTCGGCGTAGATGTTGTCTGGTCCCTCGCCACGGCGTTCCTGCTGATGGCGATTGGCTTTGTGCTGTGGCAGTTGAAGTTGCTCGGTGCAGGCGATGCCAAGCTGATGTTCCCGATTGGCCTATTTCTTGGGTGGACGGCCCTGCTGCCGTTTGCGATCTGGCTCGCTGCCTTGGCTGTGGTCGCACTGCTTGCGCTGAAGCTGCCACTCCCCGCCGGATTGGGTGCTACCATTCCCGGCATGCGTCTCAATGAAATTCGGCGGACCGGAAAGGTCCCTTACGCGGTCATTCTGGTTGGCGCCTTGTTCGTGTCGGCATGGGACAGGTACGCCACCGCCGCACTGGGATGAGACCTATGGCAGCGACAGGATTTGCAGGATCGGACTATGAGCGACGCTATGGTGGCTGATGTCGAACGCTGACACCCAGCATACAGCCGTCTTGAGCGCCGCAGGGTCAATCGGCTTCGTTCTAAATGAATTGAAACTGCCTGCGACCGTGGCGTTACTTTATTTCGGTGCCGTCTGGCTTTACCTCGGCGTTGGCAGTGGCCCGATGCTTCTCCATCTGGCCAAGTCGATTGCCGGCATCTTCCTGTTCTGGTTGGTAGCGGCAACCGTGTTGCGCTTCATCTATTATGTCCACGTCGCGCGTCCTCACCGACCCATCGTTACCATGTTTTCGGAAGCCAAGACCGTTTCGCGAAACCTCGAAACAATCGGGCGAGGCATAGCCATTCTGCTTATCCTGTCACTCGTCTGCGGGGCGTTCTGGACCATGAAGGCCCAATTGAGAGATTTTGCATCGATCGGTTGGGACCAGCGACTGACCGAGATCGACCGCATCATTCATCTGGGAAAGCTACCTTGGGAGTGGCTGCAGCCGGTCGCTGGTTACTGGCCCGTCACCATCATCCTGAACGCCAACTACCAGCTCTGGCTTCTGGTGATGTGGATGATGGCGCTTTACTTCCTCTTCGCGGAAGCAGCGTGCCCGATACGCAAACGTTATCTGCTAGGGTTCATTCTCACCTGGATTGTTTGTGGCAGTGTGCTCGCCAAAACGTTCGCATCGGCGGGCCCGTGTTATTTTAGCCCGCTAGGGATCGTACCGAACCCCTACGCGCCGCTGATGGATTATCTGCGCGCCATTCATGTGGACCTGGTACCCCTGCCTGCACTCTGGACACAGGACTTGTTATGGCAAGGCTATCTCGGCAAGACAGAACCATTAGGCATTTCCGCGATGCCAAGCCTGCACAACGCAGTCGCGCTGCTCAATGTGCTCGCTGCCTGGAACCTGAGCAGGAAGCTGGCCTGGCTTTTAGCTGTCCACGCATTGCTGGTTTTCGTCGGCTCGGTGCACCTTGGATGGCACTATGCCATCGACGCCTATGTGGGATGGGCCGTGGTCATTGTGCTGTGGGCCGCCGCGGGGATGTTGGCGCGCCCGGCCGCTGCAGCACAGTCCGCCATGATAGAGACCGATAGGCGAAGACACGCATGAACCCCTGGTTGTCACGGTTCTTTGTGGTGTCCCGGCAATACCGCTGGCTCTATGTCGGCATGGTTGGCCATATAGGCATCATGTGGCTGATGATCCAACTTGGCTACCTGGTGCCATATTACCAGGCCGGCCGCTTCTACATGCGCGTTGCCACGCACCTTATTGTCAATCTCAGCCTGTCCTACATGCTGGTCGTGGTCGTTCGCCTTCTGCGCGAAGGCAGGCAGAACCCCACGCGCGCCCTAATCGGTGCGCTTCGGGAGGCTTTGATCGCCCATGACCGTTACATCCACGTGCCGCACGTCCTGATCATTTCCATTTTGACCATCAGGACTTTTGCAACCATCAAATCGTCGATCCCGACGGTCAATGCATTCTCATGGGATCTGCAGTTCGTGGCGGCGGACCGCCTTCTGTTCGGCGGCTATGACGCCTATCAATGGACGAGCCTGCTTTTCGGCAGCATTCCTGCCCTTGTCGGCCTGAACTTCTTCTACAATCTTTGGCTGATCCTTGTCGTTTCCGCCATCGTCTGGTGCGCATTCATGCGGGATAACCACTTGCGCATGCAGTATATGTTCGCGATGTTTCTTGCTTGGGTCGTGGCTGGGAATTTCCTGGCCATTTTCTTTTCCTCCGCCGGACCGTGTTTCCTTGAAAGGCTGATCGGCGATCACACCTTTGATCCGCTGATGAGCAGTCTGAGACTTGCCAACGAGCAGACCGGCATGATCTGGGCGCTGCTAGCGCAGGATGCCCTTTGGGCGGCCTACACCAGCAACGAGGGGGCGATTTCCGGCATCTCCGCCATGCCAAGCCTGCACGTCGTATTCGCTGTCCTGCTCTATTGTGCTCTCCGGCACCAGGGCAGAGTGGCAAGATCCGCCGGTCTGGCTTTCGCGTTTTTGGTACTCATCGGGTCCATACAGCTTGGTTGGCATTATGCCGTCGACGGAATTGCCGGCGTGGTGCTAGCGCTCGCATTCTGGAGATTGGCGGGTTCGTTGGCGCGGCTGGCGCTTGGACCGCCAAGATATGCGCCGGCCACTGTCGAGCAAGGCTGAAGTTCGCCCCGCAAAGCCTGACGGCCTTAATCCAGCGTGCGGACCGGATGGATCATCGCCCAAAATATGGCTTTGTGCGTCGAAGCGCAGGCCCACACTACGCCCAGCAGGAGCACAACGAAGAACGGGGACATGCTGTTCAGATCGGGCAAAAATCCGAGATGTCCAACGATTGCTCCGTCGGATGAGGCCGCGAAGACGCCCTCATCTCTGAGCGCCACGATCAGCAGAACAAGCGCTGCGTGATGCGTCAGAAATCGGGCCCTGCGGGCCGGGATTGGCTTGGCGGCGGCGGCGGTGGCGAGCACGAGCGCAAGCACAACCGACGCCATTCCGCCCGCAAAGCTGGCCGGAAAGAAAAGTCCGATCTCGCGGCCGAATGGCGCGAGAGCCAAATATAGCCGCCAGGTCCATTCGCTCGCCGGAAACGCGCCAACCGCCATGCGCATGGCAAGAAACATTGCCATCAAAACAAAAACGAGTGCGGGCAACCAATTGGCGACGTCGGACATCTTGCGCATCAAACAGCCCCTTCCGCACCCAAGGATTAGGGCATTCGTAGAGCCTTAAAGCTAAGGGATCATTAATCCATGACCGCAGCCAATTCGGACGCGTCGAAGCGTGCTGGACCCCGCTACCTGACCTTCTCGTAGGTAACGCTTCCATCGGCGTTGGTTGTCCGTCGGAACGATTGCGACGCCTGCGGCGCCGGGTTGCCTTGCGTCGCATCCGGCTGTCCGGCAAGCAGTGCCGCCGCCGTCGCGTTCCGACCAGGGGCACTTCGGGTAACCGGCTGCTCGGCCGGCCCAAAATCGATCGCCTCGCCGTCGTCCGACTGCAAGGCAAAAGAATTCATGCGCATTTCAAGCTGGTCAGTGGCTATTCCGATCCGTTGCGCCGATTCCTGGGACAGCTTCGCAGCCCTCTCGGCTTCGGCCCGGATTTCTTCCAACCGGCCGTTCGTTCTGTCGATGAGCGACTGGACGCCAACGTTGAAACTGTCGAGGCGGTCGACGACGCGCTTTTCAAAGCCACCGAGATTTCCGAGCTTTTCGGCGAGTTCCCTGGTTTCGGAGACCATGCCCCACATTTGGAACGCAACGATCATGGACACGGCAGTCAGCAACAGCAGAATCGAGGAAAACACTGAGAGGACCCATGTGGCGCGACGGAGCCGGATCAGGCTGAGTTCAAGCATGGCAGATTTTTGGGCGCGAGCGTCCGGCAGTGCCAATGTCTCCGCTGCCGCCGTCGAGCTCACCATCGCTCCGCTTTAACCGCGTTCTGCAAGCGATGCGCTGTTTCGCATCAGTTCCAGATTATTGGCTGTAGTTTCATTCGAAGGATCGATTTCATAGGCTTTGACAAAGTATCGCCGCGCCCGAGGTAGATCGCCACGCAGCAGATAAGAGTAACCGCGGTTGTTCAAAAACTCTGGCCTGTTGGGGATCATTTTCTCAAGTTTTGCATACGCAAGGTCTGCATTGTCAAAGCGCCCCAAGTGATCTGCCGACGCAGCATAGCCGAGCCACGCCTGCGGGTCTTTGGGATAAACCTCGACAGCCTTCTTGAACAAGGCGTAGGACTTGCCGAAATTACGCTCCTTGAACTGGACTTTTCCCTTCTGCACCAGTTCGTCCGTAGGATAAAATGATGCGTCTGACAGGTCATTCACGGAGTCGGCACTGTCGCCAAAACTTGACATATCCTCCGCGCCGCCAGCCGACTTGACGTTCGACTGACAGCCAGCAACCACTGCACAGACCGCCAAGCAGATGACCGGAAGGACTTTGGCCAATGCGGCCTCCTCAGGCTAAATAAGATATGTTATTGCCATATATGCCGATGCTAATGAAGGAATTCGTAATGGCGTTGTTCCCTAGCGTTGAGATTGCGCGAGCTTGTTGCAAATTTGCCATAGGCGGCCCGATTTGATTTTTGCTGCTCGGATTGACATGTTTAAGAGAATTTAGGGGTCGCCTGCATGACCGAAACAGCACATCAGTTCGGATTTCAGGGGGCCTTCCGCGCTCCAAAAATTCCTTCCACAGTCCAAGAAACCGGTCTTGAGCAGGAAATCCTGCTCAAACTTCTAGCAAAAACCCTTCGCATCAACGGCACAATGACGGCGAGCGCAATGGCGCGGGAAATGTGCCTTCCGGTCGCCATTGTGAGCGCTCTTGTGAAGGAGCTTCAGCGCCTCCAGATCATAGAAGCCAAAGGACTAACCGGAACGGACATGCGCGGCGAGGTGCGCTACGCTTTGGGCGGTCGAGGTCACGACTATGCACTCGATGCGATGGCTCAGTCACAATATGTCGGGCCGGCGCCGGTTACCCTCGAAGAATTCGTGGCACAAATCCACCAGCAATCCATCGGTATGGAGCGTCTCTCGCGTGATGCCATCATAGCTGCCCTTTCTCATCTGGTTCTGCCCGAGAGCCTCGTTGACACGATCGGACCAGCAGTCAATTCGGCACGGTCGATCCTTCTGTATGGCGAACCCGGAAACGGGAAAACCAGCATCGCAGAGGCAGTAGGGAAGGCGTTCAGGGATGCTGTCTACTTGCCCTATTCGTTTATCGTGGGCGGGCAGATCATCAATTTCTTCGATTCGGCGGTTCATACGCCAGTCGAGACGCAGGATCGAAGCACTTCCAAGCCAACTTACGATCAACGATGGCAATTGTGCAGACGGCCCTTAGTCATTACCGGCGGCGAACTCACTTTAGATATGCTCGATCTGGCGTTCGACGCCGCATCGCGCGTTTATGAAGCACCGGTGCATTTCAAGGCAACCGGAGGCGTCTTCGTTGTCGACGATTTCGGACGTCAGCGTACTGATCCGCAAGCTGTTCTCAACCGTTGGATTGTCCCGCTGGAGCGAGGGTTCGATCAGCTTACACTGAACACTGGAAGGAAGTTCTCTGTACCATTCGACCAATTGGTCATTTTCTCGACCAATATTGAACCGAAGAATCTTGCAGATGCAGGAGCGCTGCGCCGGCTTTATTACAAAATCGAGATTCCAACTCCAACTGCAGCGGATTATCATTCGATCTTTGTTGACGTTTGCAAAAGGCGGGGGATTGAGTTCGATCTGACAATCTTTGAGAAGTTTTTCACCGAACATTATTTGTCAAAGGGCGCCACACCTGCCGGCCACCACCCGAGATATCTAATCGACTTTGTCATCTCGACCTGTCAGTTCCGCGGAGACAAGCCACATATGAACGCCACACTACTCGCGTCGGCGTGGCAGAATCTCGTGCCTCGTTAGCCGGAAGGCGCAAGCAGCGCGTCATCCTGGAGCGGACATCGATGGCTCTTTCCACAGAGGCGGCGTCGAAACTGGTACGATCTCTTGTGCTTCCATAGTGCTTCCGAACAATAAGCACGAGGAAAAATCGCCATCTTAGTTGCACGGAAAGCCTGGAAAAGCGTTTGATCCCGGCATGAAGATGGCTAGGACCATTTGGTGGATACTGGCTTTCCGGCGGACAGTGAAGGAGTGCTCCAGAAATGCTCAATGGCGACGTAATGGCGTGGTCCGCGACGGTTTGGGTTGCTATCTTGGTGGTAGCCGTCGTTTGCCTCATCGGTGCCAGATCGGAATAGGAAGCGCTACGTTTTAGCGAAAGTAGACCTATGGGCAAGGGACCGGGGACAGGAGCCTGCCGCGTGTGCCCCATAGCGTAAAGCTCCCCGCACTCCCTGCCCGAAAACTTGTAAACCTAAGGCAAGTTGGTGGGCGGGTACCATGCCTTCGGAGGGCAGAGTCGGACTTATGCTGCTCATCGCTATGAATGACAGGTGGGTGAGAAAATGGTCTTAGTGTTGGCGCGGAGCAACGCCTAAAAATAGGAACCCTCCCATCCGGGCTTTAACTGCGCTTCGGTTCTGAGTTTCGAGCCAGCCGTACGCCTGGGCCGCCACCATTTGCCGGAATGAACTCGATGCCGGCGGTCTCGAACGCTAGCTGAATTGCGTCGATCGTCGAACTCTTTAGCTGTTCGCCCCGTTCAAGACGGGCGATCGTATCAGGCGATACCTCCGCGTTTCGAGCAAGGTCTCGCGTTCCCCACCCCAGCGCGACGCGCGCCATTTTGCATTGAATTGCATTCATTTCGTAACGCAGATACGAATTTTGTTGATCTTCAGGCCAATTGCCATTATCGTAACCCTGATACGATTTAATACCTTAGCGGCCGCCAAGGGTGTTCAACCGCGGCTCGGCCTGACCATAACCTAAGCTGTTCAGGAGCTCGGATCATGGCTGATTCCGACCATAGCATGAGTTTTGGGTGCGTCACGCGGCGGCTGGCGCTTGGCGGGTTGTTTGTTGTCAGCGGTGGGTGGGCATTTGGCGGGAATGCTCTGGCCCGCGCGACAGCAGCTTCTGACATAGTACCCGATCCCAAAGACCCGGCGATGGCAGTATGGCGGGATTGGGAAGCGGCATATGTGCGGGCAATGTGGCTCTGTGATCGGCAGCAGAAGCTCGAGGCAGCACTTGCCGAGCGAGTGGATGGGCTGTGGACGGTTGTGAGCAGCCCTGACGGCGAGGAGGCCATCGTTTGCTCGAAGGCAGCGCTAGACAGGATTGTCGGCGACCGAACGGACATGGCGGCTATCCGCGCCAAGGCCGAAGCTGAACTCGACGCGCGACAAGCACATTTCGAGGTGGTTGCGACGGAGATCGGCTATTTCGAGGGCCTAAGGGCTGAGCAGGCAGGCTTTGCAAGGGTCGCGGAGCTGCTGGAGGCGCTTTCCGGGACGCCCGCCAACTCGCTTGCAGGCGTCGTGGGCAAGCTCGATGCGGTGTTGCGCAACGGCGCGGACTGGGAAGATCGTTCGGCCTTTCCCTGGCCGCAAATCCGCTCGGCGCGCGAGGACCTGATGCGGATCGGGCACCAGCTAACACCGCATGCGTTTTTCCCGGACGGTAAACGGTGAGACTTGCCTCTCCCCTGCCCTGCCGGACAATTCGCCGGGTGGCTTCATTGCATGTGGCTTCACGGCGGAGCCGGTCAAGGTCAAGGCGGGTTGGCGCCAAGGCCTTGATCGGCGCTTCCAGCGTCGCGGCAGTCGGCATCCTGCGTCTGCTTAGGAGAGGGCGCCGAATGCAGGTTATTGCGCGCCACGTTGCTACGGCTGCATTTTCCCCCTTCCCGGCCAGCATATCTGGCAGCTTCATCCCCGCTTCGACACCACGAAGCGAGGAAGCCTGTGGCAGAAGACAACGTGACGGCCGCCGACGCGCCCTCCCCGAGCGAGCACCCCGAAAGGCCCAGAAGCCATCCGGCGATCCTGGCTCTCGCCTGGCTGATCGGCCGCGGCATGGCAAGAGAGCGCTTTGCAAACACAACGGACGCCAATGCCGCCCCCAACTCTCACGCGGCCAAGGCAGAACCACCGGGCGAAAGAGCCGGCGACGGCAACTCCGACACCAGCTAGACCGAGAGCATTGTTCATGACCATGCGCGTAGCACTTTATGCCCGCTACTCATCCGACCAGCAGCGGGCAGCCTCGATCGAGGACCAGTTCCGGCTTTGCCGCGAACATGCGGCGCGCGAAGGCTGGGAGATCGCCGGCACCTACCACGATGCCGGCATCTCCGGAGCAAGCCAGATCCTGCGGCCCGGCATCCAGAAACTGGTCCGCGACGCCCAATGCGGGTTGTTCCAGTTGGTGCTGGCCGAGGCCCTTGACCGCATTTCTCGCGACCAGGCCGACATCGCAACACTCTACAAACATTTGAAGTTCGCCGGCGTGCCGATCGTCACTCTCGCAGAGGGCGCGATCTCCGAACTGCATGTCGGCCTCAAGGGCACGATGAACGCCTTGTTTCTCGGGGATCTCGCCATGAGGACCCGGCGCGGATTGCGCGGCCGCGTCGAACTCGGCAAGTCCGGCGGCGGGCTGTGTTACGGCTATCGTGTCGTCAGGCATGTCGACGAGCGCGGCGACCAGCTCAAGGGCGACCGCGAGATCGACACTGATCAGGCCGAGGTCGTCCGCCGCATCTTCCGGGACTTTGCCACAGGCATAAGTCCGCGCGCGATCGCCAAGAACCTCAATGACCAGGGCATATCAGGACCTGCCGGCAAGCTGTGGAACGACACCACGATCCGCGGCCATGTCAGGCGCGGCACAGGCATCATCAACAACGAACTCTATGTCGGTCGACTGATGTGGAACCGCCAGCGCTATGTGAAGGATCCCGCAACCGGCAAGCGCGTCTCCCGGCTCAATCCGGAGAGCGAATGGATCGTCACCGACGTGGCCGAGTTGCGCATCGTGGGCGACGAACTGTGGCAAGCGGTCAAGGCGCGCCAGAGCGAGATCGCCGACAGGTCCGTCAACCTGACCGCGGCGGTCCGCGCGCACCACATGCGCAACCGGCTGAGCAGTGCCCGCCGGCCGAAGTCACTGCTGTCGGGGCTTGTCTTTTGCGGGTGCTGCGAGGGCCCCTATTCCTTGCGGAGCGTCGACCGCTTCGCCTGCTCTAGCCACACCAGCAATGGCTCATGCCCGAACAAGCGCACCATAGCGCGGAGCGAGCTGGAACAGCGGGTGCTAGCCGGCCTGAAGAACAGGATGATGGCGCCGGAGGCAGCCGCGGTTGCGATGAGGGCCTACGCCGAGGAGACCAACCGTCTCAACCGCGAGCGCCGCGCCAATGCCGATGGCTGGAACGCAGAACTGGTGAAGGTCGACAAGCAGATCCGCAGCATCATCGAGGCGATCAAGGCCGGCATGTTTCACGAGAGCATGAAGGCCGAGATGGACGCCCTCGAGGCGCGCAAGGCCGAACTCACGAACGTGCTTGCCGCAGCTCCTCAAGACAAGCCGGACCTGCTGCCGAGCATATCGTCACTCTATGCGCGGAAGGTCGCGCATCTGACCGAGGCGCTCAATCATCCGGACGATCGGCCGCAGGCCGCGACGGCGCTGCGATCGTTGATCGAGAAGATCGTTCTGACACCTGGCGCCAAGCGCGGCGAGATCGAAGCTACGCTGTATGGGGACCTGGGCACGATCCTGAACTGGACCAAGCGGCAGGCTGTTGGGACTGCAAACAAAAACACTCCCGGAGCAGAGCTCACGGGAGTGTCGTTATCAATGGTTGCGGGGACAGGATTTGAACCTGTGACCTTCAGGTTATGAGCCTGACGAGCTACCGGGCTGCTCCACCCCGCGCCACCGGACATTTTGCGACAGGCAAAACGTCCTTTTTCAACGCTTTCCGACTTTTGCCACGGGCAAAATGTCTTTTTGTCTGGCTTTTGCCAAAGGAAAGGGCCGCTTACGCGGCCCGTCTACCCGTTGGCGGGCCTTTTGTATCGAGAAGATTTAACATGCGCTTGGCAGACCTGGCAGCGACTTACTCTCCCGCGTCTTGAGACGAAGTACCATCAGCGCTGGAGCGTTTCACGGCCGAGTTCGGAATGGGATCGGGTGCAGCCGCTCCGCCATAACCACCAGGTCGGCAAAGCGCATGTTAATCGAGAAGCTGTTTTTGTGCTTTTGTCGTTTTTCGTGACGATCCCTTTGGGATCGCACTGCGATGAACATAAGGAATGAGAACGATCAAGCCTATCGAACTATTAGTACCGGTAAGCTTCATGCGTTGCCGCACTTCCACACCCGGCCTATCAACGTGGTCGTCTTCCACGGTTCTCAGGGAATACTCGTTTTAAGGTGGGTTTCCCGCTTAGATGCCTTCAGCGGTTATCCCGTCCGGATATAGCTACCCTGCTATGCGGCTGGCGCCACAACAGGTCCACCAGAGATCCGTCCATCCCGGTCCTCTCGTACTAGGGACAGATCCTTTCAATATTCCTACACCCACGGCAGATAGGGACCGAACTGTCTCACGACGTTCTGAACCCAACTCACGTACCGCTTTAAATGGCGAACAGCCATACCCTTGGGACCTGCTCCAGCCCCAGGATGCGATGAGTCGACATCGAGGTGCCAAACAACCCCGTCGATATGGACTCTTGGGGGTCATCAGCCTGTTATCCCCGGCGTACCTTTTATCCGTTGAGCGATGGCCCTTCCACACGGGACCACCGGATCACTATGACCGACTTTCGTCTCTGCTCGACTTGTCAGTCTCGCAGTCAGGCGGGCTTATGCCATTGCACTCGACGACCGATTTCCGACCGGTCTGAGCCCACCATCGCGCGCCTCCGTTACTCTTTAGGAGGCGACCGCCCCAGTCAAACTACCCACCATACATTGTCCCGGACCCGGATAACGGGCCGCGGTTAGACATCCATAGAGATAAGGGTGGTATTTCAAGGGTGGCTCCACCAAGGCTGGCGCCCTGGCTTCAAAGCCTACCACCTATCCTACACATGCCACTACGAATGCCAATGTAAAGCTATAGTAAAGGTGCACGGGGTCTTTCCGTCTAACCGCAGGAACCCCGCATCTTCACGGGGAATTCAATTTCACTGAGTCTATGCTGGAGACAGCGGGGAAGTCGTTACGCCATTCGTGCAGGTCGGAAC
>NZ_CP060197.1:757500-982498 GCF_014250155.1 Aminobacter sp. MDW-2
GCACGGTCTGGTCGCAGGCCTTGAGCATGTCGATCGTGCCGTCGTTGCGACGGACCTTGGTCGCTCCTTTCTGGCCTTCGCCGCCGCCGTCCAGCCCGAGCGGCGGACGCGAGCGGTGCGAAGAGAGAATCGAGCACTCCATTTTCTCGAGGAAGCGGATCGTGCGCTTGGTGCCGTCGCCACCTGGCCAGCGACCCTTGCCGCCCGAGCCCTCGCGAATACGGAAGTCCTCGAGCAAGACAGGGAAACGCAGCTCGAGGATCTCGGGGTCGGTCAGGCGCGAATTGGTCATGTGGGTGTGGACACCCGACGTGCCGGCAAAGCCACGCCCGTCGTTCATGCGGCCGGCGGGCGAACCGGAGCAGATCGTCTCATAATATTGGTAGGTGGCGTTGCCGAAGGTGAGATTGTTCATCGTGCCTTGCGCATTGGCGAGCGCGCCCATGGCGCCGAAGATCGCGTTGGTGACGTGCTGCGAGGTCTCGACATTGCCGGCGACGACGGCGGCCGGATAGGACGGGCGCAGCATCGAACCGTCGGGGATGATAATGTCGATCGGCCGGAGACAGCCGGCATTCATCGGGATGTTGTCCTCGACCATGACGCGGAAGGCATAAAGCACGGCGGCGCGGGCCACCGGCTCGGGCGCATTGAAGTTGTTCTTCATCACAGGCGAGGTGCCGGTGAAGTCGACAGTCGCCTTGCGCTCGGCCCGGTCGATGGAGATCCTGACCTTGATGACCTGGCCGGTGTCGGTCGGGTATTCGTACTCAGCATGGTCAGGCAGGCGGTCGAGCACGCGGCGCACGCTTTCGGCGGCGTTGTCCTGGACATGGCCCATATAGGCTTCAACGACGTCGAGGCCGAAATGACCGACCATCTTCCTGAGTTCGGCCACGCCCTTTTCATTGGCGGCGATCTGGGCCTTGAGGTCGGCAATGTTCTGCTGCGGGTTGCGGGCGGGATAGGCGTGGTCGGTCAGCAGACGGTGGAGTTCATTTTCGCGGAACGTGCCGCGCTCGACGAGACGGAAATTGTCGAACAGCACGCCTTCTTCGTCGACAGTCGTTGCCAACGGGGTCATCGAGCCGGGTGCAGTGCCGCCGACATCGGCGTGATGGCCACGCGCGGCGACCCAAAAGAGGATCTTTCGTGACTGGCTGCTCTCCCCCCTTGCGGGGGAGAGCCCTTCCTCGTCGAACACCGGCGTGACCACCGTAATGTCTGGCAGATGGGTGCCGCCATTGTAAGGAGCGTTCAGCGCGAAGACGTCGCCGGGATGGATGTCGCCCTCGTTGAGACGGTTGATGGTTTCGACCGAGCGATCCATCGAGCCGAGATGCACCGGCATGTGGGGTGCGTTGGCGACCAGCGCCCCCGTGCGGTCGAAGACGGCACAGGAGAAGTCGAGCCGCTCCTTGATGTTGACCGAATAGGCAGTGTTCTGCAGCGTCACGCCCATCTGCTCGGCGATCGACATGAACAGGTTGTTGAACACCTCGAGCATGACGGGATCTGCGGCGGTGCCGATGGCGGCGCGACGCTGCTTTTTCTCGACGCGCCGCATGACGACGTGGTTGCGGGCGCTGATCTCCGCGGTCCAGCCGGGTTCGACAACGATTGTCTGGTGGCTCTCTATGATAAGGGCAGGACCTGGGACCTTGTGGCCGGGCCTCATGCCAGCCCGGCGGAAGGCACCGGCCTCATGCCAGGCGCCTTCGGTGAATATCTTTCTCGTCTCGGCGGTGGTGGCCGGCTTTTCTTCAAGCAGGGTCTCCTGTTCCGAGAGCCCGCGGGCGCTGCCGTCGCGACCCTCCAACACCACCGCTTCGACCACGGTCGGCTTGTCTTTATATATGAAGCCAAACTGCGCCTTGTGGGCAGCCTCGAAGGCAGCCTTGGCCACGGCGATCGAGCCGTGCTCGAAGCCGACCGGCAGGGCGGTGTCGGTGCCGTCGTAGCGGATATGCAGGACAGGCCGCAGGGCGACATCGTCTTCGGCGATGGCCTGACCGGCGAGCTCAGTCAGCACCTCGGCGCGCAGATTGCCGATCAAGGCCTCGATCTCGGCGCGCGATTCCTCGGCCAGCGGCTTGAGCAGCGCCTGCTGCCGCGAGGCGAAGACAGACGACAGGCCGATGCCATAAGCCGACAGCAGGCCGGAGAAGGGGTGGATCAGCACCGCCTCCATGCCGAGTGCGTCGGCCACCAGGCAGGCATGTTGGCCGCCGGCGCCGCCGAAGCAGTTGAGCAGATACTCCGTGACATCGTAGCCGCGCTGGACCGAGATCTTCTTAATGGCGTTGGCCATGTTCTCAACGGCGATGGTGACGAAACCCTCGGCGACCGCCTCGGGGCTGCGGCCATCGCCGATCTCTTCGGCGAGCGCCGCAAACTTCTTGCGTACGACGCGAGCGTCGAGCGGCTGGTCTTGCGCAGGGCCGAAAATAGCCGGAAAGAAATCGGGCTGCAGCTTGCCGAGCATGACATTGGCGTCGGTGACGGCGAGCGGGCCGCCGCGGCGGTAGCAGGCGGGACCGGGATTGGCGCCGGCGGAATCCGGCCCGGCGCGGAAGCGGCCAGCCTCGAAATGCAACACCGAGCCGCCACCGGCGGCAACTGTGTGGATGCGCATCATCGGGGCGCGGACACGCACGCCGGCGACCTCGGTGTCGAAGCTGCGCTCGTATTCGCCGTCATAATGGGCGACGTCGGTCGAGGTGCCGCCCATGTCGAAACCGATGACCTTGTCGAAACCGGCAAGCCTGGCCGTCTCGACCATGCCGACGACGCCGCCTGCGGGGCCTGACAAAAGCGCATCCTTGCCCTGGAACAGCTCGGCGGCGGTAAGGCCGCCGGAGGACATCATGAACATGAGGCGAGGGTTTTTGCCGTCCCCCTTGTGGGCAGGGTCGGGGCGCAGCACCGGGGCGGAGGCAGACTTCGTCGCACTGTCACCCCCACCCCGTCCGTCTTCGCCGTCCGACCCTGCCCACAAGGGGGACGGCAAAACGCCCAATTCCCCTGCCACCTGCCGGACATAGCGCGACAGGATCGGCGACAGATAGGCATCAACGACAGTCGTATCCCCACGCCCGACCAACTTGATCAGTGGCGAAACCTCGTGGCTGACCGACACCTGGGAGAACCCACATTTGCGGCAAACGGCGGCGACGGCGCGTTCGTGTTCGGGGAACTTCCAGGCATGCATGAAGACGATGGCGACGGCATCGATGCCGTCGGCCCTGGCTTGCAGCAGCTGCGGCTTGATCTCCGCGATATCGAGAAGGCGCTCGACGGTACCGTCGACCCGCACCCGCTCGTCGACCTCGACGACACGTTCATAGAGTTGCTCGGGCAGGATGATTTCCTTGGCGAAGATGTCCGGCCGAGCCTGGTAGGCGATGCGCAGGGCATCGCGGAACCCCTTGGTGATGAGAAGAAGGACGCGGTCGCCCTTGCGTTCGAGCAGCGCATTGGTGGCAACTGTCGTGCCCATCCTGATGTCACCGATGCTGCCGGGCGGAATGGCCGCTCCTGGCGTCAGGTCGAGCAGGTCGCGGATACCCTGGATGGCAGCATCGCGATAGGCCTCGGGATTTTCCGACAGCAACTTGCGGGGGTGGAGGCGACCATCAGGGTCGCGCCCGATGACGTCGGTGAAGGTGCCGCCACGGTCGACCCAGAAATCCCACCTGCCGGACATGACGCTCTCCCTTTTCGCGGTCGCGGCGCGTCGACGAACGGTGCCGCTTGGCTGGGAGGAAGCGGCAGGCTTGCTGCCCCGTCAAGAGCAGAAAATCCGCGCCAGTCCGTGCCTGATGGGATTAGTTGTCCTGGTCGTACAGAACCACCATCAGCGCTCGGGCGGTTTCCGAGCCGCTATTGGCAATTTCGTGGGATACGTCGGCGCGATAGCGCGCCGTCTCGCCTGTCTTCAGCGCCTGCCGTCCCAGCTCGGTTTCCACCGATAGGCCGTCAGTGTTGGCAGTCAGATGCTCGAAGGTGCCGGGCGCATGCGGCGCGCTTTGCAGCTTGCAGCCAGGCGCGATCTCGACCTCGTACCATTCGATACGGCCGGCCAGGGCCGGCGAACTCAGGATACGCAGCCGCCAAGCCCCGTCAGGGCTCTTGATTTCAGGTGTCAGCGCCAGCGTCACCAGTTCGATGGCCTCTGCCTTACGCTGGTGGGTGATGCCGCCCGCGATGAGCTGGGAAAAATCGATGCCGAGGGCCTGGGTCAGCGACCACAGAACGGCGAATGTCGGGTTGGCCTCGCCGCGCTCGATCTGCGACAGCATTGAGCGCGAAACGCCCGAAATCGCCGCAAGCCGGTCGAGCGTCAGGTGGCGCTCCTTGCGTTCCTTCTGGATTACCGGGCCGATCTTCGGCGCGTCGTTCACTTCCATGTCGCCTCCCCCAAAAGCGGCCCACTGATAGCACCGGCTTGGCCGTCCTGCGAGGCATTTGCGTCTGGTTCGCTGGCCCAACAGGATTCCACTAGACTTGCTACTATATCCATTATATCGGAATTTCCACCTTAATGGATGGAGAGACCGTTGAACCAGGATTTCCTTTCCCACATCTCGAACGTTCTCCAGGGCATCGAGGCCGACGGCCTCTACAAGCGTGAGCGCCATATCTCCGGCATGCAGGCCGGCCGTATCAAGGTGAAGGGTCCGGATGGCGAACGCCAGATGGTCAATCTCTGCGCCAACAACTATCTCGGCCTCGCCGACAATGCCGATATCCGCAGGGCGGCGGCAACTGCTCTCGACGAGTTTGGCTTCGGCATGGCCTCGGTGCGCTTCATCTGCGGCACCCAGACGCTGCACCGCGAGCTCGAGCACGCCATATCAGACTATCTCGGCAAGGACGATGCGATCCTGTTCGCTGCCTGCTTCGACGCCAATGGAGCGCTGTTCGAGCCGTTGCTCGGCGCCGAGGACGCCATCATCTCCGACAGTCTGAACCATGCCTCGATCATCGACGGCGTCAGGCTCTCCAAGGCCAAGCGGTTCCGCTACGCCCAGGGCGACATGGACGACCTGGAGACCCAACTCAAGCAGGCCGCAGTTGACGGCGCGCGCTTCAAGCTGGTCGTCACCGACGGCGTGTTCTCGATGGACGGCCACGTCGCCAAGCTCAAGCAGATCTGCGATCTCGCCGAGCGCTATGGCGCCATCGTCGCCGTCGACGATTGTCATGCCACCGGCCATATCGGCGAAGAAGGCCGCGGCACGCCGGCGCTGACGGGCGTCGGCAACCGCGTCGACATCGTCACCGGAACGCTGGGCAAGACGCTGGGCGGCGCGATGGGCGGCTTCATCGCGGCGTCGCAGCCGATCATCGACCTGCTGCGCCAGCGCGCCCGTCCTTACCTCTTCTCCAACAGCCTGGCGCCAGCCGTTGCCGCCGGCTCGCTGAAGGCGATCGAGATCGCGCGTAGCGCCGACGATCTGCGTGCAAAACTCGGCCGCCACGCCACACGCTTCCGCGATGGCCTGATCGAGGCCGGCTTCACGCTGCTTCCCGGCGAGACGCCGATCATCCCGGTCATGCTGGGTGATGCGGTGCTGGCGCAGCGAATGGCCAAGGCGCTCGACGAGCGCGGCGTCTATGTCGCCGGCTTCTTTTATCCCGTGGTGCCTCAAGGCAAGGCGCGCATCCGCACCCAGATGTCGGCAGCGCTCGACGAGCAGGACATCACCTTCGCCATCGACGCCTTTGCCGACGCCGGCAAGTCGCTCGGCATCATCTGAGTTTCAGGAGTTTTCCCATGCGCGCACTGGTCAAGGCCAAGGCTGAACCCGGCATCTGGATGGAAGACCGGCCCGTACCGGAAGTCGGCCCCGACGACGTGCTGATCAAGGTCAACAAGACAGGCATCTGCGGCACCGACATCCACATCTACAAGTGGGACGAATGGGCGGCCAAGACCGTGCCGGTATCGATGATAACCGGCCACGAATATGCCGGCGAGATCGTCGAGCTGGGTTCGCATGTGCGCGGCTTCAAGGTCGGTCAGCGCGTGTCGGGCGAAGGCCATGTCATCGGTATGCGCAGCCGCGCCAGCCGCGCCGGCCGCTACCATCTCGATCCGGAGACCCAAGGCATCGGCGTCAACCTGCCCGGCGCCTTCGCCGAATATGTCCGCATCCCCGCCTTCAACGTGGTGCCGCTGCCCGACACCATCGACGACGAGCTCGGCGCCATCCTCGACCCGCTCGGCAACGCCGTACATACGGCGCTGTCCTTTGACGTTGCCGGCGAGGACGTGCTGATCACCGGCGCCGGCCCGATCGGCATCATGGGTGCTGCGGTGGCGCGGCATTGCGGCGCGCGCCATGTCGTCATCACCGACGTCAACCCCAAGCGCCTCGAACTCGCCACCCAGGTCGCCGACGTCACGCCCGTCAACGTCGCCGAGGAAGACCTGCGCGACGCCATGGCGCGGCTACGCATGCGCGAAGGCTTCGACGTCGGCTTCGAGATGAGCGGCTCGCCCGCCGCCTTCGACCAGCTGATCGAACACACGCTGATGGGCGGCCGTATCGCGCTGCTCGGCGTGCCGGCAAAGCCGTTCCCGATCGATCTTTCCAAGATCGTCTTCAAGATGATCACGCTGAAGGGCATCTATGGCCGCGAGATGTTCGAGACCTGGCACAAGATGCTGGCGATGCTGGAAAGCGGCCTCGACATCCGCAAGGTGATCACTAGCCGCATGAAGGCCGACGACTACCAGGCCGCCTTCCATAACGCCGCCAATGGCGAAGCGGGGAAGATCGTGCTCGAGTGGTAGGCTACTACACGCCTGCTGAAGACAAAAAGGGCCGCGCCGACTGCGCGGCCTTTTTGTTGGGGCACGTTCGCAAGCGATTGACGTGTTCGCCCAGCAACCCCTCTCCGCCTCGCTGCGCTCGGCACCTCTCCCCAAAGGGGCGAGGAACCCAGGTTCTGAACGCTCAACGAGACTTCGGATACGTGCCAGCGCCTGTCCAGCTTGGGTTCCTCGCCCCTCTGGGGAGAGGTGGCCCGAAGGGCCGGAGAGGGGTTTGATGACAAACAGTCAGCGGCAAAAAGAAAAACCCGCGGAAGCTGCCTTCCGCGGGTTTTGCCGTTCGCAGTCGATAAACCGGCCTACGCCGCCTTCTGCAGTGGCAGGCCGAGCTCCTGGCAGATGCCCCTGACGTGGGCGGCACTTGTCTTGATGTAGTCGACCGTCTCGGCATAGTGGTAGTTCTTCACAGCCCAGGCAGCGAAGCTTTCGCGGTCCAGGACCTCGCCGCTGGCGATGCGGGCAGCGTAGTCCTGCACCATCTTCATATAGTCGGCATACTCCTCGACACTGAGGTCGGGGTGGCCTTCGAGCCATTTGGGATCGGCGATCTCGATGATCATCTTGGGCGGGTTGCGCGGCCGGTCCGAGAAAGATTCGTAGTTTTCGATCGACAGGTTGAGACCGGGATTGGCGGCGGCCAGGATCGGCATGATGGCGCGGAAATCGACGACGCCGCCGCCGCAAGGGCGCATCTGGAAATCGAGCACCTCGCCATCATAGGCAATCAGCGCGTCCTTGATGTGGGACTGGCGTACATAAGGCGCCACGCGCCTGGCCGCCCAGACCGGGTGCTCGGCGCGCTGCAGCACGTTGGCCGTGTCGAAGACGATGCCCGTCGTATCCGGCCCGACTTCCTCGACCAGCCGCACCAGTTCGAAGGAGGTGATCTCTTCATGCGTCTCGAGGTTCAGATGGATGCCGAGGTCGCGAGAGATCGGCGCGAGCTTCTTGAGGAAGCGCGCGGTGGCGTCGAGCTGCTCTTGCCAGGTCACGTCGGTGCGGAAACGGTCGTAGGCGAAGCGGCCGGTATAGGCCGGCTTGTAGTTGGCGGTCGCCACCCAGAGTTCGCGGCAGTCGATGGCGGCACAGGCCTCCATCATGCGGCGGAAGCCGAGCACGATGTCGCCGTCGCCGATGAGGCGCAGTTCGGGCGCCTCGGGGGTGGCATAAGGATTGACCTTGCCGAGGCCGGTTTCGAGATACATGCCGAGTTCGTCGGCGCGCTGTTTGATCTCGCCGAGATAGCCGGCATCCAGCGTCGGGCTCATGTCGAGCACGGTGCGGAAGAACAGGCCCTCCATGCCCAGCTCCTTGGCATGATCGAAGCTGGCCACAGGTCCGCGCTTGGTGGCTTCGGGAATCTTGCGGCCATCGACACCGATACGCATCGGCAGTCTCCTTGGTAATGTCAGTTTGCGGTTTCGAGGCGGCGCGCTGCACGGCGGGCGCGGCCGGCGACGGGATCGGGTACCGGCACCGCCGCCAGCAGCGACTGGGTGTACGGCATGCGGGGGTTGCCGAAGATTTCGTCGCGCGAACCCTGCTCGACGACCTTGCCCTTGTGCAGCACGACGATCTTTTCGCAGAGATGGCGGACAACCGCCAAGTCGTGCGCAACGAAGACGATGGCGAGGTTCAGCTTCTTCTGCATGTCCTGCAGCAGGTTGATGACCTGCGCCTGCACCGACACGTCGAGGGCCGCCACCGGCTCGTCGCAGACGAGGATGCGCGGGCGGATGACAAGCGCGCGCGCAATGGCGATGCGTTGGCGCTGGCCACCGGAGAAGGAGCGCGTGTAGCGGTCCATGTCGTTGGGGTTGAGGCCGACCATGTCCATGATCTCGGCGACCCGCTTGCGGCGTGCAGCCGCCGTCGGCTCGAGCTTGTGGATCAAAAGTCCCTCGCCGATCAGCTCCTCGACCGTCATGCGCGGGTTGAGGCTGCCATAGGGGTCCTGGAACACCATCTGCACTTCGCGGCGGAAACGCCTGAGCTCCTCGCCCTTGGCATGGATGACGTCGATGCCGTCATATGTGATCGCACCGTCTTCCGGCTTGATCAGCGCCAGCATGCATTTGGCGATCGTCGACTTGCCGGATCCCGATTCACCAACGAGGCCGATGGCCTCGCCGGCGTCGATGTTGAGCGTGACGTCGTGCAGCACCTTGGCCGGCGGGTTGGGGAAGGCATTGTATGACTTGCTGATGCTGTCGATGGACATGAGCATGGTCAGGCGCCCTTTCTGTCATGCTGGTGGCCGTCATGCAGGTGGCAGGCGACGCGCGACAGACCGACCGGCAATAGCATGGGCAGGTCCTTGTCGCAGCGTTCGAAGCGCTGATCGCAGCGCGGATGGAATGGGCAACCGCCCGGCCGCGCCAGTGGTGGCGGCGGCGCACCTGGGATGGCGTAGAGCGTGTTGAGATCCTGGTCGATGCGCGGCACCGCCTTGATCAGCCCTTGTGTGTAGGGATGGCTCGGCTTGGCGAATACGCTCGCAACTTCGCCATCCTCGACGATGCGGCCCGAATACATGACCATCACCCGTTCGGCGAAACCGGCGACGACTCCGAGGTCATGGGTGATGAACAGCACTGCCAGACCACGGCGCGTCGACACGTCGTCGAGCAGGTCGAGCACCTGGTCCTGCACGCGCACGTCGAGCGCCGTCGTCGGTTCGTCGGCGATCAGCAGGCGCGGCTCGCCGACCAGCGCCATCGCCAGCACGACGCGCTGGCGCATGCCGCCGGAGAACTCGTGCGGATAGGCATCGAGGCGTTGGGCGGCGCGGTCGACGCCGAGCTCATCGAGCACGGCGAGCGCCCGCTTGCGCGCCTCGGCCTTGCCGATGCCTCGGATGCGCAGCGTCTCGGCGACCTGGTCGCCGATGGTCATCAGCGGATCGAGGAAGCTCATCGGATCCTGAAAGACCATGGCAATGGAGCTGCCGCGCAGCCTGCCCATGTCACGGTCCGACAGTTTGAGCAGGTCGGTGCCGTCGAAGTCGACCCGGCCGGACAGCCTGGCGAGGCGGTCGAGCCGCATCAACGCGCGTGCCGTCAGCGACTTGCCCGAGCCGGACTCGCCGACCAAGGCGACGCGCTCGCCGACACCGATGCTGAAATCGACGCCATCGACGATGCGGACGCTCGCGCCGCTGCGGCCAAGCGGCATGTCGACTGTCAGCTTGTCGACGGTGACGAGAGGCGGACGAAGCGGGGTAACAGTGGACTGGTCGGGCATGGGGTGCACGGTCCTCATCTCAGTTGCCCCTCAAGGACGGATCGCGACGGACCTGGATGATGTCGCCGAGCAGGCCGAAGGCGATCGAGGTAATGGCAACCGCCGCACCGGGAGCGACGACGGTCCACCAGGCGGTCGAGACATAGCCGCGGGCGGCGGCGATGGTGGCGCCCCATTCGGCGCTCGGCGGCTGGGCGCCGACGCCGATGAAGGACAGGCTCGCCAGCACCAGCACCGTCGTGCCGATGTCGCCGGCCCATTTGACGATCAAGACGTCGAGCGAATTGGGCAGCACATGCTTGGTCATCAGCCGCCACTTCGACACGCCCAGCACCTGGGCGCCGGCGACGAAGGGCTGCTCCATGGTCTGGCGCATGATGCCGCGCAGCATGCGGGCGGTGATCGGCCAGCCCGTTATGGCCATGGCGATGATCGCCGAGCGCAGGCTGGCGCCCATGGCGGCGGCGAAGCCGAGCGCCACGATCATGCCGGGCAGTGCCAGGCCGATGTCGGTGATGCGCATCAGGCCCTCGTCGAGCCAGCGCGGACCGGCGGCAGCGACTGTGGCAAGCGTGACGCCGATCAGCGAATAGAGCGTTACCACCAGGAAGGCCGAGAGCAGGGTCGTCTGGGCACCGACGATGAGGCGCCAGAACACGTCGCGGCCCTGGTCGTCGGTGCCGAACCAGTTGGCCGCACTCGGCGGCATCAGTGAGTTGGCGATGTCGGAATTGTAGATGCTGTCCGGCGCCAGGAACGGACCGAAGACGGCGATCACCAGCAGCGCGATGACAAGCGTGAAGACGAAGATCTCGAAGGCACTGAAGCCTTCCTTGCGGCGGGTAGTTGCCGGCTGGGCGATGGCGGTCATTGGCCCTGGCTCCCCAGTTGTGCGGCGCGAATGCGCGGGTCGACAAGAAGCTGGAGGATGTCGACGATCAGGTTGACGAGGCAGACGACGGTGCCGATGAACATCACCGACCCCAGCACGGCGAAGGCGTCCTTCTGGGCGACGGCATTGAACATGTAGGCCCCGATGCCCTGGCGAGCGAAGACGGTCTCGACCAGCACTGCCGAGCCGATCATCGCGCCGGCCTGGGTGCCCGAAAGGGTCAGCACCGGGTTGAGGCTGTTGGGCAAGGCGTGGCGCACCAACATATGGCGGGCGGTGGCGCCCTTGGCGCGCACGGCCATGATGAAGTCCGAGCGTAGTACACCGAGCAAGGCGGCCCGCAACGTGCGGAAAATCTGGGTAGCGAACAGCGCCGCCAGCACGGCCGCCGGCAGGATGATGTGGTGCAGCGTATCGAAGAAGCCGGCAAAATTCCCGGCGATCAGGGCATCGACGGTCGGCGCACCAGTGACGACAGGCGAGTTCATGCCATAGCCCTGCTGGCCCGAGATCGGCACCACGCGCCAGACGCTGCCCAGCACATATTGCAGCACCAGCGCGAGCCAGAAGGCGGGCATGCCGCCGAGCATGACGGCGGTGACGCGGCTGGTCGTGTCGAAGACGCCACCCTGGCGGTAGGCGGCAATGATGCCGGCCGGGATGGCGACCGCCAGATTGAGCAGCATGGCAACGAAGACGAGCTCCAGCGTGCTCGGCAGCACCTTTTCGAGATCGGCCAGAACAGGCTGTAGGGTAACGATCGACGTACCCAGGTCGCCGCGCAGGAGGCGACCCAGGAAGCTCAGATATTGCATGATGACCGGGGCATCGAGCCCCAGCCTTTCACGCACCGCCTCGATCTGGGCGGCGGAGGCGTCCGCGCCGGCGGCCATCTGGGCCTCGTCGCCGGGCATCAGCTTGATCATCAGGAAGACCAGCGAGGCCAATCCCCAAAGGGTCAACAGTGTCAGGCCCAGACGTCGGCCGAGGAACCAGGAATAGGCGCGGAACGCGAGCATCTCAGACCTCGCTTACGGCTTGGCGAGCCGGAAGTCCGCCGGCTCGGCGGGCGTGGCGAGCATGCTGGCCTTGAGGTCTGCAAGCGTGCCGACACGGTAGGCGGCTGGCTTGTAGACACCATACATGTCGACCATCACGGAGTCATTGTCGAGAATGGTCTGGACCTGCTTGTAGATGTCGCAACGCTTGGCTTCGTCGGCGGTGGCAAGGGCCGTGTCGAGCAGCTTGTCGACCTCGGGATTGGCATAGCCGGTACGGTTGGTGCCGATCGCATCCGACTTGTAGCCCTTGACCAGCATGATGCCGGCTTCCGGGAACTGGGCGAAGTCCTCGAGCAGCATCATCTGCGGGATCGAATTCGGATCCTTCAGGCTGGCGAGATAGTTCGGGAAGGCGATCGGCTCGAGTTCGAGCTCGACGCCGATCTCGCGCAGGTTGGATTGGAACAGCGTCGCTTCCTGCTTCTGCAGCTCGAACACCGGCTGGAAGTTCATCTTGAGCTTAAGATTGGCCGCGCCTGCTTCGGCGAGCATCGCCTTGGCGGCGTCGAGATCGCGCTTCACCTCTGGCAGTTCAGGACGGCAGTCGAGGCGGGCCGGCAGCGGCCCATTGGCGATCTTACCGTTGCCGCCACGGATGCCACGCAGACCGCCGGCATAGTCGTAGACCATGCGCAGCGCCTTGCGTACCTTGGGATCGGCGGTCGGACCGACCTTGGTGTTGAACAACACTTCCGTCTGGTAGCTGGTGTTGATCGGCACAACCTTCAGCGCCGGGTCGGTGGCCATGGCGGCGGCATCGCGGTCGGCAAAGCCGAAGGCGACGTCGATGTTGCCGGCGCGGAGTTCGTCGCGGCGCGTCGAGCTTTCGTCGATGCGGCGGAAGACGATGGATTCGGGGCGGCCGGCTTCGACTGCCCAGTAGCCGGGGAACAGGTCGATCACCACGGCCTGCGACTGGTCGCCCAGCACGTAGGCGCCGGAGCCGGCATCATGCGCCTGGAGCCAACCCTGGCCGTCATCGGCGCCCTTGTTGGCTTCAACCAGTGCCGAATTCAGGATGTAGACCTTGCTAAGCGACGGCAGGAACAGCGTGTTCGGCTTGGACAGGTTGATGGTCAGATGGGTGTCGTCGGTGATGGTGGTCGAATCATAGCCATCGATCAGCGAGGCGACGCCGGTGCCGAGGCGCTTCAACCTTTCGAGCGTGTAGGCGACGTCCTTGGCAGTCAGCGCCGTGCCGTCATGGAACTTCACATCGGGACGCAGCGTAAACGTGATCGACTTGGCGTCATCGGCATAGGCGTATTCTGTCGCCAGCGAGCCGACGAGCTTGGTGTCGTCGTAAGTCACCAGCGTATCGTAGACGGCGCTGATGATGGTGTTGGTCTGGTTGTAGTCGGCGCGCAATGGGTCGAGCGTGTTGATCTGGCCACCGAGGCCGACAATGATCGTGTGCTCGCGATCCGCGGCAATGGCCGCCGAGCCGCCGAAACCGATCGCCACGGCAAGGGCCGCGCCCCCGACTGTCGCCAGAAACTGTCGCCGGCTGCCTGACAGCGCGGAGAAGGCCGAGAAGAAAGCATGCATGATTGTCGCTCCCATATGCTGAGTTAACTCTGCCTTTTCGCAAAGGCGCTCCCATCACTTTTGTATCCGATTTTTCCCCCAATGGATACATAAATGTTGCGTGATGTGTGCACACGGCAACAGCTTCAGCCTTCGCAAATAAAATTGAATAAAAACGGTTACTTAAGATGCCATCCGGAAGACCTCTGCGCCCGCCTCGTGAAAAATGCGTTCCTCGGTGCAGCCGCGATGATGGATCCAACCCGGTATCGATCTGTCATTTTTCATCCGACAAGATGCCGGTTTCGCGGGCAGATTGCTCGTCTTCTGGGCAGAACTGCATCCAATTTTTGGATACAAACTTTACATCTTATCTGATACAATGGTATCAGACCGAGCTGAGGATGCTTCGCAAAAGGCGTCCGCGTCCCGACTCTCAAACCATCGTGCTGTTGCGCGAGGGGCGGAAGCAAAGACCGTGATATCAAAGGAATTCGATGCGCCGCCAGCCTCGCCTGCTCGTCATCAACCCCAACACCTCGACCGGCGTCAGCCAGGTCATCGACGCACTCGTGCGCGAAGAGGTGGCGGGCGCCGCAGAGGTGCAGACCGTCACCGCCAGTTTCGGCTTCAGCTACATCTCGACCCGTGTCGCGGTTTCGATCGCCGCGCACGCCGTGCTTGACGCAGCCGCCAAGGCCATTGGTGAGGGTGCGAGGCCCGACGCAATCGTACTCGCCTGCTTTGGCGACCCCGGCCGCGAGGCGCTCGCCGAGATGACCAGGCTGCCGGTGATCGGATTTGCCGAAGCCGGCCTGCTGGCCGCAGCGGCTATGCCGGGAACCTCGCTCGTTTCGACCAACGGCATGGTCTGGTGTGAAATGCTCGGCGAACTGGTGCTGAAACTCGGCCTCGGCGACAAGATAGCCGGTATCCGGTCCATCGAGTCTGTGGCCGACGATGCACGATCCATCGCCAGCTTCCTGGCGATGGAAGCCAAGGCACTCGGGGCTGAACGTGTCGTCTTGGGCGGCGCCGGGCTGATCCCTGTTTTGGCCGAGGTCATCGCGGCTGCGGAAGTGCCGGTTGTCGACCCCCACCGCATCGCCATCGGCAAGGCGCTACGCCTGGCGGCAGACCCACAGCCGGCTGCGGCGGATGCACCCGCGCCTGCGACCGAAACCTTCGGCCTGTCGCCCTTCCTGAAGCAGGCACTGGGCCAGCCAGCACCCCAACTGCAGCGTCGGAGCGGCGGGAGCTGAGCGACTGCCGATCAGACGAAAATCAGCTCATTTTCAAATCGTATTCAAAAGTCCTTACGATTGCGCGCAATAGTTTTCGCTATTGTATTAGAAAACATGTGCTAGAGTGGCCGCAATGTAAACAAGGCGCCTGCGCTGGCTTGCAGCGGAGGGAATTCGGCGGCAATGGCACGCCCGCTGCGTCGTACGACACCGGCTAATATAAAACGAATAACGAAGCAAGGCTTGCATTCCTCTTGTCTTCCGCCGTGCGCCGATGCATCTGAGACGTAGCATTGTTGCGCGCTGCCTGTACAACTCTGGCTGGTGAGGGAATGGCGAAAGCTGCGAATACTGATCTCGACGAGAAAGCCGGATCGAAGATCGATGCGATCTATCAAGCTCTGTTCAAGGCCATTCTGGCGCGTGAACTGACACCCGGCACAAAGCTCAGCGAAGAATCGATCGGCGCGCTGTTTTCTGTCAGCCGCACCATCGTGCGCGCCGCGCTCAACCGCCTGCACACCGAATCACTGGTCGAGTTCCGGCAGAATCGCGGCGCCTTCGTTGCCAGCACGACACCCGACGAGGCACGCCAGGTGTTCGAGGCGCGCAATGCCATCGAACGCGAGATCTTTTCCAAGCTGGCGACCGTCGTCACCGACAAGCAGATCGCAATGCTGGAACAGCATCTGGAAAAGGAACACAGCATCCGCCACGCCGGCGACCATACGGCGGCGATCGTCGCCTCCGGCGAGTTTCATCTGCTCGCCGCACAGATGGCCGGCAACGAGGTGCTCGCCGGTTTCCTCAAATCGCTGATCTCGCGGACGTCGCTGATCCTCGCCCAGCACAGCACACATCAGGAAACCGACTGCAGCGTCGACGAACATGTGGCGATTCTGCAGGCGCTAAAGGCCCGCGATCCCAAGGCCAGCGCCGACGCGATCATCGAGCATCTGCAGCAGGTGTTCGAGCAGGCCAATATCGGCCAGACCAAGCGCACCAAGCGCAACCTCAGCGAAATCCTGTCGCGTTACGCCTGAGGCAAATCGGCATTCTCGACGCGTCGCTCGAAACCCGCTTGCGGGTCTCGAGCGACGTGTTCGCCATAGATCCCTAGGCCGAGAACCGTGCCTCGACCTGAATCTCCGCCAGCCGCTCGACCTCGCCATAGGTGACGGCCAGTTCGGTGTCGCGGTCCGTCTCGATCCGCGCGCCCAGCGAAGCCAGTAGGGATGCGGTGGTGTAGTTGCGCACGACAAAGATGGCGCCGAAGCCAAATTTTTCCTCATAGGCGCCGAGCAGTTCCAGCAGCAACTGCTGCTGGCCGGCGGTCATGGCGTCGAGGCTCTCTGCGTCCTTCTCGTCGGCGACAATCCTTGCGGCCTTGATGCGCGGATCGAGTGGCGTGTAGGCCTTCACCACCTCGAATTTCTCGGCCTCGTCGGCAGCACGGAACTGGGTACGCAGTGCAAAGAACAGGCCATAGGGGCTATCATTGACAGGCGCCAGCTCGCCATCGAAGGCGCGTTCGGCCAGCACTTCTCCATTGCGGAAGCATTGACCGAAGGTCTCGACAAACCCAACCTTGTCCATCTTCGACGGCACCAGCTTCGGCTTCACATAGGGATGTTCCTTTGCCCAATGCCGGGCGATGTCGATGCGGCGGGCGATCCAGACCTTGTCGTGGCTCTGTACATGTTCGATGAAGCGCTTGAGTGCCGCGATACGGCCGGCGCGACCGACGAGGCGGCAATGCAGGCCGATCGAAAACATCTTCGGCCGGCCGGCCGCCCCTTCGGCATAGAGATAGTCGAAGGTGTCCTTGAGATAGGCGAAGAACTGGTCGCCTGAATTGAAGCCGTTCGGCGTGCCGAAGCGCATGTCGTTGGCTTCGAGCGTGTAGGGGATGATCAGTTGCGCGCGGCCCTGATGCTCGCGCCAGTAGGGCAGGTCGTCGTCATAGGTGTCGGAGACGTAGGCGAAGCCGCCCTCCTCGGAGACCAGGTCAACGGTGTTGACCGAGCAGCGGCCGGTGTACCAGCCGGTGGGGCGCTCGCCGGTGGCCAGCGCGTGCAGGCGGATCGCTTCCTTTATCTGGGCACGCTCCTCATCGGCCGGCATGTCCTTGTGCTCGACCCATTTGTAGCCATGGCTGGCGATTTCCCAATCGGCCTGCTGCATGGCGCGCAACTGTTCAGGTGCGCGCATCAGCGCGGTTGCGACGCCATAGACAGTGACCGGCACGTCGAGGTCGGTGAACAGACGATGCAGCCGCCAGAATCCGGCGCGGGCGCCATATTCGTAGACCGACTCCATGTTCCAGTGGCGCTGGCCCGGCCACTGCGCAGCACCCGGGATTTCCGACAGAAAGGCCTCGCTCGCGGCATCGCCATGCAGGATGTTGTTTTCGCCGCCTTCCTCGTAGTTGAGCACGAACTGCACGGCAACATTGGCGCCGCCTGGCCAGTTGGCATGGGGCGGGTTCTCGCCGTAGCCGCGCATGTCGCGTGGGTATCGCATGAAGGCCTCCTCGGATGCGCGGTCGCTTCCCGCGCGAATGACTGTGTGTTGACGTCCGACGTCGCGGCATAAGCCCGGCGCCTCATATTCGGTTCACTGTGAAAATCGTATCCAATAATTCGGCGAAAGGACTATGGCAGGCCTCTACGCAACGCCTGTGTCAGCCGCGCGACAGGCGCCGCCTGGTCCCACGGCACCTGGCGCGTTCCAAACTTCGCTGCCATCGCCAGCACCGAGGCAAATTCTTCGACGGCAACCGGCGGCTGGTTCTTGAGCCAGTGCCGGTCGAACACCGGCATGGCGAACTGGCCGGCATGCATCTCGATCCAGACTTTCGCGTCGGGCAGCAACGGCCTGATACCATTCCAGTCGACAAAACCTTCGCCGAGCGGTGCCAGAAAGCGTCGGATACCGTTCTCCTGGAAGCGCATGACGGCATCGTCGACATAAAGCTGAGTGGCATATGGCGCAACACGCCGGGCCGCCGCGACAGGATCTTCCAACCGGCAGAGCACGTTGACCGGGTCGAAGGCCACACCGAGCACATCGGCCCCGATCCTTTCGACCAGCGCCACAATCTCTGATGTTGCTATTTCCTCATGCGTTTTGAGCAGCAGCTTCGAGCCATTCCGGCGCAGGGCCGGAGCGCAGCGGCAAAGCAGCTCAGCTACGCCGTCGAGCTGGGCCTGCCAGCTCACATCGGCCTCGAAGCGATCCTCGATCATGCCGATGATGAAGAACATGTCGCGGATGTCGATGCCGGCGGCGAGCTCGACCAGTCTCTCGATACCTGCCTGCATGTCGCCGCCACCGGCGTCGACGATTGGCTGGCTGCGGGCGGGCAGCGCCGGATTGACGATGCCGAGCATCGACGAGATTTCCAGGCCCAAGCGGTTCGCCTCGGCGCGGGCGGCGGCCAATTCTGCCGGATCGAGCGTCGGGCTGACGTCGAAGAGTGAGTTGAACAGCAGCCCCTGCAGCCCCAGCTTCGCGGCGGCCTGCAGCGCCTCGACAGCAGTGAGGTTCCTACCGCCCGGCAATGAACTCTTGATGATGCCGATCATACTGACGCCTCGCCGGAAAAATGGTGCGCAGCAGCCATCTGGGCGCGTCGGACAGCGGCCAGCCTGGCAGCCCAAGCACTTGGATACTATCCTGTATCAAAAAATCCTTGTCAATGGATACAATCGCTGTCATCAGCATCAAACGGAGTTGCCGCGCCTCGCGCGTATCGAAGGAGCCATCCCATGACCCAGACCTATGAAAGCGTCGCCGGCCTTTCAGTCCACCCGGCGCTGCGCGCCTTCGTCGAGCAGGAGGTGCTGCCCGGCGCCCGGCTTGAACCAGCCGCTTTCTGGAGCGGGCTTGCGGAGATCATTCGCGACCTCGCGCCCCGGCATCACGAACTGCTCGCCATTCGCGACGAACTGCAGGGGAAGATCGATGCCTGGCATCTGGAGCACAAGGGCAAGCCGCATGACGGCACCGCCTACGAGCAATTCCTGCGTGACATCGGCTATCTGGTGCCGGCACCTGCCGCCGACGCCTACCAGGTGGCGACCAAGAACGTCGACGCCGAGATCGGCACCATCGCCGGCCCCCAGCTGGTGGTGCCGCTGTCCAATGCCCGCTACGCGCTGAATGCCGCCAATGCGCGCTGGGGTTCGCTCTATGACGCGCTCTACGGCACCGATGCCATTCCCGCGACCGGTGGCGCCGAAAAGAGCAAGGCGTTCAACCCGGCCCGTGCCAGGCTGGTCATCGCCCGTGTCCGCGAATTCCTCGATCAGGTCGTGCCGCTGGCTGCCGGCCGCCATGCCGACGCTGTCGGCTACATCGTCGAGCACGGCAAGCTGCAGGTGACCTTGGCCGACGGCAAGAAGATCGGCCTTCGTTCGCCCAGCCAGTTTGCCGGCTTCACCGGCCCGCGCCATGAGCCGAGAAGCGTGCTCCTGGTCAATAACGGCCTGCATATGGAGCTGGTGCTCGACCGCGAGCATCAGGTCGGCGCGCTCGACGCCGCCGGCATATCAGACGTGGTCATCGAGGCGGCGATCTCGATCATCATGGATCTCGAGGATGCGGTTTCATCAGTCGACGCCGAAGACAAGATTGTCGTCTACCGCAACTGGCAGCGCCTGATGGACGGCAGCCTGAGCTCGGAATTTGTCCGGGACGGCAAGACCGTCACCCGCAAGCTGGTCGAAGACCGGGTCTTCACCGCACCCGGCGGCGGCACGCTTGTGCTGCATGGCCGTTCGACAATGCTGGTGCGCAATGTCGGCCACCACATGTTCACAGACGCCGTGCTCGACGCGGCCGGCAAGCCGGTGCCCGAGGCAATCCTCGACGCGGCGATCACCGTTGCCAGTGCGGCACAAGACATCCGCGGCGAAAATGCCATACGCAACAGCCGCACCGGTTCGGTCTATGTCGTGAAGCCGAAAATGCACGGCCCCGACGAGGTCGGCCTCTCCGACCTGTTGTTCAAGCGCATCGAGGAGCTCGTCGGCCTGCCCAAATACACGATGAAGATCGGCGTCATGGACGAGGAGCGCCGCACATCAGTCAACCTCGCCGCCTGCATGTCCAAGGTGCGCGACCGCACGGTGTTCATCAACACCGGCTTCCTCGACCGCACCGGCGACGAGATCCACACCTCGATGGAAGCCGGCCCGATGATGCGTAAGGCCGAGATGGCAAGCGCCACCTGGCTGAAGGCCTATGAGGCGAACAGTGTCGATGTCGGCATTGCCCGCAACCTTCCCGGCCGCGCCCAGATTGGCAAGGGCATGTGGGCGGCCCCCGACCAGATGGCCGGCCTGCTCGACAAGAAGATCGCCCATCCGCTGGCCGGTGCCAGCACCGCCTGGGTGCCGACACCGACGGCAGCCGTGCTGCATGCCATGCATTATCACCTCGTCGACGTCGCGGCAGTCCAGGACGAACTGCGCGGCAGGGAGCATGCCTCGCTGACCGATCTGCTGACCATTCCGCTGGCGACCCGCAGCTACAGCGCCGACGAGATCAAGGCCGAGCTCGAAAACAACCTGCAGGGCCTGCTCGGTTACATCGTGCGCTGGGTCGGCCAGGGCGTTGGCGTGTCGACCGTACCCGACCTCGACGATGTAAGGCTGATGGAAGATCGCGCGACGCTGCGCATCTCTTCCCAGCACGTCGCCAACTGGCTGCGCCACGGCATCGTCGGCGAGACGGAGGTGCGCGAAACGATGCGGCGCATGGCAGCCGTCGTCGACAGGCAGAACGCCGAGACCGAAGGCTACAAGCCGCTGGCACCGGGCTTCGACAGCCCTGCCTTCAAGGCCGCCGAGGACCTTGTCTTCAACGGCCGTACGCAGTCGAGCGGGTACACCGAGCATGTGCTCCATATCAGGCGTCGCGAGACCAAGGCGCTGTCGGCCTGAGGCCTTCGACATCGAGATTGGAAGGCCCCGCTTGTCGGGGCCTTTCTTTTCCCCCAGTCGAACATCGGTTGCACCGACTGCCCGGCTGAGGGAATGTCGGCCGAAAGCAAATCGGCCGGAGGTGCATCATGGGCGCAGGCATCCATCACATCACGCTCATCACCCGCAAGGTGCAGGCCAATGTCGACTTCTATGTCGGTTTCCTCGGGCTCCGGCTGGTCAAGCAGACCGGCGGTTATGAAGACGCGACGCAGCTTCACCTGTTCTATGGCGATGGCGCAGCCAAGCCGGGAACGTTGATCACCTTCCTCGTCTGGGAGGACGGCGGACCCGGCCGCATCGGCCACGGCCAGGCGAGCGAGATATCGCTCGCCATCGATCCGGCCAGCATAGGGTTCTGGCTGACGCGGGCGCTATCGCATCACATCGAGATTTCGGGCCCGATGGAAGAGATGGGCGAGCCGACGCTCAGGCTGAAAGACCCCGACGGAGTGATCGTCAAGTTGGTTGGGGTGGCAGGCTTCCCTGCCCCGGTGGATTGGGACGGTTCGAGCGTTCCGGTCGAGCACGCCATCCGCCGCATCCGCGGCGCCACCATCATGACCGAGGTGCCCGAGCTGACCGAAAGTTTCATTGCCAAGCATTTTGGCTATCGGCCCCAGACGAGCACCGAGTTCATCCGCCGGCTGATTTCCGACTCCGGCGACGTTGTCGATATCCGCGACGCCAAGGGTTTCTGGTCGAGCGCGCCGGGTACCGGCACCATCGACCACATAGCCTTCCGTGCCCAAGACGTCGCCGAGGTCGAACGGGTGCATGGCGAATTGGGCTCCAGCAATTCCTCGATCACCAACGTGCATGACCGCAAGTATTTCTACTCGCTCTATGTGCGCGAACCGGGCGGCACGCTGATCGAGCTGGCGACCGATGCGCCCGGAATGGCGGTGGACGAAGCCCTGGACGAACTCGGCACGCATCTGTTCGTGCCGCCCGACCGCGCCGACAAGATCGATGAGCTGAAGACGATGCTGCCGCAATTCGCCTGGCCGGGCGAGGAGCGCGTCATCTATCGCGAACTGCCTTTCGTGCACCGCTTCTATACGCCCGAAAATGCAGATGGCACGACGATCGTGCTGCTGCACGGCTCGGGCGGCAACGAGACCAGCCTTCTCCCCTTCGCCGCCAAGGCCGCGCCGAATGCCACCCTGCTGGCACTGCGTGGCCGCGCCACCGACGAAGGCGCACCACGCTGGTTTCGCCGCTTCTCGGCCAACAAATTCGACCAGGCCGACATCAGGTCGGAGGCCAAGGCGCTGGTCGCCTTCGTGGAGGGAGCCATCGAGGCTTACCGGCTCGATCCGGCAAAGCTAGTGTTTCTTGGGCACTCCAACGGCGCCAACATGCTGGCTGCCGCCATGCTGTTGCATCCTGGCGCCATCAGGCGGGCGGCGCTGCTGCGCGCAGCGATGGTGCTGGAACAACCGCCGGCGGCCGACCTGTCGGATACCGAGGTGCTGTCGATCGCGGGCGACGTCGACGTGTTCAGCAGCTTCGGCCCCGAACTCGCCGACCTGCTGCGCGACGCCGGCGCCGAGGTCGATGCCCGCACCATATCCTCAGGCCACGCTTTCGAGGCGGCCGATATCGAGATCGTCAGAGACTGGCTGGCCGCTCGCAATCTCTAACGGCGCGCCTTGCCGGGTCATACCAGAGGCTTGAGCCTGGCCTCGATCGACGCCCGCCTGTCCTCGAGGAACGGCGGCAGCGACAAGCGTTCGCCGAGCGTCTCCATCGGTTCATCGACGGCGAAACCCGGGCCGTCGGTAGCGATCTCGAACAGCACGCCGGCGGGCTCGCGGAAATAGAGCGAACGGAAATAGTAGCGCTCGACCTCGCCACTCGACGGCAGCCGAAACTCCTGCAGCCGCGCTGTCCATTCGTGGATCTGCTCGACGTCTGGTGTGCGGAAGGCGACGTGATGGACGCCGCCTGCACCTTGCATCGCTGGATTGAGTTTCGGCTGGACGGTGACGTGCAACTCGGCCGCAGGCCCGCCCTCACCCATTTCGTAGGCATGGACATGGCCTTCGCCATCGGGCGAGGGAAAATCGAGCAGCTTGCGCAGATTCATCACCCTGGTCAGCACCAGCTCGGTGTTGGCGAGGTTGGGCACGCTGATGGTGATCGGCCCGAGGCCCCTGATCTGGTGCTCTGATGGAATTGTACTTGCCGACCACTCGTTGGCCGGTCCCTTGCCGCCGTCGTCGACCAGCCGCAGGCGCTGACCCTCGGGATCTTCGAAGTCGACCGACTTGTAGCCGCCAATGTCCGTTGTCTCCGAGGCGTCGATGCCCTTGGCTGCAAGGTGCTCGCGCCACCAGTCGAGCGACGTTTCGCCGGCGACGCGCAGGCCGGTGCGGCAGATGCTGTGGGTGCCGCGCTTCTCACGCCCCACCGGCCAGTCGAAGAAGGTCAGGTCCGAGCCCGGGCTTGCCTTTCCGTCGGCATAAAACAGGTGGTAGGCGCTGGTGTCGTCCTGGTTGACCGTCTTCTTGACCAGCCGCATGCCCAGCGTCCCTGTGTAGAAGCGCAGGTTACCAGGCGCATCCGCGGTAATGGCGGTGAGGTGGTGAATGCCCGTCAGTTGCAGCGTCATCAGAGCCTCCTGTTACCGGGAAGCCTAGAGATAGCGCCTTTGGGCCGTGGCGGCCACGCTCAATATTGCTCGCGCGGCAGGTGCACGACGAGGCCGTCGAGGGCGGCTGACATCTTGAGCTGGCAGGTAAGCCGGCTCCGCTCCGTCGGGTTCATCAGGCATTCGATCATGCCCTGCTCGGAATCGTCTGCTGCCGGCAGCTTTTCGGTCCAGCTCTCGTCGACATAGCAGTGGCAGGTGCCGCAGGCGCAGGAACCGCCGCATTCGGCGAGGATCTGGTCGATGCCGTTGGCAACAGCCACGGACATAACGCTCTGGCCTTCATTGGCCGTGAGTTCGGTTGCCTGGCCGTCGGCATCGACGAAGGTTACGCGGTACATAAGTCATCTCCTGAATCAGGCCGGGGTCAGCGTCAGGCGCAGCGCCTTGGGGCCACGCACGGACAGGCCGGGCTTGTATTGGGGCTCGGCTTCGGCGAGCGAAATCGACTTCAGCCGCTTGATCAGCGTGGTGAAGATCACCTCCATGTCGAGGCGCGCCAGATGGTTGCCGAGGCAGAAATGGGCGCCGCCGCCGAAAGCGAGGTGACGGTTGGGGTTGCGGGCGACATCAAAGCTGCCGGCGTCTTCGCCGAAGGCTGCCGGGTCGCGGTTGGCGGCGCCATAGAGCAGACCGAACTTGGTGCCGCGCGGGAACGCCTTGCCGCCGACCATGCAGTCGGTGGTCGAGTAACGGTGGAAGAAGGGCAGCGGCGATTCGAAGCGGAACATCTCCTGGATCGCCGTGTGGATCAGGCCCGGATTCTGCCGCAGACGCTCCATCTGGTCGGGAAAGCGCAGCAGCGCATGCATGCCAGAGCCGAGCACGTCGATGGTCGAGCCGTGGCCGGCCATCAGGATAAGCATGCAGGTCGAGACCAGCTCGTCTTCATTGAGGAGACCGGCATCCTGCGCCGCCATCAGGCGGGTGATCAGGTCTTCCTGCGGTGCGGTGCGGCGCTCGGCCATCAGCTTGAGCAGGTAGTGGTAGAATTCGGTCGTCGCCTGCTCGGCCAATGCCTTGCGCTCGTCGGAGCGATTGATGTCAAAGAACTGGACAACCCGTTCCGACCAGACGCGCAGCTGCGGGCAATCCTCATCAGGCACGCCAAGCACGCGGCCGATAATGTGGCCCGGCACCTGGGCGGCGAGGTCCTCGACGAAATCGATCTCGCCCTTGCCTATCAGGCCGTCCACCAACTTGTCGACGAAACTCTGGATCATGCCACGCTGCCGAGCAATGAAAGCAGGCGTGAACTCTCGGAACACCTGCTTGCGCAGCCGGTCGTGCACGTCGCCGTCGCTGTCGAGCATGGAGAACTGCACGAAGCGCTGATGGTGTGGCATGTCGAGCCAGTTCTGCCGGCGCTTCTGCTCAATGATCTCTTCTTCGGACATGAAGAATTCGGGCGAACGCACCATCGAGTTGTCGCGGGCGATGCCGGCGACGTCGTCGAAGCGGGCGACCAGCCACATGTCGAAGTCGGGGAAGAACTGCGGCTCACCCTTGTCGCGCAGCGCCGCATAGGCCGGATAGGGGTTCTGGGCGAAGGCGCGCGACAGCGGCTCGAATGCCGTGCCTGATTCGCTTGCCTTTGGGGTAGCGGTCGCCATCTTGTCGCTCCAACTGGATTGCCACCACGATGCGGCAGCTGTCGTCACAGGCTAGCGCCAACGGCGCCGATATGAATGCACCCCAGTCGCGCCTTGATGGATAAAACTCGCATCGTCGGTGACATGCCATTACAACGCTGGCAACGGACGAGCTTACCGGCCTGCGCAAAAATGACCAAAGACCACTGCGACGAGATCCTGTTTCACACGCCTGGGCGGCACGCCGAGGCCTATCCCTACAAGATCCTGGTCGCCGGGCGCACGCACTTCACCGAAAACGACGGGCTGGTGACGCGCCGCTTCCACCACCACACGCTGATCCTGACCATGTCAGGCCGCGGCCTGATCGAGATCGCCGGTCAGCGCTTCGCCGCCGGAGCCGGCAGCGTCGTCTGGCTCGATACGGCGATGCAATATGCCCATGGCTGCCACGCCGAGGCCGACCATTGGCACTATTTCTGGATGAGTATCGACGGCCACGGCCTCGACGCCGTGTTCGCCTTCCTGCGTGTCGGCCAGTCGCCGGTCTTTTCGGGATCGAACACTGCCGAGTCGCTGTTCGAGCAGGCGATCGGCACGCTCGGCCATCGCAGCCAGACCACCGACGCGCTGTCGAGCGCCATTGTCGGCCAGCTGATCGCGCTGCTGGTCGCCGAGCGCGGCGAGCAGGAGGAAGACAGCAGCGAGCGCATCCAGCGGCTGATGCGGGCGCTGAGGGCCGACATCGCCCGCAACTGGCAAATCGAGGACATGGCGGACATTTCCAGCCTCAGCGCCTCACAGTTGCACCGCCAGTTCCGCCAGAAGACCGGCACCACGCCGATGGACTGGATGCGCCACGAACGCATGAACCTCGCCAAGCGGCTTTTGACCTCCTCCGATGCCAAGATCTCGGCGGTGGCCTTGAGCTCAGGCTATGCCGATCCCTATCATTTCAGCCGCGACTTCCACCGCATTTCAGGCCAGTCGCCGAGCGAGTTTCGACGCGCACGCGGGCAGTGACGCATCCGCAACCCTGGCCCATGTCCTGCCTGTCGACATGCCAGATGGTTTCGGGCAGGCTGCGGTCAATCCAAACCAGCAAGATGAGCACGCCGCATGACATCGAAGCCAGCCGTCTACGAATTCAACGCGGCGATCGTGCGCGAGCCGGCGCGCTCGGTGGTCAACGGCCTGCGCGCCGACGATCGCGGCAACCCGACCTATGATGGCGTCAAGGCGGAGCACGCGGCCTACATCACAGCCATGCAGGCGGCGGGCGTCGAGGTCACGGTGCTGCCGGCGCTGGATAACTTCCCCGACTCGATCTTCGTCGAGGACCCCGCACTGGCTTTCCCTGAGGGTGCGATCCTGCTCCGGCCCGGCGCCGAGACCCGGGTCGGGGAAACCGCAGAAATCGCCCCGACACTGAAGGCGATGTTCAGCACCGTGCTCGACCTGCCGTCATCAGGCTTCGCTGACGGTGGCGACGTGCTGACCACGCCCCGGAGCGTGATGATCGGGCTGTCGGCCCGCACCGACCGCGCCGGTGCCGAAGGCCTCGTCGCCAGCCTCGACCGCCTCGGACGCAAGGGCGAGATCGTGCAGACCCCGGAAGGCGTGTTGCATTTCAAAACCGACTGCTCGCTGCTCGACGAAGAGACGATGCTGACCACCGAAAGGCTCGGCCGTTCTGGTGTGTTCGATGGCTTCCGGCAAGTCACCATCCCGGCAGGTGAGGAGCCAGCCGCCAACGCGCTGCGTGTCAACGGCGTGGTGATGGTGGGTTCCGACTATCCACGCACAATCGAGATGCTCGACCGGCTCGGCTACAATGTGGTGCCGCTCAAGACGACCGAGATCGGCAAGATCGACGCCGGCCTATCCTGCATGTCGCTGCGCTGGCATCGGCCAGCCAGCTAAGCGGAGCTTTTGGCGTTGCAGTCGCACGCCGTGACGCTGGGCGATCGTTTTATATATGCACAGACATGCATCACACGTATCGATCAAGGAAGATCGCTACTCGTTCGACTGCTTAATCTTTCGACCCTTTGATCCACCCCGCAGCGATTGACAGATCCATGCATTTTCATGAATATGCATTTTCATAGATATGCAGCTCGACGCCCGGCAAGCCTGGCGGCCCTGAGGGGCGTCGAGCCATGGTGGCAGCGGTCTTGCCACGCCTGGGAGGGTCGACATGGCGGAACGGTCTTTTGCGCGGGAGGTCGAAGACCTCAAGCTCGGTGAGGGCGATCTCTTTCGCGGCGAGGGCATCCTCGCCATCACCAAGGCGCTGCTGCAGTCCGGCGTCTCTTATGTCGGCGGCTACCAAGGTTCGCCGATCTCGCATCTGATGGACGTTCTCGCCGATGCCAAGCCGGTGCTCGACGAGCTCGGCGTGCATTTCGAGTCTTCCGCTTCCGAAGCCGCTGCGGCCGCCATGCTGTCCGCCTCGGTGATGTACCCGCTGCGTGGCGCGGTGACCTGGAAATCGACCGCCGGCACCAATGTGGCCTGCGATGCGCTGACCAACCTGGCGTCGAGCGGCGTCAAGGGCGGCGCGCTGATCATCCTCGGCGAGGACTATGGCGAGGGCTCGTCGATCCCGCAGGAACGCAGCCATGCCTTCGCTATGAAGTCGCAGATGTGGCTGCTCGACCCGCGCCCCAATCTCGAATCGATCGTCAAATCGGTCGAAGACGGTTTCGAGCTGTCGGAAGCGTCCAACACGCCTGTGATGATGCAGGTGCGCATCCGCGCCTGCCACGTGCATGGCCAGTTCGTCGCCAAGGACAACAAGCGTCCCGAATTCACGATCAAGGAGGCGCTGGAGAATCCGGTGCGCGATCTCGACCGCATCGTGCTGCCGCCGGTGTCGATCACCGTGCATGACCGCGAGAAGATCGAGAAACGCTGGCCGGCGGCCATCGATTTCATCAAGAGCCGCAAGTTGAACGAATGGTTCGGCCCCGACGCGGGTGATGTCGGCATCATCCTGCAAGGCGGCATGTACAATTCGGTGATGCGGGCGCTGCAACTGCTGGGGCTCGCCGACGCCTACGGCAACACAGCAATCCCGCTCTATGTGCTCAACGTCACCTATCCGCTGATCGACGACGAGGTGTCGGCATTCTGCGCCGGCAAGCGCGCCGTGCTGATGGTAGAGGAAGGGCACCCCGACTATCTCGAGCAGGCGGTGAACTCGATCCTGCGCCGGCGCGACATCAACACCAGGCTCGCCGGCAAGGGTGTGCTGCCGATCCGCGGCGACTATACGGCGGCCGTGCTGATGAACGGCATCCAGGCGTTTCTCGAGGAGCATGCCGTAGCCCTTCTCGGCAACCGCCCGCCGTTGCCCAGCGCCGATGCGGTGCTTGCCGATCCGAAGGTCAAGGCGCTTAACGCCGTCGTGCCCGCGCGCCCCGCTGGCTTCTGCACCGGCTGTCCGGAACGGCCGATCTTCGCCGCCATGAAGCTCGTCGAGCAGGAGCTCGGCGAACACCACGTCTCGGCCGACATCGGCTGCCACCTGTTTTCCATCCTGCCGCCGTTCAACATCGGCGGCTCCACCATGGGCTACGGCCTCGGGCCGGCCTCTGCCTCGGCCTTCAATGTCGACGCCGGCAAGCGCGCCATCTCGGTGATGGGCGATGGCGGCTTCTGGCACAACGGGCTCACCACCTCGGTCGGCAACGCCGTCTACAACAAGCATGACGGCGTCATCATGGTCGTCGACAACTACTATTCGTCGGCGACCGGCGGGCAGGACATATTGTCGTCACGCGCCGACAATCCGGAGCGCTCGACCAACAACTCGATCGTCAAGGCGGTAAAGGGCATCGGCGCCAAATGGGTGCGCCAGATCGACCGCACCTATGATGTGGCGAAGATGCGCGACACGCTGAAGGAGGCGCTGACCTCGAAGGAGGAAGGGCCGAAGATCATCGTCGCCTCCTCTGAATGCATGCTCAACCGTCAGCGGCGCGAGAAGCCGCTATTCTCCAAGGCTGTCAAGTCGGGCCAGCGCATGGTGCGCGAACGCTTCGGCGTCGACGAGGACACCTGCACCGGCGATCATGCCTGCATCCGCCTGTCAGGCTGTCCGTCGCTGTCGCTCAAGCATACCGACGACCCGCTGCGCGACGATCCGGTGGTGGCGATCGACAACACTTGCGTCGGCTGTGGCAATTGCGGCGAGGTCTCGGAGGCGGCAGTGCTGTGCCCGTCCTTCTATCGCGCCGACATCATCTACAACCCCACCCGGCGCGACCGTTTAGCAGCCAGACTGCGCAACGCCGTCATCGGCTTCCTGCAGCGCCGCCGCGAAGCCAGGCGCGTGGTCTTCGGGTGAACGACATGAGCAGTCCGATGACCACCATAGCCGCCGACGACAAGCCGATCTCGATTGCCATCCTCGCCATGGGCGGGCAAGGCGGCGGCGTGCTCGCCGACTGGGTGGTGGCGCTCGCCGAGGCCGAGGGCTGGGTCGCCCAGTCGACCTCGGTGCCCGGTGTTGCCCAGCGCACCGGTGCCACGATCTATTATGTCGAGATGCTCAAGCCGAAGGACGGCCAGATGCCGGTGCTGTCACTGATGCCGACGCCCGGCGACGTCGATGTCGTGCTGGCAGCCGAATTCATGGAAGCCGGCCGCTCGATGCTGCGTGGACTGGTCACGCCGGACAAGACGACGCTGATCGCCTCGACGCATCGATCCTATGCGGTCGGCGAAAAGGAAGTGCCGGGCGACGGCACCGGCGACCCGCTCGCCGTCGCCGATGCTTTCGGCGTCGCGGCCAGGAAGACTATTGTCTTCGACATGCAGACGCTGGCCGAAAAGAATGGCAGCGTCATCTCGTCGGCGATGTTCGGCGCCTTGGCCGGCGCCAATGTCCTGCCGTTCACGCGCCAGGCCTTCGAGGCTGCGGTGCGCGCCGGCGGCAAGGGCGTCGAGGCCAGCCTGCGTGCCTTTGGCGCCGCATTCGACAGAGCCCGCGACGGCACGCCTGATAAACTGGCCAGGAAGCCTGAAAAGCTGCTGCCGGACGCACCTTTGTCGGTCGGCCATCCAAAGCTCGACCGGCTGCTCGACCGCATCCATTCCGAGTTCCCGCCAGTGCTGGCGCCGATGCTTTATGCCGGCGCGAAGAAGCTCGTCGACTTCCAGGACCCGCGTTATGCCGAGGAGTATCTCGACACCGCGTCGCGCCTGCTCACGCTTGACCGAAACGCCGGCGGCGAAACGAGGAACTTCGGCTTCAGCCAGGAGATCGCCAAATATCTCGCCATCGCCATGGCCTATGACGATGTCGTGCGGGTCGCCGACCTCAAGACGCGCGCGACGCGGTTCGAACGCGTCCGCAAGGAGATCGGCGCTACCGGCGAGCAACTCGTCTACACCACCGAATACATGCACCCGCGCGCCGAGGAGGTTGTCGGCACGATGCCGGCGTCCCTCGGCCAGTTCATCGAGAACCGCCCGGCGCTGCTCAAGTTGCTGGAGCGCCTGTTCAGCAAGGGCCGGCGCGTGCGCACCGGTACCGTCGGCTGGTTTTTGGCCCTCTATGCGCTCTCCAGCCTGAAGCCGATACGCCGCACCATGCTGCGCCACAAGCGCGAGATGGCGCATATCGCAAGCTGGCTGGAAATGGCGTCATCCCTGCTGCCCGCCAATTATGAGCTGGCGTCAGCGGTGGTCGGCAGCCGTCGGCTGGTGAAGGGCTATTCCGACACCCACAGCCGCGGCCAGGGCAAGTTCGACAAGGTGCTGTCGGCAGTGCCCCTGCTCAAGGGGCGTGAGGATGGCGGAACCTGGCTCAAGCGCCTCGTGCAGGCGGCGTTGCAGGACGAGGCCGGCAAGTCGCTCGACGGCGCATTGGCGACGGTCCGCAGCTTCGTCTGACGCGCTCGCGCCGTAGCTTAAGTCTCGGCGTCGGCCTTTCCGTCGCCGTTCTTGACCGTTGCGTCACCGCCGCCGCCGATCCGGTCGATGTTGCGCAGGACCTTGTGCAGCGTGACGATGAAAGCGTCGTATTCGTCGGGCTCGATGCCCTCGAACAGCTGCGAGAAGATGCCGAACAGCACCGGCCAGAACTGCTGGAAGACATCGCGGCCGGCGTCGGTGATGTGCACTTCGCGCACGCGCATGTCGTCAGCGCGCGACTGGCGCCGGACAAAGCCCTGCTCCTCCAGCGCGTCGAGCGTACGGCTCATCGTCGACTGTTCGACAACCGCGAGGAATGACAGCTCGTTGACGGTAAGCCCGGGCGAGATCGTCAGAAGGGCGATCGCCCGCATCTTCGGCGTGGTCAGGTCGAGCGGGCGCAGCCGTTCCTGCAGGTTGGCGTTGTAGCTTGCCGACAGGCGGTTGATGAGGTGCGGGGCAAAGCGGTTGAGCCCGATTTCGCCGAGGCTGGGCAGACGGTTGCCATCTCCAGCTTCCCTGAACGACCCGGTGAAGTATTTCGTGACCATTGCTACCCGTTCGGCTCGATGGAGTTCGACGCTGTCCGGATTGCCATGAAGCCGATTATCCGGCAACCGTCCAGAGCGTCTCACCTGGCATCAAATGAAAAGGCCGGGCGCCACAAGGCAACCCGGCCCTACGCCTCGTGATGGCTGGTACCCATCCATCTCGAGGCGACAGCGGCGGTGGGAGCCGCCGCAGTCCCCACTGAGGCTCGATCAGGCGCGTGGCGCGAGCGCGAAGGCGCGCACCGGGCTGCCAGTGCCGCCGACAATCTTGAGCGGCGCCACGACCAGAACGGCACCGGTGGCCGGCAGCTTGTCGAGGTTGCACAGGCTGGCGAGGCCGTAGCTGCCGACTTCGAGCAGCAAGCTGTGCGCGGGGAACGGCGGATCCATCGCCACCGCGCTGCCGGCATCGGTGCCGACGCATTCGTTGCCGAAACCGAGCACGCCGCGCTCGACAAGCAGACGAACGCAGTCGACGCTCGGCCCGGGCGTATGCGGGCCATTGTCGTCTGCGTTCAGAAAGGCCTCGGACGAAGTGTTGCGCGGATACCAGTCCGAGCGCATCAGCACCCAGGCGCCACGCGGTATTTGACCGTGCACCGCCTCCCAGGCCTTTACGCCATCGGCGGTCAGCAGGAAGTCCGGATTGCCGGCGACCTCCTTTGAACAGTCGATAACGACGCAAGGTGCTACGAATGACTGCGGCGACACCGTGTCGGTGGTGCCCTGGGCGACATCCTTGCCGGAGATCCAATGCACCGGGGCATCGAAATGGGTGCCGGTGTGCTCGCCGAGCTCCATCCAGCCCCAGGCCCACCACGGACCGTTGGCATCATAGCGCGAGATCTCGTGCATCTTGAACTTCGGCGTGTTCCTGGCGAAGTCCGGCGGCAGGTACAGGACCGGCGTATCTGGCCCCAGCGGTGCGGTGAGGTCGACGATCTGGACCGCGCCCGTGGCGATTGCCGACGCGAAATCCGCCAGCGTCTGGTTGGCTGTCATCTTGGCTCTCCTCCTCTTTGCCCGGTCCGGAAGGCCAGGTTTGTTTCAGCCTAATCAAGTCATATGCATTTGCAAATATTATTTTTGCCTAGATGCCAACAAGGCTGGCATCCTTCAAGCTCGAATATCCCCGCATGCATGGTTTCGGCGCGGTTTGACTGACCAAGGGGCAGCTGTCGAGATGCCAGCGGGCCTGATTTTGACCCCGGCAGGCCGCTGCATTGTGCCTGCTTTCGCCTTCAGGGCAGGTGAAAATTTTCCGAGCCGGCACAAATTCGACAAAAATCCGAAAATCGGACGCTTCGCTTTTCTCCTGCGTTAGGCGGCTACGAAAGACGCTGCTAAATAAATCAAACGTCTGATTACAATCACGTATTTCGGCATTTCCTCCGCCGTTTCGGTCTCAACTCCACGTCTTCCGGCCTCGCTTTACAACCGCAAAATTTTGTGCGCTTATGATCAAATGATGGAAGTGAGGAACGTTTCCGCGACGGCTTGACCAACGAGGCACCAAGGCCTGAGACGAGCACGCGGCTGCCATCATCCAAACAAGGGGAACGGACTGATGAACAAAACCAAGGGCCTGATGCTGGCCAGCCTGCTTGCAGCCACCGCATTTTCCACCACCTCGGCAATGGCCCAGGACGCCGCTTGCCCGGTCAAGATCGGCGGCGTGCTGTCGCTGACGGGATCGATGGGTGCGGTGGGCAAGGCCATCGGCAACAGCGCACAGCTCGCCATCGCCAACATCAACGAAGGCGGCGGCGTCAAGGGCTGCCAGGTCGAGTTCGTTCTGCGCGACGATCAGGGCCAGCCCAATGTCGGCGTCGACGCCGCCAAATATCTCGTCGATGTCGAGGGCGTGAAGGCACTGTCGGCGAGCATCGGCAGCGGCGTCACCATCCCGATCCTGACCTCGGTATCGGCTCCGTCGCAGATCCCCCAGATCGCCTGCTGCTCGTCGGCCCCGGTGCTGACGACGATGGCGCAGGAAGGCAAGACCGGCGGCTTTTTCTTTCGCACCTTCCCGGTGGTCAAGAACCTCTCCTACCTGCCGGCCAAGATCGCGGCCGACCGCGGCCTCAAGCGCATCGCGATGATCTATGTGAACACCGACTACGGCGCGAGCCTGGTCAAGGATTTCACCAAGGCGACCGAGAAGTTCGGCGGCGAAGTGGTCAAGGCTGTCGCCTTCAACGAAAACCAGGCGTCTTATCGCGCCGAAGTTTCGGCGGCGCTGGCCGAGAAGCCCGATGCGATGTTCATCGTCGCCTTCCCACAGGACGGCGCCACCATCGCCCGTGAATGGATCTCGCTCGGCGGCACGCAGCAGCTGATCCTCAACAACGCGCTGCGCAGCCCCGACTTCGTCAAGGCGGTCGGCGCCAAGTACCTGACCAAGGCGTTCGGCACCGACAACACCTCGACCCAGAGCGCCACGCTCGACGAGTTCAAGGCGGCGTTCAAGGCGGCTTACAACATCAGCGCCGACGGCCCTGGCATTTCCAACGAATATGATGCCGTAACGATCCTCGGCCTTGCCATGAACATCGCGCCCGACCTGTCCGGCCCTGCGATCCGCGATGCGATCCGCAAGACCCAGACGCCTGGCGGCGAGGTCATCGGCACCGGCCCGGCAGAGTTCAAGAAGGCACTGGAGCTGGTCAAGGCCGGCAAGCCGATCAAGTATGTCGGCGCGCTCGGTCCAATCGAGTTCGACATCAACGGCGACATCAGCGGCCCCGCGCTGACCTGGCACATCGAGGGCGAGGAACTGGTCATCGACAAGACCATCAGCGCCGAGGATATGGCGAAGCTGCTGGCGGAAATCGACGGCTAAGGCAGCAGCAACAGGTACGGGACGGGCATGACCAGCTACACGCTTTCCCATTGGGGCACCTACGAGGTCGAACCCCGCGGGAACGGCTTGCCCGCCCTCAAGCCGTTCAGGCGCGATCGGGACCCGAGCCCGATCGGCCTTTACCAACTCGACCCGGCGCTCGACAGGCTCCGGGTCCGGCGCCCGGCGATACGCAAGAGCTGGCTCGATCACGGCCCTGGCACTGCAGCGGAACGACGCGGCAGCGATCCCTTCGTCGAGGTCGAATGGGACCTCGCCCTCGACCTCGCAGCCGCCGAGATCGACCGGGTCCGGACGAGCCACGGCAATGCGTCGATCTTCGGTGGCTCCTATGGCTGGTCGAGTGCCGGCCGCTTTCACCACGCGCAAAGCCAGGTGCACCGCTTCCTGAATGCCGCCGGCGGCTATGTCCGGCATGTCGATTCCTACAGCCTGGGCGCTGCCAACGTCGTGCTGCCGCATATCGTGGCCAGCATGGACGAACTGATGGCCGGCCATTCCTCCTGGGACACGCTGGCCGCGCATTGCGAGCTGTTCGTCAGCTTCGGCGGCGTGCCGGTCAAGAATGCGCAGATCAATGCCGGCGGCGTCGCCCTGCACGGCGTGCCGGCGGGCCTTGCCGGCATGCGCGCGGCCGGCACCCGCTTCGTCAATATCGGCCCGGTGCGCGACAATTTCGGCGCCGTCTCCGATGCGGCCGAATGGATCGCCTGCCGACCCAACACCGACACCGCCCTGATGCTGGCGCTGGCCTGGGTACTCTACAGCGAAGACCTGCACGACGAGGCCTTCCTCGACCGCTGCTGCACGGGTTTCGAGAACTTCGTCCCCTACCTCACCGGAGCCACCGACGGTGTGCCGAAGACACCCGAATGGGCCGAAGAGATCAGCGGCGTGCCTGCCGGAACCATCGTCGATCTTGCCCGCCATATGGCATCGGCACGCACGATGCTCAATGTTTCGTGGTCGATGCAGCGCGCCAGCCATGGCGAACAACCCTACTGGATGGTGGTGACGCTGGCGGCAATGCTCGGCCAGATCGGGAAGCCTGGCGGCGGTTTCGGCGTCGGTTATGGCGCGGCAAATCTTGTCGGCAGCGCCCACACCCGCATCAAGGGGCCGACGCTGTCGCAGCTCAAGCCGGGCATTCCCGACTTCATTCCGGTCGCCCGCATCGCCGACATGCTGCTCAATCCCGGCGCGCCCTTCACCTACAACGGCAAGACGCAGAATTACCCTGACATCCACCTGATCTATTGGGCCGGCGGCAACCCGTTCCACCATCACCAGGATCTCAACCGCCTGCTCAAGGCCTGGCAGAAGCCCGACACAGTCATCGTCAACGAGCAGTACTGGACGCCGACGGCCAAGCGCGCCGATATCGTCTTGCCGGCGACAATCTCGCTCGAACGCGACGATATCGGTTCCGCCACGCTGGAGGCCTTCATCGTTGCCATGAAGCAAGCAGTGCCGCCGGCGGGAGAGGCGCGCGACGACTACGCCATCTTCGCCGAATTGGCCGAGCGGCTCGGCTGCGGCGAAACCTTCTCCGAAGGGCTCGACGCGACGGGCTGGCTGTCGCGGCTCTACGAGGAATGCCGGCCACTCAATCGCGCGCGCGGGCTCGACCTGCCCGATTTCGAAACCTTTTGGCGCGACGGGCTGATCGACCTGACCCCGCTCGACCAGCCGGTCACCATGCTTGCCGATTTCGTCGCCGATCCGGAGCGCAAACCGCTCGGTACACCGTCGGGCAAGATCGAGATCTTCTCGCAGCGTATCGCCGGCTTCGGCCTGGACGACTGCCCCGGCCATGCGACATGGATGGCACCGGTGGAGTGGCTGGGCGCCGGGCTCGCCACCAGATATCCGCTGCACCTTCTGACCGACCAGCCGGCGCGCCGGCTGCACAGCCAGCTCGACGCCAGCCCCCACAGCGCCGGCGGCAAGTCGAATGGGCGCGAGCTGGTCTACATGAACCCTCGGGATGCTGCGCAACGCGGGCTGGAACAAGGACAGATCGTCGAGCTGTTCAACGACCGCGGCCGCTGTCTGGCCGCCGTCACCATCACCGGCGACATCATGCCCGGCGTGGTGCGGCTCAACACCGGCGCCTGGTTCGATCCGGACCCCGTGACCGGGCTCGAAAAGCACGGCAACCCGAACGTGCTGACGCTCGACATGCCGGCGTCCGGCCTGTCGCAAGGCTGCAGCGCCCAGACGTGCCTTGTAGAGATCGCCGCCTTTGTCGGTCCGCTTCCACCTGTCACCGCCTTTTGCCTGCCGGACTTCGCGACATCATGACCACCGCACAGAGCGCGCCGCACCAACACATGCGTACTGTGTGGTGGCAAACCGCCAATCCGGCCCCCGTCACCCAGCCCTTGCGCGCTGCAAGCAAGGTCGACGTGGCAATCATCGGCGCCGGCTTCACCGGCCTGACCGCTGCACTCCACCTCGCCCGACGCGGCGCGCGTGTCGCCGTGCTCGAGGCGGAGACGATCGGCAGCGGCGCGAGCGGACTCAATGCCGGTTTCGTGGTGCCGAATTTCGCCAAGGCCGACCCTGCGGCGGTGGTTGGCAAGCTTGGCGAGGAACGCGGCTACAGACTGCTGCAGATGATCGGTGGCGGCGCCGATCGCGTCTACGCGACCATCCACGAACATGGCATCGCTTGCGATGCCGAGCAGGTCGGCTGGATGCATGTCGCGCATTCGGAAACGATGCTCGGCACCCTCGAACGCCGGGCGCAGGCCTGGCAGGCACTGGGCCGTCCGGTGCGCATGCTCAATGGCGGCGAGGCGCGCCGCCGCGCCGGCCTCAGGCACAATGCCGGCGCCCTCATCGATGAGAGCGGCGGCACACTGCACCCGCTCAACTACGCCTATGGATTGGCGAGTGCTGCCATCAAGGCCGGCGCATCGATCCACGAACACACACCTGTCCAGGCCGTGGAGCGGTCGAACGATGGCTGGCGGCTGACCAGCGGACAAAGCACGATCGACGCCGATAAGGTCCTGCTGTGCACCAATGCCTCGGAACAGGGCGCCGCCCGCCGCCTCGGCCGCATCGTCGTGCCGCTGCGCGTCTATCAGATTGCCACCGCCCCGCTCGACGAGGTCACTGTGCGGCGCATTTCGCCGGAGCGGAACCCCGTTGCCGACACGCGTGCCAATCTCTTCACCTTCAGGCTCGACCGAGAGAACCGGCTGATCAGCGGCGGTATGTCGATGCTTCCGCTTGGCGCCGAGGCGCGCATGGCCGCGATGGTCGCCGGGCGCCTGCAGGCCGAGCTCGGCTTGCCGCGACCGCCTGCCGTCGAAAGCATCTGGCGCGGCACCGCCGCCATGACCACTGACTTCCTGCCACATGTCTATGAGTTCGGCCCGCGCTTCATCGGCGGCATCGGCTGCAACGGCCGAGGTATCGCCTTGACCGCCATGCTCGGCGAGGTGCTGGCCGACGCTGCGTCAGGCACGCCGCTCGACGCGTTGCCGATCCCCGAGGCTTCGCCGCGCGCCCTGCCGTTTCGCAGTTTCGCCGCTGCAGCCCCGTCGGTCGCCATCGCCCAGGCCAGGTGGCAGGACCGGCGCCAGGGATTGTAATCGCCCGCTAGCGCGGCATATCTCTGTCTGGCCTCGCAAAGGAGCCGTTTCGATGCTGATCCTCAACCGGCAGGCTGTCGCCGCCGCCTTGCCCATGGCCGACTGCATCGATGCGATGCGTACAGCGTTGTCGGACTTTGCCACCGGCAGCTACCGGCTGTTTCCGCGCCAGCAGCTCAATGCCGGCCCCGGCGAGGTGCTGATGGGGCTGATGCCGACATTCTCGCAAGCAGGCGGCGAGAAGCTCTGGTGCCTGAAGGATGTGCTGGTCGCTCACGACAATGCGGCGCGTGGCCTCGACAACCACCAGGGCGCCGTGCTGCTCAATGACGGCGAAACCGGCCAGTTGCGCGCCGTGCTCGACGCCACCGAAATCACCGCCCGGCGCACCGCCGCGACCTCTGCCGTGGCAACCGCGACCCTGGCCCGGCCCGGCGCCAGGACGGTTGCCATCCTCGGAACCGGCACGCAGGCCGAGACGCATATCGAGGCACTGCGCCATGTCATACCGGACGCAGCCTTCGTGCTCTGGGGCCGCTCGCGCGACAAGCTCGTGGAACTTGCCCGCAAGAGCGGCGGCGCGGTGGCCGACAGCGCGCAGGCCGCGGTCGCAGATGCCGACGTCGTCTGCACCTTGACCGGCTCGAAGGAACCTATCGTCGAGCTCGGCTGGCTGAAGCCGGGCTGCCACATCAATGCCGTCGGCTCGAGCAACCGCGCGGCCCGCGAGCTTGGCGACGACATCGTCGCCACTTCCGCCTTCTTCGTCGATTCGCGCAGCCAGGCCGCCGTCGAGTGCGGCGAGCTGCTGCAGCCGCTCGAGCGCGGCGTGATCGGTCCCGACCATGCCCGTGCCGAGCTCGGCGAGGTGCTTGCCGGATTGCATCCGGGGCGGTCGTCACCGCGGGAGCTTACGGTGTTCAAGTCGCTCGGCATTGCCGTGGAGGATGCAGCGGCGGCCATCCGCGCCGTGAAGAACGCGACCGACAGGGGCCTCGGCCAAAGGATCGACTGGTAGAGCCATCGCGGGCAAACAGTTCATGCGCGCCGTGCCGGCTTGATACCGTACGGCGCGATTTCTATGCTATGTACGAATTCATCGTTTGATCAAAAAAGGATGCTGGATGAGCGTCGATTTCCTGGAGCCCGTGTCGTCGCGCTCGACGATTCAGGACGGTATCTATCGCCAGCTGCGCAAGGCGCTGATGTCTGGCCATTTCGACCCCGGCCAGACACTGACCATCGCCATGCTGTCGGACACGTTCAAGACCAGCCACATGCCGGTGCGCGAGGCGCTGCGTCGCCTGATCGCGGAAAACGCGCTTGTGGTGCTGACCACCGGCTCGGCGCAGGTTCCCACCGTCAGCCTGGCCGCCCTGGACGATCTGTGCCTGACGCGCATCGCACTGGAAACGCTGGCGACCAAGCTCGCCACCGAGCGTTCGACGCCCGCCGACCGAAAGACCTTCCGGCATCTCGTCGAAGAGCATGAGGCGGCCGCCAACGACCGCAACCTCGAGGACATGATGGTCCGGAACCAGGAGCTGCATTTCGCCATCTACGAGTGCTGCGGCTCGCCCGTCATCATCCAGTTCATCCAGAGCCTGTGGCTGCGCTTCGGCCCCTACATGCGCATGTTGTCCGGCCATATCGAGCCGGTGCTGATCTCCGGCAAGTACCAGCCGAGCTCGCACCATCGCGACCTGATCGAGGCGATGGATGCCGGTGACGCGCGTGGCGCCGCCAAGGCGATCAAGGGCGACATCGAGACGACGCAGGCGTTGCTGCGCCGCCTGTGCAAGGAAACTGTCGAGACGAACTGACGGGCCGGCGCGCCGGCGCCGGCCCTTGCTGTCAGGCCACTCAGACGGCGTGGCGCGAGGTGACCGGCTGCTCGCCGATCAGGCCGCGTGGGCGCAGCAGAAGCACCAGCACCAGCGCCAGGCCGATGATCATCGCCTGGGCGGCACCGCCATAGATCTGGAGCTGCACCGGCAACATCTTCGACGCCACAGCACCGATGACGCTCCAGATGCCCCAGACGACGATCGCGCCGAGGATGGCGCCGCGATTGTTGCCGCTGCCGCCGATGATCAGCATCGCCCAGATCTGGAAGGTCAGGATCGGCAGGAAGTCGAACGGGCTGACGAAGCCGATGAAGCTGGCATAGAGCGCGCCTGCAAGGCCCATCAGCGTCGAGCCGATGACGAATGCCTGCAGGCGGAAGCTGCGGGTGTTCTTGCCCAGCGTCTCGGCCGCGACCTCGTCCTCGCGAATTGCCTTGAGCACGCGTCCCCATGGCGATCGCGCGATGCGCTCAAGCGCGACATAGGCGACGGCAAGGATCGCAACGATGACGGCGAGGTAGCCGAGATTGTTGGCCAGCGGCGTGGCAAACAGGCCGCGGAACGGGTTGGGGATCGAGGCGATGCCCATCGTGCCGCCGGTCAGTGCCTCGAAGTTGGTGGCGACGAGCTGGATGGTGACGGCGATGCCGAAGGTGGCGACAGCGAGGTAGTCGCCGCGCAGCCGGACCGTTGCCAGTCCGGTGATGAGCGCCGCAAGTGCTGCGGCAGCCATCGCGCCGACCACGCCGACGATCCAGGGCAGTTCGAAATTGCCAAGCAGTTCCGGCCGCGGTGGTGCCGTCAGGATCGCAAAGGTGTAGGCGCCGATGGCGTAGAAGCCGACGATACCAGCGTTGAACAGGCCGGTGCCGCCCCATTGCAAGTTGAGCCCAAGCGTCGCGATGCCGAGTATCAGCGCAACGGTGAGGAAGAATACGAGATACGAAACAAATCCGATCATCTGAGCCTCACACGCGTGCCGACCTGGAGAACAGGCCCTGCGGCCTGAGATAGAGGATGATGAGCAGCAGGCCGAAGGGCACCGCCGCCTTGTAGCCGGTCGGAATGACCAGCGCCGACAGGCTTTCGGTGAGGCCGACGATCAGGCCGCCGGCGACCGCGCCAAACAGGCTGCCGGTACCGCCGAGGATCGCCGCCGTGAACAGCGCCAGAAGCATGTTGAAGCCCATCTCCGGACGGATCTGCACGGTCAGGCCAGCAAATACGCCGGCTATTGCGGCAAGGGCGCCGCTCAGCATCCAGGTCCAGCGGACCACCTTGGCAATGTCGATGCCGCAGACCTGCGACAATGCCGGGTTCTCGGCCATCGATCGCATGGCGACGCCGATGCGGCTGTGTTTCAGGAACAGGTGCAGTGCCACGACCAGCGCCACGGTCAGCGCTAAGACGAGCACCTGGTCGGGCATCATCCTGACGTTGGGCAGGATCTCCAGCGAGATCTGCAGCTCTTGGCCATAATAGTGGGCGTCGGCACCCCAGACGAAGAGCACCAGATTGCGCAGGATCAGCGCGATGCCGAAGCTGGCGAAGACCAATGTCAGGCTGCTTGCGCGGCGCTTTCTGAGCCTGGAAAACACCAGCGTGTCGGCGGCGATGGCGATCAGCCCAGTGCCGATGCAGGAGACGACGATTGCCACGAGCAGCGGCCAGCCGAAGGAAAACGGGCCGATGGCTTGACCGGCGGGCAGGACGGTGACGACGGCAAGCGCCATGTAGGCGCCCCAGGTCAGCATTTCGGCATGGGCGAAGTTGGCGAATTTCAGCATGTGCGCGCACAGCGAATAGCCGATTGCCCCGAGCGCGAGGATACCGCCGGTCAAGAGACCGTCGGCGATGGCTTGTCCGATCATGATTTCCTCCGGAAGCCCAGGAATGCTTCGGCAATGGCGTCGTTGTCGAGCAGGTCGGCCGCCGTTCCCGTCATGTGGTTGCGGCCCTCGACCAGGACATAGGCACGGTCGGAAACCCGAAGTGCCGCCTTGGCATTCTGCTCCACCATCAGCACCGCGACCCCGCTCTTGGCGAGGCGGCGCAGGTCGTCGAGCACCTCGTGCACGATCTTGGGCGCCAGGCCAGCCGTGGGCTCGTCGAGCATGATGACGCGCGGGTCGGTCATCAGCGCGCGTGCCACCGCGAGCATCTGGCGCTGGCCGCCCGACAGCACGTTGGCAGCGGCGCGGCGGCGATCCGCCAGAGCAGGAAAATGCTCGAAGGCCCGTTGCACGCGTTCGCGCAACAGCGAACGCGGCAAGGTGTGGCCGCCGCTGATCAGATTGTCCTCGATCGACAGCGACGAAAAGACGTTGCTGGTCTGCGGCACGAAACCGACGCCCGCGGCGATGATCTCATGCGTCGGCAGCCCGGAAATGCGCTGGCCGCCGAGCCTGACCTCGCCGCCCTCGACCAGCACCAGGCCGGCCAACGCCTTGAGGAAAGTCGACTTGCCGGCCCCGTTCGGGCCGATCAGCGTGACCAGTTCGCCGGCATCGACGATGACCGAGATGTCGAAGACGATCGGCATGCCGGGGATATAGCTGGCGCGCAGGTTGCGCGCCTCGCAGACGGGTGCGCTCATGCCAGTTCTCCCACACTGACGTCACCGAGATAGGCGTCGACGACGCGCTGCTCCTTCATCACGCCGGCCGGGTCACCTTCGAAGATCACCCGGCCCTGCGCCATCACCACGATGTGGCGGCAGATGCGCATCACCATGTCCATGTTGTGCTCGACAATGAGGAAGGCGACGCCACGTTCGTTCAGCGCCACGATCTTGTCGATCAGCGTCTCGATGAGCGTCGGGTTGACGCCGGCCGTCGGCTCGTCGAGCAGGATGAGCGGCGGATCGACCATCATGACGCGGGCAAGTTCGAGCAATTTTTGCTGGCCGCCCGAAAGCACCCCGGCGAGGTCGCGCGCCTTGTCGGCGAGGCCGGTGAAGGCGAGCACCTCCATCGCCCGTTCGCGGGAGCGGCGCTCCTCGGCGGCGACAAGGCCGCTGCGGAACCAGTTGTTCCAGAATGTCTCGCCCGACTGAGCGGTGGCCGACAGCATGACGTTCTCGAGTACCGACATCTGGGGAAACGGCCGCGGGATCTGGAAGGTCCGCGCCAGGCCGGCGCGGAAGATCCTGTCGGGCCTGAGGCCCGAAATGGGCTTGCCGTCGAAGATCACCTCGCCGGCGCTCGGCTGGACTTCGCCGGCAACGAGGCCGAACAACGTGCTCTTGCCGGCACCGTTGGGACCGATCAGGCCGGTGATCTGGCCCGCCTTGACCGAAATGTCGACACCGTCCACGGCCTTGAGCGCGCCGAAGCTCCTCGAGAGGCCCCGGGTCTGCAGGATGACATCGCCGGTCTGTGTCATGCGCTGCCCCGCCTTTCGCCGCTGGCCGGCGCGCCATCGCGGCCGTCCCATAGATTGTTGAAGAACCTGGACAGCCGATCCATGCCTTCGTCCAGCCGCTCGAGGCTTTCGGAGCCGAAGCAGACGCGAAGATGGCCTTCGCCCGACCGACCATAGAAGCTGCCGGCCTCGACGACCACATCCGCCTCGTCGAGGATCCTCTCCGCCAGCGCCTGCGACGGGATGCCGAAGGCCGAGATGTCGGGGAAGGCGTAGATGGCGCCTTGCGGCGACGGGCACTTCACACCCGGCATCTGGTTCAGGCGGCGAACGACGAGATCGCGCTTTTGGCGGTCGTGGTCGACCAGTTCGGCAAGCACTGCGGAAGGGCCGGTGATCGCGGCACGACCACCGGCCTGGATAAATGTATTGACGTGGGTGGCGTCGTTGGCGGTGATCTTCAGCAGCCCGGGCATCGCCCAGGAAGGGGCTGCCATGTAACCGAGACGCCACCCATCCATGGCAAAGGATTTGGTGAATGCAAAAGCGGTGATGGTGCGCTCGGCCATGCCGGGCAGTGCCGCGATGCTGACATGCTCGCGGCCATCATAGACCATGTCTTCGTAGACCTCGTCGGAGACGACGAGCAGGTCGCGCCGGATCGCCAGTTCGGCGAGGCCCTCGAGCTCGGTGCGCGAGTAGACGCGGCCGGTCGGGTTGACCGGATTGACCAGCACGATCATCCGGGTGCGCTCGGTGATGGCGGCCTCGATCAGCTCGGGCCTGAGGGCGAAGTCGTCGGCTGCATCCAGCGTCACGAACACCGGTCTGGCGCCGGCCAGTTCGATCTTGCCGATGTGCTGGGGATAGAATGGGTCGAGCAGGATCGCTTCGTCGCCCGGATCGAGCAAGGCAAGGAACGCCGCGAACGAGGCATGCGTCAGGCCATTGGTGACCAGGATGTCGGCTGCGCTCACATCCATGCCGTTCTGGTTGCGCAGCTTTTCGGCGAGCGCCTCACGAAAGCTCGCGGTGCCTTTGAGGTCGCTGTAGTGGACGTCGCCGGCCAGGATCGCCGCGATCGTCGCCTGCTTGATGTGTTCGGGCGTGTCGGCCGCCGGGCGGCCGAGTTCGAGATGGATGAGGTCGCGCCCGCTGCCGGCGAGTGCCGCAGCCTTCTGGTACATGCCGAATGATTTCTGTGGCGTCCCGGAGATACGCCGCGCGACCCGCCTCATTGTCCCACCTTGGCAACATCTGCAGCGGTGTCGGCCTGACGCCGCGCGATGACCTCGAGCTCGACCTTGATCTCCTCGACGGCGAAACCGACGATGACGGTGGTGTTGGTCGGGCGCGGATCGGAGAAGGTCTGGCCGAGCAGGCGCGAGACGGCACTGACGTCGTCGCGGCTGGCAAGATTGACGCGCACCGACACGATGTCGCGCATGCTGGAGTCCGCCTCGGCCAGAGCGGCGGCGATGATGTCGAGCGCGCGGCGCGTCTGCACCGCCGCGTCCGGGTCGAAGCCGCCGATCTCGGGATCGTATCCCGCCGTACCCGAAACGAAGATCCAGTCGCCATCGACCACGGCTCGTGAGTAGCCAGCCAGTTCCTCGAAGGGAGAACCTGAATAGATCGCTTTTCGGGTCATTGGTCGCCTCTGCCTTTCGCGCTCATTTGATCAAACCATCATCGTGATAACGTAAGTTCGCGGTGAGATCAACTGCCTCGGAATGGTGTCGGCGTTTTGCCCTGATGAACGGAGGTTGCAGGGATTGAAACGGTCGGTAGCCCTTTGCCGGACACCGACTCGCGACCGCCGGCCTGACCGGCGCAGCAGTCAAATGCGCGTGACCCACGGCGATATCGCGTAACAAAGCCACCTCCATCTCCGTATCCTCTACTGGCGGGCCGAACAGGTCCCCGGGCGTCCCGCAAGCGGCATGGCCCAGGAACGACAAACGGGAGTAGTTCGATGACAAGGAAACTCGTTGCGGCAAGACGGACCGTTGCCGGCTGTCGCCCGGCATTCTGGCTTTCGGTCGCGGCTGCCGTATTTGGCGCCTGGGCTCTGACGACCCCTGGCGTGGCGCAGGAGGGGATAAAGATTCCGCCGCCGGCGATCGACGCGACTGCGCAAGGCAATTCGGAGGTGGCGGTACTCGCAGGCGGCTGCTTCTGGGGTGTGCAAGGTGTGTTCCAGCACGTCGAGGGCGTCACGAACGCCGTGTCAGGCTATGCCGGCGGCGACAAGCAGACGGCTCAGTACAACGTCGTCGGCACCGGCTCGACCGGCCATGCCGAGGCGGTCAAGGTCACCTTCGACCCGCACAAGATCAGCTATGGTCGGATCCTGCAGGTCTATTTCTCGGTCGCGCATGACCCGACCCAGCTCAACCGCCAGGGTCCAGATACCGGCACGCAATACCGGTCGACCATCTTCCCGACCGATGCCGAACAGGCGAGAGTTGCCAAGGCCTATGTCGCACAGCTCGACAAGGCCAAGGTCTTCGACGCGGCGATCGCGACGACGATCGAACCCGGACGCGCCTTCTACAAGGCCGAGGACTATCATCAGGACTTCCTGAGCCTGAACCCGACCTACCCCTACATCGTCTACAACGACCTGCCGAAGATCGAGAACCTCAAGCGCCTGTTCCCGGATCGCTACCGCAATGACCCGGTGTTGGTCTCGGAGGCCAAGGCATCCAACTGATAACAATGGGCGTTCCAGCAGGCAGCATCTTGGCGCGATGTGCCCGACCGGAACGTCGCAAGCAGGCGCCTGGAACAACCGCGTGGGTGAAGCCTAGTCCTGCTTCGGGAACCAGCCGCCACTGGAGCTGCGGCTGAGGCGCGGCGAGGTAATGGCGCCGTGGATATGGGCGATGTAGCTGGCATCGAGCTCGGTGATCGCCCGGCGCCAGACGTCGCCCTGCAGCATGCCGAAGACGGCGGCGGCCGGCCGCATGCCGGCCTTGGCCAGCAACTTCAGCACCGCCAGCATCGAGGTGCCGGAGCTTATCACATCGTCGACGACCAGCACTCGCCGTCCCTCGAGCAGCGGCAGCATGCGCGGGTCGAGATAAAGCCGCTTGGCGTGCTCCGGACTGGTGATCGAGCTCATCGGCTCGGACAGGTCCTCGCTGTACCAGAACTTTCGCGACGTCCCGAGCGCCACCATCCTGTCATGCCCGAGACGCCGGGCAACGCCATTGGCCAAAGGCAGGCCGAGCGTCGGCACGCCGATGACGACCTCGGGCGCGTAGACCCGGGCATGGGCCGCCATGGCATCCGACAGCGCATCCTCGACGGCGAAGCTCGCCTGGTTGACGATCATCGAGGCCACTGCCTGGCTACCGTCGCCCGGCAGGACGCGGACGGGCAGCGCGATCTGACGTCCGTCGGGCAGCGATGCCGGATAGAGGTCGTGGAAGCCGTCCGCCGGTGCAGCGTCGAACGTGTCCGCGGGATAAACTGTCTGCCAGAATTGATGCGGAGCGAGTGGCACAACGGGCCTTTCTGTTGCAGAAGGGGACATGCGGCGCCGATGGCCCTGGGCGCCTGAGATTGCAGAACCGGGCCGAACGGAGTTTGCGTGATGACATCGACGGCCGGGCACGACAAGGGCGAAATCGAGCTGCTGACGGCGCTGCGCCGCGACATCCACGCCCATCCCGAGCTGGGCTTCGAGGAACTACGCACATCAGGCATCGTGCAGAAGATGCTGGCCGAGGCCGGCATCTCGGTGCAGACCGGGCTCGGCAAGACCGGCGTCGTCGGCACGCTGAAGCTCGGCGACGGCTCGCGGCGCATCGCGTTGCGCGCCGACATGGACGCGCTCGCCATGCCCGAGATGGCCGAAGACCGGGCCTACAAGTCGACCGTGTCAGGCAAGATGCACGCCTGCGGCCATGACGGCCATACCGCCATGCTTTTGGGTGCCGCCCGCGAACTCGCCCGTCGCAAGAGCTTTTCCGGCACTGTGCATTTCATCTTCCAGCCGGCCGAGGAAGGTCGTGGCGGCGCCAAGGCGATGATCGAGGACGGTTTCTTCAAGCAGTTTCCGGTCGATGCCGTCTACGGTCTGCACAACATGCCCGGCATCGCCACCGATAGCATGGCGGTTGTTTCAGGGCCGCAGCTCGCCTCGTCCGACCGCTGGACCGTCACCTTCAAGGGCATCGGCACCCATGGCGCCAAGCCGCATCTCGGCCGCGACGCGATGACGGCAGCCGGCCAGTTCCTGACAGCACTCCACACCATCGTCGCACGCCGCGTCGATCCCCTCCAGCCGGCGGTGGTCAGCGCCTGCGCCATGGAAGCGGGCAGCTTCGAGGCGCTCAACGTCATCCCCGATCTGGTCAAGATCGGCGGCACCTCGCGCGCCTATTCGGCCGCCGTGCGCGACCAGCTGGAAAAAGAGATCGGCGCGCTGGCCGAGGGCTCGGCGAAGCTCTACGGCATCGAGGCAGAGTATCGCTACTTCCGCCAGATGCCACCCGTGGTGAACGACAGGGACGCGACACGCCGCGCGCTGGCTGCGGCCCAGGCGGCCCTGGGCATCGACAAGGTGATGACCGAGTTTCCGCCATCGACCGCCGGCGACGACTTCGCCATGTTCAGCCAGGAAGTGCCCGGCGCCTATGTCTGGCTCGGCAACGGCCCCGCCGTCGACGGCGCCCTGCACCACAACAGCCACTACGACTTCAACGACGACGCACTGGCGAGCGGCGTGAAGTTCTGGACGACGCTGGTCGAGCAGGAGCTGGCGGCGTAATTGTTGGTCGTCAGCGCGCGCTGAAAGCCCCCTCTCCGTCACGGCTTCCCCGTGCCACCTCTCCCCACTTCGTGGGGCGAGGAAATGCTAATCGCCAGCGATGCCCTGAACACATAGGTTCACCCAGAATGAACCAAGCTTTGCTGCAGCAACGATATCCGGACCTCAGAACTTGGGTTCCTCACCCCCACGAAGTGGGGGGGGAGAGATGGCACGGCAAAGCCGTGACGGAGAGGGGGCCTTCCCTTCTGCTACGAAGCGCTACTCCGCCTTCAGCCTGGCATAGAGCAGCTTCAGCACCGCAGCGCTCTCGACCTTCAATGCCACCGAAACCGCAGCCCCATCTTCTGAAACCGTCAGCGCGCCCGCATCGCGAGTCGTGCCGGTGTCGACCGCCAGCTTCAGCGTCTCGCAGCCAAACAATTCTTCGTCCAGCGCCAGCAGCATCACGCAGGGGTCGTGCAGCGGCCGGCTTTCGCCGCCAGTGGTCGACTGGAAATAGGCGTCGATCAGCGCACCCGAAGCGACAGCCGCCGGTACATCGGATGCCTGCAGCATGGCCGTGTCGTCGCGCGTGGCGCGGACCTTGCGGGTAACGTCGAGCGGGATCAGCGTCATGTCGAGCCCGGCGCCAAAGACGATCTCGGCGGCCTCCGGATCGGCGGCGATGTTGAACTCGGCGCGCGGGCCGATATTGCCCGGCTCGTGCACCGCACCACCCATGGCGATGACGCGGCCGATGCGGCCAGCGGCCTCCGGGTACTCGGTAACCAGGCGAGCGATGTTGGTCAGCGGGCCGAGCGCCAGGATGTCGATGCTGCCGGTTTCCGCGGCCCGGAGCGTGTCGCGCAACCAGGTGACTGCGTCGCCGGCCACGGGCTGTGAAAGCGCATCGGGGAAGGCCACACCGCCGAGGCCGTCATTGCCGTGAATGTCGGCGGTGTCGAAACCCTTGCGCGACAGCGGCCCGGCGGCACCGGCGATGACAGGCACGTCGACCCGGCCCTCAAGCGCGAGGATGCGGCCGGCATTGCGCGTCGTCGTTGCAATGCCGATGTTGCCGGCGACCGTCGTGATTCCGATGACGTCGAACTCGGCCGACTTCAGCGCCAGCAGGATCGCCACTGCATCGTCGATGCCGGGATCGGTGTCGATGATCACCTTGCGGGTGGGTTTCAGCTGCATGGCGCGACCTTTCGTTCCAGTCTCAAATCAAGTCCGTCTGGCTTCACATCATCGCATCAGGGGAATCAAGCCGAAATGCTTGTCCCAGCACCGCTCGACCGCTCACTGCTGGCACAGTGGAAACGGGTTCCGATTTCGCTGGTGATGCAGTAGAGGCGAGGCCATGACCAAGACAGCTCCTTTGCCCGCCGACCTCCTCATCGATCCCGCCGACGAAATCCTGATCAGGCAGGACCTCGTGCTTGTTGCCCTCGGCAAGCGCGAAGCCGATCGCCTCGTCCAGCTCGGCCGCGTGCTCGACGTGCACACCGGCACCTGGATGGACGATTGCGAGGTGGCGATCCGCGGCCGCCGCATCGCCTATGTCGGCCCCGCCGGCAGCTTCGCGGGCACGGCGCGCGAGACCATCGACCGCACGCATCTTGCGGCGGTGCCGGGCTTCGGCGAGGTGCACAAGCACATCGAAAGCTCGCACCTGACGCCAGAGCACGAGGCAGCCCTTGTCATGCCGCGCGGCAACACCTGGACCTGCGAGGCGAGCCACGAATTTTCCAACGTCAACGGCCCCAACAATCTCGAATTCTGGCTGACGGCGCGCCGTGCCGGCTCGCCGATGAAGATCTTTCCGCTGCCCGGCTCGGCGGTTCCGCCGACGGCTTATGAAGGCGGCGGCGGCCATTTCGGCTATGCCGAGCAGATCGGCTTCCTCGGCGAGAGCACGATGGTCGCCGGCCTCGACGAGGTCATGGACTGGCCGGCCGTCTGGAACCCCGAGAACCCTTCCTATGGCAGGCTCTGGGGCATGATCCAGGCGACATTCGAGAAGCGCGGCGTGGTCGAGGGCCATGGCGCCGGCCTGCGCGACCTGCCGTCGATCAATGCGTTCGCCGCCGCCGGCCTATCCTCCGACCACGAAGCGTGGACGCCCGAGGAGGCATGGGACAAGCTCCGGCACGGCATTTTCATCGAGGTCCGTCCGCATTCGATGCCCGACATCATCAAGGGCCTGCTCGAACGCGGCTTGCGCGACTGGAGCCAGGTGGCCTTCGCCACAGACGACCGCAGCGCCTCCGACACGCTGAAGATGGGCGCGACCGACCACAATGTCCGCCTCGCCATCGAAAGCGGCCTGTCGCCGGAGATCGCCTACCAATGCGTGTCGATCAACCCGGCGCGGCACATGCGGCTGACACCCTTTGTCGGCTCCATCGCCCCCGGGCGCTTCGCCGACATGGTGCTGCTCGACAAGGCAGCGACCGTGTCGATCGCGGAGGTCTGGGCCGATGGCGAACAGGTGTCCGAGGGCAAGCGCTTCACCGGCCACCTGCCTGCCATCGACTGGCCTGACTGGGCGACGAAGACGGTCAATGTCGACCGAAAGCTGACCGCCGCAGACTTCGCCGTCGCTGCCGAGCCGGGCCGCGCGACGATGCAGGCGGCACTGCTGCGTCCGTTCCACTGGGATGACAACTTCATCACCACGGAACTTCCGGTGGCCGATGGCGCCGTACAGCGCGACAGCGACCGCAACATAACCAAATTTGCCGTCGTCGACCGCTATTCAGGCAAGGGCCGCGTCGCCAAGATGTTCTGGCTCGGCTGTGGCCCGAAGACGCCTGACACGGCCGTTGGCTGCACGGTGGCGCACGACCAGCACAACATCTGGGTCGTCGGCTCGTCCGATGCCGCCATGGCCGAGGTGGTCAACCGCATCTCGCAGAACCAGGGCGGCTGGGCGCTGGTCACATCAGGCAAGGTCGTCGCCGACGTGCATTACGAGGTCGGCGGCCTGATGACCAACCGCCCGGCCGAGGCGCTCGATGCCGAGATGGAGGCGCTCTATGCAGAAGCCAACAAGATCGACTGGCTCTATGAACCAACGTTTTCGCCGCGCTGGTTCCCCGGCTTCCCCGAGCGCCTGCAGTTCGCCACGCTGACCTGCGCACCTTGGCGCTGGGTGCTTGTGGCGCCGACGGATGCGGTGCCCGAGGGGTTCGTGAACGTGCAGACGGGTGAGAGCCACAAGGTGGTTTGGTAGGCGAGACTTTGGTGCGTCCTTCGAGGCGCCCCCCTCTCCGTCACGGCTTCGCCGTGCCACCTCTCCCCCGCTTTGCGGGGGCGAGGAAAAGCCAATCGCCCGCCGCTCCGGAACTGGTGAAACATCAGCGGGCGAGCGTCGAAGGACGCCCCACCTGCAGCCTCAGCCCTTGTCGTGCGCAAACGCCGCGAGGATGCGGGCCCAGGACCGGATGCCTTTCCGGAAGCTCGAAAGGTCGTATTTCTCGTTCGGGCTGTGGATGCGATTGTCGAAGCGGGCGAAGCCGATCAGCAAAGAATCCATGCCGAGCTTTTCCTTGAAGGCGGAGACGATCGGGATCGAGCCGCCGCTGCCGGCCACTGCCGCCTCGCGCTCCCACTCCTCGGTCAGCGCGCCGAGCGCCTTGGTGAGAAACGCGCCGTCGATCGGCATGACGGTCGCGGCACTCGCACCGTGGTCGATGAACTCGACCGAACAATCGGCCGGGATGCGGGCTCGGACATGGGCACGGAAGGCATCGCGGATCTTTTCCGGATCCTGGCCGGCGACGAGGCGGAAGGAGATCTTGGACTGCGCTTTGGCCGGTATGACCGTCTTGAAGCCTTCTTCGGTGTAGCCGCCGATGATGCCGTGGATTTCGCAGCTCGGGCGTGCCCAGACCTGCTCGAGCACAGAGCGGCCGCTTTCGCCGGCGGGAATCGAGAGGCCGATATCGCCCAGAAAGCCCCTGTCGTCGAAAGGCAGGCGCTGCCACTGTGCCTTGATGGCGTCGGGCAGTTCGGTGACGCCGTCGTAGAAACCTTGGACAGCCACGCCGCCGTCTGGCGTGCGCAGGCTGGCGACGATGTCGGACAGCACCTGCAAGGGATTGCGCGCGGCGTTGCCGTAGATGCCCGAATGCAGGTCGCGGTTGGAGCAGGAGATAACGATCTCCTCCTTCAGCACGCCGCGCAGCATGGTGGTCACCGCTGGCGTCTCGGCGTCCCACATGTCGGTGTCGCAGACGAGCACGACATCAGCCTTGAGTTCGGCACCGGTCGTGTCGAGAAAGGGCGGCAGGCTCGGGCTGGAGATCTCTTCCTCGCCCTCGAACAGCACCGACACCTGGATCGGCAGGCTGCCGACGACGGCCTTCCAGGCGCGGCACGCCTCGACGAAGGTCAAGAGCTGGCCCTTGTCGTCGGAGGCGCCGCGGGCAACGATGTGGGTCTCGCCATCGGGCTGCGGCACGAGCTTCGGCTCGAACGGGTCGGAGTGCCACAGACCACGCGGATCGACGGGCTGGACGTCGTAATGGCCGTAGAACAGCACATGCGGCCCCTGCCCCGTGCGGTCGTGGCCGACCACCATCGGGTGGCGCGCGGTCGGACGCACCGAGGCGTCAAAGCCGAGTTCGCCGAGTTCTTTCTTCAGCCATTCGGCGGCGCGCTTGCAGTCCGGGGCATGCGCCGGATCGGTCGAGACAGATGGAATACGGATCAGGTCGAACAGGCGCGCAAGGCTTGCGTCGATATTGGCGTCGACATTGGCGAGCACCTTGTCGAGATGCGTCGAGGCTTCTGATCGGTTCATTGCTTTGTCCTTCCCTGTACGTCCCGGACGCTCGTCCGGACCTCAGCCCGCAGCGTCGATGCGGGCCATCTCGGCTTTGAAGCTGTGCGCCACCTGCAGCGCGTCGCGCAGCACCTTCTTGCGTTCGAGGCTCAGTACCTCGCGGCCGCGCATCAGCCAGTCGCCGCCCACCATGACGTCGCACACGTCGGTCGGCAGGGTGGCGAAGACCAGCGTGGAATAGATGTCATAGACCGGCTGCTGACGCGGCGAGGCCAGGCTGACGCGGATGAGATCGGCCTGCTTGCCTGGCTCGAGCGAGCCGACCTTTGCATCCAGGCCCAGCACCTTGGCGCCATCACGGGTCGCCATGCGCACGACGTCGACCGAGGCCATCGGCTTGCGGCTGTGGCCGAGCAATTTCTGGAACATCGACACCGGCGCGAACTGCGAGAACAGGTCGAGCGTGTTGCCGCTCATCGCGCCATCGGTCGAAATCCCTACCGGAATGCCGGCCTTTCGCATCGCCTCGACGGGTGCGATGCCGCGCCCGGCCTTGCCGTTGGAGCGGGCATTGTGGGCGACGCAGACTTTTGCATGCGCCATGCGCTCGATGTCGGTCTCATCGACATGCAGGCAGTGCGCGCAGATCAGGCCCCGGCGCAGCAGGCCCGCCTTCTCGACGACCTCGATCGGTCGCATGCCGTGGGTTTTCTCAGCCCACGCCATCTCGGCATCGCTCTCGGCCAGATGCATCTGCACAGGCACGTCGGGATGGTCGTCCGCCCAGCGGGCGATGCGCTCCATCGTCGTCATGCCGGTCGAATAGGGCGCATGCGGGGCAATCGACGGGATGACCCTATCATGTCCGGCGAATTCGGAGACGAGTTGTTCGGTGAGAGCAAAACCTTCGTCGACCGACTTGTGGTCGGGCGGATCGAAGTCGGCGATGGTCTGGCCGAGCACGCCGCGGATGCCGGCATTGGCCACAACCCGCGCGACTTCGGTCTCGAAGTAATACATGTCGGCGACTGTGGTGACGCCACCCTCGATCAGCTCGAGCGCGGCAAGTGCCGTTCCCGCACGCACTGCCTCGGGCCGCACGAACTTGCGTTCCAAGGGCAGGATGTAGCGGTAGAGCCGGTCGTCGACGTCCTCGCCGAGGCCGCGGAACAGCGTCATCGCCATGTGGCAATGCGGGTTGACCATGCCGGGCATGACGACATCGCCGCCGGCGTCAACAATTTCCGCGCCGACGATTGCGGGGGCCTCGCCCACGCCGACAGCCTCGATGACCTCGCCCTCGACATGGACCCAGCCCTTGTCGACGACGGGCATGTCCTCCGTGCAGGGGAGGACGGTGGCGTTGGTGATGAGGATGGACATGGTCGCTCCTCGGGTCACTCCGGTTTCAGCACGCAGCACTGGTCGGGCACCGGCACCAGCTTGGCCCGCGCGCCCGGTTCCAGCGGCGCCGACAGCGAGCCGTTGGCGATCAGTTGGCCGGCAGCAGTGTCCGCCTGGTACTGGTAGGCGCGACCAAGATAGGTGCGCAGGCCAAGCGTTGCGGGAATGCCCTCGGCGTTGGCGTCCGTCGAGACGGCCAGGCCATCCGCGCGTGCGGCCAGCACGAACACGTCTGGGATCGCGCCGAAACGGTCCTGCGACAGCTTGAGCTGCGATCCGCCATCGGTCACGGCCGTCACTTCAGCGCCGTCGCGTGCGGAAACCGTCATCGGCACCAGGTTCTCGAAGCCGACGAAGCGGGCGACAAACGTGTTGGCCGGGCGCTGGTACAGCGTCTCGGGCGTGTCGAACTGCATGATGCGGCCGGCATTCATGATGGCGACGCGGTCGGAGATCGAGAACGCCTCTTCCTGGTCGTGGGTGACATAGACCGAGGTGGTGCCATTGGCGCGCTGCAGCTGGCGGATCTCGACGCGCATGTCGACACGCAGCTTGGCATCGAGGTTGGACAGCGGCTCGTCGAACATCAAAAGCGGCGGCTCGATGACGAGTGCACGCGCAAGCGCCACGCGCTGCTTCTGGCCGCCGGAGAGCGCGCCCGGCAGGCGGTCGGCGAGCTGCGACAGGCCGACGCGTTCGAGCATTGCCCTGGCGCGCTTCTCGCGATCACCTGGAGCCACGCCGCGCTGCTTCAATCCGAAGCCGACATTGTCGAGCACCGAGAGATGCGGGAACAGCGCGTAGTTCTGGAACACCAGGCCGATGTCACGCTTGTAGGCCGGCAGCCGGGTCAGGTCCTTGTCGCCAAGGCGGATCGAGCCGGAGGTCGGCTCGAGGAAGCCGGCGATGAGGCGCAGCGTCGTCGTCTTGCCGCAGCCCGAGGCGCCGAGCAGCGAGACGAGCTCGCCTTTGCCGACCGAGAGCGACAGGTCCTCCAGCACCTTGGTGGCGCCGTAGTGGGCGGTGAGATTCTGGACTGTAAGTGCCTGGGTCATATGGGTCTACTTCGCAAGGAAGGTGAGGCCGAGCGTGCGCTCGACGATGGCCATGACTGCCACGGTCAGCAGCATCAGCAGCACCGACACCGACGCGATCGTCGGATCGAAGAACTGCTCGACATGGGCGAGTATCTGGATCGGCAGCGTCGAGACGCCGGGTCCGGTGAGGAACAGCGACGTCGACACGTCGTTGATCGAGGTGATGAAGGCCAGGATGAAGGCCGCGATCACGCCAGAGCGGACGTTGGGCAAAACGATAGTGAAGAAGGTCTTCACCGGCGGGCTGCCGAGGCTGACGGCGGCTTCCTCGATCGAGAAATCGAACGAGGCGAGGCTCGCCGAAACGACACGCACGCAATAGGGCAGCACCAAGAGCATGTGGCCGACGAGCAGCGTCAGGAAGATCGGCGTCTGCATGCCCACCGCCACCGATTTCAGCAACGAGAAGCCGAGCACGATCTCGGGCACCAGGATCGGCAGCACAAAGACGGTCGACAGCCAGGACGGCAGCTTGATGCGGTAGCGGTTGAGCGCATAGGCCGCCGGAATGCCGATCAACAGCGCCAGTCCCGTCGCCAGGAAAGCGAGCTCGAGGCTGGTGATGATGGTGCGCTTGAAGGCGCTGATCTCGAAGATGTTCTCGAACCAGCGCAAAGTCAGGCCTTGCGGCGGGAAGGTCAGATAGGTGGTGTCGCTGACCGAGGCGCCAAGCACGATGATCAGCGGCCCCATCAGGAAGATGTAGACCAGGACGGTGAACAGGATGAGCAGGGGATTGATACGGCTGGTCATCATGTCGCCATCGGGTTGAGACGCCGCGCAACGCGGCTCATGGCAAGAACGACGGCGACCGTGATCACCACCATGATTGCCGCGATTGTGGAAGCGCCGACCCAGTCGAACGACACCATGGCACGCTGGTACATCAGCGTGCCCATCACCATCTGGCGCTCGCCGCCGAGCAGCTGGGGCGTGGCGTAGGCAGTGAACGAGCCGGTGAAGACGAGAACGGCGCCGACGATCAGACCGGGCACGGCGAGCGGCAGGATGACCTGCCGGAAGGTCGCCGCCGGCGTGGCGCCAAGCGATGACGAGGCCTGGACGACGTCGTCGGGGATGTTCTCCAGCACGCCAACAAGCGTCAGGATCATCAGCGGCACGAAAAGATAGACCATCGCAACGATGACCGACCCTTGCGTGTAGAGCATCGACAGCGGCTCTGAGATCGCGCCGATGCCGACCAGGAAATTGTTCAGGATGCCATTCTTGCCGAGGATGATCAGCCAGGCGAAGGAGCGGACGACGACACCGGTCAACAGCGGGAAGACGGCCGCGATGATCAGAAGGCTCTTCAGCTTGCCCGGCGACTTCGACACGACATAGGCGGTGAGGAAGCCGACGACGAGCGAAATCGCTGTGGTCGCCAGCGAAATCTCGATGGTGCGCCAGAGCACGGTGCGGCGGAAGCCGCTGTTGAAGAAGGCGATGTAGGGCGCAAAGATGCCGCCATCCTCGCCGAAGGTCGTGGCGATGGTCGCGGCCACCGGCAGTATCAGGAACACCAATACGGCCAGCGTAGCCGGCCCTGCGAGCCACCATCCGGCAAAGCGTTTCAGCATGAAATCTCTTCCAGTTTCCACGGACAGATGGCGTCCGGGAGATCTTGTTGCGGCGTGCTACCCCTCATCGGGCGGCCGCGAAAGGCGCAGAATGCCGCAAGGGCTGTGACAGCGGCAAGAAAACGTTCGGGGCGTTGCCCCCGTCACACAGTGGCGGGCGGGAAAGCCATGCCTTCCCGCCCTGAAAGCAATTACATGCCGAACACTTCATTCCAGCGGTCGACCCATTCGGTCTTGGCCGTGTTCATCTTCTCGTAGTCGACCTGCTTCAGCGAGGCGATCATGTCGGCGCCGTAGGTCCACAGCTTGGCCTGCTCGGGCGTCAGCTCGACGGCCTTGACGACGGGCGCATCGACGCCGTTCTCGGCGGTCTTCTGCTGCACTTCCTTCGACAGCACGAAGTTGATGAACTCATGCGCCAGCTCGACATTGGCGGCGCCCTTCGGGATGTTGATGGTGTTCAGCGTTGCGATCGCGCCATCAGAGAGATTGGCCCATGCAGCGGTGGGCACGGCGGCCTGGATCTGGGCCAGCGTGAAGTCCTGCGCGACAGCCGCCGAGATTTCACCGGTTGAGAACAGGTTCACCAGCTCGGAGCCGGTGTTGTAGTTCTTGACGACGTTCGGCTTCAGCGCCTCGACAGCCTTGAAGGCGGCGTCGGCATCGGCAAAGGCGTCGACGCCGGCGTGGGTGCCGGCCACCATGACGGCCATCGGGCCGGCGGTGGTGGTGATACCGGGCAGCGACAGCGAGGCCTTGAAGTCTTCCTTCCAGAGGTCGTTCCACGAGGTGATCGGCGCCTTGACCTTGGCGCTGTCGTAGATCACGCCGACGCGGCCGATGGTGTAGGCCGGGCCGAATTCGCCCTGCGGTGCCTTGGCAAGATCGTAGAGACCTTCAAGGTTCGGCACCTTGGACTTGTCGATCGGCTGGAACAGGCCTTCCTTGATGCCGATCTGCGAGTAGGCATCCGTGAAGTAGGCGACGTCGACGCCCTCGCCATTGCGGATCTTGATCTTGTTGAGACGGTCGGCGTTGTTGCCGGTCTCGAACACGATCTCGCAACCGCATTTCTCCTTGAACGGCTTGACGATGTACTCGTCAAGCTTGTCGCCGTTGAAGCCCCACCAGGAGATGGTCAGGGTCTTGCCCTGGGCGAACGCCGGCGCAGCGACGAGGGTCGTCGCGAGGCCGGCAACGCCAGCCGCGAGGAGGGTGTGAAATCGTGTCATGGAAAGCCTCTGTTGTTTGACGCCCTGGCACCTGGGGGCGCACGGAGGGACAATTCAGCCTATTTTCGTGACAGCTAAGGTGCAACTCCAAATGTTGTGCAACGCACATCAAAATCTGCTGCATCCTGAGGCGGATAGGCGCTTTTCTGGCGTTGCCGACCATGTTCGGTGGTCAACTCAACGTTGCCGCGGGCGACAGCATCCTCGCCCAGGATTATCGTGATCTTGAATTCATCGTCGTCGTCGACCTTACTGGCCAGAAGGAGCTGTTCGACAGAGCCGCCCGTCGCGATACCCGCATCCGTGGCGATCCATCCGACCATCATCAGCACTGCCGCCATGGCCAACCTCGGCATCGAGGCGCCACCCACCGACATCATCGTAAGACTCGACGCCAACGCCATTTCCGAGCCGGCTCGGGTCGGTCGCCTGGTGGCGGCGCTCGATGAAGATCCCGAGCTCAGGCTGGTCGGTAGCGCCGTGATGTTGACCGCCGACTGTGCGTGGACGATCCCTTTCCATTGTCCGTTCCATCATTGGACCATCGCCCTTCGCGCGCTAACGACGCCGAAGACCGGCGCCGGCTCCGCAAGAGCATCGTTGCCCGCATGCTCGCCAATCCTCCGGACGGAGCGTCGGACAAGCTCGCGCCTAATGCGCGATGCTTGCCGCTCGCCCCGGGCCGAACAGAGGAGGCCGGGGCGAAGCGGCTGGCGCACCCGTTCAGGCGCCGCCGGCCGTAAGCGTTTCCGCTACACGATGAAGCGAATGGCGCGCTGGATCTCGAAGAAATCACTGGCGCGGAAGCGCAATGTGCGCGGCGCCGGATGCTCGACGCCGGGATACCAGCTGACGCGATAGGCTTCGTGCGGGTTGGTGTATTCGACCACCAGCTCGAAGCTGTCGGCGAGTTTCGGCAGGCAGGATTTGAGGTCGCGCGACAGCGCTTCCTCGACGCCGGCGCGGATCGCAGCGACCGAGGCTTTTGGGGTCAGCGATCTTGTGGCCGGGCCAAACCCCTCGCTCGTCGCAACCGTGCCGATGCGCGGCACCAGAAGCTTGGCTTCCGCGCACATGCCGGCATCGCCTGACAGGAACACCGACGGCACCCCATAACGCGCCGCACACAGCGCATTGAGCGTGTACTCGGATGCCACCTCGCCATTGATCAGGAGCCGCGATACGGTGCCGGTCAGCGTATGCGCCAGCGGATTGGTGTCGGTGCCAGCCTTGTTGTGATAGCCGGTGTAAAGCGCCGCCGAAAAGCTGTCGTCGATGCCGAACATCATCATATCCGGGTGACCGCTCCAATCCCTGACGATCGTGACATAGGCCGGCAGCTTCGACAGGATCAGGTTGCGCCCGGTGGAATGCGCGTCCTTGACCAGCACTTCCTTCGCGCCGGCAGCCTTGGCGCCCTCGCAGGCCGCCACCAGTTCGTCGGTCATGTATTCGCGGAATTCTTCGTAGGCGGCATGTCCCTTGCGGGCCTCGTCCCACACGGTAATGCCGGCGGTGCCTTCGATGTCGGCGCTGATGAACACCTTCATGATCGTAATCCTCGGTTCTAGAGAAGCTCAGCCATCGACCGCAGCAGCCGGTCGATCTGGTCGGGGGAATGCTCGGAAAACACCGCCAGCCGCATGCTCGGCACATCTGACGCGTCGGAATAGCCGCCCGGCTGCTGGACCCTGACGATGATGTCGCGCTCGGCAAGACGATCGCGCAGGAGTTCGAGGTCGGTGACGCCCTTGATGGTGACGATCGGCACCGGCGTGTCGGCGACCTCGAAGCCGAGGCCGCGCAGGCCGCTGCGCATCCGGCTGACATTGCGGGACAGCCTGGAACGCCTGTCCGTCGTCTGCAGGATCCGCAACGACGCTGCGGCGGCGGCAGCCAATCCGGGCGGTGCGGGTGAGGCGCCGCGCATGATCATCGCGTTGCGGGTGATCTTTTCGGCCAAGGCCGTGTCGCCGGGAACGACCCCGCCCAGCGCACCAAACGCCTTGCTCATCGTGCCGGCGAGGAAGTTGCCCTCGCCTTCGAGCCCGGCATGCTGCAGCGCCCCGCGCCCGCTCTCGCCGAGCACGCCGACGCCGTGGGAATCGTCGATGCACAGCAACGCGCCGTCGTAAGGTGCCATCGCCTGCCTGAAGTCGTTGAGCGGCGCCAACCGGCCGGAGGACGGAAACACCCCGTCAGTCAGCACGGCCGGCCTCTGCCCGACCCCGACATGCAGCGCCAGCTGCGCTGCCAGGTCATTGGCATCGCCATGGCGGAACTCATGCACCGGCTTGCCCAGCGTCGGGATCGCGTCGCGGGTGCTGTAGTGGGTCGCCGCGTCGATGAAGATGAGGTCGAAATCCTCGCGCAGTCCCTGCAGCAGCACCATCGGGCTGGTGTAGCCCGAGATCATGTAGACGACCTCCTCTGTGCCGAACCACTGGCGCAGCCGCTCCTGTAAATCGGCATAGACCTGCATGTGAGCCAGCGTGCCCGGCCCCATGCCATACTGCCTGGTGGCAGTGCAGGCCGCCTCGATCACCTCGGGGTGGCCGTGCAGGCAGAAATAGGAGGTGCCGCAGTAATAGTCGACCTCGCGCCCGGCGATGACCATGCGGGAGCCGATCGGCGACTCCATCTTGAAAGGTGCGGTCATGCTGCTGCTCAGGCCGCCTCCGCCCGGGACAAGGGGCGCCGCTCGAGAAACATCGGCCCGACGCGGATGCCGCGCCTGCCGTGATCGTCGACGGCATCGAGCTCCAGGATTTCGTCCTCATAAAGCTTGCCATGCATGCGGAAGCGCCCTTCGCCCACCGGCTCGCAGCTGTGGGTGCAGAAATACTCGATCAGGCATTTCAGCCCGCCATGGCTGTAGCTGAGATAGGTGATGTTGAAGTCAGGGCCGTACTCGCCGAGATGCGGCTCGATCTCCTCCGGCACGGTCTCGTCGGCAGGCGCCTCGATGCGCGTCCAGCTGGCATCCTTCCAGACCAGCTTGCCCGGCTCGGGAAAGGACAGGTTCATGTGCGCATAGCCGGCGCCGCGGCCATAGATGCGGCCGTCGATGACGAAGTCCTTGCCTGATACTGGCCGGATCTGCAGCGGCACGCCGTCGCCCATCAGATAGAGCTTGCCGTCCTTCGCCTTGACCTCGACGACCTCCTGCGTGGCATCGTCGCTGTAATAGCCGGGCAGGGTCCTGAACTGCTCGTCGGCGATGACGGGCGGACGCTGCAGGCGCTGAAACGGCTTGCCCATCTTGCGCTCTGCAAGGGCTATGCGCAGACCATCGACGCCGAGGCGTGAGGCGATCTGGTTGGCGAAATCGAGCGTCGCGAACATCAGCACGCCGATGCCGGCACCGGGAAGGATCAGCATGTGCGAGGCATAGCCATAGACCGCGCCGCCATGGCCGACCGACTCCCAGCCGTCGACCTCGCCGGCGCCGTAGCACAGGCCATATCCGGCCATCGACTTGTCAAGGCTGTCGGGGCGTTTGCCGAATGGCGCCCACATCTCGCGCAGCGAGGCCGGCGAGATGATCGAGTTGCCCTCGGCGTTGAAGCCGCCGCGCAGCAGGCACTGGACGTAGCGCGCCATGTCGCCGGTCGTGGAGAAGATGTTGCCCGCCGGCGAGCCGCCGAGGCTGAACACCGGCGCCGGCGTGTCGCCGTCCAGGGTCCACATGTCGGCGGGCGCCAAGCGTTCGCGGATGCCTGAAGCCATGCCGCAGGACGACTGGTTCATGCCGAGCGGCTTCATGATGTTTTCTGAGACATAGTCGGAATAGCTCTGGCCGGTCACCACCTCGATGACCCGCCCGACCACGGCGATGCCGGCATTCGAATAATGCATGATGCCGATGCTCGGATCCTGCTTCAGCGTCGAGCTGGCGAGCTCATTGACCGTATCCGCGAGCGGCGGCCGGGTGGCGTCGAGATAGTGGCCGCTCTTCGGCTCGCGCACCAGACCGGAGGTGTGCGTCATCAGCTTGCGCAGGCTGATCACCGAACCATGCGGACCACCCTCGGCGCCGGCGAACGGGTTGATCGGATGGAAGCCGGGCAGGTAGGTCGAGACGTCGACATCGATGTCGACGAGCCCCTTCTCGACAAGCTGCATCATCGCCAGCGAGGTGAAGGTCTTGGTGATCGAACCGATGCGGAAGCAGGTGTCTTCGCGCATGTCGAAATGGCGGTCGCTCCGCTGGATGTGCCCCTCAGCCAGCACGCCGTCGCGGTCGACGAGTGCATAGGAGATCGACGGGATCGCCTTGTCCTCGACCTCGTAGCGGATCAGGTCCTCGAACAGCTCGATCGATGCGGCGGACAGGGAAGGCATGGCAAATGCTCCTTGAGCTGAAAAGATGGGGGAAATTTCAGTGGGAATGGCGGGGGTCGAGCATGTCGCGCAACGCGTCGCCGACAAGGTTCCACGACAGCACGAACAGGAAGACGGCAGCACCTGGGAAGGCAAGCGTGTACCAGAACTGGAACGGGTTGCCGGGCTGGCCGACGATCCAGTTGCGCGAATAGGCGATGAACTGGCCCCAGTCGGCATAACCTTCCTCGGTGCCGACACCGAGGAAGCTGAGCGCGGACGCCGACAGCACCATCGAGCCGGTGGCCATGGTCGCCAGCACCAGCACCGGGAACATGGCATTGGGCAGGATGTGCAGCACGATCAGCCTGAGGTCGCTGGCGCCATAGGCGCGCGCCGCGTGGATGTAGTCCATCTCGCGGATTCTGAGGATCTCGCTGCGCACGATGCGGGCGTAGCTCATCCAGCCGAAGGTTGTCAGCGCGATGGTGATCGGCCAGATGCCCTTGCCGAGCAGTGCGGTCAGCACCATTGCGGCGATCAGGAACGGCACAGCCATGAACACGTCGACGATGCGCATCAACACCTCTTCGACCAGCCCGCCATAATAGGCGGCGACAGCACCGATCACCGTGCCGATCAGCACCGAGATGGCAACGACGCCGAGGCCGATTTTGAAGGCGGTGCGGGTGCCCCACACGACGCCGTAGAAGATGTCGTACTGGCCTTGCGTGGTGCCGAACAACGCATCACGCGACGGCGGCATCGGCGTCGCCAGAAAGCCGGCGCGCGGCGTGTCGTAGGGCGACAGCTGGAAGCTCTGCGGCGGCGCCAGCATCGGCGCAAAGATGGCAATCAGCACGAAGGCCAGAAGGATCACGACGCCGAGCAGCGACACCGGATTGCGCGCGAGGTAGCGAAGAAACTTCATTGCGTCTTCACCCTCGGATCGAGCAGCGGATAGATCAGGTCGACGATCAGGTTCATCAGCACCAAGACGACCGCGAAATAGAGGCCGAAGCCGAGAACCGCCGGGAAGTCGAGATTGGCCGCGGTCTTGGCGGCGAACTGGCCGAGCCCGGCATAGTCGAAGATGGTCTCGGTGATGACGACGCCGCCCATCATGACGGCAAGCTCCATGCCGGCGATGGTCGCCACCGGCAAAAGCGCGTTGCGCCGGGCGTGCTTGAGTTCGACCACGCGGCGCGGCAGGCCCTTGGCGCGGGCGGTGCGGACATAATCCTGACGCAGCGTCTCGAGCATCGAGGTACGCATCACCCGCGTCATCGAGGCAACGTTGACATAGGTCAGCGTGATGACAGGGGCTGCGAGGTGGCGCAGCGAATCGACGAAGATCGCCCAGTTGCCGTTCAGGATCGAATCGACGGTGTTGGCGCCGGTGTAGCGGACGAAATTGCCGGAGCTGACGGTCGTCTGTGCCCACTGGCTGAGCCGGCCGGGCGGGAACCAGTCGAGCGCCGAGTAGAACACCAGAAGCATCAGCAGGCCGAAGACATAGACCGGAAACGACCAGCCCAGGATGGTGAAGATGCGGATGACGTGGTCGGGCCAGCGGTTGAGGTGGATGCCGGCGCGGGAACCCAGGAATACCGCGAGCAGCAGGCACGGAATGAACGCCAGCACTACCAGTTCCAGCGTTGCCGGAAAGAGCGACATCAGCGCCGTCGACACCGGCTGGCGGGCCGTTTCCGACCAACCGAGATTGCCGGTCAGCACGCCGCCGATCCAGCGGCCATACTGGATGTAGAAGGGATCGTTCAACCCGTACTGCTCGATCATCCGGCGGATGCTTTCCTGGCCACCCTTGAGGTAGTCGGGCGACGGCGCATAGGCCGCCAGGCGCTGCGTCGGCGATAGCGACATCTGCAGCGCAAAGATCATCAACGACAGCGCGAACAGGACGATGGGCAGCATCATCAATCGTCTGAGGGCGTAGGTCAGCACGGGTGCACGGGTTCCAGTTTCGGGGAAAACAAGCAATACGCCGGGCGAAAGGGATCGCCCGGCGTATTGGCCGCCGATCAGTCGTTGGCCTTGGTCACCGGGTAGAAGTCCCAGGCACCGTAGAGGATCATGTTGTCGACATAGCCGTCGATGTTGCTACGGGTGACGACGTAGCCGAAGTCCTCCCACAGGAACTGCGTGGTGGCGTATTCGTAAGACATGTCCTGCAGCTTGGCGTAGATCGGCTCACGCACGGCCGGGTCGTTCGAGGCCCAGGCCTCATCGAGCAGCGGCTTGAACTTCTCCGCCATCAGGTCGCGGTAGCCCTGGCCGACCATGCCGCCGACGAGGCCGGTGGGCGAGAGGTAGTAGGATGCCGCACCGAGCGGGCCGCCCGGATCGGAATAGTCGGGACCCCAGCCCATCACCGTCAGCGGCGCCGCCGGCTTTTCGCGGTTGTTGAGCTTGTCAGAGACGGACGCCCAAGGCAGTGCCTGGATCTGCATCTTGAACTTCGGGTTGATGCGCGACAGGCCCATCTGCAGCGCCGACAGGGCTGCCGTCAGCTGCGGATTGCCCTCGGTCACATAGGCGGTGAAGGTGAAACCGACGTCCCACAGCTTGCCGCCAAAGGCCTTCTTGAAGTGCTCCTCGGCCTTGGCAGGGTCGTAGCTGTAGATGGGTGAATCCGGGCGGTAGCCCATGATGCCGCGCACCGTCGGCCCACGCGACTGCACCGTCTTGCCGAGCAGCACCTGGTTGATCAGCGCGTCGTAGTTCTGGGCGTAGTTGAAGCCCTTGCGCACGTCGATGTCGGCGAAGAAGTCAGGCGGGATGCCTTGACCGTCCAGCTTGCCGCTGCCGATAGCGGGATTGTCGTTGTCGTCGAGCGGCCAGGCGAAAAAGATGCCGCGCGAGAACACCTTCTGCAGGCCGTCAATGACCTTGACGCCTTCGGTCTTGCTGAGCTCGTCGATGAACTCGACGGGAGCCGCGACGAAATCGGCATCGCCCGACAAGAGCTGCAGGCGCCGCGTCGTCCATTCCGGCACCGTGCGCATGACCACGCGCTCGAGCTTGGCCGGACCCTGGAAGTAGTTGTCGAAGCGCTTCAGCGTGATGCGGCGGTCGGTGCGGTCCCATTCCTCGAGCATGAACGGACCGGTGCCGTTTTCCTCGGCGAACAGCGGATTGGCGCCGAGCTCCGGGCGGTAGTGCGCCTTCCAGTTGTCGCCCGAACCGTCCCAGCCGCCGACCGAGGCGACCCATTCCTTGTCCAGGATGGAGGTGCCAAAAGGCAACGCGATGACGCCGAGCGTCGCCGGGAACGACTTCGGCAGCTTGAGCGTGACGTTGTCGCCGTCGACGACGATCTGCTCCGACAGCTGGTCATAGACCTTGCGCAGCGTCTCGGGGCTGGCCTCGGCGAAGGTCTTGACCTTGCCTTCCGTCTCCACCCACTTGGCGATGTCGGTGTATTTGCCCGCCGTGATCACCTCGGTAATCGCGTTCGACATCCAGGACTGGCCCTGCAGGATGGCGCGCAGCAGCGAATAGCGCACGTCATCGGGCGTGATCTGGCCGTAGCCTGGCGCTATCGCCGCCTTCTGGGCGTCGGTCAGCTTGTCGTAATACTCCCAGGTGATCTTGCCGTCGGCGCCCTTGACGCCGACCTTGTGGGCAAAGACGCCCTTGCGGATCGGGAAGGTGTAGCTCACCGAACCGTCGTCGCCCTGCTTGATCAGGCCGTTTTCCAGCGACGGCACCTCCGTCGACAGCGACGGTACGAACTCGGAAATCTTCGAACCGTTGAAGTTGAGCAGGCGGCTGTAGATGTTCAGTGCGCCATAGGAGCTCGGCGTGTTGGCGATGTAGGCCGGATCAAACGACTGGATGTCGTCGGTCCACATGAAGACGAATGTGCCGGGGTTCTTTGTCTCGGCCATGACAGGCGCAGCCGTGACGGCAAGCCCCATGCCCATAGCCAACGCTAAGGCTAGTTTCATCATCGTTCCCTTCTGATGGCGGAGGAAGTTTTCTTCTTCTCGTTACGGAAAGGCTAGAAGAGCGCTTGCCGGTCTGTCCAATGTGTAGATAGGATGGACTATGCAAAACACGCATGAGGGCCGGCATGGAACTGCAATGGCTTGAAGATTTCCTGGAAATAGCCGCGACACGCAATTTCTCGACCGCCGCCACTGCGCGCAACATTTCGCAGCCGGCCTTCAGCCGTCGCATCAAATCGCTGGAAAGCTGGATCGGCGCCGACCTCATCGACCGCAGCACCTATCCGGTGCAGCTGACCCGGGCGGGCAACATGTTCCTGCCCGGCTGTCAGCGGCTGGTGCGCGAGGCCTACCGGTTGCGCACCGACTGCCGCAATGTCGCCGGCGAAAGCTCGGCAATGCTGACCTTCACCTCGCTGCACACGCTGGCGATGTACTTTTTTCCGAAGTGGATCAGCTCGCCGCTGATTTCGCGCATGCCGCTGCGCACCAGCATGCACGCGGCCGATTTTCTCGAAAGCGTCGACCATCTGTGCTCGGGGCAGTGCGACTTCTGCATCACCTATGTCCATCCCGACGGCCCGCCCGTTCTTGAAGGCGGACCTTTTGAATCGTTGCAGATCGGCAAGGACAGGCTTGTTCTGGTCTCGGGAACCGACGAAAACGGCCGCGCCCTGTTCGACATCGACGTGCCCGAAAGCACCGAGATTCCTTACCTCGCCTACTCCTGGAGCGACGGCTACATCGGCAAGCTGGCGACGCTGGTACAGTCGCGCTGGCGCCGCCCGCTCAATCTCAGCACCGTCTACCAGTCGGCGCTTGCCGACGGCCTGAAGCACATGGCAGTCGCCGGGCGCGGCGTCGCCTGGCTGCCGCAGATCTGCGTCGCCGAAGCGATGAAGCAGGGCCAGCTCGTCCAGATCGGCGGCCAGCAGATGGCGCTGGAAATGGAGATCCGCATTTTCCGGCGCGCCGGCGCGGGCAGCCATGACGGCGACGCCCTGTGGCAGCATCTCAAGGAATGCGCCGAACTGCCCCAGTACCGAAGCAGTCTCGATGCCACGCTGGACGCCGCCTGACCGATCGGGATGCCCCGAATGGCTGGTCCGGCTTGCTATGCGAAGACAGGCGATACGATGCGTGATGCGCATAGTTTTGGCCGACCCAATTGCGGCGCCTTGATTTCACTGGCTTTTGCGCCGGCGCGTCACGTCACCGGCCAGACATGACCGCTCCAGGGCGGGCCACTACCCCCTGCCCGCCTATTGACAGGACGCGGCGCCGTTGCGTTCGATGCCCCGACACGACATCTCGTCGTTGAAACCGGGTCCATGCGCCGATGATCCCTGCCAACTCCGCCCCACCCGAACTGCCCGAGGATGTCATCCTGTCGGTTGAGGATCTCGAAGTCTCCTTCGCTGTCCGCTCCCGCGCACCTTTCCGCGCCGTGCGCGGCATCTCCTTCACCATTTCGCGCGGCGAGACGGTGGCGCTGGTCGGCGAGTCCGGCTCGGGCAAGTCGGTGACGGCAATGACGATCATGCGGCTGACCGAATATGATGGTGCCGCCATCACCGGCGGACGGGTACTGATGCGCCTCAAGGACGGCAAGGTCGCCGACCTCGCCAAGCTCTCCGAAAAGCGCGTCGAGGCACTCAGGGGCGCCGAAATTTCGATCGTCTTCCAGGATCCGATGTCGAGCCTGAACCCGGTCTTCACCGTCGGCGACCAGATCGCCGAGGCCGTCGTCCACCATCAGGGCAAGACACCGGAGCAGGCGCGCCAGATCGCGCTCAACACGCTCAAGCTGGTGCGCGTACCCGATGCCGAACGCCGCCTCGACCAGTATCCGCACCAGCTCTCCGGCGGCATGCGCCAGCGCGTGATGATTGCCATCGCGCTCGCCTGCCGGCCGTCGCTGATGATCCTCGACGAGCCGACAACGGCGCTCGACGTGACCATCCAGGCGCAGATCCTCGATCTTGTTCGCGCCTTGCAGCAGGAGATCGGCATGTCGGTATTGTTCATCACCCATGACATGGGCGTCGTCGCCGAGGTCGCCGACCGGGTCTGCGTCATGCTTAAGGGAGAGATCGTCGAGACGGGAACCGTCTACGACGTCTTCGCCAAGCCTAGGCACGCCTATACGCGCGCGCTGATCTCGGCAGTGCCGCGCCTCGGCAGCATGGCCGACAAGGACGCGCCCGAAAAGTTCCCGCTCTTGGTGTTCGAACCGGAGCGCCAGCTCGCCGAGGCAGGCAAATGAACGCATCCTCCCCAATGAAAGAGGTTGGCCGGCCGCTGGTCGAAGTGCGCAACCTGGTCACCCGCTTCGACCTCAAGACCGGCCTGTTCGGCCATGTCTCCGGCCGCGTCCATGCCGTTGAAAACGTCTCCTTCGACATCTTCCCCGGCGAGACACTGGCGCTGGTCGGCGAGTCGGGCTGTGGCAAGTCAACCGTCGCGCGGTCGATCATGCAGCTCGACAAGCCACGCTCCGGCTCGATCCGCTTCGACGGCGTCGAACTTGTCGGCGCGCCGCGGCAAGTGGTGGCGAAGTTTCGACGCCAAGCCCAGATGGTCTTCCAGGACCCGTTCTCCTCGCTCAATCCGCGCATGACCATCGAGCAGTCGCTGATCGACCCGATGCGGGTGCACAAGCTCGGCTCCTTGGAGAGCATGCGGGCCCGCGCTGCCGAGCTGATGGCCAAGGTCGAGCTCGCGCCGGAGCTGCTGGAACGTTACCCGCACGCGTTCTCCGGCGGCCAGCGCCAGCGCATCTGCATTGCCCGCGCCCTTGCCCTCCGCCCGCGCCTGATCGTCGCCGACGAGGCGGTCGCCTCGCTCGACGTCACCATCCAGGCACAGGTCATCAACCTTTTTATGGACTTGCAGCGCGACATGCAGATCGCGCTTTTGTTCATCAGCCACGACATGGCCGTGGTCGAGCGCATCGCCCACCGGGTCGCAGTGATGTATCTCGGCGAGATCGTCGAGATCGGCGACCGCCGCTCGATCTTCGGCAACCCACAGCACCCCTACACGCGCAAGCTTTTGTCGACGGTGCCGATCGCCGATCCGACGCGCCGTCCGGAAGGACGAGTGCCAATGTCGGACGAAATCCCGAGCGCCATGCGCGCACCCGACTTCGTGCCCGTCGAGCTGCCGATGCACCAGATCTCATCCACCCACTACGTAAGACAGGTGGCCGCGGGCTGACGACTGCCTTATCAAGCATTCCCTATTTCAAATCAGAGCATTCCCAACATGACCCCTTCGAACGTGTCGTTGGCGGCCGCCCCTGCGTCCGCCAACACAAGCCCCGACATTGCCGCATCCCAGGCGCAGCTGAAGATCGAGGGCCTTAGGCGCCCGGCAGCGGCGGAACGGCCGACACCCTATGTCGAGGTCGACGAGACGCGCTTGGCCCGCAACATGCAGGCGATGCAGGCCCGCGCCGATGCTGCAGGGCTCGTCATGTTCCCGCACGTCAAGACGCACAAGAGCATCGACCTGGCGAAGCGGCAGCTGGCGCTTGGCGCCCGTGGCATCACCGCCTCCAAGCCAAGCGAGGCACTGGTCTTCGTCGAGGCCGGCATCCCCTCGATCATCGTCGCCTATCCGATCGTCAATGCCGGTTCGCTCGACCGCCTGCTGCCGGCGGTGAAGGCGCACGGCACCGAACTGCGCACGATTGCCGCCAGCGAAATGGGCGTCGACGCGCTCTCCACCGCTGCCGTGCGCCACGGCGTCGACATCGGCGTCTTCCTCAAGGTCGATGTCGGTCTCGGTCGCGTTGGCCTCAAGCCGAACGATCCCGCGGCGATCGCTGTCTGCCAAAAGATCGCCGCAGCACCCGGCCTGCATTTCGCCGGCCTGCTGTCGCATGCCGGCCATTCCTATGCCGCAACCGATTCCGAAAACCTCGCCGCGGTTGCCCGCACCGAGGCTGCAGCACTAACCGGCCTCGCCGCCATGCTGAAGGGCCTGAGCATCGATGTACCCTGCCTGTCGGTCGGGGCGACGCCGACCTGTCTCGGCGCGCCGCTGCAGGCAGTCGACTGCATCCGCCCTGGCAACTACGTCTTCCTCGACGGCACCGCCCTCCGCCTCGGCATCTGCAGTGCCGACGATCTGGCGCTTTCGGTGGTGGCTCGTGTCGTTGCCGCCAACGACACACATTTCATTATCGATGCCGGCTCCAAGACGATGAGCTCCGACCGTGGCGCCCATGGCATGGGCGGCAACGGCTTCGGCATCGTCATCGGCGCCGACGCCGGCAGCGGCGCTGGCGTGTGGACGCTCGAACGCATGTCGGAGGAGCACGGCTTCGTACCCGCGGGAGTTCGCACCCTGCCGCTCGGCAGCCGCGTCAGGGTGTTCCCCAATCACTCCTGCGCCACCATCGCCAATTTCGACAGTTTTGTCCTTCGCCGCGACGAAAGCGAAGTGCTGACGCTGCCGGTCAACGCCCGCAGCTGCCAGACCTGAGCTGACGCGCGAGCGCTCACCTGGGCACCTGGTTCCAATCTCCGGCCGGGCTTGTTACTCTTGCCCGATGAAGGCAATTGCTCTTGCTTCAGCGAGGACCACACTGTTCCTCGCCCTGGCCGCCGCGGCCGGCTGCGTATCCGGGCCAGGCTCGGTCGGACCAGTTGATCCGCTGAAGTACGACGCCATGGCCTGTGCTGAACTCGATGTCGTCATGGGCACCACGGCATCAAGCATTTCGCGCACCGCGATCAGCCGCGGCACCGTCGGCCAGTGGAACGTTCCGGCATGGGCGCCGGGCGGCACCAAGGCCATCACTGCCATCCAGGACAGGCAGACGGCCAGGATCGACGGCCTGCGGCAGGAGCAGGCCGCCATCGACTCTGTCAGAAAGCGCAAATGCCGCTAGGCAATTGCCGCGCAACACGCCGACACTTTCCACCTCTTCCAGCCGCTCGGCATCAACGTTGCCAGACGAATGCCCCTCCGGCGCCGTTCTCATGCAATCGCCCATCCCCAGCGCTACTGCCGGCGGTGCAGCGCATCGGCGAAGCTTCCGTATATCCTGCAATGTCAGAAAAATAACACCATTGATTCGATTTCAGAAAACTGACAATCTTATTTGCAGGAGGAGAACAGATGAGCGGAACGGTACGCCAGCGATTGACGGACAGCCTGCAGAGCGGCGCGGGGGCGAGCCGCGCCATCGCCACCTACATGTTGGCCAATCTCAGCGAACTGCCGTTCGAAACCGCGATGACCGTCGCCGAAAAGGTCGGCGTCAGCGAACTGACGGTCGGGCGTTTCTGCCGCTCGATCGGGTACCAGCACTTCAAGGACCTCAAGGCCGACCTCAAGGTCGACGTCTCCGACAGCCCGTGGCTGATCGGCGACCGGCTGCGAGAGTTCCAAGCGAGCACCCGCGAAGGTGGCGGCGACCTGGCAAGAAGCCTCGAGCTCGAACTCGCCGCCACCGTTCGGGTCTATGAGCTGGTTCGGACGCCGCAATGGTCCGCCGTGGTCAAGCGCCTTGCGACAGTGAACAACGTCTTCATCGCCGGTTTCCAAAGCGAGCGCGGCATCGCCGCGACAATGGCCCACCTGCTCCAGTATGTCAGGGACGGCGTGCATCTCGCCGACCATTCCTCGGGCATTTTTTCCGAGGTGCTGCTCGCCGACCCGAAAGCCTCGGCGCTCGTCATGTTCGACGCGCGCCGCTATTCCCGCCAGGCCGCGCTCCTGGCGCAAAGGTCCCGCGACGCCGGCATGCCGGTGACACTCGTCACCGACCTGTTCTGCGACTGGGCGCATGACTGCACCACAGAGGTCTTTGCAGTACCTTCGGAGATCAACCTGTTCTGGGACACCAACGGGCCGATGCTGACGCTCGTCCACCTGATGGTCAATGGCATCATCGGCGAGCTCGGGCCGGAGGTCGAGCAACGCCTCGACCGGATGTCCGGTCTCTATGGCGATTTCGTCGGCCACGCCGGCCGAAAGACGTAGCACCGACACCGCCACACGATCCACAACGCAACCTTGGGAGGGGTTCATGAACCGTCGCTGGTTCCTATTTTCTGCATCCGCTATTTCGCTTGGCATCGCTGTCGGGCTGTTTTCGCCCGCGCACGCATTGGCGGAAACCGAGGCGGTGATCGTGATCGGGCGTCAGGAGTCGGGCGCCGCCAGCTATGATCCGATCCGCGCCGTCACCCTCAACATGGCCGCCGGGCTGATCTACGACCGCCTCGTCGAGCAGGCGGCCGACCAGTCCTATCATCCGCATCTCGCCAGCTCCTGGGAGGTCAGTCCCGACGGTATGAGCTGGACCTTCGAATTGCGCAAAGACGTGACCTTTACCGACGGCGAGCCGTTCAACGCCCAGACCATCGCCTGGTGGATCCCCAAGTTCAAAGGCACCGAAAACGAATACATGGTCGATGCCATCGAGAGCGTCGAGGTCGTCGCCGACCACACAGTGCGCTTCGTCCTGAAGCGTCCCGAGCCGAACCTGATCTTCAACCTCGCCATGACGAACATGGGCGTCCCGAGCCCGAAGGCCTATGAGGCGGGCGGCCAGGACTACGGCGTGACCGAGGCCGTCGGCACCGGCCCCTACAAGCTCGAGAGCTTCGTCGTCGGCCAGGAAACCGTGCTCGTCGCCAATGAGGACTACAGCTGGGGCAGCGCGCTGACGGAAAACAAAAGCGCGCCGTACATCAAGCGCCTGACCGCGCGCGAAATCCCCGACGCTTCGACCGCCTTCCTCGAACTCAAGACCGGCGGCGTCGACATGCTGCTCGACGTGCCGACCGACTTCCTGCCGCAGCTGAAGGACGAGGCAGACATCGATCTGAGGGAGCTTCCCGGCTATGGCGTGACCCTCGTTACCATCAACACCCAGGCTGCCCCCTTCACCGACATCCGCGTGCGGCAGGCGACAGCACTTGCCATCGACCAGGCCTCGATCCTGAAGAGCGTCTATGGCGGGGTCGGCAAGGAGGCGCACCAGTTCCTGGTCGCCGCACTGGGCGAGGCAAATGTCGATCCGGCACTGCAGATCAGGCATGACCCAGCCAAGGCAGCCAGCCTGCTCGACGAGGCCGGCTGGGCTCGCGGCGCCGACGGTGTTCGTGTCAAGGACGGCAAGCCGCTCAAGGTCAAGCTCTGGGCCCGGGCCGACACCGAATACAAGCGCACGGCCGAGATCATCCAGGCACAGCTCAAGGCCGTCGGCGTGAAAGCCGAGATCACCGTGTTCGACGCCGGCACCTACCGCAGCCAGTTCCTCAAGCCCGAGCGCGAGCTGGTGCTTGCGCCCTATTCCTGGACCAACGCCGACATCCTCGACTGGTTCTTCAGTGCCAAGCGCCTGGATTCCTGGAACCTGTCGATGTGGAACGACCCGAAGTCGGAGGAGCTGCGTGAACTCGCCATGTATGGCTCGAAGTCGTGGGACGAGCGCGTCGTCAACTTCCGGAACTTCCACGGCCAGCTGCTCGCCAATTTCGTCGGTGTACCGGTGCACGAACCGGCCCAGACGATGGTTTTCAACAAGACGAGGCTTTCGGTACCCCAGCCGTTCCGGGCGCCCTACTCGCTCGTCGACGTCAAACCCGCCGACTGACGGCCAGACGTCACCTGAACCGAAAGACGGCATCGGACCATCATGCGGCGCAACAGTGCCGCATGCCTGCCACCGCACGCAGCAATGAAAGACACCGCAATGCACAGCACGGAAAAATCCGCCACCAGCCTCGCAACCACGCTGGAAGACCACCTGAATGCAGAGATGGAGCGCAGCAAGATCCCTGGGCTTGGCGTGGCCATCGTCCGCGACGGGCAGGTCCTGCATATCGGCGGCTACGGCCTGGCCGATGTCGAGCACAACGTGCCCGCATCATCAGACAGCATCTTCCACTCGGGCTCGACCGGCAAGATGTTCACCGCCGCCGCCGTGCTGCTTCTGGTTCAGCAGGGGCGTCTCAAGCTCGACGATCCGGTCAGGCGCTACCTGATCGAGACGCCGGAGAGCTGGGCCGCGATGACGATCCGCCAGCTGCTGACGATGATGAGTGGCCTCGGCAATTTCGGCGATGCCTTTGCGCCGGCGCCGATCGAAGGGAACGTCGTGCCACTCAATCTCTGGCAGGACCACAACGACGCGCAGCTGCTGGCACTGGCCAGCCTGTCGCCTCTGGCCTTCGCGCCCGGCGAAAGCTACCGCTACTCCAACACCAGCTACATCGTGGCATCGCTGATCGTCGCCCGCGTCAGCGGCAAGCCCTATTACACACTGCTGCGCGAACAGCTGTTTGCGCCTGCTGGCATGGCGAGCGCCCGCGACGCAAGCTGGTCCGACATTGTGCCCAACCGCTCGGCAGGCTACAGCCGCGAAAATGGCGAGCTGCGCAACCGGCTTTGGACGGCGCCGACGCTGCTGCGCACCGGCGATGGCGGCCTGTTCTTCTCGCCGCGAGACATCGCGCGCTGGTTCATCGAGCTAGACCGGCCGCAGGTCTTCCGCCCCGATATCGTCGCCGAGATGTTCGAACCAGCGCTGATGCGCGACGGCCGCCCTGCCATTAACGGCTATGCGCTCGGCTGGCAGAATTCCGACGTGCGCGGCCAGCGCAAGATCAGGCATGGCGGCACCTGGTACGGCTTCCGCGCCGAGCTCGCGCGCTTTCCGGCGCAGAATCTGTCGGTCGCTGTGCTCGCCAACGTCGACGACGCCCAGGTCGCACGCATCGCACAGCAGATTGCCGGCATCGTCGACGCCGCCCTGGCGCCATACGAACCGATCGCCGACGCCACGCCGGACCGCACCAAGGCTGACGACGGCCTGATCAGGATGATCGCCGCGCGTCAGGCCCCGCGCGATGCCTTCAGCGACGAAGCCTGGCAGCTATGGAACGATCACTGGTTGGAACAGGTCATCATCGAGAGCGAAGCCGACCTCGGCCCGGCGCCGCTCGAACTCGTCGACGACGACGGCCGTGGCCAGCGGCGCTACCGCCTGCCGACCGGGCGCTATCACATGCACTGGACCGTCGACCGGCAGGCGGACGGCCGCGTCAGCGCGATGCGCTTTCACATGGAATGATCCCCGGGGATCAGCCGGCGTCGCCTCGCGTCCAGTAGGCCGAGGCGATCGTCTGGTCTCGGCCCAGCGACAGATCGCTGCGCCAGTGGTCGCGCACCCGTTTTGCCGCTGCGGCTTCCGCCGCAAACCAGCCGAAGCCTGTTACCTGCTCCGGCCAGGCAACCGACATGACCGCATCGGCGAGGGCGGTGCTCTCGCCGCCTGCTATACCGTTGCGGTACAGCCACTTCACCTCGACCGCGGTCAGATTGTCGATCTGCTGGCGTTCGCCCTCGTCAGCGACTTCGATGAAGGCGATGCCGCGCGTCGTTGCCGGCAGGCTCTCCAGCATCCGCCCGACCGCCGGCAGGGCGGTTTCGTCGGCACCCATGACAAACCAGTCGGCCGGCCTGAGCGGACGTCCGACCGGCCCCAAAATGCCGACCTTGTCACCCTCGCGCGCTGCCGATGCCCAGTTGGAACCGACGCTCTCGCCTTCGTGGATCAAGAAATCGACGTCGAAATGCCCGCCGGCCACTTCCAGCCGGCGTATGGTGTAGACCCGCGATGGTGGGCGCCTGTTTTCGTCGGGCCAAGACACAAGGCCGTTGTTGCCACGCACCGGCCAGACCGGATTCGGCACACTGGCCGTCGGAAACAGCATGCGGATGTGCAGACCGCCAAACGAGGCGAAGCGTTCGAGATTGGGCGCCTTGAGCCGGATGCGCTTCATATGCGGCGTCAGGTCGATCACGTTGACGACGGTCGCCAGGCGGAACTGCTCCAGCTCGCCTTGGCCCGATAGGTCGCCCTGCCAAACGATCTGCGGCTGGCTCTCTCTGGCGTAGAACTCCACCGACGTCGCCATCAAATCCTTGAGCCGGGCCAGGCCGTCGGGATGCGATGACCTGGCCCGCATGATCAGCGCTCCCTTGGGCATCACCAACGAGGCTTCGCCAAAGAGGAAGCGGAAATTGACGGCATCGCCCTCTGCGCTTGCGCTCGCGTCAAAGCTCTCCAGCCGATCGCGGATCTTCTCCAGTTGATCGGGCGAAAGTTGCAGCTGCAGTTGGGCGCGGGATTGAAGGTCGGTCATGTCAGTTCGCTTCCGGTTCGTGTCGCTTCCACCCCCAGGTCGTCCACCTGGCAAATTGCTGGCTGAATGTGCGGGGCCGCACCGAGCTGGCTCGACGGGTACTGTCCGCGTCATGGGCTTGAATATTTAAACTTGAATATGATAGTCAAGTTAAATCGTTGCCGCAGCCTCAGGACAGGACCGACGACATGGACCGTGTAGAGCCCTTCAGCTTACTGGCAGACGCGCAGACCTTGCTCCGGTCGCGCGCCATTGCTCGCGCGGCCCTGCTTTGCCTGCTGCTCGCTGCACTCACCACGCTGGCGCATGCCGGCACGGTCATCGATTCGACTGGACAGATGGTCAGCGTCACCGGCGGCCGAACGCAAGGATCTCTACTCATCCAGTTGATGAATGACGGTTTTGGCCGACCGACGGCGGAGCAGGTGTTTCCGTCCCGGCGTTGAGCACCGCGCCTAAGGCAGCGAATCGGGCGCTGGTCGCGCTCGACGGCGCCCGGATGGCCGGCTGCGGTCCATGCACGGCGGACGCGCTACCCAACTGGCCGGCACGCTCAATCCGGATGAAATGGCTGCGCCGACAAACCGAGCGGATGCGGACTAACTCGTGATGTGACGAAGGAAAACTGCTTGGTCAGGACAACGTAGCGGCCTGCTGGCCACTGTCTCTAACGTGCTGACTTGGTGAAGGAATTTGGTGGAGCCAAGCGGGATCGAACCGCTGACCTCCTGCATGCCATGCAGGCGCTCTCCCAGCTGAGCTATGGCCCCACACCGGCCTTGGCCGGGCGCCGTTTCCGGCGAAGGTCGGCGCGAACTTGTCGTCCGCGCCGGTGTTGTTGGGCGGCTTCTAGCGCCGCATTCGACCATTGGCAAGCCTTGATCGAAACCTTTTTTCGGTTTCCCGAAAAGCCGTGTCAGATCTCGTCGTCGTCGTCGCCGACGCCGATCATGTCGGAGACGTCGTCGTCTTCCTCTTCCTCGTCGGCGAGGAACGTGTCGTCGTCATCGTCGCCCAGGTCGACATCATCGTCGTCCAGATCCGGCAGGTCGTCGCCGCCCTTGGCCTCGTCGTCGGCGTCCTCCAGGGACACGACCTCTGCGCCTTCATCCTCGGCGTCGAGCTCCTTGGCGTCGGCTTCCTCTTCCTCTTCCATGATGGCGGCGATCTTGCCATCGTCGAAGTAGGAGCGCGGATAGGCCTTGCCGGTGTAGGGCGAGACGATCGGGTCCTTGTTCAGATCATAGAATTTACGTCCCGTTTCCGGGTCGACACGTTTGGTGCCAAGTTCGGGTTTTGCCACGTCAGGCCTCGTCTTGTCGCTTTTTGGACCCCTTAGCCGCAGTTTGGGGCGCTGTCAAAGCCAAATCCCCCGGCAGGGGCGATGGGGGATGACCGTTGCGGCAATCGATGCTACGACACCGCCGCAATCATTGGGAAAGCCCGGTTTCGCAGGGCGTCCCGCACGAGGAACCACCATGTCGCATCAAGCTGTGCCGCAGCCGGCCATCGCCCGGAAGTCGAAATCCCTGTCTGGAACCGCCCGCGTTCCTGGAGACAAGTCGATTTCGCACCGCTCCTTCATGTTTGGCGGCCTGGCTTCCGGCGAAACCCGCATCACCGGCCTGCTCGAGGGCGAGGACGTGATGCGCACCGGCGACGCGATGAAGGCAATGGGCGCCCATATCGAGAAGCATGGCGACGAATGGGTCATCAAGGGCACCGGCAACGGCGCGCTCCTGCAGGCCGAGGCGCCGCTCGACTTCGGCAATGCCGGCACCGGCTCGCGCCTGACCATGGGCCTCGTCGGCACCTATGACATGGAAACCACCTTCATTGGCGACGCCTCGCTGTCGGGCCGGCCGATGGGCCGCGTGCTCGATCCGCTACGCCAGATGGGCGTGCAGGTGCTGAATGCCGCCCCCGGCGACCGCATGCCGCTGACGCTGCGCGGCCCGCGGCAGGCCGCTCCGATCAGCTACCGCGTGCCGATGGCCTCCGCCCAGGTCAAGTCGGCCGTGCTGCTTGCCGGCCTCAACACGCCCGGCATCACCACCGTCATCGAGCCGGTGATGACCCGCGACCACACCGAAAAGATGCTCAAGGGCTTCGGCGCCAACATCGAGGTCCAGACCGACGAGCAGGGCGTCCGCCACATCTTCATCGAAGGCCAGGGCAAGCTCACAGGCCAGATCATCGCAGTGCCGGGCGACCCGTCCTCGGCCGGTTTCCCGCTGGTGGCGGCGCTGATCGTGCCGGGCTCCGACATCACCATCGAAAACGTGCTGATGAACCCGACCCGCACCGGCCTGATCACCACGCTGATCGAGATGGGCGGGTCGATCGAGATCCTCAACCGCCGCAATGCCGGCGGCGAGGACGTCGCCGATTTGCGCGTCCGCGGCTCCGAGCTCAAGGGCGTCAAGGTCCCGGCCGAACGCGCGCCGTCAATGATCGACGAATACCCGGTCCTCGCCGTCGCCGCCTGCTTCGCCGAGGGCGAAACGCTGATGCAGGGGCTGGAAGAGCTGCGGGTCAAGGAATCCGACCGCCTGGCAGCGGTTGCCCGCGGACTCGAAGCCAATGGCGCCGACTGCACCGAAGGCGAGACAACGCTGTCCGTCCGCGGCGTGCCCGGCGGCAAGGGCCTCGGCGGCGGCACCGTCAAGACCCATCTCGACCACCGTATCGCCATGAGCTTCCTGGTCATGGGCCTGGCTGCCGAAAAGCCCGTCACCGTCGACGACCAGGCGATGATCGCAACCAGCTTCCCCGAGTTCATGGGCCTGATGGCAAATCTGGGTGCAGAGATCGAATAAGCCCCCTAAGTTCGGCAGGACCAACGAGGAGCGAGCCTATGTCTGACAAAGTAGCAATGATCGTCGGCGGCGGCAGCGGCATGGGTGCCGCGGCGGCGCGCAAGCTGGCAGCAGACGGCTATTCGGTCGCCGTCCTGTCGTCCTCCGGCAAGGGCGAGGCCTTGGCCAAGGAGCTCGGCGGGCTCGGCTTCACCGGGTCCAACCAGTCGAACGACGACCTCAAGCGCTTCGTCGACCTGGCGATGGAAAAGTGGGGCCGCATCGACGTGCTGGTCAACGGCGCAGGCCACGGCCCGCGGGCGCCGCTGCTGGAGATCACCGACGAGCAGTGGCACACCGGCATCGACGTCTATTTCATGAATGTCGTGCGCGCGACGCGCCTCGTTGCGCCTGTCATGGTTGCCCAGAAGGGCGGCGCCATCGTCAACATCTCGACCGCCTGGGTCGGCGAACCAGCGGCGATGTTCCCGACATCGGCCGTGGCGCGCGCCGGCCTCGCCGCCTACACCAAGCTCTTCGCCGACCAGTACGCCCAGCACAATGTCCGCATGAACAATGTGCTGCCGGGCTGGATCGACAGCCTGCCGCAGACCGACGAGCGCCGCGACGGCGTGCCGATGCAGCGCTACGGCACCTCCCAGGAGATCGCCGCGACGATTGCCTTCCTTGCCTCGGAGGGCGCCGCCTACATCACCGGGCAGAGCCTGAAGGTCGATGGCGGCCTGATGCGCGGCGTCTGACCAGGAGTTCGGGTCAGGACATGCCTGCTTCCATCACCATCGCCATCGACGGTCCGGCCGGCGCCGGCAAAGGTACGCTCGCCCGCCGGCTCGCCGACTACTACCACCTGGCGCTGCTCGACACCGGGCTGACCTATCGCGCCGTCGCCCACATGCTGCTTGAGAAGGGCTGGCCGCTCAACGACGTCGCCCACGCCATCGAGGCGGCAAGGCTGGTCGATCTCGGCCATCTCGACCGCAAGGTGCTGTCGGCGCATGCCGTCGGCGACGCGGCGTCGAAGGTCGCGGTCATCCCCGAGGTGCGCAAGATTCTTGTCGACAAGCAGCGTGACTTCGCACGCGCGCCGCAAGGTGCCGTGCTCGACGGCCGCGACATCGGCACAGTGGTCTGCCCCGACGCCGAAGTGAAGCTCTATGTCACCGCCAGCGCCGAGGTCCGCGCCCAGCGCCGGCTCGCCGAGATCGAGGCCAATGGCGGCAGCGCCGATTTCACCGGGATTCTCGCTGATATCGTCCGCCGTGACGAGCGCGACACCGGCCGCGCCGACTCCCCGCTCAGGCCCGCCGACGACGCGCACTTGCTCGATACGTCAGAAATGGATATAGAAGCCGCGTTTTCCGCAGCTAGGGATATCGTTGATCGGGCCCTTGGCAGTTGAAGGCACGGCTGAAGCCTCAGGGCTTCGCTACTTAACCGACCTGTCCGCATTCTTCTTGCGCCGATTTGCCGCTTTGGGCGGCCAAGGGCTTATTGCCCGGGATGTTGGCAGGTCAACGCAACGCTAACCCACGGCGCCGCTCCCGCTAGACGGGACGCACCAGGAGATCCAATGTCACAAGCTAATCCCTCCCGCGACGATTTCGCGAGCCTGCTCGAAGAGTCCTTCTCGGACGGTCATTCGGGCGAAGGCCAGGTCGTCAAGGGCATCGTCACGGCCATCGAAAAAGACATGGCCATCATCGACGTCGGCCTGAAGGTCGAAGGTCGCGTTCCGCTGAAGGAATTCGGCGCCAAGGCCAAGGACGGCTCGCTCAAGGTCGGCGACACCGTCGAGGTTTATGTCGAGCGCATCGAAAACGCGCTTGGCGAAGCCATGCTGTCGCGCGACAAGGCTCGCCGCGAAGAGAGCTGGGTCAAGCTCGAAGAGAAGTTCACCAAGGGTGAGCGCGTCGAAGGCGTCATCTTCAACCAGGTCAAGGGCGGCTTCACCGTCGATCTGGACGGCGCCGTTGCCTTCCTGCCGCGTTCGCAGGTCGACATCCGTCCGATCCGCGACGTCACCCCGCTCATGCACAACCCGCAGCCCTTCGAGATCCTCAAGATGGATCGCCGTCGTGGCAACATCGTCGTGTCGCGCCGCACTGTTCTCGAAGAGAGCCGTGCAGAGCAGCGCTCCGAGATCGTCCAGAACCTCGAAGAGGGTCAGGTTGTCGAGGGCGTGGTCAAGAACATCACCGACTACGGTGCGTTCGTTGACCTCGGCGGCATCGACGGCCTGCTGCACGTCACCGACATGGCCTGGCGCCGCGTCAACCATCCGACCGAAATCCTCAACATCGGTCAGACGGTCAAGGTGCAGATCATCCGCATCAACCAGGAAACCCACCGCATCTCGCTCGGCATGAAGCAGCTCGAGTCGGATCCGTGGTCGGACATCGGCACCAAGTTCCCGATCGGCAAGAAGATCACCGGCACCGTCACGAACATCACCGACTACGGTGCGTTCGTCGAGCTCGAGCCGGGCATCGAAGGCCTCATCCACGTTTCGGAAATGTCGTGGACCAAGAAGAACGTGCACCCCGGCAAGATCCTGTCGACCACCCAGCAGGTCGACGTGGTCGTGCTCGAAGTGGATCCGGCCAAGCGCCGCATCTCGCTCGGCCTCAAGCAGACGCTCGAGAATCCGTGGGAAGCTTTCGCCCGTAACCACCCGGTCGGCACCGAAGTCGAAGGCGAAGTCAAGAACAAGACCGAATTCGGCCTGTTCATCGGTCTCGACGGCGACGTCGACGGCATGGTGCACCTGTCCGACCTCGACTGGAACCGTCCGGGCGAGCAGGTCATCGAAGAGTACAACCGTGGCGACATGGTCAAGGCTCAGGTTCTCGACGTCGACATCGAGAAGGAGCGCATCTCGCTCGGCATCAAGCAGCTCGGCAAGGACGCCGTCGGTGAAGCTTCGACCTCTGGCGAACTGCGCAAGAACGCCGTCGTCACCTGCGAAGTGATCGCGATCAAGGATGGTGGCCTCGAAGTCCGTCTTGTCGAGAGCGGCATCGAGACCTTCATCAAGCGCGCCGACCTGTCCCGCGACCGTGACGAGCAGCGCCCTGAGCGCTTCGTCGTCGGCCAGAAGGTTGACGCCCGCGTCATCGCTTTCGACAAGAAGACCCGCAAGCTGCAGGTCTCGATCAAGGCGCTGGAAATCGCCGAAGAGAAGGAAGCAGTCGCTCAGTACGGCTCGACCGACTCCGGCGCTTCGCTCGGCGACATCCTCGGCGCAGCCCTGAAGAACCGCAACAACTGAGCCAACAGCTCATTGTCGTGAACTGAATGACCCCGCCGGAGCGATCCGGTGGGGTTTTTCTTTGTCTGATTGTCGTCGCCGGCCAGAAGTGATGCCGGAATGCTTCACGGCTCATCCGAATGCTTCCCGGCCCGGCATGATCGGCTTGTCCAAGGTTGCCGTGACAGGGAATTGCTGCGCATTAATCGCAGACTTGCCGCCCGCGTTCAGAGCCTGCCCATGCCCAGTTTGCGTTTTCTGACCGTCTTTTTCGTGTTGCTGGTCCTCTCAGGCTGCGGCGGCCGGGCCGTGCTTGGGCTCAATGACGGCAAGCAGGGCGAATCCGCTTCCGTCGTCCAGATCTATGTCTCGACAATGCGCGCCCGCTCGAATGACCTGTCGTTGCCCTATTCGGCGGAACGCGCCAAGCAGCTCGACTTCGCAAAGTTCGAGATCGGCATCCCAAGGACCCATGTCGCCGGCGAGGTCGAAAGCACGAGCCGCACGCCGAGCCCGGAACGCAATTTCATCGCCCGCACCTTCCAGCCCTATGACGACAAGACGCAGTTCGTCGCCGCCCTCGACGCCGACCTGATGCGACGTCCCGAGGCCGAGCGCGAGATCTTCATCTTCGTGCACGGCTACAACAACAACTTCGCCGACAGCATCTTCCGCAACACCCAGATCGTCCACGACTACGAGGTCAAGGCGGTGGCGTTGCATTACGCCTGGCCGTCGGCCGGGTCGCTGCCGCTCTATGTCTACGACCGCGACAGCGCCGCATACAGCCGCGACGGCCTTGCCGACACCATCGAGATCGCCGCCCGCACCAAGGCCAAGCGCATCGTGCTCGTCGGCCACTCGATGGGCAGCTATGTGGTGATGGAGGCGCTGCGCAGCCTGTCGCTGAGCGGCCGCGGCAAATACATCAACCGCATCAACGGCCTGGTGCTTGCGGCACCCGATATCGACATCGACGTCTTCCAGAGCCAGCTGCGCGATATTGACGACCTGCCCGACCCGTTCATGATCCTGGTTTCGAAGCGCGACAAGGCGCTCAACCTGTCGGGCGGGCTAACTGGCGGCCATCCACGCGTCGGCAGCGGCGCCGACGTCGCAGCCCTCCAGGCCGAGAACATAACCGTGCTCGACACCTCCAACCTCGACGGCGGCAGCCATGGCGTCTTCGCCAGTTCGCCGACGCTGATGGCGTTGACGACCTCGGGCGGACTGATGAACGACGTCACCGACAGGGGCGAGGGCGCGCCGGCCGAGACGATCCTGGCCGACGGCGGCCAGGTCATCAAGGGCGCTGCTTCGCTGGTCATCTACCTGCCGGCCAAACTGCTTGGCGTACCCAATGGCGGCCTGCTGACACAGTAGGCGCGGCCACCATTCTGCTCGCGGCCTGACTTCGTTGCAGGCGATTGTGCCTACGCGCGGCCGTAGATCTCTGCCACCGTGCCGCTGGTGACCTGATTGGCCGGCGATGCCAGCTGCGCGATCGTAACAGCAGCCGCTTCGAGGCTGACCCATTTGGCGAAATCCGCCTTGGGCATCGCATCGCGATTGGCCTTGGTGTCGAGCGTCGACGGCGCCACGGCGTTGACCAGGATGTCGGCGCCCTTCAACTCCTCGGCCAGCGCCAGGGTCAGCGCCGCAACAGCTGCCTTGCTTACGGCATAAGCGGCCATGCCGCCGCCCTTGCGCGGCTCGATGCCGGCGCGGGCCGAAACGTTGACGATGCGCCCGCCAGCCTGGCCCGCAATCATTGCGCGCGCCGCCGCACGGCAGCACAGGAAGGCGGTCTTGGCGTTGATGTCCATCATCTGGTCGAACTGGGTCGGATCGACCTTGTCGATGGAGGCCATGTCGAAGCCACCGGCGGAATGGAGCGAAGCCCACAGGCCCGGAATGGCGTCGTAGAAAGCATCCACGGCTTTGGCGTCGGTCAAGTCGACGCTGGTGGCGACATGGACGCGATCATGACCGGCAAACTCGAACCCGTCAGGAGCCTTGGCCCGGCTGATCGGCAAGTGGCAGATGGCGCCCTCGGCCAGCAGGTGCCTGGCAACCGCTGCCCCCAGCGCACCGGTCGCGCCGGTAACCACCACATGCCGGCCTTCGAAATTCTTGGTCATGATCAACTCCCGTAGTGGGCCGCGACGCAGCCTATTCTACGGTGACTTCTATCAGACAGGGTTTTCCCGTCGAGCGGGCCTTCTTGAGCGCCACACCCAGCAGGTCGACACTCTGCAATCGCTCCGCCTCAAGCCCATAGGCCTGCGCGATCAGCACGAAATCCGGCGGCACCGGCGACACGCCAACGGGTTCGACCCCAGCGTCGAGCATCGAGGTCTCGATCTCGCGATAACCGCGGTTGTTCCAGACGACGAAGATGACGGGTGCTGCCGCATCGAGCGCAGCACCCAGCTCCGGCAGAGTGAACTGGAATCCGCCATCGCCGCTGAGACAGACGACTGGCGCATCGGGGACGGCAAGGGCTGCGCCGATCGCCGCCGGCGGCCCGAAGCCGAGTGCGCCATAGCCCGTCGCGGCGTTGAACCAACCGCCCGGCCGGTCATGGTCGTAATAGAGATTGGCGGCATAGACCGGCTGGGTGGAATCGCCGACGATCATCGCGCCCGGCAAGGCGTCGCGGATCACTTCAACGGCCTTGACCTGCGCCTGCATCGCCGGACCGATCTCCGTCCAGGCGCTTTCCCGCGCTGCCCGGGCGCGCGCCGCACCATCGGCCTTGCGCGCGTCGCCGACATCGTCCCCTATCCTCGCCAGCGCTGCCGCCGCATCGGCCCGGATCGAAACCGGTGCCGGGCGCCGTCCCAGCTGCATCTCGTCTATGTCGATGCGGATCAGCTTCTCCGGCATCACGAAGCCGCCGTCGCCATACATGTCGTAGTCGGTCGGGCCGAATTCGGTGCCGACGGCGATCACAAGATCGGCGTCGGCCATCAGCGCGCGCACAGCCTTGAGGCTCGGGCTTGCCGGCACGTTGAGCTCGTGCCCGTGCATCAGCCCGCGTCCATTGGCCGTGGTCACAACAGGCGCATCGAGCCTTGCCGCCAGGGCCGCAAGTTCGGCTCCGGCCCGCCGCGCCCCGCCGCCGGCAAGGATCAGCGGCCGTTTCGCGGCACTGATCAGCTGCCTGGCCTCGGCGATGACGCGTTCGCCCGGAACATGCGCGGCGCCACGCTTCGGCAACTGCCGCAAACCGTCCGCCGGCAAGGCCATGACATCGAGCGGAATCTCGATATGCACCGGCCCCGGGCGCCGCGTCGCAAAGATCTCGAAGGCCTTGCCAATCGCACCGGGCAGTTCGGCCGCCTCGGTCACCCGCCGCGACGACAGCGCCACCTTCTCCATCATGCCACGCTGGTCGGGCAGCTCATGCAGGAAGCCCAGCCCCTTGCCGAGCGAGCCAAGCGCGTTGACGCCAGAGATGACCAGCATGGGCACAGAATCGGCGCGTGCCTGGGCCATGGCGGTGATGGTGTTGGTCAGGCCGGGGCCGGTGATGACAAAGGCGACGCCCGGGCGGCCCGAAGCACGGGCATAACCGTCGGCCATGAAACCGGCACCCTGCTCATGGCGCGGCGTGACGTGGCGAATGCTTGAGCGCGCCAGCCCGCGATAGAGTTCGATCGTGTGCACACCGGGAATGCCGAACACCGTGTCGACGCCATGCGCCTCCAGAAGCCCGATGAGCGCTTCGCCGATCGTCGTCATGCCACGTCTCCCTGTCGCAAGCTCAATCCCAGCATCGCCTCGACCGAGCCGATGCCGATCTCCGCCAGTTCGCCGCTGGCAAACATGTCGCCGGCGAGACAACCCTCCACCCACAAACCATCGATGATCGCATTGATGGCGATGGCGTGACGGCGCAATTCGCCTTCGCTCGCCTTCCGGCCGACATCGGCCAGCACCTTGGCCACCAGCGCCTCGACCTCGTCACGGAAGCCGAGATAACCGGCCCTGTGCGCCACGCCCAATGCCGGGTCGGAGCCGGCCCGGCCGATGAAGCTCGCCCACAATGAGAACGTCCTGGCGTCGATGACCGGCGGCACCAGGCTGGCACCGACGAAGGCGGCGAGCCTCAGCCTCGGTTCCTCCTCGACGGTTGCAAGCGCTGTCTTGGCGAGTTCGGTCATGCGTCCCATGATCGTCGCATAGGCTGCCTGCAGCAGCTCTTCCTTGCCCGGGAAATAGTGCCTGATCAGGCCTGCGGTGACGCCGGCGCGCAGAGCAATCGCCCTGACGGTGGCACCCTGCAGGCCGTTTTCGGCGACGCAATCCAGCGTCGCCTCGATCAGGTCCTGCCGCCGGCGCTCCTCGCCTTCGCGGCGGAATTTTCTCCGCGCAGCGACTGCCATGTCCACCTTCGCGTCTTGAGAAAAATCGCCGAAGCCGGCTTTTCGCAATATTTATACACTTGCATAACAACGTCGCAAGTGCCGTAATGGGCCGCATAAGAAGCGGGAAATGGCGCCGTTGACGCCGCAAGGCAGAAGGGTCCACTCTCCCCGCCCAGGGGAACATCGCGACGCGACCATGAGCAGCCGATCGCCAGCTGACGGGACAACGTTCATACGCCGGGGCCATCGCTGATGGTTGCGGTCGATGCAGCCAAGCACCCTGCCCCGACCAGCGGCCTCGCCGCCGAAGCCATCCATGTCGAGAACCTGCACAAGAAGTTCGGCCAGCTGCATGTGCTGAAGGGTGTGTCGCTGTCGGCCCGCGATGGCGAGGTGGTGGCGATCATCGGCGGCTCGGGCTCCGGCAAGTCGACGCTGCTGCGCTGCATCAACTGCCTGGAAAACCCGACCAGCGGCATCATCCGGGTCAATGGCGAGGAGATCCGCCTCAAGCCCAATGGTTTCGGCGACAGCATCCCCGCCGACCGCCGTCAGATCGAGCGCATCCGCTCGCGCCTCGGCATGGTGTTCCAGAGCTTCAATCTGTGGAGCCACATGACGCTCCTGGAAAACGTCATCGAGGTGCCGGTGCATGTGCTCGGCATCAAGCGCATGGATGCCATTGCAGAAGCCGAGCGGCTGCTCGCCCGTGTCGGCCTCGCCGAGAAACGCGACGTCTATCCGGCCTATCTCTCCGGCGGCCAGCAACAACGCGCTGCGATTGCACGCGCGCTCGCTGTGCAGCCGCGCGTCATGCTTTTCGACGAGCCGACCTCGGCGCTCGATCCCGAGCTGGTCGGCGAAGTGCTCAAGGTCATCGGCGACCTCGCCCGCGAGGGCCGTACCATGGTGCTGGTCACCCACGAGATGAAGTTCGCCCGCGAGGTGGCGACGCATGTGATCTATCTCTTCAACGGGCAGGTCGAGGAGGAGGGGCCGCCCGAACAGATTTTCGGCGCGCCGAAGTCGGAACGCCTAAAGCAATTCATCCGCAGCATCGGCTAGCGTAGTCCCCGATGGAACGGACCATGCGCAAAACCCAGACGAGCGGACGAAATCAAGGGAACGTCAAAAACAAACGATAACGGGAGTGACAGCATGAAATCTCTGCTTGCAACTGTGGCCCTGGCCTTGGTTCTCGGCGCCGGAAGCGCCAGCGCCCAGTCGATCAAGGTCGGCATGGCGCCCGAACCCTACCCGCCCTTCGCCTCGCCCGACGCTTCCGGCAAATGGGGCGGCTGGGAAATGGACATGATCGAGGCGCTCTGCGCCGAAGCCAAGCTCCAGTGCGAGGTCACCATGACCGCCTGGGACGGCCTCATCCCGGCGCTCAACTCCAAGAAGATCGACGCCATCATCAACTCGATGTCGATCACCGACGAGCGCAAGAAGTCGATCGACTTCTCCGACAAATACTACAACACCCCGACCGGCATCATCGGCTCCAAGGACGCCAAGTTCGACGCCACGCCGGAAGGGCTGAAAGGCAAGATCATCGGCGTCCAGGTATCGACCGTGCACGAGGCCTACGCCAAGAAGCACTTCGGTTCCACCGCTGCCGAGATCAAGATCTACCAGACCCAGGACGAGGCCCAGGCCGACCTTGCGGCTGGCCGCATCGATGCAGTGCAGGCGGATTCGCTCTCGCTCAACACCTACCTCGCCACCGATGCCGGCAAGGCCTGCTGCGACATGAAGGGCGACGTCGCCGAAGACCTCGAAGTGCTCGGACCGGGCGTCGGCGTCGGCCTGCGCCAGGGCGACACCGAGCTGAAGGACAAGTTCAACGCCGCCATCAAGGGCATCCGCGACAACGGCAAATACGCCGAGATCACCAAGAAGTATTTCGACTTCGACATCTACGGCAAGTGAGCGGGCCGGCGCAGGGTGCCTTGGTCTGCCGCCATGATGTTTGCGATCCAAGCCCCTCTCCGCCTCGCTTCGCTCGGCACCTCTCCCCCACTTGCTGGGGGCGAGGAACCGAGCGTCTGCAAGGTCGCGCCAAACTTCCTGGACAGGCGCCACCTTTCCCTTACGAAGTGGAAAAAGGTGGCGCGGACGGTGAGGGTGACTTTTGACGACCTCGTGTGCGAAGGACCACTGACATCGAGCATCTGCTGAACCCGCTGCTGCAAACGAGCGCCGTCGAGCTGCTTGCAATCTCGCCGCCCGGCTGGGGCGCCAACCTGTTGCGCGGGCTCACCAATTCGATCCAGATCGCGGTTGGCGCCTTCGGGCTTGGCCTCGCCATCGGCATCGCGGGCGCCTGGGGCAAGCTCTATGGCAGTCCTGTCGTGCGCGACCTGATGGAGATCTACACCACCTTCGTGCGTGCCGTGCCGGAGCTGGTGCTGATCCTGCTGCTCTATTATGCCGGCACCGACCTCATCAACCGGGCGCTCGAACAGTTCGGCTACGCCACCGTCGACATCTCCGGTCTCGCCGCCGGCATCGGCGTGCTCGGCATCGTCCAGGGCGCCTACGCCACAGAGGTCATCCGCGGCGCCATTCTGGCCATACCGCAGGGCCAGATCGAGGCGGCGCGCGCTTATGGCATGCCGCCGGGCAAGATGCTGCGCCGCATCACCCTGCCGGCGATGTTGCCCTTCGCCATTCCCGGCCTCGCCAACCTCTGGCTGATCGCCACCAAGGACACGGCCCTGCTCGCCGTCGTCGGCTTCAACGAGCTGACCCAGGAAACACGCCAAGCCGGCGCCACCACCAAGGCCTATTTCACCTTCTTCGTCGCAGCCGGCGTGCTCTACCTGCTGTTGACCCTGTTCTCCAACGTCATCATCGGCCGGATCGAGCGCTGGGCGCGGCGCGGCATGCCGCCGATCGCCGAGACCGGCCGATGAGCGCAAACACGCCCTTTGCAGCAGTGTCTGCTGCCCGCTCCGAGTGGCTGCAGCCGCACCGCATCGTGCTCATCGCCATCGCTGCAGCACTGGTGCTCTCGGCTGCCATCTTCATGCGCTGGGACTGGCTGCCCAAATATTACGACCTGGCGCTGCTCGGCATCTGGCGCACCATCTGGATCCTCGCCGTCACCGTGACGCTCGGCTTCATGCTTGCCGTGCCGCTCGGGCTCGCCCAGGCCGCAGGTCCGTTCTGGCTGGCCTGGCCGGCTAAGGCGTTCTGCACAGTCATCCGCGGCACGCCGCTGCTGCTGCAGCTCTGGCTGCTCTATTACGGCCTCGGCTCGCTGTTCCCGCAATATCCGTGGATCAGGCAATCCGAACTCTGGCCGATCCTGAGGCAGGCCTGGCCCTACGCCGTCGTTGCGCTGACGCTGTCTTATGCCGCCTATGAAGGCGAGGTGATGCGCGGGGCGTTCGCCGGCGTGCCGAGGGGGCAGCTCGAAGCGGCGCGCGCCTTCGGCATGAGCCCGTGGAAGCGCTTCCGCCGCATCTGGCTGCCGCAGGCGATCCATCGTGCCTTGCCGACGTTGGCCGGCGAAACCGTGCTGCAGCTCAAGGCAACGCCGCTCGTCGCGACAATCACCGTCATCGACATCTACGCGGTCGCCTCGCGCGTCCGCCAGGACACCTTCATCGTCTACGAGCCGCTGTTGCTGCTCGCCCTCATTTATCTGATCATCACCGGCATCCTCGTCTTCGGCTTCCGCAAGCTGGAGGCGAAGATTCCGTCCAGACTGGGATGACGCCCGTGCCGCAGACAAAGACAGAGACCGTCACGCTCAACCTCGAAGAAGCCCGTAACTTGTGCATCGCCGCAGCCATCGGCGCCGGCGCCTCCGAGCAAACTGCGATCTCGATCGCGCTTGCCGCCGTTGCCGCAGAGGCCGACGGCCAGGCGAGCGTCGGGCTGTCGCATTATGTCGACTATCTCGAGGCGCTCGAGGCCGGGCGCATCGACGGCAAGGCCGAGCCCGTGGTCAGCCGGCCGGCGCTGGCGATCTACCTGTCCGACGGCCAGGGTGGTGCGGCGCATACCGGCTTCGACCGAAACTTCCAAGAGATCGCCAAGGCAGCCCGGCTGTTCGGCGTCACCGTATTCTCGCAGAAGAATGCCTACACCTGCGGCTCGCTCGGCTATTTCACCGGCCGCCTCGCCGAAGCCGGCCTCGTCGCGCTCGCCGCCACCAACGGACCGGCGCTCGTCGCCGGCTCAGGCTCGACCAAGCCGGTCTACTGCACCAACCCGATCTCGCTTGCAGCACCCGCCGCCGACGGCCCACCCCTTGTCATCGACCAGTCGTCCAGCGCCACCGCCTTCGTCAATGTCCGCAAGGCGGCTGAAACAGGCGAGGCGATCCCCGAGGGCTGGGCCCTCGACGCCAAGGGCAAGCCGACGACAGACGCAAAAAAGGCGATGAAAGGCGTGCTGCTCGCCTTCGGCGGCGCGCGCGGCGCCAATGTCGCACTGATGGTCGAGGTGCTTGCGGCCGGCGTCTCGGGCGCCAACTGGTCGATCGACGCGCCTTCCATATCGGAAGGCCACCAGACGCCAGGCACCGGGCTGTTCATCGTGGCGCTCGACCCGAAATTGTTCGATCCCGGCTTCGAAACGCGCATGCGCGAACAGCTCGACCGGCTGTCCAGCCAGTACCACGTCCACATCCCCGGCCCGGCAAAAGCTGTGGCGCGGGCCCGCTCAGAGGCCGGGGGGATCGCAATCCCTGCGGCCCTGCACGCCCGTATCAGCGAGTTTGCCGCGCGGCAGGCAGAGTGAGCCTAGGCGTTTTCGGCCCCAACTTCATTACCTGACCGTTGGGAGCGCGAAGCCCGTAGCGGCGGTTTCACCGTCGCGGCAAGGATCCCCGGGTTTCCGCACTCCTTCGCTCCTGCTCCACCCGAGGATGACGAAGACATGGGCCTCGACGCTCGTCGTCGACGTCGGAGGCTCGCGGAGAGCTTCCAGCTCCTGTTCCTGCGTTGCCCTGCATTGAGAACACCCGCCAAAAGCCAACCTCGAAGCCTGCCAACCACTGACGTCGGCGATGGGCCGCAAGCCTCAATGCCTTCGTCATCCTCGCGGAGCAGCAGCGAAGCGACGTGCGGAAACCCGGGGCTCCATGCCGTGACGCCTCCACTACTGTGGCGGTTCAGAACCCCAACCCGACGGACAAAAAACCACCCACGAAACCCTCGCGAAAATAATTCGAACTCGTTTTGAACCTTTCCCGCTGACGCTGCGACCCAGTCATGTCCAGGGCGAGGTGAGCTCGCCAGATCAACCGGGGGGAACCCAAACCGAAAGATCGTTCCGACGTGGAAACCAGAGCGTTTCCGCGACCCCGAAACGCAACCTCGAAAAGGGAATAAGACAATGAAGACCAAGATCACCATCCTGACCGCCGTCCTGCTGCTTGCCGGCGCCATCGGCAGCGCCAATGCCGCCAGCTTCTCGGCCGGCCCGGGCGGCGGCGACCGTCCGTCGGGTCCGAGCGACATTTCCGACGCCCCCGGCGGCAACGGCCCTTCGGGCCCCGGCGACATCTCCGACGCCCCCGACAATGACAAGCCGTCCGGCCCGAGCGGCAAGGCTTCTTCGGGCAATGGCGGCGCGACCGAAGACAAGTACTGCAAGAACGGCTCCAGCAAGTTCCCGGACTGCAACACCAAGTTCATCCAGGACTGCAAGGCCGCAGGTGGCAACATGTCGGGTCAGCAGGGTTGGGGTGGCAAGACCTGCCGGGAACCCTCCTGATGCCTCGGGCATGATCGAGAAGTCTGGAACCGGCTTTGGGATCATGCCTCGCGAATGCTGCGGCCTCGCCAGACATCGGCCACCCGATTGCTGCCATCCGGAGAACCCCGCCTCGCGCGGGGTTTTCTGCATCGGCGCTATCTGCAACGAAAGCCTGCAACGAAAAGCCCCGCTCGACGGCGGGGCTCTGCGCGGGAAGATCGCCCGCGGCGCGTTGCGAAAGACGGTTCAGTGGCGGGAGAGCCAGCTGTCGATGTCCTTTTCGGCCTCTTCCTGGGCCTTGCCATAACGGGCCTGCAGCTTGCCGGCGAGTTCCTTGCGCTTGCCCTTGATGACGTCGAGATCATCGTCGGTCAGCTTACCCCACTGGCTCTGCACCTTGCCCTTGAACTGCTCCCAATTGCCTTCGATCTGGTTCCAATTCATCGCGATTTCTCCTTCGGGGATTGATCTGGATTGGCACGACAGGTCCGCCGCACTGAGGGGTCAACGCCTCGGTCAGCGCAGGGTTCCGACATTATTAAAAGTTGACTTTGTCAATCATCTTTATATCAAACCTTGTTGACTTGACCGTGACCCGGCCATCGCGGCGTTGGTGCATTGCAATATTTTAATCGTGCATAGCCCCGCAATCGGAGACATGTCCTTGACCCTGACGACCGAAAATTCCGGCCGCCGACTGTTCATCCCCGCGCTCCGCGGCCTTTATTCGAACCTCCACGATTCAGCCGAAACCGTTCTGCGCGTCGTCGCCGGCGCAGCGCTGGTCACCCACGGCCTCGGCAAGATCTCCGATCCGTTCGGCGCTGCCGGCATGGTCGAAGGCCTCGGCTTCTACCCCGGCGCCTTCTGGTCGCTGCTTCTGTCCTGCACCGAGTTCTTTGGCGGCATCCTGATCGCCATCGGCCTGTTCACGCGCCCGGCCTCCTTCGCCGCCATGTTCGTGCTCCTGGTCACCGTCTGGTTCCACTGGGTCACGATGAACCAGGGCTACCAGGGCGCCGAGAAGTCGATCATCTGGGCGGCGATCTTCCTGTTCTTCGTCATTCGCGGCGGCAACCGCCACTCGGTCGACGCACGCCTCAGCCGCGAGTTCTAGTTTGTGACCCGCATGGTCGTTTCCGGAAAACCGGATTTCGATCCTGCCTCGAAACCCTGCCTCCCAAGGCAAGCCGCATGCCCGCGCCAGATCGGCGCGGGCCGCTCCGTGCAGTCGCTCGATGATTGCCTTTTTTGCGAAACGGGCTAAGAAACGCTACATCTTCTGCCCCTTTTGGCGACCGGAGCCAGCGATGACTGAAATTCTGCAGACCCCGCAACTCGTGACCGTTTTCGGCGGGTCCGGCTTCCTCGGCCGCCATGTCGTGCGGGCGCTGGCCAAGCGCGGGTATCTCGTGCGCGTCGCCTGCCGTCGGCCCGACCTCGCCTTCCACCTGCAGCCGCTCGGCAATGTCGGCCAGATCCAGCCGGTGCAGGCCAATCTGCGCGTGCGCTGGTCGGTCGACCGCGCCGTCCAGGGCGCCTCGCACGTCGTCAACCTCGTCGGCATCCTGCATGAAGGCGGACGCCAGCGTTTCTCGACGGTGCAGGAATTCGGCGCCCGCGCCGTCGCCGAGGCGGCGCGCGCCGTCGGCGCCACGCTGACCCATGTCTCGGCCCTTGGCGCCGACGCCAATTCGCCCTCGCTCTACGCCCAGACCAAGGCGCGCGGCGAAAAGGCCGTCCAGGACACGCTGCCAAACGCGGTGATCTACCGCCCGTCGATCGTCTTCGGCCCCGAGGACCAGTTCTTCAACCGTTTCGCCAATATGGCGCGTTTCTCGCCGGTGCTACCGCTTATCGGTGGAGGCGAAACCCGCTTCCAGCCGATCTATGTCGGCGACGTTGCCGAAGCGGTCGCGCGCGCCGTCGACGGCAAGGTCAAGGGCGGCTCGATCTATGAGATCGGCGGCCCGCAGGTGCTAAGCTTCAAGCAGTGCATGGAAGAGATGCTCGAGGTCATCGACCGCAAGCGCACGCTGGTGCCGGTGCCGTGGTCGATCGCCAACCTGCAGGCCTCGATCCTCGGCATGCTGCCCAATCCGCTGCTGACCAAGGACCAAGTCCTTTTGCTGCGCTCCGACAATGTCGTGTCGAAGGCAGCCCTCGACGAAGGCCGCACCATCGCAGCCACGGGCATCGCCCCCAAGTCGACAGCATCGATCCTGCCCAGCTACCTCTGGCGCTACCGCGCCGCCGGCCAGTTCACGCGCCGGACAGAAGCCTGACCGGCTGAGGGCGCATGGACGCCCTCGCCTTGCTCCTGCCTGAGGGACTCGACCCGCTCATCGGGATTGTTCTCATCATCGCCAGCGCCTTCACCTCGGCGCTGACCGCCGCTTTCGGTGTCGGCGGCGGCATCGCCATGCTGACGCTGATGGGCCTGTTCGTGCCGGTGGCCGCGCTTATCCCCGTCCATGGCGCGGTGCAGCTCGGCTCCAACAGCGGCCGCGCCTGGCACCAACGCGCCAATGTGCGCATGGACGTCGCCGCCCCCTTCATTGCCGGCTCGATCGTCGGTGCCGTCATCGGCGCCTTCGTCGTCATCCAGCTGCCCGACGCCTGGCTCAAGCTGGTGCTCGGCGCCTTCGTCATCGCCATCACCTGGACCAAGGTTCCCGGCATCGACAAACTGACTCGCACCGGGCTTGCGATCGGCAGCGTCATCGTCGCTTTGATCGGCATGCTCGTCGGCGCCACCGGGCCGCTGGTCTCGGTGCTGTTCGCGCAGTTCTTCGCCAATGACCGCAAGGCGCTCGTCGCCACCCATGCCGCCGGCATGGTTGCCCAGCATGGGCTCAAGATCATCGTTTTCGGCCTCGCCGGCTTTGCCTTCGGGGACTGGCTGCCGCTGATCGGCGCAATGATCGTCTCGGGCTATCTCGGTACCGTCTACGGCACCAAGCTGCTCGAACGCATGCCGGAAGAGAGCTTCCGCAAATGGTTCAAGATCGCCATCACCGTGCTGGCGCTGGACCTGCTCAGGCGTGGACTGACGACCCTCGCCTGAGGCCCAACCCGTCCAATCACAGGTTGCAACCTTTTCGGAGCCGCACCGTTATCATTGCAGGCTACCTGAATTTGCCTGGACGCAAGAGCCTGCAGTGGTGTGCGGAGGGTGCCATGGAAGACGACAACTTCGGCAGGGGTATAGCCTTCGGCGCGGTTGTGAGCGGTGCCGTGTGGGTTGTGGTGATCGTCGTCGTCTTTGCAATTTTCTAACGGCGCAATTTTCTAACGGCGCGATTTCCTGACGGACGGCTCACCCTGAACAGACCGCCTCGGGGCGATCAGCCCCACACCATCAGTGCGATCAGCCCGGCGCCGCCGACCAGCAGGCGCCACCAGCCAAACAGCGCGTAACCGTTGCGGGAAACATAGTCGAGCAGGTGCCGCACCACGATCAGCGCGGTGATGAAGGCGGCAAGAAAGCCGACCGAAATCACCGGCAAGTCAGCTGCCGACAGGATGTCCCGGTTCTTGTAGAGGTCATAGGCAAAGGCGCCGGCCATTGTCGGCATCGCCAGAAAGAACGAGAACTCGGCCGCCGCGCGCTTCTCCACGCCCATCAGCAACGAGCCGACGATGGTGGCGCCAGAGCGCGAGGTGCCGGGGATCATCGCCAGGCACTGGAACAGGCCGATCTTGAGATAGACCGACAGCGGGAAATTGGTGACGTCGCCATAGCGCGGCTTGAGGTCGAGCCTGTCGAGGAACAACAGCACCAGGCCGCCGAGGATCAGCATGACACAGATCAGCCGCGGCGATTCGAACAGCACCGTCTTGATGAAATCATGCGCCAGGGCACCGATCACGGCCGCCGGCAGGAAGGCGATCAGGATGCCTGCGACGAAACGCTGCGTCTTCGGGTCCGACGGCAAGGTGACCAACATCTGCCACAGCCTGGTCGCGTAAACCGACAGGATCGCCAGGATAGCACCGAGCTGGATCAGGATCTCGAAAGTCTTGCCGGTCGAGTTGAAACCGAGGAAATGGCCGGCAAGCAGGATATGGCCGGTCGAGGACACGGGGATGAATTCCGTCAGGCCCTCGAGCAGCCCGAGCAGCAAAGCATTGATGATTGTCTGGCTATCCATTCCCATCCCCGCGAGGCGTTCATGCGCGATTGCTTGTCATGCGGCGGAACTCACCCTATAGGTCGGGTCGCCCGAGAGCCCGGCGAGCCGGGCCGCAGAAGCTCTAACGACGCCTCAGGCGATTCGCCAGAGCGCCATCGATCACGAATTTCGCAGGACCATGCTGACGCTTTTCCACCACCCGATGTTTGCCACATGCCGTTTCGTCCGTTTGGCGTTCGGCGAGTATGGCGAGGAGCTGGCGCTGATCGAGGAGAAGCCGTGGACGCGGCGCAAGGAGTTCCTGTCGCTCAACCCGGCCGGAACGCTGCCGGTGCTCCTGGCCGAGGGCGACGTGCCGATCGTCGGCGCGATGATCATTTCCGAATATGTCGACGAGACCCGCGGCGTGCTCAAGCGCGAGCGTCGGCTGTTCGCCGAAGACCCGATGGAACGCGCCGAAATCCGCCGCCTGACCGACTGGTACCTGACCAAGACCGAAAGCGAAGTGACCCGGCATCTGGTGCGCGAGCGCGTGCTGAAGCCGCTGATGCCGGAAGCGGCCGGCGGCGGTTCGCCCGATTCGGCGGCCATTCGTGCTGCCCGCGCCAACATTCGCCAGCATATGAAATACACCAACTGGCTCGCCGGCACGCGCCACTGGCTCGCCGGGTCGCGCATCACCTATGCCGACCTTGCCGCCGCCGCATCGCTTTCGGTGCTCGACTATCTCGGCGAGATCGACTGGCGCGAATATTCCTCGGCGCGCGAATGGTACACACGCGTCAAGTCGCGCCCGTCCTTCCGGCCCCTGCTCGCCGACCGGGTGCGCGGGCTGACCCCGGCATCGCATTATGCGGACCTCGATTTCTGAGAGCGCGCTGCGCCAGCTGATCGAGCGCGAAGCCAGCCGCGCCGGCTTCGCTGCCATCGCCGTCACGCGCCCCGACGCCATCCCGCTCGCGCCTGCCCGCCTCGCCCAGTTCGTCGGCGAAGGCCTGCACGGCTCGATGGCCTGGATGGCGGAGACGCTGGAACGGCGCAGCGAACCTTCAGTGCTGTGGCCCGAGGTGCGTTCGATCGTCGTGCTCGCCATGAATTATGGGCCGGACAGCGACCCGCGCGCGCTGCAGGCCATGTCCGACCGGGCGGCGATCTCGGTCTACGCTCGCAACCGCGACTATCACGACGTCATGAAGGGCCGGCTGAAGGAGATCGCCGGCAAGATCGTGTCCCGTGCCGGCGGCGACGTGAAGGTGTTCGTCGACACGGCGCCGGTAATGGAAAAGCCGCTCGCCGAAGCCGCCGGCCTCGGCTGGCAAGGCAAGCACACCAATTTGGTCAGCCGCGAATTCGGCTCGTGGCTGTTCCTCGGCACCATCTTCACGACAGCAGAGCTAGCACCTGACGAGGCCGAAATCGACCGCTGCGGCTCCTGCCGCGCTTGCCTCGACGCCTGCCCGACAGAAGCGTTCCTGGCGCCCTACCGCATCGACGCGCGGCGCTGCATCTCCTATCTCACCATCGAGAACAAGGGTCCGATCCCGCTCGAATTCCGCCCAAAGATCGGTAACCGCATCTATGGCTGCGACGACTGCCTTGCGGCCTGCCCTTGGAACAAGTTCGCCCAGGCCGCATCGGAGCAGAAACTCGCCGCCCGCGACGATCTGCGCGAGCCGCGCCTTGCCGAATTGCTTTCCCTCGACGACGCGACGTTCCGGACCTTCTTCTCCGGTTCGCCGGTCAAGCGCATCGGCCGCGACCGCTTCGTCCGCAACGTGTTGATCGCATCAGGCAATTCCGCCGACGCCACGCTGATCGCACCATGCCGGACGTTGCTCTCCGACACCTCGCCTCTGGTGCGCGGTGCCGCCGTCTGGGCATTGTCGCGGCTGCTGCCCGACGCGACGTTTTCGGCTCTTGCAGAACAGATGCTGAAGGTCGAAACCGATAACGACGTGATCGCGGAATGGCAGGCCGGGCTCACCCAAGTCGAACAGTCGCGGACGCAGTCATGACCGAGCAGACCTTTTTCATCTTCGGCGCCGGCTATTCCGGCAAGGCATTTGCGCAGATGCGCCCGCAAAGCCTTAGCGTTGCCGGAACGACGCGTTCTCAGGACAAGTTTCCGGCGCTCGAAGCCGCTGGTATCGAGCCCTTCGTCTTCGACGGCCACCTCACCCCCGAAATCAGGGCGCAACTGGCCAGGACCACGCATCTCGTCGTCTCCGCCGCTCCCGGCGATGATGGCGATCCCGTGCTCAACGCCGCCCGCGAGGCGATCACGCACGACATGCCGCTGCTGCGCTGGATCGGTTATCTCTCGACCGTCGGCGTCTATGGCGACCATGGCGGTGCCTGGATCGACGAAACCGCCACGTGCCGGCCCAAACCGGGGCGATCGACCATGCGCCTCGAGGCCGAACAAGCGTGGCATGCACTTGGCGAACAGATCGCGCGCCCAGTCGCCATCCTGCGCCTGTCCGGCATTTACGGCCCCGGCCGCAATGCCTTCGTCAATCTCGAAAACGGCACCGCCAAGCGGCTGGTCAAGAAGGACCAGGTCTTCAACCGCATCCATGTGCAGGACATTGCCAGTGCGCTGTGGTTCCTCGCCGAGGGCGACTATGGCGGGGTCTTCAACGTCACCGACGACGAGCCGGCACCGCCGCAGGACGTCGTCGCCTATGCGGCCGAAAAGATGGGCGTTGCACCGCCGCCCGAAATTCCGTTCGAGACCGCCCAACTTTCGCCCATGGCGCGGTCCTTCTATGGCGAAAACAAACGTGTCGCCAACACCGCCATCAAGGCGCTCGGCTTCGCCTTCGGCATGTCCAACTATCGCAAGGCGCTGGACAGCATGTGGGCCGACGGCAGCTGGCGCGGCGAAGGCGAAAGCGACAGGCGCAGCCTGATCAGGCAGGGCTGAGCGGAAGTCGCGCAAAGAATGACCGGGGTGCGGGTGCCGAAATTTACCTCTAGGTAACCGTGGCAGCCCAAGCTGGCTGAGAGGATCGGGTTCCATGACGACAATTTTCAGCGGACTTCTTGGCAAGGCGGGGCGGCTCCTGATGGCGGCGGCAACGCTTGGCCTTGTCGGTACCGACATCCAGGCGGCCAGCGCTGCGGAGCTCGCCAAGGACCTGTTCGGCAACAAGAAGCTGCCGGCAGCGATCGCGCCCGCGTCCTACGGCTTCTACTCCAAGGGTTGTTTCTCCGGCGGCGTGGCGATCGCCACCGACGGCCCGACCTGGCAGGCGATGCGGCTGTCGCGCAACCGGCGTTGGGGCCATCCCAAGATGATCGCGCTGATCGAGAAGCTGTCGCGGGAAGCCACCCAGGACGGCTGGCCCGGCCTTCTGGTCGGCGATATCTCGCAGCCGCGCGGTGGCCCGATGCTATCAGGCCACGCCTCGCACCAGATCGGCCTCGACGCCGACATCTGGCTGACGCCGATGCCCGACCACAGGCTGTCGCCGACCGAGCGCGAGAACATGAGCGCGGTGTCGATGGTCAACGAAAAGACCCATCGTGTCATCGAGAAGCGCTGGACGCCGGCGCATACGCGCCTGCTCGAGCGCGCGGCGAGCTACCCGGAGGTCGAGCGCATCCTGGTCAATCCGGGCATCAAGAAGAAACTCTGCGACACCGTCACCGGCGACCGCTCGTGGCTGCGCAAGGTGCGCCCGTTCTGGGGCCACGACTATCATTTCCACGTCCGCATCGGCTGCCAGCCGGGTTCGCAGGGCTGCAAGGAGCAGGATGCGACGCCGCGCGGCGACGGCTGCGACAAGTCGCTGGCCTGGTGGTTCACCGAAGAGCCGTGGCGTCCGGCTACCGGCCCGGCCAAGCCTCGGGCGCGTGACATCATGACCATGGCGAGCCTGCCCAAGGCATGCCGCGCCGTGCTCGACGCACCCTCGCCGGTCAACGAGGCGGCCGTCACCTATCACGGGCCCGGCGGCAGCGCATATGCGGCAACGCCCGCCCCTGCGGCTCCGGCAGTGGCAGAGACACCAATCATCGCCCAACCCGGCGTGCCGGCCACGGCAAACGCCTTTGCGCCCCGACCTTCAGTCGACATTCCGGTGCCGCGCCCCCGGCCTGCCGGCAAATAGGCCCCGCCAACAAGCAGGTTGGGCGCGTTGGCCGCGCCGGCTGCATTCACGCACCCGGCGCTTCCAAAGCGATCGAAATCGGTCTATGGAATTTCAACCGATTTAGCTTGCCTGGATGAACCCCGAGTGACACCAGCTTTGCATCTCGCATTGATCGCCCATGACGAAAAGAAGGACGACCTCGTCGCCTTCGCCAGCGATCATGTCGACTTCCTCATGACCTGCCATATCGTCGCCACCGGAACCACCGGTCAGCGCATCCTGGCGGCCTGCCCGAACCTCAACCTGACGCCGCTGAAAAGCGGTCCGCTCGGCGGCGACCAGCAGATCGGCGCGCTGATCAGCGAAGCCAAGATCGACCTTTTGATTTTCTTCGTTGATCCGCTGACGCCGATGCCGCATGACGTCGATGTGAAGGCATTGATGCGGCTTGCCATCGTCTACGACATTCCCATGGCGTTGAACCGGGCGACGGCCGAGATCATGCTGGAAAACCAGGAGAACGGCTGAACGCCGGCACGGGGACGAAACAGGGCATGTCACATCAGAGCGACCAGTCGCAGGCTCTCCCCTTTCCGATCCTGATCGGCGACATCGGCGGCACCAATGCGCGCTTCGCCATCGTCGAGAGCGCCGACAAGGACGCCGGCGAGCCGCGCATCGTACAGACTGCCAGCTACGCCACCATCGACGACGCCATCTTGGCCGTGCTCGACGGCTCGCCCATCCGCCCACGCTCGGCGGTGCTGGCAGTTGCCGGCCCCGTCGAGGGCGAGGAGATCGCGCTTACCAATTGCCCGTGGGTGGTGCGCCCCCGGCAGATGTTTTCGACGCTCGGCCTCGTCGACATCCTCGTGCTCAACGACTTCGAAGCCCAGGCACTGGCCGTCGTGGCGCTCGGCGACGAACATATGGAAAGGATCGGCGGCGGCGAGCCTGAACCAGGTGCCGGCCGCGTCGTGCTCGGACCCGGCACCGGCCTCGGCGTCGCTGGTCTTGTCCACGCGCTCGGGCGCTGGATTCCCATTCCCGGCGAAGGCGGGCACATGGACATTGGTCCGCGCTCCAAGCGCGACTTCGAGGTGTTCCCACATATCGAAAAGCTGGACGGCCGCATCTCGGGCGAGCAGATCCTGTGCGGCCGCGGTCTGGTCAACACCTACCGCGCCGTCGCCAGGACCGACGGCAAGGCACCTGTGCTGACCCAGCCGGCACAGGTCACCGCGGCAGCGCTCGACGGCAGCGACCCGGTGGCGGTCGAGGCGCTCGAGCTGTTCGTGACCTGCCTTGGCCGCACCGCCGGCGACCTCGCTCTGGTGTTCAAGAGCAAGGGCGGCGTCTTCCTCACCGGCGGCATCGCCCAGAAAATTGTGCCGGCGCTGAAACGGGGCAATTTCCGCGAGGCCTTCGAGGACAAGGCACCACATCGCGAGCTGATGGCCTCGATGCCGGTCTATGTCATCACCCACCCGCTGGCGGCCCTTGCCGGGCTTGCCGCCTATGCCCGCAATCCCGATCTCTTCGGCATCGAGACAGGCGATCGGCGCTGGCGGACATAGCCATCGCCGCACTGCGGCAAATGGCGGTTTCCCCTCGCGGCATCATGCTTTAAGAGGGGCGCAGTTTTCGCAAGAGCGACAGGACTGCCTGTTTGACCATCGACCCCAACCAGACGCCGAGCTCCAAGCGCAGCGAGATCGTCGGCGTCATCAAGCGCATCGTCGCCGAAAACGGCCGCGACTACATCTGGCACTACACCTTCGCGGCGATCTTCCTGCTCACCATTTCGGCCACGACAGGCTTCCTTGCCTGGATAATGCGCGACATCATCAACCTGATCTTTTATGAGCGGCGCGCCGACCTGATCCTGTTGATCACCCTGTCGACCTTCGCCGCCTTCGTCATTCGCGGCCTGTCCACCTATGGCCAGGCGGTCGTCCTAGCCAAGGTCGGCAACAACCTCATCGCCCGCTATCAGCGTCGCATCTTCGACCACCTGATGAGCCTCGGCATGGACTTCTTCTCGTCGCAGCGCTCGGCTCAGCTGATCGCCCAGGTCAACCAGAATGTCGCCGGCGTGCGCGACCTGCTCAACATCCTGATCACCTCGATTGCCCGCGATGCGGTGACACTCATCGTGCTCATCGGCGTGATGGTCTACCAGGATCCGGTTCTATCGCTGCTGGCCTTGCTGATCGGGCCCCCGCTGGTCTTTGCCGTCAACTACCTGATGCGCCGGCTGCGTCGCCTCAACCGCGATGCCATCCTCGTCGGGGCCCGTCTGTTCGGCTCGATGCAGGAAACCGTCCAGGGCATGGCCATCGTCAAGGCCTTCACCATGGAGGATCAGCTCGCCAGGCGCATGGACGGGCTGATCGGCGACGTCGAGGCACGCTCGAACAAGATCGCCCGGGTGTCGGAGCGTCTTTCGCCGATCACCGAAATTCTCGGCGGCGCGATCTTTGCCGGCATCATCGGCTACGCCGGCTACCGCTCGGCAGTCGACATGCAACCGCCTGGCAACATCATCTCGTTCATTTTTGCGTTCATCTTCGCCTATGATCCGGCACGCAAGCTCGCGCGCACCCAGGTAGGCCTCGAGAGTGCGTTGGTAAACGCCCGCATGCTCTACGAGATTCTTGACACCCAGCCGCGGCAGGAAGACGCCCCGGACGCCAAGGCGATCGCTGTCGGCAAGGGCGAAATCCGCTTCGACAACGTCTCCTTCGGCTATGGCGACGACCTCCCCGTCCTGCGCGAGCTGAGCTTCACCGCCGTCGGCGGCAAGACCACGGCGATCGTCGGCGCCTCGGGCGCCGGCAAGTCGACGCTGATCGCGCTTTTGCAGCGCTTCTACGATCTCGACGGCGGCCGCATCGTCATCGACGGCCAGGACATATCAGGCGTCACCAAGCGCTCGCTGCGCCAATCCATCGCCTATGTCTCGCAGCATCCCTACCTGTTCGAAGGCACCATCGCCGACAACATCCGCTACGGCCGCCCCGATGCCACCGACGCGGATATCCGCGACGCCGCCAGGCAGGCCTTCGCCGATGACTTCATCCTCGACCAACCTGAGGGCTACGACACGCCGGTCGGCGAAAGCGGCTCGACATTATCCGGCGGCCAGCGCCAGCGTGTCTCCATTGCGCGCGCCCTGGTACGCAATGCGCCTATCCTTTTGCTCGACGAGGCGACCTCGGCGCTCGACAACGAGTCCGAGGCGCGTGTCCAGCAAGCGCTTGCCACCGCCACGCAAGGGCGCACCACCATCGTGATTGCCCATCGCCTCTCGACGGTCATCAATGCCGATCATATCGTCGTGCTGGACGCAGGCCGGCTGATCGAGCAAGGCACCCATGCCGCGCTGATGGCCGACCCCAACGGTGTCTATGCGCGCTTCCACAATCTGCATGACGAAGCCGCACTCGGACTCGTGGACGATACCACCGAGACTGCAATGGTAGAGCGGCAGCACGCGCTGCCTCAGGGAGCCTGATATGAGCGAGATGGGTCTTGTCGTCGTCGGTGCCGCCGGGCGGATGGGTCAGGTGCTGTTGCGTACCGTGCACAGCATGGCAGGCGTGCGTGTCGTCGGTGCCATCGAACGGGCAGGCTCGCCGCATCTCGGCAAGGATGCTGGCGAACTCGCCGGCATCGGCATCATCAACGTGCCGATCTCTGACGATCCGCTGTCCGCCTTCGCCAAGGCCGACGGCGTGCTCGACTTCACCGCGCCGGCAGCGACGATCGAATTCGCCGGCTATGCCGCGCAGGCCCGCATCGCCCATGTCATTGGCACGACCGGCTGCTCGCCGGACGACGACGCCAAGATTGCCGCCGCCGCGCGCCATGCCACCATCGTCAAGTCGGGCAATATGAGCCTCGGGGTCAATCTGCTGTCGGTGCTCGTCGAGAAGGCCGCGCAGGCTCTCGGACCCGATGATTTCGACATCGAGATCGTCGAGATGCACCACCGCCACAAGGTCGACGCGCCATCGGGCACGGCACTTCTGCTCGGCGAAGCCGCCGCAGAGGGCCGCAAGATCGCACTTGCAGAGAAGAGCGTACGCGTTCGCGACGGCCACACCGGCGTGCGCGAAACCGGTACGATTGGCTTTGCTGCGTTGCGCGGCGGCTCGGTCGTCGGCGAACATTCGGTTATCCTCGCCGGCACGGGCGAGCGCATCGTCATGTCGCATCTCGCCGAGGATCGCACCATCTTTGCCCGCGGCGCCGTCAAGGCGGCGCTGTGGGCGCATGGACGCAAGCCCGGCCTCTATTCGATGCGCGACGTGCTCGGCCTCTAATCAAACTCCGCCACTACAGTCCTCACCCAAGGGAGCAAAAATGTCCGGTACTCTCGTGCTCGTCCGCCATGGCCAGAGCGAATGGAACCTCAAGAACCTGTTCACCGGCTGGCGCGATCCCGGCCTGACCGAGCAAGGCCACGCCGAGGCCAAGTCGGCCGGCGAGAAGCTCAAGGCGCGCGGGCTCAAATTCGACATCGCCTTCACCTCGGCGCTGTCGCGCGCCCAGACCACCTGCCAGCATATCCTCGACGTTCTCGGCCAGGGCGACCTCAAGACGATCCGCAACGCCGCGCTCAACGAGCGCGACTACGGCGACCTCAACGGTCTCAACAAGGACGACGCCCGCGCCAAGTGGGGCGAGGAGCAGGTCCATATCTGGCGCCGCTCCTACGACACCCCACCGCCCGGCGGCGAGAGCCTGAAGGACACCGGTGCGCGCGTGTGGCCCTACTATTTGCACGACATGCAGAAGCATGTGCTCTCCGGCGGCACCGTGCTGGTCGCAGCCCACGGCAACTCGCTGCGCGCGCTGATCATGGCGCTCGACGGTATTTCGGGGCCTGACATCGTCAAGCTCGAACTCGGAACCGGCGTGCCGATCGTCTACAAGCTCAACGCCGATTCGACCGTCGCTTCCAAAGACGTGCTGGCCTGAGTCGCGATGGCGTCGGCCGTCCAACGGGACGCGCAAAGGACGGCGTAGATTTTTGAACGTATTCGGGAGCCGTGCATACGCGGCTCCCGACCCTTCGCCGGCTTCGAAAGCCAGTCGGCCCCTGCGTCAGCCTCATCACCCGAATGCGACATTTGCGGCCTGCCGCAGCATTCCTCGGCAAAAGCAGAAAAAGCGCGTTGACACAGTCGCTTCGCCCGCTTACATCACCGCCACCAGCCCAGATGGCGGAATTGGTAGACGCGCACGGTTCAGGTCCGTGTGCCGCGAGGCGTGGAGGTTCGAGTCCTCTTCTGGGCACCAGTTTCCTGCTTCAGACAGCTCCAACTGTCTGAAGACACTCAAAAAGCCCGGTTCGCCGGGCTTTTTTGTTGTCCGCATTTTCCAGCCTTTTCTCCCGTTCTCCCCGACAATCTCCATGCATTGCCGAAGCCGGCTCCATCGCCCGAATGGTCAGCTTCCGACTGACCCATCGCAGGTGATAATATCAGGTTGAGCTAATTTATTGAGCACAACCCGTCGAGGAGTCCGCCGATGCTGCGTCTGGTCCTTGCTGCTGGACTGGCTCTTGCTGCCGGCACGGCAGCCAGGGCCGAAGACAAACCACAGGCCGCCCCAACGGTTATGGAAGGCATAACCGTCGCGGAGTTCGGGGACATCATGACCAAGGCCGGCTATCAGGCCAAGGTCGGCGTCGACAGCGACAACCTGCCGGTCATCGATTCCAAAGCCTCCGGCATGAATTTCTGGGTCTATTTCTACAATTGCGAGGGCGGCGAACCGCAAAAGTGCCGGCGCGTCCAGTTCCAGAGCAGCTTCAAGACCGACAAGGCGATGCAGGACAAGGCACTCGAATGGAACAACAAGAAGGTCGCCGGCCGCGCCTCGAACGACAAGGACAACACCTATTTCGACTACCTGATCGACTGCGGCGGCGGCGTCTCGTCGACCAACCTGTCACAGAATCTCGAGCGCTTCGACACGCTGATGGCCGAGTTCACGACGTACATAGGCTGGCGCTGAACGACGCGCGCAGGACTGCCAGGCAGCATGCACTGGATGCATGCATGTTGCATACTTGCGTGCACGATAAGAAAACTGAGGCAAATATGCCACCAGGCATTATTACTTCTCATATATTGATAAAGTTGTCGTCTGTGCCATTGCTATCGCCCCACCAATACTCATTCAGTCAAAGAATATTTGAACCATAAAATTTTCAGGCGAAAATCCGGGGTGGCACAGTGAAATCTAGAAATTATCTTGGCGCAGCCAGCGTCATGGCTCTCCTATGCGTGTCATCGGCTGTGGTCGCGGGCGAACAGGTTTCCGACCAGCAGTCCATCGGCTACCGCATCGGCCTTGCCTTCGCCGGTGTCCACAACACTCTTGGCGGGATGGGGATAGAATCATCAGGCGGCGTCAGAGTTGCCGACACACGTCCAACCGTGATGTTTGATGGAACACTGGGCTACGACTTCGCGCCCAACTGGGGCATCCAGGGCGACCTGCAGGCGGCAGCGCTAGGCAAGCCCGACGTCGCCGATGGCGACAGGACCAACGCCTATGGCCATGGCGCCGTCCACCTCTACCATCGTACGGACAGCTTTCTCGTCGGCGCCCTGGGCGGCCTTGGCATTCACGACGATGGCGGCGATTCCAACCGGGAGATGAACTATTGGTTCGCCGGCGCCGAAGGCAAGCTGTTGACCGGCTGGGGCTCGGTCTTCGCGCAGGCGGGCTATCTCGATTCTTACGACAGGTACGACGAAGGCACGCGGGAGGCGCCGTTCGCCCGGCTTGGCATCAACTACTTCCTCAACGACAACTGGTCGGTGAAGCTCAACGGCGCTTATGCCGGCGGCAAGAAGTGGACCGACAACCTGCCCAACCGGATCTTCGACTTCAACGTGGAGAGTGAAATCCGCCCGGAAACCTGGCCGGTCTCGTTGTTCACCCGCTACGAATTCATCCAGATTTCCTATCATGCGCTCGATAGCGACCAGTACCGCTATGGCGAGAACTTCCATACCGTCATGGTCGGGCTCAAGTTCCGCTCCGGTACGACCCTGCGCGAGGCCGACCGTGCACCCGGCTCGCTCGACTTGCCATCCCTTGGCAAATGGGTCGCCTTCAACGCCAATGAGGTCGAGTAAGCCGGCACGTTTCCTCTGAACTCAAGGAGGGCGCCGCGCGGCGCCCTTTTTCCTCCTGCCGATGACCTATCAAACCAACCGACCGCGCATCTGCACCTCAACCTTGCGAGTCGGCCGAACTGAATTCAGACTGCAATGCGACCATCCGGCGCGTCGAATTAGATGGCGGGCCGTGAGGTTGGAGTGGCCGCATGGCCTCCCTGAGACCTTGAGGCGTCCGGAATGAAATGCTGCGTCTACACAGTGCTCGTCGGTGGCTATGAGCACCTCAACGAGCAGCCAGCAGCCGGTCGCTTCGCGCTCCCAGCTACCCTTCATCTGCCTGACCGACGATCCCGCGCTGCGCAGCGAAAGCTGGGACTGCCGCGTTGTCGAACCGCTGTTTCCGCAGGATCCGATACCAGCCAGCGCAACCTGAAAATCCACCCGCATGTCCATTTGCCCGAACACGACTGCTCCATCTACATCGACAACTCCGTGATCCTGAAACGGCCCCCCGAACGAATGCTGGAGCTGATCCGGCAATCGGCTTCCTCGTCGCACCGCATTCCTACCGGGAAACGGTACTGGATGAGTTCCTGGAGATGGCGAGAAAAGGTTCTGACGACGCCTCCCGCATTTTCGAGCAGCTCACCCACTGCACGCTGAGCTGCCCCGAAATACTGGAGGAGCACCCATGATGTACAGGCTTGATGATCCGCGACCATCGTTCGGCGCGCGTCACTTCCATGCTTGAAGCCTGGGCCTTCCACGTGATGCGCTACTCGCGCCGGGATCAGCTCTCGATGAACGTGGCGTTTCGGTCGGCCAGCTTCAGCCCAACGGCATGGGCCGTGGACAACAGGGAATCCGACCTGCATCTCTGGCCACATACGGTGGGACGGAATCGCGACCTGGGTTCCCGCAATCCGGCGATCAGCCTGATGCCCGCAGCCGCCCGCGTGCGGCGCATGGAGCTGAAAGAGGCCGCATGGACCACGCAGGAGCATGCCTATCGCGCCGAGATCGAACGGCTTAACGCGAAAGCCGAGGCGCGCAAACCGCACAACCGATTGCGCAGGCTGGGCGAAAAGCTCCTTCGGCTGCCCGACAGGCGCACTGGCAGCCGAACGCCAGAAGAAGCCGTCGCGCTACCGGTCCGTGTCCGCGCGCCTGGCGGCGCGTGGATTCATGTCGACCCGCTGGACCGTCGCGCCCAGAAACTGATCCAGTCCGACGGCAATCTCAATCCGCCCGCCCTGTCTGCCTGGCATCTGCTGCTGCAGCAGCATGCCTGGACGCATGTCATCGATTTCGGCGCCAACTATGGCGAGATGCTCGTCAATGGCGGCCTGCCTTCCGGGGCAAGCATCATCGCGGTCGAACCCAATCCGGCGATCCGCGCCCCTATCTCGAACGCACCCTGCGCGAGCCAGGGCTGCCGGCGATCATCCTGGACGCTGCGTTGTCCGACAAGGAAGGCCAGGCCGCGCTTCACGTCGACCCAAACTGGTCAGGAACGGCTCGTCTCGCCAAGCCCGGCGACAACGGCGCCTTGCCGGTGCGGACGACTACGCTCGACCGGGTTCTTCGCAGCTTCGATGCAGGTCCTTCGATGATGCGCGTGCTGGTCAAGCTGGATGTCGAAGGAGACGAGGCAAACATCCTACGCGGTGCGCTGGCCATACTGCCAAGCCTCGGCGAATTCGCGGCGCTGGTCGAGATCCTGCACGTTGCGCCGGCCGATCTCGTCTGGCTGGTCGAGCATTTCGAGATCTCGCTGCTCGACATGCAGCCGGGCGGCGGGCTGTTGAGGCCCCCGCCACGGCAGCTCGGTGACATGCTGCGTCCGGGCGCTACCACACGCAGGATGCCGTGTTGCGACGGCGCAGGTGAAGCGCACCAGACAATTCTGTCTGGCAATTCCCCGGTCCGGAATCCCGTACCGTTCCGGCTTCGCAGACCGCCCCCCGAAAGAGGTCCCCTCTCCTGTCTCCCGCTGCTGCTATGCCTCGAGGTTGCGGTTGCGATCCTGCCAGAGTTCAAGGGACGCCAGCACCGCCACCGCGATGCCGAGGCCGATGTGCCAGCTGCGCAGAGCGCCGCCATATTCGAAGACGAACGGCTGCACCACCATCCAGACGCCGCAGAACAGCGACAGGACTTCTTCCCAGCGCCGCAGGAAGATCTGCTCCAGTCCGGACAGAACGACGATCGCAGCACCGACGAGCGCGGTGACCGCCATCATTGTCGACATCTCGGTCACGCCGAGCCACATCGGCGAGACGATGATCGCGGCGCCGAGGATCATCGACACGATGTCCTCCCAGCGCCGATGCCGGGTGAGCCCAAGGGGCTCCATTACGTTTAGCGTTGCCATGATGAAAAATCCTCTTTGGCTACGTTCGAGTTAAGCTCGAGCGCCCGTGAGGACTATGTGCGTGCCAGTCGAACTCCTCAGCGGGCGTTCTCGCACTGGGAATATTATCTCAGATATCGGTAAGAAATTCAATGAAGCGCCGGTGTCGCAGGCTACCGCGTCCTATCCGGCCATTGTCGACCTTGGCTGGCTCAGCAATACTGGTCGTGGGGAACTCAGGCTGGAGGGAAAATGCCGCGCGTCATTGCAATCGGGCTAGACGGGATGGACCACGACCTCGTCGAGCGGATGATCGGCGAAGGACGCCTACCCAACCTCGATCGGTTGCGGCGCAACGGCATTGGCCTCAAGCTCGATCATGGCCGCGACAAGCTTTCGGGTCTCGCCTGGGAACACGTCGCCACCGGGCTCGCGCCATCCGATGGCGGCCGCTGGTCGGCGGTCCGTTACGATCCGGCCACCTATGACGTCCTTCAGGAAGAAGTCACTGCCGCTTCCTATCTGCCGGGCATCGGCCGCAAGGTGGTGGCCTTCGACTTGCCCTATTGCCGCCTGGGCGACAGTGGCGATGTCCTCGGCCTCGCCGCCTGGGGTGCGCATGATCCCGGCGTCGAGGCCCATTCCAATCCACCTGGTCTCGCTGCCGAAATTGCCGGCAGGTTCGGCCCATACCCCGCCCCGGAATGGATCTACGGCTTCTGCTGGCCTTCCGCCGCGAAAACCGAAGCGGCCGCCGCCGCCCTGATCGCTGCAGTCGAAAAGCGCCGCGAGATCGCGCAGTGGCTGCTGCGCGAGAGGCTTCCCGACTGGGATCTGGCGATCGTCGTTCCCTCCGAGGCACACTCCGGAAGCGAGCCGTTCTGGCACGGCATCGATACCGAACACCCCCTCCATCATCACGCCTCCGCAGTCCCGGCAAGGCGAGGGATGATCGGCATCTACGAAGCGCTCGACCACCTGGTCGGCGACCTCGCCGACACCTTCCCTGACGCGACGGTGCTGGCCTTTTCCATGCATGGCATGGGCATGAACGAGGGCGACGTGCCCGCGATGGCGCTGCTGCCGGAGCTGCTCTACCGACGCAGCTTCGGCAAAGCCTATATGCGCGACCTCAAGCCTGCGGCGCGCCTTGCCGACGGCACGCCGCTGCTGGGTGAGCATGAGGGTTGGGAGCCGACGCTGCGCAAGCTCGCTCCATGGCCGGACAAGCCTGGCCCCATTGCCCGCGCGCTGGTCAAGGCAGGCATAGGCAGGCGGCGCGACGCCGAATCGCTTCGCCGCCAGCGGGAGCCTCGCGGCATCGGCTGGATGCCCGCGACGCGCTATCGCGGCTTCTGGCCTGATATGGACGCCTTTGCCATTCCAGCCTTTTACGACGGACAGATTCGGCTGAACCTGCGCGGCCGGGAAGCATCGGGAAAGGTGGCGCCCGAACGCTATGATGCACTCCTCGACGAACTTGAATTGCTGCTGTCGCAGTGCCGCGATCCGCTGAGCGGCGAACCGGCGGTGCGCGAAACGTTCCGGGCTGGCAAGCCACCGTTCGAAATCGGGCCACATGAGGCCGATCTCTACGTCCTTTTCCGCAAGGGCCTTCTTGGCATGACGCATGAGCGACTCGGCACCGTCGGTCCGCTGCCCTGGCGCCGGACGGGTGGCCATACCGGCGACTGGGGGTTCATCTTCGGTGCCGGCCCGGGCCTCGAAGCCGGCCGCTCGGGCACCAGCAGTTCCTTTGACGTCGTGCCGACGATCCTGGATCTGTTGGGCGTATCCCCGGATCTGGCCCCCAGCGGAAAGACGCTGCTCAGAGATCCGGTCTGACACCGGCCTTTCCTGCCAGCTGCGCCGCCTTGACGAACAGCTTTAGCCATTCCCGGGGCTCCATCCTCGTCCGCGCCCGCCGATAACGGCGAAAGGCCCTACCGGCCTTGAGCCGACCCAGAAGCGACGCCGGGTGCGCGGACATTCGCTGCTGTGCGTCGGCGTGAAAATACCCCCACAGCCAGACCTCGCTCTGCCGCTCCGGTCCGATGAGATGGTCGACGATCGCTTCGGGAACCCAGCACCCGTGGTGACCGGCGGCAATTGCGGCGCGCATCACAGCGATCTCCTCGCCGCCGGCGAACGGGCTGCCTGGCCGCCGGCCAAGCTCGGGATCGAAGCGAAAGCGGCGCTGGGCATCGGTCACCATGCCGTAGTTGGCGCCGAACGGAAGATCGGCGTCGACGTCGGCAAAGACATCGGCTGTGGCTCGCCGCCGGGCCGCATAAGCGCCCTCCACCACATCAAGCCCGGCCAGCAGCCAGGCGGGCGGCTCTCCGTCCAGGCGCGGAACGATCACGCCGCCAAAGATGCTGCATCGTGGCGATGCGGCCATGGCGGCTGCATAGGCACGCAGGAAGCCGGGCCGCACCAGGGCGTCGTCGTCGAGCCAGACGATCAGCCGTCCGCGCGCCTCGTCAATGGCCCGGTTGCGGGCGTGGGACAGCCCGCCCCGCGGCTCCGCGACGACGACCATCGGCAGTCGGTCGGCGAAACGCTCCGCCACCGGCACTGTGTCGTCGCTGCAGTCATTGGCCACAACCACGATTTCGAAGCTGGAGCTCGGCTTTTCGGCCGCGGCGAGTGCGGCAAGGCATCGCAAGAGCAGCGGCGCCCGGTTGCGGGTGCATATCGCAATCGTCATGCCGATTTCGGTCAATTGCCCCTCGCACCCAATACCGACCGGACCGGCCACGCCTTAGCGAGCCTATTCTTAGCGGCTCGGCGCCCAGCTGCAATTGTCTGACGTGTTGTCGTCCGGCAGTGCAACCGTTCGTTTCACCTGCCGGGGCGTCTGAGCCACAAAAACGCGACACAACCGGCCAACGCCGTCACGATCCCGATCCAGAACCATTCTGTACGCCCTGTCATGAAGCTGCCGCCGAGCAGGCCGGCGCCTTGCAGAATCCAGACGATGCCTATGACGACCGCGAGTCCCGCCACGATGTTTGGCAATAACTTCATTTTGACACAGCCTCCCTGTTGATTATCTTCACAACGCTCGCTTGATTCTTGATATTTCTTTCGTTCTGAAAGTATCATCAAGAAGTTTTTCGCCAGCGGCGAATCCAGTGATTCAGCGATGAACTCGTCGCCCACTCCGCAATTATGAAGATATTCCTTCCTTGCGTCCCGAACGGGCCTGACAAACTGTTACCTTGAGACTCCAAACGTGTGCGCTCGCCTCGGAACTGCCCGATGCTTGCCGCATTCGCTGCCACATTTCGGGTGAAACCGCTCCGTGTGTTTATCAACAGAGCGTTAACCAGAAGATGAAGAACCGCGCCAAGCCCGCGATCGCGGCGGCCACCCTCGCCGCCGGCATGATGATAGCCCTCACCGGCACCGCTTCCGCCCAGTGCGGCAAGGCGTCCTGGTATGCACTGACCTCGAAGACCGCTTCGGGCGAACGCATGAACCCATCGGCCATGACCGCGGCGCACCGCTCGCTTCCTTTCGGCACCAAAATCCGCGTCACCAACCAGAAGAACGGCAAGAGCGTCGTCGTCCGCATCAACGATCGCGGCCCATTCATCAAGGGCCGCGTGCTCGACCTGTCCAAGGGCGCAGCCCAGCAGATCGGCTTCGTCAGGTCGGGACATACGTCCGTCTGCATGCAGCGCACCTGACGGTTGCGCTGCCAAAGACGCGGCGCGCCTCTAACCGATGCGCCGCGCCGCCGTCTCGGCCATTGCCTCGGCGAGGCTGAGCTGCCACTCCGTCCGGCAATAGGCGCGGAAATCGAAGCAGGGCAGGCCCGGGCAGACCTCGAATTCGATGAGGTGCACGGTGTCGTCGGCCTCGACGCGGAAGTCGAGCGAGAAGACATCGCGCAGGCCGATGCCCGCCACCAGCCTTGCGGCGATCCGCCGGATGCGCTCGGCCGCGCGCGGCTGCAGCGACGCCACCTGCGCCAGTTCCGGCTCGACATACTTCCCCGCTTCCCTGGCTGCCGCGCCGGTGTCGCCATAGAGCGCCATACTGTCGGCCATGGTCTGGAAATCGCCACCTGAATCGACAAAAACGATGCCGAGCGCCTCGGGCCCAACTTCAGGATCGACCGCCAGGAAGCTCGCCCGCACATTGCGGCCCGAGACATAGGGCTGGACGATGACGTCGTCGCGGTAGGCGTCGAACACCCTGCGCCCGAGCGCCAACGCCTCCGTGACGTTGGCGATACGCGAATCCGCCCAGATGCCGATCTTGGCGCCGAGCCGGTTCGGTTTGACAAAATAGCCCGACGAAGACGCCAGCGGTTCGACCAGCCATTCGCCGCCGCGCACGAGACCCGCCGCCGGCACCGGCAGGCCGAGAGCCGATAGCACGGAACCGGCACGAAACTTGTCCTGGCACAGCGCAAACAGGCTGTCGTCGGCGCCGATGGTCCGCAAGCCGTTCAGCCGGGCAAGTGCCGGTGCGGCACCGCCACGGAAAAAAGCGATGCCGTCGGTCAGCGTCCACACCAGGCTGGCGCCACGGTCAACTGATGCCAGCACCGCTGCCGCATCGTCCAGTTCGACGGCGCGAAAATCGAGGCCACGCCTGGCGCATGCTTCATCTAGGGCGCTGAACTCCGGCACCATGTCGGTCGACTGCGCCAGATAGGACGAGATCTCCATCGCCGCCTGGGCCGAGAAGCCGTCATCGAGCAATCGCTCCGAACACGCACGCTCCGGCTCATGGACGAGAAAAAGCGTCGGTTTTTGTCCGGCCATCGGCACTGTTCCTGCATGCGGGCGGCGCGGAAGCACTTCGCCGGTGCACGACAATGGCATCCCCGTCGTCTCAGGCTTGCCGGAAAACCGACCTGTTGCCATCGTCCGGGCGACAAGGCCCGCCAGTTGAAGGACTGCAGAGCGGGCGCTTGCCGCGCCTCAGATCAGTACGTTCGGCTCATGCCGACCATTGACCTGGATGTCGAGCAGGAAGGTCTTGCCGGCATGCGGATCCGCCCGGCGCGCTTTGGCGCTCATGCCTTCGGCCGCCGAGGTCACCACCATCCGGTCGGCGGCGTGCCCGACGAAGGCCGGGCACGAGGTCTGCACCGCCGGCACTGGCACGCTGCGCACCAGCTTGCCGTCGGGCGCATAGGCGTCGACGCGGCCGCCGCCCCAGCTGGCGTTCCACAGCACCCCGTCGCGGTCGACGACCGAGCCGTCGATGCCGCCCCTGTCGCCGCGCCGATCAACAAACAGCTTCGGCTCGCCGAGCGGCAGACCGGTGTCGGCATCGCAGTCGAGGCGGTAGAGCAGGTTGACCGCCGTGTCGGTGTAGTAGGCGGTCTTGCCGTCCGGGCTGAAGCAGATCGAATTGGGAATGCTGATCGCCGGAAAAAGCAGCCTGAGCTCGCCACGGAAGAACCAGTAGATGGCGCCGGCACCGGCCTCGGCCTTCTTGCCCATGGTGCCGAACCACAGCGCGCCGCACGGATGCACACGCGCGTCGTTCGAGCGCGTGTCGGCATTGGCGGCTTCGACCGACATATGCAGCTTGAGCTTGCCGGTCGTAGCATCGCGGACATGCAACCCGGTTTCGGTGAGCAGCAGCTGGCGCTCGCCGTCGATCGTGGCGATCGCGCTCGCCATCTCGTCCAGTTGGTGGATGCGCGTCTGCCCGCCGGACAGCTTCTTCTCCAGCATCCGGCTCGCCAGTATGTCGAACCAGTAAAGCGTGTCGGTGGCGGGATCGTAGGTCGGGCCCTCGCCGAGCTCGCAGGTCTCGTCGGACAGGATGCTGGCCGCCATGTCAGGCACCCTTGCCGATGGCGTCCCAGCCGGCCACTGCCGCCCGGGCGCGTTCGCCGACGTCGGCAGCACTCATGCCGGGTTTGTAGAGGCTGGAGCCGAGCCCGAACAATTGTACACCGACCTTGGCGTAGGCGGCGAAATCGACCTCGGACACGCCGCCGACGACACCGACCTGCGTCTCCCTGGGCAGCACGGCACGGATCGCCGAAATGCCGCCTGGCCCGAGCACGCTCGCCGGGAAAAACTTCAGCGCCGAGGCGCCCAGCCGCAGAGCCAGGAACGCGTCGGTCGGCGTCATCACGCCGGGCATCGTCACCATTTTGTGCGCACCCGCGCGGCCCATCACCTCGGCATCGATGTTGGGGCTGACCAGCAGCCGCCCGCCGGCATCGTGAAGCCGATCGACATCCTTGGCCCACACCACGGTGCCGCCGCCAACCAGTGCCGCAGGCAGCGCCCTGGCCAGGATCTCGATCGAGCGGAACGGATCGGGCGAATTGAGCGGCACCTCGATCGCCTCGATACCGGCATCGAACACCGCCTGGCCAACGCCAAGCGCCTCCTCCGGTTTCAGTCCGCGCAGGATGGCAACCAGCCCGCGGCCAAGCTCGGGGAACGGTGCAGTCACGCTCATTCAGCCACTCCTTCAGCCAGCATCCCATTGCGGCGGGCAGCGGCCACCAGGCCGGCCAGCACCGCTTCATCGGCATCGGCGATCGTCACCGCAATGCCGGCGAGGCGCATCGCCTCGGCGTAGAGCCCGCCCAGCGCGCCGGAGACGACAAGCACGACAGGCGTTTCGCGCCGGCCGAAGCGCCTGACCGCCGAGGCAACCTCGGCGCCGATCAGCAGGCCCGAAAGTGCCGCTGCCGCATCCTCCTGGCCGAGTCCGGAGAGCAGGCCGGCGGCGCGGATGCCGAACAATCTCGCGCCGATGTCGCCGTCGGACAGCGCTTCCCCGCACCAGTCGCGGAAGACCTTGCTGTCCGGCGACACCTTTGCCGGCTTGTCGCCGATCGAGTGGCGCAGGATCGAATGCTGAGCCAGCACCGAGAACATCTCGCCGGTCGGCCAGGTGCCGAAACCCTGGATGGCGCCGCCCGCGGCGGTCACCCATTTGCAATGCGTGCCGGGCATGCAGACGAGATGGCTGCCCGCTCCGATCAGGGCGGCAATGCCGGCGAGCTGGGTCTCCTCGCCGCGCATGACATCGGGCGCCCGCGGGTCGCGCTGGGCCAGTCCCGGCACGATGCGGACGTCGCGGCCGGCACCCGACACGGGCACGGCGGCGCCCAGAATGTCGCCCAGCGACGACGGCACGTCGACATAAGGCGCCTCGACCCAGCCCTGGCGCGCACCTGCCATGCCGCAGACGATCGCCGGCAGGTCCTTCGCAGCGCCCATGTCCTGCAGCTGCCTGTCGAGAACCGTGGCAAAACCCTTGTGCTGCGCCGTGAGCAAGCCCTCGTCGCTGCGCCGTTCGTCCAGCACCGCGCCCTTGGCGTCGAGCAGCCAGACACGCAGCCTGGTCGTGCCCCAGTCAACGGCCGCTATCGTAGGGGTAGCACTCACAAGATCCCTCCATCGACGATCAGCGTCTGTGCCGTCAGCATTTTCGACGCGTCCGAAGCCAGGAAAAGCACCGGCCCGACCATGTCTTCCGGCAGCATCATCCGCTTGATGCACTGGCGCGAGATATGCGCCTTGAGCGACTTCTCGCTGACCCACAATTCGCGCTGCCGCTCGGTGATCACCCAGCCCGGCGCCACCGCATTGACCCTGATGTTGTCGGGGCCGTAGCGCCCGGCAAGCCCCTTGGTCAGGCCAACGATCGCAGCCTTTGCCGCCGTGTAGGCCGGCATGGCGCCGATGTTGAGCATATAGGAGGTCGAGCTGAAATTGATGATCGAGCCGCCGCCGGCCTTGACCATGCCCGGCGCCACCGCCTGGATGGTGAAGAAATGCGGCCTGATGTTCACCGCCTGGTTCTCGTCCCAGCTCTCGGGAGTGACATCTGATACCTCGTGGCGCAGGTCGTTGGCAGCGTTGTTGACCAGAACCGTCACCGGGCCATGCTCTTCCTCGGCCCGGCCGACGGCCCGGCGCAGCTCCGAGATGTCGCGAAGGTCGGCGCGCAGATAGAGCGGCCGGTTGCCGGTCGCCTGCTCGATCTCGTCACACAGCTCCTGGCTCGGCTTCAGCGCGATGTCGATGAAGGCGACCTTCGCGCCCTGCCGGACAAACGCCTCGGTCAGCGACGCACCGATGCCGGTGCCGCCACCAGTGATCAGCACCGACTGGCCCTCGAGATCAGGAAAACGTGCCGATGGCATCATGATCTTTCCCCTCGCCTCGCCCACTTCCCCCAAAGCCGGACATGCCCACCGTCATAGAGCAAGATCGCAAGAAGTGGGAACCGGTTTTCGGAGAAGATCGTGCTCGCTCACGGAAAATTCGGAGCATCCTGCCGGAGCCTCGAACGGGAACAATCTATCACGCCATGCTCCCGGACCGGCGCCCCGACCTTGTGTTCGCGACGGGTGCAGCACAGCCACCGCGCGACGCGAGAAGTGATATCAGGACATGTCGGTCAGACCGCCCGGGCGAAGCTCCCGCCGCGATGGGCTTCGCGCAGATAGCCGAGCGTGGCGGCGGCGTCGGCCGGACGGCCGAACAGATAACCCTGCCCGCCGGCACAGCCGAACTGCGTCAGCCGTTCCGCCTGCGCCTCCATCTCGATGCCTTCGGCGACGACATCCATGCCGAGGCCTTCGCACATCGCCAGGATGGCGCGGATGATGTGTTCGGACGGCCGGTCTTCGAGGATCGAGGCAACAAAGGCGCGATCGATCTTGAGCTTGTCGAAGCGGAATTCGCGCAGGCGCCCGAGCGACGATTGGCCGGTGCCGAAATCGTCGAGCGAGACACGGATGCCGACCCGCCTGAGATCCTCGACGATCTTTTCGGCCGAGGCGGGATCGGTCATCAGGCCGGTTTCGGTGATCTCGATCTCGAGGCGGCGCGGGTCGAAGCCGGTGCGCTCGAGGATCGACAGAATGTGCAGGCCGGTGTTCTGGTCGACCAGCTGCGACGGCGACAGATTGAATGACAGGAACATTTCCTTCGGCCAGCTGCGCGCCGCTTCCGCCGCCTTGCGCAGCACCAGCTGCGACAGCGGGCCGATGATGCCGCGCTCCTCGGCGATCGGAATGAAGACTGCCGGCGAAACGAAGCCGAGGTCGCGGTCGGTCCAGCGTGCCAGCGCCTCGAAACCGATGGTGCGGCGGCTGTTGAGATCGACGATCGGCTGGAAATGCGGCGCGACATCGCCGGCGGCAACCGCACGGCGCAGCGCCTGCTCGATTCGGGTGACGCGCTTGGCCGCCTCCTCCATCTCGCGGGTGTAGACGACGACGCGGCCGCGACCCGAGCGCTTGGCGTGGTAAAGTGCTGTCTCGGCCTTGCGCACCAGCGTCTCGGTGGTGTCGTCGCTCGAATGGAACAGCGAGCAGCCGACCGACGCCGACAGGCGCGCCGTGCGCTCGCCGACATCGTAAGGTGCCGACAGGATTTCGATCAGCATGCGCGCTTTCTCGGCCGCCGCATCCTCTGAGAACACCAGCGGGTAGAGGAAGGCGAACTCGTCGGCGCCGATACGCGCCACCGCCGAATAGCCATCGCAGGCGGCGCGCAGCCGCATCGCCACCTGGATCAGGATGTCGTCGCCGGCGCGGTGTCCGAACAGGTCGTTGATCGGCTTGAAGCCGTCGAGATCGAGGATGCCGACGGTGAACGGCGCGGGGTCCTCGGCGCGGTCGCCGATCAGCCTTTCGACCTTGTCGAAGAAACGACGCTGGTTGCCCAGCCCGGTCAAGGCATCGGTGAAGGCCAGATCCGCCGTTTCCCTGTCCGAATGGCTGACGCCGATAGGCATGCTTTGTCTCTGTTCTGCTAATATTTGCAACTGTTGCAGCACAGTGCCAGCAAAGCGTTTAGGAATTGTATTCAATCAGCTTGCCGTCCGGATTTCGACACGGCGTCGAAACCGGTTTCAGCGATGGCAATCCGGCGCTGCCAAAATGCTGGATCCAGGCGCCAGTCAGCCATCAAATTGACGCGCAAGCTAAGCGCCTTGCCCGGCCACGTCGCGCTTGCGGCCACACAATTGGCTCATCAACCGGAGCGCGATCGCGGCAAGGATCAGTGCCATGTAAGGCCAGTACATTCCCGGGTTCAGCACCGCCCGGCGCCCGAAATTGACGACAAAGAAGACAGCCAGGAACCAGGCGCCACCGCCGTGGATGATGCGCCAGGCTTTCGGCCCGATCGCGGCAGCCGTCCGGTCGAACGACGTTGCCGCCATCAGGATGATGGCGAGATAGCCGGCGCCGCCGGCGATGAAGGCGGCGGGCGCCGTGAGCTCGTCGAACAGCACCGGATCGAGCTGCGACAGTGCGATGATGGCGACGGCATGGACGCCGTGCGAAAAGGCGAAGGCCAGGCCGAAATGGCGGCGGTTAGCCCTGATCCAGCGCGACATGGCCGATGGCCAGAGCCAAGCCAGGCTCGAGGCGGTGAATGCGAGCACGAACAGCATGAGTGAGGTGCGTGCGGTGAGCCTGATCACCACGCGCGCGCCGTCGACCGGATCGCCTGCCAGGCCGGCAGCAGCGCCGCACGCCGCCAACACGACCAAGCCAAGCCAGGCTGTCAGCCGCCAGCCGCTGGGCGGCCATCTCGAAGTGCTTTCGGGCCAGACCCGCATGATTTTTCCTCCTATGTAATCACTGCTTACATTCGGTTGCAAAGAACTGTCAAGTCGATGTTTACGCCGCTTACATTTCGGCCCGCCGACCGCTACTAGAAGAGGCATGACCAACTCTTCCCGCGCGGCGTATCATCACGGCAACCTCGTCGAGGAGCTCATCGCCGCCACCATCGGGATGATCGAGGAGAAGGGCGTCGACGCCGTTTCGGTGCGCGAAGCCGCAAAGCGCGCCGGCGTTTCGCCTGCGGCCCCCTTCCGCCATTTCGCCAACAAGACAGCTTTGATGACGGCGGTGGCCGAGCAGGCGATGGGCCGCTTGACCTTGTCGGTCCAGCAGGAGCTGTCGGCGACCGGCGACGCCGACCCGGTCGAGGGCCTGCGCGCCATCGCGCGGGGCTATCTCGCCTGGGCGCTCGCCAATCCGACGCACTTCGACGTCATCGCCTCGCGCACGGTGATCGACTTCCACGGCTCGCCGAAACTGACCGGCGAAACCGAGGCGATCCGCCTGGTCATGCTCGACCTGATCGCCCGCGGACAAGCGTCCGGCCGAATATCTGCAGCCCTTGCCCCCGACGCGTTGATGCTGTCGGTGCGCGCCTTCATCTATGGCCTGTGCCGGATGTGGATCGACGGCCACTTTGCCGAATGGCATGTCGAAAAGCCGGCCGGGCAGGCCATGGCCGAAGCGGTCGAGCTGTTCATCGACATGATCGGCGGGCGCCATGCGACGAACCTCTCCGGGACCTAGCATCGGCCAGCCGATGCATCGGGTGAACTTGTTCGCACCCGCCGCCATTGCATAAGGACGGCAAATTGCTACATCCTCGTCACCGCAGAGCGCGACCGGAGCCCGGCCCGCGCGACAAGATTACCGAAAGCCGCGCCGGAGACGTCCATGCCGCTCAAGATCGCCGTCCAGATGGACCACATCTTCACCGTCAACATCGCCGGCGACACGTCGTTCGCGCTGTCGCTGGAGGCCCAGCGACGCGGCCACGAACTCTACCACTACACGCCCGACCGGCTGTCGATGCGCGATGGCAAGGTCTTTGCCCGGATCGAGAAGCTCGAGGTCCGCGACGTCAAGGGTGACCACTTCACCCTCGGCGAGCCCGTCCGCACCGACCTGTCGGAGATGGACGTGGTCCTTTTGCGCCAGGATCCGCCCTTCGACATGAACTACATCACCACCACCCACATGCTCGAGCGCATCCACCCCAAGACGCTTGTCGTCAACGACCCGGCATGGGTGCGCAACAGCCCGGAAAAGATCTTCGTCACCGAATTCGCCGACTTGATGCCGGAGACGCTGATCACCAAGGATCCGCAGGAAGTGGCCGCCTTCCGCAAGGAGTTCGGCGACATCATCGTCAAGCCGCTCTACGGCAATGGCGGCGCCGGCATCTTCCACCTGCACGAGGCCGACCGCAATCTGTCGTCTCTGCTCGAGATGTTCGGCCAGCTGTTCCGCGAACCCTACATCGTCCAGCGCTACCTCAAGGACGTGCGCAAGGGTGACAAGCGCATCATCCTGATCGACGGCGAACCCGCCGGCGCCATCAACCGCGTGCCGGCCGAGCATGATGCCCGCTCCAACATGCATGCCGGCGGGCGGGCCGAGAAGACCGAACTCACCGAGCGCGAGCGCGAAATCTGCGCCCGCATCGGCCCGTCGCTGCGGGAACGCGGTTTCATCCTCGTCGGCATCGACGTCATCGGCGACTACATGACCGAGATCAACGTGACCTCGCCGACCGGCATCCGCGAGGTCAAGAAGTTCGGCGGCGCCGACATCGCCGCGCTGTTCTGGGACGCGGTGGAGAAGAAGCGGGCGAAATAGCCCCTTTCGCCTGCGGCGACATCACGACCCACGTCGATGAAGTTGACCAGCATGGAGGCAAGACAATGGAACTGAAGCGCGGTCGTTTGATCGACCATCTGCATTTGCGCACCCGCGACCTCGCGGCAAGCAAGCGGTTCTATACGGCCGTGCTTGGCGTCCTGGGGATTCCGATCATCGATGGCGGCGCGCATTTCTACGCCGACGAGCTGTGGGTCGACGCCGGCGAGCAGTCCAGCCGCGTGCATGTTGCGTTTCAGGCTACCGACCGCAGTGTCGTCGACCGGTTCCACGCCGCAGGTCTTGCTGCGGGCGGCAAAGACAATGGCGCGCCCGGCGAGCGCGCCTATCATCCCGGCTACTACGCAGCCTTCCTGTTCGATACCGATGGCAACAACATCGAAGCCGTGTTTCACGGCCCCGCCAACCGCTCGGTCGACGCGGTTACGATCACCTGGGCTCCATAACAAGGACAGCGTGATCCCGTCGGTGCCGCCGGCGGAGATGGCTGCAACTCCGGCTTCAAGCGCCGCGCCCCTGACAAGGGGACGCGGCAAAAGGCGGCCTGCAAGGCCCCCTGGAGTCACAGACTTACCCCACCTGCAACCACCTCAGGCCGCACAGCGTCGCAATTGCCATGACCGCGCAATAGGCGGCGAGCGGCCAGGCTGTGTCGCCGCCGAGCATGAGCACCGCCAGCGTGCCCATAAGGCCGACGATCAGGCTCTGAACGCAGAAATAGAGCGCCACCGCGGTGCCTGCGGCATCGCCGAACGCTTCGAGCGCGCCATTCGCCGTCACCGCGCCGGCAAAGACGATACCGATGGCGATCACCCACATCGGCATGATGAAGGTCGCGAAGGAGGGTTGGCCGAAAAGCTGGCCAAGACAGAGCAGCACTGCGCCTGCGAGCAGCATCGCCATGCCGCGCTTCAGGCTGCCGGGTATCCCCCAACGCGCCACGAACAGTTTGGCGAAGCGCGTGGTGACGATCATGGCCACCGCCGCGGTGGCAAAGGCAAGGCTGAAGCCGAGCTGCGAATAGCCGGCGCGATCGATGAGCACGCGTGGCGCCGTCGAAAAGAAGACGAAGAACGCCCCCATCGCGGCGCTGAAGCCGAGCGTATAGACGAGGAAGGCCGGGCTCTTGAGGATCGCCCGGAAGGCGGGGCGCGACTGGGTCGTTTCGGGCCGGGTCTCGTGCCAACGCAGAAGCGCATTGACCATGGCCAACACAGCGAGCAAGCCGAGCGTGGCGAAGATCGCCCGCCAGCCCAGGCCATGAGCAATAAGCGCGCCGGCGATCGGGCCGAACGCCGGCACGCAGGCCAGCATGGCGCTGAACAGGCTGTAGATAACAGCACCTTCCGGCCGCTCGGCATAGGCGTCGCGTACCGTGGCGAAGGTGGCGACGAGTGCCGCGGAGGCGCCCAGAGCCTGGACGACGCGCAGGGCGACGAACAGCGGCGCCGAGCTGGTGACGGCAAGCAGGAACGAGGCGGCAGCAAACAGCAGCACGCCGCCAAGCAGCACCGAGCGGCGGCCGATCCTGTCGGAGATCGGGCCGAAGATCACCTGCCCGAGGCCGAGCACGATCATGTAGAGGCTCAGCGTCAGCTGGACGACGTCGGGCGTGGTGGCGAGGATTGCCGGCATCTCCGGCACCACAGGCAGGTAGATGTCCATGGCCAGCGAGGCCAGGATGTCGAAGGGCGCCATCAAAAGCAGCGCCGCGGGCAGGGAATGGCTCCACGTGGGAGAGTTTCGATTGGGCATGACTTTTCATCCGCACAAATGAATTTCATCTGGCGGCGATCTGCCACTTCGCTTGTCGATTACATCGGCTGGATGTCAGGAAACGATTTCCCGCAACCGCGCCGGACCGATCAGTGATCAGGAAATGAGGGGGCAGGGCGCCGCAACAACGTCTTGGTGTTGTTGCGGCCTATCTGTCTGCGGACTTGGCTGTACCCATGTTCGTCTCGCGGAGAAGCGCGGGCGCCTTGATTGGCTCGCGGCTTCCTAGCAGCCCGCCTGGCCCGGAACAACCCCGAGCCTCGGAAGGAGGCGGCTCGGGCGGCCCCGCCGGAAAACCAGCTCGCCAGCAAAAGCGCAGTTGCGCCTCAGGCGGCGCGCGGGTTTCTCACCCCGATGGCCTCGGTCGGCTTGAAGATCCGGAAGGTGTTGCGACCCGCTGATTTGGCGGCATAGAGCGCGGTATCGGCTCGCACCAGCAGATCCGAGGGGCTGCACACTTCATGAATCGCGATGCCGATCGAGGCGCCGAGCTTCAGGGCCCGGCCGCCGTGGTCGACCGGTCTGCCCAGCCTGTCGATGATCTGGCGCGCCAGTTCCGAGATCGCCGCAAGGTCCAACTCCGGCCCCACCAGCACGGCGAACTCGTCGCCGCCGATGCGCGAGACGAGCTCGACGCCGGCGCAGGCGTTTTGCAGACGCCGGGCCACTTCCTTCAGGCACTCGTCGCCGGCGACATGGCCAAAGGTGTCGTTGATCTGCTTGAAGCCGTCGAGGTCGACCAGCAGCAGCGCTCCGAGCGGAGGCCGATCGTCGGCATCGGCCGTCAGCTCCGCCAACTTGGTCTGGAACCGGCTGCGGTTGGCGAGCCCGGTCATGACGTCATATTCGGCGAGATAGCGGGTCTGGTCGGCCAGAATCTTCTCTTCGGTGATGTCCTGCTTCATGCCGAAGATACGCACGGCAACGCCATCCTCGCATTCGACGCTGGCAGTGATGCGGATCCAGCGGCGATTGCCCTTCGCAGTCACGATCTCGGCGTCGAGGCCGAAGCCGGTGCGCTCCGCAATGCCCTTGCTGCGCTTGGCATGCAGCTCGATGGCGGAAGCCTCGGTGTAGCATTTGACGATGTCCTCACGGACGAGCGGTGCTCCACGCGGCAGGTCGAACAGATCATAGACCACGTCGGTCCAGTGCAGCGCCTGGTCGGCGAGGTTGCATTGCCAGACGCCGATGCGGGCAGCGGCCGAGGAGCGGTCGAAAATCTTCTGGCTGTGCGCCAGCGAGGCCGCTTGTTCGCGGATCAGCGCCGTCTGCGCCTCAAGCCTTGCCTCGAGCCCCGCGATGATGGCGTCGCTCTGCCAGAGAACGGCCCGCCGCCGTATGTGCCGCGATGACGGACTGCGCATGTGGATAGCCCCTGTTTCGGGCAGAGCTTCGCGCGGCGGCGCTTAATATTCCCTCTCTCTAATGCCGCAAGGGCAGATTGCTGCGCACCAGGGTTAACGTATCCCGAACGCACCATGCCGACGTGCATGTTCTTGAATTGTTCTTGCGCACCTTTGCAATCTATGCTTGTCTTTGGCTGAGGCTTACGCAGGCGAGGGGCCGCCTGCCGGAAGCAACGTGCATGAATTCGCCACAGCGCATCCGTGCGGTCCCAAGGAGCGCGGTGCTATAGGGAGGGCAGCATGGTTTCGCGCGTGCGCACTGTCGCGTTCCAGGGCATCGAGGCGGTTCCCGTCGACGTGCAGGTGATGGTCGCGCCCGGCAAGGTCGGCATGCAGATCGTCGGCCTGCCCGACAAGGCGGTGGCCGAAAGCCGCGAGCGGGTGCAGGCGGCGTTGCACGCGTCCGGCCTGTCGATGCCTGCCAAGAAAGTCACCATCAACCTTGCCCCGGCCGACCTGCCCAAGGAAGGCAGCCATTACGACCTGCCGATTGCGCTCGGGCTGATGGCAGCACTCGGCGCCCTGCCGGGCGATGCTCTCGCCGCCTATGTCGTGCTCGGCGAGCTGTCGCTGGACGGCACCATTTCGGCGGTCGCAGGTGCGTTGCCGGCGGCAATCGGCGCCAATGCCGAGGGCAAGGGGCTGATCTGTCCCGCCGCCAGCGGACCGGAAGCCGCCTGGGCCGGTGCCGACATCGACATTCTGGCGCCGCGCAGCCTGATTGCCATCGCCAACCATTTTCGCGGCACCCAGGTACTTTCCCGACCCGAACCCGGCATTCGTGCTGCGGCGCGCGACCTGCCCGACCTCGCCGACATCAAGGGCCAGGAAAGCGCCAAGCGAGCGCTCGAGGTCGCCGCCGCTGGCGGCCACAACCTCTTGATGGTCGGCCCGCCTGGCGCCGGCAAGTCGATGCTGGCGGCGCGGCTGCCCTCGATCCTGCCGCCTTTGTCGCCCAAGGAACTTCTCGAAGTGTCGATGATCGCCTCGATCGCCGGCGAACTCGCGGAAGGCAAGCTCACCGACCGGCGCCCGTTCCGGGCACCGCATCATTCCGCCTCGATGGCGGCAATGGTCGGCGGCGGCTTGAAGGCGCGGCCGGGCGAAGTATCGCTCGCCCATCACGGCGTGCTGTTCCTCGACGAGCTCCCCGAATTCACACCACAGGTGCTCGATTCTTTACGCCAGCCGCTCGAAACGGGCGAATGCATGATCGCCCGCGCCAATCACCGCATCACCTATCCGGCGCGCATCCAGCTGGTCGCGGCGATGAACCCGTGCCGCTGCGGCATGGCCGGCGAACCCGGCTATCGCTGCCTGCGCGGCACGCGCTGCCAGTCCGACTATCAGGCACGTATCTCCGGGCCGCTGCTCGACCGCATCGACCTGCGCATAGAGGTGCCCGCGGTCTCGGCCTCCGACCTCATCCGCGGCAGCCGCTCGGAAGCCAGCGCCGATGTCGCCTTGCGTGTCGCCCGGGCGCGGACGATCCAGCGCGAGCGCCTCGAACGCCATGGGGTCACAGGTGCCACCACCAATGCGCAGTGCGCCGCAGGCCTGATCGAAGACATCGCCGCGCCCGATGCCGCTGGGCTTTCGCTGTTGCGCGACGCCAGCGAAAAGCTCGGCTTTTCCGCCCGCGCCTATCACCGTGTGCTCAAGGTGGCACGCACGCTGGCGGATCTCGATGGCAGCGAGACTGTCGGCCGCATTCACCTCGCCGAGGCGATTTCATATCGCATGAGCGCCGAGCGCATGGCGCAGGCAGCGTAGGAAGAGGAGGGGCGCCGCAAGCGCAGTTCAGGCTGTCGCAAGGGAGGTGAAGGCAGTAGACGAGCCCAATGAAAGCGAACAGCGGACATGCAGCGTCCGCGGCGCTGGCGGAACTCAACCTCACCGCTCGGTAAGTCTAACGGGACGGTGGCATATGGCCGCCGTTTTGCCTCGCCAGAGGACGCGGCCAGGACCACTTGGCCACAAGCCGCCCTGCGAAACACGAAGGAACAGCGGTTACCGTATCCGCAAGAGACGCTACTTGACCGAGCCGACCAGCATCGGCTGGCCTTCGCGGATCGTCACCCAGCGGCCGGTGTTCTCGCTCGACTGGCGCTTGAGGTAGCTGTAGCCGGTCTCGTCCCACTGGCGCACGGCATCGGTCAGATTGTCGAGGATGAAGTCGCCCTTGGAGGTGCGCACGGTCAGCACCGCATGACCCTCGCCATCGGGCTTGCGCACCACCGTGATCAGCAGGTTGGACAGTTTCAGACCTTCGCGGTTCAAGGTCCGGCGCTTTTCCAGCACATAGTCCTCGCAGTCGCCTTCACTATTGTCGGGGTAGGTCCAGACCTCGTCGCGGCCATAGATGTCGATATCGTTCATTGGTTTGACGGCGGCGTTGACCGACACGTTTACGGCGACGATCTTGCGCCACATCGCGCCTGTCATCTGCTCGGGCCCGGTGTCGCGCGACCGGATCGAGCACTCGGCCGGATTGAGGCGGCAGAAATCGTAATGGCCGATCGGCTGCGACGTCAGCCCACCCGTAGTCATCGGCTGGGACGCAGCAAAGGCTGCGCCAGCGGACAAAACCACGCCCGTCATCAGCCCGAAAAACACACCGGCACGCCCCGCCGCGCACCGTACGCCTGCTGCGGAAATCATCTGCCCCGCTCGCCCCATTTACATCGTTAATAAAACGTTAAGAGCGAGGGGCAGGCGGAGTCAATCAAAGCTCGCTGCAGATTGCAGACATGGTTACCGCAGCGGCGGCCAAGCGATAATTGTGCAACAGACGCACGGCACGGCGGCCGGACAACCGGAGCCGGCTTTCGCCAGCCGCGCTGCACGAATTCAACGAGTTAGGGTGCCCTGTACCCGAAAAGGCGCACAGAACGCAGAAAGGCCCGGCGTTTGCACCGGGCCTTGCCTGTGGAAAAGATGAACCTGGCTGGGCGGCGGCCGTCAGGCCTTGCGCACCAGCCGAGGCTTGGCCGCCTTGCGTGCGGATGCGCCATAGCTTGCCATGAAGTCGACGATGCGGGGCACGATCTCGGCGCGGAAGCGTGAGCCGTTGAAGACGCCGTAATGGCCGACAGCCGGCTGCATGTAATGCGCCTTCATGTCCTGGGGAACGTTGACGCACAGATCATGCGCTGCCTGCGTCTGGCCGAGGCCCGAAATGTCGTCGTTCTCGCCTTCGACGGTGAACAGCGCGACGTTGCGGATTGCCGAGGTGTCGACGGGCTGGCCGCGATGGGTCATCTCGCCCTTGGGCAAAGCGTGGCGCACGAACACGGTGTCGACCGTCTGCAGGTAGAATTCGGCGGTCAGGTCCATCACCGCCAGATATTCGTCATAGAAGTCGCGGTGCTTCTCCGCCCCGTCGCCATCGTTCTTCACCAGGTGCATGAAGAAGTCCTTGTGGGCGATGATGTGGCGGTCGAGGTTCATGGTCATGAAGCCCGACAACTGCAGGAAGCCCGGATAGACCTCGCGGGCAAAGCCGGGCGCCGGCCACGGCACCTGCATGATGACGTTGTCGCGGAACCAGTCGATGCTCTTCTTCTCGGCCAGTTGGTTGACGGCGGTCGGATTGCGCCGGGTGTCGATCGGGCCGCCCATCAACGTCATCGTCGACGGCGCGAAGCGGTCGCCGCGCGCCTCCATCACGGCGACTGCGGCGAGCACCGGCACCGAAGGCTGGCACACCGCCATCACATGGGTGTCCGGTCCCAGCGCGTGGAACATGTCGATGACATAATCGATGTAGTCGTCGAGATCGAACTTGCCTTCGGTCACCGGCACCATGCGGGCATCGGCCCAATCGGTGATGTAGACGTCGGCATACGGCAGCATTGCCTCGACAGTGCCACGCAGCAGCGTCGCATAGTGGCCCGACATCGGCGCCACGATCAAAAGCTTGGGGTCGGGGCGGCGGCCGGCGGGCAGGTCGCGCTCGAAGCGGATCAGATTGCAGAACGGCCGCGACCACGCGACCTTCTCGGTCACCGCCACCGGCTGGAAGTCGACAACCGTCTTGTCGAGACCGAAGGCGGGCTTGCCGTAGCGGCGCGTCGTGCGCTCGAACAGTTCGGCCATCGCCGCCACCGAGCGGCCGACCGGCATGTGCGAGAACGGGTTGAGCGGGTTGGAGTAGAACAGCTTGACGGCGTCCGCATAGGCGCGGGCCGGCTGCAGCGCAGCATGGGTCGATTCATAAAGCTGGTAAAACATGATGTCCTCATACGGCCATTCGGGGAGGCGAGCCGGCCGGAGGCCCGTCATGCAATGCAGCGAAGGTAACAAACATCTGCTGCGATGCAATATCTCACTTGGTGTGAAACAGGGTCATTCTTTGGTCCAAGCTGTTGAAAATCCGTTTTCAATCGCGCCGCCGGCTCAGCACCTGTCGCCCTTGACGTTGTGCGACGCCGAAAGACCCCGAATCAGCCCGGCGGCCAAACACCATCGCCCCGCCGGGCAAGACTGCACGGCGGAGCAGGACAATTCAGAGTGTTGTGAAGCTGCTAGATGCCTTCGACCAGCATGATTTCGCCATCGGCAAACTGCTGGCGGATCGACTTGGCGTGCTGGTATTCGGGCGAGAAGTAGCAGTTGCGCGCGTCGTCCATCGAGGCGAACTCGATGATCACATTGCGGGCCCGGCCAGGCCCCTCGACCGCCTCATGGGCGCCGCCACGGGCGATGAACTTCGCACCGAAGCGTTCGAAGGCCGGCTTGGCCGCAGCGACATAGCCCTTGTAGCCCTCGGGGTCGCGAACATCGACGCGTGCGATCCAGTAAGCCTTGGTCATTCTTTCCTCCCGGGCTGCCCCATCTTCAAAACGCGCTGTGACGAGCCGACTGGTGTTGTTGTCGAGAACCGGAGCACAGTGGACATTCAGGTCCGTGAGCACCGGAAGCGGAGACAACCGCGGCGGGCGTTCGTCACAGAGGAATCTTAGGCTTTTGCCATTTCCTCAAGGATAGCCTGCGCCGCAGCCTTCCTGTCAACCGCGCCGACGATCGGGCGGGCAACGACGAGGTGGCTCGAGCCGTTGCGCATGGCGTCGGCCGGGGTAACAACCCGCTTCTGGTCGCCATGGTCGCTGCCTGCAGGGCGGATGCCCGGCGTCACCACCGCCATGCTTGGCCCGACGATGCGGCGCACTGCCGAGGCTTCGCTGGCCGAGCAGACGATGCCGCCCATCTTTGCCTGCAGCGCCTGTTCGGCGCGGCGCAGCACCAGCGTGTGCGGGTCGTATTCATAGCCCGCGTCGATCATGTCCTTTTCGTCCATGGAGGTGAGGACCGTTACCGCGAGCAGGCACAGGTCGCTGCCTTTGGCTGCCTCGACCGCCGCCTTCATCGCCTTGGGATAGGCATGCAGCGTCAGCATGGTCATGCCCATCTTGACGATGTTCTCGACGCCCTTGGCCACCGTGTTGTCGATGTCGAGCAGCTTCATGTCGAGGAACACCTTGGTGCCGCCGCTGGCCAGTTCGCGGGCGAAGTCGAGCCCTCCGGCAAAAGCCAGCTGGTAACCGATCTTGTAGAAGCTCGCGGTGCCTTCGAGTTCGCGGACCGCTCTTTCGGCTTCCTTGACGGTGGGCAGGTCAAGGCCGACGATCAGCCGGTCGCGTACAGTGTCTATGCTGCTCATGGTTCTACCCTTCGCGACATCATGGTGGCTCGTTCGACAAGCGTTTGGCACAGCCGCTGCATGCCCTTGCGCAGGCGCTCCTCGCGGAATTCGCCGTTGTCGTCGAAGGCTTCGCTGCCATGCGGCACCGAAACCTGCGGCGAAATCACTTCCATCTGGATGTGCGACAGCACCGCGCGCAGGTGAGTTGCGCTGCGGATGCCGGCGAAATGGCCGTCGGAGGACGAGCAGATCGCCACCAGCTTGCCGGCATAAGGCTGAAGCCGCCTGCCGCCGTCGCTACGCACGCGGCTGACCCAGTCGATGGTGTTCTTGAGCAAGGGCGGCATCGAGCCGTTATATTCGGGCGTCGCGATCAGCACCGCGTCGTGCATGTCGATCAGGCGGGCGAGCCTGACGGCGTTTTCGGGCACGCCGTCGCGTTCCTCGAGGTCTTCGTCCATGATCGGCAGCGGATAGTCGGCGAGCGAGATGCGCGTCACCTCGGCACCCTGCAGCGCCAATTCCTTCTGCGCTATGTCGGCCGTGCGGCCGCTATAGGCGCCGGCCCTGATCGAACCGGCAAAGACGAGAATTCTGGGAACGAGCGGCATCATCCATCCTGTGGCACGCCCGGCAAGACGCACCAAACATCGTGGCGACGGTATAGGGGCGATCAGCCGGCCAAATCAAGGCCGCTGTGCTCAGTGCTTGGCGCGGCGATAGACCCAGAGCTGCGTCGGCGGAATGTTGCGGATGATGAAGTCGAAATGCTCGACGGTGTAGTTGCCGAGGCCCGGAGGAATCGGCGACTTCGGGCCGTAGGTCAGCTGGATCACCGGCCGTCCGGCAGGGATGCGCTTGAGCAGGCCCTCGAGATAGGCAACGCGGCTGGTGACCGGAAAGTTGAGCAGCGGCACGCCCGAGACGACCGAATCGAAGATCAGGTCCTTCTTGTCACCGAGCGTGTTGTCGAGGTCGAAGGCGTCGCCCTCGATGACGTTGACGCCTGGGTAGAGGCGGCGCAGGTGCTGGACGAAATCGGCTGAGTATTCAACCGTATAGAGATCCTCGGGCTTCACGCCGTGGGCGAGGATCGCCTTTGTGATGACGCCGGTGCCGGGCCCGACTTCCAGGACCGGCAGGCCCGAGCGGGTGTTGATGACCGAGGCCATGCGCTTGGCGGTGACCGAGCTGGTCGGCACGATCGAACCGACGGCCTTGGGCTTGTCGATCCAGCCCTTGAAGAACTTCAGTTCGTCGTCGAACCTTGCCGCAAGGGTTTTGCGCAATCCGGAACCGCGTGGCATCGCTTCGATCTCCTCACCGCTGCTGGGGGGAGAAATAACAGCAAAGTGGGCCAGCGCAAGCAGAAAGCTGGCTCAATTTCCGTTACGGCAGAAACATCCTCATTTATCGCCGAAGGACTCGAAAAAGTCCTTCATGCGCGAGAAGAAACCGCTCGACTGCGGCGAGTTCTCGGTCGACGACAGCTTCTCGAATTCCTCGAGCAGCTCGCGCTGCCGCCGCGTCAGGTTCTGCGGCGTCTCGACGGCGGTCTGGATGTAGAGATCGCCGACCTGCGGCTGGCGCAGCACCGGCATGCCCTTGCCCTTGAGGCGGAACTGGCGGCCATTCTGGGTGCCTTCGGGCACTTTTACGCGGGTCTGGGTACCGTCGAGCGTCGCCACCTCGAACTGTCCGCCCAGTGCGGCGGTGGTCATCGAGATCGGCACCTTGCAATAGAGATCGGCACCATCACGCTGGAAGAACTCGTGCGGCTTGACCGACAGGAAGATGTAGAGATCGCCTGACGGGCCGCCGCGCAGGCCGGCCTCGCCTTCATTGGCGAGACGGATGCGGGTGCCGTCCTCGATGCCCGAAGGGATGTTGACAGACAGCGAGCGCTCCTCGGTGACGCGGCCCTGGCCGGCGCACTTGCCGCACGGGTCCTTGATCGTCTGGCCGCGGCCCTGGCACTGCGGGCAGGTGCGCTCGATGGAGAAGAAACCCTGGCTGGCGCGCACCTTGCCGTGGCCCTGGCACATCGAGCAGGTCACCGGCTGGGTACCGGGCTTGGCGCCCGAACCGGCGCATTCGGTGCACAGGATCGATGTCGGCACGCGGATTTGCGCGGTCTTGCCGGCAAAGGCCTCCTCGAGCGAAATTTCCATGTTGTAGCGCAGGTCGGCACCGCGCTCGCGGCCACCCGAGGAGCGACGGCGCCCGCCGCCCATCATGTCGCCGAAGATGTCCTCGAAGATGTCGGCGAAGCCGCCGGCGCCAAAGCCGTGGCCGCCGCCATTGCCCATGCCGCCATTCTCGAAGGCGGCGTGGCCGAAGCGGTCATAGGCGGCGCGCTTCTGCGGGTCCTTCAACGTCTCGTAGGCTTCGTTGATTTCCTTGAACTTGTGCTCACACGCGTCGTCGCCCGGATTGCGGTCGGGGTGGAACTGCATGGCAAGCTTGCGGAAGGCCGACTTCAGCTCCTTCTCGTCGGCGCCCTTCTGGACACCCAGCGTTTCGTAGAAATCAGCTTTCATATCTTCCCGTCACTGCCTCGGCGCGATCCACCGGATTGCGCCATCGGTGGTAATAGGCCCCGATTTAGTAAACCATGCGCCGGTATGCCATAGGCCGGTTGGCCGAAGCGGCAGATTTCGGCAGAAAATCGGCTAAATTTGCAGCCATTGTGGCCTTGGGGCCGCTCAAGCGATACGGCGACGTGCCGCTTTAGGTTTTTCCACCCCCAACCGGGAATTGAGATACTGGCTCACCGGCCCCTCAAAGTAGCGGTCCGAGGCCATCGCAACCACCAGGACGGTCGCCGCCGGCACCAGCCAGAAGGTGTAGAAGCCGATCACCTCGAGCGGTTCGACCAGCTTGCGCCAAACCAGCGCCAAAAGCAGCGTCTCGATGGCAGGGTGGATCATGTAGATGCCGAACGAGACGCGGCCGAACGGATGCAACGGCTTGAGATAAAGCGCGCCATCGGGATTGTTGCGCTCGGCAAGGGCGGCGAGGAACATCGCCGCCGCCAGCAAGAGCACGATCACATAGGCGTTCTGCTGGGTCGCCATGGCCGCGATCGCCAGGGCAAAGGTCAGCCAGCCGGGCAGGTGGCTCGACAACTTGAGCCTGGAGTCCCGCATGGCCACCGCCACCATCGCGCCGAGTGCGAAATCGGCAAAGGCGCGATAGGCGCCCCAGGTGTTGGCCTCGAGCCAGCTCGGAAACGGGATCCAGCCCAGCATCACCGCCAACTCCAGCCCAGAGACGGCGGACGCCGCCACCACAGCCAGTCCCAACCTGCCGTGGCGGCGATAAGCCAGGACGATGACGGGCAGGGCGAGATAGCAGAACCACTCTGCCGACAGCGTCCAGCTGACATAGTTGAAGGTCAGATTGTCGGTCAGGCCCCAGGCCTGGACCAGCAGCAGGTTGGCTGGCAGCGCCGCCCAGGCATAACGCTCGGGCTGCTGGGTCTGCACCAGGCCGAAATGCAGGGCCGCGGCAACCACGCAGAAAAACAGCAGCGTCACCAGATAGAGCGGATAGAGCCGGGCCAGACGGCGCACGATGAAGCGGCGGAACGATCCCGGCTCGGCCATAAGCGTGTCGGCATAACGCAGCATGATCAGGAAGCCGGAGATCATGAAGAACATTTCCATCAGCGGCATCAGCCGGTAGAGCGCATTGCTCGCCGCCTCGTGTCCGGGCGGCGCATAGCGCAGGAAATGCCACATCATCACGGTAAGAGCTGCGGCCAGCCGCCAGATTTCGAGCGTCCTGAAGTGCATGCCGCCCTCCACCAGCGCACCGCCGAGGTCAATTCTCGGCCGGGTCCAGCCACAGCCTGCCTGTACATTCTTTCCTTAAGCTTAAACGCCGACAGTCTCTGTATTTGACGCAAAAGAAAAGCCCGGCGCAATGGCCGGGCTTTCCGATTAGACTGGATGTCGATCCGATCAGGCCGACTTCTTCTTGTCGTCGTTGTCGTCGATCTCTTCGAAATCGGCGTCGACCACGTCGCTGTCCTTGGCAGCATCGGCGGCGGCGTCGGATTCGGCCGCTTCCTTCTGCGAAGCCTCGTACATGGCCTGGCCGAGCTTCATCGAAGCTTCGGCAAGCGCCTGCGACTTGGCGTTGATCGCTTCGGCGTCGTCGCCTTCGGTCGCGGTCCTCAGGGCTGCGATCGCATCCGAAATCGCAGTGCGGTCTGCTTCGGTGACCTTGTCGCCATATTCCTTGAGCGACTTCTCCGAGGAATTCAGCAGGCTTTCGGCCTGGTTACGTGCCTCGACCAGTGCCTTGCGCTTCTTGTCGGCCTCGGCATTGACCTCGGCGTCCTTGACCATCTTCTCGATGTCGGCGTCGGACAGACCGCCAGATGCCTGGATGCGGATCTGGTGCTCCTTGCCGGTGCCCTTGTCCTTGGCCGAGACGTTGACGATGCCGTTGGCGTCGATGTCGAAGGTCACTTCGATCTGCGGCACGCCGCGCGGTGCGGGCGGAATGCCGACCAGGTCGAACTGGCCGAGCATCTTGTTGTCGGCAGCCATTTCACGCTCGCCCTGGAAGACGCGGATGGTCACCGCCGACTGGCTGTCCTCGGCAGTCGAGAAGACCTGGCTCTTCTTGGTCGGGATCGTGGTGTTGCGCTCGATCAGGCGGGTGAACACGCCGCCCAGCGTCTCGATGCCCAGAGACAGCGGGGTCACGTCGAGCAGCAGCACGTCCTTGACGTCGCCCTGCAGCACGCCGGCCTGGATGGCAGCACCGAGAGCAACCACCTCGTCGGGGTTGACGCCCTTGTGCGGCTCCTTGCCGAAGAACTGCTTCACGATCTCCTGGATCTTGGGCATGCGGGTCATGCCGCCGACCAGGACCACTTCGTCGATCTCGCCTGCCTTCAGGCCGGCATCCCTGAGCGCTGCCTTGCACGGCTCGATCGTGCGCTGGACGAGGTCGTCGACCAACTGTTCGAACTTGGCGCGCGACAGCTTCAGCGTCAGGTGCTTCGGGCCGGTCGCGTCAGCGGTGATGAAGGGCAGGTTGATTTCAGTCTGGGTCGTCGACGACAGCTCGATCTTAGCCTTCTCCGCAGCTTCCTTGAGGCGCTGCAGGGCAAGCTTGTCGTTCTTCAGGTCGATGCCCTGTTCCTTCTTGAACTCGGCCGCCAGGTACTCGACCAGGCGCATGTCGAAGTCTTCGCCGCCCAAGAAGGTGTCGCCGTTGGTCGACTTCACCTCGAACACGCCGTCGCCGATCTCGAGAACCGAGATATCGAAGGTGCCGCCGCCAAGGTCATAGACGGCGATCGTCTTGCCTTCGGTCTTGTCGAGGCCATAGGCCAGCGCAGCTGCGGTCGGCTCGTTGATGATGCGCAGCACTTCCAGACCGGCAATCTTGCCGGCGTCCTTGGTGGCCTGGCGCTGGGCGTCGTTGAAATAGGCCGGAACGGTGATGACGGCCTTCTCGACCTTCTCGCCGAGATAGGCTTCCGCCGTTTCCTTCATCTTCTGCAGGATCATCGCCGAGATCTGGCTGGGCGACTGCTTCTTGTCGCCGGCTTCCACCCAGGCGTCGCCATTGTCACCCTTCACGATGTGATAGGGGACCAGCTTCTTGTCCTTTTCGGTGACCGGATCGTCGTAGCGACGGCCGATCAGGCGCTTGACCGCGAAGACGGTGTTTTCAGGGTTGGTGACCGCCTGGCGCTTGGCCGGCTGGCCGACGAGACGCTCGCCGTCGCCGCTGAAGGCGACAATGGAAGGGGTCGTGCGCGCGCCTTCCGCGTTCTCGATGACTTTCGCGTCCTTGCCGTCCATGACGGCGACGCAGGAATTGGTCGTTCCCAGATCGATGCCGATAACTTTTGCCATTTTAGTACTTCTCTCCGCTAAGCAGGCTCTCTGGACCCATGAAGGCGTTCCGACGAAAGCCCCTGTTCACTCGAAATGCCGCTCCAGATACCGGTTTTCCGGGCCGAAGCGGTGTTGCGGCGTATATAAGAACAGGCTCCTGACAGCGCAAGCGTTCTGCAACTTTCCGTGCAGGGGACTCGGCAAAAGCCTGTGACAAGCTCATATTTGGGGCATGAGCGAGCTACAATCCATCAACCTTTTCGAACGCCGACGCAATCGCGCGCTGAACACGGCGCAAACATGGCTGCTCGGCGCCGGCAGCCTGCTCCTGCTCGGGGTCACCGCCTGGGCCTTCGCAGGCAGCACCGGCATCCTCTATGCCCTTGTCTTTGGCGCGCTTTCCATGTGGGCGGTGCGGCGCATCAGCCCGCAGATGGTGCTGTCAATGTACAAGGCGCGGCAGGTCACGCCGGCCGACTTCCCCGCCGGCTTCCGCATCGTCGAAGAGCTCGCCCGCCGCGCCGAGCTGCCTGCGGTGCCAAAACTCTATGTCATCCCGTCGAAGATGATGAACGCGTTTGCCGTCGGCCGTCGCAACGACGCGGCCATCGCCGTGACTGACGCGCTTGCCCGCAACCTGACCCCGCGCGAGTTCGCCGGCGTGCTCGCCCATGAGATCAGCCACATCGCCCATGAAGACGTGAAGGTCATGGCCTTCGCCGACATGGTGTCGCGCTTCACCTCGTTCATGTCGACTGTCGGCCTGGTCTCGCTGTTTCTCAATCTGTTCGGTTTTGCCGGCGGTTTCGGCACCCAGGTGCCCTGGCTCGCCGTGCTGGTGCTGCTTGCCGCACCCACCGTCGGCGGCCTGCTGCAGATGGCGCTGTCGCGCACCCGCGAGTTCGACGCCGATCTTGGCGCCGCCATCCTCACCGGCGACCCGGACGGCCTCGCCTCGGCGTTGACCAAGCTCGAACGTGCCCAGGGCAGGGTGTGGGAAAACATCCTCCTGCCCAGCGGCCGCATCCCCGACCCCTCGGTGCTGCGCACCCACCCGCTCACCGCCGACCGCGTCGCCCGGCTCAGGGCGCTGAAAACCACCGGGGCGCCGGAGCCCATCGTTACAGCCGACAGCGCCGCTGTGCCGCATGGCGCCCGACCGTCGATGATCCCCAAGATCCGCGCCCGCCCCGGCACGTATTTGCCGCAAGGCGCGCGCGGCTTCATCAATGCCGCCAACACCGACTTCGCCGACGACAGCCGTCCCGCCTGCGACGCCTCGCTCAACCCACCCGACAAAGGTCGCCCGCGCATCCGGGTGACCCGCGGCGGCGTGTGGTGGTGATTTTTTGCGCCGAAGTGGAGAGATTTTGAACAGGGTGGCTCGTCACCAACGATCCTTCTGACCTGCAGGCGATCTTAGCTGTCATCGGCGCCGCGACCAATCGATAAGGCCGCAAAGCTTATCCCTGCAATACAGCAGGATGAGCACCGCCGGCGACGAGACCAATCTCCCTCCTTGTGTGGGAGATGGCCGGCAGGCCAGAGGGGTGCGAAGGATCGCAACTTGGCTTCATGGGTGGCCGAACCGATCAATCGCGCCCGGGTGTCGCTTCGCTCACCCGGAGTGAGTGACTTCCCATCAACACTGAAGAAGGGGCGCCGCCCTATCTCCGCCCCTTCACCGCCGTCGCGCCGCGATTGGCCGCCACCCAGACGACATGGCGAGCGCCGCTGCCCTTGGTGCTGGCACGGACCTTGACCTCGTCGGTTACGAAGCCGCTTTCATGCAAGCGCCGCGAAAACGACTTGTCGGGGCCTTGCGACCAGACGATCAGCACGCCGCCCGGCTTCAGCGCGGTCTTCGCAGCATAGAGCCCGGTATAGTTGTAAAGGCTGTCATTGGCGTCGCGCGACAGGCCCTCGGGACCGTTGTCGACGTCGAGCAGAATGGCGTCATAGTCGCCCATGCCATCGCGGATGAGCTTGCCGACATCGCCCTCCACTATTTCGACGCGCGGGTCGTCGAGGCAGCCGGCGAAGAGTTCGGCCATCGGCCCGCGCGCCCAGGCGATGACCTCTGATACCAGTTCGGCGACGACGATGCGGGCATCCCGGCCGAACAAGGCAAGGGCTGCGCGCAAGGTGAAACCCATGCCGAGGCCGCCGATCAGGATGTTGGGCTTGGAACGGCCACCGATGCGCTCATGGGCGAGTTTGGCCAGCGCTTCCTCGGAGCCGCTCAGCCGGCTGTTCATCAGCTCGTTGCTGCCGAGCATGATCGAGAACTCGGTGCCGCGCTGCTTGAGCCGCAGTTCGCCGCCGCCGGGAATCTTCGCCGTGTCGAGCACTACCCAGGGAATCATCGCCGCGCGCCTTCATTGTCCGACTTCATGCGGCGCTCCCTAGCACAGCATGGCGCAAACGACAGCCTTCGCCCGGCCGATGGTGGGCAGGCTCGAAAGCCCGGAGGCCCAATGGCCTAGACCTCCTCCCAGCCGTCACGGTCGCCGGCGCGGAAGATGGCATCGATGACCTTCTGGTTGAGCACCGACTGCTCGAGCGAGAAGACGTGGTCTCCACCCCCTTGCGCTGCGCGGACAAAGGTCTCGACCTGCAGCCGGTACTGCTGAGCGCCGGGGAAGCGGAACACCGTCGCCTCGTTGTGGCCGGCATTGTGCAGCTCGACGCGGTGATGGTCGTAGAGCCCGGCATTGAACGGCGCATGGATCTCGATGAAGCCCTTGTCGCCGTGGAAGACCATCAGCTGGCGGTTGGCGAGCTGGGTCGAGAGATAAAAGGAAAGTTCGAAATCGCCGAAATCGGCGCGGACGCTGGAGTAGATGTCGGTACCGAATTTCGGGTCGCGTTCGATGCTCGCCTGCACCCGCACCGGCTCCTTGCCGGTCGAAAAGCGCGTCGTGACCGTCGGGTAGACGCCTATATCGGGCAGGGCGCCGCCGCCGAGATCGAGCTGGTTGCGCATGTTGTTGGGGTCGACGTTGAAATAGGAAAACGCGCCCTGGACGTGCTTGAGCTTGCCGATGGCCCCGGCTGCGATCAGGTCGCGCACCTTCAGCCATTGCGGATGATAGGTGACCATGAAGGCTTCAGAGACGATCACCTTGTTGCGGTCGCGGATGGCGATCAGCGGCGCGATGTCCTCGGCCTTCAGCGCCAACGGCTTTTCGACCAGCACGTGCTTCCCGGCCTCGGCCGCCTTTGCCGCCCATTCGAGATGTTGCGAGGTCGGCAGCGGAATGTAGACGCCGTCGACGGTGTCGGAGGCAAGCAGCGCGTCATAGGAGCCGAAGGCATGTGCTGCGCCGAAGCGGTCGGCCAGGGCTCGCGCCTTGCCGACGTCGCGGCTGGCGACCGCGGCCAGCACGCCATTGTCGGAATCGGCGATCGCCGGCAACAGCTGGTCACGGCCGATCTTGGCTGTCGAAAGTACGCCCCAACGAAACATCTGGCCTCCGGACACAAGGAAAAAGCTGGCCCAATTGCCCGCTTCGGGAGATTGGCGGAAGCCGCCGCCAAATGCCAGAGCCTATCTTGTTTAGCCGCGGCGGCCACTGAACTCCATGTCGAAGGCAACGATGTTGGAATAGATCGGCGTGCCGACATCCATCTGGTAACGCGAGCGGAACACCTGGCCGCTGACCCGGAAACGGATCTGTCCGCCCTTCAGGCCCTGCAGCTCGGCGGTGAACTTTTCGGTGTTGGTGTGGCCGCGCGCCGTCAGCTGGCCGGTGATGACAGCCGAATTGTCGCCGGTGCGCCGGACACTGGTCGAGCGGAAGGTGATCTCACGTGAATTGGCGACGTCGAAGACGGCGTCCGACTTCAGGAAGGCGTCGATACGGCCCTGACCGGTGCCGACGCTTTCGGGAAAGATGGTGATGTCGACCTTCGAACGGGCAATGTCGCCGCCGTCGATGCGGATCGTCCCCTTGAACTGGCCGAAAGCGCCGGAGAGCCCGCCGCCGCCGATCTTGCCGATGGCAAAGCGGATGCTCGAACCGTTGTTGGAAACGGCATAGCGCCCGGCCGCATCGGACAGCGCCACCGCCGAGGCAGTGTCGCCGAGCAGACCGACCGCAATGAGGGCTGCAGCGCCCAAAACACGCCCAAAAACATGCACGGACATCTCATCATGCTCCCTGATGGCAAGGCCCATCCGGGCCATGCACCGAGACAAACGAACGGATTGCAGCTGCTATTCCGGCTTTCGTGGGGACCTCGCGAAAAATGGCGAGATCATCCGAACCAGCACGACATCACGCAGCCAGAAATGGTGCCGGAGCGCCGCCAGAATGTGCAGCACAACCAGCGCGATGCCGGCATAGGCCAGCCATTTGTGGCCGAAGACCCAGAATGTCTCGGCCGCATCGGAAACCTGCAACGGCAGATGCGGCATGACGAAAAGATTGAACGGCACCGACGGGATTTCGAGTACCGAAACCGACACCAGCGCCCAGCCGGACAGCGGCACGACGAGCTGCGCGGCATAGAGCAGGAGATGCACCATGGGTGCTGCCTTGCGTTCCAGCGGATCGACCTCCTCGGGCAGCTCGGGATTCATGTTGCCGAGCCGCCAGCCGACGCGGACCAGCACCAGCCCGAGCAGCAGGAAGCCGAAGGACTTGTGCAGCTGGATCAGCTCGAAGGAGGTGCGCTGGCTGGTCATGCGGACCATGACGAGCCCAAGGGCGAACTGGCCGATGAACAAAGCCGCGATCAGCCAGTGCAGGACAATCGCGGCCCAGCCATAACGGGTAGTGGTGTTGCGCAGCATCGACGGCACCTCCGTCGCACAACAAATCTGGGGCGGAATTCGTCCCGGAACAGGGGCCTACCAGTCCAAGACGGTGACCTCCGGCCACATCGCCCTGGCGCGCCGGCCCTTGGCTTCGTGGGTGGCGCGGTTGTCGTTGCGATGATTGGGCGTGATCCGGAAGGCAAAAACATCGTCGAGGCCGAACGGCGCCCAGACCCGCGCAACGCCGTCGACAAGGGCGAGGCCGACTGCATGGGTGCGCGAAGCGAAATGCTCGAGCGACTCGGCGCTCGACCCGAGCGGAGCGCGCGGCGAGCCGAAATGATCCTCGAACCAGAGATGCACGCGGGCCTGGTTTCGGATCTCGACCGGCAGCGGCAGATGCGCAAAGGCCTCGTTGCCCCGGCGGATATGCACGTCTTCGGCCTCCCAGGAGAGGTCGGCGCCGTCGAAATAGAACAGGTCGAGATCCTTGATGCCGTGCCCGGCGGGGCGGCCGGTCAGATGGTTCCAGACGCTGTTGTAGAGCGCACCCGAAACCAGCATCCACTGTGGCAGAGCGAGTTTCTCGGCCACGGCGAGTGCCGGACGGACGATCGGGTCGGCAAGGAGGATATCGAGCAGGACCTGCCGCTGGTCTTCAAACGGCAGGCCCTTGTATCGCAGATGCTCCATCCTGCACCCCGAGAACGATCAGCTCCTGAGCGCGCCGCCGGTCTGCTTCTTGACGTTCTCGACGATGCGCGCCGCGAGCGCCTCGAAATCCTGGTCGGTCAGCGTCTTCTCGACCGGCTGGATCGACACCTCGATGGCGATCGACTTCTTGCCTTCGCCGAGCGATGCGCCTTCGAAGACGTCGAAGACCGAGACGCCCGTGATCAGCTTCTTGTCGGCGGCGAGGGCGGCACGCGTCAATGTGCCGGCCTCGACCGCCTTGTCGACGACGAAGGCGAAGTCGCGCTTTACGGCCTGGAAGGCCGACAATTCGAGCTTCGGCTTGGTCTTGGTCGGCTTGGCCTTGGGTTCGGGGATGGCATCAACATAGACCTCGAAGCCGCAGAGCGGGCCCGACACGTCGAGGCCTTCGAGCGTCCTCGGATGGAATTCGCCGAAGGCGCCGAGCACGACCTTGGGGCCGAGCTTGATCACGCCCGAGCGGCCCGGGTGATACCATGCCGGCGCGCCGGTCTCGATCTGCAGCCGATCGACGGGTGCGCCGCAGGCTTCGAGTGCGGCGATGGCATCGGCCTTGGCGTCGAATACGCCGACATTGCCGGCATTGCCCGACCAGTTGCGGCCCGAGCCCTCAAGCTTGGCGGTGCCGCGGCGGATACCAGAGGCGACGCGACGCTGGCCTTCGGCCGTGTCGTTCTCATAGGTGCCGGAGACCTCGAACAGGGCGACGTCGCCGAGGCCGCGGTCGGCATTGCGCTGGGCAGCGGCGATCAGGCCGGGCAGCAGCGACGGCCGCATGTCGGACATGTCCGCTGCGATCGGGTTCGACAGCTTGAGGCTGTCCTGGCCGCCGCCGAACAGCTCGGCGTGCCTGGCCGGGATGAACGACCAGGTGACGGCCTCCATCATGCCGCGCACGGCGAGCGCGCGCCGCGCCGAGCGGGTGCGAATCTGCAGCGTGGTCAGGATCTTGCCGTTGACGGCGTCATGCGCGCCCAGCGGCTGCGGCGCGATGTTGTCGACGCCGTGGATGCGCATGACCTCCTCGACCAGGTCGGCCTTGCCGTCGACGTCGGGACGCCAGGACGGCACGGAAACCTCGACGACGTCGCCATCGCCGCTCACGCCAAAGCCGAGGCGGGTGAGGATGTCGAGGCTCTCGGCCTTCGGCACCTCGATACCGGTCAGGCGCTTGACCTCGGACAATGGCAAGGAGACGACCTTGGCCGTGTGACCGGCATAACCTGTCACATCGGTCCTGGTCGGCTGGCCACCGCAGAGTTCCAGCACCAGCTTCGTTGCCAGCTCGACACCCGGAACCATGAATTCGGGGTCGACACCACGCTCGAAGCGGTAGCGCGCATCGGTGATGATGCCGAGCGTGCGGCCGGTACGGGCGACGTTGAGCGGGGCCCACAGCGCCGACTCGATCAGCACGTCCGTCGTGTTCTCGTCGCAGCCCGAATGCTCGCCGCCCATGACGCCGGCGATGGATTCGACGCCATTGTCATCCGCGATGACGCACATCTCCGATGTCAGCGCGTATTCGCGGCCGTCGAGCGCCAGCACCTTGTCGCCTTCGCGGCCACGGCGGACGACGAGATTGCCGGCAACCTTGCTGGCGTCGAAGACGTGCAGCGGACGGCCATGGTCGAAGGTGACGTAATTGGTGATGTCGACCAGCGCGTTGATGGGCCTGAGGCCGATGGCCAGCAGGCGCTGCTGCATCCATTTGGGCGAGGGACCGTTCTTGACGCCGCGCACAAGGCGCAGCGCGAAACCCGGGCAGAGCTCCGGCGCCTCGATCGACACCTTGACCGGGCATTCGCCATCACCGGCGACCGGCTCGACCTTACCGCCCTTGAGCGTGCCGAGGCCGGACGCCGCGAGATCGCGGGCGATGCCATGGACGCTGGTGGCGTCGGGACGGTTCGGCGTCAGGTTGATCTCGATGACCGGGTCGTCGAGATGCGCGTAGGCCGCGAAGGACGTGCCGACCGGCGCATCAGCCGGCAGGTCGATGATGCCATTATGCTCATCCGACAGCTGAAGCTCGCGCTCGGAGCACATCATGCCGTGGCTTTCAACGCCGCGGATCTTGCCGACCGACAGCGTCACGTCGATGCCGGGCACATAGGCGCCGGGAGCGGCGAAGGCGCCGATCAGCCCGGCCCGTGCATTGGGCGCGCCGCAGACCACCTGGACGGGCTTGCCGTCACCGGTGTCGACTGTGAGAACCTGCAGCTTGTCGGCGTCGGGATGCCTGTTTGCCGTCAGCACCTTGGCAATGACGAAAGGCTTGAGGGCCGCCTTGTCGTCGACGGACTCAACTTCGAGGCCGATCGACGTCAGGCGCTCGACGATCTGGTCGAGCGAGGCGTCGGTGTCGAGATGATCCTTGAGCCAGGAGAGGGTGAATTTCATGGGTTCACTCGTTTCGTGTCGTTGCGGTCGAGCACTTCCACCACCCGGAACCGCTCACAAACCAAAATCATGTCAGGCGAAAAGCCGCCATTGCGGGCGAAATAGGCCTCGTGGGCCTGACGCCAATATTCATAGGACAGGTCACCCTCGCCTTCCGCGGCGGCAAACTCCGCATCGACCTCGTCGAAGCGGCGCTGGATCGCCTCGACGGTTTCGATGACAGCGGCACGGCGGCCCTGGCCGTCGAGCACGACATCCCTGCGGCCGACCTCGGGCACCGGCTCAGCGCCGCCGTAGTCGCGCAAGGCGCCGCAGGTCGCGGTCTTACGCCCTGACAGCACCAGCGCCAGCAGCTCGTCGGCGAGCTCCGGGCTGTCGCCGAAGGCGAAGGTCACCGCACCGGCATATCGGTCGGCAGCGTCACTCATGCGCTCAGGCCACCGAACAGGGTCGGCATGTCGAGCGGGCGGAAGCCATAGTGCTGGAGCCAGCGGACATCGGCGTCGAAGAAAGCGCGCAGATCGGGCATGCCGTATTTCAGCATGGCGATGCGGTCGATACCCATGCCCCAGGCGAAGCCCTGATACTCGTCGGGATCGAGGCCGCCATGGCGCAGCACGTTCGGGTGCACCATGCCGCAGCCGAGGATCTCCATCCAGTCGTTGCCTTCGCCGAAACGTACTTCGCCGGGACGCGAACGGTCGCATTGGATGTCGACCTCGAGGCTCGGCTCGGTGAACGGGAAGAAGGACGGACGGAAGCGCATCTTGACCGAGGGGACCTCGAAGAACGCCTTGCAGAACTCCTCCAGCACCCACTTCATGTTGGCGATGTTGGCGGTCTTGTCGATCACCAGGCCCTCGACCTGATGGAACATCGGCGAGTGCGTGGCGTCCGAATCCTGGCGATAGGTCTTGCCGGGAATGACGATGCGGATCGGCGGCTTCTGCGTCTCCATGGTGCGGATCTGCACCGGCGAGGTGTGGGTGCGCAAAAGCTTGCGCTCGCCATTCTGGTCGGGCGGGAAGAAGAACGTGTCGTGCATCTCGCGCGCCGGGTGGCCGACGGGGAAGTTGAGCGCGGTGAAATTGTAGTGGTCGGTCTCGACATCGGGACCTTCGGCGATGGCAAAGCCGAGGTCGCCAAAAATCGCCGCGATCTCGTCGATGACCTGGCTGATTGGATGGATGCGGCCGCGCTCGGCCGGCGACTGACGCACCGGCAAGGTGACATCGATCTTCTCGGCGACGAGGCGGGCGGTAATGGCGACATCGCGCAACTCGCTCTTGCGGGCCGAGAGCGCGTCGGTGACCCGGTTCTTCAGGCCGTTGATCGCCGGCCCCTTGGTCTGGCGCTCTTCGGCGCTCATCGCGCCGAGGGTCTTCAGCATCTCCGAGACCGAGCCCTTCTTGCCGAGGGCGGCGACGCGCACCGCCTCGACCGCCTGCTCGTCGGAGGCCGAAGCGATGTCGCTCAGCAGCGATTGTTCGAGAGTTTCAAGATCGCTCATGGTCCAGTTCCGTTGCGGCCCTGCGGCCCTTCGTTGCGGCAAAAGAAAAACCCGCGCCAGCCGTGCCAGCGCGGGTTCCCCAAATCAAGTCTGTGATGCTTGGGAAGGCGCTGGTTAAGCTACAGCGCTTTCAAAAGCATTTGGCGTGGTGTTCTTGAGGTACTCAAGAGCAACCTTGGCCTTGGCCACGAGTGCGGCGAATGCCTGCGGCTCATGGATAGCCATGTCGGAGAGGATCTTGCGATCGATCTCGATGTTGGCCTTGTTCAGGCCGTCGATGAAGCGGCCATATGTCAGGCCGTGCTCGCGGACCGCGGCGTTGATGCGCTGGACCCACAGGGCGCGGAAGTTGCGCTTGCGGTTCTTGCGGTCGCGGTAAGCGTACTGCTTCGACTTTTCCACCGCCTGCTTGGCAATGCGGATGGTGTTCTTGCGGCGGCCGTAGAAACCCTTGGCCTGCTCGAGAACCTTCTTGTGCTTGGCGTGGGCGGTTACGCCCCTTTTGACGCGTGCCATGTCATGATCTCCTTAAACGTTGTCCAGGCCGGGCTCAGAGGCCGTTCGGCAGAAAATTCTTGATGACCTTCTTGGCATCCGGTTCAGCCAGAACCATCGTGCCGCGAGCATCGCGAATGAACTTGTTGGAACGCTTGATCATGCCATGGCGCTTGCCTGCGGCAGCCGCCAGGACCTTGCCAGTCGCGGTAACCTTGAACCGCTTCTTGGCAGCCGATTTGGTCTTCATCTTGGGCATTTTGCTACTCCGTTCTTCAGGATCCCGCGGCACCCGAAAGTGCTTCGAAATCCCTTCATGTTGTTGTTTTCAGGCCGACCAAAGCCCGAAAAGCAAATGAAACCGCCACGGCATGCCCTGCCGGGCGGTTCTGGGACGCGGCTATATACGCGGAAGTTTGGCGCAGTGCAACACCCTGAAACGGCCGCAACCGCAATGTTTCCGCGGCCTCAGGGGAGGCGGAACAGCACCGGTAGCGCGCCGGTGACCTGGGCGTGGTCGATCAGCTCGAAAACGGGCAGGGCGACGAGAAACACCAGGCCGTCGAGCAAGGTGTTGAGCAAAAGCTTGGGCCGGAAACTGCCGGTGTCGCCTTCCTGATAGAGCGAGAGCTTCGGGAAGAAACGCGGCACCCTTTCGACATAGGCCTTGTAGGCGGCGCCGAAAAGCGCTTCGAGATGCCGCTCCTCACGCAGAATGACCACATGGAAGGCCAGCGCGCACAGTACGGCAAAGCCGATCGTGGCGACGATCGACCCCATCTGCGCGCCGACGCCGGCGGCCGCCAGCGTCGAAAAGACGTAGAGCGGGTTGCGGGTCATCGAATAGGGCCCGCCGGTGACGACCTCACCCGATTTGCGCCCGCCGATATAGAGCGTGCACCACAGGCGGCCGACGATGCCGAGGAAGATCAAAAGGATGCCGACCATCTCGACGACTTCGTGGACGGTGGTGTCGGGCGGAAAGGTCGACTGGCCGAACAGCAAGGCCGCGAACATCGCAACGATCAGCACGGCCAACACGAGGCGGCGCATGCTCTGGTACCGGCCCAGGCCTGATGTGTCGTCGTTGCTCATGCGGCCAAACACTCCAGCCGCCCTGCGCGGGCAGGTCAGCCTTTTGGCACCACTGTCGGGGAAAATAGCCCCGGCGGATGCCGGGGCATCGGTGCATTGCGCGCCCGTCTGGGCGCGCAACATGGCATCAGCGTGGCGCCAGCACCATCATCATCTGACGGCCTTCGAGCTTGGGCTCGGCTTCGACCTTGGCGATGGTGGCGACTTCCTCGCGCACCTTGTTGAGAAGCTGCATGCCGAGTTCCATGTGCGCCATTTCGCGGCCACGGAAACGCAACGTCAGCTTGACCTTGTCGCCTTCCTCGAAGAAGCGTCGCACCGCCTTCATCTTGGTCTCGTAGTCATGGCTGTCGATGTTCGGGCGCATCTTGATCTCCTTGATCTCGATGACCTTCTGGTTCTTGCGCGCCTCGGCCGCCTTCTTCTGGTTGGCGTATTTCAGCTTGCCGAGGTCAAGGATCTTGACGACGGGCGGCGTGGCGTTGGGGGAAATCTCTACGAGATCGAGGCCTGCCTCTTCGGCGGCCAGGAGTGCGTCGTTGATGGAAACATCGCCACGGTTCGAACCGTCGACGTCGATCAGTTGGACCCGGGGAACCCGGATGTCACGGTTGGAACGCGGGCCGTCCTTGGTAGGCGCGGCTGCTTTAAAAGGTCTGCGAATGGTCGTGGTCTCCTCGAGCCATTGACGTTGTTGAATGTCTGACGCGCCAATGTGGGTAGCGCGCGGGCGAAGTCAATAACACAGCACTCGCAACAAATCACCTGCTTCTGCGCATGCGAACTGCCCCAAAATAACGATTCTTGGGGCACTTTCCGCATCAGGCCGGCTGTGCCACAAGTCCCAGCCAAGGGGATTTGACATGACTGCAAGCGCACCGGACTTCATCGAGGTCGAAGGCAACCGTATCGCCTTGAGGTACCAGCCGGGCCAGGCGCCGGGCGTGGTCTGGCTCGGCGGCTACAAGTCCGACATGCTGGGCACCAAGGCCGAGGCTCTGGCCGCGTGGGCGGCGGGCGAAGGGCGCGCCTTCCTGCGCCACGACTATTCCGGCCATGGTGAGAGCGGCGGCGCCTTTGCCGACGGCACGATCTCCAGGTGGCTGGCCGAAAGCCTTGCGGTGTTCCGCGCGTTCACGACAGGGCCGCAGGTGCTCGTCGGCTCGTCGATGGGCGCCTGGATCGCGCTCAGGATGAACGCCGAGCTAAACAAAGCGGGCGAGGGTGACCGCGTCGCCGGACTGGTGCTGCTGGCGCCGGCGCCGGACTTCACCGCCGAGTTGATCGAGCCCGAACTGACCGAGGCCCAGCGCAGGGACCTGGCCAAGAAAGGCTATTTCGAGGAACCGTCGGACTATTCGCCGGAGCCCTATATCTACACCCGCGCGCTGATCGAGGACGGCCGCAACAACCTCGTCATGACAGGGCCGATCCACACCCATTGCCCCGTCCACATCATCCAGGGCCTTGCCGACCCCGACGTGCCGCACAGCCATGCGCTGAAGCTGATGAGCCTTCTGCCCGCCGACGACGCAACGCTGTCGCTGGTGCCAAACGGCGATCATCGCCTGTCACGGCCCCAGGATCTCGAGCTGCTGACCCGCGCAGTCGGCGAAACCATCGCGCGGGCCGGCTGAGCCGATGCGCATCTCGATCCCGATCTCGGCCTTTGTCGCGGCCATCGTCGGCTTCGGCAGTACACTCGCCATCATCGTCGCCGCCGCCGACGCGGTCGGCGCGACGCAGGTGCAGACGGCGAGCTGGGTCACCGCCATCTGCCTCGCCATGGCCTTCGAGACGGCCTGGCTGTCTTGGCGGACCAGGATGCCGGTCATCTCGGCCTGGTCGACGCCGGGTGCGGCGCTGATCGCCGCGAGCAGCGGCTTTACCATCAACGAGGCTGTCGGCGCCTTCCTGGTGGCAGGCGTGCTCCTGGTGCTGACCGGGCTGATCAAGCCGCTGACGCAGCTGATCTCGCGCATCCCGGCCTCCGTCGCCTCGGGCATGCTGGCCGGCATCGTCGTCACCTTCGCCATCAATGCCGCCAAGGCCGTGCCCACTGACCCGTGGCTGATCCTGCCGCTGATCGGCGCGTTCTTCCTGGTCCGGCTCTACAATCCGGCATTGTCGGTGCTGGTGGTGCTGGTTGGCGGCGGGCTTGCTGCATTCCTCACCGGCCGCGTCGGCACTCTGCCCGTGCCGGAACTGTCGACACTGACGCTGATCGCGCCCGAATTCACGCTGACCGCGACGATCGGCCTGGCGCTGCCGCTCTATCTCGTCACCATGGCCTCGCAGAACCTGTCCGGCCTCGCCGTGCTGCGCGCCGCCGGCTACAACCCCGAGCCCGGCCCGCTGATCGGGGTGACCGGGCTGCTTTCGGTGCTGTCGGCGCCATTCGGCGCCTCGACCACCAACCTCGCCGCGATCTCGGCTGCGATCTGCACCGGTCCAGACGTGCACCCCGACATGAAGGAGCGCTGGAAGACCGGGCCATTCTATGCGCTCGCCTATCTTGTCTTCGCCGCGTTCGGCGCGTCTCTGGTGGCGGTGTTTGCCGTGCTGCCGCCGAGCTTGATCGTGCTTGTTGCCGGGCTCGGGTTGGTGTCGTCGCTGGCCAATGCACTCGCCATTGCGCTCAAGGACGACCATCACCGCATGGCGGCGACGATCGCTTTCGTCGTCACCGCATCGGGGCTGACTTTGCTCGGCGTCGGCTCGGCCTTCTGGGGACTGGTCGCAGGGCTTGTCGTGCTGGTGCTCGAGAACTTCAAAAAAGGCTAGCTTTCCCAAAGCCTTGTCCGGTTTTGGCCGGCGTCGTCTTGAATCGCCATTTTTGCTTTCCCATGTCGATGTGAGCAGCATTTTTCCCCTGCTGCCTCGAACAAAGGAACGGCAATCTACTATGAACACGACTGCACTGATCCGTCCGGCTTGGACGCCGGCAACCATCGCGTTGATGGTGATCGGCTTCATGGTGTTCTGGCCGCTCGGCCTCGCCATGCTTGCCTACATCATCTGGGGCGACCGGCTTGACGGTTTCAAGCGCGACGTCAACCGTGCGACCGACGGCATCTTCGCCGGCTGCCGCAAGGCTTCCTACCGTGCCAACACCCAGACCGGCAACGTCGCCTTCGACGACTGGCGTGAGAAGGAACTCGAGCGCCTGAACGAAGAGCGTCGCAAGCTCGACGAGATGCGCGACGAATTCGACGCCTATGCCCGCGAACTGCGCCGGGCCAAGGACCAGGACGACTTCGACCGCTTCATGGCCAACCGCAACAAGCCGACGGCTCCGACCGTCACGCCCAAGAAGGGCGGCAAGTCGGGCCTGCTTGACGACTGAGGCCACCCCAAGCCGCTGAATGCCAACGGCGCCGTGATCGCGGCGCCGTTTCTATTGCGCCGGCGTTTCTATTGCGCCGTTGTCACTCGAATCATCTAGTCTCGCACCATGTCCTTTGGCTTCTTCCGCAAGCTGACCAAGCCGGCGCCGACACCCGTCCTGGAACGGGACCATGTCGTGGCCGGCCGCACGCTGCCGCTCAGGATCGTCGAGAACGACCGGGCGCGGCGGCTGACTTTGCGCATCGACGCCGGCGGCCGCGGCCTGCGCATCACCGTGCCGCCCGGCCTGCGCCAGGGCGAGGTCGACCGCTTTCTCGACCGTCATCAGGGTTGGCTGGAACAGCGCCTCGCCAAGGTGCCCGACCGGCCGCAGGTGCGTCCCGGCATCAAGATTCCGATCCGCGGTGTACCGCATCTCATCATCCACGAAGGCGGAACGCGCGGCACCGTGCGCCAGTCGCAGGACGAAAGCGGGCCGACGCTCGTCGTCCATGGCGACCGGACGCATTTGCCGCGCCGCATCGCCGACTTCCTCAAGCGCGAGGCCAAGCGCGACATCGAAGCGATGGTGGCCAGGCACAGCGAGGCCGCCGGGCGCCGCGCCAAGGCGATCCGCTTCCGCGACACGACCAGCCGCTGGGGCTCCTGCACCTCTGATGGGGTTCTGTCGTTCTCGTGGCGCATCATGATGGCGCCGACGCCTGTCATCAACTACCTCGTCGCCCACGAGGTCGCACATCTCCGCGAGATGAACCACGGCCCGAAATTCTGGAAGCTGTGCGAAGAACTCTGCCCCGACACCGAGCGCTGCAAGGCGTGGCTCAAGCGCAATGGCGGAGCACTGCAGGCGATCGTGTTTGAGTGAGTAGGGCCTACCCTCCCGCTTGTGGGGAAGGTCGACGCGAAGCGGCGGGCGGCGGTTGGAAGCGCCCACCATCCGACGAAGCGCTCGCTGATCGCTACCCCTGCGGTCCGACCCTCCCCACAAGGGGTGACTACGCCTCCAACCACTCTCCCATGAAATCCAGAAACGCCTGAACCCGTGGCGCGCGGAAACGACCCTTGGGCATGACGGCCCAGAGCGAGATCGGGTCCGAGCGGTTGATGTCTGCGAGGATTTCGATCAACCGGCCTTCGCGAACCGCCTGGCCAACGACAAAATCCGCCAGCCGCACGATGCCATGGCCCTGGACGGCGAGGTCGAACAGCATGCCGACATTGTCGCAACCGAAGTTGCCGGAGGGCTGGAAGCGCACGAGATCGTCGCCACTCGCCAGCGGCCATGTCGTCATCGACGACTGACCCGAAAGCGGAATGCAGTTGTGACCGGTAAGTTCGGTTGCCGAACATGGCGTACCGGCACGCGCCAGATAGGACGGTGCTGCGCAGATCACCCGGCGGCTTTCGGCCAGCTGGCGAGCCACCATGTCGGACCCTGATGTCGGGCTGCCGCGCAGGACGACATCGACTTGCTCGGCGACCGGATCGATAAGCTTGTCAGTGAGGCTGAGATCGACAGTCACTTCGGGGTAGCGCCTGAGAAACTCCGGAATGGCGTGCAGCAGTGTCTGGCGCGCGAAGCCGGTGCTGGAATTGACGCGCAGGAGCCCCTTGGGCCTGGCGCGCGCCGACGCGACGTCGGCTTCAGCGAGATCGATGAGTTCGAGCACCTCGCGCGCCCGCTCGAGGAACAGCGTGCCCTCCGAGGTCAGCGCCAGCCGGCGTGTCGTGCGCGTCAGCAATCGGACACCGAGCCGGTCCTCGAGCCGCGACACCAGTTTCGACAGGGCCGACGGCGTGATGCGCAGGTCGTCGGCGGCTTTGGCGAAGGAGCCGAGATCGACGATCCGCACAAAGGCCTTCATGTCTTCGGATGACGCCATATTGCTGATCTCAGTTCATGAATGCACCAACAGGATAGCTGATTATGTACAGACCTGGAAATGATACGTCTCGGGCATGGTTTCACCGAGGACCCAGCCATGACGTCCCGTCAGCACCACCCCGCATCAGTTCCGTCAGCGCACGACACAATCGACTACAACCGCTTCCGGGCGATCGCCGCACATCAGCGTCGCCTGGCGATCGCCCATTTTTCCCGTGCCGCGCGTCGCTTCCTGACCGCGATGTTTCGCAAGCTTTTCTCGACTCGGCCGGCTTTTCGTGCCAATCCCGGCGCATGGCACTCGACATCAAGATCTGCGGCCTCAGCACCGCTGAAACCTTCGACGCCGCTCTAGGCAATGGCGCGAGCCATGTCGGGTTCATCTTCTTTGCCAAAAGCCCGCGCAACGTCTCGCCCGCTCTCGCCGGGCAGCTGCGCCAGTCCGCCACAGGCCGCGCCGAGGCGGTAGCCGTCACGGTCGACGCCGACGACGCCTTTCTCGACGCGATCGTGGCTGCCGTTAAGCCCGACATGCTGCAGCTCCACGGCAAGGAGGCGCCCGAGCGCGTGGCTGACGTAAAGGCCCGATACGGCCTGCCTGTGATGAAGGCCTTCTCCATTCGCGAAGCCCAGGACTTCGACGCGATCGTGCCTTATGGCGAGGTCGCCGATCGTCTGCTATTCGACGCCAAACCGCCCGCGGGGTCCGAATTGCCCGGCGGCAACGGCGTTTCCTTCGACTGGCGGTTGCTTGCGGGCCTTGACGCCTCCGTCGATTACATGCTTTCCGGTGGTTTGAACGCCGCCAATATCGGCGACGCCCTCAGGCTCGCAAACCCGCCCGGCATCGACATTTCCTCGGGCGTGGAAAGCGCACCCGGCGTCAAGGATGCGGCGCTGATCGACAATTTCTTCAGGGCCGTCCGGGCCGCGCGCGAAGACAGCGCCGCCTGAGTGAGCCTCCAGCCGCAAGGAGATCGGCCTTGAACCAGCCGGCAGAGCCCAATTCCTTCCGCACCGGACCCGACGAGCAGGGCATGTTCGGCATCTTCGGCGGCCGTTTCGTCGCCGAGACGCTGATGCCGCTGATCCTCGACCTGCAGCGCCACTGGGACGAGGCCAAGAACGACCCGGCCTTCAAGGCGGAACTCAACGAGCTGTCGACCTTTTATGCCGGCCGGCCGTCCAAGCTCTACTACGCCGAAGGCCTGACCCGGCATCTTCGTGACGTTTCCTCGGCGAAGGGCCTCGGGGGCGGCGCCAAGATCTATTTCAAGCGCGAGGACCTGAACCACACCGGCTCGCACAAGATCAACAATTGCCTGGGCCAGATCCTGCTCGCCAAGCGCATGGGCAAGACCCGTATCATCGCCGAAACCGGCGCCGGCCAGCATGGTGTTGCTTCCGCAACCGTCGCCGCCCGCTTCGGCTTCCCCTGCTTCGTCTATATGGGCGCCACCGACGTCGAACGGCAGAAGCCAAACGTCTTCCGCATGAAGCTCTTGGGTGCCGAAGTGCGCCCGGTCAGCGCCGGCCACGGCACGCTGAAGGACGCCATGAACGAAGCGTTGCGTGACTGGGTCACCAACGTGCACGACACCTATTACCTGATCGGCACCGCCGCCGGCCCGCACCCCTATCCCGAGCTCGTCCGCGACTTCCAGTCGGTGATCGGCACCGAGGCGCGGGCCCAGATCCTCGAGCAGGAGGGGCGCCTGCCCGACATGATCGTTGCTGCCGTCGGCGGCGGCTCGAACGCCATTGGCCTGTTCCACCCTTTCCTCGACGACCGCAGCGTCAAGATCGTCGGCATCGAAGCCGGCGGACGTGGCCTCGACGGCATCGAGCACTGCGCCTCGATGAGCGCTGGTCGCCCCGGCGTGCTGCACGGCAACCGCACCTACCTGTTGCAGAACAATGACGGCCAGATCCTCGACGGCCACTCGATCTCCGCCGGTCTCGACTATCCCGGCGTTGGCCCCGAACATAGCTGGCTCCGCGACAGCGGCCGCGTCGACTATGTGCCGATCCTCGACGACGAAGCGCTGGAGGCGTTCCAGCTGACCACCAAGGTGGAAGGCATCATCCCGGCGCTCGAATCCGCCCATGCCATCGCGCATGCGGTCAAGGTTGCGCCTACGATGGGCAAGGACAAGGTGATGATCGTCAACCTCTCCGGCCGTGGCGACAAGGACGTGCATACGGTGGCCAAGATGCTGGGCATGGAGATCTGATCATGACGACCACCCGCATCGACCGCCGCATGGCAAAGCTGAAGGCCGAGGGACGCCCGGCGCTCGTGACCTATTTCATGGGCGGCGACCCTGACTACGAAACCTCGCTGTCGATCATGAAGGCACTGCCCAAGGCGGGCAGCGACGTCATCGAGCTCGGCATGCCGTTTTCCGACCCGATGGCCGATGGCCCGGCGATCCAGGCCGCCGGCCTGCGCGCGCTGAAGGCCGGTCAGACGCTGGCCAAGACGCTCAAACTGGCGCGCGAGTTCCGCCAGGGCGACAACGACACGCCGATCGTCATGATGGGCTATTACAACCCGATCTACATCTACGGCGTCGACCGCTTCCTGACCGACGCTGTCGCCTCGGGTATAGATGGGCTGATCATCGTCGACCTGCCGCCGGAGATGGACGCCGAACTGTGTATCCCTGCACTCAAGGCCGGCATCAACTTCATCCGCCTGGCAACGCCGACGACCGACGACAAGCGCCTGCCGAAGGTGCTCGAAAACACGTCGGGCTTTGTCTACTACGTCTCGATGACCGGCATCACCGGCTCGGCGCTGGCTGACACGACCAAGGTGGCGGAGGCGGTGAACCGCATCAAGGCGCACACCGATCTCCCCGTCTGTGTCGGCTTCGGCGTCAAGACCGCCGAGCAGGCACGCACCATCGGCGCATCGGCCGACGGCGTGGTCGTCGGCACAGCGATCGTCAATGCCGTGGCCAACGTCCTGGGCCCGAAGGGTGAAAAGACCGCCGACCCGGCCGAAGCCGTGGCGACGCTGGTTACCGGCTTGTCCCAAGGCGTTCGCGCCGCACGCCTTGCTCCCGCCCAATAAATACCCCATGTCCTGGGCTCGAAGAGGACCACTGCCATGAACTGGATTACCAATTACGTCCGCCCCAAGATCAACTCGATGCTTGGCCGCCGGGAAATGCCCGACAATCTCTGGATCAAGGATCCCGAGAGCGGCGAGATGGTGTTCCACAAGGACCTCGAGGAAAACCAGTACGTCATCCCGTCTTCGGGCCATCACATGAAGATTTCGGCGAAGGAGCGGCTGCGCTTCTTCTTCGACGAGGGCCGCTACGAGATCATCGAGAACCCCAAGGTCGTGACCGACCCGCTGAAGTTCCGCGATGAGAAGCGCTATGTCGACCGCCTCAAGGACGCCAAGACCAAGACCGGTCTCGAAGACGCGATCCTGTCGGGCACCGGCAAGATCGAGGGCCTGCCCGTCGTCGTCACCGTGCAGGACTTCGCCTTCATGGGCGGTTCGCTCGGCATGGCCGCAGGCGACGCCATCATCCGCGCCTTCGAGGTTGCGCTGGAGAAGAAGCGTCCGCTGATCCTGTTCGCTGCCTCGGGCGGCGCGCGCATGCAGGAAGGCATCTTGTCGCTGATGCAGCTGCCACGCACGACTGTCGCAGTCGACCGGCTCAAGGAAGCCGGCCTGCCCTATATCGTGGTGCTGACCAATCCGACGACCGGCGGCGTCACCGCCTCCTACGCGATGCTGGGCGACGTCCATATTGCCGAGCCCGGTGCGCTGATCGGCTTCGCCGGCCCGCGCGTCATCGAGCAGACCATCCGCGAGAAGCTGCCTGAGGGCTTCCAGCGCTCGGAGTACCTGATGGACCACGGCATGGTCGACATGGTGGTGTCGCGGCTCGAGATGAAATCGACGGTTGCCAACCTGCTCAAGATCCTGACCAAGGCACCGGTGGCGGCCAAGGCTGTCGAAGCCGAGATTCTGCCACCCGTCGTGCCGGTGCCGGAACGCCGCCCGCAGGCCTGATACGACCGCAGCAGCGTAGCGCCCGAGGAAATGCCATGACCACGCTCGAAGCCGATCTCGAAATCGAGCGCCTGTTGGCGCTCCATCCGAAGGGCTTCGACCTTTCGCTCGACCGCATCACCCGGCTGCTCGAAAGGCTGGGCAATCCGCAGGACCACATGCCGCCGGTGATCCACATCGCCGGCACCAATGGCAAGGGCTCGTGCGCGGCGTTCTCGCGTGCGCTGCTCGAAGCCCAGGGTCTGCTGGTCCATGTCCACACCTCGCCGCATCTGGTGAACTGGCACGAACGCTACCGCCTGGCAGCGCCGGGCGGCGGCAAGCTTGTCGCCGACGACGTGCTGGCGGATGCCGTACGCCGCGTCGGCGAAGCCAATCGCGGCGAGAAGATCACCGTCTTCGAGATCCTCACGGCCGTCACGTTCGTTCTGTTCTCGGAGCATCCGGCCGACGCCTGCATCATAGAGGTCGGGCTTGGCGGGCGCTTCGACGCCACCAATGTCATCAAGCGCTCGGCGGTGTCGGTGATCATGCCGGTGTCGATGGACCACGAGGCCTATCTTGGCGACAAGGTCGAGCTGATCGCCGCCGAGAAAGCCGGCATCATCAAGCGCGGTTGCCCGGTCGTCGTCGGCGCGCAGGAGACCGAGGCGGCACAGCAGGTGCTGATCGACACTGCCGAGCGGCTCAATTGCCCACTTGAGGTTTATGGCCAGGATTTCGTCGCCTTCGAGGAAAACGGCCGCATGATCTACCAGGACCAGACCGGCCTGCTGGACCTGTCACCGCCACGCCTGCCCGGACGTCACCAGTTCGCCAATGCAGCCGCCGCGATCGCCGCGGTGAAGGCCGCCGGCTTCCCGGTCGACGAACGCACCGCCGACAAGGCGATGGCGTCGGTGGCCTGGCCCGGTCGCATGCAGCGCCTGCCGCAGGGCGCACTCAGCGAGCTGGCGCCGAAGGGCGCCGAGGTCTGGGTCGACGGCGGCCACAATCCCGGCGCCGGGACCGTCATTGCCGAGGCCCTGACCGAGCAGGAGGAGAAGTTCCCGCGCCCGCTGTTCCTGATCTCCGGCATGATCAACACCAAAGACCAGACCGGCTATTTCAAGCCGTTCCACGGCATGGCGCGCCATGTCTACACCGTGCCGGTGACGATGAGCGACGCCGGCGTTCCCAACGAGGAACTGGCTGTGCGCGCCACCGAGGCCGGGCTGTCGGCCGAGCCGGTGAGCTCGGTTGCCAATGCACTGATGCTTTTGCGCGATACCTGGGACGAGAAAGAGCCGGCGCCGCGCATCCTGATCGGCGGCTCGCTCTATCTGGTGGGCGAGGTGCTGGCGGCCAACGGCACGCCGCCGACCTGAGGGCCTGTCCAGCGGCCATTCGAGATACAAAAAAGCCCGACCAAAGCCGGGCTTTTCATTTGCTTGATACGGGCGATCAAACGTTGCCGCTGATCCAGTGCGACAGCGCGGTCTTGGGCAGCGCGCCGACCTTGATGTCGGCAACTTCGCCGTCCTTGAAGATCATCAGCGTCGGAATCGAACGCACGCCGAACTGGGCGGCAATCTCGGGGTTCTCGTCGATGTTGACCTTGGTGATCTTGACCTTGCCGGCGAGCTCGTTGGAAATCTCTTCGAGCGACGGGCCGATCATCTTGCAGGGGCCGCACCATTCAGCCCAGAAATCGACGACGACGGGCTCTTTGGCCTCGAGCACGCCGGACTTGAAATTGCTGTTGTCGATCTTGACGGTGGCCATGATACGATCCTCTTGGAGTTGTCTGTCGCGCCATATGTGGTAGTGCGCGGACCCTTGGTCAAGCATCCGTTGTGTCACGCTTGGGTGAGTCGAACAAGGGCGGCATCCATCGCCTCGGCCGGTACGGCGATCAGCCGCGGCGCCTCTGTGAACAGCAGGGCCGCGGCAACCGTCTTGCCGGGATAGAGCGGCCGGAGCAGCGCGCGGTAGAGCGCAAGCTGCACGACATAGGCGTTTGGCACCTGCTCGAACGAGGCGGGTGGCGGCCGGTTGGTCTTGTAGTCGACGATCAACACCTCGCTGTCGGTGACCGCCAGGCGGTCGATCTTGCCCGACACCGAGCGCGGCTTTCCCCTGACCACGAGGCTGCCCATAACAGACACTTCGGCGCGCGAGGAGGGCGAAAACAGCGGCGAAAACCTGGGGTCGTCGAGGACTGCAAGCACGGATGCGAGCGCGCTGGCACGCTCCGCATCCGGCCAGTCCTGGCCGACACGGACGAGGTAGCGCTCGGCGGCGGACTGGCGTATCTCGGCGTCGAGCCGCGGCAGCATCTGTAACAGCCGGTGCAAGGCCGAGCCGCGGGCGATGGCAAAGCCCGGCTCGCCCTCGGCGTCGAGCACCGGCGAGCGGCCCGAGATCACGGCCTCCTGCGTCTCCTCGATCAGCGCCGAAGCGCCCGACGGGGACAGCGGCCGCGGCAAATCCTCGAAGGCCGGCGGCGCGCCAAAAAGGCTTTCCGGCAAGGGCTCGATGCGGGCTCTCTCGCTGGCCGCCGGTTCCGGCGCCGACAAAGGCGTTGCGGGCAATGGCGTGACGCGGAAGCGGTGGACAGGCCTGTCCGTGATGACGGGATGGCCGCGCTCCGCGCTTTCGGGCGCCACCGACAACGCACGGCTGACAATCGAATGCCAGGTGTTGAGGCCGGGCTGGCGCTTGCCGTGATAACCGCAGATGATCAGCCGGTCCTCGGCGCGGGTCATGCCGACATAAAGCAGGCGCCGGTATTCGTCGTCGGCGAGATCGCGGGCCAACGCGCTGGCACCCTTCGAGAAGGCGTTGGCGACATCGGCGCCAGCGCGCCAGAGATAACCCTTGCCCTGCCAGTGTCGGCCTTGCGGGACGAAAGGCATCAGGCGCGGCAAATGCTGATCGCTGAACGGGGCCGAGCCGCTGTCGACGAGGAACACCACCGGCGCCTCCAGACCCTTGGCGGCGTGTACGGTCATGATGCGGACCTCGTCACGCGTCTGATCCATCTCGCGCTTGATCTCGGGGCCGGCACTTTCGAGCGTCGACAGGAACGATTCGAGACCGGGCAGGCCGGTGCGCTCCTCGGCCAGGCAGAAATTCAGGAACTCGTCGAGAATGTCGCCGGCCTCCTGGCCAAGGCGCGAGATCATCTTCTTGCGCACGCCGTCGCGGCTGGGTCCGCCCGACAGCACGCCCGAATAGAACTCGAAGATCGGCCGGAAGGCAGCCTCCGTCGCCCAGGCCTCAAGGACGGCGGCCGCCTCGGCGAAAACAGCATCTCTCGCCGCATGATCGCGCAGCGAGGCGATCAGCGACCTTCCTTTGCTCCGATTGGCCGAGAGCACAAACAGCGCATCTTCCGACATGCCGAAGATCGGGCTACGCAGCACGGCGGCCAGCGACAGGTCGTCCTCCGGCTGGATCAGGAAACGCCCAAGCGCGATCAGGTCCTTGACCGCGATATGGCCGGGCAGGCTCAGCCGGTCGGCGCCGGCTACCGGGATGTCGCGGCGCTTCAGCGCCCGCGACAGCGCATGAACGAAGCGGTCGCGCTTGCGCACCAGCACCATGACGTCGCCCGCGCGCAGGCGCTTGCCGGTGCCTTCGATGACCTCACGCTCGTCGAGCCATTTGCGGATGGTGGCGGCGACCTGTTCAGCAACCACCACGGCAGGCGCATGAGCATGGTCGATAGGCTTGCGCCAGTCGTCGGGCTCGTCGACGGCATCGGCGCCGACCGAGGGCCAGACCTCGACGTAACCTGCCGCCCCGGCGCGGATCGCCTTATGGCTCGGCGGCTCGGGCGCGCGGGTGACGCCGCGACGAACGCTCGTGTCCTCGAAGACACGGTCGACGGCCGACAGCACGTCGTCTGTCGAGCGGAACGACCAGGTCAGTGTGACGTCTTCGAAACGGGCATCGGCATCACGGATGCGGCCGGCGAATTCGTGCTTGGAGTTGTCGAAGGATTCGGGCGCGGCACCCTGGAACGAATAGATCGACTGCTTCTCGTCGCCGACGGCGAAGACCGTGCGGTGAACGTTGTCGCGGGCGCTGAAGCCGGAGAAGAACTCTTCCGCCAGCCGCTTCACCACTTCCCATTGGTCGGGGCTGGTGTCCTGGGCTTCGTCGAGCAGTATGTGGTCGATGCCCTTGTCGAGCTTGTACTGCACCCACGGCCCGGCGTCGGGACGCGCGAGCAGGTTGACGGTGCGGGTGATCAGGTCGTTGAAATCGAGGAAGCCGCGGCCGGTCTTCAGCCGCTCGTAGCGGGCAATCAGCCAGTCGGCGATCGTCAGTGCCGCCTGCGTTGCCTCCAGCATGCGAAAATGGGCGAGCCGGTCGGCTGCCTCGATGATGGCCGCTGCCGTCGCCGCATAACGCTCGGGCAAATCTGGCAGCCGGTCGAGCAAAGCCTTCTTGAACGCGCTGGACGGATTGTACGGATCGCCGTCGGCCTTGAGGAAGGCATTGCACAGAAGCGACAGCCGGCGCATGGGGTCGGCCTCGGCATAGGCGAGCCGGGCGTAAGGCAGGATATTGTTCAGCACGCTGCGCGCGTCTGTGGCTTCGGCTGCTATGGCGAATTCGGTGAAGAAGGTCGGCTCGAAGCCCGGCAGCGGCCAGATCGAAGCGGCGATGGCCTCGGCACTGTCCCTGGGCGAAAAACCGAACTCCTCGTAGAGCGCTTCGAAATTGAAGTCTTGAACCTGGGCGATGAAGGCGCGCAGCCCATCGCGCTTGCGCACGATCTCGGCGAGCAGCGCATCGAGCCCGGCCTCGCCGCCACGCTCCAGCACCTTGGCGAAGGCCTCGGCGAGTTCGGGATTGTGCTCGCCGGCGCCGGTGACCATGTCGCGCCGCGCGGTGGCGAACAAAGTCGCCTCCATCTGGCTGTCGAGCATCTCGAAATGGGCGGCGATGTTGGCCTCGAGCGGGAACTGGTGCAGCACCGACTCGCAGAAGGCGTGGATGGTCTGGATCTTCAGCCCGCCCGGCGTTTCCAGCGCCTCGGCGAACAATCGGCGCGCGCGGCGCAGCTTGGCAGCGTCAGGGCGGACACCGTCGAGTGCCGTGATGCGTGCGGCCAACTCGGCGTCGGCCAACATCGTCCATTCCGACAGGTTGGCGAAGACGCGATTCGACATGTTGGCGGCGGCGGCGCGGGTATAAGTCAGGCACAGGATCTTCGATGGATCGGTGCCACGCAGCAAAAGCCGCATCACGCGCTGCGACAGCACGTGCGTCTTGCCGGAGCCGGCATTGGCCGACACCCAGACCGAATTGCCCGGATCGGAGGCGCGCGCCTGGCGCTCTGCCGTCTCGTTGGGGACGAAGAACGCCTTCTTCATTCATCGCCCTCCGCACTGCCATCACCGCCGGCCGACCATTCGAGCACGCGGGCGAGATGGTCGTAGTCGCCGTCGGTCTCGCCTTCGCGGAAGGGCAAGGCGCGCGAGAGATAACCCGTGGTCGGATCGTTGTAGTGCAGCAAAAGCTGCTCCAAGCGCTGCCAGGCCTCTTCGGACAGTTCGACGGCTGATTTTGGCTTACGGTTGTGCTCGAGGATCGATTCTTCGAACACCTCGCCATTCGGCTTCAGGCGGACGAACGCCAGCTGCGAGGGCTCGCGCTTACCAAGCTCGCGGAAGGCGCCACGCCGCAGAAGCGCGCCTTCGAGCGCCAGCTGGGGCGAGATCAGCGTGTGTGCCTGCGCCTTGGATGGCGACGAGCCGGTCTTGTAGTCGAGGATGTCTGCCATGCCGCCGGCAAGCACGTCGACACGGTCGGCGCGACCGGACAGCGTCGCGCCGCTGAGCCCGACTTCGATGGCCGAGGCGCCTTCCTCGGCGTGGCGGGAAACCACGGCGTCGGCGCGGCTGCGCTCCCACTCCAGGATGTTGACCGCCAGTCGCTCGAAGCGTGGCCACCAGACGGCCTCGACGTCGGCGGGCAGAGCCGCCTCGGCGAAGCAATGGCGGCCGGCGGCGATCAGTGCGCCGAATGCGGTGGGATCACGCGGATCGACGATGGTCGCCGAAAACAGGTGCAGGATATCGTGGAACAACGTGCCCCGCTCGGCGGCACCGGGATCGCGCACCAGCGGGTCGAGCGCCGACAGGCCGAGGATACGCCTGGCATAGACGGCATAGGGATCGCGGCGCAGCGTCTCGATCTCAGTGATGCTGAAGCGGCGCGGCCTGACCTCCACCGGCGGCCTGGGCTCCGGACGGGTAGCGAAATCGGTCTTTTGGCCGGCATCGAGCTGGCGCGCCCAATGAAGCAGGTTTTCGCCGCGCTTGCGCAAGACGGCCGCGTGGTCGGGGCCGAGATAGGTGAGCAGGCGCTGCAGCCAGCGCGACGGCACGGCGGGCGCATCGCCCGAGCGGGCGGAACGCGACAGGACGACGTTTTTCGCCCCCATCGCCATCTGGAAATCATGGGCGGCGAGGCCGATGCGGCGTTCCGGCGGTTCGAGGTCGATGCCCGTCTTCATGACGCGCGACATGAAGCGGTCGGCCTCTGCCTTGCGCGGCCAGGTGCCCTCGTTCAGCGCGCCGATGACCAGCGTATCCACCGTCTGCAGGCGGGCTTCGAGCGCACCCCAGATGGCGATGGCGCGGTCGGCACCCTGCGCCGGCTTGACCGCCTCGGGCGCCACCAGCGCGTCCATGACGTCGGGCCACTCGTCGGCGGCGAAACTGAACGAGGCCTGTGCTGCGACCAGCGAGCGCAGCGCCTCGGCGAGCTTGGCACCGGCATCGCCGTCATAGAGTGTGCCCAGGCCGCCATGCTCGTCGCGTCCGAGATTTTCCAGCGCCTCGACGGTGGCACGGACGATCGCCGCGAGGTCGACCTCTGAATCGCCACGAAAGGCGAACAACGGCGCCAGGCGAGAGACGAGCCTGCCTGCTATGTCCCGGGCTTCCTCGATGCGGCGCACGCTGATGCGGTCGAACCAGAACGGCCTGCGCGACGCGCCACCCATGCTTGTCAATCTGGCGTCGAATTCCTCAGCGAGCCCGGCAATGTCAGGCCGGCCGACGCCACCACGCAGCACGACGAGCTCAATGGTCTCGGCAGCACGCCGGACGGCTGAACGCTCTTGGCCAAGGCGCAGCAAGGGATGCTTGAGCAGCGACAGCACCGCCACCGGATCACCCGGACGGAAGGCGGCAGCGAGCATGGTACGCAGAAGTGCTGCCGGCGGCGTGTTGGCCAGCGGCACGCCACCGGAATCGTCGGCCTGGATGCCGAAGCGGCGAAGCTCCGCAGCGACACGGCGGGCAAGGTTGCGGTCGCTGGTGACCAGGGCAGCGCGATGGCCCGATTGGGCGACCGCCTGGCGAAGCGCGATGGCGATAGCCGCCGCCTCGTCGCGCTCATGCGCGGCTTCGAGAAGTGTTACGCCGGCGAAGGCATCGGCGATCTCGGGGTCGTCGACGTCGCTGCGCTTCTCGGCCCAGGCGTCGGTGGTCTCGGCCGGCCGCAGCGCTTCGCCGACGACGGCCGCGCGGCGGGCCATGGCACCGGTCGGCGCGCCCAGTTCGTCGACGTCGTCGCGCAGGATGCCGATCTTGCCGATCAGCTTGGCGAGGCCATACTGGGGATGGCCAAGCACCGAGGCCCTGGCGCCGATCTCGGTGATCGTCTCATAAGCGCGCTGGTCGAGCGTGGCGTCCAGTCCGGGAAGCACGACTGCACCACGCGGCAAGCGCGAAATGGCCGCGAGCAGCTCGGCGGTAGCAGGGATCGAGCCGGTGGAACCCGCCGCGATGACCGGTCCGGCGGGCGGGTTGCGCTTCAGCCGCTCGGCTTCGAGGCGGATCAGGGCGCTGCGATGGGCGGCAGGATTGGACTGGCCGCGCTCCTTCAGCATTTCCGGCCAGGCGCCGGTGACGATGGAGAGGAAGTCGAGCGTCACCTGCCACCAGCCGGACAGCTCACCGGTCACCAGGTCGGCTAGCCGCGACCAGTCGGAGCCTTCGGTCTCGATCTCGTCCATCAGCCCGGCGAGATCGCGGGCCAGCCAGATGGCGTCGGCAGCCGAGGCCGGCACGACGATCTCCTCCTCGAACAGCGCCGCGACATGGGCGGGAAGACGGCGCTTCCAGGCACGCACCAAGGGTGCGAGCAGGAGCAGGCGGTCGGTGGCGGAAACCGGCGGGGCAAGGTCGAGCGCACCGGCGCCTTCGGTCTCGAAGGCCGCCTCGTCCTCGTCGAACTCGCCGAGCGGCTTGATAACAGGCAGGATCGCCGAGCTGCCGCCGCCGGCATCGACGAAGACACCGCGCAGCGCACGCGCAGCGCGGCGCGTCGGCACGTAGATTGTGACGTCGGCCAGCGCCAGCGGATCGCCGTCGAAGCGGAAGTCGGGGATCAGGCTGCCGTCGAGCAGGGACGCCGCCAGCGTCGGCAGGAAGGGGGTGCCGGGCGGGATGGAAAAGACGCGTGGCGACGCGCGGCCGCTCATTGCGCCTCCGCCAATGCCCTCTTCACCGCGGCCTCGGCAGGTGCGATGGCATCGGGCGTGCCGACGGTGATCCAGCTGCCCGACATGCGCATGCCGTGAAGCCGACCGCTGGCAATCGCCTCGTCGAAATAGCGGTTGAGCGAATGCGGCGTCTCGGGTGCAGCGGCGAACAGGCGTGGGTGGACGATCGCAGCACCGGCATAGATAAGCCCGTCGGGCGCGCCCCTGGCGCGGCTCAACGTCCCGTTCGGCGCGACCAGGAAGTCGGTACCACCCGAGTGTCCGGTCGCCTGTTCGAGGTCCGCCAGCATCAGCAGAATATCCATGCGCCCGGCATCCCAGGCAAGGGCGAGGCGGGTCAGGTTGGGCACGCCCTCATCGATCCAGAAGGTGTCGGCGTTGACGATGTAGAACGGTGCTGCGCCAAGCCGGGGCAGCGCCCTGACGATGCCGCCGGCGGAATCGAGCAGTCCGTCGCGCTCGTCGGAGATTTCGATGCGCGGCGCCTGGCGGGAAGCGACATGCTCGACGATCTGGTCGGGCAGATAGTGGACATTGACGACGGCTCGCTCGACGCCCGCCTCGGTGAGGCTGTCGAGACCCCAGTCGAGCAGGGTCTTGCCAGACACGCGCACCAGCGGCTTGGGGATCGTATCGGTGATCGGCCGCATGCGCTTGCCGAGACCGGCGGCCAGAACCATGGCAACGGAGGGATTTTTGGCAGGCCCATTCACGCGTCAGAACTCCTCGAGCAGGCGGTTGTCGCGGTAGAAGTCGCGCAGTTCCGCCAACGACGGGTGTGAGAGCGAGCGGTGCAGATAGTCCCTGATGCGCGGCAGGTGCCTGAGATATTGCGGCTTGCCATCGCGCCGGTCGAGGCGGACGAAAATGCCGAGAATCTTCGAATTCCGCTGCGCCGCCATGATGGCGTAGGCTTCGCGGAAGGCCATCTCGTCAAAACTGCCGGCAGCATGTCGCGCGGCGACATAGGCATCGACGGTGCCGCGCTCGATGTCGGGCGACACGGTCACCCGCGCATCCATGGCGAGTGAGGCGACGTCGTAAGCGACGGGGCCAATCAGCGCGTCCTGGAAGTCGACGATGCCGAGGCGGTCGTGGCCATGGCGATCGCCACGCCAGATGATGTTTGGCGAATGGTAGTCGCGCAGGACAAGGCCATATTGCTTGTCGGCGAGGCGGTCGAAGACGGCGTTCCAGGCGGCGCGGTAGCCGTCGCACAGCTCAGCCGAAGCAGGCGCACCGGTGACCGCCTTCACATACCATTCGACCAGCAGCTCGACCTCGATCATCAAAGCGTCACGGTCGAAGGGCGGCACCTGGTGGACGACACCGGGCGCGGCCTCCAGCCGGTCGTCCCAATGTTTCCCGTGAATCATTGCCAGCAGTTCTGCCGCAGCTGCGTAGCGCTCGGTGACCGGCCTGCCCTCGGGATCGAGGAAAGCGCCTGAGCCGAGATGCTCGAGCAGCACGAAACCCTGGTCGAGGTCCTGGGCGACGATGCCCGGCACGGTGACGCCACCGGCGGCAAGCGCGCGATCGATGGCGGCGAAGGCGGCGACGGTCTGGGCGGTGTGCGCGATCTCGGCGTAGGGCTTGCCGTCACGCACGGGCGGACCGAGCGTCAGTCTCGGCGAGTTCATCAGCACCAGCGGTGCATGGCCTTCCCTGGTCACCGTCTCATAAGACCGCGCCGAGGCGTCGCCGATGAAACGGGCACGATGAGCATCGCTGCACGCTGAGGCTACGAGGAAGTCACGCATGGCGAGTGAGCGGGCGACACGGTCGAAGGCCGGTCCATCGCCTGTAATCGTGATGCGGCGGCCATCGCCCTCATGCTGGAACGCGATGCGCAGGCTGGTTGCCGGCATGGCATCAGTGGCGCGCTCAGGCCATTCGACCAGCGCCACGCCCGAGCTAACCGCCTCGTCGAAACCAAGCTCTTCCAGCTCCTCTGGCGAGGACAGGCGATAGAGGTCGAAATGATGGACGGCGACAGGCGTGTCGTAGCTCTGGACCAGCGTGAATGTCGGGCTCGGCACCTCATGGGCGGGATCGGCGGCCAGGGCGCGGATCAGGCCGCGCGCCAAAGTGGACTTGCCGGCGCCGAGATCGCCGTCCAGCAGGAACACGTCGCCAGGCCGCACGGCCATGGCGAGGTCCTCGCCCAGCTGCGTCGTGGCGGCCTCGTCGGGCAGGTGCCGTTCCAGCGATCTGGCCGTCGTCAAACCTGCTACTCCGCCGCGACCCGGACGCCGGCGGGCATGTCTGGGAACAGGCAGATGACGGTCGTGCCAAGATCTTTGCCGCTGTCGATCCGGACGGTGCCGCCATGCAGCTCAACGAAGCTCTTGACGATCGACAGGCCAAGGCCGGCGCCGCGCTTGCGGCCGCCGTTGACGCGGGATTCGAAGCGCTGGAACATGGTGTCGAGCACCTCGGGCGGCACACCCGGGCCGTCGTCATGGACCGAAAATTCGACGCCTTCGGCGCGCTGGCGGCAAGCGAGCGTGATGGTGCTGGCAGCCGGCGCGTAGTTCACCGCGTTCGAGAGCAGGTTGTAGAGGATCTGGCGGACGCGGGTCTCGTCGCCGTTGAAGCTCTTCGGCGCGCCCTTGATCTCGATGGCAAGCTTGATCGAGTGCTCTTCCAGCCGGTCGGCGACGAGCTCGGCAGCAGCCTCGATGGCGCGATGGACATGCACTTCGGAGATATCGAGCTGCATGATGCCGGCGTCGACGGTAGCGAGGTCGAGGATGTCGTTGACGATGGTCAACAGCACGCCCGACGACGAGCCGATATGCTCGACATATTCGCGCTGGCGCGGCGACAGCGGTCCGGTGCCGGGCAGCGACAACAGCTCGGTGAAGCCGATGATGTTGGTGAGCGGCGAACGCAGCTCGTAGGAGACGTGCTGGACGAACTCGTTCTTGATCTGGTCGGCGCGCTGCAGCGCCTCGTTCTTGTCCTTCAGCGCGCGCTCGACATTGACGCTGTCGGTGACGTCGACGAAGGTCAGCATCACCTGGCCGTTGGGCAGGTGGATGACGGCATGCTGCAGCACCGAGCCGTTCTTGAGCTCGGTCTGGCCATGGCGGTCGCTGCGTTCGTCAAAGCCGGTGACGGCGGAGACGAAATCGCCCCACGGGCTGTTGTCGGCACGCGTGTCGCATTCGGCGCGGATGGCCGAGATGTGCGTGTTCTGCCGCAGCACCTCGGGCGAGACGCCCCAGAGCTGGCCGAAGGCCGGATTGAACAGGCGGATACGGCCATCTGGGCCAAAGACGACGACGCCTTCGGCCAGATTGTCGAGGGTTTCGCCCTGCACACGCACGGCTGTGGTGTAGCGGCTTTCGAGATCGATCCGCTCGGTCAGGTTCTCGAACACCCAGGTGACGCCGCCCTTGGGCTGCGGATTGGCGACGACGCGGATGGTGCGGCCGTCGGGCAGGTGCCAGAGGTGCTCCTGCGGATCGACGGCGCGATAGGCCGACAGCAGGTTCTCCTTCCAGCGGCGCCATTCCTGCTGCTCGGGCAGCTTGCGTTCGCTGCGCAGGCGGTCGAGCAGCAGCGCATTGTCGGGCGCGCTCGAAATGTAGCCGGCGTCGAGATCCCAGAGCTTCTGGAAGGCGTTGTTGTAGAAGCGCAGCTTCTGCCCGGCGTCGAAGGTGGCGACGGCGGTGGCAACCTGGTCGAGCGTATCGGCATGGCTGCGCACGACCAGGCTGTATTCCTCGCGGATGGCGTCGGCGGCGCTCATGTCGGCGGCGATGCCGGCCGAGCCTTCCTTGCCGACCAGATCGGTGACGGCAAACATCTTGCGGTCGCCATCGATGACGGTCGACAGTGTCTGCTGGAACAGCGGCTGCGTCTGGTGCTGCTGGACGATCGCCTCGCGCGCCTGGGTGCCGAGAAATTCCTTGCCGTCACGAATGGCGGCGGACGAATCCACCGCCTCGACGGCCTTGGCGAAGGCCTTGTTGACCCATTTAAGGCGGCCGTCGGCATCGCGCATCCAGAACGGCATGTCGATTGCGTCCAGCAGGCCGATCAGCGTCTCGTATTCGGCGCTCAGGCGCTGGTTTTCGAGCTTCAACCGGGCCTGCCCGCGCTGCGCTTCGGAAATCGAGACAAAGCGGACGATGACATGGGCACCGCTCTTGCGGCCATGGACCTCGAGCGCAGCATTGGCGTGGGTTTCGGCAATCAGTTCGAAGGCCGTGCCCTTGTCGCGCAAGGCAGCGATGGCGTTTTCGAGCGCTGCGGCCGAACGCGGCATCAGCCAGCGGCCAAAGCCAAGGAAGGCGGCACGATCATCCGGGGCCCCTGTCTCGATCGGCAGCGAACCGACGAGTTCGGGCTTCTTGTTCTCGTTGGCCCAGACGATGACGCGCTGGTCGCGCAAATTGAGCAGGGCCTCGGAGCGCTGCAGCGAGGCATTGAGATCGGCAACGCGGCCGCGCAGCTCGACATTCTCGGCGCTGATGCGGCCCTTCTCGCGGATCAGCGCGATTGCCGAGATCAAGGCAGCGCCCATCACGCCGACGAACATCGCAAGCTGGATGACTTCTACGGTGCTCACGGGCAGGCCGGCAATCGATGCCTGCTGGGCGTGGGCGAAGCCGAGAGGCGTGCAAATCGCAGTCGTGGCAAGGGCCGCGCTCGCCGCCCAACCGCCCACACGCCGCAAGGCATGCCAGGAGCGGCCTGCGGTCGCGTTCTGCGAATCCTCGTGGCCGCCGGAGACGGCCTGTCCCGCTGGAAGCGGGTATTCCCCCGGCATGTCTTGTTTCCTCTGTGCCGCCCGACTGCAAGACCGCCCCGTAGTGCCCGAAATTCCCGCCAAGAATGGGCGCGTGACGAATCATGTCACCATACCGCTTAGGCGAATCGACGTGAAGCAGGCGAGCCCCCAAAAAAGAAACCGGGCGAAAGTCAATCGCCCGGCTTCAATATCTAGTAGGTATTTTCGCTATGGTTAATAGCGGTAGTGTTCCGGCTTGAACGGACCCTTTGGCGTGACGCCGATATAGGTAGCCTGCTCATCGCTCAGCGTGGTCAGCTTGGCGCCGAGCTTGTCGAGATGCAGGCGCGCGACCTTCTCGTCGAGATGCTTGGGCAGGACATAGACTTCGTTCTTGTACTGGCCGGGCTTGGTCCAGAGCTCGATCTGGGCCAGCGTCTGGTTGGTGAACGACGCCGACATGACGAAGCTCGGATGGCCGGTGGCGTTGCCGAGGTTGAGCAGACGGCCTTCCGACAAAAGGATCATGCGCTTGCCCCCCGGGAAGGTGATCATGTCGACCTGCGGCTTGACGTTGGTCCACTTCAGATTGCGCAGCGCGGCAACCTGGATCTCGTTGTCGAAGTGGCCGATGTTGCCGACGATGACCATGTCCTTCATCAGGCGCATGTGATCGAGGGTGATGACGTCCTTGTTGCCGGTCGTGGTGATGACGATGTCGGCGGTCGGAGCGGCATCCTCGAGGGTTACGACTTCAAAGCCGTCCATCGCCGCCTGCAGCGCGCAGATCGGATCGACTTCCGTGACCTTGACGCGGGCGCCGGCGCCCTGGAGCGAGGCGGCCGAACCCTTGCCGACGTCGCCGTAGCCGCAGACGACGGCGACCTTGCCGGCCATCATGACGTCGGTACCGCGGCGGATGCCGTCGACCAGCGATTCCTTGCAGCCATACTTGTTGTCGAACTTCGACTTGGTGACCGAGTCGTTGACGTTGATCGCCGGGAAGGGCAGTAGGCCCTTCTTCTGCAGCTGGTAGAGACGATTGACGCCGGTCGTGGTCTCTTCGGTGACGCCGCGGATCGCAGCCTTGTGCTTGGCGAAGAAGCCCGGCGTCTCGGCCATGCGCTTCTTGATTTGGGCGAAAAGGATTTCTTCCTCTTCGCTGCCCGGATTGGACAGCACGTTTTCGCCTGCTTCAGCGCGAGCGCCGATCAGGATGTACATGGTGGCGTCGCCGCCATCATCGAGGATCATGTTGGTGGCGCCGCCATCGGTCCACTGGAAGATCTGGTCGGTGTACTGCCAGTATTCCTCGAGCGTCTCGCCCTTGACTGCGAAGACCGGGATACCAGATTCGGCGATCGCCGCAGCGGCGTGGTCCTGCGTCGAAAAGATGTTGCACGAGGCCCAGCGGATGTCGGCGCCGAGAGCCTTCAGCGTCTCGATCAGCACCGCGGTCTGGATGGTCATGTGCAGCGAGCCGGAAATGCGTGCGCCCTTGAGCGGCTGTGCTTCACCGAACTCCTCGCGGCAGGCCATCAGGCCCGGCATTTCGGTTTCGGCGATCTCGATTTCCTTGCGACCCCAGCCGGCGAGCGAAATGTCGGCGACCAGATAATCCTTGCTACCCGTCATGGCTTGCTCCGATTCCTGTTTGCTGCGCGCCGAAGCGGGAGGCTTGAGAGGGCGCGCGAAAGATCGGCCTGACTACCAGATCAGGCCGTCATCGACAATGGGACATAAAGAAATCTTTATTCGTGCATGTCACTGGGCAGATAACCCGGCGATCAGCACTCCTCGCCAAAACGCGCGGCAACGAGTGTCGCAAGCGCTTCCATCGCCTGGTCGGCCTCGGGGCCGCTTGCGGTCACCCGGATCGTGCAGCCGGGACTGGCGGCCAGCATCATCAGGCCCATGATCGAGGTGCCGCCAACGGAAATGCCGTCCTTCTCGACGCTGATCGAGGCTTCGAACTCGCCGGCGATCTGCACGAACTTCGCCGAAGCGCGCGCATGCAGGCCTCTCTGGTTGACGATGGCGAGGTCGCGGACGACGTGGCCCTTCTCGGGCGAGTAGGGCATGCCGCTCATTTGCCGCTCAGCACCTGGCTTGCAACGTTGATGTATTTGCGTCCTGCCGCCTGCGCTTCGTCGAGCGCGCCGGACATGTTGTCGGCCTTGCGCACGCTGGTCAGCTTGATCAGCATTGGCAGGTTCATGCCGGCGATGACCTCGACACGGCCGGCCTCCATCACCGAGATGGCGAGATTCGACGGCGTGCCCCCGAACATGTCGGTCAGGACGACGACGCCGGCACCGGTGTCGGCGCGGGCAACGGCGTTGATGATGTCGCTGCGGCGCTGCGCCATATCATCGTCGGCGCCGATTGAGACGGTCTCGAAATTCTCCTGCGGTCCGACGACGTGTTCCACGGCATGGCGGAACTCCTCAGCCAGTTGACCGTGCGTCACAAGCACGAGTCCGATCATTCTGTCATGGCTCCCGTCATGGCCCTTTCACAGCCGCGCAGTATTTTTGCCGCCTTGGGGGCGGGAGCGCTATCTTGTCGACGGCGAGGGCGTTTACAAGCCCCAATTTACGGCAAGACCTGCCATTTTGACGCAATGCAGCAAAAATGTTGGGCAGCCTCAGGCTGGAAACCGGGCGCCGAGCAGCGCCAGCAGCGCGGGTGTGGCCACTGCGATTTCGCGCTCCGCGAGCATCAATCTTGGCACTTTGCAACCCAGGAGAAGCTCACTTGCGTCCTCGGGCAGCCGCTCCACCGCGCCGGCCGGAACCAGCCTGACAAGCAGGTCGACCGTTGTCGCGGCCTCATGTTCGACGGGGATTGGGCCGCCGCCTCTGACTTCAACGAGACCGGCGATCGTTGACGGCGCATGGCAGACGAGCCGACCCTGATGGGCCGACAGGAAAACCTGATCGTCGGATACCAGCCGGGCAAAACGGTTGCCGGCGCGAAATTTTTCGACAAGCGCAAGAGCGAGTGACGATTTGCCTGAGCCCGGCGGTCCGGCGATCAGCACGCCGCGATCTCCGAGTACTATCGCCGTCGCATGCATGTTGGTCGGCGCCACGGATCAGCTTTCGGCCGGGAAGGCGACAATGAAACGCGCACCCTTGAGTTCGCCCGGCTTGGTGCCGGTGATGTTCTCGGCCGTCAGCGTGCCGCCATGGGCTTCGACGATCTGGCGGCTGATCGAGAGGCCGAGGCCGGAGTTCTGGCCGAAGGCTTCGCTGGCGGGCCGGTCGGTGTAGAAGCGCTCGAAGATGCGGTCGATGTTTTCGGCGCGGATGCCGGGACCGTTGTCCTCGACGGTGATGACGTTGAACTTGCCGACGCGTGCAAGCGAAATGGCGATGTGGCCATGCTCGTCGGGCACGAAGGAGCGGGCATTCTCGATCAGGTTGGTGATGACCTGGCCGATGCGCAGATCGTGGCCGGCGACATTGTAGTTCTTCACGCCGGCCGGCAACTTGGCAGGGGTGAATTCGATCTCGACCGGCTTCTTGTGGCGGCCGCTCTCACGCGACACCGAGACCAGGTCGCCGATGAACTTCTTGAGATCGACCCTGCTGGCGTCCTCGCGGGCCAGTTCGGCATCGAGGCGTGAAGCGTCGGAAATGTCGGTGATCAGCCGGTCGAGCCGGCGCACGTCGTGCTGGATGACCTCCATCAGGCGCGCCCGCGAACTTTCATTCTTGGCCAGCGGCAAGGTCTCGACGGCGCTGCGCAGCGAGGTCAGCGGGTTCTTGAGCTCGTGGCTGACGTCGGCAGCAAAGCTCTCGATCGCTTCGATACGGTTGTAGAGCGCGTTGGTCATGTCGCGCACGGCGACCGACAGGTTGCCGATCTCGTCCTGGCGATCCGAGAAATCGGGAATCTCGTCGCGGTTCTTGCTACCGCGCCTGACGCGATTGGCTGCAGCCGAGAGGCGGCGCAGAGGCGTGGCGATCGTCGAGGCCAGAACCATCGAAAGGATGGCGGTGACCAGTGCCGCGACACCGAAGACGCGCAGAATCGCCTTTTGCTCGGCCGCCACGATCTTGTCGATGTCGCCGCCTTCGGTCGACAGCATCAACACGCCGAGCACGGCGCGGAAACGCTGGATCGGAACGGCGACGGAGACGATCTGCTCGCCCTGCTCGCTGACGCGCACGATGGTCGCGGGGCCGCCGGTCAGAGCCTGGACGACTTCCGGGAAGGCAGCGCCATTGCCGCCCGGCTGCTCCTTGTAGACCGGCAGGGAGCTGTCGACGAAGAAGTCGAAGATGAATTTCTGCGCCCGCTCGATCAGCGTCGGCTCTTCTTCCTCCACCGGCGGCAGGTCGTAGCGCAGGATCTGGTGGCGCGAGTCGAGCAAAAGGTTGGCGTCGCGGTCGTAGATGCGGGCGCGGGTGCGGGTCGGCGAGATGACCCGCCGCAGCAGCGGCGCGACACGCTCCGGATTGATCGGGAAATCGAGGCTGTCGAGCTGGTCGGTGCCGGGACCAAGGCTTTCGCCGGCCTGCAGCTCGAGCAGCTTTTCCGGATCGATCCTGATGGCATCGGTTTCGACCGTTGCCGACGAAGCGATGGCGCCGGCAATGATACCGCCCTGCGTCATCAGGCTTTCGACGCGTGCCTCGATCAGCGCGCCGCGGAACGCGTTGAGATAGAAGATGCCCGCCACCAGCACCGCCAGACCGGCGAGGTTGAGGAACAGGATGCGGCGGGTCAGGCTCGAGAAGAAATAATGGCCAAGCAGGCGGCTCAGGCGAATCCGGGTCCGGTCGAGAAACAGCAAACGCCCGCGCGGCCGCTTGGAGGCGGCCGCCGGCTTCCTGATCTCTGCGTCCATCGCCATGTGATCTCAGCCCTCGCCGATATCACGCTTCGCGGAATCTGTAGCCGACACCGTAGAGGGTTTCGATCATCTCGAAGTCGTCGTCGACAGCCTTGAACTTCTTGCGCAAGCGCTTGATGTGGCTGTCGATGGTGCGGTCGTCGACATAGACCTGCTCATCATAGGCCGAATCCATCAGGGCGTCGCGGCTCTTGACCACGCCCGGGCGCTGCGCCAGCGAGTGCAGGATCAGGAATTCGGTGACGGTGAGTACGACCGGCTCGCCCTTCCAGGTGCAGGTGTGGCGCTCCTGGTCCATCACCAGCTGGCCACGCTCGAGCGAGCGAGCCTGCTGCGTCGGCGCCTTGGTCGCGGCCTCGCGGGCGCTTGCCCGGCGCAATACGGCGCGGACACGCTCGACCAGCAGGCGCTGCGAGAACGGCTTGCGGATGAAATCGTCGGCGCCCATCTTCAGACCGAAGAGCTCATCGATCTCGTCATCCTTGGAGGTCAGGAAGATCACCGGCAGATCGGTCTTCTGGCGCAGCCGGCGCAACAGCTCCATACCATCCATGCGCGGCATCTTGATGTCGAGGATGGCAAGGTTCGGCGGACGCGCGGCCAGCCCTTCGAGCGCCGACGCACCATCCGTATAGGTCTCGACGCGATAGCCCTCGGACTCAAGTGCGATCGAAACCGATGTCAAAATGTTGCGGTCGTCGTCGACAAGCGCGATCGTTGCCATTTCCAGCGGCTCCCTCATGAGCGGGTGTCCCTTCCTGCTTACAGCAGGGCTTGTGCAGGACAAATTAGGTACAAAATGTGGCATAGCCTCCGTTCGAGGGGAGCGCAACCGCCATGCCTTGTGCTTGCCTTATATGGGGCGGCGGCGCCAAAGCTCGAACAAAAAACTGCCGATCTTGTGTGGGCCGGCGACTGCTTGCACACCTTTTAAACGATTTAGACAAATTTCAAAATTTTTAAATCGATTAATGATTTGATATCGCTTATCTTTTCTGTTTCAGCCTGCCTCAGTCCCGTTGGGACAGCGGCGTCCGGCCCGCAGACCGGACACAGCGTCATGGCTACGAGGCTTCACTAAATGACCGAAACCGGTAAGCGAAATCCCGCCTGCGGGATCGAAACGGCAGGGCTCAAAACGTCGGGCACCGTCCGTTACAACTTTGGCGCTGCATTTCTCACCGAAGAAGCGATCCGGCGCGGCGAGGCTAAGCTGACCGCGCATGGCGCACTCGTCGCAGAGACCGGCCAGCATACCGGCCGTTCGCCCAAGGACAAGTTCGTCGTGCGCGACGAAAACACCGAAGACCATGTCTGGTGGGACAACAACAAGCCGATCAGTCGCGCCCAGTTCGACGCGCTGCACGCCGAATTCCTGGCCCAGGCGGCCGACAAGGATCTCTATGTCCAGGACCTGATCGGCGGCGCCGACCGCTCGCTGTGCCTGCCGACGCGCGTCGTCACCGAATTCGCCTGGCACTCGATGTTCATCCGCAACCTTTTGATCCGTCCGACGGCGGCCGAGCTTGCCAGCTTCGTGCCCGAGATGACGATCATCGACCTGCCGTCGTTCCGCGCCGACCCGGCCCGCCACGGCACCCGCACCGAGACCGTGATCGCCGTCGACCTGACCCGCATGATCGTGCTGATCGGCGGCACCGCCTATGCCGGCGAGATGAAGAAGTCGGTGTTCACCGCGCTCAACTACCTTCTGCCGACCAAGGGCGTGATGCCGATGCATTGCTCGGCCAACGAAGGTCCCGACGGCGACGCCGCCGTGTTCTTCGGCCTGTCGGGCACCGGCAAGACGACGCTGTCGGCCGATCCCAAACGCACGCTGATCGGCGACGACGAGCACGGCTGGGGCCCTGACGGCATCTTCAACTTCGAGGGCGGCTGCTACGCCAAGACGATCCGGCTGTCGGCCGAAGCAGAACCGGAAATCTTCGCCACCACCCAGCGTTTCGGCACCGTGCTCGAGAACGTGGTGCTGGACGACAGCCGCGTTCCCGATTTCGACGACGGCTCGCGCACCGAAAACACCCGCTGCGCCTATCCGCTCGACTTCATCCCGAACGCCAGCGCCACCGGCCAGGCCAGCCACCCGAAGAACATCATCATGCTGACGGCCGATGCCTTCGGCGTGATGCCGCCCATCGCCAAGCTGACGCCGGCGCAGGCGATGTACCACTTCCTGTCGGGCTACACGGCCAAGGTTGCCGGAACCGAGCGTGGCGTGACCGAGCCGGAGGCGACCTTCTCGACCTGCTTCGGTGCTCCCTTCATGCCGCGCCACCCCTCGGAATACGGCAATCTGCTACGCCAGCTGATCGCCGAGCACAATGTCGACTGCTGGCTGGTCAACACCGGCTGGACCGGCGGCGCTTATGGCACCGGCTCGCGCATGCCGATCAAGGCAACGCGCGCCCTGCTGTCGGCAGCGCTCGACGGCTCGCTGAACGCGGTCGAGTTCCGCACGGATGCGAATTTCGGCTTCGCCGTGCCCGTCTCGGTGCCGGGCGTCGACAGCAAGATCCTCGACCCGCGTTCGACCTGGGCCGACGGCGCTGCCTATGACCGCCAGGCCAAGAAGCTGGTGTCGATGTTCGCCGACAATTTCGGCAAGTTCGAAAGCCATGTCGACGCCTCCGTTCTGGGCGCAGCACCGCAGGTGCGCGAAGCCGCCGAGTAACACTCGCATCGGCTGAACAAACATCGAAAGGCCCGGCCAAGTGCCGGGCCTTTTCTTTTGCGCAAAGGCACGGCATGACTTCACGCATGAGCGCCGACGCCAAGATTTTCATCGCCAATGACGTGGTCATCCATCCCGACGACCTCGAGGAGAACTTCATCCGCTCCTCGGGGCCGGGTGGCCAGAACGTCAATAAGGTGGCGACAGCCGTGCAGCTGCGCTTCGACGCCGCCAACGCACCGGGGCTGCCCGAGCGCGTGCGCGAACGGATCATCAAGCTCGCCGGGCAGAAGGCGACCAAGGACGGCGTCATCGTCATCGAAGCCGGGCGCTATCGGACGCAGGAACAGAACCGCGCCGATGCGCGCGCCAGGCTGACGGCGCTTGTCGCCAAGGCGGCCGAGCCGCCACCGCCGCCGCGCAAGAAGACCAAGCCGACAAAGGGTTCGGTCGAGCGCAGGCTGAAGACCAAGTCCGGCCGCTCGACAGTCAAGAAGTTGCGCGGGCGGGTCGACGGCGACTAGGCCTCTTTAGCCCGACGGCCGACGGCAGGGCGTTTCGCACGTCCTCGGGATTGCCCTGGGACACAGCCTTCGGTTGCCGCTTCCAATTTGCTCCCGCAGATGCCAAGTTTCGGCGACTGCCACAGCAAGGGAGACCACGAATGGGCATGTTCGATTTCGTCAAGAATGTCGGCAAGAAGCTTGGTTTCGGGGATGACGAGGCGCCGAGCGCCGATACGCTGAAGAAAGAGCTCGATTCGCACAAGCTCGGCACCGACAACGTGCAGGTCGTGGTCAAGGGCGACACCGCCGTGCTGACCGGCGTGGTCAAGGACCAGTCGATCTTCGAAAAAGCGGTCATCGCCGTCGGCAACACGCTTGGCGTTTCCAAGGTGCAGGCAGACGAGCTCAAGGTCGTTGCGCCCGACTCCGGCCTCAAGCTCGACGGCACTGTCGACATGACGGAGCTGGTCAAGGCATCCACGCCTGCCAAGGCGCCGGTGTTCTACACCGTCAAGAAGGGCGACAACCTGTCGAAGATCGCCGAAGCCCAGTACGGCAAGGGCAAGGCGTCGAAATACACCGTCATCTTCGAGGCCAACAAGCCGATGCTGACGCACCCCGACAAGATCTATCCCGGCCAGGTACTGCGTATCCCCGATATCGCGACGGCCTGAGCCGAAGACACTCGGTTCATGCGAACGGCGGCTTTCGGGTCGCCGTTTTGCGTTTCAGCTGGCATCCTGGACGGCCAGATCGAACAAGGCAGCTTTGACGTGCTCGTATTGCCCAAAGGCGTCCGCCACATGCCAGGCTTTCTCACCCGCGAGGTGCAGGAAGGACTGGTCGAAAGCATCCGTGAGGTGGTGAAGGCCGCACCGCTCTACACGCCCGCCATGCCCAGGACCGGCAAGGAAATGAGCGTGCGCATGACCAATTGTGGTTCGCTCGGCTGGGTCACCGACAAGGAGCGCGGCTATCGCTACCAGCCGGAACACCCGGTGACGGGCGAAGCATGGCCGCCGATCCCCGAGGCCTTGCTTGCGCTGTGGCGCGAGGTTTCGGGCTACCCGCATCCGCCGGAAGCCTGCCTCGTCAATTTCTACACCGACGCGGCCAAGATGGGGCTGCACCAGGATCGTGACGAGCGCGAATTCGAAGCGCCTGTCGTCTCTGTATCTTTGGGTGACGCTTGCCTGTTCCGCGTCGGCGGTGTCAGGCGCGACGACCGAACGGTGTCGTTCCGGCTCGAGAGCGGTGACGTGGTGGTGCTGGGCGGGGAGGGGCGGTTGGCCTTCCACGGCGTCGACCGCATCTATCCGATGACCTCGGCCCTGCTGAAGCAGGGTGGCCGTATCAACCTGACGCTAAGACGCGTGACCAAGCCGGCTGCGGCGTAAGCGGCCGAACTCTCAGAGCTTGCGGATCGCCACTTCCTCAACCAGATGGCCGGCACCCTTCTTGAGGATCAGGTCGGCGCGCGGACGCGTCGGCAGGATGTTTTCGCGCAGGTTCTTCAGGTTGATGTTGGCCCAGAGCCCTTCGGCGATGGCACGTGCGGCATCTTCCGACAGCTGCGAATAACGATGGAAGAAGGACTGCGGATTGCGGAAAGCCGTCTCGCGCAGGCGCATGAAGCGTTCGATGTACCACTCGTGGATGATCTGTTCGTCGGCGTCGATATAGATAGAGAAATCGAAGAAATCGGAGACGAAGGGCACGAACTTGCCATCCTTGGGCAGTTCGCGCGGCTGCAGCACGTTGATGCCCTCGAAGATCAGGATGTCGGGCCGATCGACGGTGACGAACTCACCGGGCATGACGTCATAGGTCAGGTGCGAATAGACCGGCGCGCGGACATTGGGCTGCCCCGACTTGATGGCCGAGAGGAAACGCAACAGAGCGCCGACATCGTAACTGTCGGGAAAACCCTTGCGCTCCATCAGATTGTCGCGGCGCAGCACCTCGTTGGGATGAAGGAAGCCGTCCGTCGTCACCAGGTCGACCTTCGGACTCGACGGCCAACGGGTGAGCAGCTCTTTCAGGATACGTGCCGTCGTCGACTTGCCGACGGCGACCGAGCCGGCCATGCCGATGATGAAGGGCGTCTTGGTGCCCTTCTTCTCCGAGTTGAAGAAGCGCTGGCGTTGGCGGAAGAGCTGCTGGCTGGTCTCGACATGGGCCGAGAGCAGGCGCGACAGTGACAGATAGATGCGCCTGACCTCGTCGAGGTCGATCGGCTCGTACATGGAGCTCAGCCGCCTGACCTCGTCGGCGGTCAGTGTCATCGACATGTCGACGCCGAAACCCGCCCAATGCTCGGCGGAGAAGAACCAGTAGGGGGAGTATTTGTCCGTCGGTGCGAGTTGATCCATCGACTGTTCCCTGCGGCGGCCGACCAAGGTCAGCCTTCGTTCTTGCGCGAGGCCTTTTCGGCAATTCCGGACTGCGAGGTGCGCCGCTCCAGTTCGGCCATCACCTCAGCCATCGGAATGCCGGCGACGGCCAGCACGACGAGCCAATGATAAAGGAGATCGGCACTTTCCGAAACGAGCCCGGCGGCGTCGCCCTTGACCGCGGCGATGACTGTTTCAACCGCCTCCTCGCCCAGCTTCTTGGCCGCTCGCTCCATGCCCGACTGGTAGAGCTTGGCGGTCCAGGAACTGGCATCGCCCGAGCGGGCACGCTCGGCGACGATCTCTTCCAGGTCGGAAAGGGAAAATCCGGTCATTGTGGCCTCGGCAGTCCAGAACATGTTCCATTCCGAAGAGCCGAGCCGGAACATGTTCTATCATTTTGTTGTCGCATGATCTTTTCCGAAAACCAGTCCCCACTTTTCGGGATCATGCCAGTCAGCCAATGGGGTCCAGCCGCATCGGCAAGCCCGCTTTTGCCATGTGCGCCTTGGCCTCGGCAATGGTGTAGGTGCCGAAATGGAAGATCGAAGCGGCCAGCACCGCCGTGGCGTGGCCATCGCGGATGCCCGCGACCATGTGGTCAAGGTTGCCGACGCCGCCCGAGGCGATGACCGGCGCACGCACCGCATCCGCCACCGCGCGGGTCAGCGCAATGTCATAACCGATCTTGGTGCCGTCGCGGTCCATCGAGGTGAGCAGGATCTCACCGGCGCCAAGATCCACGACCTTACGGGCAAACTCGACGGCGTCGATGCCGGTACGCTCGCGGCCGCCATGGGTGAAGATCTCCCAACGGTCGGCTTCGTCAGCCTCGGACACCTTCTTGGCGTCGATGGCGACGACAATGCACTGGTTGCCGAACTTGTCGGCGGCCTCGGCGACAAAGGACGGGTTCTTCACAGCCGCCGTGTTGATCGACACCTTGTCGGCGCCGGCGAGCAGCAGCTTGCGGATGTCGGCAACCTGGCGCACGCCGCCGCCGACGGTCAGCGGCATGAAGCACTGCTCGGCAGTGCGGGCGATGACATCGAAGATGGTCTCGCGGTTGTCGGATGAGGCGGTAATATCGAGGAAACAGAGTTCGTCGGCGCCGGCGGCGTCATAGGCCTTGGCAGCCTCGACCGGATCACCGGCATCGATCAGGTCGACGAAGTTGACGCCCTTGACGACGCGGCCGTCTTTCACGTCCAGACACGGAATAACGCGAGCTTTAAGGGTCATTTCCGTTCCTCGAAAAGGCCCGGCTCGGGCTTGAGCGTGCCGCGCAGAGTGGCCAGCGCCTGGGCCGGGTCGATGCGGCCGTCATACAGCGCGCGGCCGGAGATGGCACCTTCGAGCTTTTTCGCGTCGGGCATGGTCATGCGGACGATATCGGCCAGCGAGGCGAGACCGCCCGAGGCGATGACCGGGATCGAGACCGCCTCGGCGAGGTCGATGGTCGAATCCCAGTTGATGCCGGCCAAAACGCCGTCACGGTCGATGTCGGTGTAGATGAGGGCGGCGACGCCGGCGCCCTCGAACTTCTTCGCCAGCTCGACGACACCGAGGCTTGAAGCTTCGGCCCAGCCCTCGACGGCAACCTTGCCGCCCTTGGCGTCGATGCCGACGGCAACCTTGCCGGGGAACTTTTTGCAGGCTTCCTTGACCAGCTCGGGGTCGCGCACGGCAACGGTGCCGAGGATGACACGGGCGAGGCCCTTGTCCAACCAGCTCTCGATATGGGCGAGCGAACGGATGCCGCCACCGAGCTGCACCGGGTTCTTCGTGGCCTTGAGGATCGCCTCGACGGCCGAACCGTTGACGCTCTCACCGGCGAAGGCGCCGTTGAGGTCGACGACGTGCAGCCACTCGAAACCCTGGTCCTCGAAGGCTTTTGCCTGGGCGCCGGGATCGTCGTTGTAGACGGTGGCCTGGTCCATGTCGCCGAGCTTGAGGCGCACGCACTGGCCATCCTTGAGGTCGATGGCGGGGAAAAGGATCATGCTCAGACGCCTTCGACGATGACGAACTTGCCGACGGAGGCGGCGTGGCGAAGCTTCACCACCTCCTGGTATGCGGGTGAGTGGTAGCAGGCGATCGCCCGCTCGTAGGATTCGAACTCGACCAGGACATGGCGGTTGCCGGTCGGGCCTTCGGGCTGGTCGTACTGGCCGCCGCGCACCAGAAGCTTGGCGCCATAGGGGGCGATCGCCGCAAGGTTTGCGGCGATGTAGGCCGGATAGGCCTCGGGGTCGGTGATCTCGATCATCGCCATCCAGTAGGCCTTCTTGGTCGTCATGGCTTCCACCTCAAGAAATTGGCAATCAGGCCGAGGCCAAGCGCCTGGCTCTTTTCGGGATGAAACTGGGTGCCGACAAGATTGTCGCGCGCAACCGCCGCGGTAACCCGGCCGCCATAATCGGCGGTGGCCAGCACTTCTTTCTCCTTGCTGGCGTCGAGATGGTAGGAGTGCACGAAATAGGCGTGCAGCCCTTGCGGCCCGGTGGCGATGTCCTTGAACACCGGGTGGTCGTGTTTCACGTGAATCGTGTTCCAGCCGATCTGCGGAATCTTCAGCGTCGGATCAGTCGGCGTGATCTCCTTCACGTCGCCTGATATCCAGCCGAAGCCCTCGGTGACGGTCTTTTCGAGCCCGCGCTCCGACATCAGCTGCATGCCGACGCAGATGCCGAGGAAGGGATGCGCCTTGCGGATGGCGACCTCCTCGACCGCTTCCCACATGCCGTCGACGGCGCGCAGGCCCCGGGCACAATCGGCATAGGCGCCGACACCGGGAAGCACGATGCGGTCGGCCGAACGCACGCGATCGGCATCGGCGGTCAGTTCGATCTCAGCCGTAATGCCGGCCTCGCGGGCGGCGCGTTCGAAGGCCTTGGTTGCCGAGCGGAGATTGCCCGAACCGTAGTCGATGATGGCGACGCGCATGTCAGTGTCTTCCGGGATAGTGCAGGAGGCCGAGCGCCGCACCCGATGGCTGTGGGCGCGGCGACGCGGCGGGGGCGATGGTAACGGGCGTCGGCTGGGTTTCATCAGCGTCGTCGTCGGCCGCATAGAGGTAGCGTATCTCGGCGTCCTCGATGGTGTCGGCCTCGATCACGCCCCACTGATGCCAACCGGCGCGGCGAAGGGCGGCGACCCTGAGCGCACCGCCTTCGAGGCCGACATAGAGCGAGATGAGCAGCGACAGCAGCGGCACGGCTGCGATCAGCTCGGTCCATTCGCCGACGGCACCCAGTGCAAGCGTGACCGCGAAGGTCAGCGCCGCCAGCACCCAGAGCCGATGCCACAGCATCCACAACAGCGGGGCGATGAATCCGAAGAAATAGAAGCCGTCACGGACGAAGACGGCGCCTTCCGAAGCGGTTTTTCCTGCCGAGGCAGGCGGCTCCATGACGACATGGATGGCCATGGCTATCCCTTCAGGCTGCCCTTGGTCGAGGGTACTGCGTCAGGCTGGCGCGGATCGCTTTCAAGGGCCATGCGCAGCGCGCGCGCCACGGCCTTGAAGCAGGTTTCGGCGATGTGATGGTTGTTGGCGCCGTAATGGTTGGTGACGTGCAGTGTGATGCCGGCGTTCTGAGCCAGCGCCTGGAAGAATTCGCGCACCAGCTCGGTGTCGAAGGTTCCGATCTTGGGCGCCGAGAAATTGACGTTCCAGACCAGGAACGGGCGGCCCGACACGTCGATGGCGGCGCGCGTCAGCGTCTCGTCCATGGCAAGGTCGATCGAGGCATAGCGCATGATGCCGCGGCGGTCACCGAGCGCCTTGGACAGCGCCTGACCGATGGCGATGCCACAATCCTCGACGGTGTGGTGATCGTCGATATGCAGGTCGCCCTTGGCTGAGACCTTCATGTCGATAAGCGAATGCCTGGAGAGCTGGTCGAGCATATGGTCGAAGAAGCCGACGCCGGTTGCCATCTCCGAACGGCCGGTGCCGTCGACATGGACCGAAACCGAAATCTCGGTTTCCTTGGTCTTGCGGCTGACTTCGGCGGAACGGGGGGCCATTGGCGGATCCTTGTCCTCAAAAACGAGATGCTAATAACAGCATGTTCGGCCGGTTGCCAATCGCCGCGAAAGGGCATTTCGTGATGCGGCGTGACGATTTGCAATCCTTGCGCCGCGTCATACATAAGACGCCAACTTCCACTCGTAACGCGCAAGCCGCCAAACAGGGGCCGCGCGCCATCGGAGCAACATATGTCCAATGAACAGAGCATGCACGCCACGACGATCGTGACCGTGCGCAAGGGCAACAAGGTTGTCATCGCCGGCGACGGTCAGGTCAGCCTCGGCCAGACCATCATGAAGGGCAACGCCCGCAAGGTCCGCCGTCTCGGCAAGGGCAATGTGATCGCTGGATTTGCCGGCGCCACCGCCGATGCCTTTACGCTTCTCGAAAGGCTTGAAGCCAAGCTCGAGCAATATCCTGACCAGCTGACCCGCGCCTGCGTGGAACTGGCCAAGGACTGGCGCACCGACCGCTATCTGCGCCGCCTCGAAGCGATGATGCTGGTGGCCGACAAGAACGTGTCGCTGGCGCTGACCGGTACCGGCGACGTGCTGGAACCGGAATTCGGCGTGATGGCCATCGGCTCGGGCGGCAATTACGCGCTCGCCGCGGCGCGTGCGCTGATGGACACCGACAAGGACGCCGAGGAGATCGCCCGCAAGGCGATGCAGATCGCCGCCGACATCTGCGTCTACACCAACCACAGTTTCGTGGTTGAGACGCTCGACGCGGCATGAGCACGGGCGCCGCAACCTGCTCCGCGGGCGCGACCCTGCCTCCGCAGCGCAGGGCACTGCGACTACCTGACCGGTTCGATCTTGCGCCGGTCGACGACCGTAACTTCTCGGCATGCGAGCGGGTTGGGCAAGCGATCGATGCGGTCGTCGCCGGGTGGCTCGCCAGCTGCGGCTACGACAGGCTGTTCGTGACGCTGGCTACGCCGGACTTCGCAATGGGCCTGTCCGCGCTTGTTCGCTCGCTGCGGACGGTCAGCGACGTCCCCATTCTTGTCCTTACGCAGGGTGATCTCGTACCCGATGTCGAGGCCGACGACGTGGCATTCCTTGAGGTGCCCCCATTGGTGCGCCTCGGCCACGCCTTCCCTGCCGATGCGCAGCATCTCGCGGTGACGCTCAGCAAGCTATGGGTCTTTTCGCTGACCCGGCCTGCGCGCGTCGCCTTCATCGACGCAGATTGCCTCGTGCTTCAGCCCATCGACGATCTCTTCGACGGTGAGGGCTTCGCAGCGGTGCCCGATCTCTTCATCAACTACAAGACACCCGCCTTCAACGCGGGTGTCTTCGCCTTCACGCCATCCGCCGAAATCAGTCGCGGGCTCTTTCAACGGCTGCCGGAGCTTTCGGTGGGGGACGGCGACCAAGGCATCCTCAACGCCTTCTTTCCCAACTGGCGGCAGCTGCCGCAGGGGCTCAACTTCCTGCGAGCCCATGCGCTCGTGCGCGCGCAGGCCCAGGACCAGGCGATCAGGATCGTGCACTACACGCCCTCGAAGCCCTGGGTACCCGCTCCCGTTTCGCCGCGCGACCCGGTGCTCGCCCCACTCGACGAGCTCTGGACAGAGCGGCTGACGCCCGTCGAGCATGTCGCGCTGGTGCGTGATTGGCGGGCACGCCTGGCCACGGCCGAAGCTAACATCGCCTCGTGGATGGGGCCGGACACCGCAAAATTCCTTCAGGACGACATGGATTTTGCCGACGGCAGGAAGCGTCGCAGGCGCGAGCGGCGTTTGAAATACGGGCTTGTCGCGCTTGTAGTCCTGCAGGCAGTGCAAGCAAGTTTTATTGCCTGGATGCTTCTCCATCAGACGAATGCATTGAAGTAAGGGGTTTGTATGACGTCCTACACATTCCGATCCGTCGAGCTGGATGACCTTGATATCCTCGCCGAGTGGCTCGCCGAGCCGCATGTCGCCGAGTGGTGGGACGATCCCGAGACCGAGATCGCTCTGATCAAGGAGCACATCGACAGCATCTCGGTCGAACCGCTGATCATTGAGCTGGACGGCAAGCCGATCGGCTACCTCCAGAGCTACGATCCGCACATGGAGGACGACCATCCTTACCAGGACCAGCCCTTTGGCACGCTCGGCGTCGACCTGACGATCGGCGTGCCGGGACTGGTCGGCAAGGGCCATGGCTCGGCGATCCTCGCCCAGTTCGTCGAGGAACTGTTCGAGGAAGGCGTGCCACGCGTTATCATCGACCCGCACCCCGACAACAAGCGGGCGATCCGGGCCTATGAGAAGGCCGGCTTTGTGGCGTTCGACACGCGGACCTCTGAATATGGTCCGGCGCTGATGATGGCGCGCGATGCCGACGAGGAGGATTTCGACGCATGAGCAGTGCGCAGGAAATGCTCGCCATATCGCCAGGTGTACTGCGAACAGCGGTCGACAGCGGATTGGTGACGGCCGAACAGGCGCAAGGCCTGCGCGAGCTGGAACAGGCTAAGGCACAGGTGAGGGAGGCGGAACCGCATGACGACGAGAAGTTCCGCTTCATCAGCGGCTTCTCCGACATCTTCGTGACCATTGGCCTCGGACTTTTCCTCGGCGCACTCGGCTACTTCTCCGGCGACGCAGTTGGCAATGCCGGCATGTTCGCCGTCATCGCCGTGGCGAGCTGGCTTCTGGCCGAATACTTCACCCGCCGGCAGCGCATGGCGCTGCCCAGCATCGTGTTGCTTCTTGTCTATGCCGGGGCGGTGTTTTTCACAGTCGCCGAAGCCTTCAACCCGAGCCTCGGCTTCGGACTAGGGCTCGGCAACCATGGCGGCCTGCCGATCGTCATCGCCGGGCTTGTGACCGCTGTGGCAACCGCATTGCACTACCGGCGTTTCCGGGTGCCGGTGACGATCGCAGCCGGCGTAGCCTCCCTTGTCGCCTCGGCCGTCGGGGTTCTTTTCATGATCGTTCCCGATTTCGCCGAACAAGCGGCCAAGCCGTTGCTGCTGGCTTGCGGGCTCGCTGTGTTCACGCTTGCCATGCGCTTCGACCTGAGCGACCCGCAGCGCCAGACACGTCGTACCGATATCGCGTTCTGGCTGCACATGCTGGCCGCACCGCTGATCGTACACCCGCTGATCAGCGGGCTGGTTGGCGACGGCGGTTCCGACGTCGTCTCGGCCTGGAGCATCCTTGCGATCTTCGTCGGACTGGCGTTGGTCGCGCTCGTCGTCGACAGGCGCGCCATTCTTGTTTCCGGCCTGTCTTATGCCGGCTTTGCCTTCGGCGCGCTGGTCGTGAAGGCAGGGCTGTCGGACAGCGTCGTGCCGTTGACGATGCTGGTGCTCGGCGCGCTGGTGCTGCTGCTCAGCGCCGGCTGGCATGCGTTGCGGCGGGCCATTCTGTCACTGCTGCCCGGCGCCCTTGCGCACCGCCTTCCAGCCCATACATAAGCCCCAACTGAGTATTCGAGAGTATCGACATGTCCACATTCTCCCCCCGTGAGATCGTTTCCGAACTCGACCGCTTCATCATCGGCCAGAAGGACGCCAAGCGCGCCGTGGCGATTGCCCTGCGCAACCGCTGGCGCCGCCAGCAGCTGGAAGGCCAGATGCGCGAAGAGGTCATGCCCAAGAACATCCTGATGATCGGACCTACCGGCGTCGGTAAGACCGAGATCTCGCGCCGTCTGGCCAAGCTGGCAGGTGCGCCCTTCGTCAAGGTCGAGGCGACCAAGTTCACCGAGGTCGGCTATGTCGGCCGCGACGTCGAGCAGATCATCCGCGACCTGGTCGAAATTGCCATCGGCCTGGTGCGCGAAAAGATGCGTGAGGACGTCAAGGCGCGCGCCCACGTCAACGCCGAGGAACGCGTGCTCGAGGCCCTCGTCGGCAAGACGGCGAGCCCCGCCACCCGCGACTCGTTCCGCAAGAAACTGCGCGATGGCGAACTCGACGACAAGGAAATCGAGGTCCAGGTCGCCGACACCGGCACCGGCGGCATGCCGAGCTTCGACATCCCCGGCATGCCCGGCGGCAATGTCGGCGTGCTCAACATCAATGACATGCTGCAGAAGGCGATGGGCGGCCAGCGCACCAAGTCGCGCAAGATCACCGTCAAGGAATCCTACGCGCTTCTGATCGGCGACGAGTCCGACAAGCTGCTCGACCAGGACGAGGTGGTTCGCCGGGCGCTCGAAGTGACCGAGAACGAAGGTATCGTGTTCCTCGACGAAATCGACAAGATCGCACGCGGTGACGTCCATGGCGGTCCGTCACGTGAAGGCGTGCAGCGGGATCTGCTGCCGCTCGTCGAAGGCACGACGGTTGCGACCAAGTACGGCCAGGTGAAGACCGACCACATCCTGTTCATCGCTTCGGGTGCCTTCCACGTCTCCAAGCCGTCGGACCTTCTGCCGGAACTGCAAGGCCGCCTGCCGATCCGCGTCGAGCTCCGTGCGCTGGAGAAGGACGACTTCCGCCGCATCCTGACGGAGACGGAAGCCAGCCTGATCAAGCAGTATATCGCCTTGATGCAGACCGAAGGCGTCAACCTCGAGTTCACCGACGACGCCATCGATGCGCTCGCCGGCATCGCCGTCGATCTCAACGCCAGCGTCGAGAACATCGGCGCCCGGCGCCTGCAGACGGTGATGGAGCGCGTGCTCGACGAGATCTCCTACGACGCGCCGGATCGTAACGGCACGACAGTGAAGATCGACGGCGCCTATGTGCAGAAGCATGTCGGCGACCTCTCGAGGAACACCGACCTGTCGCGCTTCATCCTCTAGGCCTGGTTCGGCCGGCGCGCCAAACGGGCCGGCCATTCCTTGCGGCAGCTGCGGTAGATGTGGCCGAATGGTTCCAGCCGGCCAGCTTTCGCCTGACACCGGAGACAATATTCTCGACTAAGCCGAGGGCATTTCCTAGTTTGCCCTGACAAAGCTTGGGCAAACAGCAGCACATGAAGCGCGTATTCTTCTCGGCATTTCTCCTGGCGGCGGCCTTCGCCGTTCCGCAAGCATCAGCGGCGACCGTCGTCGCGGCCGGCAACGTGCATGCCGAACAGCCCGATGTGCCGGGTGCCTCGTCCAAGCGCACCAAGGCCGGCAAGACCACCTTCGACGCCAAATACCGCAAGGTCTATGCGCTGCTGCAGAACGACGCCGATTTGCGCGGCAAGATCAAGACCGTGGCGCGGGCTTACGGCATCGACCCGATGCATATCGTCGGCGCCATCGTCGGCGAGCATACCTACAATGTCGACGCCTATGACCGGCTGCAGACCTATTACGTCAAGGCGGTCTCCTATCTCTCCAGCAAGCTGCGCTTCGCCTATGAAGGCGAGGACATCTCCGACTTCATCAAACGGCCGGAATTCGCCGACTGCGCCGGCAAGTCCGGCAGCTACGAATTGTGGGAATGCCGCGAGCGCGTCTGGAACCAGCATTTCCGCGGCAAGACGGTCGGCGGCACCAGCTTCCCCAATGACCGCTTCAGCGCCACATTCTTCCAGCCCTTCTATGCCGGCCAGACTTTCGGCATCGGCCAGCTCAACCCGCTGACCGCACTGCAGATGAGCGACGAGGTCCACACTGTATCCGGCCTGCCCAGGCTCGACGAGAAAGATCCGAATGCCGTCTACAAGACGATCATGGATCCCGACTTGACGCTGCCTTACGTCGCCGCGACGCTGAAGACGTCGATCGACGCCTACAGGAACATCGCCGGCTTCGACATTTCGCAGAATCCGGGGCTGACGGCGACGCTCTACAATGTCGGCAGTCCTGAGGCCCGCGCCTACGCGCTGAAAGCCGAAAATGAGCGACGCCAGGCCGCAGGCGAACCGGCGAAGCTGCCCGAAGAAAACTATTACGGCTGGCTGGTCAACGACCGCCTCAGCGAGCTGCAGGCGCTGTTCTAGGAAAAACTATCTGCGTTTCTTGCGCGCGATCGCCTCGCGGACCTGCGCATTCAGTGCCGCCAGTTCGACATCATTCAGTTCGTCGATCGCTTCGGCCATCAGGTTGGCAAGCTCGGTTGCTGCCGGTGACAATCCCGCCGTGTCGACTACCACCCGTGGATGCGAGCCCTCTGCCAGCTTCTGCAATTCCTCGGCATCATCCCAGATGACGTTGAAGTAGCCGATGATCTTCTGGATCATCGGCCAGGTCGGCACACCACGATGGCCGTGCTCGAGCGCCGAGAGATAGGCGGCGCTGACGCCGATGCTGGCGGCCATGTCCTTCTGGCTGACGCCGCGTTCGCGCCGGAGTTCGCGGATGCGTTCGCCGAGCGGCGTCATGCACCGAGCCTCCGCCTGATCCTGATGTAGAGCGCGCCGGAGCCGCCATGGTGGCGCTCGGCATGGTCCTGGCTCGAAATCAGCATTCGGAACGGCGCGGTGTCGAGCCAGGCCGGTACCATGCGCTTCAGCACGCCGTCGCCGCCCTTCGAATTGCCCTTGCCGGTGATGACCAGAACATAGCGCAGGCCGCCGGCATGCGCCCGGCTCAGGAAGGCATAGAGCAGCGAATAGGCCTCGTCCTGGGTCATGCCGTGGAGGTCGACCCGGCCCTCGATCGGCAGGCGGCCCTTGGAAAGCTTGTCGCGTGTCGGAACGTCGAGCGAATGGGCGACATACTGCCGTTTCGGCGCCTTCGCTGGCGCCGGCGCAGACTGCTCGGCGGCGATTTTTACCGGCATGGGCTCGGCCTTCGGCGCCTCGACCTTGGCAACCTCGGGGATTTCAACCGCTCTTTTGCCCTTGAGCGGCGAGGCGGTGCGGGCGATGACGTTCCACAGCACACGCTCCTCGTCGCTGAGCTTACGATCCCGACGCGTGCTCATCGCTGGCCCACGGCGAGCAGGGATTTCGGCAGAAGCGCAAAGAAATCGGCGTCGTTGCGGACCACGCCGGCGATCTCGCCCGCGTCGAAGCCGGAACCGGCAAACAGGTCACCGCGCGCCGGGCCGGTGATGGCCGAGCCGGTATCCTGGGCAATCATCAGTCGGGCAAATGGCTTGCCACCGAAGGCAGTCAGGCCGGGAGCGGCGATGTAAAACGGCGTGCCGAAGGTGTGCAGCAGACGGTCGACGGCGACTGACCGGCCAGGCGTCAAGGGGACTTTCGCCGCGGCGACCGGGCCAAGTGCGGCGTTCTCGACTTCGGCGTGCCGGAAGAAGATGTAGGACCGGTTCTGCCAAAGGATCTCGTCGACGCGGTCAGGATTGGCCTTGAACCAGGCCCGGATCGACTGCATCGTCACCTTCTCAAGCGGTATTTCGCCGATCCTGGCGAGAATTCCGCCCGGACCGGTGAACCGCTGGCCGGATTTCGCGGCATAGGTCACACGACGCAGCGACCCATCGGGCATGTTCAGCCGGGCGGCACCCTGGACGTGGATAAAGAACGCATCGACCGGATCGGCGACCCAGGCGATCTCCAGGCCCTGGCCGGCGAGCGCACCCTGTTCGATCGTTGGGCGGTCGAAATACTCGATCAGCCCGTCCGGGGTCTGCCTGGCGAAAGCAAGATAAGGGTCCATGCCGACGGGGCGATTGGTGTCCTCGACATCGACAAGATCAGCCGGGCGCGACAAAAGCGGCACGGCAAACGTGTCGGTGCGAACAGGAGACGCCTCGACGTCTGGTTCGTAAAAGCCGGTGACGAGGCCATGGTCGCGACCTTCGGGTGCGACGAGGGCAGGCTGGAAGTGGCGCTCGAAGAAAGCGCGGGCGTCAGCGCGATTGACGGCCGGTCTTTCGCGGGCCTCCGCGTAAGCGGGGCCAAAAGCGTCGGAGGCGACGCCGAGGGCGCCGCTGCGGTAGGCTTTGGTCAGGACGTGGAAGGCAGAACGGCGAAAAGCCTCGAAGGCGGCCAGCTGGTCATCATCATACCAGGCGGGCAGGTCGCCAAAGCCGACCTGGGTGAATGCGGGCGAGAGCAGCACGGGCTTCGCCCGCCGCGCGCGATCAGTCTTCTTCCTCGGTCGCGACGAGCTTCCAGTTCGGGTCACGCGAGCGGGTGTCGCGGGCAAAGGTCCAGACGTCCTTGACCTCGGCCACTGTCTCCGGATCGCCGTCGATGACCTCGCCGGCCTTGTCGCGGGTCGCCGAAATCAACTCCGAGACGATGCGCAGCGTGACATGAGCCTCACCACCCTTCATTTCAGCCGACACGATGTCGGCCTTGTCGATGCCGACGAAGGAGGACTGGATCTTCTCCGAACGGCCCTCGCGGTCGGCGATGGCGGCGACGAAGCCGTCGAAGACTTCACGCGACAGAAGATTCTTGAGCGTTTTGCGGTCGCCATCGGCATAGGCCATGACGATCATCTCGTAAGCCATCTTGGCGCCGTCGACGAAGCCCTTGGGTTCGAAGGAGGCGTCGGCGTCCTTGATGGCACGCAGGCCCTTGTTCAGCTCGGTGCCCGGCTTGGCAAACGCGTCGATGGCGACATAGGCCTCGTCGGCTGCCTCGCCCGGAGCGCGCTTGCGCTGTGGCAGCGACACGACGTTCTCCGGCTTGCCATTGGCGTCCTGCGGCTTGCTGCGGGCCGCGGTGTAGGGATCGAAGGGCGGACGTTCATTGCCCGTACGGCGTCCAAGCACGTTGCGCAGCTGGAAAAAGATCACCACCGCTGCGATCAGAAAGAAAATCGTGCCGAAATCGAAGAATTCCATATCTTCCGCCGATCCGTCCCTTGTTCGCGGCCGAAGCCAGCTTATGTGCCATTCGCCGGCGCCGCATCTGTGCCGCGCCCGTAGCCCTTGCATATAGAACGCATGCGCCGATCATTCAAATTAAAGGCGCAGCACCCTATCTAAAGATGTATGCACTATGCCTGTGACCGCATCTGGCTGTCACGTCAACTCAAACCGGACGGATCGACGCTCTTCATGCTGCCCCTCCTGCTCCTTGCCCTGCCTTTGCTCGAGATTGCCGGCTTTGTGGTGGTCGGCAGCGAAATCGGCGTGCTTGCGACCATCGGCCTGATCCTGCTCAGCGGCATCGTCGGCTCGATCCTGCTGCGCGTCCAGGGTTTCGGCGTCATGACCCGGATCCGCAAGGAGATGGACGCCGGCCGCGATCCGTCCAAGGAACTGGCCAATGGCGCGATGATCGTTCTGGCCGGCATCCTGCTTTTGATCCCAGGCTTCATCAGCGACATCATCGGCATCCTGCTGTTCCTGCCGCCGGTGCGGGCGCTGGCTTGGCGCTTTCTGAGCAAGCGGGTGCGTTTCAGCACCGATTTCGGCGGCTTTGCGCGCCGCGGCGGCCCGGCAGGAGGCAAGACCATCGACCTCGACGAGGACGACTTCACACGCCAGCCGGACCCGAATTCGCCGTGGCGCTCCATCCGCGACGAGTAGTCGGCGAGCTTCCGACGCCGGCAAAACCTTGTCTTGGCATGCCGAGCATGCTAGCGAACCGCGGATTCCAATCCGGGCCGCATCGCGGCCAAGCCAAGAGGACATGGGCTAATGGCCACGAATGAAGCGCCGGAAGGCGCCAACGGCAACGGTAATGCACAGCAGCCCACACTCAATGTGCTGGCGCAGTATGTGAAGGATCTTTCCTTTGAAAGCCCCGGCGCTCCGAATTCGCTGCGCGGCCGCGACAAGGCTCCTGGCATCAACATCAACGTCAACGTCAACGCCAACCCGATGACGGACAAGCAGTTCGACGTCAACCTGACGTTGAGTGCGAAGGCTGCCTTCGACAAGGACGTGCTGTTCAACGTCGAGTTGGTCTATGGCGGCGTGTTCCGCATCGACGGCTTTCCGCAGGAGCACATGCTGCCGCTGCTCTTCATCGAGTGCCCGCGCCTGCTGTTCCCGTTCGCTCGTCAGATCATCGCCGAAGCGACCCGCAACGGCGGCTTCCCGCCGCTGATGCTCGACCCGATCGATTTCGCCCAGATGTTCCAGCAGAAGATCGCCGAGGAACAGGCCGCTTCCAAGGTCAAGGTCAGCTAAGACCCCACGCCTTCAAGCGTCATCAATCAAAAGCCCGGCGGTGATGAACTGACCCCGTAAAGTTGGACGGTTCATTGAGCTGGTAGATTTAAGGGCTGGGTCCTGTATTGCACAGGGGCCAGCCCTTTCAGTTTCAGTTTGATGCGGCGGTGGTTGTAATAGTCGATGTAGCGCTCGATGGCCTTATCGAGGCTTTGGACAGTTTCGAACCTTTCCGGGTGGAAGAGCTCGGACTTGAGCGTGGCGAAGAAGCTCTCCATCGGTGCGTTGTCGAGGCAATTGCCTTTGCGTGACATGCTTTGTGCAAGGCCTCTGGTTTCCAGCCTGCGCTGGAATGCCGACATCTGGTACTGCCATCCCTGATCGGAATGCAGGGTCGGCCGTTCGTCCTCATTGAGCCGGGCGAAGGCTTTTGTCAGCATATTGTCCACCAGTTTGAAGCGCGAGCGGCGCGCCGTCTCGAAGGCGACGATCTCGCCATTGTAGAGGTCCATGATGGGAGACAGGTAGAGCTTGTCGCCGGCCACGCTGAACTCCGTCACGTCGGTACCCATTTGCAGTTGGCGCGGTCGGCGCTGAACTTGCGCTGCAACAGATCGGGAGCGGTCCGCCCAACCTCGCCCCTGTAGGAACGATACTTCTTCGGCCTGACCAGCGACTTCAAACCCATCCCGGCCATCAGGCTCTGGACGGTCTTGTGGTTGACGCCTTGACCCGACTGGCGCAGTTGCGCAGTCACCCGGCGATAGCCGTAGCGGCCCTTGTGGCTGTCGAAGATGGCCTTGATCGCCTCCTTCAGCGCCACATGGCGGTCCGGGCGCGAGGCTGCCTTTTGCCTGTAATAGAACGTGCTGCGCGGCAGCTTCGCCAGATCGAGCAGGCCCTCAAGCGGATGCAACGGCCTTAACGCCTGGACGGCTTGTGCTTTTTGGGCGCGTGTCCCTGCGTTAAGGCCTCCAGTTTTTTTAGGTAGGCGTTCTCCATCCGCAGTTGCTTCAGCTCGGCCAGCAGTTCTTCCCGGCTTTTGGCTTCGTCACTGGGTGCAACAGGCACTGCGGGGGCCGGCGGCTTCGACATGGGGCGTCCTCCGGGACGTGGGCCGAGTGCCTCTATCCCACCCGCATGATAGCGCTTCTCCCAGCCCGCCAGGCAACTGGCATTGCGGATATTGAACAACGCCGCCGTCTGGCGATACGACAGACCTTCTCGCCACATCCGCTCGAGCACTGACAGCTTGAACGTCGCGTCGTAATGATCGTATTTGCCCGACAGTCCCGCCCAGCCATGCGCCTGGTACAAAGCCACCCACTTGCGGACAGTCGCCGCGTCAACTCCACGCTTCGACGCCGCACTCGCGTAGCTTTCATCCCCGCACAAATAGCTATCGACAACCGAGCGCTTGAAACGCGCACTGTGTTTGGACATGCAAACCCCCCGAAGGTTGTGTCCAACTTTCGGGGGTCAGTTCATCAGCGCCGGGCTTTTTTGTCGTGGGGGGTTCAGCTCGGTTCGGCGGGCGCCAGCAGCTTGGCCCAAAGGGCCTTTTCGCCAAGGCCGCCGACGAGCTTGGCGTGGGCGGCGAGTTCGGCCTCGGTCAGGCGCGGCGGCAACGGCTCGGGGCGCATGGCGACGACGATCTCGATCTGCCGGGTGTTGCCGCCGCCATTGCCTGACGAAAAACTCTCCAGCACCAGCGCCGACTGCTTGCCGCCGATCAGTTCGATGTAGACTTCGGCCAGCAGTTCGGAGTCGAGCAAAGCGCCGTGCTTGGTGCGGCGGCTGTTGTCGATGCCGTAGCGCCGGCACAATGCGTCGAGCGAATTCGGGCCCATCGGGTGCTTGCGGCGGGCCAGCGCCAGCGTATCGATCAGGCGGTCGGCTTGGATTGCCGGCTGCTCGAGCCGGGCGAATTCGGCATTGATGAAACCGAGATCGAAGGTGCCGTTATGGGCGACGAGCTTGGCGCCATCGATGAACTCTAGAAATTCGTCGATGATCTCGGGGAAGGTCGGTTTGCCTTCGAGATCGGCGTTGGAGATGCCGTGCACGTCCTGCGCGTCGGGGTGGACCTGGCGCCCCTGCGGGTTGATGTATTTGTGGAAGGTGTTGCCGGTCGGGAAGCGATTGATCATCTCGATCGCGCCGATTTCGATCACACGGTCCTCGCGGTTGTCGAGGCCGGTGGTTTCGGTATCGAAAATGATCTCGCGCAACAGCTGATTCTCCTTGGCCGACAGCATGCCCTCCCGGGCAGCCGGCGAACAAGTGCGGCGATTGGCCTGTCTAGGGCTTTCCCACCGTCAATTCGGCGATGATGGCCTGAACCGCGGCCCGCGCCGGCTCCAGGCCGTTGCCGGTGTCGACGATGTAGTCGGCAAGCTTGCGCTTTTCGGCGTCGGGAACCTGCTTGGCATGGATCGCCTCGAACTTCTGCTCGCTCATGCCAGGGCGCGCCAGCACGCGCTTACGCTGCACATCGGCAGGTGCTGTGACCACCACCACCTTGTCGACCCGGCCCCGGCCATTGGTCTCGAACAGAAGCGGGATGTCGAGGACGGCGATCGGCGCGCCGGCGGCGCGGTTGCGTTCGAGGAACGCGTTGGCATCAGTGCGGACCAGCGGATGGATGATGCTCTCGAGCTTCTTCAGCGCCACCGCGTCGCCCAGTACATGGCGGGAAAGCTCGGCGCGATCGACGACACCGCCCTTCACCGTGCCCGGGAAGGCAGCTTCGATCAAAGGGGCCGCCAGACCAGCATAGAGGCGATGCACCGCCTCGTCGGAATCGTGAACCGGAACGCCTGCGTCCGCGAACATTTTCGCCGTCGTAGACTTGCCCATGCCGATGGACCCGGTCAGGCCGAGAACGATCATGTCTTGGCGTCCAGGTCGGCGACGATGAGTTTGCGCAGCTCGGCTGTCACTTCCGGCCGGCGGCCGAACCAGCGCTCGAAACCCGGGACCGCCTGGTGCAGCAGCATGCCGAGCCCGTCGACAGTCTTCAGTCCGCGCGCCCTGGCAGCCGCAAGCAGCGGGGTTTCGAGCGGCACATAGACGATGTCGGTGACGATGGCGTGGTCGGGCAGGGTGGATGGGTCGGCGGGCAGGCCCTCATTGCCATGCATGCCAAGCGCTGTGGTGTTGACCAGCAGCGACGCATCGCCAAGCAGCTCCGCGGTTGCCGCCTGCGGATGCGCACTGATGCCATCGCCGAACTGGTCGGCAAGTTCCACCGCACGTGCCACAGTGCGGTTGACGATGCGGATGTCGGTGAAACCGCGCTGCTTGAGCGCGTGGATGGTCGCCCGCGAAGCGCCGCCGGCGCCCAGGACCACGGCGACGTCGCCAGTCGAAGCCCAACCCGGCGAAAGATGGTCGAGATTGGCGGCAAATCCATAGGCATCTGTATTGCCGCCCCACAGCACCCCGTCCTCCAGCCACACGGTGTTGACCGCACCAATCTGCTCGGCGGCCTCATCGCGGCGTTGGACCGCAGCGAAAGCAGCTTCCTTGTGCGGGATGGTGACGTTGCCACCACGCAACCCAGCCGCGGAAAGGCCGCCGATGAAGGCTCCGAAATCCCCGGGCGCAACATCGATAGCGGTGTAGCTGCCGTCAATGTCGTAACGCTTCAGCCAATGACCGTGGATTTTCGGCGAGCGCGAATGCGCGATCGGATGGCCGCAGACGAACGCCTTCAACTCAGCCATCGATGGCCCCGAGCTGGCGCAATTCCTTGAGTACCGGCAACAGCGGCAGGCCGACGATGGTGAAGTGGTCGCCCTCGACCTTGTCGAACAGCTGGATACCTTCGCCTTCGATCTGGTAGGCGCCGACGCTCGACAGCGCCTTCTTGCCGACACGGGCGAGGTGGCGGCCAATGAAGGCCGGATCGAGCGCGCGCATAGTCAGCGAGGCAATCGCCACGTGACGCCACAAGGTTTCGCCGTCGCGCACCAGCACCACGGCGCTGTTGAGCTGATGGGTCTTGCCGGACAGCTTGAGCAGATGGCGGCGGGCGCCTTCCATGTCGTCAGGTTTGTGGAACACTTCGTCGCCGAGCGACAGCGTCTGGTCACAGCCAAGCACCAGCCGGCCGGGATGCTCCTCGCTGACGGCAACCGCTTTGGCTTCGGCCAGGACGAGGGCGACCTCCTCGGGCGTTGCACCGGTTTCGGCCAGCGGCGCTTCCAGCGCCCGTTCGTCGAGGTCGGCCGGGATTGCGTCGACTGGAACGCCGGCATTTTCGAGCATGGCTTTGCGGAAGGGGCTTCCGGAAGCAAGGATGAGTTTTTCGGTCACTGGCTTTGCCTGAAAACGAACCGCGCGGCGGCGTTGTTGGGTGCTTTTGGTCCTAGCGGCTCTTGTTGCGCAGGGCAACGATCGCGGCCGCCGTTTCCTCGATCGAGCGGCGGCTGACATCGATCATCGGCCAGTTGTGCTTGGTGCAGATCTTGCGCGCATAAGCCAGTTCCTCGGTGATCGAGGCGCGGTCGATATATTCCTGGGCATCAAAAGCCATCGTCGTGCCGAGGATTCGGTTCTGGCGCACATGCGAGATGCGCTCGGCGGTGGCGATCAGGCCGACGACCAACGGCTTCTCCGCCTTGACCAGGCTGTCGGGCACCGGCACGCCGAGGACGATCGGGATGTTGGCGGTCTTGATGCCGCGATTGGCGAGATAGATGCTCGTCGGGGTCTTTGACGTCCTGGATATGCCGATCAGCACGACATCAGCCTGCTCCATGTCGGCAGGCAGCTGGCCGTCATCATGCTCCATGGTGAAGTTGAGCGCATCGATGCGGCGGAAATATTCGGCGTCGAGCACATGCTGGGCACCGACCCGGCGGCCGGCCGGCGCACCAAGATAGGACTGGAACACCGACAGCACCGGTTCGAGCACCGAGACACAAGGCAGGCCCATCGAGGCGCAGCGGCTGTCGATGATGCCGGCGAGGTGCTGGTCGACCACTGTATAGAGCACGATGCCCGGCTCTTCCTCGATGTCGTCGAACACCTTCATCAGCTGCTTTTCGGTGCGGATCAGCGGGTAGATGTGCTCGATCGCGCGCGCATCCTTGTACTGCGCCGAAGCCGCGCGCCCCGCCGCCAGCAGAGTCTCGCCGGTGGCGTCGGAAATCAGGTGCAGATGGAAGAAGCTCTGGGGTTTGTTCACAGCGGGCGCCTGGGTCTGTGGTCAAATGTGGATAAACGGGCAGTTCGGCCCGAAGCGGTCGGCGCGACTGTATCAGATGCCGACTTGTCCACAATTCGCCCCGCTGTCTGTTTCGATTCAGCGACGGGGAGTATTGTGGGGATAGTTTTTTAGTCCCCGGCTGTCCACAGAATCAGCACCTGCGATGCGCTCGGCTAGATTCCTGATTCAAATCGACGAATCCGCTTGCTGCCCGAAGTTTTCCCCGCTGGCGAAAACGGCCGCGCGTCACTATGACAAGTGGATATCCGAGGCTGCCTATGGACAGGTCGGAATTCTCGATTCCAACAGACTCTAAGAATTAGAAGAATCCTTCAGAATAAATTTTTGTTTATAGAAGGCTCTAGGAAAGGCAGACCGGATGCCCGTGAAACGCGCCCTGCTCCAAGTCCTGAAAGGCGAGAGCCTGGAGGTTCCACCGCTCTGGATGATGCGCCAGGCAGGCCGTTATCTCCCGGAATATCGCGAGAGCCGGAAGAGGGCCGGGAGCTTCCTGGACCTCTGCTACAATCCCGACTTCGCCGTCGAGGTAACTCTGCAGCCGATCCGGCGCTTCGACTTCGATGCCTCGATCCTGTTCTCCGATATTCTCGTCGTTCCGCACGCGCTTGGGCGCGACCTGCGTTTCGAGGAGGGCCGTGGGCCGCTGATGACGCCGATCACAGCGGACGGTGTCGCAGCACTCGATGGCGAAAAGTTTCACGTGAATCTCGAACCGGTCTACGAAACCGTGCGCCGTCTGCGCCGTGAGTTGCCGGAGAAGACGACACTTATCGGCTTCTGTGGCGCGCCGTGGACCGTCGCCACCTACATGATCGCCGGACACGGCACGCCGGACCAGGCGCCGGCGCGGCTGTTTGCCTATCGCGAGCCGGCAGCGATGGCGCAGCTTCTGCAGGTTCTCGCCGACCATTCGGCCGCCTATCTCATTCGCCAGATCGAAGCCGGCGCCGATGTCGTGCAGATATTCGATTCCTGGTCGGGCGTGCTCGACGAGGCGACTTTCGAGGCCTGCTGCGTCAAGCCGGTGGCCGAGATCGTGCGCAAGGTGCGCGCCGTCTATCCGGACGTTCCGATCATCGGCTTCCCGAAGGGCGCAGGTGCCCAGCTCGACAGCTACAGGCAGCGCACCGGCGTCACCGGTCTTGGCCTCGACTGGACGGTACCGCTGAGCCAGGCGCAGCGCCTGCAGGCCGGGGGAGCCGTACAGGGCAATCTCGACCCTCTCAGGCTCGTTGTCGGCGGCAAGGCTCTGGAAGAGGGCGTGGATGCCATCCTTGAGGCGCTGGGCACTGGTCCGCTGATCTTCAATCTCGGCCACGGCATCACGCCCGAGACGCCGGTGGCCCATGTCGAGGCGATGGTGCGGCAGGTGCGAAAGGCAACAGGCCAATGAGCGGCCAGAATGTCGGACCGTCGAGTGGTGCGACGGCGGCCAAGCGAGCGGTCGCTGCCATCATCGTGCTGGTTGCGTTGACGGCTTTGCTTTTCCTTGCCGCACCTGACAGCTTCTATACCTGGGCCAAGGCGATCCATGTCATTGCCGTGATTTCGTGGATGGCCGGCATGCTCTATCTGCCGCGGCTGTTCGTCTATCATGTCGATGCGGAGAAGGGGTCGGTGCAATCCGAGACCTTCAAGGTGATGGAACGCCGCCTGCTGCGCGCCATCATCAATCCGGCGATGATCGTCACCTGGGTTTTCGGCCTGTGGCTGGCCTGGAAGGGTTTCGACTTCGCCGGTGGCTGGCTGCACGCCAAACTGGTTGCGGTGCTGCTGCTTTCGGGCGTGCACGGCTATCTCTCGGCGTCGGTCCGGCGCTTTGCCGAGGACCGCAACGAAAAGCCGTCGCGGCATTGGCGCATCGTCAATGAAATCCCGACGTTGCTGATGATCGTCATTGTCATACTGGTGGTTGTAAAGCCGTTTTGAGTTCCTAAATTTGCTGGACTGCGCCTTGCTCTTTCGTTTCGGGAGGGCTAAAAGGCTGTTCTTCCTTCCCGCCATGCGCCGCCCCATTTTCATTCCCTGGCCGCGCCCGGCGCTTATCGCAAAATGCCGATAGCCAACCTCCCCACGCTCAGAGTCCGTCCATGCAGGAAATGAAACTACAGGATTTCAAGAACAAGAAGCCGACCGACCTGATCGCGTTCGCTGAGTCGCTTGAAGTCGAAAATGCCAGCGTCATGCGCAAGCAGGAGCTGATGTTCGCGATCCTCAAGAAGTTGGCGGCGCAGGACATCGAGATCATTGGCGACGGCGTCGTCGAGGTGCTCCAGGACGGCTTCGGCTTCCTGCGGTCGGCCAACGCCAATTACCTTCCGGGTCCGGACGATATCTACATCTCGCCCTCGCAGATCCGCCGCTTCTCGCTGAAGACCGGCGATACGGTCGAAGGCCCGATCCGCAGCCCCAAGGAAGGCGAGCGTTATTTCGCGCTGCTCAAGGTCAACACCATCAATTTCGACGATCCCGAAAAGATCCGTCACAAGATTCATTTCGACAATCTGACGCCGCTGTACCCGACCTCGCGGCTCAAGATGGAAGTCGAAAACCCGACCACCAAGGACATTTCGCCCCGCGTCATCGACCTGGTGGCGCCACTCGGCAAGGGTCAGCGCGCCCTGATCGTGGCGCAGCCGCGTACCGGCAAGACCGTGCTGCTGCAGAACATTGCGCACTCGATCACCACCAATCATCCCGAATGCTATCTGATCGTGCTTCTGATCGACGAGCGTCCGGAAGAAGTGACCGACATGCAGCGCTCGGTGAAGGGCGAGGTCGTGTCCTCGACCTTCGACGAACCGGCTGTCCGTCACGTCCAGGTCGCCGAAATGGTCATCGAGAAGGCCAAGCGCCTTGTCGAACATGGCCGCGACGTCGTCATCCTGCTCGATTCGATCACCCGTCTCGGCCGCGCCTACAACACCGTCGTGCCGTCATCCGGCAAGGTTCTGACCGGTGGTGTCGACGCCAACGCGCTGCAGCGGCCGAAGCGCTTCTTCGGTGCCGCCCGTAACATTGAAGAGGGTGGTTCGCTGACCATCATCGCCACCGCGCTGATCGATACCGGCAGCCGCATGGACGAAGTCATCTTCGAAGAGTTCAAGGGTACCGGCAACTCGGAAATCGTGCTCGACCGCAAGGTCGCCGACAAGCGTATCTATCCGGCGATGGACATCCTCAAGTCGGGCACGCGCAAGGAGGACCTGTTGGTCCAGCGTCAGGATCTGCAGAAGATTTTCGTGCTGCGCCGCATTCTGGCACCGATGGGAACGACCGATGCAATCGAGTTCCTCATCGACAAGCTCAAGCAGACCAAGACCAATGCCGATTTCTTCGATTCGATGAATACCTGACGCGTCAGCCCGAAAATCGTAAGCGATCTTCGGGACAGATGCGGAAACTCAGGTTTGGAGCGCCTCTTGTGCGGCGACGCACGGCGCTCCGATCGGTCAGCGACGACGAAGCGCGTCTTCAAGCTTCGCCGGATCGCTGATCACGGGCAGACAGATGAGGCCGGTGCAGAGATATGCGCCGGCCTTTTTCGTATCGGGAAGGATGTCGCCCGGCAGTTTCGCCCGCGCCGTGTCCTCACCGAGAGCCAGGAAGATGTCGACGCGGCGCGGATCCGGATTCCGATTCGCTACCGAAACGAGCGCTGGCCGCTCTGGATCCTCGACGACAATCAGCTTTGATGGTTCAATTGCCAGGATACAGGCGTTCACGATTCCGGCCTGGCCATATTGCTGGCTCTGGATGCGGCCGGCGGCGTGTTCGGCGATTGTCCAGGCGCGTCGCTGCAGTTCAATGTCGCCCGTGATGTTGGCCAGGCGCACAACAGCCTCGATGATCTGGCTGGTTGCCGAAGGAATGGCTTCGTCGATGTCGCCGCGAATGCGCATCGGCACGTCGGCGCTGTCGGATGCGGTAAGATAGTGCCCGGTTCTGTCGGCATCCGCGTGCCAGTTATCGAGCATGTTCACGAAACGAGCACCGTGCTCGAGATATCGCGCATCCCTTGTTGCCTCGAACAGGGAGATGGCCGCGTTGACCATCGCCGCGTAGTCGCTCGACAGCGCGGGATAGAGCCGCTTTTCGCCCAGACTTGAATGCGGCAGTCGGCCTTCAGCTGTTGCTGACGCCAGAATCGCGCCGAAAGCACCTGCCGCGACAGCCACCCAGTCGCTTCTTCCAAGGCTTCGCCCGGCTTCTGCCAGCGCGACGATGGCCAAGCCGTTCCAATCCGTGAGCGCCTTGTCATCGCGGGCGGGGCGAATGCGCTGTTCTCGTTTAGTCAGCAGGCGTTTCGTCAGGCCTGAAACCAGCGCACGATCTTCGATGGCCTGTGCACTCTGGGCGGCGTTCTGGTGGATGATCGGGTCGCCTTCCCAGGCGTCTGGCTTACTGATCGTGAAGTATTTGAAAAATATAGATGAATCATCTCCAAGCGCGTCGGCTATGTGTTGCCCCGTCCAGGTGTAGAACAGCCCTTCTTCACCCTCGCTGTCGGCATCGAGGCTGGAAGCGAAGGTTCCGTCGGGCAGTTGCATCTCGCGCAACAGCCAGTCGACCGTGTCTTCGATTCGTATCCGAAACAGTTCATTTCCTGTGGCGGCATAGGCCCAGTTCGCTTGACGTATCAGCTGGGCGTTGTCGTAGAGCATCTTTTCGAAATGCGGCACCAGCCATTGCGCGTCGGTCGAATAGCGCGCCAGCCCGCCGCCGACATGGTCGTAGATGCCGCCAGCGAGCATATGCGCCATGCTTTCCGTCATTGCATCACGATGCTGCTCATTGCCGGAGCGCAGCCAGGACAGCCACAAGGTCTGCATGAAAGGCGCATTCGGGAACTTTGGGGCGCCGCGAAGCCCGCCCAGATCGCGGTCAAGCATATCGTAGATGCCGGACGCCAACGTCCTGGCCGTATCGGTCGAGATCGCGGAGCGCGGGCTGCTGCCGCCGAGGCGCTTGCCGACATGTTGGGCAAGCTCACCCGCGCTCTGCAGGATGCTGGCGCGCTTGCCGCGCCAGGCGGCGTCGACAGCACTGAGCACCTGGATGAACCCCGGCCGTCCATACCTCGCCTCGCGCGGAAAATAGGTCCCGCCCCAGAAGGGCTTGGCATCGGGGGTCAGGAACATCGTCAGTGGCCAGCCACCTTGTTCGCCCATGCTGGCGAGCGCCGCCATGTAGATCTGGTCGATATCCGGCCGTTCCTCGCGGTCGACCTTGATGTTGACGAAGAGTCTGTTCATGACTTCGGCGACTTCGGCGTTCTCGAAGCTTTCATGCGCCATGACGTGGCACCAGTGGCAGGCGGCATAACCGACCGAAAGCAGGATCGGCCGGTCGAGCCGCACCGCTTCTGCCAACGCCGCGGGCGACCACGGGCGCCAATGCACCGGGTTGTCGCCATGCTGGCGAAGGTACGGGCTACCTTCGTCTCGAAGCAGGTTTTCGTGCGGAAGCATGTGGTAAGCCCAAAACAGTGATATGAGGCGTCAACCTAGGGCGCTTCCAAGAGACCGGCAAATGCTATTCACCGATTCGATCGCCGCTTTGTCCAGCGGTCACCTGCCGTCCGGCGTCGCGATCGTCAGGATTTCAGGTCCACATGTTCGATTCGCTCTCGAAACGATTGCAGGTAGCCTGCCGCAACCACGTCGCGCGCATTTTGGACCACTGAATGCAGTGGACGGGCGGAAACTCGACCAGGCGCTGACCTTGTTTTTTCCCGGGCCGCATAGCTTCACGGGGGAGGATTGTGGTGAATTCCATGTGCACGGCGGCCGGGCTGTGGTCACAACACTGCTCGCGGAGCTCGGAAAGCTGCCGGGTTTCAGGCAGGCCGAGGCGGGAGAATTCACCCGGCGGGCATTCCTCAACGGCAAGATGGACCTTCTGGAAGCTGAAGCGCTTGCCGATCTCATCAACTCCGAGACTGAGGCGCAGCGTCAGTTTGCCATGATGAACTCCGGCGGTGCGCAAAGCGAGCTATATCTCACTTGGCGCAAGCGGCTCATTCACGCTCGGGCGATGATTGAGGCCGAGATGGATTTTGCCGACGAATCGGACGTACCAGGGTCGGTTTCCGCTCAGGTGTGGGACGACGTCCACCAGCTGATCGCCGACATCGGGCGACATGTCGATGGCTACAGCAAGGCTGAGATGATCCGTGACGGTTTCGACGTCGTGATCCTCGGTGCGCCGAATGCGGGCAAGTCGAGCCTGCTCAATGCGCTGGTCCGACGTGAGGCGGCAATTGTCACCGACGAACCCGGCACGACGCGCGACCTCGTTGAGGCAACACTCGATATCGGCGGCCTCAAGGTGCGCATCACCGACACGGCCGGGCTTCGCGAACCTGCGGGCAAGGTTGAAGCCATCGGTATCGAACGCGCGAAGGAACGAGCGAAGGCCGCCGACCTGGTGTTGTTCCTGCAGGATATGTCGGCGCCAATCGAGCTGCCGCCGCCAGGCGATGCATCCGCAGTCATGATTGGCACCAAGCTGGACCGCATCAAAGGTGGTGATGCCGGGTCGAGCTTTGCCCTCGCCATTTCCACGGTGAATGGCGAAGGTATTGACGGGTTGATCGAACTGATTGGCGCGCGCGCCGCGGCGGCGATCGGCCAGCGTGGCGATGTGCTGCCGTCGCGGTTGCGCCATGTGGAACTGCTGAACGACGCCAGCGAGTATCTGCGTGCCGCGTTAGCTGCGCCGGAGACTTTGCTGGAACTGAAGGCGGAGAACCTGCGCCTGGCGAGCGACCGAATCGGCAAGCTGTCTGGAGCCGTCGATGTCGAGGACCTGCTCGACGTGATCTTCTCGCAGTTCTGCATCGGCAAGTGATTCACGTGAAACATTAAGCGGTGGAATCAAAGGATTCACGTGAAACATCGGCATTGACTCGCTGCCGCGCGGCCAAGTTGTTTCACGTGAAACCACCACCGCGGCGATTCTCTTGACATGAGGCGGAGATGAGGACATCTGTCTCGCCAAATGTTTCCTGGAGACTGTGATGAGTGAGAGCTACGACGTCGTCGTGGTGGGCGGAGGCCATGCGGGCTGCGAAGCGGCCTCGGCAGCCGCACGGGCCGGTGCAAAAACCGCGCTCGTCACCCTTCGTCGCGATACGATCGGCGTGATGTCGTGCAACCCCGCCATTGGCGGTCTGGGCAAAGGCCATCTCGTCCGCGAGATCGACGCACTTGACGGCCTCATGGGTCGGGTCGCCGATGCCGCTGGCATTCAGTTCCGCCTTCTCAACCGCCGCAAGGGCCCAGCGGTGCGCGGGCCGCGCACCCAGGCCGATCGCAAGCTCTATCGCCTGGCCATGCAGCAGGCGATCGCTGAACAGCCGAACCTCACCGTCGTTGAGGCAGAAGTATCTGATTTTATTATAGATAGCGACCGCCTGACCGGTGTTGTGCTGGGCGATGGACAAACGCTTTCCTGTGCCGCCGTGGTTCTCACGACAGGCACCTTCCTGCGTGGGCTGATCCACATCGGCGAACGCAAGTTCCCGGCCGGCCGGATGAACGAACAGGCTTCGATGGGATTGTCCGAGACGCTGAAGCGGGCGGGCTTGCGCCTTGGCCGATTGAAGACTGGGACCCCGCCGCGGCTCGATGGCCGCACCATTAACTGGACTTCGCTCGAGACGCAGGCGGCCGACGAGGAACCGGTTCCTTTTTCGCTGCTCACCGATAGGATCCGGAATCCGCAGATCGAATGCGGCATCACGCGGACGACCGACGCCACTCACAGCATCATTCGCGAGAATCTTGGGCGATCGGCGATGTATTCCGGGTCGATTGAGGGCATCGGGCCACGCTATTGCCCGTCGATCGAGGACAAGATCGTCAAGTTTGGCGACCGGGAAGGCCATCAGATCTTCCTCGAGCCGGAAGGGCTCGACGATCACACAGTCTACCCGAACGGTATCTCGACCTCGTTGCCGGAGGACGTGCAGCTCGACATTCTGAAGTCGATTCCCGGACTGGAACGGGCAGTGATGCTGCAGCCGGGATATGCGATCGAGTATGACCACATCGATCCGCGCGAGCTGGAGCCGACGCTCGAGACCAGGCGTATTCGCGGTCTTTTCCTTGCCGGACAGATCAATGGCACGACGGGTTATGAAGAGGCCGGTGCACAGGGCCTGCTTGCCGGGCTTAACGCCGCGCGGTTTGCCGGCGACAGCGAGCAGCTGATCTTGAGCAGGACACAGGCATATATCGGCGTCATGGTCGACGATCTGACCAGCCGCGGGATCAGCGAGCCATATCGCATGTTCACGTCGCGTGCGGAATTCCGGCTTTCACTGCGGGCCGACAATTCGGACGAGCGTTTGACGCCCCTGGCCATGGAACTGGGCATTGCTTCGGCCGAGCGGGAAAAGCGTTTTGGCGAGATGACGGGCCGCGTAGCAGCCGCGCGCGAACTGACGCAATCGCTGAAGCTATCACCCAACGAGGCGCGCCGTTATGGCATCGAGGTCAATCTCGACGGTGTGAAACGGTCGCTTTACGAACTACTCGCTTACCCCAATATCCAGTTCATGCAACTTGTTAATATCTTGCCGGAGCTGGCGTCGGTTGACGCCAAGACGGCGGAAGCCATTGAAACCGAAGCCAAATATGCCGTCTACCTTGACCGCCAGAAGGCTGACGCGGCGTTGATGCTGAAGGAAGAGGAGAGGGTGATCCCGGAAGCGCTTGATTTTGAGTCGGTTCCTGGCCTTTCCAACGAGCTTCGGCAGAAGATGCGCGTCCGTCGGCCGCGTTCATTGGCCGAGGCGCAGCGTATCGATGGCATGACACCGGCGGCGCTGGCCATCATTCTGGCCCATGTCCGCAACACAGAAGCTCAGTCACGTAGGGGCGCCGCTTGAACAATGACGCCTATGCCCGGTTGCAGGAAGTGGCCGGTCCCGTTTCACGTGAAACATTCGCGAAGCTGAAAGCCTTCGAGGCTGTGTTCCGAAAGTGGGCACAGCGCATCAATCTGGTGGCGCCGTCGACGCTCAATGACGTTTGGGAGCGCCATATCCTTGACAGCGCCCAGATCGTGAAGCTTGGGGGCGCCGCAATGAAATGGCTCGACATTGGGTCGGGCGGCGGGTTCCCAGGCCTGATCATCGGTTCGATGCTCGCCGAACGGCCAGGCGCGACCATCGATCTGGTGGAAAGCAATCGCAAGAAGACCGGCTTCCTGCAGGCCGTAGTCGGTGAGCTCAGCTTGCCGGCTAAAGTGCACTCGAAGCGCATCGAAGATGTCCATGCGCTCATCAAGTCGCCCGAGATATTGAGTGCACGAGCCTTGGCACCACTACCGCTGCTCCTGGAGCTGTCGTGGCCATGGTTGGAGGCGGGCACCACAGCGCTTTTCCACAAAGGCCGGGATTACCGTCAGGAAATCGAAGATAGCGCTCACCAGTGGAGATTCGATCTGGTAGAACACCAGAGCCTGACCGACGCCCAGGGAGTCATTCTCGAGATTCGGAACCTGCGCCGCGCCTAGCTGCCGCGCTGTGACGAGACGGAAAACAGCAGTCGAGCCATGAAAACCACACCTAGAATCATCACAGTCGCCAATCAGAAAGGCGGCGTCGGCAAGACGACGACCGCCATCAATCTGGCGACCGCCCTTGCCGCCATCGGCGAGCGCGTGCTCATTATCGACCTCGATCCGCAAGGCAATGCCAGCACGGGCCTCGGCATCGATCGCAAGGACCGCAGCGTGTCGTCCTATGACGTGCTGACCGGCGAGCTGGAGATAGAACAGGCGGCGATGGAAACGGCAGTGCCGGGTCTGTCGATCATTCCGTCGACGCTCGATCTGCTTGGAATCGAAATGGAAATCGCCTCGGCGCCCGATCGCGTCTTGAAGCTGCGCAATGCCTTGCGGGCATCGGCTGAGCGGGCGGCCGGCTACAGTTACGTACTGATCGATTGCCCACCTTCGCTCAACCTCTTGACGCTGAATTCGATGGCCGCGGCTGATTCCGTCCTGGTGCCGCTGCAGTGCGAGTTCTTTGCGCTCGAGGGCTTGAGCCAGTTGCTTGAGACGGTGGATCAGGTACGCCGCTCGATCAATCCGGAGCTGACGATCCAGGGCATCGTGCTGACCATGTTCGATGGTCGCAACAATCTGGCCAACCAGGTGGTCGAGGATGTGCGCGCCCATATGGGAGAAAAGGTCTACGACACGGTGATCCCGCGCAACGTGCGCATTTCGGAAGCGCCGTCCTATGGCAAGCCGGCGATCCTCTACGACCTGAAATGCTCGGGCAGCCAAGCCTATCTGCAGCTCGCCTCGGAAGTCATCAGGCGCGAACGTAAACTCCGGGCCGCATAAATCGATTCGGACTCGAAACAAGCTGGACTAGACATGAACGAAGACCTTTCCAGAAAGCGCCTTGGCCGGGGACTTGCTGCTCTCATCGGCGAGATGGACAAGCCGGTGGTCCCGGAAAAGCCGGCGGCGCCGGCCGACGGCCGGGTGCCGATCGAGTTCGTCAGCCCCAATCCGCGCAACCCTCGTCGCCATTTTGGCGAAGCCGAACTTGCCGACCTGGCGCAGTCTATCCGCGAGCACGGCCTGGTCCAGCCAGTCGTCGTCAGGCCAGCTGCGCAGGCCGGGCACTATGAAATCATCGCCGGCGAGCGCCGCTGGCGTGCAGCACAGCGGGCCGGCGTCAACGAGATTCCGGTCATCGTTCGCGACGTCAACGATCGCACGGCGCTTGAGCTCGCCATTATCGAGAACGTCCAGCGCTCCGATCTTAATGCCATTGAAGAGGCAATGGGCTACCAGCAGCTGATCGACGATCACAACTATACCCAGGCCGATCTCGGCCAGGTCATCGGCAAGAGCCGCAGCCATGTCGCCAACACGCTGCGGCTGCTGAAGCTGCCTGACGTTGTGCGCGACATGCTGGTCAATGGCGAGCTGTCGGCCGGTCATGCCCGGGCACTGATCACGGCTGCCGACCCGGCGGGCCTGGCCAAGCGGATCGTCGAAGAGGGCCTGTCGGTACGCCAGGCCGAGGCGCTGGCGCAACTTCCGGCCGATGCACTGCTGGAAAAGCAGCCGTCGCGTCCTGTCGAGAAGGATCCGGACACGATCGCGCTGGAGAAGCTTCTCACCGACGTCGTCGGCATGAAGATCTCGATCGCGCACAAGGAAAAAGGCGGCGAGCTGCGCATCAGCTACCGCTCGCTGGAACAGCTTGACGATTTGTGCCGTCGCCTGAAGAGCGAACATATCTGATTGATTCTATTGACTCTTGTCTGAAAACGCCGGCCTCGCGCCGGCGTTTTTGCGTTTGCAGCAAATCCGGGAAAGGCATGCAGCCGATTTCGTTCGGACTGTATTAGAACGAGACGTGCGACGGCGTTCTTTAGCGCCGGCCGGAGGAGAGGCGGGCGCCTTCGACGGCGATGCCGAGCATCGCCTGGCGCGCCAGCGCAACCGCAAGGTCGGGCCGGCGCCGCGTCTGCAGCGTTGTCGATTGCAGCCGTGTCAATGCGCGGGTCAGCGCTGCCGCGCTCCAGCTCGATAAGGTCTTTTCCACGGCCCGGCGGCGGGAGAAGAACACCGGGGGGCGTGCCGCGGCGACGACCGCCGAGGCGTTGCGGCCGCCATTTTCCATCTCGCCGCGCATCAGATGAATGTTCTGGAGGTGGCGGGTTGCGGTCGCGAGAAGCTGTGCCGCCTGGCTGCCGGTCTGGCACTGCTTGGTGAAAGCGGCGTCGAACTCGGCGATGTTGCCGCCAAGGGCTGCGTCGATGGCGTCGTCCAGCGACAATGCCGAGACATCGCCAGTCATGTCCTTGACGTCTTCGAGCGAGATCTCGCCCTTGCCCATGGCATAGAGTGTCAGCTTCTGGATCTCGCCGCGTGTCGCAAGGCGGTCGCCGCCGAGGCTGCGGCGCAGTGCGTTGCGGGCGTCCATGGCCATGTTCAGGCCGGCGGTGCGCAGTTCCTCGTCGATGACGCTTTCGATATCGCGCGCCTCGTCGGCGTAGCAGGGCAGGGCCATGCCGGCAAAGGCGCCTTCGACGATCGTGCGCAACGGCGCGCCCTTCTTGAGATCCTGCGCCTCGATCAGGATGACGGCGTCGCGCGGCGGGTCGGCGGCCAGCGCCTTGACGTCGTCGGCAAGGCTCTTCTGCGCAGCGGCGTTGCGCACCCAGATCAGCCGGCGCGGCGAAAACATCGGCACGGTGCGGGCCTCATCGACAAGACGGCCGCTGTCGCGCTCGACATCGGCGGCGTCAATCTTGACGACGGAGAAGGGATCATCGAGCGGCAGGCCGGTCTTGGCGGCAAAGGCTGAAGCGCGCTCAGAAACGAGGCCCCGGTCGGGGCCGTAGATCAGCACGATGACGGCTTCGGCAGCGGGCCGGGCCAGCCAGGAATCGACTTCGTGAGCTTTCTTCTGCGCCATGCCGTCCTGTTAGCACAGGCCCGGGTCCGGTCGCAGCCATTTTGTCGTCAGGCTAGTCGTCGTCGACCAGGATGCGTTCGGCAGCGCCGTCCATATCTTCATACTGGCCACTGCGCAGCGACCACAGGAAGGCAGCGAGGCCAAGGGCGCCGAGAAACAGCGCGATGGGCAGGAGGACGAGGAGACCGCTCATGATGCCATGATCTCCTTGGCTGGGAAGGGTTTTGCCGGTCTGATGGCAGCCTCTGCCGCGCTGCGTTTGCCGGTGCTGAGCCGCAGTCCGTTGGCGATCACGATGACCGAGGAGCCGGACATCGCCAGGGCCGCCACCAGTGGGGTGACGTAGCCCAACAGTGCGATCGGCACAGCGACGGCATTGTAGATGACGGCAAGCACCAGGTTCTGCCGGATCAACTTGTTGGCCTCACAGGAGGCGGCCAAGGCCAGTGGAATGGCAGAAAGGCCCTCGCGCAGGAAGACGAAGTCGGCGGCGCTGCGGCCAATGTCGGCGGCACCGGCAGGGGCGATCGAGACATGGGCGGCGGCCAGCGCCGGCGCGTCGTTGAGCCCATCGCCGACCATCAGCACCTTGCGGCCTTCTGCCTTGAGTGCCTCGAGACGCTCCACCTTGCCGTTTGGCAGCACGCCCGCGGAGAAGGTTTCGACACCGAGAGCCTTGGCCACGGCAGTCACGGCTTCCGAGCGGTCGCCGGAGAGGATTTCGACGGAGAGGCCCTTGGCGCGCAAATCTGCAACTGCCGTTACGGCGCCGGTCCGCAATCTGTCCTCGAAGGCGAAGGCGGCGAGTTCGGCGCCGTTCTTTGAGAGGACGGTGCCAACGGCCGAGGCGGCATCGTCCAGCGCCCAGGCTGAGCGGCCCAGACGGTAGGTGTCCGCGCCCAGCCGCGCCTCCAGGCCGAAGCCCGGAATTTCCTCGACGCTGTCGAAGTGCCAATCCTTGGCAGGCATAGCGGCCTGGGTCTCGGAGAGGGCGCGTGAGATCGGATGGCGCGAATGGAGTGCGATCGCGGCTGCCAAAGTGAGCGTCTCGGCTGATATTTCGTGGGCGTTCACCAGCCTCGGTCTACCAAGCGTCAGCGTGCCGGTCTTGTCGAAGACGACGGTATCGATCTCGGCCAGACGTTCCATGGCGGCGCCGTCCTTGACCATGATGCCGTTCTCGAACAGGCGTCGCGCGGCGGCAACCTGCACGATCGGCACGGCGAGACCGAGCGCACAGGGGCAGGTGATGATGAGGACGGCGATGGCGATGGTGATAGCTTGGTGCCAGTTTCCGTCGGCGACCATCCAGGCGACGAAGGTCAGGAAGGCGGTCAGGTGGAGAACGGGCGCGTAGAGTGCGGCGGCGCGATCGGCAATGCGGCGATAGCCGCCGCGGCCACTTTCGGCGGCTTCCATCAACCGCGCCATCTCGGCGAGGAAGGAATCCCGCGCCTTGGCCGTTGCCTCGATTGTCAGCGCTCCAGTCAGGTTGAGTGTACCGGCACGCAAGGCGGCACCTGACTCGACCGCAACAGGCACGCTTTCGCCCGAGACGATGGCGCAGTCGAGCTCCGAGCGGCCATTGATCACCTTGCTGTCGACAGGCACGCGCTCGCCGGCGGCGAGAAGGATCCGCATGCCCGGCTCGATCTCCTGGACCGGAAGGTAGGCGTTGGCGCCGCCGGCCTGCAGCACGGTCGCGCCACGGGCCGCAAGTCGGGCGAGACCCTTGACGGCGACGCGGGCGCGCTCGCGCATGACGTGGTCGAGCGTACGGCCGATCAATAGAAAGAACAGCAGCGAAGCCGAGGCGTCGAAATAGGCATGCGGGCCGCTGTTGGCTGTATCGTAGAGGCTCATGCCGAAGGCGAGCAGGATGCCGATGGAGATCGGCACATCCATGTTGGTGCGGCCGTTGCGCAATGCGCCCCAGGCCGAGCGGAAGAAGATGCGACCGGAAAAGGCGAGCGCGGGCAGGGCGATCAGCGCGGAGATCCAATGGAACAGGTCGCGCGTGGCATCCGTCGCGCCGGACCAGACGGACACGGACAGCAGCATGATGTTGCCGGCGGCGAAGCCGGCAATGCCGAGCCCGCGGATGAGTTCGGCCAGCGTCTCGTCCTTGTCATCGGCCCCTTGCTCGAACAGATGGCTTTCGTAGCCGAGTCGCGCCAGGGCTTCCGAGATGGCGGGAACGCCTGCGTCCTCGCGCCAGCGCACGGAAACACGCTTCGTCGACAGGTTGACGCGTGCGTGCTCGACGCCGTCGAGCTTGCCGAGCGTGGCCTCGATATTGGCGATGCAGGCGCCGCAATGCACGCCTGGCACGGAAAGTTCGACCTGCCTGGCACTGCCTGGCAGAGCGCGACTGGCAAGCAGCAGTTCTTCGCGCGGCGGTCCGCTTGCGGCAACCGGCTTGAAGCTGAGGGCAAATTCGGCTTCTGGACCGCAGCAATTCATCTTTCCGCTCCATCGAAAACGACGATCCGGCGCGCTTCGCGATAGGGCTCGCGGTTCGCAACCGAGGCTTCGGTGCTGACGATCCAGATGCCGTCGCGCAGCGGTGTGGCGATGGAAAACGGGCCGTCCGCTTCGCGCTGCAAGGACACCTGCCAGTCTTCGGCTTCATAGGCCGGACGGCGGAAGGAAGCGGTCACGCTGTCGATCGCGACCGGGGCGCCGGCGGCATCGGTCAAGCTGTAGTGGATCTCGCCATTGACGATGGTGAGCTTGCCCTTCCAGCCCAGCGCTGCCTGAGCACGCTGCTCGGCCACGCGCTCGTTGAACTGCTGGCTGGCGACATAGGTGTTCTGGACGACGAGCCCGGTCCAGCTCGTCCTGGCAAAGTTCGCCATGAGCAGATTGACTGCTATGATGACACCGAAAAAGGCAACCATGATGGCCAGCATATGCCGTCCGGTGAATGCTCTCGGCTGAATGGCGCGCGTGCTCATCTCAAGGTCTCCGGAACGTTGAACTTTGCGGCGTAGACATCTCGTTCGGCGCCCGCCCTGTCGGCGACGACGAACGAGAAGCCCTGTCCCTGGCTGAGTTGGTCGCGCGGCTGGCGGACATAGACCCTGACGGTCTTGAGCTTGTCCGGCTCGGCCTCGATGGTGATCGAGCGCGTCTCCTGCTGGTCGATGCCGACCACGCTCATGACCGCACCGGGGAGGCCCTCGATGCTGAGCTCGAAGCTGCGCGGCTCGGGCACCATGTTGAGCAGCTTGACCGTGTAGCCGTTGCGGATCGAGCCGTTGGACAGGACGACATATTGCGGGTTGCGGTCCTGCAGCACGTTGATGTCGAGCCGGTCGCGGCTAAGCAGCGCGATCAACAGGCCAAGGCCGACGAGGCCCCACGCGCCGGCATAGACGAAGGTGCGCGGCCGGAAGAGCCGGCGGATGTGGAAATGCGAAATGCCCTTGTCGAGCTTGCCGTCGGCATCGCGCACACGAGCGGGATCGATGGCTCTCGTGGCGGGGTCAATGGCGATTGTCATGTTGGACTGGTAGTCGGCAAGCGTGGCGTAGGAAATGAGGCCGCGCTCCTTGCCGATCTTGTCCATGACACCGTCGCAGGCATCGATGCAGAGTGCGCAAGTGATGCATTCGAGCTGCTGGCCGTCGCGAATGTCGATGCCCATCGGGCAGACCGCGACACAGGCATTGCAATCGACGCAGTCGCCGACCGAAAACCCCTCGGCGGCCGCCTTCTTGGCGTGGCGCGAGCGCGGCTCGCCGCGCCAGTCATTGTAGGTGACGGTCAGCGAGTTCTCGTCGAGCATCGCCGCCTGGATGCGTGGCCACGGGCACATATAGGTGCAGACCTGCTCGCGCATCAGGCCGCCGAAGGCATAGGTCGTGGCGGTCAGGATGGCGACAGTAATGTAGGCGACGGCTTCGGCCTCGCCGGTGATGAACTGGCCGAGCAGGGTCGGGGCGTCGGCGAAGTAGAAGATCCAGGCGCCGCCGGTGGCCACCGCGATGACCAGCCAGATCGCATGCTTGGTCATGCGCTTCCAGATCTTGGCAAACGACCATGGCGCGCTGTCGAGCTTGATGCGGGCATTGCGGTCGCCCTCGATGCCGCGCTCGACGACGAGGAACAGGTCGACCCAGACGGTCTGCGGGCAGGTGTAGCCGCACCAGGCGCGGCCGACGGTAGAGGTGACGAGGAACAGCCCGATTCCGGCCATGACCAGCAGGCCGGCGACATAGAAGAATTCCTGCGGCCAGATTTCGATGAAGAAGAAGTAGAAGCGTCGGTTGGCGATGTCGAGCAGCACGGCCTGGTCAGGCGCGAAGGGACCACGATCCCAGCGCAGCCACGGCGTCAGATAATAGATGCCGAGGGTGACCAGCATCACCAGCCACTTGAACTGGCGGAACCGGCCCGAGGCCCGCTTGGGAAACACCTTCTGGCGTGCGGTGTAGAGTGGTTGGCGGGTTTTGGCGGAGTTGACCGCCGTAACCTCGAGCCTCTCCACCTGCCTCTCGTCGAGCATTCTCGTCTCCTGCTGGACGCCAAGCCATTGCTTCGGCAGCGTCTCATCTCGCTTTTGCCGTGACCGTGCCCGGCGAACCTTGATTCAGGTCAAGCGAATGCAAAAAGAGGCCCGGCAGCGATGCCGGGCCTCTCCCCCACCCTTCGTCCATCGATCGTCGGCGATGGAGGGTTATTCGCCGCCGCCGAGCGAATGGACGAAGATTGCAAGTTCCTTGACGTTGACGTCGCCGAGCCGGGCGCCCCAGGCGGGCATCACGCCATGCTTGGGATGGCGCACCTGGCTGGCAATGGCGGCCTGGCCGGAGGCATAGAGCGCGATGGCGTCGGACAGGTCGGGAGCGCCAAGCTCCTTGTTGCCCTTGGCGTTGTCGCCGTGGCAGGCGGCACAATTGTCGGCGAACACCTTGGCACCGCCCGGAACAAGCTCCGGCGTGTCGGCCGTGCCCGACAGGCTCGCGACATAGGCTGCGACCTCGGTGATCTGTTTCGGTTCGAGAATGTCGGCGAAGGCCGGCATTTCGGACGCATGGGTGTTCTCGTCGCCGTCGAAGCGGACGCCATGGCCGATGGTCTTGTAGATCTGGTCGATGCTGCCGCCCCACAGCCACTCATCGTCATTGAGGTTGGGGAAGCCGGGCGAGCCTTGCGCTCCGGAGGCGTGGCACTGGATACAATTGACCTTGAAGGCGGCAGAGCCGGCGGCGGTGGCGAACTGGCGCAGCTTGTCGTCGGCCAGAATCTCGCCGACGCTCTTCGCCTTGACCGCCTGGACATAGGCGCTCTTGGCCTGTTCGGCTGCGGCCAGCTCGTTCTTGACGTCGGCGCGGCTGGAATAGCCGAGCACGCCTGTCGTCGCCGAGCTGATCATCGGCCAGGCCGGGTAGGCGATGGTGTAGGCCAGCGCCCAGACGACGGTGGCATAGAAGGTCCAGAGCCACCAGCGCGGCATCGGGTTGTTGAGCTCGGTGATACCGTCCCATTCGTGTCCGGTCGTCTCGACGCCGGACAGTTCGTCGATGTGCTTGTCGCCCACAGATCAGTCCTCCTTGAGCGGGATTTGGGCGGCGCGCTCGGCGGCCTGCTTGCCGCCGGGGCGAAGGGCGAAGAGAACCGCGCCGATGAAGAAGACAGTCATCGCCAGCAGCCCCCAACTGTCGGCGAAATGCCGCAACGTCGTGTAGTCCATCGCATATCTCCTAGCGGTAGCCGGTGGCCGGGTCGTAGGTCGAGAAGTCGACCAGCGTCCCGAGCATCTGCAGATAGGCGACCAGCGCATCCATCTCGGTCAGCGCTGCCGGATCGCCGTCGAAGTCGCCAAGCTTGGCCTTGGGATAGCGCGCCAGTACGCCCGACGTGTCGGCATTCGGATCGGCCTGCGCCTTGATGTCGGCATCGGCGCTGGCGATCATCTCGTCGCTGTAGGGTACGCCGACACGACGGTTGGCGATCAGGTCGTAGCTGATGGTCTTCACCGCCAAGGGCGTTTCCTTGAGGAAGGCGTAACTCGGCATGACCGATTCCGGCACCACCGAGCGCGGCTCGACCAGATGCTGGACATGCCATTCGTTGGAGTAGCGATTGCCGACGCGGGCGAGGTCGGGGCCGGTGCGCTTCGATCCCCACTGGAACGGATGGTCGTACATCGACTCCGCTGCCAGACTGTAGTGGCCATAGCGCTCGACCTCGTCGCGGAATGGCCGGATCATCTGGCTGTGGCAGGTGTAGCAGCCCTCGCGGATGTAGATGTTGCGGCCAGCGAGCTCCAGCGGCGAATAGGGCCGCATGCCCTCGACCTTCTCGATCGTGTTCTCGAGGTAGAACAGCGGCGTGATCTGGACCAGGCCGCCGATGCTGACGACCAGAAGCGTGCCGACCAGAAGCAGCGTCGCGTTCTTCTCGATTGTCTTGTGTTTGTCGAGCAGTGCCATTTCGGGCTCCTTACTGCGCAGGCTGGAGGGCGGGGGCTGAGGTGGGCATCGGCTCTTCCTGGCGCTGGTGGCCGCGGATCGTCATGTAGACGTTCCAGGCCATGACCAGCGCGCCGGCGAGATACATCAGGCCGCCAATGGTGCGGACGACGTAATAGGGCGCCATGGCCGCGACGCTTTCGGCGAAGGAGTAGACCAGGAAGCCCTGCTCGTCATACTCGCGCCACATCAGGCCCTGGCTGATGCCGGCAACCCACATGACCGCGGCGTAGACGACGATGCCGAGGGTCGCTAGCCAGAAGTGCCAGGTCACCAAACGCAGCGAATAGAGCCGCTCACGACCCCACAGGCGCGGCACCAGGAAGTAGATGGCGCCGAAAGTGATCATGCCGTTCCAGCCAAGCGCGCCGGAGTGGACATGGCCGATGGTCCATTCGGTGTAGTGGCTGAGCGAGTTGACCGCCTTGATCGACATCATGGGGCCCTCGAAGGTCGACATGCCGTAGAAGGCGATGGCCAACACCATCATGCGGACGATCGGATCGGTGCGGATCTTGTCCCAGGCGCCCGACAGCGTCATCAGGCCGTTGATCATGCCGCCCCAGGACGGCATCCAGAGCATGATCGAAAACACCATGCCGAGCGTCTGCGCCCAGTCGGGCAGGGCGGTGTAGTGCAGGTGGTGCGGGCCGGCCCAGATGTAGAGGAAGATCAGCGACCAGAAATGGATGATCGACAGCCGGTAGGAATAGACAGGGCGTTCGACCTGCTTGGGCACGAAATAATACATCATGCCGAGGAAGCCGGCGGTGAGGAAGAAGCCGACGGCGTTGTGGCCGTACCACCACTGGGTCAGCGCATCCTGCACGCCCGAGAACAGCGAATAGCTCTTCGAGCCGAGGAAGGATGCCGGCACCGCCAAGTTGTTGACCACGTGCAGCATGGCGATGGTGATGATGAAGGCGAGGTAGAACCAGTTGGCCACATAGATATGCGGCTCCTTGCGGTTCAGGATGGTGCCGAGGAAGACGGCGAGATAGGCGACCCAAACAATGGTCAGGAAGATGTCGACATACCATTCGGGCTCGGCATATTCGCGGCTCTGGGTGATGCCGAGCAGATAGCCGGTCGCCGCCATGACGATGAACAACTGATAGCCCCAGAACACGTACCAGGCGAGGTTGCCGCCGAAGAGCCGCGCCCGCGAGGTGCGCTGGACGACGTAGAACGAGGTCGCGATCAGCGCGTTGCCGCCGAAGGCGAAGACCACTGCCGAGGTGTGCAGCGGGCGCAGGCGGCCGAAGTTCAGCCAGGGCTCGATGTTGAGATCGGGGAATGCCAACTGGGCCGCCACGACGACGCCGACCAGGAAGCCGGTGACGCCCCAGAACACGGTGGCGATAACGCCGTAGCGTATTGGCCCGTCCATGTAGGGCGAGCTGTCCGCGGGCGCGGCAGCGGCCGGTGCGTAGTTGCCGGTGCGCAGCAGGACGGTGGCGCCACCGGCAAGGGCGAAGAACAGCACCCACATATGAGCGCCGAACTGGCTATCCTGCGCGAAGGCGGCGCCCAGCAAGGCGGCGAACGCCGCCAGTGCCAGCAGGACGATTTCGTTTCCATATTTCATGAGCGATCCCCGACTATGGTCGCGCGCCGACGGTTTCTGCCGACGCCAGACCGGACACATCCATGACATTGGCGGCTCGCGCCTTGATCTGGATCAAGGTCAAGCCGGCCGTGTCGGCCCAGCCTTGGCCTCAAAAAAGGGAACCTCTGGGTAATGATCGCGCTCAATGACAGGCAAGCCGGATCGCAGGATGGTGCTGAGCGCGAGGCCGTCGAGGTGATGCGGCGCGCCCATACCGCCGAACTTGCGCTGTGCGACCGGCTTGAGGAGATTGCCGATTCACTGCCCAACGGGCTTGACCGGAGAAAATGCATCCTGGCGGCGCGGGCGCTTGGGCCGACAATGGCAAAAATCCACCGCTTCGAGGAGCAGCGGATCTTTCCGTGCTTTTGCCAGCGTCTGGGCCACAGCGTCGAGTCGGGCAAGACCATCGAGCGACTGAGGAACGAACATCTCGAGGATGAGGGCTACGCCGCCGAGTTGCGGGACGCCCTGCGCTTTGCCGCGCGGCAGGGCGAGGCCGACAGTCCGGAAACCCTGGGATTCATGTTGCGAGGCTATTTCGGCGCGGTGCGCCGGCACGTCGCTTTCGAGCGCGACCATGTCATGGCACTTCTGGCGCCCGCCGGTTGACGGCCTGCTCAGATATTGGCGCGTCGCTCCAGCCTGTCCAAGTCGAAGACCGTGATATGGCGGTTGTTTTCGACCGTGATCAGACCGTCCTTGCGCAGCTTGGTCAGCTGGCGGCTGACGGTTTCGATGGTCAGGCCAAGGAAATCGGCGATGTCGGCGCGGGTAAGCGGCAGGTCGAAGCTGATTTCGCCCGCGCTCTCGGCCTCTGGGTCGCCATGCCTGGCGATGAGGTGAAGGAACGAGGCGACACGCTCGGCGGCGGTCTTGCGTCCCAGCGTCAGCATCCAGTCGCGTGCCTCATCGAGCTCGTCGAGCGCCTGGAGATGCAGCCGGTGGCCGAGCTCCGGCGCCTGGTCGATCATACGGTCGAGCGAGGTCTTGGGAAAGGCGCAGACGCGGACGGCGGTTGCGGCTTCTGCCGTGATCGAGCTCTCCTGCTTGAACGGACGGCCAATGAAGTCGGGCGCGAACTGCAGGCCGACGATCTGCTGGCGGCCGTCGGGCAACGTCTTGACCAGCTTGACCACGCCGGCCAGCACGTTGGCGTAGCTGTCGATCGTGTCCGAGTCCGACACCAGCACGGTGCCCGGCTCGACCTTGCGTTTGGTGGTGTGTCGGCTGAGCTCGACAAGCTGTTCCGGCGTCAGCGCACCGCAAACGCCGCGATGCCGCGCCTCGCAGGAGCGGCACAACGCCGGTATTTCAGAATTGTGAATGTCCTGGCGAATGGCCATTTCTTCGTCCAGCACCCCGATTTGCCCAATCTAGGCATCGCGGCCGCCAAAAGGAACCGTGTCATTGTGTCCATCGCCCTGTGTTGCTTTTGATCCAGCTCGTTGCTTGATCCAGGTCTTCGCTTGATCCAGGTCAAGGCGATACCGGCGTCTCCGCAGCATGCTTCAGCAATTGATGGAGACGATCATGGACAGGACCCTCGTCGAGAAATACGCAGCGCCGGTGCCGCGCTACACCAGCTATCCGACCGCGCCGCACTTCAATGCGGCGGTGTCTTCGACGACCTATGGCGGCTGGTTGCGCGCGTTGCCCAAGGGGGCGAGTGCGTCGCTCTACATCCATGTTCCCTATTGCGACCGGCTGTGCTGGTTCTGCGCCTGCCATACCAAGCAGACCCGTCGCTACGATCCCGTCGAACGTTATCTCAGGGCGCTGGAGTGCGAGATCGATACGATCTCCGCGCTGTGTGGAAGCCGGCTAAATGTCCGCAACTTGCATCTCGGTGGGGGCTCGCCGACGATGCTGACACCGAAGGACATGATGGCGCTCGGCAGCCGCCTGCGCGAAAAGTTCAGCTTTGCCGATGATGCCGAAATCAGTGTCGAGATCGATCCCAACGATATGGACGAGGCTCGTTTTGATGCGCTGGCGGCCGTAGGTCTGACACGGGCGAGCCTGGGCGTGCAGGATTTCGATGAGCGGGTTCAAAAGGCCATAAACCGAGAGCAAAGTTTCGAACAGACGAAGGCAGTGGTCAACGCCGTTCGCGCGCGCGGCGTGCGCTCGGTCAATCTCGACATGCTCTACGGCTTGCCGCACCAGACGCTCAACAGCATCGCCGCAACAACGGAAAAGCTGCTGTCGCTGCGACCCGACCGCATCGCGCTGTTCGGCTACGCCCATGTGCCGTGGCTGAAGAAGCACCAGACGATGATCGACGATGCGTTGTTGCCCGACGCTGTGGCGCGGTTGGCGCAGTCGGAAGTGGCCGCGCGGCTGATCCTGGACGCCGGCTACGAAGCCGTCGGCATGGATCATTTCTCCTTGCCTGGGGATAGCCTGGCCGTGGCGGCGCATGCGGGCACGCTGCGGCGCAATTTCCAGGGCTATACGACCGACCAGGCCGACGCGCTGATCGGCTTCGGTGCCTCGTCGATCGGCCTTCTGCCACATGGCTATGTCCAGAACATGCCGGCAACGGGAGAATATGAACGCCGCGTGCTGGCCGGTGGCCTGGCCGCGGTGCGCGGCTTCGCCCTGTCGAATGCCGACCGCATGCGTGCCTGGGTGATCGAGCGGCTGATGTGCGATTTTTCCTTCTCGCGCTGCGAGCTGCTCAGCCGTTTCGGCGATGGCGCCCGCGGCGTCATTGCCGAGGCCGAGCTGCTTGCCGCCAACGACAGGGACGGCGTCTTCGTGCGCGCCGGCAACCGCTTCGTCGTCAGCGAACGCGGCAAGCCGTTCGTTCGATCGATCGCGGCTGTCTTCGACGCCTATCTCGGGCAGGGCACCGCGCGCCATTCCGTAGCCGTCTGAACTTCTACGCGCTGTCAAATTCCTGTATCAAGCGCGTGCGAAACGCACGGCGCGAACGGGATCTGGATTCATGAATCTGACAGTATTTGGGATTGGCTATGTCGGTCTTGTTCAGGCGGCTGTTCTGGCCGAGGTCGGTCATGATGTCGTCTGTGTCGACGTCGATGCGGCCAAGGTCGAGCGGCTGAACCAGGGTTTCATCCCGATCTTCGAGCCGGGGCTGGAGGCGCTGGTGCGCGAGAACCACGCGGCGGGGCGTATCGTCTTCACGACGGACGCTTCGATGGCCGTGCGCCATGGCGCGATCCAGATGATTGCGGTCGGCACGCCGCAGGGCGAGGACGGCTCGGCCGACCTCAAATATGTGCTGTCGGTGGCCGATGCCATCGGCCGCGAGATGGCGGGTGCCAAGATCGTGGTGACCAAGTCGACGGTGCCGGTCGGCACCGCCGACAAGGTGCGCGAGACGATTGCGGTGGCCTTGAAACAGAGAGGCCGGGAGGAGCTAAGCTTCGACGTCGTCTCCAACCCGGAGTTTTTGAAGGAAGGTTCGGCGGTCGCCGACTGCATGAAGCCCGACCGCATCATCGTCGGCACCGACAGCGAAGCGGCCGAGGAGGTGATGCGCGAGCTCTATGCACCGTTCAACCGCAACCACGAGAAGATGATCGTGATGGACGTGCGCTCGGCCGAGTTCACCAAATACGCCGCCAACTGCATGCTGGCGACCAAGATCAGCTTCATGAACGAGATGGCGAACCTGGCCGAACTGCTCGGCGCCGATATCGAGGAGGTGCGCAAGGGCATCGGCTCGGACCCGCGTATCGGCTACCACTTCATCTATCCCGGGCTGGGC
>NZ_CP060197.1:982504-982944 GCF_014250155.1 Aminobacter sp. MDW-2
GGCTATGGCGGCTCGTGTTTCCCCAAGGATGTGCGGGCACTGATCCGCACCGCCGGCGATGTCGGTTTCGAGCCGGTGCTGCTGCACTCGGTCGAGGCGCGCAACAATGCCCAGAAGGTGGTGCTGTTCGACAAGCTGAAGAGCCACTTCAACGGCGACCTCACCGGCAAGACCTTTGCGCTCTGGGGTCTGGCCTTCAAACCCAACACCGACGACATGCGCGAGGCACCATCGAGGGTGCTGATGGAGGCGCTGTGGCAAGCCGGCGCCAGGGTGCAGGCCTATGATCCCGAGGCGATGAACGAGGCGCAGCAGATCTATGGCCAGCGCGACGACCTCACCTTGTGCGGTACCAAGGAGGCGGCGTTGCGCGGCGCCGATGCACTCTTGATCGCCACCGAGTGGAAGAATTTTAGGGCGCCGTCCTTCGAGCTGATCCG
>NZ_CP060197.1:982951-2010451 GCF_014250155.1 Aminobacter sp. MDW-2
GCGGCGTTGCGCGGCGCCGATGCACTCTTGATCGCCACCGAGTGGAAGAATTTTAGGGCGCCGTCCTTCGAGCTGATCCGCGACCAGCTCAAGACCGCCGTCATCTTCGACGGCCGCAACCTCTATGACCCGGCAGTCGTCGCCCGCCACGGCATCCAATACGTCTCCATCGGCCGCAAGGCGTCATAACACCGGCAAAGAAAGGGCCCGCGCGAGCGGGCTCTTTTGTCTGATGCGGCGCTCACTGGTTGCGGCGCTTGCCTTCCATCAGGTCGAGCACCGCGCGGGCGGCGTCGAGCACATTGGTGCCGGGTCCGAAGACCGCCGACACGCCATGGTCAAGCAGGTACTGATAATCCTGCCGCGGAATGACGCCGCCGACCACCACGATGATATCCGCAGCGCCCTTGGCCTTGAGAGCCTGGACAAGCTGTGGGGCAAGCGTCTTGTGGCCGGCCGCCAGCGACGACATGCCGACGACGTGGACCCTGGAGGCGATCGCCGTGTCTGCGGCTTCGCCCGGCGTCTGAAACAGCGGCCCGGCAATGACCTCGAAACCGATGTCGCCAAAGGCCGAGGCGATAATCTTGGCACCGCGATCGTGGCCATCCTGGCCGAGCTTGGCCACCATGACACGCGGCTTTTCACCCAGTGAGCCGGCAAACTGTTCGAGCCGCGACACCAACGTCTGGAATTCCGGCTCGTCGTCATAGGCCTTGCCATAGACGTTTTCGACCACTTCCGGCACCGCCGCATGGTCGCCAAAGGCGCGGCGCATGGCATCGGAAATCTCGCCGACCGTGGCACGGGCGCGGGACGCGTCGACGGCCGCGGCAAGGATGTTGCCTTCACCTGAGCGAGCGACCTGTTCCAGCGCGGCAATCGTTTCGGCGACGCGCTTCGGGTCGCGCTGGCGGCGGGTGCGCTCGATACGGGCGATCTGCGACAGGCGCACGGCGGAATTGTCGATCTCAAGGATATCGAGATGATCTTCCTGCTCGAGGCGGTACTTGTTGACGCCAACGATGACCTCGTCACCTTTGTCGACGGCGGCCTGGCGCCGGGTCGCCGCCTCCTCGATCATCCGCTTGGGCAATCCGCTCGCGACAGCCTTGGTCATGCCGCCCATCGCCTCGACCTCCTCGATCAGCGCCCAGGCCTTCTCAGCGAGGTCGTTGGTCAGGGCCTCGACATAATAGGAGCCGGCGAGTGGGTCGACGACCTTGGTCACGCCGGTCTCATGCTGCAGGATCAACTGGGTGTTGCGGGCGATACGGGCCGAAAACTCGGTTGGAAGTGCTATCGCCTCGTCGAAGGAGTTGGTGTGCAGCGACTGCGTGCCGCCGAGGGCCGCCGACATCGCCTCGAAGGCGGTGCGGACGATGTTGTTGTAGGGATCCTGCTCCTGCAGCGACACGCCGGAGGTCTGGCAGTGCGTGCGCAGCATCAGCGACGAGGCCTTCTTCGGCTCGAACTCGGTCATGATGCGCGACCACAGCAAGCGCGCCGCCCGCAGCTTTGCCGCCTCCATGAAGAAGTTCATGCCGATGGCGAAGAAGAAGGACAGCCGGCCGGCGAAGTCGTCGACATTGAGCCCCTTCTTCAGCGCCGCACGAACATATTCGCGCCCATCGGCCAGGGTGAAGGCAAGTTCCTGCACCAGCGTCGAACCGGCCTCCTGCATGTGGTAGCCGGAGATCGAGATCGAGTTGAACTTCGGCATCTCTCTGGCCGTGTACTCGATGATGTCGGCAACTATGCGCATCGAGGGTTCGGGCGGGTAGATGTAGGTGTTGCGGACCATGAACTCCTTGAGGATGTCGTTCTGGATGGTCCCCGACAGCTTCTCGCGCGACACGCCCTGTTCCTCGCCCGCGACGATGAAATTGGCGAGGATCGGGATGACAGCGCCGTTCATGGTCATCGACACCGAGATCTGCTCGAGCGGGATGCCGTCGAACAGGATCTTCATGTCCTCGACGGAATCGATTGCCACGCCGGCCTTGCCGACGTCACCTTCGACGCGCGGATGGTCCGAGTCATAACCGCGATGGGTGGCGAGGTCGAAGGCGACCGACACGCCCTGCTGGCCGGCGGCGAGCGCCTTGCGGTAGAAGTTGTTGGAAGCCTCCGCCGTGGAGAAGCCGGCATATTGCCGGATCGTCCAGGGGCGGCCGGTGTACATGGTGGCGCGTGGACCGCGCAGGAACGGCGCGATGCCCGGCAGCGTGCCGAGATGGCCGATGCCTTGGAGATCATCCGCCGTGTAGAGCGGCTTGACCTCGATGCCCTCAGGCGTGTTCCAGGTCAGCGTGTCGGGCGATGCCTTGATCTCGCGCTCGGCGAGTTTTTTCCAGGAATCGATTGTTGGTTTGTCGGTCATGTGCTGCTTCCATTCGGCAACTCGGCGAGCGCCATCTTGTTGCGCGGGCCAGCGGCCCAGTCCCGCACAACCAGAAAACCCGCCAGCAGATAGATCAGGAGAATCGTATTGGTGTGCGCGTTGAAGGAGAGTGTCCCCGTATCAACGAGCCAACCGCCGGTCGCGATGAATATCTCGCCGGCGAGGCAGAGCAGAGCGATCCTGCGGATACTGACGTAGCCATAGACAAGTTTCGTGACAATCGAGAAACCGGCAGCCGCCCAGATACCCCATACCATCGCATTGAAAAGATGGATGACATATGGCGCGCCGCCAGGTGTTTGCACACCGACCAGCAACTGGAGGCCGGGCGTATGGAGACCCCAGCTCGCAACGTAGGCTGTCTGAGACAGGATTGCGCCAAAGAGGCCGCCGAAAAGGCAGGCGGCGGTCTTCGCGTCTTCCCGGATACTCTCTCTGGTCACTCGAACTCCATGATCAGCTCGTCGACTGCGAGGCTTTCGCCCGCTGTCGCCGCCACGCGCTTGACCGTGCCCTTGCGCTCGGCGCGCAGCACGTTTTCCATTTTCATCGCCTCGACGGTTGCCAGCGACTGGCCGGCCTCGACGGTGTCGCCTTGCTTGACGAGGATCGACGTCACCACGCCCGGCATCGGGCAGAGCAGCATCTTCGAGGTATCCGGCGGCAGCTTGACCGGCATCAGCCTGGCCAACTGGGCGACGCGCGGGCTGCGCACATGGGTCACCACGTCCATGCCGCGCCAGCGCAGGCGCCAGCCTGTGCCCGACCGCGACACCTTCACGCCGATGGACGTGCCATCGACGGCAAAGTTGGCGTGCGGGTGGCCTGGCAGCCAGTCGCTCGACACCGCAAGTGTGGTGCCGTCGTCGAATTCGACCATCATGCCGTCGGCTCCGTCCCTGACATGGAGCGGCAGGGTGAAGCCGGCAAGGGTGACCACCCAGTCGGCGCCGACGGGACGCTGGTGGTTGGCGAGCGAGCCAGAGATCTGGGTGCCGCGACGCTGGACGGACTGGTTGATAAGTGCCGCCACCGCGGCAAGCTTGCGGGCATCGGACTCGGAGGGTGCCACGCCGGCAAAGCCGTCGGGGAACTCCTCGGCGATGTAGGCGGTGGTCAGCGCGCCGGAGCGGAACCGCTCCTGGTCCATGACCGCCGAGAGGAACGGCAGATTGTGGCCGATGCCTTCGACTTCGAAATCGTCCAGCGCCCGGCTCATCGCCTCGACCGCCATCAGGCGATCCGGCGCCCAGGTGCAGAGCTTGGCGATCATCGGATCATAATACATCGAGATTTCGCCGCCCTCGAAGACGCCGGTATCGTTGCGGACGATGGTGCCGTCGTCGCGCTTGCCCTCGACCGGCGGGCGGTAGCGGGTCAGCCGGCCGATCGACGGCAGGAAGTTGCGGTAGGGATCCTCGGCATAGAGGCGGCTTTCGACGGCCCAGCCGTTAAGCTTCACGTCGGCTTGCGCAAAGCGAAGCTTCTCGCCGGCGGCGACGCGGATCATCTCCTCGACCAGGTCGATGCCGGTGATCAATTCCGTCACCGGGTGCTCGACCTGCAAGCGGGTGTTCATCTCGAGGAAGTAGAAGTTCCTGTTGCCGTCGACGATGAACTCGACCGTGCCGGCCGAGAAGTAGCCGACGGCCTTGCCGAGCGCCACGGCCTGTTCGCCCATTGCCTTGCGGGTGGCGGCGTCGAGGAAGGGCGACGGCGCCTCCTCGATGACCTTCTGGTTGCGGCGCTGGATCGAACATTCGCGCTCACCGAGATAGACAAGGTTGCCGTGCTGGTCGCCCAGGACCTGGATCTCGATGTGACGCGGCTGGGTAACGAATTTTTCGATGAAGATGCGGTCGTCGCCGAAGGAGGACTTGGCCTCGTTCCTGGACGACTGGAAACCCTCGCGCGCCTCGGCGTCGTTCCAGGCAATGCGCATGCCCTTGCCGCCGCCGCCGGCGGAGGCCTTGATCATGACGGGATAACCGATCGAATTGGCGATCTTGACCGCCTCCTCGGCATCCTCGATCAGGCCCATATGGCCGGGCACGGTGTTGACGCCGGCGGAGGCCGCGATCTTCTTCGAGGTGATCTTGTCGCCCATCGCTTCGATGGCAACCGGCGGCGGACCGATGAAGGCGACGCCCTCGCCCTTCAGCGCCTCGGCGAAATTCGGGTTCTCCGACAGGAAGCCGTAGCCGGGATGCACCGCATCGGCGCCGGTTTGCCTGATCGCGTCGATGATCTTCTGGATGACGATGTAGGACTGGTTCGATGGTGCCGGTCCGATATGGACGGCCTCGTCGGCCATCTTCACATGCAAGGCCTCGCGGTCGGCGTCGGAATAGACCGCGACCGTTGCGATACCAAGCTTCTGGGCCGTCTTGATGACCCGGCAGGCGATCTCGCCACGATTGGCGATGAGGATTTTCTTGAACATGTTTGTCCTGCTCACAGCGGTATCGTGTCGTGCTTCTTCCACGGCGCATCGAGCTTCTTGCCGCGCAGGGCGGCGAAAGCGCGGGCGATGCGGCGGCGCGACGAGTGCGGCATGATCACCTCGTCGATGAAGCCGCGCTCGGCTGCCTTGAACGGGTTGGCGAAGTTGGTCTCGTACTCCTTGGTGCGCTCGGCGATCTTGCCGGCGTCGCCCAGTTCGGAGCGATAGAGGATCTCGGTCGCGCCCTTGGCACCCATCACGGCGATCTCCGCCGTCGGCCAGGCATAGTTGATGTCGGCGCCGATATGCTTGGAGGCCATGACGTCATAGGCGCCGCCATAGGCTTTTCGGGTGATCAGCGTCACCATCGGCACGGTGGCCTGGCTGTAGGCGAAGAGTAGCTTGGCGCCATGCTTGATGACGCCGCCATATTCCTGGGCGGTACCAGGCAGGAAGCCCGGCACGTCGACCAAGGTCAGGATCGGGATCGAGAAGGCATCGCAGAAACGGACGAAACGCGCAGCCTTGCGCGATGAATCGATGTCGAGACAGCCGGCCAGCACCATCGGCTGGTTGGCGACCACGCCGACGCTCTGGCCCTCGATGCGCATGAAGCCGGTGATGATGTTCTTGGCGAAGGCTTCCTGGATTTCGAAGAAATCGCCCTCGTCGGCGATCGCCAGGATCAGCTCCTTCATGTCGTAGGGTTTGGTCGCGCTGTCGGGGATCAGCGTGTCGAGCCGCATCTCCAGCCGGCTCGGGTCGTCGTGGAACGGCCGTACCGGCGGCTTCTCGCGGTTGTTGAGCGGCAGGAAGTCGAACAGCAGGCGGACCTGCTCCAGCGCCTCGATGTCGTTTTCGTAGGCGCCGTCGGCAACCGAGGACTTCGCGGTGTGCGTGCGGGCGCCGCCGAGTTCTTCTGCCGTGACTATCTCGTTGGTGACCGTCTTCACCACGTCCGGGCCGGTAACGAACATGTAGGACGAGTCACGCACCATGAAGATGAAGTCGGTCATGGCCGGCGAATAGACTGCGCCGCCGGCGCAGGGCCCCATGATGACCGAGATCTGCGGCACGACGCCGGAGGCATCGACATTGCGCTTGAATACGTCGGCATAGCCGGCGAGCGAAGCGACGCCTTCCTGGATGCGGGCGCCGCCGGAGTCGTTCAGGCCGATGACGGGCGCGCCGTTGCGCATCGCCATGTCCATGATCTTGCAGATTTTCTGCGCGTGCGTCTCCGACAGCGAGCCGCCGAGCACGGTGAAGTCCTGGCTGAAGACATAGACCAGGCGACCGTTGATGGTGCCCCAGCCGGTAACGACGCCGTCACCCGCCACCTTCTGCTCGGCCATGCCGAAATCGGTGGTGCGGTGGGTGACATACATGTCGAACTCTTCGAAGGAGCCTTCATCGAGCAGCACGTCGATGCGTTCGCGCGCCGTCAGCTTGCCCTTGGCATGCTGGGCATCGATGCGCTTCTGGCCGCCGCCGAGGCGGGCCTCGGCGCGGCGGGCTTCCAGTTGTTCGAGTACGGCGCGCATCAGTTCATGCCCTTGTGAGAAAGCCATTTCCAGGCGGCGGGGAAGGCGATCGCGGCAAGCACGGCCTTCATGACGTCGCCTGATATGAAGGGGTAGAGGCCGAAGGCCAGCACAGGCTTGTCCCAGCCGACGACATTGCCGAGCCAGAGCAGGCCGGGCACATAGATGACGGCTCCGGCAAGCAGTGCGGCCAGCATGGCGGTGGCAGCGTTGCGGTCCCAGCCGCGCTCGGCGAGCCAGCCGGCGAGTACTGCGGCAGGCAGGTAGCCGGCGAGATAACCGCCGGTCGGGCCCGTCATGTAGGCGAGGCCGATGCCCTTTTCGGGCGTGCCGGCAAAGACCGGCAGGCCAAGAGCGCCCTGCGCGAGATAGAGAGCAACGGCAGCAGTGCCACGTACCGGGCCGAGCGCCAGGCCGAGGCCGATGACGACAAGCGTCTGCATGGTCATGGGAACGGGGTAGAACGGCACCTGGATCTTGGCGGAGGCGGTCAAAAGCAACGAGCCCGCGACGACGGCCACGATGTCCATTGTGCTGAGCCGGCTGGTCCGCCTGTCGGCAACGGTCTGGTAGAGCGTCATGGGGCTTTCTCCCGCGCTACGAGGTTGAAAAACAATGGCCTCTCGCCGCGTCAGCGGCAAGCAGCGAAGTTGGCGCAATAGCCCCATGGCGCGCGCAGGAAAACAGTTGAAAGTGTGCAAAAGCGTAATATACAAATTCGAGAAATGTAAATTGCGAATTTGCAAACATGGCGACCCGCAAACTCTATATCGGCCGCAAGGTGCGCGAGCTGCGCGAGGCCAACAAGGCGACGCAGGCGAGCTTCGCCGAGCGCATCGGCATCTCGACCAGCTATCTCAACCAGATCGAGAACAACCAGCGTCCGGTTTCCGCCTCGGTGCTGCTCGCGCTCGCCGAAAAATTCCAGATCGACATCTCGGAGATTTCGCAGGGCGACAATGACCGGCTGCTGTCGGCGCTGACGGAGGCACTGTCCGATCCGATCTTTGAGAACTACGCGCCCAACCTGCAGGAACTGAAGCTGATGACGCAGAACGCGCCGGGCTTCGCCCGGGCGCTGATCTCGGCCCATCAAGCCTATCGCCGCAATTCCGAGCAGCTGGCGAGCCTTGACGACACACTGGGGCGCGGCACATCGGCCTCCGAGCCGACGCCCTATGAGGAAGTGCGCGACTTCTTCCATTTCGTCGACAATTACATCCACGCGCTCGACGTGGCGGCCGAGCGGCTGGCCGGGGAGCTCGGCATCGGCGAGCGCGACAGTTATGCGGCGATGGCGGGGCATCTGGACAGCCGGCACGGCGTCCGCATCGCCCGCGCCGATGCCGACGACGATGCGCTGAGGCGCTTCGACGCCAAGTCGGGGGTGCTGTTCCTCAACCCCTACTCGCCTCTGGCCACCCGCAGCTTCCAGATCGCCTTCCAGATCGCCGAGATGGAGATGGAGGCCGAGGTGGCACAGATCGCTCGTTCGGCCGAATTCCGTACCAGCGAGGCGCAGGAAATCTGCAAGATGGGGCTGCGCAATTATTTCGCCGGCGCGCTGACCCTCCCCTATCAGGCCTTCATGCGCGCGGCGGCGGAGCTGCGCCACGACCTCGAGCTGATGGCCGCGCATTTCGGCGCCTCGATCGAGCAGGTGGCCCACCGCCTCAGTACGCTGCAGCGGCCGGGGCACAAGGGCGTGCCGATCTTCTTTGCCCGCATCGACCGCGCCGGCAACATCACCAAGCGCCACAGTGCCGCCAAGCTGCAGTTCGCTCGTTTCGGCGCGGCCTGTCCGCTGTGGAACGTGCACCAGGCCTTCGAGACGCCGGGCCGGATCATCCGCCAGCTGGCCGAGACGCCCGACGGCGCGCGATATCTCTGCATCGCCACGGAAATCTCCAAGGGCGGCGGCGGCTTCAACGCGCCGCACCGGCGCTATTCCATCGCGCTTGGCTGCGAGGTCACTTACGCGCAGGATTTTGTCTATGCCGACGGGTTGGAGCTGGGTAGCAGAACCGCCTTCGATCCGATCGGCATTTCATGCCGCATCTGCGAGCGCACCAACTGCCTCCAGCGCGCCGTGCCGCCGCTCAAGCGCCGGCTGGTAATCGACAAGGACGTCCGTCACCCCCTTCCCTATCGAATCGGCTGAGGATCAGCCGTCTTGGCGGACCGTCAGCCCGCCAACCGCCAGCGTCAGCCAGCCCAGGATCATGCCGGTGCCGCCCAAGGGGGCGGCGAAGGGAAACAGGCGTTGGCCCAGATAGTCGCGCGCCAGGAGATCGCCTGAGAACAGCAACACTGACAGGAGTAGAATGGCTGCTCCGACGTGCAGGGTGCGGCTGTGGGCTGCCATCAGCGACAGAGCGATCAGTACAGGCGCATGAAACAGCAGAAAATTAGCCGCAGTGGCGACATTTGCGCTGCCGCCATGGCTGGCCGCCGCCGACAGCGCCACGCCGGCTGCGCCGCACAGCGCCGCTGCGACAAACAGAAACCGGTCGAATTTCATTGATTTGCTCCTGAGGGCGCTTTCCCGGGAAGATACGCGGAAGCTGCGAAGATGCCTGCCAAAATTCCATCCGTTTGCCGCGCCGATTGCCGCAGCCCTGCCGCTTTTCTGTGGAGCTTGAGACGGCGCGGGAAAATGGTCGTTTGGCGTTCCGCCCGGCAGTCACTATGTTCGCGCACCCGTACAACAGGCACCAGGATTCCATGGCTGGCGACATCAGGAAAATCGCTGCGATCATTGCAGCCGAGATCAATGCGAAGGCCGAGCAGGTCATAGCTGCCGTCGGGCTGCTCGACGAGGGTGCGACCGTTCCCTTCGTCGCCCGCTACCGCAAGGAAGTCACCGGCGGCCTCGACGACACCCAGCTGCGCGATCTCTCCGAACGCCTCGCCTATCTGCGCGAACTCGAGGCGCGCCGCACTGCCATCGTCGAATCCATCACCAGCCAGGGCAAGATGACCGACGAGCTGGCGATCCGCATCGCCACCGTCACCACCAAGGCCGAGCTCGAAGACATCTACCTGCCTTACAAGCCCAAGCGCCGCACCAAAGCGGAAATCGCCAGGGAGCGCGGGCTTGGACCGCTGGCAGAAGCCATCCTCGCCGACCGTTCGAAAGTGCCCGCTGAGCTCGCCGTGCCTTACGTCGTCGGCGAAGTGGCCGATGTGAAGGCGGCGCTGGAAGGCGCGCGCGACATCGTCGCCGAGGGCATTTCGGAAAACGCCGATCTCCTCGGCCGCCTGCGCACCCACATGAAGGAACGCGCCGTCATGCGTGCCCGCGTCGTCGACGGCAAGCAGGACGCCGGCGCCAAGTTCTCCGATTATTTCGACCATTCCGAGCGCTGGGCCTCCGTGCCGAGCCACCGGGCGCTCGCCATGCTGCGCGGCCGCAACGAGGACGTGCTGACGCTCGACCTCGAGATCGATGCCGACGACACCTCGCCGGTCAAGCCGGTCGAGCGCATGATCGCCGCCGCCTACCAGATTGGATCGACCCTGCCCGGCGACCAGTGGCTGATGCAGGTCGCCGGCTGGACCTGGCGCGTGAAACTGTCGCTTTCGCTGTCGCTCGACCTGATGCGCGACCTGCGCGAGGCGGCCGAGGAAGAGGCGATCCGCGTGTTCTCGCGCAACCTCAAGGACCTGTTGCTCGCCGCCCCTGCCGGCTCGCGCGCCACCATGGGCCTCGATCCGGGCATCCGCACCGGGGTCAAGGTTGCGGTCATCGACGCCACCGGCAAGGTGCTCGACACCACCACGGTCTACCCCTTCCCGCCGAAGAACGACGTGCGTGGAACCCAGGCTGAACTGGCCCGGCTTATCATCCGCCACAAGGTCGAGCTGATCGCCATCGGCAACGGCACCGGCAGCCGCGAAACCGAGCGCCTCGTCGCCGACATGCTGACTGACATGCCGGCACCCAAGCCGACAAAGGTCATTGTCAGCGAGGCCGGCGCCTCGGTCTATTCGGCCTCCGCTACGGCCGCGGCCGAGTTCCCCAATCTCGACGTGTCGCTGCGTGGTGCCGTATCGATTGCGCGCCGTCTGCAGGATCCGCTCGCCGAGCTGGTCAAGATCGAGCCCAAGTCGATCGGCGTCGGTCAGTACCAGCACGACGTCGACCAGTATCGCCTCGGACGTTCGCTCGAAGCGGTGGTCGAGGATGCGGTGAACGCCGTCGGTGTCGACCTCAACACCGCCTCTGCCCCCCTGCTCGCTCGTGTCTCCGGTCTCGGGCCGTCGCTGGCCGAGTCGATCGTCGCCTACCGTGACGCCTCGGGCGCCTTCGCCACACGTCGCGACCTGTTGTCGGTTCCCCGCCTTGGCCAGCGCGCCTTCGAACAATGCGCCGGCTTCCTGCGCATCCGTGACGGCAAGGAGCCGCTCGATGCTTCGTCCGTCCATCCTGAAGCCTATGGCGTCGCCAAGAAGATCGTGGCGTCCTGCGGCCGTGACCTGCGCCAGCTGATGGGTGACAGTGCAGCGCTTAAGGCGATCGATCCGCGCGCCTTCGTCGACGAACGTTTCGGCCTGCCGACGGTGCGCGACATCATCGCCGAGCTGGAAAAACCGGGTCGCGACCCGCGTCCGGGCTTCAAGACCGCGACCTTCGCCGACGGCGTCGACGACATCAAGGATCTCAAGCCCGGCATGCTGCTCGAAGGTACCGTCACTAACGTCGCCGCTTTCGGCGCCTTCGTTGACATTGGCGTGCATCAGGACGGCCTCGTCCATGTCTCGCAGCTGGCCGACAAGTTCGTGAAGGACCCACATGAGGTGGTGAAGGCCGGCGACGTGGTGAAAGTCCGCGTCGTCGAGGTCGACATTGCGCGCAAGCGCATCGGGCTTACCATGCGCAAGGATGGCGGCGAGCCGGCGCCCCGCTCGGCCGCTCCCGCCAAGAGCCGCGACATGAAGTTCGCGTCATCGAAGCCGCAGCCAAACAAGGCGGACCAGCAAGGTGCGTTCGGCGCGGCCCTGCTCGAGGCGATGAAGCGCAAGTGAGCAAGCCTGGGCGATCACGCTGCTATCGCAGCGGCATGATCGCCCTTGCCCGCTTGCCCGTTCCTGCTTAGAAAGCCCGGGAAACGCGGCCCCAGCCGGCCGCTTGCAAAAGGTGCCGTGCTCAAATGTCCAAGTGGAAAGACGTCAAGAAGGTCGTGCTCGCCTATTCCGGCGGTCTCGACACCTCCATCATCCTGAAGTGGCTGCAGACCGAGCTCAACGCCGAGGTCGTCACCTTCACTGCCGATCTCGGCCAGGGCGAGGAGCTCGAGCCGGCGCGCAAGAAGGCCGAGATGCTGGGCATCAAGGAGATCTTCATCGAGGACGTGCGCGAAGAATTCGTCCGCGACTTTGTTTTCCCGATGTTCCGCGCCAATGCCGTCTATGAAGGCGTTTACCTGCTCGGCACTTCGATTGCTCGTCCGCTGATCTCCAAGCACCTCGTCGATATCGCCAGGAAGACCGGTGCAGACGCAATCGCCCACGGCGCCACTGGCAAGGGCAACGATCAGGTCCGCTTCGAGCTGTCGGCCTATGCGCTCAATCCCGACATCAAGATCATCGCACCGTGGCGCGACTGGTCGTTCAAGAGCCGCACCGACCTGCTCGACTTCGCCGAAAAGCACCAGATCCCGGTCGCCAAGGACAAGAAGGGTGAGGCCCCCTTCTCCGTGGATGCCAACCTTTTGCACTCGTCCTCCGAGGGCAAAGTACTGGAAGATCCGGCCGTCGAGGCACCCGAATATGTGCACATGCGCACCATTTCGCCCGAGGCTGCGCCTGACAAGGCAACCATCATCAAGATCGGCTTCGAAAAGGGTGATGCCGTCTCGATCAATGGCGAGCGCCTGTCACCGGCGGCGCTGCTGGCCAAGCTCAACGACTACGGCCGCGACAACGGCATCGGCCGTCTCGACCTGGTCGAGAACCGCTTCGTCGGCATGAAGAGCCGCGGCGTCTACGAGACCCCGGGCGGCACGATCCTGCTTCAGGCGCACCGCGCCATCGAATCGATCACGCTCGACCGTGGTGCCGCGCATCTCAAGGATGAGCTGATGCCGCGTTACGCCGAGCTGATCTATTACGGCTTCTGGTTCTCGCCCGAGCGCCAGATGCTGCAGGCAGCGATCGACCTCAGCCAGAAGGACGTCGAGGGCGAAGTCACCCTCAAGCTCTACAAGGGCAATGTCATGGTCATCGGCCGAGAGAGCGCGAAGTCGCTCTATTCCGACAAGCTGGTCACCTTCGAGGACGACCAGGGCGCCTACGACCAGAAGGACGCCGCCGGCTTCATCAAGCTCAACGCCTTGCGCCTGCGCACGCTCGCCGCGCGTAACCGGCAATGACGAGCTTTTTCTTCTCCCCGTTCTACGGGGAGAAGATGCCGGCAGGCAGACAAGCCTCTCAGAATTACGCGCTGCCCCTTATTCAGCCTTTTGGGCCACATTCTCCCCGCAAGCGGGGAGAATGAAAGACTCACGCCCCACCTTCGTAATAATCCTCGAGATACGCCCGCTTGGCCGCCTCGTCGCGCGCTGAATAGAGGTACCGGCTGAAGGCCAGCCGCTCGTGGTTCACTGCGGCCAGCTCCCAGACACAGAAGGTGGCGCGGTGCGGGCCGGGCAGCGGAAACAGCGAGAAATCGGGGGCGTCCGATGTCTTGGCGTAGACCGTTTCCCACATCTCGTTGGCATTGCGCCACGAACTCACCAGCAGAAAATGAAAATCGCCGCCGCAGCGGTGCAGGATGACAAAGCCGAGCTCGCCCTTGAGCTTGAGTCGCCCGGTTGCCGTCTCCGCCGCCAGGAAACGCTGTGCCAGCGCACTGGTGTCGCGTGTCACCGGCGTCGCGGCTTCCGCGATGTCGTACCACTTCAGCAGGCCGCCGCCGGCGGGTGCCGGCAACCCCGGTGTCACGGTCTTTGGGTAATGGCTGTAGCCTTCGACATTGCCGAAGCGCGAGAGATCGGCGGGCAGGCCGCTCTGGCTGTTCATGACAAGATCCTCGTCCGCATTGAAAAAGCCCGGCGTCGCCACCGGGCTCTTGTCATTTTGCGTCCGAGGCCCTGGCTTTGCCAGTGCCTCGGAAATGTCTCCTGACAGGGTTGTGTCAGGTCGTCAGGCGTCAGTTGCCGTCGATCTCGGCGCCGATGATGGCGATTGCCTGCTGGTAGACGCTGGCTGCGTTCCAGCCCTGCAGTGCGCCGAAATTGGCCTGGCCGGGCTGGTAGCCGCCGCCTGCGCTCCAGCCGTGGCCGCGCAGGAAGTTGGCGGTCGAGGCCAGCGCGTCGGCCTTGGAGCGGACCATGTCAATCTTGCCGTTGCCGTCGCCGTCAGCACCGTATTTCAGCACGTTGACCGGCAGGAACTGCGTCTGGCCGATTTCGCCATGAGCAGCGCCGATGGCGTTGGGCGCCAGCGTGCCGCTCTGGACGAGCTTGAGCGCTGCGTAGAGCTGGTCGGTGAAATATTCCGAACGGCGGCAGTCATAAGCGAGCGTGGCGACCGCCGACAGCGTGTGTTGGTTGCCCATGAAGCCGCCGAAGCCGGTCTCCATGCCCCAGATCGCGATCAGCGGGCCGGCCGGCACGCCATAGCGCGCCTCGATGCTCTGGAACAGCGCCGCGTTCTGCTTCTTGATCGTCTTGCCCTTGGAGGCAATCGCCTTGCCGCCGCGCTTGGCCATGAACTGGTCGAGCGAGAGCTTGAAGCTCTTCTGGTTGCGGTCGGCGTAGATCGTCTTGGTGGCATAGGTCGTCTTGGCGAGAGCGCTCAGCGCGTTGCCCTTGATGCCGTTCGCCGCCGCCTGGTCGGCAAATGCCGCCTTCCATGCTTCGAAGCCGCCCGCGTTGTTGCCGCATTCCGCCGCAATTGAGCTGCCTGCCGAAACCGCCAGCATGGCGGAGGCCGCAGCAAAAGTCTTCACCTTGGCAGTCAATGCCATGCCGTTCTCCTGATGCCTGAACCAAATGTCCCTGGGAGGGGTGTTGCCAGCCCAACGCTCGCTTTTTAGCATTAAGAAGGCGTTTACGTCCCCGTCTGCCTGCAATGGCAGGTGGCAAAATTCTCGCATAGGATCAAGCGGTGAATATGGCGAGAGCGGGGAAAAAACATGGATGATGTCGATGTTGTGATCGTCGGCGCCGGTTCCGCCGGCCTTTCGGCGGCAAAAGTCCTGCGTGCCGCAGGACTTAGCTTCAAAGTGCTGGAAGCCATGGATCGTATAGGGGGGCGTGCCTGGACCAGCAGCAAACACTTCGGTGTGCCCTTCGACATCGGTTGCGCCTGGTTGCACGCCGCCGATCGCAACCCCTATTTCCCGGAAGCCGAGGCCGCCGGCTGGACCATGCATCATCACGACATGAACATTGATCACCTCTACTATCGCAACCGTAAGGCGAGTGAGGCCGAGGAAGCGGAGGTCAAACAGGCGGATGCCGCCATGGCGGCCTTGCTTGAAAGTCACGCCGACCCCGACGACCGGCTTGGCGCGCTCTTGGCCAAGGGACGCTCGTCGCGTGCCGCCGCCACCTTCTGCGGACCGATGGATTTCGGCGCCGACGAAGACGAGATTTCGATCGCCGACTTCAGGAATGCCGCCGATCTCGATCCCAATTACTTCACCCGGGAAGGGTATGGCGCACTGGTCGCGCGTTTCGGCGCGGATGTTCCGGTCGAGCTTGCCACGCCGGTGCGACGGATCGACTGGGATGGTGCAGGCGTCAGCTGCCACACCGATCGCGGCGTGCTGCGTGCCGGGGTTGCGATCGTGACGGCATCGCCGGCGGTGCTGGCCTTCGAGGAGATCGCCTTTTCGCCCGCGCTGCCGGAACACTATATGACGGCGTTTTTCGACCTGCCGATGGGCATGTTGACCAAGCTGCCCGTCGAAATCAAAGGCAGCCGCCTTGGTCTCAAACCCTTCGATGACCTGCTCGTCGAGCGGTCCGCGCGTCACGACATCTACTTCCTCAGCTTTCCCTTCGATCTCGACCTGATGGTTGGCTTCGTCGGCGGCGATTTCGCCTGGGAGCTGTCGGCAGCCGGCGAGGCAGCCGGCGTCGATTTCGCCACCGACCGGCTGTGCGAGATCTTCGGCAACGACACGCGCAAGCATGTCGGCCGGGCGATGATGACGAATTGGGGCGGCGAACGCTATGTCAGGGGCGCCTATGCCGCTGCGCGTCCCGGTCGTTCCGAGGCGCGGTCGGTCCTGATGCAGCCGCTCGGCGAGCGCATCTTCTTTGCCGGCGAGCATCTTGCGGGGCCGCTGATCCAGACCTGCGGTGGGGCCCGGCTGTCGGGCGAAGCGGTGGCAGGACAGGTCGCTTCGCAACTGGCGACACATTGGAGGACATCAGCTTAGCGAACGTCAATCTGCTACAATTCGTGAGCGTTCCGGGCCATTTCGTCAGGAACCGATGACTGTCGGCTCCGTTTCGGCACCTTGAGGGACCAGGAAAACGGAGCGAAAAGATGAAAACGAAACTGTTGTTGCCCGCCATCGCGGGGGCGCTTCTCGCCTTCTCCGGCCCGTCATTTGCCGACGTTGCCGTGCAGGCTGCGACCGATCTCAACGTCCGCGCCGGCCCTGGGCCGCAATATCCGGTCATCGGCGTCATCGGTGCCGGACAGGGCACTACGCTTCGCGGCTGCCTTGAAGGCAGCAAATGGTGCAGCGTCGCCGATTCCGGCGGTGATGGCTGGGTTTACTCCGATTATCTCGTCGGCGATTTCGGCGGCCAGCAGATCGTGCTTTCGGCGCGTCCGGTCGATTCCGGCGTGATTGTCGTTGATCCGCCGGCTGCCGGTGGCGCCGGTGACGTTGTCATCGACGGCACGACAGGGGCGATCGTCGCTGGTGAAGTGATGCCGGCCATCGAGCCGCCCGGGGCGGTTCGTACCTATGTGACCGACCATCGGGTCGAGCCGGTCTATCTCGACGGCGAGGTCGTGGTGGGTGCCGGCCTGCCTGATACGGTCGAACTGACCGAGATACCCGACTACGAGTATCGTTATGTCAATGTGAACGGCCAGCCGGTGCTGGTTGAACCGTCGACGCGGCGCGTGGTCTACGTGGTCCGATAGCCTTGGAGGCCGCCGGGCAAGCTGTCCGGCGGCCGGTCCTAGAGTGGCGTGATCGACGTCTCGGAAGCATGTTCCGCCCGCTTCAGCATTTGCTCGAACTCTGCAGCCGGCAGCGCCTTGGAATAGAGATAGCCTTGGCCGACGCGACAGCCCATGGCGTAGAGTGCCGCCTCCTGTGCCCGCGTCTCGATGCCTTCAGCGATAACCGACAGCCCCATGTCACCGGCCATGCCGAGCACCGCGCGCACGATTGCCGCGTCCTGCGGATCGCGCAGCATATCGCGGATGAAACTGCGGTCGACCTTGAGCACCGTGAGGGGAAAACGCTTGATCGTGCTGAGTGCTGCGTGGCCGGTGCCGAAATCGTCGAAGGCGAGGCCGACGCCCGCCTTGCCGAGTTTGCGGAACGGCTCCAGAGTACGCTCTTCATAATCGAGCGCGATGGTTTCGGTGACCTCGAGTTCGAGCGCGTCGGCGAGCAGACCGTGACGCGACAGCGTCGACGTCACGGTTTCGGCCAGGTTACCGGCGTTGACCTGAACGGCAAACAGATTGACGGCCATCGTGATGGGGGCAAAGCCTGAAGCCCGCCACGCGGCCGACTGTCGGCAGGCCTCATCAAGGATCCAGTTGCCCACCGTCAGCGCGCCGGAATGCGTTTCGAGCACGGCAAGGAAATCGGCGGGCGCGAGCAGCCCGCGTAACGGGTGGTTCCAGCGCAGCAGCGCCTCGGCGCCCATCACCCTGCCGCTCTCCAGACAGACCTGCGGCTGGTAGTGCAGCACGAATTCCCGGGCCCTGATGGCGCGCAGCAACTCGTCCTGCAGCGCGCGCCGTACGGCCACGGCGTTGCGCATGCCCGGCTCGAATATGCGATAGCTGCCGCCTTGCTGCCGTGCGCGGTAAAGCGCCAGATCGGCGCTGGCCATCAGCTCTTCCGAGTCACCGCCATCGCGGGGCGCAACCGCGCCGCCGATGCTGACGCCGAGCTTGAGAAAGTGGTCGCCGATCTCGAAGGGCTGTTCGAACGAATGCAGCAGGCTGTTGGCGGCGGCAGCGACCGCCGCCGGCCTGTCGATACCGCGCAACAGCACCGCAAACTCGTCGCTGCCTAGCCGCGCCACCATGGCATTGGCGTCGAGCGCTGCGGGCAGGCGCACGGCAAGCGCCTGCAAAAGCGTGTCGCCGGTGGCGTGGCCGAGCGTGTCGTTGACCTTCTTGAAGCCGTCGAGGTCGACAAGCAAAAGTCCGGTCGCCTCGCCTCTCTCAAGTGCATCCTCAAGCTGCATGTCGAACTGCAAGCGGTTGGGCAGGCCAGTCAGCGTGTCCTGATGCGCCAGACGATACAGGCGCATGTCGCGCTGCCTGCGCTCGGAAATGTCGCGGATGATGCCGCCCATGGAAACGCCGTTGGGCCCATCCCAGACCGACAGCGACAGTTCGATGGGGAATTCGCTGCCGTCGCGACGCAGTGCCGAGACCTCGACGGTCTTGCCGCTCAGCTTGGATGGAGTGCCGGCGGCGACGCGCGCGATGCCGGCATTGTGGGCGCCGCGTAGTCTCGCGGGAATGATCAGATCGAGGGTTTCGCCGACGAGTTCGGCCTTGTCGTAGCCGAACATGCGCTCGGCCGACTTGTTGACGAAGGAGATGTTGCGGCTGGCATCGATGACCACCAGGGCGAATTCGATATTCTCGACAAAGCCGGCAAGCGGCGAGGCATCTGCGGTCGGGGTCATGAAGTCACCACCGTCCATACATTTATGCGGATCAACCCGATGATCACACATGGTGGTAGAAGACTCTAAAATAGTACATGTATCCCCCCGGATGGCGCATATAATGGCAGGGAAGTATTAACAGCCACTGATTTTCGTCCGAGAATCCGCCAACAATCGCCGTTCTCGGGCCCTTGCCTTGACTCGCCCGGCATTTTCCTGTCTACAGCCGTCAAATTCCGCGACGAGTTCCACTCCGAGCGGCCGACCGGGACACCCTTAGAGGTACCAAACGATCCCGGAGGCCAACACCCGGCAGCGCAATGCGCCCCCGGGTGCTTTTTGGTTTGGTTCAGGCGCGCAGAGGCATTACCTCTCGGTTCGACACCGGTTGGCTGAGAGAAGGGAAGTCGAATGTTTGAATCGCTGCAAGAGCGGCTTGGATCAATCCTTAACGGCCTGACCGGCCGTGGCGCACTGTCGGAGGCCGATGTCTCGGCAGCCCTGCGCGAGGTTCGCCGTGCCCTGCTCGAAGCCGACGTGGCGCTGGAAGTCGTCCGCTCGTTCACCGACAAGGTGCGCGAGAAGGCCGTCGGCGCCGCCGTCCTGAAGTCGATCAAACCCGGGCAGATGGTCGTCAAGATCGTCCATGACGAACTTGTCGAAATGCTTGGCGCCGAAGGCGTAGCCGTCGACCTCAACGCGCCCGCTCCGGTCGTCATCATGATGGTCGGCCTGCAGGGTTCGGGCAAGACCACCACCTCGGCCAAGATCGCCAAGCGCCTCACCGAGCGCCAGGGCAAGAAGGTCCTGATGGCCTCGCTCGACACGCGCCGCCCGGCCGCGCAGGAGCAGCTGCGCCAGCTCGGCGAGCAGACCAAGGTCGCGACCCTTCCCGTCATCGCCGGCCAGTCGCCGGTCGACATCGCCAAGCGCGCCGTTCAGGCGGCCAAGCTCGGCGGCCACGACGTCGTCATCCTCGACACGGCCGGCCGCACCCATATCGACGAGCCGCTGATGGTCGAGATGGCCGACATCCGCAAGGTGTCGAACCCGCACGAAATCCTGCTCGTCGCCGACTCGCTGACCGGCCAGGATGCCGTCAACCTCGCCAAGAATTTCGACGACCGCGTCGGCATCACCGGCCTGGTGCTGACCCGCATGGACGGCGACGGCCGCGGCGGTGCTGCGCTGTCGATGCGCGCCGTCACCGGCAAGCCGATCAAGCTGATCGGCGTCGGCGAAAAGATGGATGCGCTGGAGGAGTTCTATCCCAAGCGCATCGCCGACCGCATCCTCGGCATGGGCGACATCGTTTCGCTGGTCGAGAAGGCTGCCGAAACCATCGACGCGGAAAAAGCCGCGGCGATGGCCAAGAAGATGCAGTCGGGCAAGTTCGACCTGAACGACCTCGCCGACCAGCTTGGCCAGATGCAGAAGATGGGCGGCATGGGTGGCATCATGGGCATGATGCCGGGCATGGGCAAGATGAAGGACCAGATGGCCGCGGCGGGCCTGGACGACAAGATGTTCGGCCGCCAGCTCGCCATCATCTCGTCGATGACCAAGGCCGAGCGCGCCAATCCCGACGTCCTCAAGCACTCGCGCAAGAAGCGCATTGCGGCCGGCTCCGGCACCGACGCCGCCGAGATCAACAAGCTGCTCAAGATGCATCGCCAGATGGCCGACATGATGAAGGCGATGGGCGGCAAGGGCAAAGGCGGCGGCCTCATGCGCGGCATGATGGGCGGCCTGGCTTCCAAGATGGGCCTCGGCGGCATGATGCCTGGCGGCGGCATGCCCGACCTGTCCAAGATGGATCCCAAGCAGCTCGAAGCCCTGCAGAAGCAGGCCGAAGCCGCAGGCCTCGGTGGCGGGCTCAAGGGTCTTCCGGGCGGCATGCCTGGTCTCGGCGGCGGTGGCCTTCCCGGCCTGCCCGGCGGCATGAAGCTTCCCGGTCTCGGTGGCGGCCTGCCCGGCCTTGGCAAGAAGAAGTGAGGAGCGCGATGACCGACATCACCCCGCAGGCACAGCTTCAGGAATTGCGCGCTTCGATCGACAACATCGACGCAGCCTTGATCCACATGCTGGCCGAGCGCTTCCGCTGCACCAAGTCAGTTGGCGTGCTCAAGGCCACCCACGGCCTGCCGCCGGCCGATCCGGCGCGTGAGCAGACCCAGATCGCGCGCCTGCGCCGCCTGGCCGACGACGCCCATCTCGATCCCGATTTCGCGGAGAAGTTTCTGAACTTCATCATCCGCGAGGTGATCCGTCACCACGAAATGCTGGCTGCCGAACACAACGGCGCGTCAGACAAGACTACCTCCGCCTGACGGCGGAACATAAAGCAGACCAAGAACAACCCAAGACAGAACTATTCAGGAGTAAGACAATGTCCCTTAAGATCCGCCTGGCCCGCGCCGGCTCGAAGAAGCGCCCCTACTACCACATCGTCGTTGCCGACGCCCGCAGCCCGCGCGATGGCCGCTTCATCGAGGCAATCGGTGCCTGGAACCCGCTGCTGCCCAAGGACGGTGACCGCGTGAAGCTCGACGCCGATCGCGCCAAGCATTGGCTGTCGAACGGCGCCACGGCGACCGACCGCGTTGCCCGCTTCCTCGACGAGGCAGGCATCGTGAAGCGCGATGCTCGTTCGAACCCGACCAAGGGTGAGCCGGGCAAGAAGGCCCAGGAGCGTCTGGCTGCCCTGAAGAAGGCCCAGGACGACGCCGCTGCCGCCATCGCGGCTGCAGCTGCTGCCCCGGCTGAAGCTTCGGCCGAGTAATTTTTCGCCTTATCGGCGAAACAAGCAACGGCGGGCCGAAAGGTCCGCCGTTTTGCTTTTTCGGGGCGTGTTTCAGCCGTTTCGGCGACAGGGACCTGGCCCCGCCCGCGCCACCGCTGCTGCCCCTAAGTACATGACACTTATGTGACATTCGGCTTAAGCAGGCGGTAAGGCGGCAGCGGATAGCTTGCCCCTGACAGCGCGCGGCACGCCGCGCAGGCATGAGGCCACGCTGTCGGCCGAGGGGGGCTTCGGCATGCCGACAATCGATGCGACGTGCCTGCGACCGGGCTGATCTGGTCCGGGCGGTGTCAGGCTGACAGGTGACCGGATGCTTTTGGCAATGCGAGCTTGGGACAGGGATCGGGCGCTTCCGTCGGAAATGCCGGGTGGTGCGGCGGAGCAGCCGGTCGCAAGGTGCGCCGCGGACCTGTCAGCTGGGGTCGACACCGAGTTCGACGACGTCAGGTTGGTTCTGCGGCGCTGGCAGGCGGCCTGCATCGACGGCGCCTTGCCGCCCTATGAAGAGCTGGCGCTCGGCAGCGTCGGCCGCTTCGCCGACGAGATGGCGGTTGTTCGTCTCCAGCCCGCCACGGACAGCTTCATCCTGCGCGCCGGCCCGCGCTTCGGCGCGATTGCCGGCCTCAGCGTGCCCGCGGCGGTGCTGTCGGTGCTGCCTTTCGCTTTCCAGCGCGCCATATCGGGCGCGATCGAATTGGCCCGCCTGGCGGCGCGTCCGCAATTGGCGCTGTGCCGCTCGATCGTCGACGGCATGGTCTCCACCGTCGAGGTTTTGGCGCTGCCGCTGTCGTGCCGCTGGCCGGGCGAGTATTTCCTGATCTTCGCGCGGCCGCGCAGGAGCCAGATCGACCTGGCCCGGCTGCTCATCAACTCGACCGACGAAGGTATATTAGCGCTCAGCGCGCTCGAATCCGCCGGTGGCGAGGCACGGGACTATCAGGTCCTCAGCATCAACAACGCCGCAGCGCGCCTTCTCGGGGTCTCGGCCGAAGACATGCGATTCAGGCTGCTGTCGCAGGCGAATGCCGCTTGCGGGCTGTCGCGCCTGCTCGACGAATGCGGCGTCGCCCGTGCGCATGGTGTCGCTGCGCCGTCGCTCGAACTGGAATACCAGCTTGGCGGCGAAACCGTCTCGCTGCAGGTCGGCGTCGCTGAAACCGACGGCCTGCTGGCGGTGACGCTGACCGACATACGCGAGATCCGCAACCGCGAAACGCTGTTTCGCTCGCTGTTCGACGACAACCCGGTCCCGATGTATGTGCGCCAGGCCGATGGCGGCGCGTTCCTGAACGTCAACACCGCAGCGCTCAATCTCTATGGCCGAGGCCGGGGCGAGTTCCTGGCGCTCGGCATCGCCGATCTGGAGCCCGGTGTCGCCGACCTGCCGGCGACGGGCGAGCGCTTCGTGCGTCACCGCACGGCGGCGGGCAGCGAGCTCGATGTCATCGAATATGCCAGGAACATTCAGGTCGGCACCGCACCGGCGACGTTGTCGACAATCGTCGACATCACCGAGCGCAAGCGCGCCGAGGATCGCATTTCCTACCTCGCCCACCACGATCCGCTGACAGGCGTCGGCAACCGCACCACCTTCTCGCAGGAGATCGAGGAGGCCGTCGGCGCTGCCGTCGCCGGCCACCAGCCTTTCGCGCTGTTGCTTGTCGACCTCGACGACTTCAAGGCGGTCAACGACACGCTCGGCCATGCCGCCGGCGATTCCCTGCTGGTCGAGACGGCATCCCGCATCCGCACGCTTCTGCGCCGCAGCGACCTCGTCGCCCGGCTCGGTGGCGACGAGTTCGCCATCCTGCTGCGCGGCGCGCTCAGCCGCGCCGATGTCCAGGCGCTTGCCAAACGCATCATCCAGGCGATCAGCGAGCCGCACGCCTATGAGGGCCACAAGCTGTCGATCGGCGCCAGCCTGGGTGCTGCGATCGCGCCGGCCGATGCGCGCGACGCCGGCACGCTGCTCAAATGCGCCGACCTGGCGCTCTATCGCTCGAAGCGCGACGGCAAAGGCGCGTTCCATTTTTTCGAACCGGAGATGGACGCCGAAATGCGCGATCGCCGCGAGCTTGAACTGGAGCTGCGCTGCGCCGACCTCGATCTCGAACTCGAGCTGCACTACCAGCCGATCATTTCGGTGAAGACGGGTGCGCTGCGCGGCTTCGAAGCACTTGTACGTTGGCGCAATCCCAGGCGCGGCATGGTCTCGCCTGCGGAATTCATTCCACTCGCCGAAGAGACCGGCATGATCGAGGCGATCGGGCGTTGGGTGCTCGACGAGGCCTGCCGGCGTGCCGCCACCTGGCCGGACGACCTCGTCATCGCTGTCAACGCGTCGGCTGTGCAGTTCCGGCAGGGTCAATTCGCGCAGACCATCGGCCAGGCGATTGCGCGGTCGGGGCTCGACCCGTCGCGGCTCGAGATCGAAATCACCGAATCCGTTCTTCTGGCCGACACAGGCGCCAATCTCGCCGTCCTGCAGCAGCTCAAGCAGATCGGCGTGCGCATCGCGCTCGATGATTTCGGCACCGGGTACTCATCGATGAGCTACCTCCGGAGCTTTCCATTCAGCCGGCTGAAGATCGACCGTTCCTTCGTCCGCGATATCGGCTCGAGCCGTGAATCGATGGCGATCGTACGCGCCATCATCGGCCTTGGCGCCAATCTCGGCATCGACACGACGGCCGAAGGCGTTGAAACAGGCGCCCAGCTTGAGCTGCTCCGGCGGGAGCGCTGCGGCGAGATCCAGGGATTCCTGTTCAGCCCGCCGGTCGACGGGGCAGGAGCGGCCAACATCATCGCGAGCTATCGTGGCAACAAGGTTCAGGTGGCTTAGGGGCGACTGCTTGACCGAACCGGATGACCGCGCCACCTAAGCTGCAGCGAGGTGGCCGGAGGAAATGCCATGCCCGAGAAGATATCCGCACTCAACGCTGACGGCATCTCCGAGCCCTTTGCCGCCGAAGCGGCGCCACTCGAGGTCTTCTCTCATGGCGAGCGCTTCGGATCGAGCTTCCGCCATTTGTCCAGCTTTGGCGGCGGCGACCATGTCGGCGTCGCGCTGGAGGAACTCGTGCCAGGCAAGGAGAAGAACCCGTCGCACTATCACATGCTCGAGGAGGAGCATGCCTACATCCTCGAGGGCGCGCTGACACTGAAGCTCGGTGCGCGCAACTATGTCATGAAGACAGGCGACTATGTCTGCTTTCCCGCCGGCCAGAAGGTCGGGCACGCGTTTTTCAACCACACCGATGCGCCGTGCCGCTATCTCATCATCGGCGAGCGCAATCCAAACGATGTCATCGTCTACCCGGAATCAGGCCGCGTCAGCGTCCGCCTGACCGGCGAAGGCTACGGCAAGGCGGCGACGATGGACTATTGGGAGGGCATCGATGCGAGCGCCCCCGATGCCAAGGCCCGGACCGGGCTAGCTCAGGAATAATAAAAATTCTCCGCCGGCAGCATCGGTGGCGGTGTTTCGCCCAGCGCCTCGAACACCGAGATCTCGCAGACCCGGCACAAGCCATCGAGGGCAAGGTCGTTGGCTTCCATGCCGAAGGGGTCTTCGAGTTCTTCGGAGAGCGCATCGAGGCCGAAGAATGTGTAGGCGATCAGCGCCGTGAACAGCGGCGTCACCCAGCCGGCCGAACCCGCCAGCCCGAAGGGCAGCAGCAGGCAGAAGATGTAGGCGGTGCGCTGCAGCAGCAACGTGTAGGCGAAGGGCAGGGGCGTGCCCATGATGCGCTCGCAGCCGGCCTGCAGCGCCGAGATCGCCGCCAGACGCTCGTCGAGGATGCGATAGTCCATCGCCTCCAGCACTTTCGCGCGCTTGAGCGCACCGATCTTCTCGCCCATCCGCCGCATCGCTGCGTCAGGCCTGTTGGTCGCGGCATGGATTTCGTCGACGGCATCGCCGATGAATGGGCGAGCCGCTTCCCTGGTGTCGACGCGGCGCAGTTCGCCGCGCAGGAAATGGCAGAAGGCGAGCGAATCCATCAGGAGCGGCCTGAGTTCGTCGCGGTCGGAGATCATCGCTGTTGCAGCGCGCGACAGGTTACGGATTTCGAAGACGAGCTGGCCCCATAACTTGCGGGCTTCCCACCAGCGGTCATAGGCGGCGTTGTTGCGGAAGCCGAGATAGACGGAGAGCGCGACGCCCAGCAGCGCGAAGGGTGCGACGCCGGCGTCGCCGAGATCGAGCTTGAGCAGCTTGATGGCGGCGACCACCGCGGCGCCATAGAGCGCGAAGCCGAGAATCTGCGGCAGGATGCGGGGCACCACGGAGCCGCGCATGACGAAGAACAGCTTCAAAAGGTTTGTGCGCGGGCGAACGATCATGCGGCGTGGTACCTGTTTCCAAAAGATAGTGCGCCGCCGGGCCTGCCGGTGTCATCTCCAATCACGAGATGAATAGCGATTGCGTTGATTTGTCCGATAAGGCAGCCGGCCCCGCCGCCCAATGGGGAGGCGCAAAACTTGGGTCAGTTCTCGTAGGTTCGCCCGGTCAGCTTGTCGACCAGCCTGCGGAGAATGCCGCCCCGCCTCAGCCGGCGGACCTCGTCCGCAAGCTCGGCTGTCTTGCTCCACAGCTCGCCGAGCTGGAACTGCAGTTCCTCGCTTGGGCCAAGACCCTCGCGCATTCTGACGAAGCTGCGGTCGTAGATCTGCTTCTGCTGCAGAAATCGTTCGATGATCGCGGCCATGGCGCGTTCGTCCTCGTTCGGCTCCCGCCTCGGCCAGGGCTTTTCCGCCAGCACATCGCGGTAGATCGCCTCGATCTGCTCGGCGCCCTTTTCGCTGGCGAAGTCACGCCGCACGCGTTGGGTGACCGCAATGGCATCTTCCGCCCTGTAGGCGGCAATTTCGCGGTCGAGCAGTTCGGGCGATGCTGCGTCGGACAATGCGCCATAGGCGAAGTTCACGGCGGCAAAACCGTCAAACCTGTCCGTCGTCACCAAGCCGCCAACGCCGAAGCGGTCGACATTGATCACGGTGCAGCCCCGCGCCATGGCTTCGAGCGCCATTCGGCCGCTGGCGAATGCCAGATCCGTGCCGCCCAGCCGCTTGACCACGTCGTCCGCTGCCTTGCCGACCAGCTCGCCGCGAAAGGCAATGCCATGGCGCTGGCAGGCTTCGGCGATCATACCGGTAAAGCGAATGGTCCCGGGGTGGGCGAAGATTGCAGCGGTTGCCAGCCTCGCGGGAGCCGGGGCAGCAGGTCCGACGCGCTGCAGGTCGATGGTGTTCGGCCAGAACCTTACCTTCGACGCAGCGATCCCGCATTCGTCCACCAGCCTGCCGCGCAATGCGGCCCGCACATGGACATAGCGGCTGATCCTGGGATGAATGGGGGGCGCGTCGATCTCGCTGCTGAAGTCGTGGCAGACGTAGATTGCGGGCGTCCCGGGAAAGCGCGTTAGGGCGGCGATGGTTGGTCCGGTGTGATGGCCGTGAATGATGTCGGGCGCTTCGAGCGCCGCCAGCGATGTTGCCACCGGCGAACCCGTGGCACGGATTTCCGCTACTGCAGGGCCTGTGATCGGCGCAAACGCGGTTACCGAATGGCCACGCCGCCGCAGTGCCAGCACCGTGTCGCGGACGAGCGTTTCGGTGCCGCTGCGCCCGGTCAGCACGGCATTTGTCATCAGGATCCGCAGCGGCCGGTGCACGCCGTCCTGACGGCTGCTGTCGCTGGCTAGACTATCGCGCGCTATCGTCCTGCCTCCGGTACCTCAGCCCCGCTGCCTCCCTGCGACGGACCCAGTCTACCGTAGCAATGTCCGGAATCAACCTTGAGGGGATTGTGGCCGAGCCGCCGGCATGCCGCGGCGGACGTAGAGAATGTCGGGCAAGCCTTCTTCGTTGGACGAGCCGTCGCCGAAGGCGTCGGCAACAAAGCCGTGGCGCTCGTAGAAACGGCACGCGCCTGCGTTGGCTTCGAAGCAGAAAAGTTTCACGTGAGTCATTGCGGCCGTCACATGGTTCAAAAGCCGGGCGCCAATGCCGCGAGCGGTCCAGTCGGGATCGAGATAGAGCTGTTCGATCCACTCATTCTTGGTGGCGGCAAAGCCGACAATCCTGTCCTCGATCGTAGCGACGGTGACGGTCTGCTCGGCGAGGAGGACGTGCCTGACAAAATACAGGTCTTCGTCGGGTGTATGCAGCTGGGGCATCCAGTTGAAGGCGGCGAGTGCCGCCCTCAGGATGCGGGCGATGTCGTGTGCGTCTTCGGCCTCGGCCGGACGCAGCACGACATCGGGCATTGGTGTCAGGCCGCCTTCTTCTTCGGCGAGATCAGGCCACGCTCGACAAGAAGCTCGGCGATCTGGACGGCGTTGAGGGCAGCACCCTTGCGCAGATTGTCGGAGACGATCCACATCGACAGGCCGTTGTCGACGGTCTGGTCCTCACGGATGCGCGAGATGTAGGTCGCGTCTTCGCCGGCCGAGTCGAGCGGGGTGGCGTAGCCGCCGTCCTCGCGCTTGTCGATGACCAGGCAGCCTGGCGCCTCGCGCAGGATATCGCGTGCCTCATCGGCGGTGATCGGCTTGTCGAACTCGATGTTGACGGCTTCCGAGTGGCCGATGAACACCGGCACGCGCACGCAGGTGGCGCTCAGCTTGATCTTGGGATCGAGCATCTTCTTGGTCTCGGCGACCATCTTCCACTCTTCCTTGGTCGAGCCGTCTTCCATGAAGACGTCGATGTGCGGAATGACGTTGAAGGCGATGCGCTTGGTGAACTTCTTGGCTTCGACCGGGTCGGCGACGAAGACGGCGCGCGTCTGGGTGAACAGCTCGTCCATGCCTTCCTTGCCGGCGCCGGAAACGGACTGGTAGGTGGCAACGACAATGCGCTTGATGGTCGCGGCGTCATGCAGTGGCTTCAGCGCCACAACCAGCTGGGCAGTCGAGCAGTTCGGGTTGGCGATGATGTTCTTCTTGGTGAAGCCGGAGATCGCGTCGGGGTTCACTTCCGGAACGATCAGCGGCACGTCCTGGTCGTAACGGAAGGCCGACGAGTTATCGATGACGACACAGCCCTGCTTGCCGATCTTCGGAGACCACTCCTTGGAGATGTTGCCGCCGGCCGACATGATGCAGATGTCGGTGTCGGAAAAGTCGTAGGTGTCGAGAACCTTGACCTTCAGCGTCTTGTCGCCGAACGAAACCTCGGTGCCGAGCGAACGGCGCGAGGCAAGCGCCACGACCTCATCGACCGGAAAGCCGCGTTCCTCGAGGATGTTGAGCATTTCCCGGCCGACATTGCCCGTGGCGCCGACGACTGCAACCTTGAATCCCATATCGAAAATCTCCTGTCCCTCTCCGCTCGCTTTTTGGAGAAAACCCGCTGGCCGTTGCGGGCTTCATCCCCCGGGCCGGACCCGGGAGAGGGTGAGCAGGCCAAGGGAAATCACACCATTTTGGTGGTGGTGGTTTTGGCCATGGTTTTGGTCGAAAGCAGGGAAACGGCTCCGCGCCCGGCACGATCTCTGTCGTGGCCGGGAAAGTCGAATGCGAAAAGCGCCATCAAGAGGCCGCGCATCGGAGGGATCCCTGTTCGCCGCCGCTTTTATCCGGTTTGTATGGAGAGTCAATCGGGGACCGGTGGGCTCCGGCTGATGTGATTTGACCTTTGTCGCTTGCCACCTAGGCTTCTGCGCGGATCGATTGACGGAGGAACCCCAGATGGAAGTCCTGCCGAAAAGCATCTCCCTCGCCGCGACCCTTGCCGTGGCTGCGTTGTTTGCGCTGCCGGCACTTGCTCATCACGGCTGGTCCTGGACCCAGGACGGCTTCTTCGAGCTCAAGGGCGTGATCGCCGACATCTACATCGGCAACCCGCATGCGACGCTCGACGTAGACGTCGAAGGCGAGCTGTGGCGCGTGGAGCTGGCGCCGCCGGCGCGGACCATTGCCGCCGGTTTCACCGATGAGGTCGCCAAGAAGGGTGACGAGGTCGTCGCCATCGGCAACCGCTCGCGCGACGAAACCGAAAAGCGCATGAAAGCCGTCCGGATCATCATCAACGGCAAGACCTATGACGTCTATGCGGACCGCGTGCCGCCGAGCTGACCGGGATTGTACGGTGGAGCCCCTGCAGGCAGTCGAACAATGGGATTTGGTCAGGCAACTGAAGACCTCGTTTGTCGCCTATCCGGTCGTCAACGCAGTGCACATTGCCGCGATAGGCGCTTTGCTGACGTCGGTCGCGCTTCTCGATCTGCGCATCCTCGGCGCCTTCGGCAGCCTGCCGGAACGCCCCTTTGTCATGTTGCTGCGGCGGCTGGCATTGATGGCCTTCTGCCTCGCCGTGCTGAGCGGCCTCGCCCTGTTTTCCGTGCGGGCGTCGTATTATGCCGGAATGCCGGTCTTCCTCGGCAAGATGGGGCTTATCGCCTTGGCAGGTGCAACCTTTGCCCTGTTCGCTGCGATCGAAAGCGACAAGCAGCGTCGATGGTCTTCGTTGCGGCGCCCGCTTGCTGTGATGTCGGTGGTGATCTGGTGCACGGTCCTGTTGTGCGGCCGCTTCATCGGATTCCTGTAACGCGAGCGCGTTCTACTTCTCCTTCAGCTTGACGCGCGGGAACCTGAGCGGCGGCCATTCTTCCTCCGGCTGCTGCGGCTGGGCCAAAAGCGTGGTGAGTTCGGCCGGCAGGCTGGCCAGTGCCTTCTTCGATCCGATGCCGTCTGAAATGCTGAGGATGCTGTCGTAGAACTCGACGCCTTGCGCCGATTTTGGCGGCACGGCCTCATGCATGACGCTGATGACGGTGACATCGGGGCAATTGTCCTTGATCACCTGATGAAAGGCGATCTTGGCCTCGAGATCGAGGGCAGCGGTCGCCTCGTCGAGGAACAAAAGCCCCGGCTGCAACAGCAGGATGCGGGCCGCGACCAGTTTCTGCTTCTGGCCGCCCGACAGCAGCTGATCCCAGCTCTTGCCCTGGCGGGTTTCGTCGTCGAGATGATCGATCAGGTCGCCAAGGCCGGCCTTGTGCATGGCCACCGCCACCTTCGCCTCGGAATGGTTGCCTGGGTGGTCGGGCAGGCAGACCAGCTGCTTGAGCGAAACCTGTGGCAGCTTGACGTCCTGGGTGGCATAGAACGACCTGATGCCGTCGGGAAAGTCGATGGAGCCGCGGCCATATGGCCACAGTCCGTTGATCGCCTTGACCAAAGAGGTCTTGCCGCAGCCGGACTGGCCCGACACGAAGGTCCATTCGCCGCGGCGGAAGCGCAGGTTGGTGACGGTCAGGAAGGGGCTGGCTTCAACACCCTGGTGCATCAGTTCGAGATTGCGGACGGTCAGGCCGAACAGCGCGTTCTGGCTGCCATAGCTGAACTCGGACTTTCCAGTCGCGGCATAGAATGACGGCGGCCGCTGCACGTTCTCAATCGCCTTGGCGAGATCGGTGACACGTTCGCTGTTGGCTCTGAGCGTGGCGATCGCCGGCATCACCTGGATGAACCACGAGCACTGGCTGATCAGCGAGTTCACCAGTTCGGCGCCTGTTATGTAGCCCTTCAGGTTGATGTGGCCGTGCATGTAGGGCACCAGCCCCGGCCCATAGGCGACGATGCGCGCGGCGATGAAGCCATAGATCGACTCGAACGACATGTAGCCGGCATTGACGATGTTGAGGCGCGACCAGGTCTTGTCGATGTCGACGTAGAGGCGGTCATGCATCGAGCGCTGCACGTTTTCGCCGTGCGATGCCGCGACATGGAAGCTGCGCCGCAAAAGCACCGTCAGCTCGCCGCGATAGCTGCCCTCGGCCTGCTGCATGCGGATGCTGAGACGCTCCATCATGCCGCCGAGCTTCATGGCAATATAGGTGTTGAGCGGCACGTAGGCGGCAACGGCGGCAAAGGCCAGGATGACGCTGCCATAGGGGCCGAGAAATTCAAGGCCAGGAACGATGGTCGAGGTTTCGAGCAGCTTCTGCCCGACGAAGAACAATGAGGTGGTGACGCCCATCACACCCATGGCGAGGCCGATGGCACCGCCGGTCATGCCCTTGATCGAATCCTGGACGCGTTGGTCGATGTTGTCGGGCGCCGTGCCCGGGCCGTCGCCGGCGCTTGCGTTGTGCTGCACGTGGAAATGGGTGTGGTTGGCGTCGAGCAAGGCGGCGTTGAAGCGGTTGTTCAGCCAGCCGCGCCATTTGCGATGCAAAGTGGTGGAGAAAAGGTGCCGGATGCCGATGAAGCCTGCATCCTTGATGACGACGAGAAGAAGCAATGTGCCGGCACTGGTCAGCAGCGACGCCAGGGGCGCCATGTTGGCCGGGTCATGGAAGAAGGCGATCGAATTGACCAATTCGCCTGAAGCCTCGGCCATCCAGACGCTGGCCTTGCTGGAAAGTGCGGTGAGGAGCGCGATCACCAGCGTCAGCCCCCAGGCTTCCTTCCAGCGATCCGAGAACCAGTAGGCCCGCATCAGGCCCCAGAAGCTTCGCATCGTGGAAACCGGCGTCAGGGGAGGCGGCCTGGCGGCGCCGCGACGCCATCTGTTCGACGATGGATCTCGAGGTCTATCGACCCGAATCACAGTTCCTTACCCCATGCCCTTTGCCTATCGAAAGGGTAACACGAGTTGAACATTTCACAGTCAACATATGGTTACCGGCTAATCAACGCGCCGCGAGCGTTGCGTGAGGGCAACGTTTGGCGGCGAGCTCGATGACCTGCGCCGGCTACCCCTGGAGCTTGCGGCCCAGGGCAAGTTGGAACACTGTCTGGTTGGCAATTCACGAGGCGACAGATGCGCGGCGAAGTACTGCATTACGATCAGGCTCAGGGTTTCGGCTTCGCCGCCGCGGTCGACGGCAACCGCTACACCTTTGCCCGCGAGGATTTGAGGGGCACGGCGATTCCGGGCAAGGGCACCGAGATCGAGTTTCAACCGAGCGGCAGTCAGGCCCGTGACGTGTTTGTAATCCACGCCCAGGTCGGCGCTGCGCAAATGGCTGCTGCGGCGCCCGCTGCCGCAACATCGGTACCCCAGTTCGGCCGCCGCGGATCCGATCAGGAGGGAGCCGCCTACAGCGGCGTGGTCGCAACGACCGGGCTGTGGTCGTATTTCCGGCGCGCGCTGACCACCGACTATGTGAACTTCCGCGCCCGCGCCCGGCGTAAGGAATATTGGGGCTACTATCTGTTCTGGACGCTTTCCGCTGTCGCGCTGGCAGCGATCGGCTTCGGTATCGATGGCGCACTTGGCAATCTCGATGCGGAACCGATTGTCGGTTTCGTGCTGCCAGGCTTGTTCATCCTGGCAACGCTGTTGCCCAGCATCGCCGTCACCATCCGCCGTATTCATGACCTCGGTCTGTCGGGATGGTTCTATCTGCTGATCCTGCTGCCTTATGTCGGCAGCCTGATCATCTTCGTGTTCACTTTGATTCCGTCCCAGAAGCACGACAACAAATGGGGCCCGGTGCCGGTTGGGGTGAACGTTCCGCCGCCTTACGTCCCTGTCGGATAGGGCAACTTCAGAAGCGCAAAAGAAAACGGCGCCGCGTGGGCGCCGTTTTGGTTTCTTCGACCTGGTATCAGGCGAAGAACTTCGTGATGATGGCGTCGCCCATCTGGGTCGTGCCGACCTCGGTCTTGCCTTCGGACATGATGTCCTTGGTGCGCAGGCCGTCTTCCAGCACGGCGGCGATCGCCGCCTCGAGGCGGTCGGCCTCGGCCACCATGTTGAACGAGTAGCGCAGGCACATGGCAAACGACGCGATCATGGCGATCGGGTTGGCGATGCCCTTGCCGGCGATGTCGGGGGCCGAGCCGTGCACGGGCTCGTAGAGGGCCTTGCGCTTGCCGGTCAGTGCGTCCGGCGCGCCGAGCGAGGCGGAAGGCAGCATGCCGAGCGAGCCGGTCAGCATGGCTGCGACGTCCGACAGCATGTCGCCGAACAGATTGTCGGTGACGATGACGTCGAACTGCTTGGGCCAGCGCACAAGCTGCATGCCGCCGGCATCGGCCAGCATGTGGTCGAGCTTGACGTCGGAATACTTGGCCTTGTGGGTGGCGGTCACCACCTCGTTCCACAAGACGCCCGACTTCATGACGTTGCGCTTTTCCATCGACGTCACGCGGTTCTGGCGCGTGCGGGCGAGTTCGAATGCGACGCCCGAGATGCGCTCGATCTCGAAGGTGTCGTAGACCTGGGTATCGATGCCGCGCTTCTGGCCGTTGCCGAGGTCGATGATCTGCTTGGGTTCGCCGAAATAGACGCCGCCGGTCAGCTCGCGCACGATCAGGATGTCGAGGCCCTCGACAACTTCCTGGCGCAGCGAAGACGACGAGGCGAGCGCCGGGTAGCAGATCGCCGGACGCAGGTTGGCGAACAGCTCCATGTCCTTGCGCAGGCGCAGCAGGCCGGCCTCGGGGCGCACCTCGTAAGGCACGGCATCCCACTTCGGGCCGCCGACTGCGCCGAACAGCACCGCGTCCGCCGCCATCGCCTTGGCCATGTCGGCATCCGAGATCGCCTGGCCATGCGCGTCATAGGCCGAGCCGCCGACGAGACCCTCCTCGGTGGTGAAGCCGCTGCCGAGTTTCTCGTTCATTGCGGTGATCAGCTTGCGGACCTCGGCCATGGCCTCGGGGCCGATGCCGTCGCCGGGCAGGAGAAGAAGATTGCGCGTCGCCATGGAAAGCCTTTCCGAAAGATGCGTGAACCGCGGTCTTGCTAGCCTTGGAGGGGCGCCGGTGCAAGCAGGAAAGGACGCTCCAGAGCGCGCAAATGGCTCCGCCGGCGCCTGTTTGACCGGATTCCTATCCGGATCATCTAGCCGATCTCCAGAAGCAGGGCGCGGTGGTCGGAGACTTCGGGCTGGCCCACGACCTCGAAGTTGCGCACATCGACGTTGTCGCTGACCAGCATGTAGTCGGCGAAGCGTGGCGCTTTCAGGTAGTGCGAGGTGCGGGTGTCGGTGAAGCCGCCCTGTGTCACCAGATCCGTCAGCCCGATGCTGCGTAGTTCGGTGAGCATCCGGCTCTCCGGCAGCACGTTGAAGTCGCCGCAGACGACGAGGCGGTCGCCCTTGCGGCGGATCCTGCCGATCAGCTCGACAAGCCTTGCAGTCTGCGCGTCGCGGGCCGGGGTGTCGCCCTTGCCGTCGAGTTCGCGCAGGCCGTGGAGATGGGCGACGAGAACAGCGTTGCCGGTCACATAGTCATGCAGTCTTACCGCGTGGGCGTTGCGCGAGCGCGGGTGCTCGCCGAAGTCGTCGGCCGAGAAGGCGCCGTGGATGAAGTCCTGTAACTGCCCGATGATCGGCAGCGAGCGCCTGACGAAGGTTGCCAGTCCCCATTCCGACCGCAGCGTCCGGTCGCTGTCATAGAGCGGGCCGCGCGCGGCTGGGCAGAAAAAGGCCTGGTGGCCGGGCAGGGCGTCGGCGACCTCGCCAAAAAGGTTGGCCCGTTGCAACAGCTCGCCGCCGCCGTCGCGATAGACCAGCCACGGCGACGTCGCCGCGGGCGTTCTGGTCGCCTCCTGGAGGCAGAAAAGGTCGGGATCCGTGCTGCTGACATAGGCGACGAGCTCCTCGCCGAGCCTGCCGCCCCAGCCGTTCAGCGATAGGATGCGCAAGCGGCCCCCCTTCGCGGTCACGGACGCTTCAGTGCAGTGACTTCGATCTCGATCTTCATCTCCGGCTTGTTGAGCTGGCAGACGATCATCGTCGCCGCCGGGCGGATGTCGCCGAAGGTCTCGCCGAGGATCGGGAACACTGCATCCACATAGGACTGGTCGGTGATGTAGTAATGCGCGCGCACCACGTCGGCCATTTCGAAGCCGCCGTCGTCAAGCGCCTTGGCGATGGTCGCCAGGCAATTGCGCGTCTGTGCTTCCACGCTGTCGGGCATGGTCATGGTGGCGTAGTCGTAACCCGTCGTACCCGAGACGAAGCACCAGTCGCCCTGGACCACGGCGCGCGAGTAGCCCGCGGTCTTCTCGAAGGGCGATCCTGTCGAAATCAGCTTGCGCATTGTCACCTCTCCCTCATTCGTTTGCCAGCGCCTTGGTCAGGGCGTCCCTAAACTCGGCCGGCCATGTCGCCAGTGCCGGCCAGGCCTTGGGCTCAGCCTCCGTCTGCTGTGCCAGATAAAGCTTCCTGGCCTTGGCATCGATCGCTATGAAACCGTCGCTGACACCGCAGGCATGCGGGACACAGCCGCTGGCGTAGAAGGCCCCTGACGGCAACGGTTCCGTGCCGCCATTGATCAGCAGGCTGGTGGCGAAGCCAGGCAAGTCGTCGCCGAGCAGTTGCTGAGCAGCATTGTAGACCGCCTCGTTCTTGAAGGCCGCGACGATGCCGTCCTCGTATGTCTTCGGCGTCAGATCGGACCAGTCGGTGCCCGGCTGCGGCGCGTAAGCGAGATTGCCGTGCATTGTCAGGCCGCTTTCCGGATCCCATGTCGTGACCGGCAGAGTCTCGCCGGGGAGCGGATAGGGGATGAAGAAGATGTTGTACGCCGTCACCGCCGGCGACGGCGTATCGCATTTGCCGGCGCCGATGGTCGTCGACTGGATGCCCGCCTCGGTCTTCCAGGCAAGTACAGTTTCGGGACTGCAGGCGTTGCCGCCGTCGCCGACCGCGAAAATGGCGACGTTGGTATCGCTCACCTCGACCGTACGGTCGTGGAAGGCGACATAGTTCCTGGCCAGTTCCTTGCCCTCATAGGCAAGCACCTTCTCGCCCTCGGCGTTTTCGACGATGGTGAAATTGCCGCCTTCGAACGGAATGGTCTGCGGCTCGCTGTCCTGGGCGATGGCAAGGTTCGGCAAAAGCGCGATCGATGCGGTGGCGAAGAGGGTGGATGGTTTCATGCGGCGCTCCATTGTCCGGGCGTGAGCGATGTGCCGAGGCCCTGTCGTGCGCATGCCCCGAATCCCGAGGCGGGACAATGGCATGCCCCAGTTGGCCTGTCAGCTTCAGGTGGCTGGGCCAGCATTTGCGCAGCCGCTAATGCATTCCGGCCGGAGATGAAAAAAGGCCCCGAACCTTGCGGAACGGGGCTTTCGAAACTCTGAGATATGAAGCCGAGCGATCAGGCCCAGGGGCGGCTCTCGGCGACCTTCTTTTCGTAGCTGTCGATCGACGCGGCCTTCTCCATTGTGAGGCCGATGTCGTCGAGGCCGTTGAGCAGGCAGTGACGACGGAAGTCGTCGAGGTCGAAGGTGACCACGCCGCCGTCGGGGCCGCGGATCTCCTTGGCTTCAAGATCGACCGAAACGGTGGCGTTGGCGCCACGTGAGGCGTCGTCCATCAGCTTGTCGAGGTCTTCCTGGCTGACGGTGATCGGCAGGATGCCGTTCTTGAAGCAGTTGTTGTAGAAGATGTCGGCGAACGACGTCGAAATCACGCAGCGGATGCCGAAGTCGAGCAGCGCCCATGGCGCATGCTCGCGGCTCGAGCCGCAGCCGAAATTGTCGCCGGCGACGAGGATCTCGGCCTTGCGATAGGCCGGCTTGTTGAGCACGAAGTCGGGGTTCTCCGAACCGTCCTCATTGTAGCGCATCTCGGCGAAAAGCCCGGTGCCAAGGCCAGTGCGCTTGATCGTCTTGAGATAATCCTTGGGGATGATCATGTCGGTGTCGACATTGACGATTGGCAGGGGGGCGGCGACGCCCGTGAGCTTGGTGAATTTTTCCATGGCTTTTGCCCGTCTGGCTGTTGCGGGGATTTTGGCTTGCCCCGCTTTACACAAGCTTGGCCGGGAATCAAAGCGTTTCGACGTTGGGGAAGAAGCCGTGGGCATCATGCGCGGCGGCGCGAAGCCCGGTGCCGGTTACTTCGTCGGCGTCACGCCGTAGACGCGGGCGATGTCGTCGAGCAGGAGATTGGCGGCGATCACGCCGCCTGCGGTGTTCCACACCGCATCGTCCACCGCGATGGCCTTGCCGGCCTTGACCACCGGCAGGTTCTGCCACAGCGGCTCGGACAGCCACTCTTCCGACTGTTTGCTCGCCTTGCCGTTGCCGGTCTCGTAGACGAAGTAGAACAGGTGGTCGCCGTCGAATTCGGGGATGCGTTCCTTGGTGACGTCGTCGGCGAAGCCCGGCTTGTCCTGCACGGCGGGACGCTGGATGCCGATCTGGCTGAAGATCATGCCGGGAAAGGTGTCCTTGTAGTAGATGCGGGTCAGGCCCGGCATGAAGCGGATCAACGACACCTTCTCGGCCTTTTTGTCGCCGAGTGCCTCGCCGAGCTTGGTCGCCTTGTCGTCGAAGGCCTTGAGTTGTTCCTCGCCTTCGGCCTTCTTGCCGAGCGCGTCGGCATAAAGGGCGAAGTTTACCTTCCAGTCGCCGCGCAGGCGTTCGGACATGACGGTGGGCGCGATCGCCGATAGCTGATCGTAGATCTTTTCCTGGCGCGTCTTGTTGCCGAGGATCAGGTCCGGCTGAAGGCCGGCGATGAGCTCGAGATTGACGGCTGATTCCTCGCCGACAACCTCGACGCCGTCCATCTTTTCGACGATGTGCCTGTACCAGGGCGAGCCGGTCCAGGAGCGCACGGCGCCGACAGGCTTGAAGCCCAGCGACAGCACGGCTTCGGTGCCTTCGTTGGTCAGCACCACGATGCGCTGTGGATTCTCGGGCACGTCGGTCACGCCCATGGCGTGTTTCACTTCGTGGGCGAAGGCGGAACTGGCGGCGAAAGCGGCCAGTGCGAGGCCGAGTGCGGCTTTGGCGATGAGCTTCATGGTCATGGCTCCAAACTTGACGGGAGCAAGAAGGTTTGGCAAAGGGTCAGAACAAACCCTGACTGTCAAGCTCATATTAAGGCTGCCGCGTGCCCCTCGCTTCGTCGAACACGAGCATCCGAGTGCATCAGCGCATCGGTCGGCGCGCGCTGTTCTCAGGGCTTGCGGCGATGCTGCTGATCCTGATGTATCTCAGCCTGGCGATCGGCTATCGCCTCTATTCGCCCGGCGAGATCTGGCGCGCAGTGACCGCCTTCGACGGCAGCGAGGCGCATGTCGTGATCCGCGATCTCCGTCTGCCGCGTGCGCTGATGGCGCCGCTTGTCGGCGCAGCCCTCGGCATATCAGGCGTGCTGGTCCAGACCCTGTCGCGCAACCGCATCGCTTCGCCCGACACGCTCGGTCTCAATGCCGGTGCCGCTTTCGCCGTGGTCATGGCAAGCGGGCTGTTCGGCGTCGCATCCTTGCCTGGCTTGTCGATGGCCGCCGCCGCGGGTGCGCTGGCCACCAGCCTGCTGGTCTTTGGTCTCGCTGCCGCCGCCGGCGGCATCTCGCCGCTCAGGATCGTGCTCGTCGGCGTCACCTTCGCCGGCCTGTTCGACAGCTTCGTCAACGTCGTGCTGACGGTCAACGAGACGATGCTCGACCAGCTCTTGTTCTGGCTCGCCGGCTCATTTGCCGACCGCAAGCTCAGCCTGGGGCTCAACGGCCTGCCCTTCGTGCTGATCGGCGGCGGCATCGCCTTCTACCTCACCCGTTCGCTCGACATCCTGCAGACCGACGATTCCACGGCGCGCGGGCTCGGCGTGCCGCTCGGCGCCGTGCGCGGACTGAGCTTCGTTGCGGTTGCCTTGCTCAGTGGCGCCTCGGTGGCCATGGCCGGTCCGGTCCTGTTTGTCGGCCTCGTCGTGCCGCATGCGGCGCGCGCGCTTGTCGGCCTCGAGCATCGTCTTCAAATCGTGGCAGCAGCTCTTGTCGGCGCGGTCTACACGACGCTTGCCGACATCGTCGCCCGTTTCGTCATCTTTCCGCGCGAGGCACCCGTTGGCGCGGTCACCGCGATCGTCGGCGGCTGCCTGCTTCTTGTCCTGCTCAGAAGGCGCGCGGCATGAGTGTTGTCGCTCCACGCCTGTCGCCGGCATTGGCCCGCGTCAATCGCCGCGCCTGGATATTCGTCGCAATCATTGCGGTCGTCACAGTCGTGCTTGCGTTGTGCGGCATCGGCTTCGGTTCGACCTGGATCGATCCGCGTCGCATCGTCGAGATCCTGATGGGCGAGGGCACGCGCGGCGAGCGTGTCGTGGTGTTTCAGTTGCGCGCGCCGCGCGTCGCCATTGCCGCGCTCGCCGGCGGCGCCATGGCGGTATCCGGCTATCTGCTGCAGAAGGTGACGCGCAACGAACTGGCTTCACCAGGCGTGCTCGGCGTCATCGGCGGTGCCGGACTGGGCGTGGTCATCTTCCTCGCGCTGCTCTCGGACGAGAGCAATTCGCTCGTCACCTCGATCGTCTGGCAGCCAGTGGCGGCGATGATCGGCGCAAGCCTGGCTATCGCGGCGGTGTTCCTGCTCTCCGGCCAGCAGGCCTCGTCGGCGGTGCGGCTGCTCCTGTTCGGTATCGCCGTAGGCGCTGTCTGCAAAGCCGCGACTTTGATCCTGATGATCGTCGGGCCGATCTACCGCACCACCCAGGCCAGCCGCTGGCTTGCCGGTGCGGTCAACGAGATCAACTGGGGCGAGGTCCAGGTCGTGGCCATCGGGCTCGCCATCGCCATGGTCGGCGTCGTCGCGGTGGCGCGGCGGCTGCCGCCGACCGACCTCGACGAGGTCTCGGCGCGCGGACTCGGCCTCAACCTGCCGGTGTTCCGTATCCTGATCTTCGCACTGGCCTCCGCCTTGACCGCGCTTGCCGTCGCCTTCGCCGGCGGCGTCGGCTTCATAGGCCTGATGGCGCCGCACCTGGCGCGGCTGATCGTCGGACGCCCGGTGCTTGCCGGCATCGCCGCCAGCTTCCTGTTGGGCGCCATCATGCTGATCGGCGCCGATCTCATCGTACGCGTGCTGTTCGCGCCGACCGAGGTGCCCGCCGGCACCGTGACGGCGGTGATCGGCACGCCCTATTTCCTCTACCTCGTGCTGCGCAGGGGAAGCACCAATGGATAAGGCCATCAGCGTCCAGGCGCTCACCATCGCTTATGGGGCGGCGACAGCGGTCAGCGCCGTCGACCTCGACATTGCCAGGGGCAAGGTCACCGTGCTCGCCGGGCCCAACGGCTGCGGCAAGTCGACCTTGCTGCGCGCCATCCGTCGGCTCCACCAGCCGAAATCGGGTGAGATCCGGCTCGGTGACCTGCCAATATCAGGCCTCAAGGAAAAGGAGCTGGCGCGCCATATCGGCCTTCTGGCGCAGAGCCCGTCGGCCCCCGACGACATGAGTGTCGAGGAACTCGTCCGGCTCGGCCGCTATCCGCACCAGACCATGCTGCAGCCGTGGAGTGCTGCCGATTCCGACGCCATCCAGGCGGCGATGTTCGGCACCGGCGTTTCGCATCTTGCCGAGCGGCGGCTGGGCTCGCTGTCGGGCGGTCAGTTGCAGCGTGTCTGGATCGCCATGGTGCTGGCGCAGGAAACCGACATCATCTGCCTCGACGAGCCGGTCAACCATCTCGACATGGCCCATCAGATCGACTGCCTCGATCTCGTCAGCCGCCTCAACCGCGAGCATGGCCGCACCGTGGTCCTGGTGCTGCACGACCTCAATCTCGCAGCGCGCTACGCCGACCGTCTGGTGTTCATGAAAGAAGGCGGTCTGGTCGCCGATGGTGCGCCGGCAGAGTTGATGCAGGAAGCGCTGATCGAGAATGTGTTCGGTATCAGCTGCCGCGTCATCGAGGATCCGGTGCATCAGCGTCCGCTGTGCATCCCGATCCGTAATTCGTCGCCGCGCTTCGGGACGGCTCCGCAAGTCTGAGCCGAAACTCCGCACCCATCCGGGTAACAGTCTTCGCCCTGTGACGAATCCCGTTTGCGCGGCCTGTCATGCCGCTTCATTGCAACCGCGGCTTGTCATCGGGTGCATGCGCGCGCTTTAACTGGCGGGGATGTCTGTGTGATGCGCGCATGATCCTGCTACCAGGCGAGGGACTGGCCGAATGAGAATGATCAAGGCAGTCCTTGTCCTGCTCCTGGCTGCAGCCGTAGCCATCCTTGTTGCCCGTATGATCTTCCCGTTGCCGTCGATCAAGGACAGGCCCGTCGAGACGGCCCTGCCGCCAGTCACCGAGGGCGCACTTGCCGCGATGGTCGCGCAAGGCAGCGCCGAAAATCCCGGCAAGAGCGGCGTCGTGCCGATCGCCGCCGGTCACGACGCCATTGCCAGCCGGCTGTTCCTCGCCGGCATCGCTCAGCGTTCGATCGACGTGCAGTACTACATCTGGCACGACGACACCTCCGGCCGGCTGCTGCTCCGGGCGCTCTATGAGGCGTCAAAGCGCGGCGTCCGCATCAGGTTGCTGCTCGACGACAACGGCATTCCTGGCCTCGACCCGACAGTGGCAGCCCTCGACGCGCAGCCCAATTTCGACATCCGCCTGTTCAATCCCTCGATGATCCGCTCGCCCAAGCTGCTTGGCTATTCCATCGACTTCTTCCGCATGAACCGGCGCATGCACAACAAGTCGTTCATCGTCGACGGCCTCGCCGCCATCGTCGGTGGGCGCAACATCGGCGACGAGTATTTCAAGGTCGGCGACGGCACCTATTATCTCGACCTTGACGTGCTGGGCGCCGGTGCCGTGGTCCAGGACACGTCGACGGCTTTCGACCTCTACTGGAACAGCGCGTCTGTGTTTGCCGCCGACAAGATCGTCGATCCGTCCGCCGGCACGCTGGAGGCGTTCGTCCAGGGCACCGACGAGGCTGCGAAGCGCCCTGCCGCAGCCGATTTCGTCCGGCCGGATGCGCCGGCCTACAACAGGTTGCGCAGCGGTGGGCTTGGCCTCGAATGGGTCGACGTCAAGCTGGTGGTCGACGACCCGATCAAGGGAGAAGGCAAGGCAAGCAAGGACCAGCTGATGATCAGCCGGCTTGCCCAGGTGGTCGGGCCGGTGCGGCAGGGCCTCGACCTGGTTTCCGCCTATTTCGTGCCGGGCAAACCTGGCGTCGACTACTTCGCCGATCTGGTGAAGGGCGGTGCCAAGGTGCGGATCCTGACCAATGCGCTCGAGACCACGGATGTTGCGATGGTCCATGCCGGCTATTCGAAATATCGCCGTGAGATGCTGGAAGACGGCATCGAGCTGTTCGAGCTCAAGCCGATGGCCGATGCCGTCCGGGGCGAAGAGGAACTCAACCTCACAGGTTCCTCCGGCTCCAGCCTGCACGCCAAGACCTTCGCCGCCGATGGCGACCGGGTCTTCATCGGCTCGTTCAATTTCGACCCGCGCTCGGCCCTGCTCAATTGCGAGATGGGCTTCCTGATCGGCAGCCCGACCATCGCCAAGGCGATGTCGCAAGGTTTTGATACCAAAGTCGCCGAGGGATCCTACAGGGTCTCGCTTGGCCCGGATGACGGCATGCAATGGTCGAAGAACGAACCCGGCAAGCCCGTTGTCACCGTCCACGACGAACCGAACGCCTCGGCGCTCAAACGGCTTATGGTGACGGTGTTCGGCTGGCTGCCGATCGAATGGCTTCTTTAGCAAGGACCGCATATGACGGAGAGGGGCCAGGCATGAGCAATCGGCAGGTGATCAGGTTGGTGCTGCTGGCCGCCGGTGTCGGCCTGCTCGCCGGCATATCAGCGGCGCTGACGCTGTGGCTGATGCAGCAGGTCAGCCATGCGGTCTGGTCGATCAGCGATGCCATCTGGTACATTCCGCTGGTGACTGTCGCCGGTGGTGCGCTGATCGGCCTGACCCGGCTGCACGGCCCCAGCCCCGACCTCGACCAGCAGATCGCCGAAGCGCAGGATCCGGTCCATCTGCACAGGCGCAAGGCACTGTTCATCGCGCTTGCGGCAATCGTCGCGGTCGGCTTCGGTGGCGCCATCGGGCCGGAGGCCGGGCTGCTGGCCGTGGTTGCCGAAATGACCGCGGCAATTGCCATCGTGCTTGGCCGCAGCCATGCCGACCAGCGTGTGATCGGCGAGGCAGGTGTCTCCGGCGCGCTCTCTGGCCTGTTCGGCTCGCCTCTTGGCGGAGCTGCCTACGCCGACGACAAGCCACAGGCACCGCGCGCCCTGCTCCTGCTCGCCGCCCTTTGCGGCCTGCTCGGCTTCCTGCTTGCCGGCCGTCTGCTGTTCGACGGCGGTCTGCACCGCCTCGCGCTGCCGGCCTATGCGCCTGCAGGCGACGGTACCGACCTGTTGATGGCAATCGTTCCGGCGATCCTCGGCGCCGCCATCGGCATGGCCTTCCTGTTCCTGCATCCGATGCTCAAGCGCGCGGTCGAGATCCGCGCGCCCTGGCCCTTCTGGCAGCCGGTCATCGGCGGAGCCATGTTCGGCCTGCTCGCCATGGCGTTCCCGATCCTCAGGTTTTCAGGACACCATGAAATCGAGCCGATGCTGGCCTGGGCGGGCGGCGTCGGCATGGCGGTGTTGCTCCTACTTGGTGTGCTCAAGGTGCTGGCACTGAGCATCTGCCTGTCGACCGGCTGGCTCGGCGGGGCAATGTTCCCGCTCATTTTCGCCGGTGCCGCCGCAGGGGCGGCAGCGCTTGCCGTGATACCCGGCATGGAGGTGTCGGTGGCGATCGCGGCGGGCATGGGAGCCGCCACCGCGGCGGGCCTCGGCCGACCGATCGCGGCGGTGCTGATCATGCTGTTCATCGTCGACCCGGCGCTGTTCGGGCCGCTCTGCGTCGGCGCGCTGTTCGGCTATGCCGGCGGCATGCTGGCGCCGAAACCGGTGGCTCACTGACGCTGTCGCGTTCTATTCGTTTTCGTCGTCCGTGACGCGAAAGATGATCTGCTTGGCGACGGATGAGCACAGCACGACAAACAGGCCGATGCCGACCAGAGCGAAGAAGATGGTGAAGAGCTTGCCGAGTGCCGTGTGCGGCGCAAGATCGCCATAACCGACGGTAGCCAGCGTCATGACCGAGAAGTAGATCGCGTCCAGATAGCTCCAGCCTTCGATCCAGACGTAGACGACGGACGCAACGGCGACGAGTGTCGAGGTGACGACCAGCAGGGTGCGGACCTGCGGATCGGCGAACGCATCGCGCATGCCACGTGCAAGCGAGGTCAGATGCCATCCGGCGTGGTGCTTCTTGGGGTGCTGGTCCATCGCTTGCCTCCGCCCAAGCGGGCATCAAAGCAAGCCGGCCGGCTCCCGTCCAGTGCGTCGGCCGACTACAACAGCGCGTCCAGCCCGGCGAACAGCCGCGCGATACCAGCTTCCGTCGTGACGGTGCCGGGCGACAGGCGCAGGATGCGGCCACGGCAATCGGTGAAAACACCATGTTCGCGCAGGCCGTTGACGATCGTCGCCGTGTCGGTTTGCTCGGGCAGGCGCAGCATGATGCTGCCGCCGCGCCGCGTTTCGTCGCGCGGGCTGGCAAGCGTCAGGCCCATCTCGTCGGCCTTGGCGATGATCGCGGCGCCGAGCTTGCGGTTGTGCGCGAGCAGTGCTGTCTTGTCCTGCGCCGCGTGCCATTCCAGCGCCGGCACCGAGCCGATGCAGGCCAGTGCCGACGGCGTACCGTGGTCGAAGCGACGGGCATCCGGCGCATAGGCGAAGGCGTCGAGATCCCAGGAGAAGATGTTGTCCTGGCTGAACCAGCCGCGCAGTTCGGGCCGGCATTCCCTGAGCAAGGGCTCTGCGACATGGATGATGCCGGCGCCTGGCGTGCCGCAGAGCCATTTGAGGCTCGTCGACAGGGTGAAATCGACCGCCGGTGCGTCGACGTTGAACGGGATCAGCCCGACGCCCTGGGTGATGTCGACGCCGACGAGGCTGCCCATCTCTCGGCCATGGGCCACAAACCGGTCGAGGTCGCAGCGGTGCGAAGAAGTCGAGGTCACCTGCGTCAGGAGCGCCAGGCCGACGTCCGCGCCCCATGACGCGATGACGTCGTCGTCCTGCACCCAGCTTTCGCCGTCCCGCATTGGCACGGTGTCGAGCGTGAAGCCGAAGCGCGGCGCAAGACCGGCGAGCAAGAAATGCAGGCTCGGAAAGCAGTCTGCCGTCACCAGCACGCGGCGACCGGCAAGATGATGGGCTGAAAGCGCTCCGATCAGGCTGTAGAGCGCGGTGGTGACGTTCTCAGCCGAGGTCAGCGTTCCCTTCGGCGCTCCGATCAGATCGCTCCAGAGGTCGATGAAGCGCTGGCGCTTGCCGAGCGCCCGCATCCACTGACCGTCGTCGAAGGCGCCCCAGCTGGCGGCGAATTCGGACAACCCAGCCGTCATGGCTTCGGCCTTGCCGGGATACATGCCGATCGAATGGTAGAGGAAGTAGGCGGAGCCGTCTGGCGTTGTCATGGTGCGGATTTCCGTTTTGCTTTCGCGGGCTCAGCGCGCCGTCATCTGGCGCTTGCCGCGTTCCTCGAGGAAGCTCACCAGCCTGACCAGCGGCAGCAGGAAGACGAGATAGAGTGCTGCAGCACCGATCAGCGGGGTCGGGTTGGCCATCAGCGCCTGTGCGTCCGTCGCCTGCTTCAACAGGTCGGGCATGGCGACGACCGAGGCGAGCGCCGTGTCCTTGAAGATCGAGACGCAGTTGCTGGTCAGCGGCGGGATGATGACACGCAGCGCCTGCGGCAGGATCACCGTGCGCATCGTCGTCCAAAAGCCGATGCCCAGCGCAGAGGCCGCCTCAAACTGGCCCTTCGGCACGTTTTCGATGCCGGCGCGGCAGACCTCCGCGGTAAACGCCGAGAGCACCAGCGACAGTGCCAGCGTCGCTGCGGTGAAAGACGAGAAGCGGATGCCGACGAAGGGCAGCGCGTAATAGATCAGGATCAGCAGCACCAGGATGGGCATCGCCCTGAGGAAATCGACATAAGCGATGGCGACGTAGCGCACTGGCTTCGGCCCGTAGAGCCGCATCAGGCAGACGAGCAGCCCGGCCGCGCCGCCGAAGACGATGCTGGCGACGCCGAGAAGAATGGTGTTGCCGACACCCCGCATGAGCATCGGAAAACTGCGGACCAGTATGTCCCAGTTGAAGAAGGTGGTGATCAGGTCCATGGCGAGGTCCGGGCGCGGGACGCCGCGGCCTTGGGGGGCCGCAGCGTCGTTTCAACGGTTTGCGGGTCGAGCCGTCGGCTCACTCGGCCTTGGGCAGCGGCATCGAGGTTGTCGTGCTGGTGCCCGCGTCCGGTTCGACGCCGAACCACTTCTTGTGGATCGCGGCCATCGTGCCGTCGGCCTTCATCGCCGAGACGGCGTCGTTGGCGGCGACGATGGCAGGATGGTCCTTGCGCGCCATCATGGCGAAGCGCTCGCCGGTCGGAATGCGCACCAGCACCTTGAAGCCCGGCGTCTTGGTCATGGCATACTGGAAGCCGGCGAGTTCACCGGCACCGCCATCGACGCGCTGGGCCTGGATGTCGAGCAGAAGGTCCTGCTGGGCGTTGTAGCTGCGTACTTCGGCGAGGCCGAGTTTCTCGGTGTTTTCCTTGGCCCAGGCTTCGCCCGTCGTGCCGGCGACGACGCCGATGACCTTGCCCTTCAGCCCGTCTAGGCCGGTGATGTCGGACGCTTCGCGGCCGATGACCGTGCCGTCGCCGTCATAATAGGGCTGGGTGAAGGACTGGTTCTGCAGGCGCTCGTTATTGACCGAGATCGATGACACGGCGAAGTCGATGCGGCCCGAGCTGGAGGCGGCGAAGAGCGCCTGGAAACCCATGTCCTGGAATTCGACCGGACGCCCCAGGCGCTTGGCGACCTCTGTCGCGACATCGATCTCGAAGCCCTCGAAGCTGCCGCTTTCGGTCTTGAACTCCCATGGCGGATTGGCCGGGTAGGCGCCGACGACGAGCTTTTCCTGGGCGCTGGCCGGTGCCGAGAGCGCGAGGGCAAATGCCATGGCCATGCCGGCCGCTAGTTTAGAGAATGCCAATTTTCTTCCTCCCTTTGATCGATCGACGCTGACAGGCGATCCAGTCGCCAGTCACATGTCGCTGCTTCAAGCCTGTAAGTATGCATGGGCATATGGCGAGCGACGGGTTCTGTCCGCCGCCGGCACCACCGCACTTTCCGTGGCTGGCCATGTTGGCTGCCTCTGAATCTGGCGATCCGTGCTTTGCTTCGTTCGCGTACGAGGGTTTCGGGCAAGTGTTCCGTGTACGCCATCGTTGCCGATGCGCGAGCGCGAAATCTCGATCCTACCCTTGTGCCTCCTCCGTCCTCCTCAGCAAGATATTTGCATTTGCATTTAAATTTGTCCAGATAGTTGTTCTCAGGGTGCCCGAGGTGACTCAGCGTTGATCCTGGTCGGCGATCGACGCGCCGACGCAAACGAAAACGGCCGCGGATCGTGTCGACGATCCACGGCCGCTTGAGTGCGGAGAGGGTAATGAGGTCAGGCGCGGCTGAGCGCCATCACGCCTGTTTCGGTGCCGGTCAACCGACGCGAACGACCGTCGGCGCCGACGACCATCTGGATGCGGCGTCGCTCCGACGAAAACAGCTTCGACGTCGACACGTCCACCGGCGGATTGAAGGCGACGGTGACACGCCAGAGATCCGGCTTGATCGTCTCCTCTAGGCCGATGACGCGTCCCTTCGCCGGGTTGCCGTTAAAGGTGCCCGACACCGTCTCGCCGACGGCGAAGGGGACGCCGCCCGGGGTCTCTTCGGCCCTGGTGTCCTTGGGACGCGCGGCCAGTGTGTTCCAGTCGCGCACGCCTTCCTGACGGGCGACGAGTTCAAGCGCCTTGGCGTGGCTGATGGCGATGCCTTCGCTGGCCAGCGCGTCGCGCAGCCTGCGGGCATTGGTTTTGTAGTCGGGACCTGTGGTCATGGTTTCGCTCCTTCGCGATGCGCGAACGGCGTGGTGAAAGTCGGGAGCCCGCATTGCCGCTTCGGCCGTCGCATCGACAGGGAAACGAAATTTATGAAGGGAAGCTTCACCGGGGCCTTGCGGCTGCGGGCGGCAGGGGCTCCCCGCCCTTGACCGCCCTCAGATAGGAAGTACAAGGCGCGCCGTCAATGAGGGCGCGGCCGGAGGCCGGAGGTCAGGCGGCCCCTGTTCAGGCGGCCCCTGTTCAGGCGGCTTTGTCCCACACTGGGGCCAGCCCGCCGGGACTGACGATGCGCCCGCCAGGTGTGGCCAGGGCATGGATCGCCGCCATCTCGTCCGCCGACAGGTCGAAATCGAAGATGGCGAAATTCTGGGGCAGGCGCGACAGCGTCGACGTCTTGGTCAGTGTCACGACGCTGTCCTGCTGCACCAGCCAGCGCAGCACCACCTGAGCTGCAGTCTTGCCGTGGCTGGCGCCGATCGCTTTCAGCACGGGATCGGAGATCACCTTGCCGTCGGCCATGGCGTAGTAGGCGGTGACCGACATGCCGGCCTTGCGCGCGGCTTGGAGCACCGCGGTCTGGTCAAGATAGGGGTGGTATTCGACCTGGTTGGTCACCAGCTTGGCGTCACTCAGCTTCACTGCCTCGGCCATCAGTGTGGTGTTGAAGTTGCTGACGCCGATATGGCGTACCTTGCCGGCCTTTTTCACCTCGTTCAGCACGCCGATCTGCTCGGCCAGCGGCACCGCGTCGTTCGGCCAATGCAGCAGCAGCAGGTCGACATTGTCGGTGCGGAGCTTCTTCAGGCTGTCGTCGACCGATCTGACGAAGGCATCGCGCTGGTACTTGTCGACCCAGACCTTGGTGGTCAGGAAGATGTCCGAACGTGCCACGCCCGAGGCGGCGATAGCCTGGCCGACTTCGGCCTCGTTGCCATAGATCTGGGCGGTGTCGATGTGGCGAAAGCCCTTGCGGATCGCTTCAGGCACCACTTCGAGGACTTCTGCGCCGGGCATGCGGAAGGTGCCGAAGCCCAGGGCAGGGATTGTCGCGCCATTGGCGGTAACGAATTTCATGATGTTCTCCTTGAGAGGAAATTGGGGGCGGTGGGAAATTCGGACGGATGGCTCCGCCCCTTAGGTAGGTCGGCACTGAAACCGGTCAATCAACTTAAGCCGGTTGGCACAGCGGTTCCTGGCGCCGGTCGAGCACGCCACTCCATACCGTCAGCACGAAGGCACCGGCCACCAGCACAGCACCCACCCATGGCGTGGCGCCAAGGCCGAGCGGCGAGGCGACAACCAAGCCGCCGATCCAGGCGCCCAGTGCGATGCCGAGATTGAAAGAGGCGATGTTGAGCGCCGAGGCGACGTCGACGGCGCCCGGGCGATGCTCCTTGGCCAGTTGCACGACGTAGAGCTGCAGGCCCGGCACATTGGCAAAAGACAGGAAGCCGAGTGCTGCCAGCGTTGCCAGCGTCCACACGGGCGAAAGCGCGGTGAAGGAAAACAGCACCAGCACCATAGCCTGCAATGCAAACAGCACCGTCAGCGCCTTGACCGGGTTGCGGTCGGCGATGCGTCCACCGGCAATGTTGCCGATGGCGATGGCGAGACCGTAGAGCACCAGGATCAGGCTGACGCTCGAAGCCTGGAAGCCGGTGATCTGTTCGAGGATCGAGGCGAGATAGGTGAAGGTGACGAAGGTGCCGCCATAACCGAGCGCGGTCATCGCAAACACCAGCAGCAGCCGGCCGGAACCGAGCACGCGGACCTGGTCGAGCAGGCTGGACGGTGCGGCCTTGTTGAGGGTCGAGGGCAGCAGGGCAGCGATGGAGACGAAGGCGATGACGCCGAGCAGCGAGACGCCCCAGAAGGTGGCGCGCCAGCCGAAGGTCTGGCCGATGAAAGTGCCGAGCGGCACACCGGTGACGATCGCCACCGTCAGGCCCATGAACATCATGGCGATCGCCGAGGCGCGGCGGTTTTCCGGCACCAGATCGGCGGCAATGGTGGCGCCCACCGAGAAGAACACGCCATGGGCAAAGGCCGACAGCACGCGCGCGACAAGCAACAGCTCGTAGCTGGGGCTCAGCGCCGCTGCCGTGTTGCCGACGACGAACAGCGCCATCAGCCCGAGCAGCAGGGGCTTGCGTTCGATCCGGCCGGTAAGCGCCGTCAGCACTGGCGCGCCGAAAGTGACGCCCAGCGCGTAGACGCTGACGATCAGGCCGGCGAGCGGCAGAGTGATGTGAAGATCCTGGGCCACCGTCGGCAACAGCCCGACGATGACGAATTCGGTCGTGCCGATCGCATAGGCGGCGATGGTGAGCGCGAAGATGGCTAGGGGCATGTCGTGCACCGTTCCCGAGTTGAATGGGCGGCCTGCGCCGCGGTTGATCCGTGGGCTGCATATGGGGCAAGGGCACTTGCGCAATAATGCGCGATGATGGACGAATACTTGTGAATTTGATTCACAAGAGGCCAGTCATGGACAATCGCGCCGGTGAGATGGAGGTCTTCGTCCGGGCCGTCTCGCTGAAGAGCTTCTCCGCCGCCGGCCGGCAGCTCGGCCTGTCGCCTTCGGCGGTCAGCAAGCTGATCACGCGCATCGAGGACAGGCTGGGCACCCGCCTAGTCGTGCGTTCGACGCGGAGCCTGCAGCTCACCCCGGAAGGTGAAGTCTATCTCGAGCGCGCCGCCCGCATCCTCGGCGAGATCGAGGAGGCCGAACGTATCGTCGCCGGAGGCGCCAACGCGGTGCCGCGCGGCCTGCTCAGGGTCAGCGCCTCGGTCGCTTTCGGCGCCAGCCACGTCGTGCCCCACATCGCCGCGTTTCTGGCGCTTTATCCCGAGGTCGAACTCGACCTGTCGCTGACCGACAGCGTCATCGACCTCTACGAAGAGCGCGCCGACGTCGCGATCCGGTCCGGCAAGCTGCGCGATTCATCGCTGAAGGCGCGCAAGATTCTGGAAATCCGCCGCGTCGTCGTTGCCTCGCCTGCCTATCTGGAAAGGCATGGCGTGCCGGAAAGACCGGCCGATCTGGTTGGCCACAACTGCCTGCGCTTCAACTTCCTGCGCAACCGCGACGAATGGATGTTTCGCGACCCGGCAACCGGTGAGACCTTCGCACAGCGCATCGGCGGCAACCTGCTTGCCAATAACGGCCCAAGCCTGCGCCGGCTCTGCCTCGACGGCGTCGGCCTGATCCGCAGCGGCCGCTTCCAGGTCCAGGCCGACATCGACGCCGGCACGCTAGTGCCGGTGCTCGAAGCTTACAACCCCGAGGACATAGAGATGATCCACGCCGTTTTCGCCGGCCATGGTCACCTTGCCGCGCGCATCCGCGCTTTCATCGATTTCCTCGCCGATAAGTCGCGCACAGGCTAATGCCATTGTTTCGGCGGATAGGCGCACTACCTTCGTGAGGCGCGGTTGTTTCGCGTGGAAAATGTGCTGGTGGCGAAGATGGCGAGATCGAAACGGGCTCTGATGGTGGCCGGCATTCTGCTTGCCGGCGCAATGCAGGCGCATGCCATCGACCTGCCCGGCCAGCCCGACCAAAACCAGCTTGCCCGCGAAGGGCGCATCAACGAGCTGCAGATCCTGCAAAGCCGGCAGGGCCGCGCCGATTTCCAGGCCGAGCAGCAGCGGCTGCGTGAGCAGGACCGCCAGATCGTGATACCGCAGATGCAGCGGCCCGAAATTCCGGTGATGAAGTCGAACTGCCAGATCGAGCTCTACGGCAACATCTATCGCCGGGTCTGCCGCTGAGCGACCGTCGCCCGTCAGCCCCCGAGCTATCGCGCTGCCACTTGCTCGGCCAGCACCCCGTCGAGCCTGTCGTATCCGGCCTCGACGCCCCTGGCCATGCCGATGGCGATCGCGCCGTCCCTGGCCTCGCGGGAGCTGTAGAGCACGGTGTTGACCGAAATGGTGCGGCCGTCCCTTTCGGTCAGCACCAGGGTCGAGCGCGCCTCGCCGTCGGTCCAGTCCATGTCGAACAGCTCGACGCTGACGATTCTTTCCGGCCGGGCGATCTCGCGATAGGTCCCGGTCATGCCCATGTCGCGGCCGTCGTCATGGCGCCAGACGAAGCGATACGTGCCGCCGACGCTGAGGTCGATCTCGCAGACGGCAAACGACCAGCCGTCCGGTCCCGTCATCCAGCGTTTCAGCAACGCGGGAATCGTCCAGCAGTCGAACACCAACTCGCGCGGCGCGTCGAACACACGCGTCATGGCGATCTCACGGTCGCTCGGCGTCGTCACTTCCAGTCTGTGGCTCATCGTCGTTTCTTCTCCTCGCTTCCGCTTCAGGCTTTGCCCTGGTTCGCCTGCAGATCAGCGAGCAGCGCGTCGAGACGCTTGTAGTTGCCCTCCCAGACCTTTCGGTACTCATCGAGCCACCCGGTCACTTCTGCCAGCGCCTCGCCCTCGATGCGGCAAGGCCTGCGCTGGGCGTCGCGGCCGCGCGAGATCAGCCCGGCGCGCTCCAGCACTTTGAGATGTTTTGAAATCGCCGGCTGGCTCATGGCAAAGGGTTCGGCCAGCTCCATCACCGAAACCTCGCCCCTCATCAGTCGCGCCAGGATCGCCCGCCGTGTCGGATCGGCCAGTGCGGTAAAGGTCGCGTCAAGGCGTTCGGACGGGGTCATGGCGCTGCTCTCTCATTCTATAACTGAAGGGTTATATAGAATGAGAGAGCCCGTCAAGCTTGGCCGAGAAAAGGCAGGCGCAACGCCGACCTATCCCTCCCCTTTCTTGGGGAGGGATCCAGCGTGGGGGCCTCGTCGAGCACGTCCGTGACGTGGGCTCTCAGCACCGCCGACAGAAACGCGTCACGCCGCCTTGCGCGTCTTCTTGGCGTGAACGTTCTGGTTCATGCGGAACATGTTGTCGGGGTCGTATTTGCGCTTCACTTCGAGCAGCCTGGTGTAGTTGGCGCCATAAGCCGCCTCGACACGATCGGCCTCATCAGCCGGCATGAAGTTGATGTAGGCGGTGCCGACAGCCTGCGGCCGCGTCGCTTCATAGATGTTGCGGGCCCAGCCGATGCAGGCCTTGTCCATCGACGCTTCGCGCCAGCGCGCATGCACGTTCATGACGAAGTGCGAATTGCGCTGCGGAAATGCCGTCGCATCGGTCGCCACCCGCCCGGCAGCGCCGCCGACATGGCCGACGAAGATTTCGCATTCCGGCCCCGGCAAGGCACGGATCGCGCTGTCGAGCATGTCGATGGTGGTATCTTCCAGATCGATGAAGTCGTGGCTCTTCCAGTAGTTGCGCGCGCCGGGCGCAAGCAGCGGATCGAACGCCATCTGCCATCCGGCGAACGGGTTCGGCCCGACGACGTCGACGATTGGCTGGCCGATGCCGCGCAAGGCAGCGGTCGCCTTCTCGCCGGCCTCGAGCTCGCCGCACCAGCACATCGCCAGCACCAGCACCTCCTTGCCGTGCCATTGCGCCGGCAGGAACGGCAGCGGCGGCGCCTGCCGCATCACAGTCCAGCAGGTCAGCTCGTCGGGCGCGTCCTCGAGCGCTTCGCGATATTGCCGTAGCACCGACTTGGCCTCGTCGAATGGGTGCACGACCAGCCCCGACAGCACCTGCGGGCCGAGCTTATGCAGCTTGAACTCGAAGGCGGTGACGACGCCGAAATTGCCGCCGCCGCCGCGTATCGCCCAGAACAGGTCGGGATGCTCGGCGGTGCTCGCCCGCACAAGCTCGCCATCCGCAGTCACCACGTCGGCCGACAGCAGATTGTCGATGGTCAGGCCGAGCTTGCGTGTCGTCCAGCCGAAGCCGCCGCCCAGCGTTAGCCCTGAAATGCCCGTCGTCGAGTTGATGCCGGTCGGCACCGCAAGGCCGAACGCCTGCGTTTCCTTGTCGACGTCGGCGAGGATGGCACCCGGCTCGACCCAGGCTCGCCGCGCCACCCTGTCGACGCGAACCGACCTCATCTGCGACAGGTCGATCATCATGCCGCCGTCGCACACGGCGCTGCCGGCGATGTTGTGGCCGCCGCCGCGTACCGAGACGAGCAGCTTGTTGTCGCGCGCGAACTTGACTGCGGCGATAACGTCGCTGGCGCCGACGCAGCGCACGACAAGGCCGGGGCGACGGTCGATCATGGCGTTCCAGACCGTACGCGCCTCGTCATAGCCGGCATCGCCGGCATTCAGCACTTGGCCGCGCAGGCTTGCTGCGAAAGCATCGAGGACAGGCGCGCTCACCATTGCCAGCCCGCCGTCAAGGGTCGTGAGGTTCAGGTCGTTCATGGAGCTTTCCTCCGCTCAGAGAAAAGGCCTCCTCATCCGCCGTGCCCCGTAATTCTGCGCCCGCGATCCGGCGGCAGCAAGGCAAGAGTGCCCATGTTGCGGGAAAGTGATGGGTTTTGGCGGATCGTCGGCATCGGCTGCGCGCCTTGTGGCACGCTCGGCCCACCGATCTTTGGAAGGCAGGGTTCTACTGACTAGTCGAGCAAAGCCAGATTCAGCTGTGCCAGCCGCTCCGGATCGGCGACGGCGTCGATGCCGACGATCCTGTCGCCGTTGAGCCTGAGCATCAGCACGACACGGAGCTTGCCCATCGGGGCGACCAACAGGCCGATCGCGCCGTCGACAAGCGCCGGCAGCGCGCCCTGCGCCCGGCCCTTGAAGCTTTGCGCCACGGCCTGCGCGCCGCGCAGTTCGGCAACGGCACCGAGATGTGCGGCGACGGCATCGGCGCGGAACACGACGTCGGGATCGAGCACGGCAAGCAAGCCGGCGAAATCGCCGCCGCGCGATGCCGCGAGAAACGCGTCGACAACCTGCCGCTGACGCGTCCGGTCGGGCGCGCGCGCCTCGTCGCTGCCCTGGACCCGGCGCCGGGCCCGGCTCGCCAGCTGCCGCGCCGCGACCGGCGTCCGCTCGACGACGGGGGCGATGTCATCGAAGGACAGGTCGAACATGTCGTGCAGCACAAAGGCGATGCGCTCGGCCGGTGCCAATTTCTCCAGCACCACCAGCAGTGCCAGGCCGACGGCGTCGGCCATCGCCAGCTCGCGTTCGGGATCGACGGCAGGGGCATCGTCGGCAATTTCGTCGGGCCCTTCGGTGTCGAGCTGCTCCTCGCGCCGCGACTTGCGCCGGCGCAGCATGTCGAGGCAGACGCGCGCCACCACCGTCGTCAGCCATCCCGAGAGATTGTCGATGTCGTCGGTGTCGGTGCGCGCCAGGCGCAGCCAGGTCTCCTGGACCGCGTCCTCGGCCTCGCTGGCCGCGCCTAGCATGCGGTAGGCGACGGCGCGCAGATGCCCGCGCTTCTCGGCGAATTTTTCGGCCAGAAAAATTTCTTCGTTCATAGGTCACATTCCCTGCTGCTGTTCCGTCAAGGCCATGACGAACGAATCCCGGCCGATGTGACAGAGACTGTCGCGGGGCCGGCGCCGTCAAGATCGAATGGACCCGAACCCGACAAGGAAGACTCACATGCAAGCTCGTATGACCAACCCCGCCATCCTGCTTCCCGATGCCATGCAGGCGCTGTTTGCGCTCAACAAGGCGACCGAGAGGGACGGCCTGCCCGAGGTGACGCGCAAGCTGGTCCATTTGCGCGCCAGCCAGATCAACGGCTGCAGCGTCTGTGTTCACATGCATTCGCTCGAACTCAGGAAGCTCGGCGAGAAGGACGACCGCATCTTCGCCGCCGCCGCCTGGCGCGACACGCCCTGGTTCACGCCGGCCGAGCGCGCAGCCCTTGCGCTGACGGAAGCCGTGACCCGCATCGCCGACAAGTCCGACCCGGTGACGGACGACGTCTGGGAAGAGGCGACGCGCTACTTCGACGAGAAGGCGATTTCGGCGCTGCTGCTATGCATTGCGGCGATCAATGTCTGGAACCGCCTCAACGCCGCGGTCCGCCAGGTCGCGGGTGCTGCCTGGAACTGACGATCCACGTCGTGCGCTCCCTCATCCTGCGCCTGTCGAAGGATGAGGGACAAGTACGCTAAACTACCGCGCGGCGATAAAGATGCCAGGTAGCATGGCCCAGCACCGGCAGCACCACCAGGAGGCCGAGAAAAAAGGGCAAGCAGGCTGCCAGCACCGCAACCGTCACCACCAGGCCCCAGCCGAGCATGACAAGCGGGCTCGCCAGCACCGCGCGGATCGATGTCAGCATGGCGGTGACGAAGTCGATTTCGCGGTCGAGCAGTATCGGGATTGAGATGACCGTGATGGAATACAGTACCAGCGCCAGTGCCGCGCCCTCGATATGGCCGATACCGAGGAAGATCCAGCCCTGGTTGGTGGTCAACACAAGATCGGCGAAGCGGTCGAGCGTGGCGTAGGACATGCGGCCGAGAATCAACGCCATCAGCAGCCTGATCTGGTACATCCAGACCCAGAACACGAACAGCATGACGAAAGCCATCCACGACACTTCGCGTCGGCGCTGGGCCCAGATCAAGTTGAGGACCTGTCCAAGCGTTGGCTTATGCCCGGCCTCCATTTGGCGGCTTACCTCATAGAATCCGACGGCGGCGAAGGGCCCGACCAGCGGGAAGCCGATCGCGAACGGATAGATCAGCCATGGGGCGTGCAGCACCAGCAGGGACGTTGTAATTGCCAAGCCGATCACCACGAAGACCAGCGCAATAGCGAGCCCGATGCGCGGGCTCCGGGCGAAGTCGGCGGCGCCCTCCGCCAGGCTCTGCCTGATGTCGGCTACGGTCAGTGCGCGCACTTCCGGCGGCCTAGCCGGTCGCCTCGCGTAGGTGTCCATATCCGCCATTCGTCCTCCCTCGCCCCGCGCTGCATCCGACCGCAGCGCTCTATCTGCGCGGCAACGCGACTTCCCGCATTGATCGAGATCAAGCGGGAGTGTTTCCGCATTAGACGTCTCGTTCACGCGTCGAACACGCTGGACTCACGCCTGCATGGCAAGCTCGCCGGGTCATGTCAGGAGACGGGAGGCCGAGATGGCTTACTCAGTGCATTCCAGCCACGGACATCAGACGGCGGATCTGACGATCCGGCTCCTCCAGGCCACTGCACGCCGTATCGCGGCAGCCGAGATGTGGTATCGCCGTGCCCAGAGCAGGCGGATCATCGCGGCACTCAGCCCGGAGCAGATGAAGGACATCGGCTACCCTGCCGTTGATGCCATTCCCAGCCTCGACGTCGAGGCTGGTCTCATGTCCAGATTGCAATCGATGCGATAACGAACCGTCGCGGGCAACACGCCGCGGGGTGGCGGTCGCCGGGGCATGCCGCGACGGCGATGGCCGTTGCGTTACGTCCCTGGCGCCTGCGTCAGGGCGATGGCCGTGCCGACGATCAGCATGGCTGCCACGCCTTGCAGCACGCTGACAACGACGCTGAGCAGCGCGCGGCCGAGACCAAGGTCGAGATTGCGGGCAAACCAGCGCGTTTCCACCGCCACGTACCAGACGATGGCAACGACCAACAGCAGCAGTGCCGCGACGCTCGCGGTGCTGTTGTGGACGCGCCACACCACGCCCGCCAGGCTGACGCCGAGGGCGAAGGGTGCCGCGACATAACACTGGCTGTAGAACGGCGGCTTCAAGGTTGCCCTGTCGATCCGGGCGCCGCGAAAGCGCAACAGCTTCACCGCCATCAGCAGCGGGAAAACGCTGAAGACGACGGCCCGAAAGATCAGAAGGTTGGAGTCGCTGGCGAGCATCGACGGCGCCACCCAGGAACGATCGCTGATGAAGCCGAGCTCCAGGCCATGCACGATCAGCAGCGTCAGCAGCAGGAACATCGGCGGGCTCATCGTGTCCTGGTACTGCTCGTCCACCTCGTCGGACAGCTCGACATTGGCATAGCGCATCATCTTGTCGGGGTCGCGCAATGCTCGCCACATCGTCAGCGGGTAAAACAGTAGCCACGACACGACCTCGTAGAGCAGTTCCTCGATCGATTTCAGCAGTCGCATGAAGTCCATGCGTCGCTCCTTCGCAGAGTGGTCCGCGCGGCATGATGACGGCGGGAATGGGTGAAGGGAAGGGCCGGGTGGCCGCTACAACCGCTTCAGGCGAAACCGCTGCCGGTATTGCGCCGGCGTAATGCCGGTATGGCGCCGGAACAGCCGGCGGAAGAACGCCGGATCCTCGTAGCCGACTGTCTCGGCGATTTCGTCCGTCGCGTCAGCGGTGGCCTCCAGCATCTGCTTGGCCTCCTCGATACGCAGGCTTTGCACATAATCGACAGGCGTGTAGCCGGTCGCCGCCTTGAAGCGGCGCTTGAAGGTGCGCTCGGGCAGACCGCTTTCGGCGACCATGCGCGTCACCGGATTGGCGCAGGCGTAATTGTCGGCGATCCAGAGCTGGCAGTTGCCGATTGCCGCATCCTCGTGGCGCCTGGGCTTGGCCATCGCGGCGAAAGGCAACTGGCCGTCGCTGCGGTCGCCGAGCAGGAACACTTTTGCGATGCGCGCTGCTTCCTCCCTGCCGCTGTAGCGCGCGATCAGGTGCAGTGCGAGGTCTTCCCAGGACGACGCGCCGCCGGTGGTGATCAGCTGTCCCTCAGGGTCCATGTCGCAGACGATGCGCTCGGGCCGGAATCGCACCAGGGGATAGTTGTCGCGGAAGATGTCGGCGGCGATCCAATGCGAGGCTGCGTCCTTGCCGTCGAGCAACCCCGCCTCGGCGAGGAAGATCGAGCCTGTGCACACCGAGCAGATGGTGGCGCCGGCGGACAGCTGCGCCCGGACCCATTCCATCTCATCGCCCCATCCGAGCGCCGCGCCACCCTCGAGCGGCAGCGCCAGGTCGGTGACGATCACCACGTCGGTATTCTCTGTGTCGGCGAATGTCGCATGCGGCTGGATCGGTGTGCCGATGGCGCAGGTGAACGCCTCCTTGCTTCGTGCCACGATCTCGGCTGAGATGGGCCGCGCCCTGGTCTGCTGCCCGGTCAGCCGGTCCCAGATCGAGCCCACCGCCGACAGCACCTCGAACAGCCCGTATACCGCCGCCGGTGTCGTCTGCGGCAAGGCAAGCAGGCTGATGCGGAGGGGTTCGGCCTGGGTTTTCATGTGCCATCAGTGGCACGTATGCCTCGTTTTTGTCCAGTATCGCTCTCGCGATCCGACTTCGACGTCCCTAGTGTCCGTCCAAGCCGCCCAGCGGGCGCGAGGAGATCGAAATGCCAGATCACATCAACACGACCAGCCGGCGCCGCTTCCTGCTCTCCGCAGCAGCGCTCGCCGTTTTGGGAGCAACCCAGGGGAGTCAGGCGATGGCCAGCGAAACCACCACAAAGACCGTCCGTTCCAATGGCGTCGAGATCGCCACGGAGGCATTCGGCGACCCGTCGGCGCCGCCCGTGCTGCTGATCATGGGGGCGATGGCCTCGATGCTGTGGTGGCCGGAAGAGTTCTGCCGCCGCATCGCCGCCAGCGGCCGCTATGTCATCCGCTACGACAACCGCGACACCGGCGTGTCGACCAAATTCCCGCCTGGCAAGCCACCCTATTCGATGGACGACATGGCCAAGGACGCCATCGCCGTGCTCGACGGCTACGGCATCGAAAAGGCCCATGTCGTCGGCATGTCGCTCGGCGGCATGATCGCCCAGATCCTGGCGTTGTCGGCGCCCAGCCGCGTCGCTTCGCTGACGTTGCTGTCGACGACGCCCATCGGCCTCGATCTCGACCTGCCGCCGCCGACACCGGCCTATATGGAGCATGCCGCGACGGGCGAAAACGTCGACTGGTCGAACCGCGCCCAGGCGACCGCATTCATCGCCAGCGAGGCCCGGGTGATCGCAAGCACAGCACATGCGCATGACGCGGTGAAGACGCTTGCCTTCATCGAGCGCGACCACGACCGCTCAGGCGGATATCTTTCGGCCACCAATCACTTCATGCTCGAGGGCGGTGAGACCTTGAAGGGCAAGCTTCCCGGACTGGAGGCGCCGCTTGTGGTCATTCATGGCACCGCCGACCCGATCTTCCCGGTCGTCCACGGCAAGGCGATCGCCGATGCGGTTCCAGGCTCTACATATCTCGCCGTCGCCGGCGGCGGCCACGAGCTGCACGAGGATGACTGGGGTATCGTCATCCCGGCCGTCGTCGACAACAGTGCGGTGCCTTTCTGAGACGCAGCCATCGTTGCCTGAAGCGCCCGGCCCCGCCGGGCGCGGCTTGGGCCAGACAGCCGCGATCGCGCGGACAGCCGCCTCAACAGGTGCGAAACCCGTTCACGGCACCCGCCGGGGCGGCTATAGCAGGGCATCCTCGATGCATTGGAGCCTGCCATGACCGACACAAGGACCGCCACCACCGACACGGTGCTCGATCGCTTCCTCCGTTATGTCGTCATCGACACCCAGTCCGATGCGAGCTCGCCGAGCCAGCCCTCGACCGAAAAGCAGAAGAACCTCGGCCGCCTGCTCGTCGAGGAGCTGTTGGCGATCGGCCTCACCGACGCCCATCTCGACGAGCATGGTTATGTCTACGCCACCGTGCCCGCCAATACCGAAAAGCAGATCCCGGTCATCTGCTTCTGTTCGCACATGGACACCGCGCCCGATTTCACCGGCACCAACGTCAAGCCGCAGATCCTGCGCAACTATGCCGGCGGCGACATCCAGCTTGTCGGCGACCCGCAGCAGGTCATCCGGGTCACCGAGCACCCCGAGCTGAAAAACCAGATCGGCAACGACATCGTCACAACAGACGGCACCACGCTGCTCGGTGCCGACGACAAGGCCGGCATCGCCGAGATCATGACGGCGGCACAGTTCCTCGTTGCCAACCCCGACATCAAGCATGGTGCGATCAAGCTTTTGTTCACCGCCGACGAGGAGATCGGCCGCGGCGTCGACAAGGTCGATTTCGCCAAGCTCGGCGCTGAATTCGCCTACACCATGGATGGCGAGACCGCTGGCCACATCGAGGACGAGACCTTTTCGGCCGACGGCGTCGACATCACCATTTCAGGCGTCGCCATCCATCCCGGCTTCGCCAAGGGCCGCATGGAAAACGCCATCAAGATCGTTGGCGCCATCGTCGACCGGCTGCCGAAGGAGCTTTCGCCCGAAACCACCGAGGGCCGCGAAGGCTTCCTCCACCCCACTGCGCTGTCGGGCTCGATGGAAAAGGCCTCGCTCAGCTTGATCGTGCGCGATTTCACCGAAGCTGGCCTCGTCGCCAAGGAAAAGCTGCTCGAAGACATCGTCAAGGACGTGATGAAGGCCTATCCCGGCTCGACCTACAGCTTCACGGTCAAGGAGCAGTACCGCAACATGAAGGTGGTGCTCGACCGCCATCCCGAGATCGTCGACAACGCGCTCGAAGCCGTCCGCCGCGCCGGCATGGAGCCGTTGCGCGGCAGCATCCGCGGCGGCACCGACGGCTCGCGCCTGTCCTTCATGGGCCTGCCCTGCCCCAACATTTTCGCCGGCGGCCACGCCTTCCACTCCCCGCTGGAATGGGTCAGCCGCCAAGACATGGAAAAGGCGGTGACGACGATCGTGGAGCTGGCGAAGGTGTGGGAGGAAAGGGCGTAAGGGGGCGCCAGGTTGGTTTTGCGCCAATATCTGCAATCGCCTGCTTATACGTCGCAGTTTGGGCAGATTGCGGATTAGCCCTCAAGACGGTGAAACGAAAAGGCCCGCCGAGCGGCGGGCCGGGCATTTGCGGTCTTGAAACCTAGAACGCCGTGTTGAAGCCAACCGTACCTTTGAAGCCGTTGCTGCCCTCGAAACTGGTCGAAGCCAGCGCTTCGCCGTAGAGGGCGTATTTGCCTCCGGCCCAGCGGTAGGTGCCGCCAATGCCGAGTTCCGCGCCGAAGGAATCGGGCTCGAACGCGACCTTGGTACCCGCCACGTCGACCGCCGTTCCGTCCAGGAATTCGTAGGTAAGATTGGCGATGCCATAGACATGGCTGCGGCTCGCGCCGCCGCCTGCGTCATAGTCCAGCGCCAGGCCGATCCGGCCTTTCAGGCTGTCGCCGGCCACCAGCGACACCTTGGCGCCGAACGGATCGGCGAAATCGTCGAAATCGACGGAGGTGTAGGCAAGCTGGGCCTGCGGGGTCACCGACCAGGTGCCGCCGACCGACAGCTTGCGGCCGGCTTCGATGCTGAAGGCATAGCCAAGGCCTTGATTGCCGTCGACGAGCTTGCCGACGGTGTCGGCGGCAACGTCGCTCGACAGGCGGCTAACAGAGGCCTGTCCGTCGACATAGATGCCGTTGCTGCCATACCAGGTCAGCGTCGCGCCGCCGCCATAGGCAACTGTCGCATTGGTGCCGTTGCCGAGGCTGGAGCCGATGTCGGCGTTGACCCGGCCATATTGCGCATTGATGCCGCCGATCAGCCTGCCTGAGCCGGTTTCGGCGAACAAGCCATCAATGCCTGCCTGTACGAGATAGCGGTTGCTGTCATAGGAGGTGCCAGTGGTCGAAACGCCCTCGACATGGCCATGCGCGCCTTCGATCCGCGTCCAGAAATTGCGCGGGCCGGCCTCACCTCCGGCGCTATCCGTCGCTTCACTCGCCCCGGGCCAGTAGCGGTCGCCGACGCGCTGCTGCAGCGTCGGCAGCTCGGCCAAGCCAAGCAAGACGATCGGATAGTTCTCATAGACCGGCACCGTCGGCGCCAGCGTATCGGTCATGCGCAGGTACCAGTCGCCGTCTGTGGGATCGGCGATGCCGTTCTGGAACAGGCCGTAGAGATAGGCCCCGCCGATCGCCGGACCAGCCAGCACGAAGGCATCGGCGGCGGATGTGCCCGCCACGTCGACAATCTTGATACCGTCGCCGGTCGTTTCCGCTCCGGCGCCGCCGAGATTGGTGACGAAGATTCTGGTCGCACCGGTTCCGAGGATCGAGTTGCCTGTTATGGCGAGAAGATCGGTGGGCGAGGCATCGTTGCCGAGGACGGCCTCGATCAGCAGGGTGCCGCCATTGCTCGTGTAGTTGCCGGCGACAGTCAGCGTGCCGATGCTGTTTCCGGGCGCAATGGTGCCGCCGGCATAGTTAGCGGTGTTTCCGACCGAGCCCACGCCTGCCAGGACGCCGCCGCGCACATCCATGATGCCGCCGAGGACGCCGTTGACGACGAGCATGCCGCCATGGACACTGGTCAGCCCGTTGAAGCCGGTCTGGTTGGCGTTGAAGATGGTGCGGCCGGCGAGCTGGTTGATGGCGCCGCTGCCGTTGATCGGCAGGTCGAAAATGTAGCCGGTTTCGGTGTGGTTGAAGTTGATCTCGGCACTGGCCGCGAGGGTTATCGCCGACGCCTGGAGCGTTCCGGCACCGGTCGCCGCCTGGCCAACCGCGCCGCCGATGTTCAGCGCTGCGTGGCTGCTGGCATGCACGCTACCGACGACAAGGGCCGAGTTGCCGTTGTTCACTACCACCCTGCCGTCATCGGCAAGGGTCAGGGCACCCTTGCCCCTGGTTCCGAGAGTGACCGCGGTCCCGTTGAGCACCGACCCGTCCCCGGAAACAAGGACACTGAAATTTGGGAGGACGCCGCCTGGGCTGGTGGAGATGTTCACGGCCGTCCCGGTCATGACGCCGCCGTCCAGGATCGAGAGCGAACCCTGGTACATTGCTATCGTCGAGCCCGAGTCCCATCGGGATCCTTCGCCGGACACCTCAGCTGTGACCAGTGCGGTGTTGAAGCTGAGGTTTCCAACGCCGCCGAAGGAGGTGTTGCCGGTGATGTCGACCACGCCGCCGTCGCGAACGTAGATGTAGCTGGTGCCGTTAGTGGACGTGAAGCCGCCGGCTTCCAGCGTCGAGCCTTCGCCCATGACGTTGATGGTGGCCGTGCCTTGCGAGCCTGGCGTGTGAACCCTTATGCCCCCCGTCGTCGTGTAAACGGCGCCATTCTCGATGGTCAGGGTCGATTGGCTTCCCGCGCCGCCGCTCAAGTCATTCGGGTCGGTGCCTGTCGCGACCAGCCGGGTGCCCTGACCTGACAACGTCAGGCTCGCCACTTGGCCGTCCCCGCCGGCAATATCCAATTGCGACACGGTTCCACCGGCGGAAGAGCCGAATGTGACGTCGCTGCCGCCAGAGATGAGCGTGTGTCCATCGTTGATGCTGATTGTCGTAATGCCGGAGCCAGCGGCCTCGTTGATGATGAGTTCGCCCCCGCCGACCTTCGAAAGCAAACCCGTGTTCAGGCTGCCAGTGCCCTGGATCTGGCCTGAGAGCGTCAGGCTCGCGCCGCTCGCGACGTTGAAGACCGCAGCCGAACTGTAGGAGAGCGTATTGGCGCCGGTGGCGATCGTGATCGCCTTTCCGGCGATCGCGGGAGGCGGGCTGGTGATCTGGAAACTGGATGTCAGCATGATTGTCGATGCTGCATCAGGGCTCGCCTGGGCGTCCGCTATCGCCTGGTAGAGTTCCGTCTGGTTCGAGGCGACGAAGTTCGCTGCCCTTGCCGCGGGAAGTGTTCCCCCCATTGCCAAAGCGGCAATGCAGACGCCTGAAAGAAGTTTGTATTTGCTGGTTGATTGGGTACCCGGTGCGCCCCCGTTCGCGCAAGACTGCTTCATTCCAATTCCCTGTATGCACTGCCTGAGATTCGTTACATTGACGCCAATTGCAGTTTCTTGACAAGGAAAAGTGGTCTCGTATCTGAGAAAGACTTAATGAAATCTGACCCGCTCGGTACGCAGGCTCTGCGATATTTTCAAATTAGCTCTCGATAATATTATGAATCTCCGATAAATCCGGACGTTCGTTCGCTGTCTCGTAGGTGAAGCTGCTTGAGGATCCTACCTAGATCACGTTCAGCTCGCGGAACGCTCGCCCTTCCGCGATGCGCTGGTAGCCGAAGGCCGAACAGTCGATGGTACGGTAGGTGCCATGGACAAGGAGCTCGGCGAGCGCCTTGCCGACCGCCGGCGCCTGCTGCAGGCCGTGGCCGGAGAAGCCATTGGCGAAAATGAAGTTCTGAACCTCGGGATGCGGGCCGATGACGGCGTTCTGGTCGAGCGCGTTGTAGTCGTAGTGCCCGACCCAGGCTTGCGTCGCCTTGATCGCCTCGAAGGCCGGCACGCGGGTGGCCAGCACCGGCCAGATCACCTCCTCGAACAGCCCCCAGTCGGGGTTGAAATCCGTGGGGTCGGCAGCCAACTCGCCATCCTCACTTTCGGCCCCGCCCGTGATGTAGACCGAACCTTCGGGGCGGACATAGACGCCGGAGGGGTCGACCATCAGCGGCATGTCGGCGAATTTTTCGCGCGCCTCGAAGACGAAGACGTTGCGTTTGCGCGGCTCGACCGGCAGAGCGAGACCGGCCATGGCGGCGACCTTGCCGGCGTTCGGCCCGGCGGCGTTGAACAGCGTGCCGGTTTCCAGCCGCTCGCCGGTGGCAAGCGTCACTGCCGTAACGCGGTTGCCTGAGCGCTCGATGCCCGTGACCTCCGACGTGATCATGTCGATGTTCTTGGTCTTCAGCGCCTTGCGGAACAGGCCGAGCATGGCATGCGCATCGAACCAGCCTTCGCCTGTGCGGCCATAGGCGCCGGCGGAAATACCCTCGGTCGAGATCCAGGAGAAGCGCTTCGCCAGCTGCTCGGCATCCTCGAGCACGATGTCGGCGCCCTCGGCCATCTGGGCCTCGTGGTTGGCCTTGAGAATCGGCAGGCCGTTGTCGCCGGCGAGGATGAGGTAGCCGCCCTCGCGGAAGCCGATATCGGCGTCAGGGCCGAACTCCTCCTTGAGCCGTCGGAACAGGCCAAGCGTGAACTGCGACAGGCGGATGTTTTCGGGGATCGAGAATTGCTGGCGGATCGAGGCGCAGGACAAAGTGGTCGCGGCATGGGCAAATTGCGGGTCGCGCTCGATCAGGGCAATCGAGCCGGTAAAACCCTCCTCGCGCAGATAATAGGCGATCGAGCTGCCGACGATCGCGCCGCCTGTGATGACCACGTCGTGGCGTGCCATGGAGTGTTCCCGTCTGTCTGTGATGGAGGACAAAAGCAGTTACGCCGTCGTCCGGCAAGGACTTGCAAGGGCCAGCATTGCCGGGCAAGAAGACCAGATGCAACATTCCCTGCCCCGCCCGCGCCGCTCGGTGCTGTTCGTGCCCGCCACCAACGAAAAGGCGATCGCCAAGCTTGCGCAGCTTGCCTGCGACACCGTCATCTTCGACCTGGAAGATGCCGTGCTGCCCGAGCAGAAAGCCGCGGCGCGCGACAGGCTGGCAAAATTCTTCGCCGAACGGCCGGCAGGCGCGCGTGAATATGTCGTGCGCATCAACGGGCTGAAAAGTCCGTGGGGGGCGGACGATCTTGCTGCCGCCAGCGGCTGGGCCACCGATGGCGTTGTGCTGCCCAAGATCGAGACGCCGCGTGACCTGCTGGAAGCCAATGACGTGCTCGACGAGGCCGACGCCCCCGACACGCTCAAGCTCTGGGCGATGATCGAGACGCCGCGGGCGCTGGTCAATCTCGCGGCCATCGCCGAGCTCGGCCGCGATCCTTCGGCACGGCTGTCGTGCCTGATCGCCGGGCTCAACGACCTCGCCAAGGACACCGGCGTCAAGCTCACGCCGGACCGCCGCTATGTCCAGCCCTGGCTGATGCAGATGGTGCTTTGCGCGCGAGCTGGGGGGATCGACATGCTCGACAGCGTGTCCAACGATTTCCGCGATCTCGATGCCTTCGCCGCCGAATGCGGCGAGGCCGCCGCCATGGGATTCTCGGGCAAGACCGTCATCCACCCGGCCCAGATCGGCCCGGCCAATGCGGCGTTCTCGCCGTCGGTCGAGGCACTTGCCGAAGCGCGCGCCGTCGTCGATGCCTTCGCGCTTCCTGAGAATACGTCCTCAGGTGTAATCTCGCTCGGCGGCAAGATGGTCGAAAGGCTGCACCTTGCGGAGGCCGAGCGGCTTCTGGCGCGGGCAGCGCAGCTCGAAAGCCTCAGGCACTGAAAGGGACACCGCCATGAAACTCTACCGCTTCCTGACCGGCCCTGACGACGCCACCTTCTGCCACAAGGTCACGGCTGCGGTGAACAAGGGCTGGCACCTGTTCGGCTCGCCGACCTATTCCTTCGACGCCGAAACCAGGACGATGCGCTGCGGCCAGGCGGTGGTGAAGGATGTCGAGGGCGCCGAATACACGCCTGACATCAAGCTCGGCGACTACTGATCTCAGGTTCTGCCGCTATTCGGCGGCTTCCTCCAGCCGCTCCATATCCTCGTCGGACAGGCCGAAATGGTGGCCGATCTCGTGGATCAGCACATGGGTGACGATGTCGCCCAGCGTCTCCTCGTTCTCGGCCCAGTAGTCGAGAATGGCGCGGCGGTAGAGCGTGACGCGGTTGGGGCCCTCGCCAGTCTGTGGGTTCCAGCGCTCGGCGATGCCGCGGCCCTCGAACAGGCCGAGCAGGTCGAACGGCGTTTCCAGCGACAGGTCGTCCATGATCTCGTCGGTCGGGAATTCGGCCAACTGAATGACGACCTCGCCGGTCAGCTGGCGAAACTCTTCCGGCAGATGCGCATAGGCTTCGAGCGCCAGAAGCTCCATCTCCTCGATCGAGGGCGAAAGCTGGTCGTGCCAGGCGCGGGTCTTGTAAATGCGGGCCATTCTTTGTCCTTTTGGGGGGCATATAGCCCTTTGCCGCCGCGCTTACGAGGCCTTTGCCGCTCGGGCGCCAAATTAGCGGCGACAGCAGAAGGAGAGGAGAGGAATAAATTCTCCTTGAATCGGCTTGACTCTCCAGGGCGCCTCTGGAATCTATAGGAACATAACAGGAACAACAGGGAAAGCAGATCGACATGGCGACCAGCGCCGTGGCGCGGGATGTCGTTTTTGCCTTGCGTCAGAAGATAGCCAAGATCGAGGGAACACTGGCTGAGAGGCTGGTCTTGCCTGCCGACGGCCAGCCGGTCGCGGGGCTGCTGGTCCGCCGCAACGGCCACGCCTCGGCGCGTGACTTCTTCCTGCCGACCGGTGTCGAGCGGCTCGACGAGGTGCTTGGCGGCGGCCTGCCGAAGGCGGCGCTGACCGAGATCCATGGCACCGAAACCCGCAATGCGGGGGCTGCCGCGGGGCTGGCGCTGGCGCTCGTCAGCGGCATGCTGAAGGAGCGGTCGCGGCCCAGCGACCTGGTGCTGTGGGTCGGTACGACAGAGATGTTCCGCGAGGCAGGGTTGCCCTACGCACCGGGCCTCGCCAGCTTCTTCGGCATACCGGCCGAAAGCCTGCTGCTTGCCGAGGCGCCGAAGGCCGCCGACGTGCTGTGGATCGCCGAAGAAGCAGCCCGCATCGAGGAGATAGCAGCCGTCGTCGTCGAATTGCGCGGCAACCCGCGCATTGTCGACCTCACGGCGACGCGGCGCCTGCACCGCCGGGCGCAGGACAGCGGCCGGCCCGTCCTCCTGCTGCGCCAGTCGGCCGAGCCGGAACCAACGGCAGCCCCCGTCCGGCTGGTCGTCTCGCCGGCGCCGGCCACCTTGCGGCAAACGCTTCTCGGGCCGCTGGCCGGTTCGATCGCAGCTCCCGCCTTCGCTGTCGAGATTGGCAAGAGCCGCACGGCTCTTCCCGGCAGCTTCATTCTGGAATGGAACCTCGATGCACGCACCCTCGCAGAACGAAGCCCAGAGAATCGTATCGCTGTGGTTTCCCCATCTCGCGGCCGAACGCATCCTCCGGCGCAGGCTGGGGCGGTCCTGGCGTTCAAGCCCGCAGCCGTTGAAGCCGCTGGTGATCAGCCACCGCGAGAACAACACCCAGCGCATCGCCGGCCTCGACGCACGGGCTGAGGCGCTTCGCTTGAAGCCGGGCATGGGCATCGCCGAGGCGCGCGCCATGCACCCCGACATCGATGTCGTCGAAGCCGATCCCGAGGCCGACCGCCGGTTGCTCGAAGGACTTGCCGACTGGTGCGACCGCTACACGCCGCTTGTCGCAATCGACGGTGAAAACGGACTGTTCCTGGACATTTCAGGCTGCGCTCACCTCTTCGGCGGCGAAAAGGCGCTGCTTGCCGATCTGATGGCGCGGTTTTTCCACCAGGGTTTCGACGTGCGCCCCGGTCTTGCCTCGACGCCTGGTGCTGCATGGGCAACGGCACGTTTTGCCACGGGTCAAATCCTGGCCCCGGGCAACGAACGCAAATTTCTCGCGCGCCTGCCGCTGTCGGCGCTGAGGATCGATGCCAGGACGAAGGCGAGCCTGGAAAGCGTCGGGCTGCGCAGCGTCGGCGCGATCATGGACGGGCCGCGCGCGCCACTTGTCCGTCGCTTCGGGGCAGAGCTCATCGAGCGCCTCGACCAGGCGTTGGGTCGGCTCGAGGAGGCGATCTCACCGCGCCTTCCTGTCGCCCCGCTTTCGGTCGAGCGCCATCTCGCCGACCCGCTGTCGCTCATCGACGACATCGAGCGGCTGATCGGCCTGCTTGCTGCCACCCTCAAGGTCGATCTCGAGCGCCGGGAAGAGGGCGCACGCGCGCTCGAACTGCTGCTGTTCAGGGTCGACGGCATGGTCAGCCGCATAACTGTCGGGGCCTCACGCCCCATCCGCGAGCCGGTACTGGTGCGCCGGCTGTTTCATGAGCGGCTGGCGGCACTCGGCGAGACAATCGATGCCGGCTACGGCTTCGACCTCGTGCGTCTCTCTGCCCTGTCGACGGCCCGCTTCGAGGCGCGCCAGGCCGATCTTGCCGGCGAGGTGGTGGAGGATGGCGGCGAAGAACTGGCGATCTTTGCCGATCGCATCAGTGCACGCCTTGGCGAAGCTGCGGTGCTCGAAGCGATCCCGGTCGAGAGCCATTTGCCGGAACGTGCCGCCTCCGCCCGGCCCTATGCCCAGGAAGAGGCCCGCAAGGACGGAGCCGAGCGTCCTGCCAGGGCGGCGCAGCAAGCTACCAGGCGGCTCCGGTTGCCCGACCGCCCCATTCGCCTGTTCCGGCAGCCTGAACCAATCGATGTTCCGGCGACCGAGATTCCCGATGGTCCGCCGCTCAATTTCCGCTGGCGCCGGGCGTTGCATCGCGTGGCGCGGGCGGAAGGGCCCGAGCGCATCGCGCCCGAATGGTGGCGCCAGGCGGCCGATGCGCCGACGCGCGACTATTACCGCATCGAGGACGCCGAGGGCCGCCGCTACTGGCTCTACCGGCAGGGCCTCTACAATGCGCAGGCGGTGCCGCGCTGGTTCCTGCACGGGGTCTTTGCATGAACATGGTCGTCGCTGCCAGCTATGCCGAATTCGGCATCCAGTCGAATTTCTCCTTTCTGCGCGGGGCTTCCGCTCCGGAAGAGCTGGTGATCGCGGCGAAATTCCTGGGGCTTTCGGCCATCGGCCTTGCAGATTGCAATACGGTGGCTGGTGTCGTCCGCGCGTGGAAGATGGCGGAGACGGAAGGGCTGGCCTACCACCCGGGATGCCGCCTGATTTTCGCCGACGGTACGCCCGACATGCTCGCCTACCCCAGGGATCGCAAAGGTTGGGGACATCTGTGCCGCATGCTTACCCAGGCCAATGCCCGGGATGAGAGCGAAAAGGGTGCGCCGCTTCTCTATCGGGAAGATCTTTTCGAGTGGGGCGACCTGCTGTCGCTTGCCATCCTGCCCGACGTCGCGGTCGCCAGGGAAGATGACGTTGCGCTTCTGCGCAGTCTCAAGGAGCGCTTCGGCACTTCCTTGTGGCTCGCGGTCGCTCCGAATTTCGGTGGGGACGACCGCTTCAGGATCGAGCAGGCCGCTACCATGGCCGCCATGGCAGGCATACCGCTGATGGCGACCAATGATGCGCTCTACCATGCACCGGACCAGCGCCCGCTGCAGGATGTGCTGACGGCAATCCGCCTCAGCGTGCCTGTTGCCGAGGTCGGTTTCGAGCTCAAGGCGAATGCCGAACGCCACCTCAAGCCGCCTGTCGATATGGCAAGGTTTTTCCGCAACCACCCGGAGGCCCTGGCCGAGACGTTGCGCTTTGCCGAAAGCCTGCATTTCTCGCTGAGCGAGCTCAAATACAACTACCCCGACGAACCGACGGAATCCGGTCTCGAACCGCAGGCGGAATTGGAACGGCTGGCCTGGGAGGGTGCCAAAAAGCGCTACCCGGACGGCGTTTCGGAAAAGGTTCAGGGCATCATCCGGCATGAGCTCGACATCGTCGAAAAGCTCAATTACGCCCGCTATTTCCTCACCGTCCACGAGATCGTGAAGTTCGCCCGTTCGAGGGGCATCCTCTGCCAGGGGCGCGGCTCCGCTGCCAATTCTGTCATCTGCTTCTGCATCGGCATCACCGATGTCGGACCGGATATCGTCGATGTGCTGTTCGAGCGCTTCATTTCGGAGGAACGTGGCGAGCCGCCGGATATCGACGTCGACTTCGAGCACGAGCGGCGCAACGAGGTGATCGAATTCATCTACGAAAGATACAGCGCCAAGCGCACCGCGCTCGCGGCTTCCGTCGTCACCTATCGCGGTCGCTCGGCGCTGCGCGAAGTCGCCAAGGCGATGGGTCTGTCGGATGACGTCAGGGGCGCCATGTCCGGCTCGATCTGGGGTTGGTATTCGTCGGAACTGGGCGAGAAGGAAGCGACGGCCGGCGGCCTCGACAAGGCGGACCCGGTGACCCGGCATGTCATCGACCGCGCCAATGAGATCATGGGCTTTCCGCGCCATCTGTCCCAGCATGTCGGCGGTTTCGTCATCACCAGGGACCGGCTCGACGAGATCGTGCCGATCGTCAAGACGGCGATGGACGAGCGCAAGATGGTGGAATGGGACAAGGACGACCTCGACGCCGTCGGCATCTTGAAGGTCGATGTTCTGGCGCTGGGCATGCTGACCTGCCTGCGCAAGGCCTTCAACCTGCTTGAGGCGCATTACGACGAGCGTGACCGACATGGCCGTCCGTTCGAGCTGGCGACGCTGCCGCCGGAGGACCCCAAGGTCTATGACATGATCTGCCGGGCCGACACGCTCGGCGTCTTCCAGATCGAGAGCCGGGCGCAGATGTCGATGCTGCCGCGGCTGAGGCCACGCAAATTCTACGATCTTGTCATCGAAGTGGCGATCGTCCGTCCCGGCCCGATCCAGGGCGACATGGTGCATCCCTATCTCAGGCGCCGACAGGGCAAGGAAGCGCACGGCTTTCCCAAACCGGAGCTTGAGGACATCCTGGGCAAGACCCTGGGCGTGCCGTTGTTCCAGGAGCAGGCAATGAAGATCGCTATCGTCGCCGGCGGCTTCACGCCCGGCGAGGCCGACCAGCTCAGGCGCGCGATGGCGACTTTCAAGCGCACCGGCACGATCGGCAATTACCGCGACCGCATGATCCAGGGAATGGTCGACAGGGGCTACCAGCGCGACTTCGCCGAGCGTTGCTTCAAGCAGATCGAGGGTTTTGGCGAGTACGGTTTTCCCGAGAGCCATGCCGCGGCCTTCGCATTGCTCGTCTACGCCTCATGCTGGTTCAAGGCCTACTATCCAGACGTGTTCTGCGCGGCGATCCTGAACGCGCAGCCGATGGGCTTCTACCGGCCGGCACAGCTGGTGCGCGATGCACAGGATCACGGCGTCGAAATTCGTCAGATCGACGTCAACCATTCCGTCTGGGACTGTACGCTCGAGCGTTCGGGCTTCGACCCAAAACGCATCCAGCAACGCCACGCCGAAATGCGGGATGTCATCAGGACCAGCCATGCCGTCCGGCTCGGCTTCCGCCAGATCAAGGGGCTGAGCAAAGCCAGGATGGAGCAGTTTGCTGCGCGGCGTGGCAAGGGCTACGTCTCGGTGCGCGATGTCTGGCTGCGCTCTGGGCTCGATGTCGGCGAGATCGAGCTTCTCGCCCAGGCGGACGCCTTCCGCTCCATCGGCGTCGACAGGCGGGCGGGGCTGTGGGCGGTGCGGGCACTCGATGGCAAGAGTGCCGCCGAGATGCTGCCGCTGTTCGACCGTCCCGAAGTGCAACTGGGCGACAACGAACCAGAAACACACTTGCCGTCAATGCCGCTCGGCGAACATGTCATTCACGACTACCGCTCGCTCGGCCTGTCGCTGAAGGCGCATCCGGTGGCCTTCCTCAGGCACCATCTCGACCGTGCCGGCATTACACCCAATGCCCGGCTCGGTGATGTACCCGACGGGCGGCGGGTCTCCGTCGCCGGGCTGGTGCTGGTTCGCCAGCGACCGGGTAAAGGCAATGCCATCTTCCTCACGCTGGAAGACGAGCATTCGATCGCCAACATCGTCGTCTGGGCACGTGTCTTCGAGCGCTTCCGGCCTGTCATCATGGGATCGAAGTTCATCCGCGTCACCGGCAAGCTGCAGAAGGAATCCGGTGTCATCCATATCGTTGCCGACAATATGGAGGACTGCACGCATTGGCTGGCGACGATGTCGGAGGAACTGCAGGTAACTGCCGACCAAAGCAACCGGCCGATTGCGGAGGGACGGGCCAGTTCCGCCGACAAGGCCGCACGTGACCCGCGCATGCTGCAGAGCTACGAAACGCTGGCCCGCAAGGCGAGCAACGTCATGCCCAAGGGCCGCAACTTTCAATAGCGGATGGGGGTGGAAGAGCGCAGGCAAATGGCGAACCGTGCCGGGCGGCAAGGCGTGTGCGTCGATCATTCACTTGCGATGTATCGGCCGGCGGCGTGCCGACGGGAAGCACGTCCGCGCGTGGTAAAGCTGGCGGGCAAATCTCTCTCGAGGTGCCGGGCGAAGCGTTCATTGTGTGATGTGGAATCGGCCCGCAGCAGGGGCGCGCAATCCTGTCCCGGGTTCGAAGGGCAAGGAAGGTCGCGTATCAGGTGCTCGGGCCGGGTTCCCGGTCGCCGATCTGCCGTGCCTCGGAGGGCAGCATGACGGGAATGCCGTCGCGTACGGGGTAAGCCAGCTTTGCCAGCCTGGAGACCAGTTCACCGCGTTCGGCATCCCACTTCAGCGGCCCCTTGGTCAGCGGGCAAGCCAAAAGTTCGAGCAGCTTGACGTCGATGTCGCGTTTGTTGGTCTCGACCATTTCCGGCTCTCCGGCAGCGTTGCCTATTGCAGGCTCGATCCGAAATCCTCGTTTTCGCGAGCCAGCGCCATTTCGGTGATCGCGATCAGCGTCTCGGCGCGGGTCTTGAGATCGGGAGCTTCGAGAAGTGCCTGCTTTTCGGCAGCGCCATAGGGCGCCATCATCGACAGCGCGTTGACCAGTATGGCGTTGTCGGCGCGGCTGACGCTCTCCCAGTCGGCCTCGAGTTCGTTGGCCTGGAGGTAAGTGCGGAAGGCTTTGAGCAGTGCCGGCCGGTCGACTTCCGCGCCGGCCTTGTCCTCGCCGAGATCCGCCGCAAACGAGGTGATCCTGCACTGCCGGAACGGCGTCTTGACCACCAGCTCCTGGACGATACGGAAGCGGCAGACGCCTTGCAGCGAAATCAGGTAGCGGCCATCACCCGTCTCGGCGAGCGACGTGATGCGGCCGATGCAGCCGACCGGGCAGAGCGCCGGTTCGCCGTCCGGTCGCAGATTGCCGTCGAGCGAGGGCTGGATCATGCCGATCAGCCGCGAGCCGGCCATCGCGTCGTCGATCATCTGGAGGTAGCGCGGTTCGAAGATGTTGAGCGGCATGCGCCCGCCCGGCAACAGCAAGGCCGCCGTCAGCGGGAACACCGCCAGTGTTGTCGGCAGATCGCTGTCGAGCCGGTAATGCGCGTTTCCTGCCTGCATCTTGTCCTCAGCTGCTACTCATCTGGGGTTGTTGCAACCAAACGCAAGGCCGCGGCGCTGCTCGATTACGAAAACAGCAGCGACGAAAGCTTGCGACGCGTCGAAAGCGTCACCTCGTCGGTGAAGCCCCAGGCTTCGAACAGCTTGAGCAATTGTGCCCGGGCGCCGTCGTCGTTCCAGGTCCGGTCCGCCTTGACGATGGCCAGCAGGTTGTCGGCAGCCTCGGTGCGCTGGCCCTTGGCGTTCTGGATCATGGCGAGATCGAAACGCGCCTGGTGATCGCCGGGATCCAGCGCCAGCCGGCGCTCGAGCTCGGCGGAATCGCCAAGCGCTGCCGCTTCTTCGGCAAGCGCCATCTTGGTGCGGACGGAAACCAGTGCCGCAGCGGATTTCTTGTCGTCGGGCGCGCGTGCCAGCACCTCGTTCGCGCCTTCTACATCGCCTGCCTCGAACAGGATGTCGGCAAGCGCTGCGATGGCGTCGATGTTGTCGGGCACCTGTTCGAGCACGGCATCATAGATCTGTACCGCAGTCTGCAGGTCGCCAGCTTCGCGCGCTTCGGCTGCTGCCGCAAGCGCCTCGGCGATCTGCGGCTGGCCGCCATCCTTGCCGGCGATCTTGTCGATGAAATCGCGGATCTGGCTTTCGGGCACTGCACCCATGAAGCCGTCCACCGGCTGGCCGTTCTTGAAGGCGATAACCGCGGGAATCGACTGGATGCCGAGCTGGCCGGCAATCGCCGGATGGTCGTCGATATTCATCTTGACCAGCTTGACCCGCCCGCCGGCAGCCTGGACGACGCGCTCGATGACCGGAGTCAGCTGCTTGCACGGGCCGCACCAGGGTGCCCAGAAGTCGACCAGCACCGGCTGCTTGCGCGATTCCTGGATCACGTCGGCGCTGAAGGCCGCCGTCGTCGTGTCCTTGATGAGGTCGGCGACCGGTGCGGCCCCATTGGCCGGTGCTGCACCAAACTGCACATTGGTGGCGTACTGGCCGGCCATGCCGCCGAAGGGATTGCTTTCGTTGCTCATCTTCACTCTTCCGGTATTCGCTATGTTGTGCCGGCGATCGGGCCCAGCGGCTGTCCGTCCACCATGTGGCGATCAGCCCGAGACTTTCAAGATAACAGCATCATGGCCGGTTGCCTCGACGAATCGCAGCAGGTCGGCATTGGCAATCGACGTGGTCGCTTCGTTGGTCAGCGGGTGGGCGTTGATGACGGCGTTTTCCATCAGCGCGCTGTCGAGCACCAGCTTCACCCTGGCTGAGGTGTCGTTGATCAGCCCGAAGACCGTGACAGCACCGGGCACGACGCCGAGCAGCTCCATGAGCGCCTCGGGCTTGCCGAAGGAGACGCGGCTTGATGCGCCGATCAGCTGGTGGATCTGCTTGAGATCGACGCTCGCCTCCTCGTCCACGGTGACCAGGAAGAAGTTGTCCTTTTTGTCCTTGAGGAAAAGGTTCTTGGTGTGCCCGCCTGATATGGTGCCGCGGAGCGCCTGCGAATCGGCGACGGTGTAGAGCGGGGGATGGTCGTGGGTGGTCACTGAAATGCCGAGCCCAGCCAGATAGGCGAGCAGTTCGGCGCGGGTCTTGGGTGTCATCGAGGCGGTCATCGCAGCTTCCGGGAATTGCCGTTGCGCGAGGTTTATGGGCAAAGCCGGCTTGCTGCACAAGTCCGGCATAGCGCTGACGCAGAGCTTCCCGAGGGGAAACATGGGATTTTCAGCCGCCGCGAAAAAAGTTCAAGACAGAGCGGTTTTTCCCTGTTGCATTCGCCGCGAGCTTCGGCCATATAGCAGCCGTTGCGGCGACGAGCCGCGGCGAGCGGGTGTAGCTCAGGGGTAGAGCACAACCTTGCCAAGGTTGGGGTCGAGCGTTCGAATCGCTTCACCCGCTCCAAATATCCCACGAAAAGGCCGCGGTTTCACCGCGGCCTTCGTCGTTTCTGGAAGGCGGTAAGACCGCGACGCTTCAATGCAGCTTGTTCTCGAAGTACGGTCGAATGGCTCCACGGCAAATGTCCGTATCGTCACCGCGGCCGCTGGATTCGCGTCAGGCGCTCGAAGCGCGACAGAATCATCAGCGCGGTTGCCACGCGGCCGATCCAGAACCCAGCACAGCCTCTACAGGGCCCAACGTACAAGATGGCGTGCTGGCATGAGCCCTCGACAGACCAAGGCCAGTGGCGCCGAACGCCTTGCGGTCTGCTTGGCGAGGTTACGATCCCAGCTAGACGGCCGATGCCTTGGCGGCGCGCAACAGCATGCCGAACAGGTCTCGCGGCTCGTCGGGGTCGGCCAAAAGGTCGAGTTCCTCGAACAGGCCGGTGTCGATCAGCTTGTCCCTGACGTAACGCAAAGCGGAAAAATCTTCGATGGCAAAGCCGACACTGTCGAACAGCGTGACCTGTGCGCTGGAGTTGCGGCCCTGCGCCTTGCCTGCCATGACCTGCCACAGCTCGATGACGGGGTGATCGGCAGCCAATTGCTGGATCTCGCCCTCGATGCGGGTCTGCGGCGGGAACTCGACGAAGATGTCGGAGCGCAGCAAGATATCCTTGTGCAGCTCGGTCTTGCCGGGGCAGTCGCCGCCGACCGCGTTGATGTGAACGCCTGATCCGACCATGTTGTCGGTCAGGATGGTCGCAAGCTGCTTGTCGGCGGTGACGGTTGTGATGATCTGGGCACCTTCCACCGCGTCCTGCGCGTTGTCTGCAATGACGATGTCGAAGCCCATGCCGGCAAGGTTCGCCTTGCATTTCTGCGAGGCGGAGGCGTCGATGTCGTAGAGCCTGAGCTTGTTGACGCCAAGCAGCGCCTTGAACGCCACGGCCTGGAATTCCGACTGGGCGCCATTTCCGATGATGGCCATGGTGTCGGCGCCCTTGGGCGCGAGATATTTGGCTGCCACCGCCGAGGTGGCCGCGGTGCGCAGCGCCGTCAGGATGGTCATCTCGGTCAACAGCATCGGATAGCCGTTGCCGACATCGGCGAGCACGCCGAATGCGGTTACCGTCTGGCGGCCGTCGCGGGTGTTCTTGGGGTGGCCGTTGACGTATTTGAAGCCGTAGAGGTGGCCGTCACTCGTCGGCATCAGCTCGATGACGCCGTCATGACTGTGCGAGGCGATGCGCGGGGTCTTGTCGAATTGCTCCCAGCGCAGGAAGTCCTCTTCGATGTAGGCCGACATCTCGGTCAGGAAACGCTCGACGCCGACCGCCAGCACAAGCTTCATCATGTGGTCGACGCTGACGAAGGGAACGACATTCAGTTTTTCGGTCATGGTCAGTAACTCCTGGTCGGACGGTCCATGATGCGGCGGCCCATCAGGCTCGCCGTCAGGTCGACCATCAGCGTTGCGGTGCGGCCGCGTTCGTCGAGGAAGGGGTTCAGTTCGACAAGGTCGAGGCTGGTGACCAGGCCGCTGTCATGCAGCATTTCCATCACCAGATGTGCCTCGCGGAAGGTCGCGCCACCGGGCACTGTGGTGCCGACGGCGGGCGCGATCGCCGGATCGAGGAAGTCGACGTCGAAGCTGACATGCAGCATGCCGCCTTCGGCCGCCACACGCTCCAGGAAGGCGCGCAGCAGTGGCGCGATGCCATGCTCGTCGATGGCGCGCATGTCGTGGACGGTGACGCCCGCCTCGGCAAGCGCGACACGCTCGGCCGGGTCGACGCTGCGAATGCCCAGCGCGCAGATGCGCTCGGGGCTGACATTGGCCTGAAGCTTGGGAAAATAGCCCTGGAAACCGGACAGGCCGCTGGCATAGGCAAGCGGCACGCCGTGCAAATTGCCGCTGGTGGTGGTGTCGAGCGTGTGGAAATCCGGATGGGCGTCGAGCCAGAGCACGAACAGCGGCTTGCCGAGTTCGGCCGCGCGCCGGGCAATGCCGCTGACGGTGCCTGCCGAGATGCTGTGATCGCCGCCGAGGAAGATCGGCATGGCGTCGGCGCTGATCTGGTAGGCCGCCTCGGCCAGGGCCACCGTCCAGGCCGCGATCGCGGGCAGGGCTTTCAGCGCCTTGTTCGGGTGCTCCAGCGCCGGCCCCGGCACTGGCACGACTTGCCCCATGTCGGCAACGGAATGGCCAAGTTCGACAAGCGCCTCGACAAGGCCTGCGGTCCGGAGCGAGCTTGGTCCCATGTCGCAGCCCCTACGGTCGGTGCCTTCCTGAATGGGTGCGCCAATGATCCGGCAATGCATCTCGATGTCTCCTCGCCGGGCATGGCCCGGTATTGTTTTCTGTTTTCGCGCCAGCGGCCGTTTCATCCTGCGTTTTCGAACTGGCTCTTGCCAGGCAAGGACGGCGTCGACGCTCGAGCGCGCATGCACCACGGCATAATATGCCCCGAGCGTGGCGTCCACCGACGAGTACCGATGTCTGATTGGTGTCGGCGGGCCTCGATCGCGGCCTCGTCGATGCCGAAGCCAAACTGTCGCCATCGTCCGCGAACGTGATGCTGACCGCAGCCGCGCGATGGAAATGCAGGTGCTTCGGCAACTTTCGGTGCCGTCGTCATCCCGTGACCAGGATGTCGCTCAATTCTGCTCGCGCAGGGCGGCGGAGATGGCTTCGAGCCCGCCCCTGAGTTGCGCTGTTGTCGGCCAACCGAAACCGACGCGGAAATAGGTCTTGGGCATTTCGAACCAATGGCCGGGGCCGACATAGGCGCCGTGCTTTTCGAGCAGGCCGCTGTAGAAGCGGTCGAGGTCGAAATCGGGACCGACATCGATCCGGGGGAAGCCGACGACGCCGCCTTCCGGCCGGACCCAGTCGACAAGCGGCTCACGGTCGATCCATTGCTGGACGATGTCGCGCCGCGCCTTCATCTCGGGCATCAGCGCGCCGAGGAACTCGTCGCGGCGTTCCAGCATGGCACGTGCGATCGCCTCGTCGATGACGCTGCCGCAAATGCCGATCTGCTCCTTGGCAGCGAGAAACCGTTCGTAGAGCCCGGCGTCCTGGGTAACCAGCCAGCCGATGCGGATGCCGGGGATGCCATAGGCCTTGGACAGCGACGAGACGCTGATGGTGCGCGGGCTGAGCGAGGCGACGGCGGGCAGGCGCTGGCCGTAGCTCAGGTCGCGATAGGTCTCGTCGACCAGCAGGTAACAGCCGTGGTGCTCGGCAAGGGCGATCAGCCCGTCGAGGTCGGCGCGGCTCATGATGGTGCCGGTCGGGTTGTGCGGGCAGGTGACGCTGATGTAGCGCGTGTTGGGCCGCAGGGCAGCCGCCACTTCGGCAAGATCGACGGCGAAGCCGTTGTCGAAGTCGAGGTCGATGTAGCTGATGGCGCAGCCGATGGCGCGAGGCGTCTCGATATTGGTGGCGTAGTTGGGCCGCACCACCACGAGGTGATCCTTGTCCGACAGCAGGCTGGTGGCGATGATGAACAGCGCGCCGGCAGCACCGGCGGTGACCAGCACATGGTCGGGAGAGAGCCCGGCATCCTGGCCGGCGATCAACTCGCGCAAGGCCTTGTCGCCGCGATGTTCGCCGTAGAACAGCGTCAGGTCGGGCAGAGACAGGCCGATCTCGGACAGCTTCTGGTCGGCAATCGAGCTCTCCGAGAGATTGTAGCGAATACGGTCGTAGCCATATTCCTCCGGCGCTTCCTTTTCGATTACCATCCTGGCGTAGTTCATCTTCGCGCTCTCCCGTGCCACGGCATGCCACTGTGTCGGTGAGCAGTGTTAGTCAGGATCGCCACGGCAAGCCATCCTCCCAGGGGAGGAGGTTGCCGGCACATAAGGGGACGCAGCAAGCGTATGCCGCAGGACGACTATCGCGATGTGGCGGAACTGGTCGGCGCCATCGGCGCTCCGCGGTTTCCGTCGGTCCTGGCCGCCTGGATCCGCAGCCACGTCGCCTTCGACATGATCGCCATCGTCGTCTATCGCGGCAGCCGCCCGCCGCTGCATATCCATGACGACTTCAAGGGCGAGCGGGCGCGCAACGGGCTGAAGCAATATCTGGCGCAGACCTATATCCTCAATCCGTTCTACCAGAGCCATCTCAAGGGAATCGCTTCGGGCGTCTACCGCGTCCGCGATCTCGCGCCCGACCACTATCTGCAGAGCGAGGTCTACCGCTCCTATGAAATCATCATCGCGGAGACGGAGGAGATCGGCTACGTCACCCGCGACTGGCCGCGCGGGCTCGAGGAGATCGACATCGCAGTGACCCTCGACGATGGCGAGACGACGGAGATCGGCATCTACAGCGCCCGGCCCGGGAGCTTCGACGACGCGGCTGTCGAGAGGCTCAACGGCCTGTTGCCGCTGATCGAGACGAGCTTTCGCCAGCACTGGCAACGCATCAAGGCGCGGCATGCGGCCAAGCGGCATTCCATCGATGCCGGTTGGGCGGAGGCGGCCTATGAAAGCTTCGGCGCCGAGCTGTTGACCAACCGCGAGCGCGAGGTGGTGGTGCTGGTGCTGCGCGGGCATTCTTCGGATTCGATCGCGGCTCACCTCGACATCTCGCGCGCCACGGTCAAGACCCATCGCAAGCATGCTTATGAGAGGCTTGCCATCTCCACCCAGGCCGAACTTCTGTCGTTGTTCCTCCGGCATGTACGCGACCGCATGCCGGCAGGCTGAAGACTACAGTTCCTCAAGCGCGTCGCCGATGGTCTCGATGCCCCTGAGGCGGGTCCGCCCGCAGCGCCCGACCGTTCGATGGCGCGGGTGGCGAGCAGGTGGCAGATCGCCATCGCCGAGACGTGGTTGAACAGCGGGCCCGGGGCGAGTGTCTGGCAGCGGAAATGCCAGGCCGCACCCGGGCGGTGGGGCACCCCTTCGTCGGTGATGTAGAGCAGTTTCGCGCCGCTTTTCTCGATCGCCGACAGCACCATTTCCATGCGCGCGATGCGGCGGCGCAACCCGAATACCACTGCAACGTCGTCCTTGCCGACGCTGACGAGATGTTCGCCCAGCGTCTGCCCCGCCACCCGGTATGGCGACGATGTTTTCCACCACCTGCGTTATCTGCCACTGGAAGTAGTCGGCGAAAGGGTGGCTGCTGCGGAAGCCGAGCACCCAGATCTTGCGGCTGGCCAGCATCGCTTCGACGGCGGCGTCGATCTGGCTGTAGGTGATGGTGGCGAAGGTGCCTTCGATGTTGGCGATGCCTTGAGCGATATGGGCGCCCAGCGATTGCACCCCGGCAGTATCCGTCGAGGTCGTCAGGAACAGGCGCGAGCCGGTCTGCTTTTCCTCGCGCGCATGGCGCCGGACTTCTTCGTAGTTGTCATAACCCAGCCGTTTGACGAAGCGCGAGTGCCTTCTGCATCCAGATGGGCCCCGAAACCTATGGCATATTGATGGAAGACCTGACCCAGCCGGCCGAGGTCGAGACACCCGAAGTGTCGACCCGGCAGGCGCAAGCAAGAGCGTAACGATGAGCATGACGTCACATATCCTGTTGATCAATCCCAACAGCTCGCAGGCAACCAGCGACATGATGCATGCCATCGCGCGCAAGACTGCAGCAGGACGGGTAGCCGTGGCGATTGCCACGGCTACCCGCAACCCGCCGATGATCGTCAACGGCCCGCAGTTTGAAGCTGCGGCCGACCAGGTCATCGAGATCGGGTCCAGCCATGGCCAGGACTGCCGGGGCATCATCGTCAGCGCCTTTGGCGATCCTGGACTGGCGGCACTGAGGGAACGGGTCGACGTGCCAGTCGTCGGCATCTGCGAGGCCTCGATGATCGAGGCCGCGCGCGACGGGCGGCGGTTCGGCGTCGCGACGACGACGCCGGATCTTGTCGAGGCGATTGCGGGTCGTGCCCGTGATCTTGGCCTCGACCATCTCTATGCCGGCATCCGCTGCACGGCGGGTGATCCGATCGCGCTTGCCGGCGACGAAAAGCTTCTCGGGCAGTCGCTGGCCGAGGCTGTACGCGAATGCATCGAGCTGGATGGAGCGGAGGCCGTCATCATCGGCGGCGGCCCGCTCGGCCAGGCGGCCGAACAACTGCAGCCGATGTTCGACACGCCGATCATCGCGCCGATCCCTTGCGCCATGGAACGCGTGCTTGGACTGTTGCCGACAGGTTGCGGGGTCTTGTCTCCGGTGCCCGCTTGAGATTGGCCGCCACGCTTTCACGGGACGGCGTCCTTAGGGTCTTGGATTCCGCCGTGCAGCTTTGGCGCGACGCTTGCGCCTCAGCCTGGCTTCGAGCATCGACAGCTCGATGCCGACCATGCGCGGTGCATAGGCAGCGGGGCTCAGGCCGGCGGCGCGGAGAATAGCCTTCAATGCGCTTCTCGACATCAGCTGCCGCAGCTTGCGCAAGGTGTCCCACTTGCCGAAGGTCGCGAACAGCGCAGGCAGGTTCTCAACGATGATGGCCTGGGCTTCGGGCGCTTCGAAGACCTGAACCGAAGTGACGCCGTCGCTGTCGAGAACCTGGGCAATCGCGGACCAGAAGCGCCATGCCCCCATGCTCGCCGAAAGCGACGCCGCGTCTTCGACGAGAACACGCATCGCTTCGCGGCGGCGCGCGGGGAAGAATCTCCTGGCGGGGCCGGAGACGTTCACGGCCCCGTCCAGGGTCGGATTGCCGGCAAAGAAGTTGTTACCGTGCAGCCGATAGGCCGACAGCGGCATGGCGATCGTGGCCGATCCGGCAAATACATGGGCGAGCCGGCAGAAATGGCCGTCGACCGAAAGCCCGAACATGACGTCTGATTTGGCGCGCGGGCGGATGGTTTCGAGCAGGAAACGGCGGAACATGTTTGATGTGCCCGGCGACCACAGCCAGCCGTTTTCGGTGGGTGGATGGGCAACGACGCTGTCGTCGAGCTGGTCGAACTGCGGACCGGAAACCTCAGACAAACGGACGACCAGGAAGGAGCGCCGCAGACTGCCCTTACGCGTGTCGGGCTGCGATCCCCTCAGACCGGTTCCCAATGCCGCGCCAGTCGCATCGATCTCGATCACCGCGCTCGATGTGAAGGCGACGCTCCGTGGCAGCGCCAGATGCGTCTGGACATGCATGGCGGTAAAGTCGGCAAGCAGATAATCGTCGGAATCGACGAAGGTGACGAAATCGCCGCGTGCGACATCCAGGCCTTTCAATGCCCCTGCGAGTGCGCCGAGGTTTTCGTCGAGCCATATCGTGCGAAACCGCGGGTCGTCCCCGATCGCCGCTTCTATCTCGCGTCGACTGTCATCGGTCGAGCCATTGTCGACGACGATGGCTTCGAAATTGGGATAGGTCTGATGGCGAACCGAGCGGATCGCCGATCCGACGAAGCGGGCGTAGTTCCAGTTTCGGATGATGAAGGAGACGAGCGGGTAGGTCACCGGCTCGGGTGCAAGCTCGCTGAGCGAAAGCCCGCGCAGCGTCAAATCAGACGCTGACGTCTCGAACGACAGCCCGTCCACCTTCTTGTGCACTGACAACTCCCCGGCAATTGGCTGAGCGGGGCTGGCGCTCTTGGCATTGCACATTGCACGGCATGAGCGCCTTGGCAACAAATTGCCTGCCGGCGTGTCCGGGCCTTCCGTCGCTCTCCCCGAGAGCAAGGGTTATGGCTCCCGCATCGAATTATCTGTTATCGGTTGAACCTACTGTCTGGAGGGCCACCCCAAACATGAGCGCTTCCGCCTATTTAGCTTGGGCCCTGGTCAACCTGACCATCTGCCTGCAGATCGTCTATCTCGTGCGGGCGCTGCTGCGCCCGCATCGCGAGCCGGCCTCGCGGCTGGCCTGGATCGTGGTCATCGTCGTTGCGCCGGTGGTCGGCGTTGTCGCGTACATCCTGTTCGGTGATACCAATGTCGGCAGCCGCCGTATCGCCCGGCTGCGCGACGCGCTCCAGCGCTTGCCCTCGCTTGCCACGATCAACACGACCGATCTCGACGGGCGCGAGCAGCCAAGCGTCCCGGAGCCCTACGCGCCGCTGTTTCGTGTCGGCGAATCGATCAGCAATTATGCGCCGGTCGGTGCAAACCGGGCTCACCTCTTGCCTGGTTCCGATGCTGCCATCGATGCGATCATCGCCGACATCGATGCGGCCACCGATCATGTGCACCTGCTATTCTACATCTGGTTGCCCGATAGCAACGGCGTGAAGATGGTCGAGGCGGTCAAGCGCGCGGCGATGCGCGGCGTGACGTGCCGGGTGATGGTCGACGACATCGGCTCGCGCCGGTTGATCCGGTCGCCGCACTGGCGCGAGATGGCTTCAGCCAAGGTCAGGCTGGCGCGCGCCCTGCCGGTAGGGATCGCGCTGCTGCGCCCGCTCAAGGGGCGAGTCGACATGCGCAACCACCGCAAGATCGTCGTTATCGACAACAAGACCACCTATTGCGGCAGCCAGAACTGCGCCGATCCGGCCTTTGCCATCAAGGCGAAGTACGCGCCCTGGGTTGACGTGATGATGCGTTTCGAGGGCCCGGTCGTGCTTCAGAACCAGCATCTGTTTGCCAGCGACTGGATGGCGCAGGTCAAGGAGGACCTGAGCCCGCTGATGCGCCAGCCGCTGCCGTCGGCGCAACCCGGCTTTACGGCGCAGGTCATCGGCACGGGTGCTGCCGTGCGCTATTCGGCGATGCCCGAAATGTTCATCGCGCTGATGAACGCCGCACGGCGCGAGCTCGTCATTTCGACACCCTATTACGTGCCGGACGAGCCGCTGCAGGCGGCGCTGTGCGCTTGCGGCCACCGCGGCGTCGAAACGACCATCGTCCTTCCCCGGCGCAACGATTCCTGGATCGTCGCGGCGGCAAGCCGCAGCTACTATCGCGAACTGCTCGATGCCGGCGTGAACATCCACGAATATGAAGGCGGCCTGTTGCACGCGAAAACGCTGACGGTCGATGGCGAGGTGACGCTGATCGGTTCGGCCAATCTCGACCGGCGCAGCTTCGAGCTGAATTTCGAGAACAATATCCTGCTGCACGACGCACGCGTTACCGGCGAGGTGCGGAAGCGGCAGGAGAGCTATATCGAGTCGTCCATCCCCATCAGCGACCGCATGGTCGCCAAGTGGAGCCGGCCGCGCCAGATCTGGAACAACGCCATCGCCATGCTCGGGCCGGTGCTTTAGCCGCGTTCAGTCCAATGCGCGGTCGAGATGGGTATAGCCGCCGTCGACGAACAGCCACTGGCCGGTGGTGTGGCTGGCCTTGTCGGAGAGCAGGAAGATGATGGTGTCGGCGATCTCTTCCGACGTCGTCATGCGCTGCCCGAGCGGGATGCGTCGGGTGATTTCTTCCAGCCGTGCTTCCGGATCGTCGAATGTCTTCAGCCACTTTTCGTAGAGCGGCGTCATCACCTCGGCCGGGATGACCGCGTTGACGCGTATGCCATCGCCGCGCAGGGCGGCGGCCCATTCACGGGTGAGTGACAGCTGGGCGCCCTTGGCGGCGGTGTAGCCGCTGGTGCTGCCCTGGCCGGTGAGTGCGGTCTTGGACGAGACGTTGACGATCGCGCCGCGCGATTTTCTCAGCCACGGCAGGCAGTGATGGGCGGTGGTGTAGTAGTGGATCAGGTTGCGTTCGAGCGACTCGCGGAAAGCATCCGAACCGGCCTCGAGATCGATGCCGTCATTGATGCCGGCATTGTTGACCAGCCCGTCGATGCGGCCGAAGGTTTTTGCCACCTGCTCGACAGCTGCGCCGATCTCGGGATCGTGCATCAGCTCGACCTGGACGAACAGCGAGCGCGGCGAAACGGCCTTGAGCTTCGCGGCGAAATCCTCGGCCAGTGGGCTGCGGCCGAAGATGACCGGAATGGCGCCTTCGACAGCGAGACCGAGTGTGACCGCGCCGCCGATGCCGGCACCGCCGCCGGTGACGATGACGATCTTGTCCTTCAGCCCCAGGTCCATTGTCGTTTCCCTCAACCGCGGAACTGGAAGTCTTCGAGCGTCGCCGGCTTCATCTCGATGGAGAAGCCGGGCGCGGACGGGGGCATGTAAGCGGCGTGCTGCACCACGCAGGGTTCCTTGAAGTGCTCATGCAGGTGGTCGACATATTCGACGACACGGCCCTCGCGGGTTCCGGCGATTGAGACGTAGTCGATCATCGACAGGTGCTGGACATATTCGCACAGGCCGACACCGCCGGCGTGTGGGCAGACGAGCAGATTGTATTTCGCCGCCATCAACAGCACGGCGAGGATTTCGTTGACGCCGCCGAGGCGGCAGGAGTCGATCTGCACCACGTCGATGGCGCCGCGCATGATGAACTGCTTGAACATGATGCGGTTCTGGCACATCTCGCCGGTGGCGACCTGGACCGGGGCGACGCCCTCGCGGATCTTGCGATGGCCCTCGACGTCGTCGGGATTGGTCGGCTCTTCGATGAACCACGGCTTGGCAAAGGCGAGGTCGCGTACCCAGTCGATGGCCTGGCCGACTTCCCAGACCTGGTTGGCGTCGATCATCAGCTGGCGGTCTGGGCCGAGCACCTCACGCGCGATGCGCAGGCGCCTGATATCGTCGGCCTTGTCGCGGCCGACCTTGAGCTTGACGTGGTTGAAGCCGGCGTCGACCGCTTCCTGGCACAGCCGGCGCAGCTTCTCGTCGCCATAACCGAGCCAGCCGGCCGAGGTGGTGTAGCAGGGATATCCCTCGCGCTCGAGGGTCGCGATCCGCTCGGCCTTGCCCGGCTCTTTTTCGCGCAGCATGGCGAGCGCTTCCTCGGGCGTGATGCAGTCGGTGATGTAGCGGAAGTCGATGCAGCGCACGAGTTCTTCCGGCGACATGTCGGCGACCAGCTTCCACACCGGCTTGCCAACCATCTTCGCCCAGATGTCCCAGACGGCGTTGACGACGGCGCCGGTGGCCAGGTGGATCGCGCCCTTGTCGGGGCCGATCCAGCGCAACTGGCTGTCCGACGTCACGTGCCGCCAGAAGGCGCCCATGTCAGCGGCCACCTTGTCCATCTCCAGGCCGACGACCAGATGGCGCATCGCCTCGATCGCCGCGCAGCAGATCTCGTTGCCGCGGCCGATGGTGAAGGTCAGACCATGACCCTCGATCCCTGCCGTGTCGGTCTTCAGGATGACATAGGCCGCCGAATAGTCGGGGTCCGGGTTCATCGCGTCGGAACCGTCGAGATGCTGCGACGTCGGGAAACGCAGGTCGAGCACCCGCATGTCGATGATTCTGGTCATGGTGTGGGTCCTCTGGGCACGATCCCGAAAGGCTGGGAGCCTCGAGGGCAAGTTCGTGCGGCTGAAACGAGAGCGGAAGGATTGCCTGGGAGACGCCTCCCGCTCCAAAGGGGTCAGGCAGCGATAACGCGCTGCCTCTGGCTGCCCAGGCCTTCGATGCCAAGAGTCATCGTCTGGCCTGCTTTGAGATAGACGGGAGGTTTCTGGCCAAGGCCGACGCCGGGCGGGGTGCCGGTCGAGATGACGTCGCCGGACTGCAGGCTCATGAAGCGGCTGAGGTAGGATACGACCTGCTGCACCGAGAAGATCATCGTTTTGGTCGAGCCGTCCTGGAAGCGCTTGTCATCGACATCGAGCCACATCTTGAGGTTCTGCGGGTCGGCGATCTCGTCAGCGGTCACCATCCAGGGGCCGGTCGGGCCGAAGGTGTCGCAACCCTTGCCCTTGTCCCAGGTGCCGCCGCGCTCGGTCTGGAATTCGCGTTCGGAAACGTCGTTGATGACGCAATAGCCGGCAACGTGGGACATGGCGTCGGCCTCGTCGATGTAGCGGCCGGGCTTGCCGATGACGACGCCAAGCTCGACCTCCCAATCGGTCTTGACCGAATTGCGCGGGATTTCGACGTCGTCGTTGGGACCGACGATGGCCGAGGTCCACTTGTTGAAGACGATCGGTTCGGCGGGGATGGCTGCACCGGTTTCGGCGGCATGGTCGGCATAGTTGAGGCCGATGCAGATGAACTTGCCGATGCGGCCGACGCAGGCGCCGAGACGCAGATCCTGCTGAGGCGTGCCGGCTACCAGCGGCAGCGTCTCGATATCGAGGGCGCGCAGGCGGGCGAGGCCTTCGGGCGTCAGAACGTCGCCGGCGATGTCGTCGACGTGGCGCGAGAGATCGCGGACGCGGCCTGATCTGTCGAGGATGCCGGGCTTCTCGTTGCCCTTGGGGCCGTAGCGGAGCAGTTTCATCTGATGTCACCTTGATTGGAAAAAGCCGGAGGCGGCGGACCGCCTCCGCTAGAGTTGCACAGGATCAGTCGTACAGCACCGCTGCGATTTCGGGCTGATCGATGTTCGACTTGTCGTAGTAGTAGAAGCCGGTGTCGATGTTCTTTTCGACGGCTTCGCCCTTTGCCGCCTTCACGGCTGCCTCGACAGTCTTGTAGCCGATGCCGACCGGGTTCTGGGTGATGGCGCCGGCCATCTGGCCGTCGCGGATCGCCGCCTTCTGCTGGGCGCCCGAGTCGTAGCCGATGATCACCAGCTGGCGGCCGAGCTCCTTGGCGCCGTTGACGACGCCGATGGCCGAGCCTTCATTGGCACCGAACATGCCCTTGAGGTCGGGGTTGGCCTGCAGGATCGCCTTGGTGATTTCGGTCGACTTGAGATGATCGCCCTCGCCATATTCGATGGCGACGATCTCGACCTTCGGATGGGCTTCCTTCATGCGATTGACGAAGCCGTCGCGGCGGTCGACGCCGGTGCGGCTGGTCTGGTCGTGGACGACCAGGGCTACCTTGCCTTCACCGCCGATCAGCTCGGCCATCTTGTCGGCTGCAAGGGCAGCAGCAGCGATGTTGTTGGTCGAGGCTGTGGCCACCGGGATGTCGCTGTCGACGCCCGAGTCGAAGGCGACGACCGGGATCTTGGCGTCCTTGGCCTGCTGCAGCAGCGGGATAGCCGCCTGGCTGTCGAGGGCGGCGAAGGCGATCGCCGCCGGCTTTTTGGCAAGCGCTGCGGCCAGCATGTCGATCTGACGGTCGACCTGGGTTTCCGAGTCAGGGCCTTCGAAGGTGACTTCGACGCCGAGATCGGCGGCAGCCTTGTCGGCGCCGGCTTTCACCGCTTGCCAGAACTGGTGCTGAAAGCCCTTGGAGATCAGCGGGATGTACATCTTGTCCTGGGCCATTGCCATGGTCGAGCCGTAGCCGAGGATCGTCATGGCGCTGAGAGCGCCAATCACTGTGCGTCTGGTGAACATGTTTCCTCCGATTGAACCTTGGTTGTTGAACTCTGCTGGTGGAGCGCTTTCGCTCTCTTCTTGATGTTGGCGCAGCACCCCGGCGCTGCGCGAAGCAAGCTTGCTCAAAGCCTGCGGCGCCGCAGAATGTCGGTGTAGACGGCGAGAATGATGATCGAGCCGGTGACCACGGTCTGCCATTCCTGGGCGACCGAGAGGATGCGCAGGCCGTTGGCGAGCACGGAGATGATGAGGGCGCCGATCAGCGTGCCGATGATGGTGCCGCGGCCGCCCGACAGCGAGGTGCCGCCGATGACAACCGCCGCAATCGCATCGAGCTCGTAGCCCTGGCCGAGCGCGGGCTGGGCCGAGTTGAGCCGCGAGGCGATCAGCAGGCCGGCGATGCCACAGATCGAGCCGGCCAGCGCATAGACCGCGATCTTCCAGCGGTCGGTGTTGACGCCGGAAAGCCTGACCGCCTCTTCGTTGGAGCCGAGCGCAAAGGTGAAGCGGCCCAAAATGGTGCGCTCGAGGACGAAGCTGGTGGCGATGGCGACCAGGAACAGGATCAGCACGCCGTTGGGGATCGGAAGGCTCGGGATGACCGAGCCGATCAATGAGCCTTGCGAGATCTGGGTGAAGCCGGGCGTGCCGTTGAAGTAGATCGGGCGCGTGCCCGAGATCACCAGCGACAAGCCCTTGAGGATCAACATCATGCCAAGCGTGGCGATGAAGGGCGGGATCTTGAGCTTGGCGACGAACGTTCCGGACAGCGTGCCACTGGCAGCCCCCGCCAGGATCGCGGCCAGCACGCCGAGGCCGAGCGGCATGCCCCAGAAGGTCAGCACCACGCCGGCAATCACCGCACAGAAGGTCATCAGCGTGCCGACCGACAGGTCGATGCCGCCTGTGATGATGACCAGCGTTGCTGCGATCGCCAGCACGCCGTTGACCGACGTCGCCTGCAGGATGGCGATGATGTTGGACGTCTGCATGAAATTGGGCGAGGCAAAGCTGAACACCGCGACAAGGATGATCAGGCTGGCGAAGGCGAGCAGCCGGTGTTGCGCGCCGGAAAATCGCGAAACGGCAGAGGTGCTCGCCGTGGATGCTGCAGCACTCATTTGGCCTCTCCCTTTGCCGTCTTTTGCTTGTTCTGGTTGGCGGCATCGCCGCGAAGCGTCGCCAAATGCATGATCTCCTCCTGGCTGGCGCCGCCGGGCAAGATGCCGGTCAGCCGCCCCTCGCACATCACCGCGATGCGATGGCTGAGCCGGAGCACCTCCGGCAGTTCGGAGGAGATGACGATGATGGCGCGGCCCTGCTGGGCCAGCGCATTCAAGAGCTTGTAGATTTCGTTTTTGGCGCCGACGTCGATGCCACGCGTCGGCTCGTCGAAGATCAGCACCTCGCAGTCGCGCAGCAGCCATTTGGCGATGACGATCTTCTGCTGGTTGCCGCCCGACAGCAGGCGCACTTCCTGCCGGTCCGACGGGGTCTTGATCGCCAACTGGTCGATGTAGCGGGTGGCGACATCGTGCATGGCGCCTTCCCTGAGCAACCCGGCCGGGCCGGCGAAGCGCGCAAGGCTGGCCAGCACGACGTTGTTGCGCACGTCCATGCCGGTGGCGAGGCCGAAATGCTTGCGGTCCTCGGAGAGGTAGCCGATGCCGGCACGCACGGCGTCTTGCGGGATGCGGATGTCGACCTTTTTGCCATGCATGAAGATGTCGCCGCTGTCACGGCGATCGGCGCCGAAGATGGCGCGCGCCACTTCGGTGCGGCCGGCGCCCATCAAGCCGGCGAAACCGAGGATTTCGCCCTTGCGGACAGAAAGGCTGACGTCGCGGATGACCGTACCGCGATTGAGGTTCCTGACCTCGAGCACTATTTCGGAGCCCGAGTGGTCGGGAATGTCTGGCCGTTCGTCGGTCAGCGCGCGGCCGACCATCATCGAGATGATCTTCTCGACTGGCGTCTCGGCAGCCGGCACCGTGCCGATATATTCGCTGTCGCGCATGACGGTGACGCGGTCGGCGATGCGCTTCAGCTCGTCCATCTTGTGCGAGATGTAGACGATGCCGACACCCTCGGCCTTCAGCCTGGCGATGATGGCGAAGAGCTCCGCGATCTCGGCGTCGTTGAGGGCCGCCGTCGGCTCGTCCATGATCAGCACGCGCGAGCGATAGGACAGCGCCTTGGCGATCTCGACCATCTGCTGGCGTGCGATGGTCAGCCCGCCGACCGGGGTGCGCGGGTCGAGCTTCAGATGCATCGCGGCAAAGATCTCGGCGGTATCAGCGTTGAGTTTCGCCTCGTCGAGCAGCAGGCCGCCGGCCTTGCGTGGCTCGCGGCCGATGAAGATGTTCTGCGCCGCTGTCAGATGCGGCATCAGATTGAGCTCCTGATGGATGATGCCGATGCCGAGATCCTGGGCCTGGCGCGGCGAGTTGATCTCGACCGGCTTGCCGTCGAGCAGGATCTCACCCGCATCGCGGCGGTAGATGCCGGCGAGGATCTTCATCAGCGTCGACTTGCCGGCGCCGTTCTCCCCCATCAGGGCATGCACTTCGCCTGACAGCAGCTCGAGTTGGGCATTGTGCAGGGCGCGCACGCCGGGGAACGACTTGCCGATGTCCTTCATGACGACGAGAGCGGTCATGCGCGACCTCCCGCGATGCCGTAGAAGCGGGCGGCGGTGCCGCCCAGGATCGCCATGCGCTCGCGTTGGCCAAGGCCGTCAAGCAGGCGGCCCGTGACCTCGTCCCAGAAGGCGAAGGGGTTGGCCAGTGTCAGCACCGGCCAGTCCGACCCCCAGATCAGGCGATCCGGCCCAAACCAGTCGAGCAGGCTGCAGATCGCCGGGTGCAGCGCTTCAGCCGCGGCCTTGGACGTCGCGCGGCGCTCCGCGGGCAATTCGGTGAGCAGGCCAGACAGCTTGCAATAGACCTGCGTGTGCCCCGACAGCTCGGCCATGCCGAACCGCCACATGCCATGGCGCGGATCGTCGGCAGAAGCGGCGAAGGCGGGCTTGGCAGCATGGTCGATGACGACGGGGAGCTCGGGATGTGCCTCGACGAAACGCCCGAGCGCCTGAAGATGCTGCGGCATCACGAGCGCGTCGAAACGCAGGCCGAGCCGCTTGAGTGCTGCGATAGCGTCCAGGTGCGGGCGGGTGGCGATCCAGTCGGGATCGTCGAGATCCTGCAACATCGGCCGGACGCCCTTGAACAGGGGATCGGCAGCGAAGCGATCGAGCGTGGCAACGCTGTCGGTGGAGGACAGGTCGACCCAGCCGACGACGCCGGCAACAGCCTTGTCGTCGCGGCCCTGGTCGAGCAGGAACTGCGTCTCGGCTTCCGTCGGGGCTGCCTGGACCAGGATGCGTTTGGCGATGCCGGCGGCTTCCGCCAGCGGGCGCATCTCGGCCGCGCCGAAGTCGCGGTAGATCGGCTGGAGATCGGCGGCGTCTGATGTCAGCCAGCCATAGTCGCCGCGCTGGAGCGTCCAGTAGTGGCAGTGGCCGTCGATCCTTTCGATCATGGCCGCCGCTCCGCCTAGATGGTGACGCCGCCGTCGACCAGGACCGCCTGGCCGGTGACGAAGCGCGACTCGTCGGACAAGAGATAGACGACCAGTGGTGCTATGTCGTCGACCGTGGCGAGCCGGCCGATCGGCTGGCGGGCGATGAAGTCCTTTTCGGCCTGCACCGGGTCGGCGGCAGCAGCGATGCGGCCGCGCAGCGACGGCGTGTCGACTGTGCCCGGGCAGAGCGCGTTGCAGCGCACGCCGCGGCGCACATAGTCGGCGGCCATGCCCTTGGTGAAGCCGATGACCGCCGCCTTGGTGGCGCCGTAGAGCAGCCGGTTGGGGAAGCCTTTGATCGACGAAGCCATGGAGGCCATGTTGAGGATCGACACGGCGCCGGTCTTTTCGGCGCGTTCGAGCATGCCGGGCAGGAACGCCTTGGTCGTGCGGTACATGCTCTTGACGTTCAGGTCGAAGCTGAAGTCCCAGTCTTCGTCGCTGCAGTCCATGATGGTGCCGTTGTGGACGAAGCCGGCGCAGTTGAAGAGCCCGTCGAGCGGCGCCTGGCCGGCGGCGAAGCTTGCCACGGCCTTGCCGTCGCGGACGTCGAGACGATGGGTCTCGATGTTCTTATGCTCGGTCGAAAGCGCTTTGAGCGCGTCGTCATTGATGTCGGTGGCGATGACATGGGCGCCCTCATTGGCGCAGGCCAGCGCGCTGGCGCGGCCGATGCCCTGAGCGGCGGCGGAAATGAAAATGCGTTTCCCGCTTAGTCGCATAACCGTCGCTCCTCCCAGCAAACTGCTTGCGCTTCTGTCTATATACGAACATACTATTCATAAATGAACCGACCTTGCAATGGGGAATCGTGGGGCCGGTCGACAGGGAGGATCTCGCGTCATGCCAAAAGGGCCGGCAAAGACCGCCAATAGCGTCGACAAGGACGAGCGCTACCGCGCACCGGCACTGGACAAGGGCCTGGACATTCTCGAGTTGCTTTCGGAGCAACCGGGTGGCCTGACCCGGGCCGAGATCGGTGAGGCGATGGGACGTGGGCCAAGCGAGGTCTACCGCATGCTCGAACGTCTGGTGGCGCGCGACTTTGTCAGCCGCTCACCAGAGGGCGACCGCTACGCGCTGACCATGAAGCTTTTCATCCTCGCCCATCGGCATCCGCCGATAAGGCGGTTGGTGGCGCGGGCTCAGCCTTTGATGGATGCATTTTCGGTGGCTGCCGGCCAGTCATGTCATCTGGTAGCGCCCGACCGCGACGCGGCGATCGTGGTGGCGCATGCCAGCCCGCCCGGCAACTGGGAATTCGGCATCCGCATCGGCGCCCATATCGATCTCCTGACCACCAGCTCGGGTCATATCTTGCTCGCCTTCCAGGACCCGCATTCGCAATCCGAGGCAGCTGCGCGCTGGGAAGGCACCAGGCAGGCAAGTGCACGTGAAAAGCTGGAGCCGATCCTGACCGGCTATCGCGATCTCGGCCACCGCGTCGGCCCGAGCCAGCAGATGCGCGCCATCGACGACATCTCGGTGCCGATCCTCTCGCCGGACGGCTACGCCATCGCCGTGCTGACCTGCCCCTACATCCTGCGGATCGACGACAGGCAGGCCGACATTGACCAGACGCTGGCATTGCTCAAGGACGTCGCGGCCAAGCTGTCGCTGTCGTAGGCGCGGGTTGGACGTTGCTTTGGCGCTGCGTAGCGCAGAGCTCGATGCTACGTACCGGCAGGCGGTTGAGGGGGCGGCTGCGCCCCTTTCAGGGAAAGTTCTGGCTCTCCTAGACCTGCGCCGAAGACGCGGTTCATCCCCCCGGCGGTACCACGCCCTTGCGCACGGCGAAGTCGGCATAGAAGCGGCGTTCCTGGGTCTGGATGACGGCATAGGCCTTCTTGGCACGCTCGTAGAAGGCGAAGCGTTCGATGCCGACCATCTTGGTGGCCGTGCCCTCGATCAGCTTGCCGACCTCACGCTGCACCTCGGGGATCTCGTCCGGCTTGCCGACCACTTCCATGCGGCCGAAGGCGTCGTCGACGAAAGTGTCGACCGGCATCACCGACAGCACCGCCTTCATGACGCTGACGATGTCGCCGTCGATGCGCAGTGGCCGGCCGAAGACGGTCTGCCTCGCCATCGCATCGGCCGGGAAATTGGCATCGGCGATAACAAGGTCGTCGCCATGGCCCATGGCGCGGAGCACGTAGAGCACGTCGGGGCCAAGCAGCGGATCGATGCCAAGGAGCATTTTTGTCACCTGAGATGCGGGTTGCGGATGCGGGGCGGCCGCACCTGAACGCCATAGTTTCCAGTCCAGAATTGCAGGCAAGTGCTTGCGCGCGCAAGCTGTCCATCTGACATTTTCGCCTTTCGCCTTTCGCCTTTCGCCTTTCGCCTTTCGCGGAAATGCGGAAAACGGACTTCCGCATTTCCGTAACACCCTAGGCGTCGCGGACGAAACCTTCGCTCGCAACGAGAAGGTTGCGCGTGTAGTCCTGCGCCACGTTTCGCGTGGCGAGGTCGCCGGCCTGCAGCCGTTCGACCTCCTGTCCGCCCTGCATCACCATCAGCCGCTCGCACATGTGGGTGATGACGCCGAGGTCGTGGCTGACCATGACGAAGGTCAGCTTGCGGTCGCGGCGCACCTGTTCGAGCAGGTTGAGCACTTCGGCCTGCACCGAAGCATCGAGGGCCGATGTCGGCTCGTCGAGCAGCAGGATCGACGGTTCGAGGATCAGCGCACGGGCGATCGCCACGCGCTGGCGCTGGCCGCCCGAGAGCTGGTGCGAGTAGCGGAAGCGGAAGCCGGAGCCGAGGCCGACCTCGTCGAGCGCGCGCTGGATGCGTTTCTCGGTGTCGCCGAAACCGTGAATGTCGAGCGGTTCGAGCAGCAACCTGTCGACGGTCTGGCGCGGGTGCAGCGAACCGTACGGGTCCTGGAACACCATCTGCACCTGACGATAGAATTCCTTGTCCCTGAGCTTGCCCAACCGCTTGCCGCTGACGTCGATGGTGCCGCTGGAGACGGGCGCGATACCGGCGACGGCGCGCAGCAGCGTCGATTTGCCCGAGCCGGATTCGCCGACGAGGCCGAAGGATTCGCCTTGCGCCACGGTCACGCTGACGTCCTTCAGCGCGACGAAATCGTCGTAGACCACACGCAGTTTGTCGATCGAGAGAGCAGGGGTCACAGCAGCCACTCCGGCTTTCGGTCGAGCACGGGCAGCGGGTGCCGGTCGGCGCCGATCTTGGGCATGCAGTTGAGCAGGCCTTGCGTGTAGGGATGCTTCGCCTGCGACAGTTCCGAGGCCTTGAGTTCCTCGACGATCTTGCCGGCATACATGACGATGACGCGGTCGCAGAAGGTCGAGACCAGGCGCAGGTCGTGGGAAATGAAGATCAGGCCCATGCCGCGGTCGATCACCAGCCGGTCTAGAATGCGCAAGATGTCGAGCTGGACAGTGACGTCGAGCGCCGAGGTCGGTTCGTCGGCGATCAGAAGTTCCGGCCCGGCAATCAGCATCATGGCGATCATGGCGCGCTGGCCCATGCCGCCCGAGACCTCGTGCGGGTAGAGGTCGTAGACCCGCTTCGGGTCGCGAATCTGGACGGCGGCGAGCATGTCGAGAGCGCGCTCGCGGGCCGCCGACTTGCTGACCTTTTCATGCGTCCGCAGCGTCTCCACGATCTGGCGGCCGATGGTCATGACCGGATCGAGCGAATATTTCGGATCCTGCAGGATCATGGCGATGCGGTTGCCACGCAGCGCCCGGCGCTCGGAGACGGAGGCCTTGAGCAGGTCGATGCCGCTGAATTCAAGCCTTCTGGCGCCGATCTCGGCTTGCTGTGGCGTCAACCCCATGATCGCGCGGCCGGTCTGCGACTTGCCCGAACCGCTTTCGCCGACGATGCCGAGCCGTTCCTGGCCGAGCGCGAAGGATACGCCGCGCACCGCTTCGACCACACCGGTGCGTGTGGGGAAGGAGACACGGAGATTTTCGACATGCAGCAACGTGCTCATTGGCCACCGCTGCGTGTGTCGAGTGCGTCGCGCAGGCCGTCGCCGAGCAGGTTGAAGCCAAGGCTGACGATGAGGATCGCAGCACCTGGTGCTGCCGCCACCCACCATTGGTCGAGGATGAAGCGGCGCCCCGAGGCGATCATCGCGCCCCATTCCGGCAGCGGCGGCTGGGCGCCGAGGCCGAGGAAGCCGAGACCGGCGGCGGTCAGAATGATGCCGGCCATGTCGAGCGTGACGCGGACGATCAGCGAAGAGATGCATAGCGGCATGATGTGGCGGAGCACGATGCGCATCGGCGAGGCACCCATCAATTTCACCGCTGCGATGTAATCGGAATTGCGCACGGTCAGCGTTTCGGCACGAGCGATGCGGGCATAGGGCGGCCACGAGGTCAGCGCGATGGCGATGATGGCGTTCTCGATGCCGGGCCCGAGGGCTGCGACGAATGCCAGGGCCAGAACCAGCTTGGGGAAGGCGAGGAAGATGTCGGTGATGCGCATCAGCACCGCGTCGATCCAGCCGCCGGCATAGCCGGCCGCCGTGCCGACCAGGAGGCCGATCGGCGCTGCGATGATCGCCACCAGCACGATGACCTGCAAGGTCAGACGCGAGCCGTAGATCAGGCGTGAAAGGATGTCGCGGCCCTGGTCGTCGGTGCCGAGCCAGTAGGTGGAGCTCGCCGGCAGCAGGCGGGCGTTCTTGAGGTCGCCAATATAGGGCGAATGCGGCGCCAGGAGTGGCGCGAAGGCGGCAACAAACAGCAGCAGAAGGATAATGCCGAGGCCGATCGCGGCAAGCCGGTTGGCGGTGAAGCGGCGCCAGGTCACATAGGCGCGGCCGAGCCGCGCCTGCAGGCGCGATTGCGGTCGGTCGGTGAGCAGCCATTCGCGGCGGGTCATGGTCGTGTCGCTCATCGGATGCGCGTCCTTGGGTCGAGCAGACGATAAAGCAGGTCGGAGAGCAGGTTGAGCGCGATGAACACCGAACCGATGATGATCGTGCCGCCCAGCACCGCGTTCATGTCGGCGTTCTGCAGCGAGTTGGTGATGTAGAGGCCGAGGCCGGGCCAGGCGAAGACGGTTTCGGTCAGGACCGAGCCTTCGAGCAGGCCGGCATAAGAAAGGGCAATGACGGTGACCAGCGGCACGGCGGCGTTGCGCAGTGCGTGGCCCCAGATGATGCGGGTTTCCGACAGGCCCTTGGCGCGGGCGGCGACGATGTATTCCTGGCTCAGCTCGTTCAGCATGAAGGAGCGCGTCATGCGGCTGATATAAGCGAGCGAGAAATAGCCGAGCAACGACGCTGGCAGGATGATGTGGGCGAAGATGTCCTTGAAGGCTGCCCAGTCGCGGTTGAGCATCGCGTCGAGCAGATAGAAGCCGGTGATCGGCGTGAAGGTGTATTCGAACACCACGTCGATGCGGCCGGGGCCGGCAGTCCAGCCGAGGCGGGCATAAAACACCAGCAGTGCCAGCAGCCCGAGCCAGAAGATCGGCACCGAATAGCCGATCAGGCCGATGATGCGGACGACCTGATCGGCGAGGCTGCCGCGCTTGACCGCGGCGAGCACGCCGAGCGGGATGCCAAGGGCTGCGCCGATGATGGTGCCGACGGTGGCGAGTTCCATCGTTGCCGGGAAGACGCGGCGAATGTCGGACATGACGGGATTGGTGGTCAGCACCGAGGTGCCGAAGTCACCTGACAGCACGCCTTTCACGTAGAGATAGAACTGCTGGTAGTAGGGCAGGTTGAAGCCCATCTGCTCGCGCGTCCGCTCGACGACGTGAGCTGGCGCCCGGTCGCCGACGATGGCGAGCACGGGGTCGATCGGCACGACCCGGCCGATGAAGAAGGTGACGGCCAGAAGGCCGAGATAGGTGGTCCCCACGATCACCGCGAAACTGGCGACCGCCTTGAGAATGGTGGAGGCGCGCCTGTTGGCGCGCCTCGCGGGCGTTTGTGTATCAGCAGTGCTCAATGGTCCGATCCTTTTGCGCACGGCCCCTTGCGGATGTCATGCGCAGACTCGAATGGCTACAGCGTCGCTTTGCGTGTTCCGGAGAACGCGCGGCGCCGTAAAGGATCATTCCTTGGTCACGGGGGCGACGAAATTCGAATCGAAGTTCGGTCCAAGCTTGTAGTTCTTGACGTTGCCGCGCAGGCCGGCGACCTCGGTCTGCTGGAAGATCAGCACGAACGGGCTGGTGTCGAGGGCTGCCTGCTGCAGTTCCTTGTACATCGTCGCACGCTTGTCGTTGTCGCGTTCCAGCAAGGCTGCCTTGGTCTTTTCGGTCAGCTCCGGCACATCCCATGCATTGCGCCAGGCCAGCGTCTTCACCGTGCCGTCGTCGGCATTGTTCGGGTTGGAGGTGAAGGTCTCGGCGTTGGAGTTCGGATCCCAGTAATCCATGCCCCACTGGCCGATATACATGTCGTGGTTGCGGGCACGGTACTTGGTCAGGGTCTGTTTGCCGTCGCCGGGGATGATCTCGACCTTCACGCCGGCCTGGCCGACCGTCTGCTGGAAGGATTCGGCAATGCCCGTCACCGGCTGGGTGTTGCGCACGTCCATGGTGACCGAGAAGCCGTCCTTCAGGCCTGCCTTTTCCAGCAGTTCCTTGGCCTTGGCGACGTCGAAGGTGAACGGGTTGGAATCGAGTGCGCCGAGCACGCCCTTGGCCTGGTAGGTCTGGCGGATTTCGCCGATGCCCTTGATCAGCGTCGAGCCGATGGCATCATAGTCGACCAGATATTTGAGCGCCTGGCGTACTTCAGGCTTGGCCAGGTTCGGGTTTTTCTGGTTGAGGCTGATGTAGTAGACGGTGCCCTTCGGCGCGCTCGTCGTGGCCAGCTCGGCATTCTTCGAAATGGCTTCCAGATCGCCCGGCTCGAGGTTGCGGGCAACATCGATGTCACCGGCTTCGAGCATCAGGCGCTGGGTCGCGCTTTCCTTGACGTGGCGGTAGATGACGCGGGCAAGCGCCGGCTTGTCGCCATAATAGTTGTCGTTGCGTTCGAGCACGAGGATCTCGTTGGCGCGCCAGTCGCGGATCTTGAACGGACCCGAGCCGGCGTAGCCGGTCTTCAGCCAGCCATTGCCGAAGTCGTTGTCGAACTTGTACTCGTCGGTCGGTGTAACAGGAGCGACATGCTCGAGCACCAGCTTGCTGTCCATCACGGCACCGACCGTGGCGGTCAGGCAGTTGAGCACGAAGGACGGCGCATAGGACTTGTCGACGGTGAAGACGAAGGTACTGTCATCGGCGGCCTTGGCCTTCTCGGTGACGTTGTCCTTGGTCAAGCCGAACTGGGTGAGGATGAAGGCCGGGCTCTTGTCGAGCTTGACCACGCGCTCGAACGACCAGGCGACGTCCTTTGCGGTGATCGGATTGCCCGATGCGAACTTCAGGCCCGACTTGAGCTTGAAGGTGTAGGTCAGGCCGTCGTCGGAGACGGTCCAGCTTTCGGCGACGCCGGGACGCACCTTGGTGGTGTCGTTGATGTCGAGACGTACCAGCATGTCATAGGCGTTGCCGAGGAATTCGGCCGGGCTGAGCTCGAAGGACTCTGCCGGGTCAAGCGTGATGGTGTCGTCGATGGCCCATGCCTGGACCAGCGTGTCGGCCGGCGTCGCCGCAAGTGCCGGCGCCGCGAAGACCATCGCCGACAGAGCGGCGCCGGCAAGCATCAGACAGAAGTGTCCGTTCATTTTACCAAGCATCATTTTTCAGTTCCCCAAGTTGACGATTATTTGTTGTTAGGCTGCCGTTTCGTGCCAGGCCGAGCGCAAGACCCTCAGCCAGTTGTCGCGGCAGATTTTCGCCAGATCGTCGTCACCGTAGCCCGCGCCGCTGAGGGCGGCAACGAGGTTCTGCAGGCCGGCGGCATCGCCGATCTCGGCCGGCACGGTGGCGCCGTCGAAGTCCGAACCCAGCGCCACGCCATCGATGCCGACATGTTCGACGAGATAGTCGATATGGCGAATCATGTCCGATAGCGGCGTGTCGACGCTCTTCAGCCCGTCCTCGCGCAGCATGGTGACGGCGAAGTTCAGGCCGACAAGGCCGTTGCTCTCACGCACCGCTGCAAGCTGCTTGTCGGTCAGGTTGCGGCTGATCGGCGTAATCGCATGAGCGTTGGAGTGGCTGACGACCAGCGGCTGGTCGCTGAGCTTGGCCACGTCCCAGAAGCCTTTCTCGGTGATGTGGGCAAGGTCGATGGCGATGCCGATGCGATTGCATTCCTTGACCAGCCTCTTGCCGGCTTCGGTCAGGCCGGGGCCGGTGTCGGGGCTCGACGGGAAGGCGAAGGGCACGCCATGGCCGAAGACGGTGTTGCGGCTCCAGACAGGGCCGAGCGAGCGCAGGCCGGCGGCATAGAACACGTCGAGTGCGGCGAGATCGGCGTCGATCGCCTCGCAGCCTTCCATGTGCAGCACGGCTGCAAACTTGCCTTCGGCACGCGCAGCGTCGATGTCGGCGCCTGTGCGGCAGATCTTCCAGCCGCCGGCGCGCTCGATCCTGAAGGCGATCGAGGCCATGTCGAGCGCAATGTCGAGCGACGGGGCGCGTTCGAGCGGCTTGCACAGCGGAATGGCGTAGTGGCCGTTTTCGTCGCGCTGCTCGTCGGGCATGCTGGCCGAGGTGATGTAAATGGCGCAGAGGCCGCCGGCGAGGCCGCCCTTTGCGGCGCGCGGCATGTCGATGTGGCCCTGGCGGGTGCCGTCGATGAACTCGGCCACCGGATCGGCGCCCTTGGCGGCGTTCTGCCACAACCGGAAAAGGACGTCGTTGTGACCGTCGAATACTGCCTGCATTACTCACTCCTGTAAGTGGAAGGCAGTTGAAGGATGCCGGGCGAGGGGAGTCAACATGTGCCAACGGGCACCCGATGGGTCGAAGCCGCGGTTCCGCTGGGGAAGCCCTATCCAGGACCAACACTAAGCCATGCCTGGACCACTCGCGCCTGAATCGGCCGCCACGGTCCTCAAACAGGCTCGATATGAGGGGTTGACCGCCCTCGGCTGCCGCCGGGGCTGACGCAGCGGCAGTGATTGGCTCTGGCTGGACGTTGTGCGCTGGCGCTTTTTTGTGCAGGCGGGTCGGGTGCGGTCGATGAGCCGTGCATCACATTGCCAATCCAATCACAGGACATACTCATTATGACAGAAGGCAGTCTTCTTGATCATGCACTCGTGCGCCTCGACGAGGCGGCAAAACACCTGAACGTCGACGCCGACGTGATCGAGAAACTGAAGTTCGCCCGCGAGACGACCAAGGCACGGCTGATGATCCGCATGGACGACGGCTCGCGAAAATCGTTCCTCTCGTGGCGCTGCCGTTATGACGACACCCGTGGCCCGACCAAGGGCGGCATCCGTTTCCATCCGGAATCGACCGCCGACGAGGTCGAGATGCTGGCGTTCTGGATGACCTTCAAATGCGCCGTGATGAACCTGCCCTATGGCGGCGGCAAGGGTGCTGTGCAGGTCGACCCGCGCAAGCTGTCCAAAGCCGAGTTGGAGCGCCTGTCGCGTGCCTACATGCAGGCCTTCGCCCGCATCATCGGGCCCGACCGCGACATCCCGGCACCAGACGTCTACACCAACTCGATGATCATGGGCTGGATGGCCGACGAGTACGCCCAGATCGTCGGTCAGGCTTCGCCCGCCGTCATCACCGGCAAGCCGCTGGCGCTGGGCGGCTCGCTCGGCCGCGGCGACGCCACCGCGCGAGGCGGCTTCTATCTCGTGCGGCACCTCGCCGACGAACTCGGGCTCAAGGGCAGCCTGCGCATTGCCGTGCAAGGCTTTGGCAATGCTGGCCAGCATATCGCCCGCCTGCTTGCCTCGGACGGCCACAAGATCATTGCCGTGTCGGATTCGGAAGGTGCCGTGCATGCATCCGACGGCCTCGACCTCGACCGCCTGTTTGCGGCCAAGAACAGCGCCCGTTCGGTGACCTCGACCGCCGGTCAACACGGTCATGAGCTGCTTGCCGGCGACGCGCTCGTCGGCGTCGACTGCGATATCCTGGTGCCGTCGGCGCTGGAAAACATGATCCGCGTCGACAACGCCGACAGCGTCAAGGCGCGCATCGTGCTCGAGCTCGCCAACGGTCCGGTGACCTCGGAAGCCGACGCCATCCTGGAAAAGAAGGGCATCGTCGTGCTGCCCGACATCCTGGCGAACGCCGGCGGCGTCACCGTCTCCTATTTCGAATGGGTGCAGAACCGCCAGGGCTTCTACTGGCAGATCGAGGAGATTCACGACCGGCTGCGCGCCATCATGGAACGCGAGGGCCGCGCCATCTGGGACGTCGCCAGCAAGAAGGAGATCTCGGTGCGGACAGCCGCCTATGTGCATGCGCTCGGCCGTCTCGCTGAGGCGATCGAGGCGCACGGCACGCAGAGCTACTTCGACAGCTGAGCCACGCCGAGGTGTAGCGCCGGGCCATTCGGCCCGGCGGTCCGTCTTTCATATTCATTTGTCAGGCCGGTGCCCTGCTCTGGCCTGCTATTTTCCGGTTGAAGCGCCGAATTGGTGCGATTAGGGCTATTGCCGGAAAATCCCCACAACCCTTGCCTTCCAGGCAGACCCGGCGGCCCGATTATGTCCTTCATTCCCGATTGGTCGACCATCATCCAGTTCGCGATCGCAACCTTCATCATCGCGATCACGCCCGGACCCGACATGACCCTGTTCGTCGGCCGCGCGTTGTCGGAAGGCCGCAAGGCCGGCTTTGCCTGCATGGCAGGCGCGATGACCGGCATCGTCATCCACACCACGCTGGTGGCGCTTGGCCTCTCGGCCCTGATCGTCGCTTCGCCGCAAGCCTTCATGGCGCTCAAGGTCGTCGGTGCCGGCTACCTGGTCTGGCTCGCCTTCCAGGCGATCACCAAGGGTTCGGCGTTTTCGCCCGACACCACCAAGCGTGCGCCGCGCTCTGTGTTCCAGAACTGGGCCACCGGCCTCGGCATCAATCTGCTCAACCCGAAGATCATCCTGTTCTTCATGACGTTCCTGCCGCAGTTCGTCTCGGCCCACGACACCAACGCGCCGGGCAAGCTGTTCTTCCTCGGTGCGATGTTCATCGTCCTGTCGCTGCCGGTGACGGCGCCGATGGTGATTGCCGCCGACAAATTCGCCGGGCTGCTCAAGAAGAGTCCGCGCGTGACGCGCATCGTCGACTATCTGTTTGCAGGGGTGTTCTCGGCCTTCGCGCTGAAGATCCTCACGGCGCAGGCGAAGTAGGGGTATTCCTGAGCGCGCCGGCGAAGCGGCCGGTAACGAACCAGTAGGCGATGCCGCCGACCAAACCGCTGCCGATGATCGACACCGGCCAGAGCGGATCGCGATAGGCGAAGCCGCCGTCGCCGCTCTGGTAGGCGACGCCTATGAAGACCAGCGCCACGAAGCCGCCGGCAAGGGCGTAGAACAGCCAGTCGCGCTTGCCGAGCAATTCGGCGAGCAGCATGACGACGACTGCCGGCACGAAGCCGAAATAGGCGACGAACAGCGCGATGAACGGAATGGTGAAGACCATCGAGCCGCTGGCTACCTCGGGCGGTATGTCGGTGGCTATCAGGCCCGCAACGCCAAGGAACACAACGTTGAGGAAGGCGCTGGCGGCAATGGACGCCGCGGCATAGCCCAGCACCATGTGGGCGAATTTGCCGAGATAGACGAGGACGCGGCTCACGCCTCGCCGTGTCCCGCGATCATCATCGCCTCGAGCGCCAGGCGCTCGCTCTTCTTCATGCGCTCGGATTCCGACTTGAGCTGGCCGCAGGCGGCGAGGATGTCACGGCCGCGCGGGGTGCGGATCGGCGAGGCATAGCCGGCATTGTTGATGTAGTCGGCGAACTTCTCGATCGTTTCCCAGTCCGAGCACTGATAGTTGGTGCCGGGCCATGGATTGAACGGGATCAGATTGATCTTGGCCGGCACGCCCTTGAGCAGCTTGACCAGCGCCTTGGCATCTTCGAGGCTGTCGTTGACGTCCTTCAGCATCACATATTCGAAGGTGATGCGGCGGGCGTTCGACAGGCCGGGATAGTTGCGGCAGGCGTCGACCAGCTCCTTGAGCGGGTACTTCTTGTTGATCGGCACCAGCAGGTCGCGCAGGTCGTCATTGGTGGCGTGCAGCGAGATCGCCAGCATGACGCCGATTTCCTCGCCGGTGCGGAAGATTTCCGGCACGACACCCGAGGTCGACAGCGTGATGCGGCGCTTGGACAGCGCCAGCCCGTCGCCATCGGAGGCAATCAGCAGCGCCTTCTTGACCGCCTCGAAATTGTACAGCGGCTCGCCCATGCCCATCATGACGATGTTGGAGACCTTGCGGCCCTCGGCCGGAACAATGGCGCCGGCGGGCGTGTCGCGGTCGGGGAAATCGCCGAGCCGATCGCGTGCCGTCATCAGCTGCGCCAGGATCTCTTCCGCCGTCAGGTTGCGCACCAGCTTCTGGGTTCCGGTGTGGCAGAACGAGCAGGTCAGCGTGCAGCCGACCTGCGACGAGATGCACAGCGTGCCGCGGCCTTCCTCGGGGATGTAGACGGTCTCGATTTCAACCGGGCGACCGGCGCCTCGCGGCGGGAAACGGAACAGCCACTTGCGCGTGCCGTCCGAGGAAATCTGCTCCTCGACGATCTCCGGCCGCGCGATTGTGAAGTGCTTGGCGAGCTCGGCGCGCAGGTCCTTGGAGATGTTGAACATGTCGGCGAAGTCGGAGACGCCGCGGACATAAAGCCAGTGCCAGAGCTGCTGGACACGCATCTTGGCCTGGCGTTCGGGGACGACGCCTGACGTAACGAGCGCTTCGGCAAGCTCCTCGCGGGTGAGGCCGATCAGTTCGCCCTTGACGGGCGCGGCCGCACGGGCGCGCAACGCGTCACGGGTAGCATCGGTGGTAAGGTCGAGCGAAAGGGTCATTCGGGCTCAGCTAGCTGTAGATATCGGAAAATGTAGGATTTTGGCGCGACATATCACAGGTCTGGCGCTGCGTCACGTTTTGGCGGCCATGCATTTGTGCCGCAGCTTTGCAGTCTGTTAGGCAATGGCTGGGATGCTGGCCCGATGAGCAACATCCTTAACGTTGTCCTGGTGGCGCTCGTCGTCAATCTTGCGGCGTTCGCTGCCTTCTGGCGCGACAAGTATCTGGCCCGCGCCGGCGGCCGGCGCATCCCCGAGAAAACCCTGCTCTGGCTCGCCTTCGCCGGTGGCAGCCTGGGTGCCTTGTCGGCCCAGCACCTGTTCCGACACAAGACCCGCAAGGAGCCGTTCCGATCGCGGCTCTACACAATTGTCATCGCGCATGCGGTCGCCATTGCCGTACTGGCGATCTGGCTGATCGCGCCGCAATGGGCCTCGGGGTTGCTTGATGCGCTGAGCCGGCCGGCCGTGTCTTAGGCCGAAGATGTTTCAGGCGGTTGGGCGGAGCACCAGGCGGTAGCGCTGCTCTGGCCGGCCGCTGCGTTGGTGTGGCACCGGTTCGCCCAGGCGCCGCCAGCCGAGACGTTCGTAAAGCCGGACGGCGCGCTCATTGTCCGAATAGACCGCGAGTTCGGCCGCATCGAAGCCGCGCTCGCGCAGCAGCGCTGCGATGCCGGCCAGCAATTCGACTGCCGCGCCCTTGCCCCAATGGTCCGGGTCGACGCCGAAATAGTGCAGTTCCGCCACGTTGCCATCTCCCGGCATCGGCGCAATGGCACCGAAGGCAACAGCGGTCCCATTGGTGGCCTCGGCGATGGCGAGCAGAGCCCGCTCCGAGCTGGCGAGCACCCGCGAAATGATCGGCCGCGCCTCGTCGAGCGTCGCCACATCAGGATCGTTGTCGCGCACCGCCGTCGCCCGCGCCCAGATGATCGCGGCCCGGTCGAGCTGGCTACTGGTCCCGTCAATGATCCTGTGCATCTGCAGACCCCGGCTCCTGTCGCAAAAAAGCCGGGCGATCGGGCCGCCCGGCTTTCGAAAACCTGTCTTGCGTCTGCGCTTACTTGCAGGTGGTGATCGACGTCAGCGCCGCCGAAATGCCCTTGAGCGAGAAGACGTAATTGGTCGGGTTGCCACGGCCTGATTTGGCCGAGACCTTCATGTCCGAGCCGCCCTTCATGGCGCTGATCAGGGCAGGTTCCTCGGCTGCGTTCTCGACCCAGGCCGACTTTCCCTTGGTGAACATCGAGAACGACTTGTCGCCGATGGTGACGGTGACCTTGGAGTTTTCCTGGAAATTGTAGCCGGCGATGAACTGCGGCTCGAAGGAAACCTTCTGGCCGGGGCGCTGGCTGACGAAGAAGAACATGTCGCCATGGTCGAGCGTCGACGGCTGCTTGTCGGTCGGCACCGTCAGCACGTAGCAGACCTTGCCGTTCTGCGCCTGGTAGCTGTAGGTGCCCCAGGCGTTGTGCTGGCCGATCTTGGTCGCCGACTGGGCGAGCGCCGGCATTGCCGACACTGCAAGCACCAGACCCGAAATTGTAGCTATCAAACCGCGCATCGTTTTTCCTGTAGTTCAAATGGAGCGGGGCAGGCCGACTGCGCGCCCGCCCGTTCGCTTCATTTTGATTTAATCTGGGTTACCAAAGGGTGAATGCTTTTCAGAAAGGACATTCATCGCATGGAACCCCGCCGAACTGCCCATCGTGGACGGGCACCTTGTCCCTGACGTGGTTGAAAACCACGAAAACGGCAAGAGTTTGACTTTTCGTTTCAGGATGAAACAAGCGGGCAGCGCTGTCATTGGTCCTGTGACAGCGCTTCCTTCGCGGCAAGGCGGTGGGCCGGTGTCATGTGCGCCCGGACCGCCGTGATCGCAGCGGTCAGCACGGCGATGTCGTCGGTGAAGCCGAGGCCCAGTATGACATCGGGAATGGTGTCGACCGGCAGGATGAAATAGCCGAGCGCCGCCAACAGGATACCTTTGGCTCGCAGCGGCGTGTCCTTGTCCAGCGCGCAATAATAGGCCGCCACCACCTCTTCCATGAAAGGCACGTGGCGGGCAGCGCGCTTGGCGGTGCGCCAGAACTTCTCGCGCACCTCGGCTTCGCTTGCCGGAGCGCCGTTCACGCCGCCGCGAAAGCTGTCAAAGCCGGGAAACTTCACCATCCAGACAATCTCCTTTGCCCGAACTCTATCTTCTCACGCTTGCCGGAAACCGGTTCCGGTTTCGGTGCCAATGCGCGATCAAAGATGTGGGAAGGTTCGGTCCCCTCTGCAAGATGCCGGCCTCAGGAACCGAAATAGCCGTTCATGCGCTTGGCCAGCTTGAAATCCAGCTCGGTCAGCCCGCCGGCGTCGTGGGTGTTCAGCGTGACGTCGACCGTCTTGTAGACATTCGACCAATCGGGGTGGTGGTCGAGCTGTTCTGCCGCCATGGCGACGCGGGTCATGAAGGCGAAGGCCTCACTGAAGTTCTTGAACACGAAGCTGCGCGACATCGACAACCCGTCGGCGGCGAGTGTCCAGCCGCCGAGCGCGTCGAGCGCTGCCTTCAGCTCCTGCTGTCCAAGTTTCTCTCTGGCCATTTCATGCTCCCGTGATATGCGAAGTGTTCACCAGCATAGCGCGGGATCGATGAGCGAGAAGCCGGTAAAATCAATTCTGTTCGTTTGCCTCGGCAACATTTGCCGTTCGCCCCTTGCCGAAGGTGTGTTTCGGGCCGTGCTCACCGAGCGCGGGCTAGATGGCGAATACACAATCGACTCGGCTGGCACGGGCGGCTGGCACGCGGGTTCGGCCCCCGATCCGCGGTCGATCGCGGTTGCGGCCGAGCATGGCATCGACATCACCGCCCAGCAGGCCCGCAAGGTTGTGGCGCGCGATTTCGAGCGCTTCGACCTGATCCTCGGCATGGATCGCTCCAATGTCGACGATCTCCGGGCGCTTGCGCCGGCGAGCTTGGCCGAGCGTGTCGAGCTTTTCATCGGCCAGGCCGTGGGTGGACCACGCGACGTGCCCGATCCCTATTACGGCGGGGAAGACGGCTTCGCTGCGGTCTACCGCATGATCCGCGACGCTTCGGAGGCGCTTGCCGACCGGCTGGCAGCGCGGGCGTCGACGCCATTCAGCGGCCAGGCTTCCTCGACGATGTAGGGGCCGCCGCCGACCGAGTCGCGCGACGACATCAAGACGAAGCGGCCGACACGGAAGGGCACGGTGGCGAAGTTGCCGCGCGCTGACAGATAGTGTGCGACATCGAGCGGGCTGGTGTTCCTGAGCCGCGCCAGCGTGACATGCGGGGTGAACTTGCGCGGATCCGACGGCAGGCCGAGGCGCTTGCTGATGCGCTCGATTTCGGCCTGCAGCGCGTTCATCTCCGGCGACGGTGTGACGCCGGCCCAGACCGCATGCGGCTTTTTCTGCCCGAAGGCGCCGACACCCGAAAGCGTGAGCTGGAAGCTCGGACGGTCGACACGGTCGAGTGCTTCGACGATCTCGTCGGCGACGTGGCCTTCGATGTCGCCGAAAAAACGCAAGGTGAGGTGGTAGTTTTCGACGTCGATCCAGCGGGCGCCTGACAGGCCGCCCCTGAGCAGCGACAGCGATAAGGCGGCATCACGCGGAATTTCGAGGGCGGTGAAAAGTCGCGGCATGGCCAGGCTCCCTTCCTCGAATCGCAGTTCGTAGGGCTCAGCGAATCATCGATCGCTGCGCCGGGCAAGGGCTTTGTTCAGCGCCTGCTGTTTCGACCACGCAACGAAATCGGATGTGTTGCAACGATGCATGACGACGTTCATTTGCCGGCAACTGCCTTTTCGACAGTCGGCAGCGCCTTTGCGACCATGCGGTCGATACCTTCTGCTGTCGGGTGCATGCCGTCCTCCAAAAGCAGTTTCGGATCACCGGCGACGCCATCGAGAAAGAACGGATAAAGCGTCACGCCGTACTTCTCGGCCAGCCTCGGATAGATCGTGCCGAATTGTTCGCCATAAGCGTGACCGAGATTTGGCGCCGCAACCATGCCGGCCAGCAGCACCTCGATCTTTCGCTCCCGGAGCCGGGCAAGCATCTTGTCGAGGTTCTGCTCGACGAGCGCCGGGTCGATGCCGCGCAGCATGTCGTTGGCGCCGAGCTCCAGTATGACCAGCTGCGTTCCGTCGGGGACGGACCAGTCGAGCCGCGACAGGCCGCCGCTTGTGGTGTCGCCAGAGACGCCGGCATTGGTAATCACGACATCGTGACCATTGTTGCGTAGCGCCTTTTCGAGCTTTTCGGGAAAGCTCTCGCCGGGATTGAGGCCATATCCGGCCATCAGGCTGTCGCCAAAGCCGACGATCTTGAATGGTTCGGCCCAAACCGGGGCAATGGTCGTGAAAAAGGCCAGAGAGACGGCAAGGAATGCGAAGGTCAGATGTTTCAATGCCATGTTTCAAAACCCATATGACGGAAAAATTCACGCCTCTTAGATTTTCATATAGGACAGATTTGCCGTGACAGAAGCAGTCATCGAACTGAGAGACGTGTCGTTGACGCTTGGGACGGGGGCTTCTTCAGTGCATGTGCTGAAGGGCGTGAGCCTCGATGTCGCCGCCGGCGAGGCCACCGGCATCGTCGGCCCTTCCGGTTCCGGCAAATCGACGCTGCTGATGGTTCTGGCCGGACTCGAACGTGTCGATGGCGGCACGGTCAAGATCGCCGGCGAGCTGCTCAACGGCCGCAGCGAGGACCAGATCGCGGCGTTTCGCGGCCGCAACATCGGCATCGTCTTCCAGTCGTTCCATCTGATCCCCAACATGACCGCGCTGGAAAACGTCGCCGTGCCGCTCGAACTGGCCGGCAAGCGCGACGCCTTTGCCATCGCTGAACGCGAGCTTGCGGCCGTCGGCCTCGCCGACCGCGTCACGCACTATCCGGGCGAGCTTTCGGGCGGCGAACAGCAGCGCGTGGCGATTGCGCGTGCGCTGGCGCCGGAGCCTGCCATCCTCATCGCCGACGAGCCGACAGGCAATCTCGACCAGGCGACAGGGCGGCAGATCGCCGACCTCCTGTTCGCCAAGGCCGCCGAACGCGCCATGACGCTGGTGTTGGTGACGCACGATCCAGCACTCGCCGCGCGCTGCGACCGGCAGGTGGCGATGCGCTCCGGGCGGATCGAGACGGCGACAATTGCGCCTCTGGCCGAGAAAGTCCGGGCATGATTTTCGCTTCTGAGCACCCCCCTCTGGCCTGCCGGCCATCTCCCCCGCAAGGGGGGAGATCAGCCTTCGCCGTCGTCTCAGCCAATATTCGAGGCCGCAAGAACGGCGGCAAGGACGCCGCCTCCAATCTCCCCCCCTGTGGGGGAGATGCCCGGCAGGGCAGAGGGGGGCAACGTAGAGCGCCAGCGTTGCGGAATGAGGCATTCGGATCGCAGGTGCTCCCATGCTGAAGGACCTGCCTCTCGCCTTCCGCTTTGCCGCGCGTGAAATGCGTGGCGGCCTGCGCGGCTTCCTGATCTTCCTGACCTGCATCGCGCTCGGCGTGGCGGCAATCGGCGGCGTCAATTCGGTGGCGCGGGCGATTACCGCCGGCGTTGCCAGCGAGGGTCAGGCGCTGCTCGGCGGCGACATCCGTTTCCAGCTGATCCAGCGCGAGGCGACCGACAAGGAAAAGACCTTCCTCGAAAGCCTCGGCACCGTCTCGCACAATGCCGGCATGCGCTCGATGGCGCGGCTGGAAGACGGTTCCGACCAGTCGCTTGTCGAAGCCAAGGCGGTCGACGACGCCTATCCGCTTTACGGCCAACTGGTGACGGAGCCGGCGCTGCCCCGCGCCGAACTCTTTGCCGAGCGCTCGGGCATCTTCGGCGCGGTGGCCCCCGATCTGTTGTTCGAACGGCTCAACCTCAAGCTTGGCGACCGCATCAAGCTCGGCAGCGCGACCTTCGAACTCCGGGCAAAGCTTGTCACCGAGCCTGACGCGGTCTCCGACGGCTTCGGCTTTGCGCCACGCCTGCTGGTGTCGATGGAAGGGTTGAGCACTTCCGGACTGATCCAGCCCGGCAGTCTCGTCGAACACGCCTACAAGCTGCGCATGCCTGTCGGTACCAGCGAAGCCGAAGTGGCTGATGTGCGCGAGCGGGCGAATGCCGAATTCCCCGAGGCTGGCTGGAGCGTGCGGACAAGGACCAATGCCGCGCCGGCATTGTCGGCCAACATCGAACGCTTCACCCAGTTCCTGACGCTGGTCGGCTTGACCTCACTGGTCGTTGGCGGTGTTGGCGTAGCGAATGCCGTGCGCGCCTATCTCGACGGCAAGCGTGGCGTCATTGCCACCTTCAAGAGCCTGGGCGCCTCGGGCGGCTTCGTACTGACAGTTTATCTCATCCAGATCCTGCTTATTGCAGGTCTCGGCATCGCCATCGGCCTGGCGCTCGGCGCGCTGATGCCGTTTGCGGCGAGCGCAGCACTCCAGTCGGTCATCCCGGTGCCGGCCGAAGCCGGCGTCTACCCGGCGGCACTTGCCATGGCCGCTCTGTTCGGCGTCCTGGTGACGCTTGCTTTCGCCATCCTGCCGCTCGGCCGTGCCCGCGACGTGCCGGCCACCGCGCTGTTCCGCGAGATGGGTTTTGAAGGTCGGGGCCTGCCGCGGCTAGTCTACATCGCAACCGCTTTGGGCATCGCCGCCATACTCGCGGCGCTCGCGATCTGGTTCGCCGGCGACCGCCGCATCGCCACCATTTTTGTCGGAGCGACGATCTTTTCGTTTCTGGTGCTGCGCGCCGTGGCCGTTGCGGTGCAGTGGCTGGCGCGGAAAAGCCCGCGTGTGCGCTCGACCGCGCTCAGGCTCGCCGTCGGCAACATCCACCGCCCCGGCGCTTTGACGCCGTCCGTGGTGCTGTCGCTCGGCCTCGGGCTGACGCTTCTCGTCACGCTGGCGCTGATCGACGGCAATCTGCGCCGCCAGATATCAGGCAGCCTGCCGGAGCGGGCGCCGAACTTCTTCTTCGTCGACATCCAGCCTGACCAGGTCGACGACTTTGCCAGGCTGGTTGCGACAGAGGCGCCCGGCGGCAAGCTGGTGCGGGTGCCGATGCTGCGCGGCCGTGTCATGGCGCTCAACGGCACCGACGTGCAGAAACTCAACGTACCGCCGGAAGGCGCCTGGGTGCTGCGCGGCGACCGTGGCCTGACCTATGCCAAGAACCTGCCGGAGAATTCGACGCTGTCGCAAGGCACGTGGTGGCCGGCCGACTATTCGGGCGAGCCGCTGGTGTCATTCTCGGCACAAGAGGCGGGCGAACTCGGCCTCAAGATTGGCGACATGGTCACCGTCAACGTGCTGGGCCGCAACGTCACGGCCAAGATCGCCAATTTCCGCGAAGTGCAGTGGGAATCGATGGGCATCAACTTCGTCATGGTGTTTTCACCCAACACCTTCGCCGGTGCGCCGCACAGCTGGCTGGCGACGCTGACCGAAGACAAGGCTGTCCCTGCCGACGAGGCTAAGATCCTGAACGCGGTGACGCGCAGCTATCCGGCAATCACCACCGTGCGGGTGAAGGACGCGCTCGACGTCGTCAACCGGCTGGTCGCCCAGCTCGGTACTGCGATCCGTGCCGCTGCCGGCGTGGCGCTGATCGCCTCGGTGCTGGTGCTGGCCGGCGCACTTGCCGCCGGCAACCGTGCCCGGGTCCATGACGCGGTCATCCTGAAGACGCTCGGTGCGACGCGGCGGACGTTGATATCGGCGTTTTCGCTGGAATACATGCTGATCGGCCTCGCCACCGCCATCTTCGCGCTCGCCGCCGGCGGGGTCGCGGCCTGGTTCGTCGTCGCGCGAATCATGACGCTGCCATCGTCCTTCCTGCCGGAGGTGGCGGTTGCGACGATCGTCTTTGCCCTGGTGCTGACCGTCGGCTTCGGTCTGGTCGGCACCTGGCGGGTGCTCGGCCACAAGGCGGCGCCGGTGCTGCGCAGCGAATGACGAAATGCCGTTGCGCGGGCTGGACTTCAACGACATTTGTATGAGATTGTGCGCTCACAGCCGGTTTCAAGGCGTTACAGGCCTTGTTTAGGTCTGAAAGAAACATCATATTTCGGCGGAGGCATGCTGGAGTCCCGCCAGCGGCGCCTGGGTCTCGGCCTGACACCCGACGGGGCAGAAGCAACAGAGGAAACCATGTCCGACTTTAGAAACTACCAGACGCGCATGGCGACGGCAGGCAGCCGCACCGACGCGTCGATCGACGAAGGCCTGCGCGCCTACATGCTCAAGGTTTACAACCTTATGGCGCTCGGCCTGGTCATCACCGGTCTTGCAGCGCTGGGCACCATGACGCTGGCGACCACCAACGATCCGGCCACCGCCGTCGCCACGATGGGCAACGGCAAGATGCTGACCAGCCTCGGCGTTGCGCTCTATGGTTCGCCGCTGAAGTGGGTCGTCATGCTGGCTCCGCTCGGCATGGTGTTCTTCCTGAGCGCCCGCATCCAGTCGATGAGCGTTTCCGGCGCGCAGACCGCGTTCTGGGTGTTCGCCGGCCTGATGGGCCTGTCGCTGTCGTCGATCTTCCTGGTCTACACCAGCGCCAGCATCGTCCAGACCTTCTTCATCACCGCGACCGCCTTCGGTGCGCTCTCGCTTGTCGGCTACACGACCAAGCGTGACCTGACCGCCATGGGCACGTTCCTGACCATGGGCGTGATCGGCCTGCTGATCGCGATGGTGGTCAACATCTTCCTGCAGTCGCCGGCCCTGCAGTTCGCCATCTCGGCGATCGGCGTGCTGGTGTTCGCTGGCCTGACCGCCTACGACACGCAGAAGATCAAGGAGATGTATTTCGACGGCGACGACGTGCTCGTCTCCGGCCGCAAGGCGATCATGGGCGCGCTCACGCTCTATCTCGACTTCATCAACCTGTTCTCGTTCCTGCTGTCGTTCCTGGGCAACCGCGAATAATCAGCTGGACCATCAGACTTTCGAAGGGCGGCCAATGGCCGCCCTTTTCATTTGTTCGGAGCTTTGCTCTAATGGAGGCAGAAGAATGGATTGCCTAAAAAATGAGCATGAAGATTCGGCACGCGCTGCCTGACGACCTCGACCGGATCACCGAAATCTATGCCGACGCGGTCCTCAACGGCACGGCGAGCTACGAGCTCGATCCGCCCTCGCGCGCCGAGATGGGGGAGCGCTACAACAGCCTGACGGATGCCGGTTATCCCTACCTCGTCGCCGAGCGCGACGCTGTCATTCTGGGCTATGCCTATGCCGGCCCGTTCCGTGCGCGCCCTGCCTATCGCTTCATTGTCGAGGATTCGATCTATGTTGCGCCGGAAGCCAAGGGCGCCGGCATCGGCAAGACGCTGATGCAGGCGCTGATCGACGAATCAACTGTTCTCGGCTTTCGACAGATCATCGCCGTCATCGGCGACGGCCATGCCGACAGCGCTTCGGTGCAGCTGCATGAAAGGCTCGGTTTCCATTACACCGGCCGCATGGAAGGCTCCGGCTACAAGCATGGCCGCTGGCTCGACACCGTGTTCATGCAACTGGCGCTGAATGGCGGCGCGACACTGCCGCCGGATCCGGGCTCGATGCCGGAACGGCGCTTCGTCGCCAAAGGCGGCAAGGGCTGAGCCGTCAGCCCGTGCCGCCGAGAAGCGGCACGAAACGCACGGCCACGAGCGTCTTCCGCGCATAGTCGTTCTCGCCGTTGCGCACGATCTTGACCAATTGCTGGTCGCCGAACGGGCCCAAGGGCATGATCAGCCGTCCGCCTATCGCAAGCTGTTCCTTCCACGCCGACGGCACGGTGCGTGAACCCGCTGCCGAGAGAATGGCGTCGAACGGCGCCTCGGCCTCGCAGCCGGCCGAGCCGTCTCCCGCGATGACTTGTACATTCGCATGGCCGAGCTTGTTCAGCCGAGCCCTGGCGCTGTCGGCCAGCGAAGCGATGCGCTCGATGGTGACGACGCGGCCGGCTAGCCTGGCCATGACGGCCGCCGCATAGCCCGAGCCGGTGCCGATCTCCAGAACCTTGTTGCCGCGCTCGAGTTCCGCCGCCCAGGCCATCAGCGCGACGATATAAGGTTGCGATATAGTCTGGTCGTGGGCGATGGGCAGGGCGGTATCGTCGTAGGCGCGGTCGCGCAGGGCCGTGGGTACGAATTTCTCACGCGGCACCGCGGCCATGGCCTCCAGCACCGCCGGCTCGGTCAATCCACGCCGGGCGATCTGGTACTCCACCATGTTAAGGCGCGCTGCCCGATAGTCGACCATGGCCTTCCTGCCGTCGCCCCTTTAACCGTGGCGGTTGCGCAAGGTTCCCCTATCAGGGCTGCTTACGCAGCGTCCGCAAGATTGTGCAGCGCGGCGCCTCTTGCTGCATTGCACAAAACGCAAAGCTCCTATGCAATATCAACACTTTAAATCGATACGCAGCGGAGCTAGATATCAGTCATCGAATTTGTCGGGCCTACCTCCTCCCAGGTTTCCGACGAATAGGTCAGCGCCTACCTCCTCCCAGACGCTGGCCACAAATACGACACCCGCCGGACCTCCTCCCCCGGCGGGTGTTGTTTTTTTCAGCCTCCCTCACATCGATGTCAGCTTCGCCGCGCGTACCGCGTGGCGCTGGATCATGTCTGGCCAATTCGCCGGACAGCACGCTCACAGCGATCGCCGATGTGGCGCTGAGGTGGTCGATCAGGCTATAGCCATTGCCAAGCGTCTTGCGTCAAAGGCCGTCGAGAAACGAAGCGATAATGCCCCGACCGACGACGCGAACACACGCGCAAACGGCCCCGGGGCGGGTGAGGAACGAGGAAAGGAATTCAGCATGAACATGACCAGCGAAACCGCCGCTCTTCTGGAGCGGCTTGGCGTTGCGTCAGCTGCCTTCACCGGCGGCGACCTGATCGTGCGCAGCCCGGTGACGGGCGACCAGATCGGCGCGCTCAAGTCGATCTCATCAGCCGAGGCGGAAGCCGTAATTGCCCGCGCCGATGCCGCCTTCAAAGCCTGGCGCAACGTGCCGGCGCCGAAGCGCGGCGAGCTTGTCCGCCTGCTCGGCGAGGAGCTGCGCGCTTCAAAGGCCGATCTCGGCCGCCTGGTCTCGATCGAGGTCGGAAAGATCACCTCCGAGGGCCTCGGCGAAGTCCAGGAGATGATCGACATCTGCGACTTCGCCGTCGGCCTGTCGCGCCAGCTCTATGGTTTGACCATTGCCACCGAGCGTCCCGGCCATCGCATGATGGAAACCTGGCATCCGCTCGGCGTCACAGGCGTCATCTCGGCCTTCAACTTCCCCGTTGCGGTGTGGTCGTGGAATGCAGCCCTGGCCTTTGTCTGCGGCAATTCGGTGGTCTGGAAGCCGTCGGAAAAGACGCCGCTGACCGCCCTTGCCTGCCAGGCGATCTTCGAACGTGCGGCAAAACGTTTTGGCGCTGATGCGCCCGCAGGCCTGTCGCAGCTTTTGATCGGCGACCGCGCCATCGGCGAGGTGCTTGTCGACCACCCCAAGGTGCCGCTGGTCTCGGCCACCGGCTCGACCCGTATGGGCCGTGACGTCGGCCCGCGCCTGGCCAAACGTTTCGCCCGCGCCATCCTCGAACTCGGCGGCAACAATGCCGGCATCGTCTGCCCTTCGGCCAATCTCGACATGGCGCTGCGCGCCATCGCCTTCGGCGCCATGGGCACCGCCGGCCAGCGCTGCACCACCATGCGCCGCCTGTTCGTCCATGACAGCGTCTACGACCAGCTCGTGCCGCGGCTGAAGAAGGCCTATCAGAGCGTCTCGGTCGGCAGCCCACTGGAAAGCTCGGCCCTCGTCGGCCCGCTGATCGACAAGGCCGCCTTCGACGGCATGCAGAAGGCGCTGAAGCACGCGGCCGAGGCCGGCGGCGAGATCACCGGCGGCATGCGCGTCGACCAGGGCCATGACGGCGCCTATTACGTCAAGCCGGCACTGGTCGAGATGCCTGATCAGACAGGTCCGGTGCTGGAAGAGACCTTCGCACCGATCCTTTATGTGATGAAGTATTCCGACTTCGATGCTGTGCTCGACCTGCACAATGCGGTCGGCGCCGGCCTGTCGTCGTCGATCTTCACGCTCGACCTACAGGAAGCCGAGCGCTTCCTGTCGGTCGAGGGTTCGGACTGCGGCATCGCCAATGTCAACATCGGCACCTCGGGTGCGGAGATCGGCGGCGCGTTCGGCGGCGAGAAGGAGACCGGCGGCGGCCGCGAAAGCGGCTCGGACGCCTGGAAGGCCTATATGCGCCGCGCCACCAACACGGTGAACTACTCCAAGGCGCTGCCGCTGGCCCAGGGCGTCAGCTTCGACATCGACTGAGCAAGCCGACACCGGTTGCGGCGCTGGCATCGGCCACGCCACAGCCACGTGATTTCAAGCGCCGTCCGCAGAAGCGGGCGGCGTTTCCGCTTGCGGTTCAGAGTGTCAGGTCGGGGATTGTCCATCCCGCCAACTCCGCTTGTGCTGCCGGCGCGATGGGCAGAAGCTTGCGCGTTTCCAGGTCGAAGCAGATGGCCACAACCTCCATCGAGCCGAACGGCCTTCCGGAGAACGGGTCGAGCATCCAGTTGACGATGTTCATGGTCCGCCCGTCGACGCGGGCGAGGCCGGAGCGCACCTCCCAGCAGTCGCCGCTTGCGGGCAGGCCGTCCACGCCGATCAGGAACTCGAGTGCTGCGGCACCGAAATGTGGTCCAGTCCTGTCGCTGTGGCGGGCGCAGGCCTCGCGCAGCGGCGTGATGATGTTGCGGACGCTGTCGGCCATGGCGCCGACGAAGGCGTAAGGCAGCATCCTGCCCCAGGGGTCACAGGCCTGATGCGGCACAGCGCCTTGGCCGAGCCGATGCAGGCCGAGTTGTTCGGCCCGCACGCCCGATGCGGATATCATCGTGGGAAGATCGCCTGTGCCACGCGGCATTGCCAGCCTCGGCGTCTCGGTGAGCTCGGTCGCAATATGATTGGCGAAGGTCTCAGGCCATGGCCGCCCGCTGCCGTCCGTCGATGCGACATGATGAAGGCGGATGCGAAAGGTCGCGGCGCAATCATTCGAGGCTGTGTCGAACATCATGGCAACGATGTCGGCCGTGCCGTTGCCTATGGCGGCGAACCCCGCCGAGATGTGCATCGAGCTTCCGGCCCGCGCCTCGCGCAGGAAGCGGATATGCATGGTCCTGACGGCCAATGTCGTCTCCGAGCCGACCGCCAACAGGCGGGGCAGGCCAGACCGGCCGAACAGCATGGTGATGGCCTCCATGCAGCGCGCCACGTAGAAGCGCGTGTTCATATGGCCCATTTCGTCGCATTCCCAGGTGGCGACGCCGCCGCGCCAGACGTCGCGCAACCCCGATATGCCAGCCTTCATGCGTATTCTCCCGCGCTCGACTGCAAGTCGTACCGGTGATGGCAATGAAGGCCATCGTCCGATGCGACGATGGCCGACGGGAGAGACGGGCGTTCGCTCGAACAAAGAATTTGTCGCAGCGTGGTCCATTTTCGCTTTCGTGCCATCGATGCTATCAGTGGCCCCGAAAAGAAAAGGTCGCGACGCTTGGTCGGATTTCGCCGCAAGGGATTTGGGTTCGGGGTCGCGCTTGTCGCGGCGCTGATGCTCGTCCTGCAGACGGTGGCGGGTGCCGTGGCGCTCGGCCAGGGCACGCCGCCGCTCGACATTTTCGGCAACCCGCTCTGCATCACCTCGGCAAGCGGCCACACCGCACCGGCCAAGAGCGAACATCCTGCCTTGACCGCATGTTGCACGCTTGGCTGCAACATGGTCTCGCCGCTCGCGGTGATGCCGCCCGATGGCGCTGGTCTTCTGCTCGGGCGCCAGATCGAGACAAAGACCGTCTTTCTGGCGCTCAGACCCGATGCGGCGACAGCGCCGGAGCACGACCCCGGAAATCCGCGCGCGCCGCCACCACTGGTCTGAGACGGCTGCCGCATAGCTGCAGCCGGACGAATTCGCATATCTCGACAGACCCTGCGCCGCATGTGCCGGCGCCTTAGACATCCGGAGTTTTCCATGACCCGTTCCGCTCGCGCCTTTTCGCGCCCGCTTTTCCGCAGCTTCGAGGAGCGTATCGGCATCGCCGTCTTTGCGCTGCTGCTGCTCTTCGCTTCGACCCAGCAGATGCTCGCCCATGGCTTCAAGGCGGGCGATCTCGAGATCGGCCACCCCTGGTCGCGCGCTACGCCGGCCGGCGCCAAGGTCGCTGCCGGTTATTTGACCATCACGAACAACGGCAGCCAGGCCGACCGCCTGGTTTCGATCCAGTCCGACGTTTCCGAAAAGGCCGAGATTCACGAGATGGCGGTAGACGCCAAAGGCGTGATGAAGATGCGCCAGATTACCGACGGCCTCGAAATCCCGGCCGGCGGCGAGGTCGCGCTCAAGCCGGGCGCCTACCACATCATGTTCATCGGCCTGAAGGCGCCGGTCAAGGAAGGCGACAAGTTCTCCGGCACGTTGACCTTCGAAAAGGCCGGTACGGTGACCGTCGAGTTCCAGGCCGACAAGATCGGCGGCCAGAGCCAGGACCATTCGGGCCACTGACATCATGGGCGCGCGCTTTCCTTGCCTGACCGGGGGCGGCATTGTTGGCGACAGCGCGCGCCTGCTCGTTTTCCTGTGCGGCCTGATCATGGCCGCCAGTGCCTTTCTGGGCACGACGTCGGTCGCACGTGCTCATGCCTCGTTACTGCGCTCGACGCCTGTCGAAGGTGCGGTGGTGCAGGCAGCCCCCGCCGAGCTCTTGCTCGGTTTCAGCGAGACTGTGGCGCCGCTGGTCACCGAGCTGATTGGCCCCGACGGCACCAAAACGCGCCTGACAGCCAAGGCAAATGGCGCCGACCTGGCGATTGCCTGGCCGGGCTGGAAGGCCGAAGGCACCTACCTTTTGTCCTGGCGCGTCGTCTCTTCCGACGGGCACCCTGTGGCGGGCGTGTTGTCCTTTTCGGTCGGCAATCCGAGTGTCACGCCTCCCGCTGCACCTGAGCTGAACGACACGTCGATGCGACTTGCCATCTGGAGCGCCAAGCTGGTGCTCTATCTCGGCCTGTTCCTTGGCGTCGGTGGCGCATTCGCGCTCGCCTGGCTCATGCCCGGCAAGCACTCCGGTGTCGGTGTCATCGGCGCGCTGCTCGTTGCGGGCCTTGTCGCAGCACCCGTCTCCTTCGGGCTGCAAGGGCTCGATGCGCTCGGCGCGCCGCTCGCATTGTTCGGTCAGGGCATGGGCTGGCAGGCGGCGGCTGCGACCAGCTATGCCTTCACCGCGGCTATCGCCTTCATCGCCCTGTCGCTGGCGCTGCTGGCACTCGCCAGCGATGCCAGCCTGGCCCGTTGGCTGTCGCTTGCCGGCCTCGTCGGCGTCGGCACCGCCTTGGCCGCGAGCGGCCATGCCAGTGCCGCAACCCCGCAATGGCTGACGCGTCCGATGGTGTTTGTCCATGGGACCGGCATCGCCTTCTGGGCCGGGGCGTTGCTGCCGCTGGCCTTTTGCGGGCGCGAAGGTGGAGAAAGCGCCGAGCTGGCGCTGCGACGGTTTTCGGTGGCCATTCCCTATGTGGTTGCGGCGTTGGTCGCCGCCGGTCTCGTGCTGACAGTCATCCAGGTCGAGGCAGTTCCCGCGCTCTGGCATACCGGATACGGGCTGCTGCTGTCGGCGAAGCTGGTGCTGGCTTTCGCCCTGTTTGCGCTCGCCGGTTTCAACCGTTGGCAGCTGACGAAACCGGCCTTGGCCGAGCAGCGTGGGGCACAGCGCCTGCTGGTGCGCAGCATCCTGGTCGAGACGCTGCTGATGGTCGCGATCCTCGGTCTCGTTGCCGGCTTCCGCTTCACGCCGCCACCGCGCGTTCTGGCCGTCGAGGCGGCGGAGCCTGCAGCAATTCACATCCATACGCCGGTGGCCATGGCCGACTTTGCCCTCAGCCCCGGCCATGCCGGCGCCGTCAGCGCCTCGATCATGGTGATGACTGGCGATTTCGGCCCGCTCGATGCGCGCGGCGTCGTGCTGCGGCTGAGCCAGTCCGGCTCGACCGAAATCAAGGCCGACGCCTACAAGCCCGGCGACGGCACCTGGCGAATCGACAGCCTCGACCTGCCGGCGCCGGGCATATGGGCCGTCGCCATCGACATCGACATGGCGGAAGGGCAGGTGGTCACTCTGGACGGCGCGGTCGCCATTCGTCCTGCCACCGGCTGGTAGTCGATACGGACGATGCCGTACCCGTGACGCTGCCTATCGTCCGGCCATCTTTTTTGCAGATGCCCGGGAGCGCGCGCATGAAAATCCTCATCATTGGCGGAACGGGCATGATCGGCGGCCACACCGCCGCCTACCTCAAGGCTCAAGGCAACGAAGTGGTGCTGGCGGCACGCAAGCCGGCACCCGAGACGACCCCGATGGCGGCCTATCCGACCATCTATGGCGACTACACCAAGGGTGATTTCTCGGCTGCCGACCTCTCGCCATTCGACGGCATCCTGTTTGCCGCCGGCAACGACATCCGCCACCTGCCCAAGGGCGTCGACGAGAACGAGTTCTGGACCAAGATGCAGATCGAGGGCGTGCCGACCTTCGTCGAGCTGGCGCGCAAGGCCGGCGTCCGTCGCGTCGTCCACATCGGCAGCTACTATCACCAGGTCATGCCGAACCTGGTGGAGACAAACGCCTATGTGCGTGGCCGCAGCCTTGCCGACGAAGGCGTGCGTGCGCTTGCGACCGCCGACTTCAACGTCTCGACGCTCAACCCGCCGTCGATCGTCGGCTATGTCCAGGGTCTGCCGACCAAGCGCTACGAGACGCTGATGGCTTATGCGCGCGGCGAGACGCAGATGCCGATCTTCGCGCCGCCGGGCGGCACAAACTACATGTCGGTGCAGTCGCTGGCGGAAGCCATCTGGGGAGCTTTCCAGCGCGCCGAGAGCGGCAAGGCCTATCTGGTCGGCGACGAGAACCTGACGTTCCAGCAGTATTTCCAGTCGCTGTTCGACGCCGTCGGCAATCCGCACCGGGTCGAGGAGCGCAATGAGGAGCACCCGCTTTTGCCCGACATGTTCATCGTTCCGGGCCGTGGCAACATCCTCGCCTACGAGCCTGAGGCCGAGGAGACCAAGCTGCTCGGCTATCGCCGCAACGACGTGCAGCGGGCGCTGCGCGAGGTCTTCGCGCAGGTCTCGGGCCGGTAGCGCTTCTCCGGGGAGGACGTCATGGCCGACAATCAGGCGGATCTGCTGATGGAAGTGGCGCTGCGGCGGGTGTCGGAGCGCTATGCCTATGCCGTCGACACTGGCGATGGCGACCTGCTCGCCGCGCAGTTCACCGCTGATGGCGCGGTCATCGCGCCGCGTGGGACCTTCGAGGGTCTCGCCCAACTGCGCGGCATTCCAGCGATGGTCGCCGGCCGCTATCTCAAGACCTTCCATGCCGTGCTCAATCAGGCGGTCAGGCCGGTCGAGGGCGGTGCCGAAGGCGAGACATATTGCATCGCACGACACTATTTCCGCGATCCGGCCGGCCGCTACCTCTGCTACGAGATGACCATCCGCTACCAGGATCGCTTCGTCCGCACCCCTGACGGATGGCGCGTTGCGCGCCGCGAGCTGGTGGTGGTCGGCACCCACACATATGAGGCGCAGGACGCGGCGAGCTGAGCTGCCGGCGCCGGAACCATCGACTGCGGAGACTAAGATGCCCGACGAAATCTCCATCCTTGGCCTCGCCGGCAAAGTCGCGCTGGTAACCGGCGGCGGCGCTGGCATCGGCCGCGCCACGGCCGAACTCTTTGCGCGCGCCGGCATGAAGGTTGCTGTCGCCGAGATCGACCCCGTTCGGGTGACATCGATGCGCGAGACGCTGGGCCCCGATCACCTCGTCGTCGAAGCCGACGTACGCAAGGCGGATGACGTGGCGCGCCTTGTCGAAGCGGTGCGTGGCAGCTTCGGCCGGCTCGATGTGGTGGTCAACAATGTCGGCGACTATCTCGGCTTCAAGACGCCGTTCGAGCAGTCGACCGAGGCCGAATGGAACGCGCTCTACCACGTCAACTTGCTGCACATGTTCCATGTCAGCAAGGCGGCGATCCCGCTGATGCGGGCAAGTGGGCAAGGCGGCAGCATCATCAACGTTTCGACCATCGAGGCCTTCCGCGGCATCCCGATGACGGTTGTCTATTCGGCCTTCAAGGCAGCGGTCACCGGCTTCACCCAGAGCCTCGCCGTCGAGCTTGGCCAGCATGGCATCCGCGTCAACGCCATTGCGCCCGAGACCACCAATTCGGCGCAGATCGTGGCGACGCCGCGCGTGCCCAAGGAAAATCTCGAGCACCTCAAGCGCTGGTTCCCCATTGGCCGCTTTGGCGAGGGTTCGGACTCGGCGGGTGCCGCACTGTTCCTGGCGTCGGACACGCTGTCAGGCTGGGTGTCGGGCACGACGATCCTTGTCGATGGCGGCGCGCTTGCCGCCGGTGCCTGGATGCGCATGGCCAACGACGCCTGGACGCACCTGCCTGTCATCCAGTCCGACGGCTACACGCCACGGCCGGAAGCGCGCTGAGGCCTGACAGGCTTCAGGCCGCGCTCGACCGCTGGAGTTCCGAGCGCATGTTGCCGGGAGCTTCGTTGCGACCGACGAGGCTTGCAATCTCAGACAGCGGCAACGGCCGGCCGAACAGGAAGCCCTGCATCTCGGTGCAGCCTTCGGCGCGCAGGAACTCGAAGCTTTCCCGCTTTTCCACGCCTTCGGCCAGAACCGGGATGCGCAGGTCGTTGGCGAGCAGGATCGTTGCCCTCACGATCGCCGCGGCTGCGCTGTCATTGCTGACGTCCTCGACGAAGGAGCGGTCGATCTTGACCCTGTCGAAGGGGAAGATCTGCAGCGTCGACAACGAGGAATAGCCGACGCCGTAATCATCCATGGCGATGGTCACGCCGAGCGCCTTGAGCTGGCGCACCACGTGCAGGGCGCGGTCGCGGTCCTCGATGATGCTGGCCTCGGTGATCTCGAGCTCCAGCCGCGAGGCCGCAAGGCCGGTCGAAAGCAGCGTCTCATGCACAACCTTGGTCAGGTCGGCCTGCACCAGCTGGGCGGCGGCGATGTTGACGGCGATCTTGTAGGGCTTGCGCCAGCCGGCAACCTCGGCGCAGGCGGTCTTCAGCACCCACTCGCCGATTGGGATGATCAACCCATTCTCCTCGGCGATGGGGATGAATTCTTCCGGCGCAACGATGCCGCGTTCGCGATGATGCCAGCGCAGCAGCGCCTCATAGGCGGTGACCTCGCCAGTCTTCATGTCGAGCTGCGGCTGGTAATAGAGTTCGAACTCGTCGCGCTCCAGTGCGTGCCGCAGTTCCATGGCGAGCGCGCTGCGCTCGCGCCGGCCCTCGTCCATCGAGCGGTCGTAGTAGCAGACCTTGTCTGTTACGGCGCGTTTGGCGCGGTACATGGCAAGGTCGGCCGCGCCGATCAGCTCGTCGGCGTCGCTGGCGTGGTGCGGGAACAGGCTGATGCCGATGCTGGCGCCGACGGACAACGTCTTGGACTTGTTCTGGATCGGGTCGAGCACACCGGAAATCAGCCTGATGACGAAGCGATCGACTTCTTCCTTGCTCGAAATGTCCTGCTTGACGGCGATGAACTCGTCGCCGCCGACGCGCGCCACCAGTTCACCGGGGCCGGTCAGGATCTTCAGCCGGTTGGCCACCGTCTGCAACAGCAGGTCACCAGCGTGGTGGCCGTGGACGTCGTTGATCTCCTTGAAGCGGTCGAGGTCGACCACGATGACAGCGGCTTCCTTGCCGGCGGCAGCACTGCGCTTGAGCATGCCGGGCAGGTTGTCGGACAGAAAGGCGCGATTGGGCAGGCCGGTCAGCGGGTCGTGCTGGGCGGCATGGCGGAAGCTGTCGACCAGTTCGCGCTGCGACTTGGCGTCCATCACGTAAAGCGTCAGCCCGGCGATGATCGCCATGGTGGCGAGCACCAGAACGGCGAGGAACTCGCTCGACAACACCTTTGTCGGCACCGGAACCGACGGATCGGGCACAATGGTGGCAGCGCCCATGGCAGTGAAATGCATGGCGCAGATGGCAAGCACGAGAGCCAGCACCGAGAGCGGCTTGGCGTAGCGAATGCGCTGCCGCGCCGCCAGATGCATGGCGAGTGCGCCGAAGGCTACGGCAAACAGGATCGAGGCCTCGACGAGACCGGCATCCCACTCGATGCGGCCGGCGATCTCGAAGCCGCGCATGCCGGTGAAATGCATGGCAACCACACCCGCGCCGATCACCGCGCCGCCCGTCTCGACCGGCAGTCCATTGGGCGGGCTCGCTGAAAGATGCAGTCCGGCGGCGGTGAAGGCGATGGCGATGAGCAGCGAGGCGATGGTCAGAAGCGGGTCGAAGGCTGCCTCGAACGGCAGTTGGAAGCCAAGCATGGCAACGAAATGTGTGGTCCAGATCGCGGCACCGCAGGCGATGCCGGAAAGCATGATCCAAGAGGAGCGGGCACTGGCCGAGAGACGAGAGGCACGCTCGAAAAGCCGAATAGTCATGGCCGCGCCGGCAATACAGACGATCGCGGCGACCACGACGAACGAATAGTCATGCTCGTAAGCAAGACAGGAAATGACCTTGAACATTGCCACGCCCCCATGCCCGCCAAGACTGTCTGGTCAGGCCGTAGCTAAGTCTCCTCCCGAAAGATGAAAGAAATTCCTAATCTAAGCAGGCTTTTATTCACGCGGTACGCGCATCAGGTCGCGGTGTACGCGCTGCCCGCGAGCTGTCCGCCGCGGGAAGGCTATCACAGCATCACGGTTGCGAACCGCGCGCATTTCTTCGACAAATGGTTGTCTCAGTCTAAGCAGGAGCAGGGCATGGCCGACGGCAAGACCAAGCGGTTCGACGCGACGCTGACGGCGTTGCGGGGAGTTCTGATCGCGGCGGCGGCATTGGTCGCCTTCTTCTATCCGTCCCAGGCGGTGCAATTGCTGGTGCTGGTCGGCGGCGGGCTGTTGCTCGTCGACGGCATTTTGGGCCTGGTGACGCTCGACCGCTCGCCGCCACGCACGACCGGCCAGACGCTCGGGCTGGTCCGCAACCTGTTGTCGATCGCCGCGGGCGCGATCGTCGTCGCCAGCGGCCTGTTGACCAGCGTGTTCACCTTGTCGGCGCTGACATGGATCGTCGGCCTGCTGGCGCTGCTCGTCGGCCTGATCGAGATGGCGTCGAGCTTTCTCGATAGCGAGCGGCAGACGCGGCTGTGGCCGACACTTGTCGGCGGCGCGGTCTATGCCGCCTTTGGCCTGGCGCTGATGTTCGTGCCGCTTTCAAGCGCTGAAACGCTGCTGCGCATCGCCATGATCCTGATGCTCGCCTATGCGCTGCTGTTGTTCTACCGCGCCTGGAGCATTCGCGCGGCGCGCTAACTAGTTCGCGCCGGAAAAACCGGTGAGGAAGGCGGTCAGGTTGTCGCCGAGCGCGTCACAGAGATAGCCGCCCTCCTGGACGATGACAGTCGGCAACCTTAGCTGGGCAATCGCCTCGGCGATGCGCGCAAAGCCCGATGTCGTCACCGACAGGCCGCCGAACGGGTCGCCTTCGAAGGCATCGAGCCCGAGTGCCACGACAAGCGCGTCGGGCGCAAAGGCCCGGATGCGGCTGACGGCGTGGCCGAGCGCCTCCAGGAACTCGGTATCGCCCGACTTGCGCGCCAAGGGCAGGTTGAGGTTGTAGCCGAGACCGGTAGCCTCGCCGCGCTCGTCGGCGTGGCCCCAGAAGAACGGGTAGAAGCGGCTCGGATCGGCGTGCAGCGACACTGTCAGCACGTCCGGTCTCGCGTAAAAGATGCCTTGCGTGCCGTTGCCGTGATGAAGGTCGACATCGAGGATGGCGACGCGCGAGGCGGTCGCCCGCAGCCGCTGCGCGGCGATGGCCGAATTGTTGAAGAAGCAGAAGCCGCCGGCGACGTCGGCAAAGGCATGATGGCCGGGCGGGCGGCACAGCGCGTCGGCCGCCGGTTCACCCGACATCACAGCCTCTGTGGCGGCGACAACACTCCATGCGCTCCAGCAGGCGCTGTCGAAGGTCTCTGCCGAGATCGGGCAGGCGGTGTCGGCCATGTGGTAACCGGCCTGGCCGGCCGCACCCGCTGGGTAGCTGCCGTTGCGGGCAAAAGGATGGACGTTGGGAATGACCTCGGCGGAAGCGCCCTCCATGCGCTGCCAGCGCTCGAAGATGTGGGTGAGGAACTCGATGTATTCGGGCGTGTGGACCGCAGCGATCGGGGTGAGGCCGTAGCTGGCCGGGCGATGGATCGTCGAGCCGGCCGCCCGGGAGCCCGCCAGCAGGCGCTCGACGCGTTCGGGCTGTTCCGGATTGGGCTTTTGCATTCCCATCGACAGGAACGCCTTGGGGTCGTGCCGCTTCTGCTCCTCGGCATAGAAGGTTTTCATTCCGGCTCCCCCGTCGTTTGGCTCAGCGCCTGGAATGTCGGTCCGCCGGCAATGTAGGACCTCTGGTCCTTCGTCCAGGCAAAGCCGAGCCTGGTGTAGAAGGGATGCGCCCGCGCATTGTCCTCATCGACCGCGAGCCTGATGTAGACGCCGCCTCTGTCCCGGCAAAGCCGGGCGACATGGCGCAATAGCCGCTCGCCGATGCCGAAGCTGCGGAATTGCTGGTCGACGAACAGGTCCTGCACGAAGACGCCCGGACGACCATACCAGGTCGAGAAGATCGGAAAGAACAGGCACATGCCAGCGAAAGCGCCGTCGATCTCGGCGATGACCGCTTCAAAGGCCGGCTTTTCGCCAAAGCCGAAACGCCGGATGTCGTCTTCCGTGCAGGCGATGCCGTCAGCCTCACCGACATGCGCGGCAAGGCCGATGATCGCCTTCATCAGCAACGGCGAATCGCCAGTGGTTGCCGGCCGGATGAGAATGGCGGCCGGTTCTGTCTTCTTGGCGCCCATTGGCTTGTTCCGCATTCAGTCGCGGTATTGATAGCATCGAGGAAAGGGCCGGGGAGCGGGATTCGGTCTCTGGCGCAAGCATCGCGGCATCATGGCCCGATGCGCTGCAACTCGCGCTTGGCGCACCGGTCGAGACGACTTTAGGCTTCCACCACCTTCAGGCGCTTGTCGAAGACGCCGAGCACACGGGCCAATTCGTGGCCGCGCTTGAGGATCAGGCCGCCGGCGGCGATGACCGAGAAGGCGCCCTGCTTGCGGGCGAGCCTGGGATCCTTGACGATCTGGAATAGCGGCGTTTCGCTGGTGCGGCGAAATACCGAAAAGACGGCGCGGTCGCTGAGATGGTCGATGGCGTAGTCGCGCCATTCATTGGCGGCAACCATGCGTCCATAGAGCCTGAGAATCTGGTCGAGTTCCCGTCTCTCGAATGCCACCGGGAGTTCTTGTCGCTCCCGACGGGCCTCATGGAGCGGGATCAAAACCGCGGATGGCTCGCCATCCTCCGCCCCAGCACCGCGATCAGTCATCAATCGTTCCCTTGCAGAACATGACCTCGGCTAAAGAATCGCGCATTCGCACCCGAAATGCAACAAGTAACACCTGTATGAAGAGTGTAAGGTAGCTTGCCGCAGCGGTAACGTTTGCGAAACAGACTGTCGGAATTGGTGATGACTCGCCACATTCCTGCCGTTTTTTATCCGCGCTGGCGCCCCATTGTCCGACGAATTTACCCGTGTTGCCTGAGACGGTTCGGTCCGGCACCGGCTCGTAAACCCCAAGCCCCCCGCCCACGGGCTAGAGTCGGATCGAACCAACCTCGGTTCCTTTTCAGGACGAGGGCGACGATCCCAAAATCTGAAGCCGACGTCTGGCCACAAGCCTGCGTCGGCTTTTTTGCATCTACAGCGCCGTCTTCGACGGCTTGCGCACGACAGCCGCGCCGAGAATCGGGCCCGGTACGCCATCCTTGCCGACAGCCTGCAACAGCACGGCGCAGCCGCCCTTCTTTTCCACTTCGCTCTTCGGCAGCTCGAACCGTTGCGTCTGGCCGTGCCACATGCCAGCGGTGTGCAGGTCGGTGACGGCATTCCAGTAGGTGACGCTGCGGCCCTTGTTCTCGCCCTTCTGCAGGTCGACGACCTGCGGCGGCTGATAATGCACGATCACCACATGGGCCGGGCTGGCCGGGCCGGTGGCGGCGCCGACCTCGATGGTGAAGGTATCGCCATTGTCGGTCACCTTGAGGTCGACATTCATGCCCTGGCCGGTCTCGGCGAGGTTGGCGAGCGCGCCATTCACATCCTCGCCCTTGGCGCCGTTTACGTGGGTGCGGCCATTGATGACGGCCTGGGGCGTGTAGACCGAGCGCGCGCCGAAGGCACGCATATAGGCATATTGCCGGTCGGTGTTGTCCTTGCTGCCGAGTTCGTCCTGCCAGCCGAGATAATCCCAGTAGGTGACGTGATAGGCGAGCGCGACCATGTCGTCCTGGGCGGCGAATTTGGCAAACAGTTCATCGGCCGGCGGGCAGGAATTGCAGCCCTGGCTGGTGAAGAGTTCGATGACGCCGAGCGGGCGCACGGGTGCCTTGGCTGTCGAGTCGGCATGCGTTGCTCCGGTAAACCCGGCAAAGGCCAGCGCCACGGCCGCCAGCCGAAAATATCTGCGAAACTCCATGACCGATCCAGATCCTCAGCCAGCGAAACCGGCCTTTTTGTAGTTGCTGAAATATGTGGCAGAAGCGCCATTCAACGGGAAGTCACGTTGCGGTGAAATTATCAACAAGTGAAGTTTCCGCTGCGTCAGGCTGTCGGGACAAATTACCGTTATGAAAATTGGCTGGCGGCGGTAGAATTGGGCTGTGGTGAGGCAAGGTGATGCTGGAACAGTTCAGCCAACATCTCGATCTCTATTGCGAGCGCACTGACATCGGTCTGTGGGCCGAGCCGTTCAATGCCGCAAGCAATCTCGCCTTTTTCCTCGCCGGCCTGTGGGGCGTCTACGAGGCACGGCGGCGCGATGCCGGCACTTTCGTCGAGGTGCTGGGCTGGTGGGTGGTGGCGATCGGCATCGGCTCGACGCTGTTCCATACGTTTGCCAACGAGGCGACCAAATGGGGCGACATCGTCCCGATCGCCGGTTTCACGCTGGTCTATTCGCTGTTCAACCTGCGCCGCTTCGCCGGCATGGGATGGCCGAAAGCGCTGGTGATCTTCTTTGCTTTCTATGTCGCTGTCGGGTTCGTCACCTACATGGTGCCGGACTGGCTGCGCACAGCTTCAAACGGCACTAGCGGCTACCTGCCGCCGTTCCTGGCGCTGATCTTCTTCGGTTGGGTGGTCATCGCCAGCGGCAGCCGTGCCGGCTGGTACAACATCGCCGCCGCCGTCATCTTCCTCGGCGCCGTCACCTGCCGGGTCATGGACCCGCTGGTCTGCGACGCCATGCCGATCGGCACGCATTTCATGTGGCATATGCTCGATGGGCTGATGCTCGGCGTGCTGCTTGCCGCGACGACACGCTACGGCAGGCCACGTACAGCGCGGGCAGTTCATGAAAATCCAGCACGTTTGACGGCGGACGGTGCCTTACCCGGCCAGTGAAGCTGCCGGCTCGGCGTGCCGTTCGGCCCAGCCGTCGAGCCATTCGGCGCCTTGCATCTCGATAAGCCGCGACGACGTCCGGTCGAACTCAAAGGCCTCGTGTCCCCGCTTTCCGACATAAAGCTTGTCGGGCGTGGCGGCGGCACTGATCACCAGCCTGATCTGCTGGTCATAGAGCGTGTCGACCAAGAGGATGAAGCGCTTGGCCTCGTTGCGATTGGCTTCTGCCAGAACCGGCACATGGTCGACGAAAATGGTCTTGTAGTGTGCGGTGATCGCCAGATAGTCGCGCGCCGCAAGCGGCTTTTCGCAGAGATCGGCGAAGCCGAAGCGCGCACAGCCGGGAACGGCCGCCGGCACGGCGACCTTGCGGCCCTTGACCGCGACGGTGGCCGCCTCAGCTGCGGCACCATGGGTCATCCTGGCCCAGGCCTTGTCCATCGCCTTGTCGGCAGCCTCGCCGAGCGGGCTGATATAGACAGGCACGCGATCGAGCTTCTCCAGCCGGTAATCGGTGTCGGCATCGAGGTTGAGCACGTTGGTGTTCTGCTCGAGCATACCGATGAAGGGCAGGAACAGTTGGCGATTGAGCCCGTCGCGATAAAGATCGCGCGGCGCGACGTTGGAGGTGGCGACCAGCACCACGCCTTGGGCAAACAGCGCCGAAAACAGCCTCGACAGGATCATCGCGTCGGCGATGTCGGTGACCGAGAACTCGTCGAAGCACAGCACCCAGGCCTCCTCGGCCAGTGCCGCCGCCACCGGCGGGATCGGGTCGTCATCGCGCGAGGTGCCGTTCTTGCGCGCCGCCCGCTGCCTCTGGATGCGGTCGTGCACGTCGGCCATGAAGTCGTTGAAATGGACGCGACGCTTGTGCTTGACCGGCACCAGCTCGAAGAACATGTCCATCAGCATGGTCTTGCCGCGGCCGACGCCGCCATGGACGTAGAGGCCCTTGACGTGTTCGTGCTGCGGCTTGCGCCGGGCAAACAGCCAACCCAGCGCGCTCGACTTGCGCGCCAGCCTCTTCTCGGAAATCTCGTCGATCAGCCGGTCCAGTGCGGCCACGATCGGAAGCTGGGCCTGGTCGCTGCGGATGCTGCCGCTCTCGACCAGGTGGTCATAACGCTGCCTGACGGTCACATGAGTCTGCAGGCCGTCACGAACGTGCATGATTTACTCTGGCTGCCGAGATGTCAGCGGTTCAGCGAAATCGGCAGGCCGTTCGAGGTCTGGCCGTCGAAGCGGCCTTCGCCCGATTGATAGAGCCTGGCCAGCGGCGAGCCGCTTTCATCGAACAGCGTCAGCTGCTTGCCAGCGACGTTCCACGACTTGACGCCATCGATCGGAGCCGGGCAGCGCAGCGGGCCGGCGCGGAAGCCCTGGCCGAACTTGGTCTGCGGCGTCGCCACCTTGCAGCTCTGGCCGGAAACCGACGCGCTCCACACCCCAGCCACGCTGGTTGCGGTGATGTCGGGTGCGTTGGCGGCGGCAGCGCCACCGTCGGCGGGCAGGGCCGCGACCTGGGTCTGTGCCGGCGCGGCCGGAAATTGCGAAGCACCTGCGGCGGCGCCTGGTGCCGAGGGCGGCGGCAGCTGGCCGCTGGTGACAGTGCCGGCGGGCGCCGCGGGCAGCGGGGCCGGCTGGGTGTCCATCGAGGAAAGGCGCGTGCTGTTGCAGCCAGCTGCAGCCAGAAGCGCCACCAGCGATGCGGCCAGCAGGCCGGTTTTCGAAAAAGCCATTGCATTCCCTCCGTGGGGCAGTTCTGGGGGCGCCCCCGCGCGATCGACAATTCGCCTCTAAAGCGGCGAAGTTGGCAGAATTTCAACCTGATATGGTTAAAATAGGGTTTGCGTATGAAATTGTTGCAAAATTGTCTCAATAGGCCAACGTGCCGCGAGACTGGTAATTCGGTGATGTTTCCGCCATATAGGCCCCAAACAGCCGCGAGACTTACCGACCATGGCCATTGAGGCCCCTTTCGCCAAGATGAACGGGCTCGGCAACGACATTATCGTTGCCGACATGCGCGGTCGCGCGGACCGCGTTACGCCTGCCGCGGCGATTGCGCTTGCCGCCGATCCGGCGACCAAGTTCGACCAGATCATGGCGATCCACGACCCGCGCACCCCGGGCACCGTGAACTACATCGAGATCATCAACTCCGACGGCACCCATGCCCAGGCCTGCGGCAACGGCACGCGCTGCGTCGTCCAGGCGCTGGCCGCCGAGACCGGACAGAAGGTGTTCACCTTCGAGACTGTCGCCGGCATCCTCAATGCCGAAGAGCATGAGGACGGCTCGATCTCGGTCGACATGGGCATTCCCCGCTTCGGCTGGCAGGACATCCCGCTGGCGGAAGAATTCCGCGACACCCGCGCCATCGAGTTGCAGATCGGGCCGATTGACCAGCCTGTGCTGCATTCGCCCTCGGTCGCCTCGATGGGCAACCCGCACGCCATTTTCTGGGTCGACAACGACGTCTGGTCCTACGATCTCGACCGTTTCGGCCCGCTGCTCGAAAACCATCCGATCTTTCCCGAGCGTGCCAACATCTCGATCGCCCAGGTGACCTCGCCCGGGACGCTCAACCTGCGCACCTGGGAGCGTGGCGCCGGCCTGACCTTGGCTTGCGGTTCGGCCACCTGTGCTGCTGCCGTCTCAGCCGCGCGCACCGGCCGTACCGGCCGTAGCGTGACAGTCACCGTGCCGAGCGGCGGTACGCTTCAGATCGACTGGCGCAACGACGACCATGTCGTCATGACCGGTCCCGCCGAGTGGGAATTCTCCGGCAGCTTCAATCCGGCGACCGGCGCCTGGCGTCGCGATCAGCAGGACGTCGCCTGATGGCGGTCGACATCGTAACTTTCGGCTGCCGCCTCAACACCTACGAATCCGAGGTGATGAAGCGCGAGGCCAAGGCCGCAGGCCTTGAAGAACTCAAGGGCGGCGCGGTCATATTCAACACCTGCGCAGTGACGAGCGAAGCGGTGCGCCAGGCCAAGCAGTCGATCCGCAAGGCGCGCCGCGAGAACCCTGACGCACGCATCATCGTCACCGGCTGTGCCGCCCAGACCGACCCGGCGGCTTTTGCCGACATGGCCGAGGTCGACCTCGTGCTCGGCAACGAGGAAAAGCTCAAGGCGCACAATTACCGGGCGCTGCCGGACTTCGGCGTCAACGATTTCGAGAAGGCCCGCGTCAACGACATCTTTTCCGTGCGCGAGACGGCTGGCCACATGGTCGATGCCATCGAAGGCCGCGCACGCGCCTTCGTCCAGGTGCAGAACGGCTGCGACCATCGCTGCACCTTCTGCATCATTCCCTATGGCCGCGGCAATTCGCGCTCGGTGCCGATGGGCGCGGTGGTCGAGCAGATCAAGCGCCTGGCCGGCAACGGTTATGCCGAGGTGGTGCTGTCGGGCGTCGACATGACCAGCTATGGCGCCGACCTGCCGGGCGCGCCGCGACTGGGCAAGCTGGTCAAGACCATTCTGCGCCAGGTTCCCGACGTTCGCCGCCTGCGTCTCTCCTCGATCGATTCGATCGAGGCCGACGAGGACCTGCTCGAAGCGGTCGCTACCGAGAGCCGGCTGATGCCGCATCTGCATCTGTCGCTGCAGTCGGGCGACGACATGATCCTGAAGCGCATGAAGCGCCGCCACTTGCGCGACCAGTCGATCCAGTTCTGCGCCGATGTGCGCAAGCTTCGCACCGACATTGTCTTCGGCGCCGACATCATTGCCGGTTTTCCGACCGAGACCGACGAGATGTTCGAGAATTCGATCCGCATCGTCGAGGAGTGTGGGTTGACCCATCTCCACGTTTTCCCGTTCAGCCCGCGAGAGGGCACGCCCGCCGCGCGCATGCCGCAGGTTCGTCGCGACATCGTCAAGCTGCGCGCCGCCCGCCTGCGCGCTGCCGGCGACGTCGCCTATACGCACCATCTCGAAAGCCTCAAGGGTTCGCGCCAGAAGGTGCTTGTCGAGCGCGAGGGGCTCGGCCGGACGGAAGGTTTTACGCTCGTTGCGATCGACAGGGGCATGGCGGGTGAAATCATGGAAGTCGACATCGCCGGACATGACGGCGAGCGGCTGACAGCGGCACCGGCCGCCGCGCGCGCGGCCTGACGAAAGCGACCGCATGGCATTCGGGTTCATCAAGAAAGTTTTCTCCTTCGGCAAGAAGGAGGCTGTCGAGCAGCCGGCCGAGAACGAGGTTCTGCCGCCGCTGAATTTTGACGCTCTGGAAGCGTTGAAGCCGGCGGAAGAGGTGCCGGCCGCAGCGGAAACGCCTGTTGCCGGGGAGACACCGGCCGTTCCGATCGAAGAGCCGACGCCGGAGCCGGCTCCAGAAACGCCGCCGACGCCGCCAGTGGTGCCGGAGCCAAAGCCGGCCGAACAGCCGGTACCGATCGAGCCCGGGCCGCAGCCCGTTCCGCAGGAAGAACCTGCTGTCGAGCCGGAAAAGCCAGCCGAACAGCCCGTGCCTGCGCCGAGCCCGGTCGAGCCGGAGCCAACGCCGGCGGAGGTTCCGCTGCCGCCGGTTGAGCCGTCCACGCCGGAGTTGCCCGAAGAAGTTCCGGCTCAGCCGGTGCCCTCTGCGCCCGAGCCGACAATGCGTGCCCCTGAAACGGAGCCGGTTGTCGAAGAGCCCGTCATCGAGGCGCCTGCCTCTGTACCGCCGGAACCTGTGGCTGAACCACGTCCCGTCGAGCCAGTCGACGAGGAGCCTGCGCCGATCGCAGCCGAAGCGCCTGTGCCTGTGGCGATGGCAGCCGAGGAAGCGCAGCCGGTAGCAGCGCTGCGCAAGCCTGCACCTGTTGTCGTTCCCGCTCCCGCTGAACCGGTACAGGCTTCCTCTGCGCCTGAGCCGAAACCCTCGGCCGGCAAGGTCACCGTCCAGAAGAAGGTCGAGCAAAAGGCCGAAATCGTCGAAGTGGCGGCGCCCGCGCCGCGCCAGAGCTGGTTCCAGCGCCTGCGCCAGGGCCTGTCGCGCTCATCCAAGGAACTGTCGGGCAACATTGCCGGCATCTTCACCAAGCGCAAGCTGGACGAAGACACGCTGCAGGACCTCGAAGACGTGCTGATCCGCGCCGATCTCGGCGTCGAGACCGCGCTTCGGGTCACCGACGCGCTGGCGGCGAGCCGCTATGGCAAGGACGTTTCCGACCACGAGGTCCGCTCGATCATGGCGGTCGAGGTCGAGAAGGTGCTGAAGCCGGTGGCGCTTCCGCTGGAGCTCGACCTGTCGCACAAGCCGCATGTCATCCTGGTCGTCGGCGTCAACGGCACCGGCAAGACCACCACCATCGGCAAGCTGGCCGCCAAGCTCACCGAAGGCGGGCTGTCTGTCATGCTCGCCGCCGGCGATACCTTCCGCGCTGCGGCCATCGAGCAGCTGAAGATCTGGGGTGAACGCACCAAGTCGCCCGTCATCGCCACCAAGCTCGGCGCTGATGCCGCCGGTCTCGCCTACGATGCCTTCGAGCAGGCCAAGGCCGCCGGATCCGACGTGCTGATCATCGATACCGCCGGCCGCCTGCAGAACAAGGCCGAACTGATGGCCGAGCTCGAAAAGATCGTGCGCGTTCTCGGCAAGCTCGATCCCGAAGCCCCGCACACGGTGCTGCAGACTGTCGATGCCACCACCGGCCAGAACGCGCTCAATCAGGTCGAGATCTTCCGCAATGTCGCAGGTGTGAACGGGCTGGTGATGACAAAGCTCGACGGTACGGCGCGCGGCGGTATTTTGGTCGCAATCGCCGCCAAACATAAGCTGCCGGTCTATTTCATCGGCGTCGGCGAGCAGGTCGACGATCTCGAACCCTTTTCGGCAAGCGATTTCGCCAAGGCGATCGCAGGAGTCGCCTGATCCATGAATGCACCTATCCTCGAACGCGATCCGTCGGACCCGAAAACCAAGAAGGAAGACGTCAGCCCGCTGCTCAAGCTGGCGCTGGAGCTCGGGCCGCTGGTCGTGTTCTTCTTCGCCAACGCGCGCGGCGAGTGGCTGGCGTCGCACTTCCCGATACTGGCAGAGCTTGGCAAGCCGATCTTCGTCGCCACAGGCCTCTTCATGGTTGCCACGGCGGTTGCGCTGGCGGCTTCCTGGCTGCTGACCCGCTCGCTGCCGATCATGCCACTGGTCTCGGGCGTCGTTGTCTTCATATTCGGCGCGCTGACGCTCTATCTGCAGAACGACATCTTCATCAAGATGAAGCCAACGATCATCAATTCGCTTTTCGGTGTCGTGCTACTGGGTGGCCTTGTCTTCGGCAAGTCGTTGCTTGGCTATGTCTTTGCATCGGCCTTTCGCCTCGATGCCGAAGGCTGGCGCAAGCTGACCTTCCGCTGGGGCCTGTTCTTCCTGTTTCTTGCTCTGGTCAACGAGGTTGTTTGGCGGTCCTTTACGACCGACACCTGGGTGGCTTTCAAGGTCTGGGGCATCATGCCTATAACCTTGCTCTTCACTTTCAGCCAGATGCCGCTCATCATGCGCCATTCGTTGGAAGACCATAAGTAAGAGGGCATCATGGAGTTCATCACCGACCGCGAGGCGTTGCGTCAACATTATCGCGCGCCGGGTGATGGCGCCGTGCGCAAGGAGCTCCGCCGCCTCGACCATCACGCCAAGGGCTTCCTGGCGCGCAGCCCGTTCGTGCTGATCGGTTCGTCCGACGACAAGGGCAACGCCGACGTCACGCCCAAGGGCGACAAGCCGGGTTTCGTCGCCATACTCGACGATGTCACCATCGCCATTCCCGACCGGCCCGGCAACAACAGGCTCGACACGCTGGAAAACGTCATCGTCAATCCCGCTGTCGGCCTGCTGTTCCTGATACCGGGCATGAACGAGACACTGCGTATCAATGGCGATGCGCGCCTGACCGCCGATCCGGCGTTGTGCGAACGGCTCGCCGCCGAAGGCAAGCTGCCGGTCACCGTCATGGTGGTTGCGATCAAGGCTGTCTACATGCATTGCGCCAAGGCGTTCATGCGTTCCGAGCTGTGGGTATCAGGCACATGGCCCGACCGCACCAGCCTGCCTACGCTCGGCCAGATCCTCCGCGACCAGCTGGTGCTCGCCGACAATGCCGAGACGCTCGACCGCTCGCTGGACGAGTCCTATCGCAAGAGCATGTGGTAGCTTTCGCCGGACACGAATCGTCCGACGCTGGCGGCCTTGCCTTGATCAATATTCTCGCCCTTTCCGGCAGCCAGCGGGCTGCCTCTACCAACACTGCGCTTGTTGTCGCCCTGGCGCGCAATGCGCCACCGGGATGCCATGTCAGCGTCCATGACGGGCTTGGCCACCTGCCGATTTTCAATCCCGATGACGAGGGTGAACGCACACCGCAGGAGGTGACGGCGCTCATCGCTGCCGTTACGCGAGCCGACGGAGTGATCGTCTCTTGTCCTGAATACGCCCATGGGGTGCCGGGCGGACTGAAGAATGCGCTGGACTGGCTGGTTTCACGTGACGCCGTCGTCGGCAAGCCGGCGATGCAGGTTCATGCCTCGCCGCGGTCGCAATTTGCCCGCGCTGCCCTTGCCGAGATCATGAAAACAATGTCCTTCGACCTTTTTGACGGGCAAGACCTGACCATTACGCTGCTCGGCAAGAGACCGCAGGAGATTGACGAGATCCTTGCTGACGCGGCTAGCATTGCATTGATGCGGGACAGGTTGGCGGCGTTTTCCAGTTTTGTTTGCACTCGTTAACTCGTTATGCGCGCCGTGCATTGCTGCGTTGCAGCATCTTATTTTGCAGCGCAACGGTTCCTATGTCATGTTCGGATCGATCAGGGAGGTCGGTTCAAGCCGCATCGGGCGGCAGACGAAAGGAACGCAAGATGTTGTTCGACAACCTTCTGACCCGCGCGCGCCAGAGCGCCGCCAAGCGCAAGCAGTACAAGCGCCTCGTTGCCGAAATCGACGGCTTCTCGAGCCGCGACCTGGCCGATATGCGCGCCGACCGCAGCGAGATGCTGTTCCAGGCCTACAAGCAGGTCTACGGCTGATTCCTAGCGAGAAATGTCCGGCCGGCTTTTGACCGGCCGTTGCGACAAGGCGCCAGGGGCACCCTCAAGGGATGCCGCAAGCGCCTTTTTCGTTTGCAGCATCGTGGGCCACGCGGCGGCCTCAGTGCACCGGCATCGTCGCAGTCGCGCGGCCATGCGACCGCTTCAGCCAGTAGCCGAAGATCGCTGCGGTGATGAAGGCGATCAGCCCGTAGATCGCTGCCGGAACCGCCATTGTCGCGTTGTTGAGCAGCAGCGGGCTCAGCGCGATGGCGATTGCCAGCGTGCCGTTGTGGATGCCGATCTCCATGCCGATCGCGGTGGCCTGCCGTTTTTCGACGCCGGCGGCGCGGGGCACGAAATAGCCGACGCCGAGGCTGACGAGGTTGAAGGCAAGGGCTGCCAGGCCGACGATCGGTCCCCAGGCCTTGAGCGTTTCCCACTCCTGCACGAGCGCCACGGCAACCACGGCGAACAGGAACAGCATCGAGAAGATCTTCACCGGCCGCGCCATGCGTTCGGCGAAATCAGGGAAGCGGCTGCGCAGCCACATGCCGATCAGCACGGGGCCGAGCACGATGACGAACACCTGCATCACCTTGGCGAATTGCAGCGGGATCGCATGGTCGCCCGACATGAAATGCATCAGCGACCAGTTGACGATCAGCGGCAGCGTCACGATCGACAGCGCCGAATTGATCGCCGTCAGCGTGATGTTGAGCGCCACGTCGCCGTCGGCCAGGTGGCTGTAGAGATTGGCTGAGGTGCCGCCGGGGCTTGCCGCCAAAAGCATCATGCCCACAGCCAATGCCGGTTCGAGGCCGAAGACGTAGACCAGGCCGAGACACGCAAGCGGCAGGATGACGGTCTGGCAGAACAGCGCCACGATCACCGCCTTGGGCTTTTGCAGGACGTTGCGAAAATCCTCCGTCGTCAGCGACAGGCCGAGGCCGAGCATGATGACGCCGAGCGCGAGCGGCAGAAAAATGATGAGCGCGGAACTGTCTTGCATTGACGTCTCCCCCAACAGCCACCGGTCGCGCCCTCACGGCGCGCCTCTCCCCAGCGGTTGTATGAAAACGTAGTTGAAATCTTGATGATTCGCACGTGGTGCGCGAGCCGGCCCCGATCCGGTCTATTGCGCCGCCAGTGCCTTCTCGATTTCGGGCATGAGTGTCGTGCTTACCGCCTCCGGCGACAGCGGTCCGACATGCTTGAAGGCAACCTTGCCGTCCTTGCCCAGAAGGAAGGTCTCCGGCACGCCATAGACACCCCAGTCGATCGCCGTGCGGCCGTTCTGGTCGACGCCGATCGCCTTGTAGGGGCTGCCGAGGTCGCCGAGAAAACGACGGGCATTCTCGGGCTTGTCCTTGTAGTTCAAGCCGGCGATGGAAAAGCGCTGGTCCTTCGACAGTTCGAGCAGCACCGGGTGTTCCTCGCGGCATGGCGCGCACCACGACGCCCAGACATTGACCAGCGTGACCTTGCCGGCGAAGTCGGCTGAGTTCAGCCCGGGAACCTGCATGCCTTCGAGCGGCGGCAGGTCTGTCTCTGGCGCCATCTGGCCGATCAGCGCCGAGGGCACCGCGGTGAGGTCGCGGCCGGACAGCAGCTGCGCCAGAAACAGGCCGGCGAGGCCCATGAAAATCAGCAGCGGCAGCAGAACCATAAGCCTGCGAGGCCGCGCCGTCGGCTTCTGGCTGTCTGTGCTCATGCCTTGGCCTTGTCCGAGCGACGGCGATGGCCGGCGGCCTCAAGTTCGGCCATCTCGCGCTTGCGCGCGCGCTGGTCGGCAAGAATCCACAGCACCAGTCCGACGATGGCAATCGCCGAAACGGCATATGCCGCGGTGACATAGAGGGCATGCGCGCTCATCGGGCACCCTGGCAAGACGTGGTCATGTCGCTGTTTCCGAGCATGTCATTCACTTAGCGGCGAGGCTGCCGCTGCGCAATCGGACGCCGCGCCGCACCGTTGCGGTTGAAGGAAACGTGATCAGTCGGTGCCCGAGCGAAGCGCAACCGCCGCCGCCAATGGGCCGATGACGGCGAGGAACATCGTCAATGCGCAAAGAATCAGGAACGGCGGGGTGAACGGGTCGGGGTCGTTGACAGCACCGTAGCTTGCTGTGACGCCGAAGATCAGCACCGGGATGACCAGCGGCAGCACCAGCACCGAGATCAGCAGCCCGCCCCGCGGCAGGGCGACGGTGACGGCGGCACCCGTCGCGCCGATGAAGACGATGGCCGGCGTGCCGACGAGCAAGGTGAGTGCCGCGGCCCCGATGCCGATGAGCTCCATGTTCATGAACAGGCCAAGCAGGGGGGCTGCGATAACCAGAGGCAACACGCTTGCTGTCCAGTGCGCCAGGCATTTGACCAGCACCGTCAGCGCCAGCATGTGGCGGTCGGCATTGAGCACCAGAAGATCGAGCGAGCCGTCCTCGCGGTCGGCCTGGAACAGCCGGTCGAGGCCGAGCAGGCTGGCCAGCAGCGCGCCGATCCAGAGAATTGCCGGGCCGATGCGGGCAAGCAGGTTGAGATCGGGCCCGACGCCGAAGGGGATGGTGACGATGACGGCGAGGAAAAACAGCACGCCCGTCAAGGCGCCACCGCCGGCGCGGACGCCCATGCGTAGGTCGCGAAGGTAGAGGGCTAGCATGGGAGCTGCCTTCCGTTGATCTGTTCGGAGAGGGGGGTGGGAAGAAGGGCAGCGTTTTCAGACATGCACCCGCCCCATCTCCAGCGCCTTCACCCCCTCCAGCCCAAGCGGCAGATGGGTCGCGGCGACGACGATTCCGCCCGCCGCGCAATGATCCCGCATCAGCCCTGCCAAGCGCGCGTCGGACGCCTTGTCGAGACCTGCAGTCGGCTCGTCGAGCAGCCAGACCGGGCGGTGGCTGATGAGCAGCTTGGCGATCGCGGCACGGCGCTTCTGGCCGGTGGAGAGGTAGCCGAAGGGCAGGTGGCTGAGGCCGCCGAGGCCGACATCGTCCAGGGCGTCAGCAATGCCCAGCTTTCCACTGCCCGCAAAGCTTTGCCAGAATTTGAGATTCTCGCGAACCGTCAATGCGGCCTTCATTGCGTTCTGATGACCGAGATAGTGGCAGGCTGCGGCAACGGTCGGAAACTCCTCGCCGCCGCCCTCGATGCCGATTCGTCCCGATGCATGCGGCAAAAGCCCGGCGATGACGCGCAGCAGGGTCGACTTGCCCGAACCGTTGGGGCCGGTGACGATCAGCGCCTCGCCGTTCTCCAGCGTGAAGCCGATGTCTTCGAAAACCGGCTCGCCACCCCGTTCACCGCTGAGATTTTCGGCGATCAGCCGCATTCTTCCCCCGTCGCCGAAACCATCTCGCTGCCGCTTTGCGTCGCAGCAAAATAGGCGAATCTCCGTCTAGAACTATTCCAATAAATTCTCTATATGCCACTCGACCATGCCAGCGGTCGGCATGGAAACAGAATTTGCGCCGAACCAGCGCACGCGCCGCCTTGAACGGCTCGGGTTGCTTGGGACCGGACAGCGGAAATGGCCGTACCCGCACCTTTGCGCGTGATTGCATGCCCATCGGAGTCCGTTCCCTTTCAGGCTGAACAGACAAGGATGGATCGCACGTGTCCAAATCACTCGACAGTTTCAATTGCCGCCGCACGCTCACCGCTGCAGGCACGGACTATGTCTATTACAGCCTCATCGAGGCCGAAAAGAACGGCCTGACCGGCATCTCGCAGCTGCCCTATTCGATGAAGGTGCTGCTGGAAAACCTGCTGCGCAACGAAGACGGCCGCACCGTCACCAAGGACGCCATCCAGGCGGTTGCCGGCTGGCTTGTCGACAAGGGCACCGCCGGCGTCGAGATCGCCTACCGCCCGGCCCGCGTGCTGATGCAGGACTTCACCGGCGTTCCGGCCGTCGTCGACCTTGCCGCCATGCGTGACGGTATCAAGACCCTGGGCGGCGACCCTGAGAAGATCAATCCGCTGGTTCCGGTCGACCTCGTCATCGACCACTCGGTCATCGTCGACGAATTCGGCACCCCGCTGGCCTTTGCCCGCAATGTCGAGCTCGAATATGAGCGCAATGAAGAGCGCTACAAGTTCCTGAAGTGGGGCCAGCAGGCGTTCCGCAACTTCCGCGTCGTGCCGCCCGGCACCGGCATCTGCCACCAGGTCAACCTCGAATACCTCGCCCAGACGGTCTGGACCAACACCGAGGACGGCGTGACGACCGCCTATCCCGACACCTGCGTCGGCACCGACTCGCACACCACCATGGTCAATGGCCTGGGCGTGCTGGGCTGGGGCGTCGGCGGCATCGAGGCTGAGGCCGCGATGCTCGGCCAGCCGGTCTCGATGCTTCTGCCCGAGGTCATCGGCTTCCGCCTGACCGGCAAGCTCAAGGAAGGCGTCACCGCCACCGACCTGGTGCTGACCGTCACCCAGATGCTGCGCAAGAAGGGCGTCGTCGGCAAGTTCGTCGAGTTCTTCGGCCCCGGTCTCAGCAACATGACGCTGGCCGACCGTGCCACCATCGGCAACATGGCGCCGGAATATGGCGCGACCTGCGGCTTCTTCCCGGTCGATTCCGAGACCATTCGCTATCTCAACATGTCGGGCCGCGCCGAAAACCGCATTGCACTGGTCGAGGAGTTCTCCAAGGCGCAGGGCATGTGGCGCGACGCTTCGTCGGCCGATCCTGTCTTCACCGACCTGCTCGAGCTCGACATGGCGTCAGTCGTTCCATCGATGGCCGGCCCGAAGCGTCCCGAAGGCCGCATCCCGCTCGAAGGCATCGCCTCGGGCTTCGCGACCGCGCTCGAAGCCGAGTACAAGAAAACCGTCGACACCGCCAAGCGTTATGCGGTCGAGGGTGAAAAGTTCGACCTCGGCCATGGCGACGTGGTGATCGCTGCGATCACCTCCTGCACCAACACCTCGAACCCGAGCGTGCTGATCGGCGCCGGCCTTCTGGCCCGCAATGCCAACCGCATCGGCCTCAAGCAGAAGCCGTGGGTGAAGACCTCGCTGGCTCCCGGTTCGCAGGTGGTTGCCGAGTATCTCGAGAAGTCGGGCCTGCAGAAGGAGCTCGACCAGATCGGCTTCAACCTCGTCGGCTTCGGCTGCACGACCTGCATCGGCAACTCCGGCCCGCTGCCGGCGCCGATCTCCAAGACCATCAACGACAAGGGCCTGATTGGCGCGGCCGTGCTCTCGGGCAACCGCAACTTCGAAGGCCGCGTGTCGCCCGACGTGCAGGCCAACTACCTGGCCTCGCCGCCGTTGGTGGTCGCTTACGCGCTCGCCGGCACTGTGACCCTGGACCTGACCTCCGAGCCGATCGGCGAGGACCGTGACGGCAAGCCGGTGTTCCTGAAGGACATCTGGCCGACCAATGTCGAGATCGAGCAGTTCATCGCCGAAAACGTCACCCGCGAGCTGTTTGCCCGCAAATATGCCGACGTCTTCAAGGGCGACGAGAACTGGCAGAACGTCAAGGCGCCGGAAGGCCAGACCTATGCCTGGGACGACAAGTCGACCTATGTGCAGAACCCGCCTTACTTCGTCGGCATGGGCTCGAAGCCGGGCCAGATCGGCAAGATCCAGGGCGCGCGCGTGCTCGGCCTGTTCGGCGACAAGATCACCACCGACCACATCTCGCCGGCTGGTTCCATCAAGGCGGCTTCACCTGCCGGCAAGTACCTGACCGACAACGGCGTCGGCGTTGCCGACTTCAACCAGTACGGCACGCGTCGTGGCAACCACGAAGTGATGATGCGCGGCACGTTTGCCAACATCCGCATCCGCAACCACATGCTGGGCGAGAACGGTCGCGAGGGTGGCTACACCTTCCACTATCCGTCCAAGGAAGAGATGCCGATCTACGATGCCGCCATGCAGTATCGCAGCGAAGGTACGCCACTGGTGATTTTCGCCGGCGTCGAGTACGGCAACGGCTCGTCGCGCGACTGGGCTGCCAAGGGCACCAACCTGCTCGGCGTCCGCGCCGTCATCGCCCAGTCCTTCGAACGTATCCACCGCTCGAACCTGGTCGGCATGGGCGTGATCCCCTTCACCTTCGAAGAGGGCACCAGCTGGAAGACGCTCGGCCTCAAGGGCGACGAGCAGGTGACGATCGACGGCCTCGAGACGATCAAGCCGCGCCAGAAGATGGTGGCCAAGATCACCTTCGCCGACGGTTCGGTGAAGGACGTTCCGATCCTCTGCCGCATCGATACCCTTGATGAGCTCGACTACTTCAAGAACGGCGGCATCCTGCAGTACGTTCTGCGCGACCTCGCCGCGTAAGTTTTCGCAGCGATTCATGTGAAACACCGCCGGGGCGAAAGCTCCGGCGGTTTTTTGCAGGTGCTGTTTGCAATAGACGTATTCCCGGTCCAGGGGCGCCGGGCAGGAGCCACTTGGCCGCCAGATGGGTCGGCGACGCGATCGGCTGCAGTTTCTGGATGTTCAGGGGCTGGATCGTGTTCGACGGCCGGTCGCAGCGGTCTTGGCCTTCATCGCGGCGGGCAGCATCGGGCCATGCCGCGTGTCTCTGACCCTTCTCAGCGTTCCCTATGTGCCGCTCTGTGCGGCCTGCCGTCGCCCCGTAGTGCAAGGGTCCCATGCGCGGGATCGGCGACTTGTCCCATGGTACTACGTCTTTGCATTCCCGATGCAGCAGATGACGGTTGCGCGCCCAGAGCGGCGGCTGAGCCTGATCGTGGTGCCTATGAAGCTTAATCTTCGGCGTCATGATCCTTCGCACCCCCCTCTGGCCTGCCGGCCATCTCCCCCACAAGGAGGGAGATCATGCCTTCATCCGCGCCTTGCCTTACCATTGACGTTGCAAGAGCATTTCCAGCAATCTTGCAGAATGAGCGCCGGCAGCGGAGAGACTAGTCTCCCTCCTTGTGGGGGAGATGCCCGGCAGGGCAGAGGGGGGTGCGAAGGAACGAGACGATGGAAACCAGGCCAGCGGCATCGCCGGAGCGTGAAGGCGTGAGGATCCTATCCCGCTCTCTTCCGTAGGCCCCGCCAAAACGAAGGTCAGGCCGTCATCGACGCTCCACTTATTTCGATCCTTCCCCAAGATCGTAGAGATACATCACAAAGCTCCCCACCGGCTCGGCCGGCTCCTTGCGCCCGTCATAGAGGGCGCGGGCGGGGAGGTTGTCGGGTTCGGTGCCGAGCCAGGCTTCTTCGCAGCCGGCTTCGCGGCCGGCGTTGAACAGCGCGTCCATCAGCAGGTTGGCGATGCCGCGGCGCTGCCAGGCGGGCGAGACGCCGACTTCGTCGACATAGAGTTCCGACGGCTTGTCGACGTGGTGGTGGATCATGCCGGCTGCCTGCGCCACAACCTGGCCATCATCGAGGGCGACGAAGAGCAGATGGCCCGGGGAGGCGAGGCAGGCCTTCAGGCGGAGCGGGTCGACCGGCTCGTCGAAGACGTCTGCGGCGACGGTGTCGAGCAGGCGTTCGTCGCCAGGACCGAGTCTGCGGATCTCGATGGGAGGCATCGTACTCTTCACCATTTCTTCGTAAAGTCGTCACAAAACTTTGACGTTTACGTAAATCCCGTTGTTTCTAACCGATTGAAAAAGTTGAGGTCAAAATAATCGGTTGAATTTTTTTGGCCATGGAGCTATTGCGAGCCGCTATTTCTGGCTGCATTTCCGCGGCCTCTCTGGCCCAAACCTAATCCACCCCGCCGCCACGGCGTCGTTACAGGCAAAGGGAAATTCCTTCATGGCACGCAACAAGATAGCCCTCATCGGCTCCGGCATGATTGGCGGCACGCTCGCCCATATGGTTGGCCTCAAGGACCTCGGCGACGTGGTCATGTTCGATATTGCCGAAGGCATCCCGCAGGGTAAAGGTCTCGATATCGCGCAATCCTCGACGGTCGACGGCTTCGACTCGCGCTACACCGGCGTCAACGACTATGCCGGCATCGAGGGTGCCGACGTCTGCATCGTCACCGCCGGCGTGCCGCGCAAGCCCGGCATGAGCCGCGACGACCTGCTCGGCATCAACCTCAAGGTCATGGAACAGGTCGGCGCCGGCATCAAGAAGTATGCCCCGAAGGCCTTCGTCATCTGCATCACCAACCCGCTCGACGCCATGGTGTGGGCGTTGCAGAAGTTCTCGGGCCTGCCGAAGAGCCATGTCGTCGGCATGGCCGGCGTGCTCGACTCGGCGCGTTTCCGCTACTTCCTGTCGGAAGAGTTCAAGGTTTCGGTCGAAGACGTCTCGGCGATGACGCTGGGCGGCCACGGCGACGACATGGTGCCGATGGTGCGCTATTCGACCGTTGCCGGCATTCCGCTGCCGGACCTGGTCAAGATGGGCTGGACCAGCCAGGACAAGCTCGACGCCATCGTCGAGCGCACCCGCAAGGGCGGCGGCGAGATCGTCGGCCTGCTCAAGACCGGCTCGGCCTATTATGCGCCGGCCTCGTCGGCGATCCAGATGGCCGAAGCCTATCTCAAGGACAAGAAGCGCGTGCTGCCCTGCGCGACGCACCTGTCGGGCCAGTATGGCGTCAAGGACATGTATGTCGGCGTTCCCGTGGTGATCGGCGCCGGTGGCGTCGAGCGCATCATCGAGCTCGACTTCAACAAGGCCGAGCAGAAGATGTTCGAGAAGTCGGTCGAAGCGGTGAAGGGTCTGTGCGAGGCCTGCGTCGCCATCGCGCCGAACCTCGCCAAGAAGTAAGGGACAACGGGCATGAACATCCACGAGTATCAGGGCAAGCAATTGCTCAAGGGTTTCGGTGCTCCCGTCGCTGACGGCGTGCCGGTGTTCAAGATCGAGGAAGCCGAAGCTGCCGCCAAGGCGCTGCCGGGCCCGCTCTACGTCGTGAAGAGCCAGATCCACGCCGGCGGCCGCGGCAAGGGCAAGTTCAAGGAACTGCCGGCTGATGCCAAGGGTGGCGTGCGCCTCGCCAAGTCGGTCGAGGAAGTCGTCGCGTTTGCCAAGGAAATGCTCGGCAACACGCTGGTGACCAAGCAGACCGGCCCGGCCGGCAAGCAGGTCAACCGCCTCTACATCGAGGACGGCGCCGACATCGACCGCGAGCTGTATCTGTCAATCCTGGTCGACCGCTCGGTCGGCCGTATCGCCTTCGTCGTTTCGACCGAAGGCGGCATGGACATCGAGGCTGTCGCCCACGACACGCCGGAGAAGATCATCACCGTTGCGATCGACCCGGAAAAGGGCGTGACATCTGACGACCTCAAGGCGCTGAACTCGGCGCTGAAGCTTTCGGGTGAGGCGGCAAAGGACGGCGAGAGCCTGTTCCCGATCCTCTACAAGGCGTTTGTCGAGAAGGACATGAGCCTGCTCGAGGTCAACCCGCTGATCGTCATGAAGAATGGCCGCCTGCGCGTGCTCGACGCCAAGGTGTCGTTCGACAACAACGCGCTGTTCCGCCACGCCGACGTGCTCGAGCTGCGCGACACCACCGAAGAGGACGCCAAGGAGATCGAGGCGTCGAAATACGACCTCGCTTATGTCGCGCTCGACGGCAACATCGGCTGTATGGTCAACGGCGCCGGCCTGGCGATGGCCACGATGGACATCATCAAGCTCTACGGTGCGGAGCCCGCCAACTTCCTCGACGTCGGCGGCGGTGCCTCCAAGGAGAAGGTGACGGCGGCGTTCAAGATCATCACTGCCGATCCGGCTGTCGAAGGCATCCTGGTCAACATCTTCGGCGGCATCATGAAGTGCGACGTCATCGCCGAGGGCGTGATCGCCGCGGTCAAGGAAGTCGGCCTCAAGGTTCCGCTGGTGGTGCGCCTCGAAGGCACCAATGTCGAGCTGGGCAAGAAGATCATCAACGAGAGCGGGCTGAACGTCATCTCGGCCGACGACCTCGACGACGCGGCGAAGAAGATCGTCGCTGCGGTGAAGGGAAACTGAGCCAATGTCCATTCTCATCGACAAGAACACCAAGATCCTGGTGCAGGGCCTGACCGGTAACACCGGTTCGTTCCACACCGAGCAGGCGCTGGCCTATCATGGCACCAAGATGGTCGGCGGCATCCACCCCAAGAAGGGCGGCGAGAAGTGGGACGGCTCCGTGCCGCTGCCGATCTTCTCGACGGTTGCCGAAGGCAAGGAAAAGACCGGCGCCAATGCGTCCGTGGTCTATGTCCCGCCGGCAGGTGCTGCGGCTGCGATTATCGAGGCGATCGACGCCGAGATCCCACTGATCGTCTGCATCACCGAGGGCATCCCGGTCACCGACATGATCAAGGTCAAGGCGCGCCTCGACCGCTCCAAGTCGCGCCTGATCGGCCCGAACTGCCCCGGCATCGTGACGCCGGACGAGTGCAAGATCGGCATCATGCCGGGCAACATCTTCCGCAAGGGTTCGGTCGGCGTTGTCTCGCGCTCTGGAACGCTTACCTATGAAGCGGTGTTCCAGACCACCAATGCCGGTCTCGGCCAGTCGACGGCAGTCGGTATCGGCGGCGACCCGGTCAAGGGCACGGAATTCATCGACATGCTCGAGATGTTCCTGGCCGACGACGAGACCAAGTCGATCATCATGATCGGCGAAATTGGCGGCTCGGCCGAGGAGGACGCAGCGCAGTTCCTCATCGACGAAGCCAAGCGCGGCCGCAAGAAGCCGATGGCCGGCTTCATCGCCGGACGCACCGCACCGGAAGGCCGCACAATGGGCCATGCGGGTGCTGTGATCTCCGGCGGCAAGGGCGGCGCGGAAGACAAGATCGCGGCGATGGAGGCAGCGGGCATCCGCGTGTCGCCGTCGCCGGCACGTCTCGGCACCACACTGGTCGAGGCGATCAAGGGCTAAGGCAATAGGGGAGTAGGCAATGGGGCAGCAAGGTTATCGAACCTGATGCCCTGCTGCCTTACTCCCCTACTCCCTTTTGAAACAGGAGACGGGGCCAGAGGCTCCGCAGGACAAAGATGGCACGATCCGATCAGGCCAACGACCAATTTTCCCTCACTTCGTTCCTCTATGGCGGCAATGCCGACTACATCGAGGCGCTGCACGCCGCCTATCTCGACGACCCTGAAGCGGTCGACCAGGAGTGGCGCGACTTCTTCGGCGCGCTGAAGGACGACGCCGGCGACATCCGCAAGAACGCCAAGGGCGCTTCGTGGTCGACGCCGAGCTGGCCGCTGCAGGCCAATGGCGAACTGGTGTCCGCGCTCGACGGCAACTGGGGCATGGTCGAGAAGCTGATCGAGAAGAAGGTCAAGGACAAGGCGGTCGCCACAACCGGCGCCGAGCCGTCCAAGGCCGACGTGCTGCAGGCGACGCGCGATTCCGTCCGCGCCATCATGATGATCCGCGCCTACCGCATGCGCGGCCATTTGCACGCCAATCTCGACCCGCTTGGCATCGCCAAGCCGCTCGAGGACTACAACGAGCTGTCGCCGGAGGCCTATGGCTTCACCGCCGCCGACTATGACCGGCCGATCTTCATCGACCATGTGCTGGGCCTCGAATACGCGACCATCCGCGAGATGCTCGAGATCCTGAAGCGCACCTATTGCTCGACGCTCGGCGTCGAGTTCATGCACATCTCCGACCCCGAGGAGAAGGCCTGGATCCAGGCCCGTATCGAGGGACCGGACAAGGCGATCGAGTTCACGCCCGAGGGCAAGAAGGCGATCCTGTCGAAGCTGATCGAGGCCGAGGGCTTCGAGCAGTTCATCGACGTCAAGTACAAGGGCACCAAGCGCTTCGGTCTCGACGGCGGCGAGTCGCTGATCCCGGCGCTGGAGCAGATCGTCAAGCGCGGCGGTTCGCTCGGCCTCAAGGAAGTCGTGCTCGGCATGGCCCACCGCGGCCGCCTCAACGTTTTGACCAACGTCATGGCCAAGCCGCATCGCGCCGTGTTCCACGAGTTCAAGGGCGGCTCCTACGCGCCTGACGACGTCGAGGGTTCGGGCGACGTGAAGTACCATCTCGGTGCCTCGTCTGACCGCGAGTTCGACGGCAACAAGGTCCACCTGTCCTTGACCGCCAACCCCTCGCATCTCGAGATCGTCGATCCCGTGGTGATGGGCAAGGCCCGTGCCAAGCAGGACCAGCTGTTCGGCCGCGCCCGTGGCGAGATCGTGCCGCAGGAAGAGCGCGCCAAGGTGATGCCGCTTTTGCTGCACGGTGATGCTGCATTCGCCGGCCAGGGCGTGATCGCCGAAATCCTTGGCCTGTCGGGCCTGCGCGGCCATCGCGTCGCCGGCACGCTGCATTTCATCATCAACAACCAGATCGGCTTCACGACGAACCCGCGCTTCTCGCGCTCGTCGCCCTATCCGTCCGATGTTGCCAAGATGATCGAAGCGCCGATCTTCCACGTCAATGGCGACGATCCGGAAGCGGTGGTGTTCGCGGCCAAGGTCGCGACCGAGTTCCGCATGAAGTTCCACAAGCCGGTCGTCGTGGACATGTTCTGCTACCGCCGCTTCGGCCACAATGAAGGCGACGAGCCTGCGTTCACGCAGCCGATCATGTATCGCAACATCCGCACCCATAAGACCACGGTGCAGACCTATGCCGACAAGCTGATGGCCGAAGGCCTGATGAACCAGGCCGAGCTCGACAAGATGCGCGCCGACTGGCGCGGCTTCCTCGAAGCCGAGTTCGAGGCGGGCCAGGCCTACAAGCCCAACAAGGCCGACTGGCTTGACGGCGCCTGGTCGGGCATGCGCACGGCCGACAACCAGGACGAACAGCGCCGCGGCAAGACCGCGGTGCCGGTCAAGACGCTGAAGGAAATCGGCAAGAAGCTGACCGAAGTGCCGAAGGACTTCGAGGTCCATCGCACCATCGGCCGCTTCCTCGAAAACCGCCGCCAGGCGATCGAATCGGGCGAAGGCATCGACTGGGCAACGGCGGAATCACTGGCGTTCGGCTCGATCCTGCTCGACGGCAATCCGATCCGTCTGTCGGGGCAGGATTCCGAGCGCGGCACCTTCTCGCAGCGCCACACCGTGCTCTACGACCAGCGTGACGAAAACCGCTACATCCCGCTCAACAACCTGTCGGCGGCACAGGCCGGCTACGAGGTGATCAACTCGATGCTCTCGGAAGAGGCCGTGCTCGGCTTCGAATATGGCTACTCGCTCGCCGAGCCCAAGGCGCTGACGCTGTGGGAAGCGCAGTTCGGCGACTTCGCCAACGGCGCCCAGGTGGTGTTCGACCAGTTCATCTCGTCTGGCGAACGCAAGTGGCTGCGCATGTCGGGCCTCGTCTGCCTCCTGCCGCACGGCTATGAAGGCCAGGGCCCGGAGCACTCCTCGGCGCGCCTGGAGCGCTTCCTGCAGCTCTGCGCCGAAGACAACATGCAGGTGGCCAACGTCACCACGCCGGCCAACTACTTCCACATCCTGCGCCGGCAGCTGAAGCGCGACTTCCGCAAGCCGCTGATCCTGATGACGCCGAAGTCGCTGCTGCGCCACAAGCGTGCCGTGTCTTCGCTGTCGGAGATCTCGGGCGAGAGCTCGTTCCACCGTCTGTTGTGGGACGACGCCCAGTATCTCGGCGATCAGCCGATCAAGCTGGTCAAGGATTCGAAGATCCGCCGCGTCGTGCTGTGCACTGGCAAGGTCTATTACGACCTTTACGAGGAGCGCGAGAAGCGCGGCATCGACGACATCTACCTGTTGCGCGTCGAGCAGCTCTATCCGTTCCCGGCCAAGGCGCTGATCACCGAACTCAGCCGCTTCCGCAACGCGGAGATGGTGTGGTGCCAGGAAGAGCCCAAGAACATGGGCGCGTGGTCGTTCATCGACCCGTATCTGGAATGGGTGCTCGCCCATATCGACGCCAAGCACCAGCGCGTGCGCTACACCGGCCGTCCGGCTGCCGCCTCCCCGGCGACGGGCCTGATGTCCAAGCACCTGGCGCAGCTCCAGGCATTCCTCGACGACGCCCTCGGCGAATAAACAAAGAACGGACAGGCAAAAAAATGGCTACCGAAATCCGTGTCCCTACCCTCGGTGAATCCGTTTCCGAGGCAACCATCGGCAAGTGGTTCAAGAAGGCCGGCGACGTGATCGCCGCAGATGAGCCTTTGGTCGAGCTCGAGACCGACAAGGTCACCATCGAAGTGCCGGCGCCTGCCGCCGGCGTGCTGGTCGAGCTGACCGTCAAGGAAGGCGAAACCGTCGGCGTCGGTGCGCTGCTCGGCACCATCGGTGCCGGCGATGGCGCCGTGGCTGCTGCCAAGCCCGCGGCTGTCGCCCAGGCGTCGGCCCCGAACGCGGCATCGACCGTCAAGGAAGCCGTAGCGCAGACCGCATCGGTTGCCGGCTCGCCCCCGATCGAAGAGCGCAAGATGCCGCCGGCACCGGCTGCTGCCAAGCTTTTGGCTGAGACCAACCTGTCGGTCGACCAGGTCGCCGGTTCGGGCAAGCGCGGCCAGGTGCTGAAGGGCGACGTGCTCGAAGCCATTGCCAAGGGCGTTTCGGCGCCCGCCGCGGCACCGGCCGCTGCCGCCGCACCGGTTGCGGCACGCGTTCCCTCGTCAACCGAAGACGCTCCGCGCGAAGAGCGCGTGCGCATGACCAAGCTGCGCCAGACGATCGCGCGCCGCCTCAAGGAAGCGCAGTCGACGGCTGCCATGCTGACCACCTTCAACGAGGTCGACATGAGCGCGGTGATGGCGCTGCGCACCAAGTACAAGGACATCTTCGAGAAGAAGCATGGCGTGAAGCTCGGCTTCATGGGCTTCTTCACCAAGGCGGTGACCCATGCGCTGAAGGAAATCCCGGCCGTCAACGCCGAGATCGACGGCACCGATATCATTTACAAGAACTTCGCCCATGTCGGCGTTGCCGTCGGCACCGAAAAGGGCCTGGTGGTTCCGGTGGTGCGCGATGCCGACCAGATGTCGATCGCCGAGATCGAGAAGGAAATCGGTCGCCTCGGTCTCGCCGCGCGCGATGGCAAGCTGTCGGTCGCCGACATGCAGGGCGGCACCTTCACCATCTCCAACGGCGGCGTCTACGGCTCGCTGATGTCGACGCCGATCCTGAACGCACCGCAGTCGGGCATCCTCGGCATGCACAAGATCCAGGACCGTCCGGTCGTTGTCGGCGGCCAGATCGTCATCCGCCCGATGATGTATCTTGCACTGTCCTACGATCACCGCATCGTCGACGGCAAGGAAGCCGTGACCTTCCTGGTCCGCGTCAAGGACAGCCTGGAAGATCCGGAGCGTCTGGTTCTCGACCTCTGATCGAAAAAGGCTTCAAGGGGCTCGGCTGACCGGGCCCCTTTGCTTTCCTGAGCTAATGCCGGACTTGCCAGCGGCCGGAGACGCCGTACTGATCAGCTATCTTGCGCTTCGAGGGCGGTAGTGGTGATGGAAGCCGCAGCAGCATCGACTGAAATCTGGGTTCTGGGCTGGAGTGTCGTGCTGCTGATCGCGCACATACTGGTGCAGGCGCTTTCGCTCGACCTGTCGGGCGATTTCAGCATCAAGTATCTGCTCAGTTCGCGTGACGACGGCCGCGCGCCGAAGAGCATCGTTTCGGGGCGTCTGATCCGGTCGCTCAACAACATGCTGGAGACCTATCCCGCCTTCATCGCGCTGGCGTTGGCGCTGGCGGTGACAGGCAAGACGGGCGAACTGGGTGCCGTCGGCGCCGTGATGTGGATCGTCGCCCGCCTTGTCTATGCCTTGCTGTACGTGGGCGGAATTCCGGTGCTGCGTACGCTCGTCTGGTTCGTTTCGATCGCCGGGCTGGTCCTGATGGTCGTGCGCCTGATGACGTAACATTGCCGCCTGAAGAAACCGAAACGAGACGGTCGCATGGCTTTCGAACCAGACATTCCCGCAATCCAGGTGCATCTGTGCGTCAAGGACGGCAAGGAGGCGATCGCCTTCTACGAAAAGGCGTTCGATGCCGTCGAGACCTTCGAGCAGATGGCCGATGACGGCGTGCGCGTACTGCATGCCAACCTCGCCATGTTCGGCAGCGAGGTGATGCTGCATGACGAGTTTCCCGAATTCGGCGGCGATGTGTTGTCGCCGCTCTCCCGCGGCGGCGCCAGCATGACCGTCAACATCAATTTGAAGCTGCCCGGCCAGGTCGACCAGGCGGTCGAGCGGGCGGTGGCGGCTGGTGCGAAGACTGTGATGGAGCCAGACGACATGTTCTGGGGCGCACGCTACGCCAAGATCCAGGATCCGTTCGGTCATGTCTGGGCGTTCAATGCGCCCTTGGGCAATGCATCACTGGGCGCGCAGTCGGGGAGTGACAAGGCATGACGCAATATGCGTTCGAATTTGCCGGCCTGCTGGCCGTGTTCTCGGTGCTGATGGTGGTGCCGGGTGCCGATTTCGTCATGGTGGTGCGCCAGAGTATCGTGCATGGCCGCCGCGCCGCCATCATCACCAGCTTCGGCATCGGCGTGTCGCTGCTGTTTCATGTCAGCTACACCATCCTCGGCATCGGGCTGATAGTGTCGAAGTCATTGCTGCTGTTTTCGCTGATCAAGTGGGCCGGTGCCGCATACCTGCTCTATCTCGGCATCAAGGCGCTGCGTGCCGGGCCGATGGAGATGGCGTCGGTCGAGGTGCAGGCGGGCGCAAGTGAGACCCGGGAGATTTCTGCTGTGCGCTGCTTCCTGACGGGCTTCGTCACCAATGCGCTCAACCCCAAGGCGGTGCTGTTCTTCCTGCCGCTGTTCACGGCGATGGTCAGCCACGAGACGCCCGCCGCGGTGAAGGGCGTCTACGGGCTGCTGATGGCCGTGGTGCTGATTACATGGTTTGTTGGCGTGTCGATGTTCTTCACCATGGCCTCGGTGCGCGAGCGCTTCGTCGCCTGGGGCCGCTGGTTCAACAAGGTGACCGGCATGATCTTCATCGGGCTTGGCGTGAAGCTCGCGACCGTGCAGGCCGGCTGATGCGGCTTCAGGCACTGATCACGGCTGTTGCAGTGCTGTCGGCGACGGTGGCGCAAGCGGCATGCCCGATCGAGCTTGCCGTCTATGGCGACCGCGACGGTGCCGCCGAGATCGACTTCCGGCCGACGCTGGAATCGGCAACCGTGACCAACAGCTTCAAGATGGTGATGGACAATTCCATCGTGCTCGACGGCGTGGTGATGTGGTCGCAGGACGTGGCGCGGCCGAACGGCATGCTGATGCATCAGTGCCCGGAAGGCGACGTGACCGGCGAGGAGATCGAAGCCTGCACGGTGTGGCAGGGCGTGATCTACAGCGTCGACGAGCAGGGCAATGTCGGGCTTCTGCCGCGCGAGCGCATCGCGGCGGCCGCGCCGAAGAAACTTATCTTCTCCGACCTGGGCCACGGGCTCAGGACATCTGCAGCCTATGGTCCCCAAGGCTTTTCCAAAGTGCCGTGGGACGTGTTCGAGCTGAAGGGGTGCCAGGAATGAGCGCTCAGGGAAAAGTCCTGCTGGTCACAGGCGGCAGCCGCGGTATCGGGGCCGCCATCTGCAGGCTGGCGGCCAAGGCCGGCTATCGCGTGGCGTTCAGCTACGTGTCCAACGCTGCCGCGGCCACAGCACTGGTGGCCGAGCTGAAGTCGGCAGGCGGCGATGCCATCGCCATCAAGGGCGATGTCGGTAACGAGGCCGACGTGCTCGCCATGTTCGCCGAGGTTGACCGCGCCTATGGCCGGCTCGACGCCTTCGTCAACAATGCCGGCGTGGTCGACATGAAGGCGCGCGTCGACGAGATGAGCGCCTTCAGACTCGAGCGCATGATGCGCATCAACGTCGTCGGCTCGATCCTGTGCGCCCGCGAGGCGGTGAAGCGCATGTCGAGCCTGCATGGTGGCGCGGGTGGCGCCATCGTCAACATCTCGTCGGCGGCCGCCTCGCTCGGCTCGCCCGGCGAATATGTCGACTATGCCGCCTCCAAGGGCGCGATCGACACCTTGACCATCGGGCTTGCCAAGGAAGTGGCGACCGAGGGCGTGCGCGTCAACGCGGTGCGTCCCGGCATCATCGACACTGAAATCCACGCGTCGGGCGGTCAGCCCGACCGGATCGCCGCCATTCGCGGGCTCGTGCCGATGAAACGCGAAGGCAAGGCGGAAGAAGTTGCCCGTGCCGTCATCTGGCTTTTGTCGGATGAGGCATCATATACGACGGGCTCGATTTTGAATGTGAGCGGCGGTCGCTGACCGCCCCAGGCAAGAAGGAAAGAACAATGGCATATGACGTCGTCGTAATCGGCTCGGGCCCAGGCGGCTATGTGTGCGCCATCAAGGCGGCGCAGCTCGGATTGAAGGTCGCCGTGGTCGAGAAGAACGCGACCTTCGGCGGCACCTGCCTCAACATCGGCTGCATTCCCTCCAAGGCGCTGTTGCATGCGTCGGAAATGCTGGCCGAGGCGCAGCATTCCTTCGACGCGCTCGGCGTCGAGGTCGGCACGCCGAAGATGAACCTGAAGAAGATGATGGCGCACAAGGATGCGACCGTCGCTGCCAACGTCAACGGCGTGTCGTTCCTGTTCAAGAAGAACAAGATCGAAAGCTTCCAGGGCATCGGCAAGGTGTTGGGCGCCGGCAAGGTCGGCGTGACCGGGGCCGACGGCAAGACCCAGGAACTGGAGACCAAGAACATCGTCATCGCCACCGGCTCCGACGTCGCCGGCATTCCGGGCGTCAATGTCGAGTTCGACGAGAAGGTGATCATCTCGTCCACCGGCGGCCTGTCGCTGGAGAAGGTGCCTGCTCATCTGGTGGTTGTCGGCGGCGGCGTCATCGGCCTCGAGCTCGGCTCGGTCTGGGCGCGCCTCGGTGCCAAGGTGACTGTTGTCGAGTATCTCGACACCATCCTGGGCGGCATGGACGGCGACGTCGCCAAGCAGTTCCAGCGCATGCTGGCCAAGCAGGGCTTCGAGTTCAAACTCGGCTCCAAGGTGACGGGTGTCGCCAAGGCCAAGAAGGGCGCGACGGTGACCTTCGAGCCGGTAAAGGGAGGAGACACTGAGACCATCGAGGCCGATGTCGTGCTCGTTGCCACCGGCCGTCGGCCCTACACTGACGGTCTGGGGCTCAAGGAAGCCGGCGTCGAGATGGACGAGCGTGGTCGGGTCAAGACCGACGGCCATCTGCGCACCAACGTTGCCGGCATCTATGCCATCGGCGACGTCGTCGTCGGCCCGATGCTGGCACACAAGGCCGAGGACGAGGGCGTGGCGGTTGCCGAGATCATCGCCGGCCAGGCCGGCCATGTGAACTACGACGTCATCCCCGGTGTGGTCTACACCAGCCCCGAAGTGGCTTCGGTCGGCAAGACCGAAGACGAGCTCAAGAAGGCCGGCGTTGCCTACAAGGTCGGCAAGTTCCCGTTTACCGCCAACGGCCGGGCGCGCGCCATGCTGCACACCGACGGCTTCGTGAAGGTGCTGGCCGACAAGGACAGCGACAGGGTGCTGGGCGTGCACATCGTCGGCTTCGGCGCCGGCGAGATGATCCACGAAGCGGCGGTGCTGATGGAATTCGGCGGCTCGTCGGAAGATCTCGGCCGCACTTGCCATGCGCACCCGACGATGTCGGAAGCTGTGAAGGAAGCGGCACTCGCCACCTTCTTCAAGCCGATCCACATGTAAGAACCGCTGGATCGCTTCGGTCCGCAGTTCGTTTCGAACCAAATTGAAACGGCCCGCTCGATGAGCGGGCCGTTTGCATTTGAGCTGGTACCTTAGCCGCCGGAAGGTGCCGGGGCCGGAGCCGTTGTGCCGCCGCCCGAAGGCGCTGGCTCGGCCGGAGCCGGAGTGGCCGGTGCGGGTGCAGGCTCGGCAGGTGCCGGCGCGGGGGCCGGTTCAGCAGGCGCGGGCGCCATCGTGCCCGACGGTGCCGGAGCAGCAGGTTCGGCCGGAGCTGGTGCCGGGGCCGTCGCTGCCGGTGGCTCGGCGGGTGCCGGAGCTTCGGCGGTCTTGGGACCGAAGATGTAATAGGCCACCGCGGCGAGCAGCACGACGATGATGGCTATCAGCCACGTGCTGCCCATGCTCGACTGGCCGGCCGGGCGTCCTGGATCTGGATTGTTCACCATTGAGATCTCCCTCAGCTGCGCTCCGCAATCGTTGCGTGAACATCGCAATCAACGCGCGAAGGCCGTTTCGGTTTCACTTTGACGTGAAAATTTCGAAACGAACGTTCCGGCGGCGTCGTTTCGCCACGCTCCAAAGGCGATCAAACAGGAATAGGCTCGGTCAGGTTGCAATGAGCAGAGGCCAAGAACATGCCAGTGGTGCCTGTCTTTCCCGATGCCGCGCAAATATTGCCCGGCGCGAGTTTCGCCGACAAATTTACCGTTGTGGTGCATGGCCAGCGTCTTGACGTCGGGACTGCGGCCGAGCGGGTGTTCCGCCATCGGCCGAGTTGGATCGGGGCACTGATGACGCTGCGCAACGTGATGGTCAGGCCGTTCGGCTTGAAGACTCGCGACGAAGACCTTGCGCCGGAGCTGGAACGGAAGGGGATGTTCCCTGTGCTGAGCCAGTCCGGGCAGCGGATGGTGCTTGGCTTGGACGACCACCATCTCGATTTCAGGCTGGTTGTCGAATTGACAGAGCTTGGTGGGGGCCGGCAGGAGGTCAGCGCAACAACGTTGGTCAAGCCGCACAACTGGCTCGGCCGAACCTATCTCACCATTGTCCTGCCGTTCCACAGGATCATCGTTCCGGCCATGCTGGCGCGGGCTGCCAAGCCTTAGAAGCAGTTGTCAGCGGTCGGCCACCGTCACGGTGTAACCGGCCTTGCGGAACAACTCGACCAGCCCGTCCGGGCCGGGCAGGTGCAGCGCGCCGACGGCCATGAAGGCGTCGCCCGGACCGACGAGCGGCCCGGCGCGCTCGACCATGGTTTTGTTGCGCGTCGTCACCATCGCTTCCTCGAAGGCGGCATAGCTGGTCTCGTCGCCGGCTGAGCTCGGCAGCGCATTGCGGAACAGCGGCCAGAACATGCCGGTGTCGCCGCGCTGGTAGAGCACGACCATCGTTTCGATGACATCGTTCATGCGGTTGCCGAGCTTGAGGGTTTCGACGAGGCCCTTGATATGGAATTCGATCGGCAGCGACGCCATCGCCGAGAGCTGGTCGGCCGCACTTTCGAGGCCATTGACCTGCTTGCCGGCCGCCTTGGCCTGCTGGGCCAAGAGGATGTCGAGCACCGGCGCGCCGCCGGACTTGCGGGCGAGCTCGCAGGCTGGAAGGGCGACCATCGCCGACAGCATCCACGGCTTCATCTTGGTCACGCTTGCCGGCGGGATGCCGCGCGCTTCCAGCGCCGTATTGACGATCTTTGCTTCCTCTGCCGACAGCAACGACGGCAATGTCGTCGCATCGGTGAACATCATCAATTCGGGCTGTTTCATCAGGCCGGCGACCATCGCCTGCTGGTCGAGCACATCGGTGGTTTCGATGACCAGCGTGTGCGATCCGTCGAAGGCCTTTTGCGCCGCCGGCTCAAGCACGGTGACGCGCGGATCGGTGACATGCATGGTGCCGTAGAGCCAGGACGGCTTCTGGCCGGGCTTTTCCAGCTTCCACAACAGGCCCTGGCCGTTGAGCGTGTCCCTGGCCTCGGTTTCGATCCTGGCGAGCGCTGCCGGGTCGCTCTTCTGCAACTCGGCCAGCATGTCGGAGCCAGTGCAAACAGGCGCCTCGGCATGTGCCTTGCCGGCGAGCAGGAAGGCGATGGCGAAGAACAGGATGAAGAACAGCATGTTGAGTGCTGCAAGCAGCTTCAACGACAACAGCGAGGTGCGATCGGCAATGGCAGCGAGACGTGTCATGCTGCTGGTGTAACGGTCAAAAACGGCAAAACGGTTAATGCGGTGGTGACAATTGTCGAGCCGCAAGAGCTGTTGCAGGCGAAATATGCTCCGGAAATCGGGGGCGACTTTCGGACGAGGCGTCAGGCACGCGGGTGGGCGGCTTCGTAGATTTCCAGCAGCCGCGCCGTGTCGACGCCGGTGTAAATCTGGGTCGTCGACAGGCTGGCGTGGCCGAGCAGTTCCTGGATGGTGCGCAAGTCGCCGCCTCGGCCGAGCAGGTGGGTGGCAAAGGAATGGCGCAAAGCATGCGGGGTTGCCGTATCGGGCAGGTTGAGTGCTGCGCGCATCTTGCGCATCTCGCGCTGGATGATTGCCGGATCGAGCTGGCCGCCGCGCGCGCCGCGAAACAGGGCGCCGCCAGCGCAGAGATGGTAGGGGCAGAGCTTGCGGTATTCGGCGACGGCCTGGAGTGCAACTGATAGAACCGGCACGAGACGGGTCTTGCCGCCCTTGCCCGAAACGCGCAGCACGGTGTCGGCAGGCGAGGCCAGTTCCGCGCCGGACAGGTTGAGTGCTTCGGAAATACGCAGGCCTGAGCCATAGAGCAGGGTCAGCACGGCGGCATTGCGCGCGGCGATCCATGGTTCTTCGGCGAGCTGTTCGCCCACCGAGACGACACGCCTGGCATCGACCGCGGTCAGCGGTTTGGGCAGCGATTTCGGTTGCTTCGGCGCCCTGAGGGCCGACGAACCGGCTGCATTGACCAGGCCCTGGCGTTCGAGGAAGCGCAGCAGCGAGCGAACGCCGGCAAGGCCGCGCCCGAGCGTGCGGGCACCGGCGCCGTCGGCGCGGCGCGAGGCAAGGAAGCCGCGCAGGTCGGCCGGGCGCAGGTCGCTGATGTCGGAAATGCCGGGTGGGCCGCCATTATGGCCGGTCAGGAACTGCAGGAACTGGCGTGTGTCGCGCTCATAGGCATCGACCGTTGCTGCCGAGAGGCGACGTTCGCCGGCAAGCGCCTTCAGCCAGCCTTCGCGGGCTGATTGCAGGTCGGGTTTTGCGGCGATGAGGAATTCCTGCATTGGCAGCGGGCGTCCGATTGGAATATGGCAGTGTTGAACGCGTGAAGTTGACAAGCAGTGAAGCAGGCGATGGCCAAACCCCAAAATCCTATCCAGATGGCCGTGATCGGCGCCGCCCATGGCATCAAGGGCGAGTTGCGGGTCAAGACCTTCACCGGCGACCCGCTGGCTTTGGCCGACTACGGCCCGCTCTATGCCAAGGACGGGCGCGCTTTCGAGATCGCTGCGATCCGGCCTGCCAACGAGGTGGTGGTGGTGCGTTTCAAGGGCGTGGCCGACCGCAACGCGGCCGAGGCGCTGACGGGCACGGAGCTGTTCGTCGACCGTTCGGCGCTGCCCGACGATGGTGACGAGGGCGAGTTCTATCACGCCGACCTGGTCGGCCTTCAGGTTCGCGATGAAACCGGCGCACCGGTGGGCAAGGTGTTTGCCGTGCAGAATTATGGCGGCGGCGACATTTTGGAAATCCAGTACCAGGGCCGCAAGGGCGTGCTGATCCCGTTCACCCAGGCCGCGGTGCCGGTCGTCGATGTATCAGGCGGCTTCGTGGCCATCGACACTGTGGCGGCCGGACTTGTCGATGACGAGGACGACGAAGACGCACCCTCCGATGGCGAGTTCGACAAACGGCCGCGCGGCCCGAAGGACGCCGGGGGCAATCGCTGATGTTCCGAGCAACCGTGCTCACGCTTTATCCGGAAATGTTTCCGGGCGCGCTGGGGCTGTCCCTGGCCGGGAGGGCGATGGAGCGCGGCGACTGGGCGCTGGAGGCGGTGCAGATCCGCGACTTCGCCACCGACAAGCACCGGACCGTGGACGATTCTCCGGCCGGTGGCGGCGCCGGCATGGTGCTGCGTGCCGACATCATCGCCAAGGCCATCGACGACGCTTCGCCCGAGGGTGACGAACGTCCGCGCATCCTGATGAGCCCGCGCGGCAAGCCGCTGACGCAGGAGCGGGTGCGTGAACTGGCCGCGGGGCCGGGTGCAGTGATCCTGTGCGGGCGCTTCGAAGGCGTCGACCAGCGCGTGATCGACGCACGCGAGCTGGAAGAGATTTCAGTCGGCGACTTCATTCTCTCGGGTGGCGAGCCGGCGGCACTGGTGTTGCTCGACGCGGTCGTGCGGCTCCTGCCCGGCGTGATGGGCAACGACGTGTCGGGCGAGGAAGAGAGTTTCGAGGGCGGGCTGCTGGAGCATCCGCACTATACGAGGCCGCAGGAATTCGAGGGCCGAGCCATTCCGGAGGTGTTGACCTCGGGCAACCACGGCAAGATCGCCAAATGGCGCCGCGCCGAGGCAGAGAAGCTGACCAAAGAGCGGCGGCCGGATCTGCTGCGTAGCATGGGCACTAAGGAAAGCTACGTCGGTGAAATCCGCTCTCAGGTTAGTTTGAACCTGACAGGCGAAGGCCTTGATCCCAATGAAATAACCGCCCTGTTGGGGTGCGAGCCGAGAACTTCCTGGAAGAAGGGGGACCTCGTCAAGATTTCGGAGAAGGCAAAGCCGACCAAAAAAAGGGTTGGCTATTGGAAAATCTCCGAGGCGGGATCGGACGATATCGACGGGGCGATAGCGTCGCTTTTTGACAAACTGCTTCCCAACGTTGATTGGTCAGCGCTCGCTGACAGGTTCGCTGTCGAAGTCTCGTGCTGCCTTTGGCTGTCTGGTTACAACCAAGGTTTCAATCTCGATAAAGAAACGCTGAACTTTCTGTCCCAGCGCAGGATTTCAATCGACTTCGATATCTATCACGACGAGCTGCTAAGATAGTCAGCCTGATTTAGCCTTTGCTAAAGTAATAAAACGCAAGGAACAGCCCGACCGCGACGACGAAGGTGCGTACGAGCGCTTGGGGGACGCGGCGGGCGGTCCAGACGCCGGCGTAGCCGCCGAGCGCGACGCCCGGCACCATGATCGCGGCATGGGTCCAGGCGACGACACCGCCCGAGGCGAAGATGATGATGGCAACCGCGGCGATGACGATTGAGAGCATGTTCTTCAGCGCGTTGAGGCGGTGGTAGTCGCCGCCTTCAGTGAGGCCGAGGGTGGCCAGCATCATCACGCCCATGCCGGCGCCGAAGAAGCCGCCATAGATCGAGGTGAAGAACTGAACGATGCGGCCGGCGAGCGAGGCCGGTGCATCAGCGGCGCGCGCGGCGAGCTTCTTCGGGCGCAGCCACGGGCCGGCGGCAAAGAGGGCGGTGGCGGCGAGCAGAAGCCACGGCACGAGCGCACCGAAGGCGACATTGTCGAGCGAGAGCAGGATGAGCGCTCCGGCCAGCGCGCCAACGGCCGAAATGATGGCAAAGGCGACGGCGCCGCGCCACATCTGCCTGATGTCGGCCATGTAGGCCCAGGTCGACGTGATGTAGCCGGGGAACTGGGCGATCGACGAGGTGGCGTTGGCCGAGATCGGCGGGACGCCGAGCATGGTCATGGCGCCGAAAGTGAGGAAGGTGCCGCCGCCGGCGATGGCATTGACGACTCCCGATAGGAAGCCGGCGAGGAAGAGGATGCCAATTGTGACGAGGGACACGGGCTGCCTGAGAGGTGGTTTGCGTTCGTTGCTCTCTAGGAAGCTGACGCAGGGAAGGCAAGGCACGTTGTCCAGTGCCTCGGTGAAACTGGCTTTGTGGCCGCCGGCCGCCATCCTTCGCTGGAGCGCTGCACGCAAGGCGCGTAAAAAAGAAGCGGCAAAGGCGTGACAAATGGCCGAAATAGCGCTATGTGCCCGCCCGAACCGGACGAATAATCGACCGGACCCGTCAACAGTGACGGTGTAGTCGCCCCTGCCAGAAGGCCCGCAAGGGAAGAAGGCATACCCAAGCGGTCATTTGGAACTGCAAGGCGAGCGTTGGGCGCTCTGGCTGTCGGAAGAACAAGAAGTGGATTTTTGAGATGGATATCATCCGCCAGCTCGAGGCCGAACAGGCCGCCAAGATCGAAGCCAAGCGCACCTTGCCGGAATTCCAGCCGGGCGACACCGTGCGCGTCCAGGTGCGCGTCACCGAAGGCTCGCGTACCCGCGTCCAGGCCTATGAAGGCGTCGTCATCGCTCGCGCCGGCTCGGGCTTCCAGGAAAACTTCACCGTCCGCAAGATCTCCTATGGCGAAGGCGTGGAACGCGTGTTCCCGGTCTATTCGCCGATGATCGAGGGCGTCGAGATCGTCCGTCGCGGCAAGGTGCGTCGCGCCAAGCTTTACTACCTGCGCGATCGTCGCGGTAAGTCGGCTCGTATCACCGAGAACACCGGCGTCCGCGCCCGCAAGCTGAACGACGCCGAGCGTGCCGCACTGGTCGCCGAGAAGGCCCGTATCGAAGCCGAGAAGGTTGCCGCAGCCCAGGCGCTGGCCGCCGAGAAGGCCGCTCAGGAAGCCGCCGAGAAGAAGGCAGCAGCCGAGGCCGCCAAGGCAGCTGAAGCCGCCGCCGAGACCGCAGCCGAGTAATTTCCGGACTTGATTTCGAAAGGGCGGCTTCGGCCGCCCTTTTGCGTTTGAGGAGGATTTGTTGGTGGTGAGTTCGCGGGATTTCGTCGTGCGTCGGCTTATACCGGGCGAGGGCGCTGCCTATCGCAAGCTGCGGTTTGCTGCGCTTGAAAACGCGCCGCTGGCTTTCAGCTCGAGCCCGGAAGACGAGGCGCACCTGACCGACGCCGATTTCGAGGCGCGGATCAGCCTTGCCGAACCCGATGCGGTGTATGGCGTGTTTGGCGATGGCGAGCTCGTCGGCGTCGCGACCTTCATCGGCGACAAGCGGCGCAAGACACGGCACAAGGGCGCGATGTTCGGCGTTTATGTCGATCCGGTCTGGCGCGGCACGGGTTCCGCCCGGGCGCTGGTGCGGCAGGTGATCGACCATGCGACCGAACGCGGCCTTGCACTGCATGCCCATGTGATCGCCGACAATCTGCCGGCACTCAGGCTCTATCTCGGTCTTGGATTCGTCAGCTACGGCGTCGAGCCGAGGGCGCTTCTCGTCGACGGCGTGTTTCATGACGAGCATCTGCTGATTTACCAGCCGGGTGGCTGAGGCCGGGGGTTGTTTCGCAAACGGGCCAAAAGCGAAACAGATACAGTGCATTCGGCTGTGCCAGCGCATCGTCCATGCTTGCAAGCACGCTTGGGACGGCTAAAGTCTGGCGCAAATCGACCGGCGCCGCCGGTCTTCTCGTTTCGGGGAACGCATCATGTCTAATTTCAAACTGTCGCTGGCCGGCGCGCTGGCTGTCGTGCTTCTGCCCTTGGCCGCCATGGCCCAGAGCCTGCCGGATCTTGGCGGCAAGTCGGTCGTCGTGGTGACCGAAAATGCCTATCCGCCGCTGCAGTTCATCGACCCCAAGACCGGCAAGCAGATCGGCTGGGAGTACGACGCCATGGACGAGATCGCCAAGCGTCTGAACGTCAAGATCGAGTACCAGAACACCTCGTGGGACGCCATGATCCAGGCGGTCTCGGACGGCCAGTACCAGATCGGCATGACCGGCATCACCATCAAGGACGAGCGCAAGGAGAAGGTCGACTTCTCCGACCCCTATATGCGGTCACAGCAGTTCATGCTGGTGCGATCAGACGAGAGCCGCTTCACCGACGCCAAGAGCTTCGGTGCGCTCAAGGACGGCCTGATCGCGGCGCAGCCGGGCACCTCGCCTTTCTACACCGCCGTCTACGAGATCCTCGACGGCAACGAGCAGAACCCGCGCATCAAGCTGTTCGAGACCTTCGGCGCTACCGTGCAGGCGCTCAAGGCCGGCGACGTCGACCTCGTGCTGACCGACAGCGTCGCCGCCCAGGGTTATGTCGACGCCTCGGAAGGCAAGCTCAAGGTGGTGGGCGAGCCGCTGGGCAGCGAGGATTTCGGTTTCATCTTCAAGAAGGGCTCGGACCTCGTCGCTCCGATCAACCAGGCGATCGCGGCGCTGAAGGCTGACGGCACCTTCGACAAGCTGAACAAGAAGTGGTTCCTCGACTACAAGATGGGGCAGTGATTGCGCTGCCGTCTCCTCCATCTGGCGGAGACGGCAAACTGTTGGTCGAGCCTAGGCTCGGTAGCGGCTGGCGCCGGCGTGGTCGACGACATAGAGCCACGTGCCGTCGGCCTGCCTGCGCACGATCTCGGCAGTGAAGCCGAAATAGAGGGGGCGGCCTTCGTCATCGACGATCGCGAAATCGGCGCGCAGCAGCGCCAGGTCGCCATGCTCGACGCAGAAGGTGTTTTGCGACCTCATCGTGCCGGGCATGCGCACGAGCCGCTCAAGTTCTTCGGCGATGGCGGCCTTGCCGGCAAAGCCCTCGCCGCCGGCATCGACCAGCAGGCGGGCATCTTCCTCGTAGAGCCCAAGCAGAGCCTCGACATCGCCGCTGTTGCGGATGGCGGCAAAAGTTTCGTTCATGTCGGCCGGCCGGTAGACTTTTGATGACATTGGCTTTCTCCTGTTTCGGCGACCAGAACACGCCCTTGCAGAGCTATCCAAACGGGTACCCCGAATGAGTGCAGAGATGACCGCGACCAGCGAGCGCGAGGTGCCGATGCCGCGACGGCCGGAGCTATGTCCGGTAGAAGACTGGCTCTCTTTTCTCGGCCATCGCTGGAACGCGCTGGTGTTGTGGCAGCTGTCGGTGGGCGCGAAGCGGCATGGCGACCTGATGGCACGGCTGCCCGGGGTCACCGCCAAGGTGCTGTCGGAGCGGTTGGACGGCCTGTTGAGACGCGGCCTTGTCGAGCGCGACGCAGTTTCAGCTTTCCCGCGCGGCGTCGTCTATTCGTTGACGGCGGGCGGTCGCCGGGTGGTCGCCTTGCTCGACCAGTTCGAGACGCTGCCGCATTCTTTTGCCGGGCCGCGGCAGGACGCAGCATGAGCCAGTACCGGGTCAAGAAGGACGATTTCCCGTGGTGGCTGGTGGCTGCCGTGGCGATCGGTGTGGTTTCGGCGGTGACCATCGCGGCCAGCGACGTCTACGGCCAGATCCTGTCGACCCTCGTCAAAGGGCTTTGGGTAACACTTTTCGTCACCATCGTCGCCTTCGCCATGGCCTCGGCGCTCGGGCTGCTCATCGCCCTGCTCGGGCTGTCGAATTCCAAGCTGCTGCGTCAGGTTTCGCGTTTCTATGTCGAGATCATTCGCGGCCTGCCGATCCTGGTGCTGCTGTTCTGGATCGCTTTCGTCGGCGCGCCGGCCTTCGTCGTGGCGTGGAACTGGGTGACGCTACCGCTGCAATCGGCGGGGCTGGTCGAGCCGATGCAGGTGCGCGACTTCTCGCTGCTGTGGCGGGCGATCATTGCACTCACGATCGCCTATTCGTCCTTCATCGCCGAAATTTTCCGCGCCGGCATCCAGGCCGTCGATGTCGGCCAGATCGAGGCGGCGAAGGCGCTGGGATTGTCGCGCACCCAGCGCTTTCGGCTGATTGTCTGGCCGCAGGCATTCAGGACCATCCTGCCGCCCTATGGCAACGACTTTATCGCCATGGTGAAGGATTCCTCGCTGGTGTCGGTGCTTGGCGTCGCCGACATCACCCAGATGGCCAAGGTCTATGCCTCGGGCTCATTCCGCTTCTTCGAGACCTACTCTATCGTAGCCTATGTCTACCTGCTCCTGACCGTCGGGCTGTCGCTCAGCCTGCGGGCGCTGGAGCGGCGGATGCGCAGGGATTTCACGCCATGACCGGAGGTGCCGACAAGACTGCGCTCGACATGGTCTATGCGGCAGAGACAGAAATGCAGCTGGCGGCGGCCTATGCGGCCTGGGCGAACGGCTACGACACCGAGACAGCGGCGCTGGGATACTGCCTGCCCTTCGTGATCGCGGCGTGGGTGGCGCGGCACGTGCCCAAGGGCGAAGGACCGCTGCTCGATGCCGGTTGCGGCACCGGACTGTCGGGGCCGTATCTCCAGGCGCTTGGATATGACGACATCGAAGGGCTCGACTTCTCCGAGGAAATGCTCGAACTGGCGCGGGCACGCGGCGGCCACAGCGCGCTGACGCAGGCCGCACTCGGCGGTCCGTTGCCTTGGGCCGACCGGCATTTCGCCGCCGTCTTCTCGACCGGCGTGTTCACGGCGGGCCATGCGCCGGCATCGAGCCTGGACGAATTGGTCCGGATCACGCGGCCGGGTGGCTTCGTCATCTTCACCGTCCGCGACGTGGTCCTGGAAGCGGGCGGTTTCCAGGATAAGTTCACTGAACTTGTGGCGACCGGAAGATGGCAGGCGGTCGAGGAGAGCCCTGCTTTCCGGGCCTTTGCCGTGGCCGAACCGGATGTGCTGGTCAAGGCGTATATATTCAGGGTTGTCTGAGATGTCGCGCGTCATTCGGCCTCTGCGACCGGATGGACGATTGCGAGCGGCACGGCCGCGGACAAATCTCGCGGCATGGAAACCATTCGCAAGATCCTCTCCAATCCACTCTCCCGCCTGCGCTTCGCGGGCCTGTTCGAGGGAAGCACGCTGCTTTTCCTCGTGCTGTTTGCTGTCCCGATGAAACATCTGGCCGGCTATCCCGCAATCGTCAGCGCGGCCGGGCCGGTCCACGGCCTCGCCTTCGTCTTCTACGTCGTGTGCCTAGTCGACAATTTCTCCGGCGGTGGTTGGTCGCTCAGGGAGATGCTGCGCACCGGCCTCGCCTGCCTCGTGCCCTTCGGCACCTTCATCAATGATCGCTTCCTCGCCGCCAGGGCGGCCAACCAGACGGCAGGGCAATGAGCTATCTCGTCATCAAGTCTCTGCATGTCGTGGCGATGGTGGTCTGGCTGTCAGGCATGATATCAGTGCCGCTGGCATTGTCGCACATGGCCCGGAATGGCGGCATCGATTCGCGGCAGGCGGCGCAGTTGCGCGCCGGCTTCTCGATGCTGTCGACGCCGGCGATGATGATCGTCTGGGCGCTGGGGCTCTATCTCGCTTATGACCTCGGCTCTTTCGGCGACGCCTGGCTGCACGCCAAGCTGGCGCTTGTCGTGGCGATGTCGGGCCTGCATGGCGTGCTGTCGGGCCAGTTGCGGCAGCTCGCAGGCGCCAGGCTGGCGAAGCCTGCCGGCATCGTGCTGAAGCTGCATTGGCTGGTCGGCCTGCTGTTGCTCGGCATTGTCGGGCTGGTGATCATCAAGCCGTTCTGAGCGAAGCGGGCTGTTCCGGGCGAGGAACCACCCTTGCCATGGCGCGTTGGGAGCCGAACCAATCATGAGGCCCCCATGGAACAGCTCGTCGAAGAATTCGGCCATCCGACCTACACCTCGTTTCCCGTCATCGTCGCGCGCATGCTGCTGGCTGCCGTCTTCGGCGCGGCCATCGGCTTCGAGCGTGAATGGCGCAACCGGCCGGCGGGTCTGAGGACACATATCCTCGTCTGTGTGGCGGCGGCAACCTTCGCGCTGCTGACCATCGAGATCGTGCATGCGCCGATGTTCGGACCGGAGGTGCTGAAGGACGGCGCCAAGGTCGATCCGATCCGCGTCGTCGAGGCGGTGACCGCCGGCGTCGCCTTCCTTGCCGCGGGCGTGGTGTTTTTCAGCAGGGGCGAGGTGCAGGGGCTGACGACGGGTGCCGGTATGTGGCTGGCGGGCGCCATCGGCCTCGCCGCAGGCCTTGGGCTCTGGCAGATCGCGGCCTTCGTCACCCTGCTCGCACTGTGCGTTCTCGGCTTGCTGCACCGCTTCGAGGTCAAGTTCGACCTCAGCGAGGACAAACGCGACGAAAAGCCGGGTGCGCATAGCCCGGGCAAGGGCAAGGCCGGCTAGTCAGCCTTCGTCTCATCGCCTGGGCGGGTCGTCACGTCGTCGCGCACCTTTTCGAACAGCAGCCGCAGCGCCTGCCGCAACGCCTCCATCTCTTGCGGGCTGGTCAGTTCGGCCCAGCGCTCGTCAACCTTGCGCCCTGTGGCGGCGGCGATGGGGCGCACGGCCTTGCCGCGTTCCGTGAGGAAGACCAGCCGGCCGCGGCGGTCGTTGGGATCGGGTCGGCGCTCGACATAACCAAGCTTCTCCAGCTCCTCCACCGCCTGGGCCATCGTCTGCTTGCGGACATGGGCGAGCTTGGTCAGTTCGCTGACCTGGATGCCTTGCGATGGGGTGAAGGTGAAGACGTTGGCGTGCGGCGGACGAATGTCGCCGAATCCGGCAGCGTCGAGGGCGGTGTCGACGGCCTGGGTCCAATGCTGGTGGACCAGGCGCAGCAACAGGCCGAGCGGCGGATTTTCCGGGATCGTCTCTTTCAAGATGGACAGGTGCCTGACTAATTGATATTAGACAGGCACCTTACTACTTGAGCGACGGGAAGGAAAGCCAGATGCCTGCAATCAGCGTACTCGACTCGACAATCTCCTATGTGGATGTGGGGCACGGCGTGCCGTTCGTGTTCCTGCACGGCAACCCGACATCGTCCTATCTGTGGCGCAACGTGCTTCCCGGCATGGGCGACGGCGTGCGCCGGCTTGCGCCCGACCTGATCGGCATGGGCGGTTCAGGCAAACCTGACATTGCCTACAGCTTCGACGATCACGCCCGCTATCTCGACGCCTGGTTCGAGGCGATGGGGCTGGAGGAGGTGGTGCTTGTCGGTCACGACTGGGGCGGGGCGCTGGCCTTCGACTGGGCCGCGCGCCATCCCGGGCGGGTGCGCGGCATCGCCGTGATGGAGACGATCGTGCGTCCGATGAGCTGGGCCGACTTCGCCGAAAGCGCCCGGCCACGCTATGAGGCACTTCGCGGCGCGGGCACCGGCGAGGCCAAGGTGCTGGACGAGAACTTCTTCATAGAGTTCGCCCTGCGCGCCACCGTGCTCAATGGGCTGAGCGACGGGGATCTCGACGTCTATCGCAAGCCCTATCCGACCCGCGAAAGCCGGCGGCCACTGCTCGCCTGGCCACGCGCCATGCCGATCGACGGCGAGCCAGCCGATGTGATTGCCCGCATCGAGGCCTATGACCGCTGGCTGGCGGCGAGCGGCGGCGTGCCGAAGCTGCTCTTAACCTTCGAAGGTTCGATGGAGACGTTGATGATCGGGGAGGAGATGATCCGGTGGTGCGCCGACAACATTGCCAGCCTCGAGATCGAGAACTGCGGTCCAGCCCGGCATGCGGCGCCGGAAGACCAGCCGGAAGCGATTGCTGCCGCTGTTTCAGGCTGGGCCGACCGGCATGGGCTGCGCCGCGGCGAGGCTGCGCTGGCGCGCATCGTATAGCTGCTTGCGGGCATCCGTGGACGCTCCGCCATCTTGCCGCTTGGGCCAGGCGGAGCTTGCGATTGCCGGAACGTCAAAAGATTGGTATTGAGCCGCTTATGGAAGCACTCTTTGGAGATCCGGCCTACAAGGGTTTCGTGCTGCAGGACCACAAGCGCCTGCCGTCGCGATTCTTTGCCCGGATTTCAGGCGCGTTGACCAGCCGACTTATCTAGTCGCCTGCGCCGAGCCGACGGGCCTTTGGCGCGCCCTTTAGCCTTCCCAAGTTTCATATCGACGGATCCAAAGCCATGAGCGCACCGCGTACCCTCTACGACAAGATCTTTGACGACCACGTCGTCGACCGCCAGGAAGACGGCACCTGCCTGCTCTACATCGACCGTCACCTCGTGCACGAAGTGACGAGCCCGCAGGCCTTCGAAGGCCTGCGCATGACCGGCCGCAAGGTCCGTCATCCCGAGAAGACGCTCGCCGTGGTCGACCACAACGTGCCGACCTCGCCGGACCGCAAGAACGGCATCAAGAACGAGGAAAGCCGCATCCAGGTCGAGGCGCTGGCCAAGAACTCGGCCGATTTCGGCGTCGAGTATTACTCCGAGAACGACAAGCGCCAGGGTATCGTCCATATCGTCGGTCCCGAGCAGGGCTTCACCCTGCCGGGCATGACCATCGTCTGCGGCGACAGCCACACCTCGACGCATGGTGCTTTTGGTGCATTGGCGCACGGCATCGGCACCTCGGAAGTGGAACACGTCCTGGCGACCCAGACGCTGATCCAGAAGAAGGCCAAGAACATGCTGGTACGTGTCGACGGCCAACTGCCGGAAGGCGTGACCGCCAAGGACATCGTGCTTGCCATCATCGGCGAAATCGGCACCGCCGGCGGCACCGGCTACGTCATCGAATATGCTGGCGAGGCGATCCGTGCCCTGTCGATGGAAGGCCGCATGACGATCTGCAACATGTCGATCGAAGGCGGCGCCCGCGCCGGCCTGATCGCGCCTGACGAGAAGACCTACGCCTACGTCAAGGACAAGCCGCGCGCGCCGAAGGGCAAGGCCTTCGAGATGGCGCTCGACTACTGGAAGACGCTGCATTCGGACGAAGGTGCGCATTTCGACAAGGTCATCGTGCTCGACGCAGCCAAGCTGCCGCCGATCGTTACCTGGGGCTCGTCGCCCGAGGACGTGGTCGCCGTAACCGGCGTGGTGCCGGATGCCGAGGCGATCGAGGACGAGACCAAGCGCAACTCCAAGAAGCGCGCGCTCGACTATATGGGCCTGACCGCCGGCACCAAGATCACCGACATTTCGGTCGACCGCGTCTTCATCGGCTCGTGCACCAATGGCCGCATCGAGGACCTGCGCGCCGTCGCCAAGGTCGTCGAAGGCCGCAAGGTCGCCTCGACGGTGAGCGCGATGATCGTGCCGGGCTCGGGCCTGGTCAAGGAACAGGCGGAAGCCGAAGGCCTCGACAAGATCTTCGTGGCGGCTGGCTTCGACTGGCGCGAGCCGGGCTGCTCGATGTGCCTCGCCATGAATGACGACCGCCTCAAGCCGCATGAGCGCTGCGCCTCGACCTCGAACCGCAACTTCGAGGGCCGCCAGGGCTTCAAGGGCCGCACCCATCTGGTGTCGCCGGCCATGGCTGCGGCCGCTGCCATCGCCGGCCACTTCGTCGACATCCGCGACTGGCACTGACGACGGCGGCCTCAGGGCCGCAGCAGAAACAGACAAGGCGGCGGAGCACATGCTTCGCCGCTTTTTTGTCTCAAGCCTCTGGGATGACCGGTATTTCGGCCCTTGCGTTAACGTCTTTTTCGCCGGGCTGTGGTGTCATCCGCGCGAAGGAGATTGCAGTCGACGATGACCGGCGCCGAGTTCATACTTGCGATCAACGTGTTTGTTGCCGGCCTCCTGGCCGGCGCTTTCATGTCGATCGCCATCTATGACGGGCGTCGCAACTCGGCGCGCTGGTTCGCGCTCTGCTACCTCGCCGGCATCGTCTATATCGGGACCGAGTTCGCGATCCCTATGTTCGAAGACACGCGGTTCATCGTCACCGCCAACTTCGTCGCCTTCCTGGCCACGCTGATGGTCATGAATGTCGGGCTGGCGACCCGCTACGAGTCGCAGCCTGCATGGGGCCCGATGGCGGCGTTTCTCGTCGTGACGACCTTGGCGGTGTTTGCCACGCAGGGCTTCGCCCGCGATTCGCTGCTGCGGATGATGACCTACCAGACGCCTTATGCGATCGCCCAAGCCGTCGGTGCCGCTACAATACTGCGCTCGCGCCGGCAGCTCAGCCAGTTCGACTACGTGCTGGCGGGCGTGCTCTTCGCCAGCGCGCTGCAGTTCTTCTCCAAGCCTTATCTAGCGCTCGCCGTCGGCGGCCCGGGCGCCGATCCGCATCACTATCTGCAGAGCACCTATGCGATGATCTCGCAGGCGCTGGGCACGGTGTTCGCGCTGTCGATCGCGCTGATGCTGCTGGTGATTTTGGTGCGCGACATCCTGCTCGACGCGACGCAGAAGTCGGAGACCGACGCGTTGTCGGGCCTGCTCAACCGCGGCGGCTTCCAGCGCCGGGCGGCCAGCGCGATGCGCGACGCGGTGCGCCAGGGCCTGCCGATCACGCTTGTCATCTCCGACCTCGATCACTTCAAGTCGATCAACGACAGTTACGGCCACGCCTCGGGCGATCGTGTCATCGAAGCATTTGCCCAGTTCATCCGCGAATCGATGGCCGGTCATCACGTCGCCGGCCGGATCGGCGGCGAGGAATTCGCGATCATCCTGCCGGGCGCGCATCTGGCCTCGGCGCGGCTGTTCGCCGAAGGCGCGCGCTCGGCATTCTCCGGCATGCCGATCGATGGCCTGCCGGACGACTGCCGCTTTACCGCAAGCTTCGGTGTCGCCGAACTGGTGGCCGGCGAAAGCATCGACCAGTTGATGGTGCGGGCCGACTCAGCGCTTTACGAAGCCAAGAAGGACGGGCGCGACTGCGTTCGGGTGTGGGGCGCGGTGCAGCTGTTTTCGGACTCGACCGTGGTGCCGTTCGGCCTCAAACCGCCGAGCCGGTAGCCGCGCAGTTTCAGCGGCAGACCAGGCCGGGCTGCGGGATTTCACCTTCGGAGAAACCATACATGTAGCTGCGGCCCTTGAGCAGCATGGGCGGGCGGTAGCAGTGGCGCTGCGCGCTGGGGCCGTCGAGATAGACGACCTTCGGTCCGGTCGAACCGGTGTAGGCTGCGAGCTTGCGGGCCGAAGCGCCCTCGCCGACGATGATGCGCTTGTAGCCGGTGGTGCTCTCGACGATCAGGTTGCCGAACGAATCGGCATAGACGCGGTCGTGGCTGCCTCCTGCGGCGGCCGGAGAGGTCAGCGCGACGCCGGCGGCAAGCATGAAAGACGCAAATGTGGTCAAAGCCAGTGCGGGACGCATCGGGCAAATCTCCCTGTTCGATCGAACCGGAGATTAACCGTTTCTTAATCATTGTTAAGGCTTGGCGTCTGCTTGGACGGAAAAGATTAACAAACATGGTTAATTTTCTGTTGCGCTGATATGCCTGCAGCATGTCCAAGCCAACGAACGGGTAGCCTGATATCGTCCCGATGGGGGATGCCGTCATTGCCTGTTTCATCGGCACGTCTGGTGACGACTCACCCACTGGGGTAGTGGCGGCATTTGTTCAATCGATTGAAGCCGTGATGCGACTAAATAGGTGCGCCAGAACGGTTTTCTGACTTTGACGCGGTGCAAAAAGAGCTTTAGAAAGCGCGCAGTCCGACGTCGCAAAACGGTGCGACGGCGCCGTATTCAAACATAGCCACGCTCGGATGCAGACCGGGGGAGCCATGAGCAAATCACAAGCCACCCAAGCCACATCGCGTGCGCGGCCTTTGTCGCCGCACCTGAGCATCTATCGTCCGCCGGTGACGATGACGACCTCGATCCTGCACCGCATCACCGGCTGCGCGCTGTATTTCGGCACGCTGCTGGTCGCCTGGTGGCTGATCGCGGCGGCGACGTCGCAGGAGTATTTCGACTTCGTCAGTTGGGTCTATGGCAGCTGGATCGGCCAGCTGGTGCTGCTCGGCTACACCTGGGCCTTGATGCTGCACATGCTGGGCGGCATTCGTCACCTGGTCTGGGACACCGGTGCTGCGCTCGAAAAGGAAACCGCCTCCAGGTTCGCCTGGGCGACGCTCGTCGGTTCTGTGGTGCTGACGGCGGCGGTCTGGATCGTCGGCTACATGGTGCGGGGAGCGTAGGATGAGCGGCTCGAACAACGACATGCGCACCGCGCTCGGCAAGGTTCGCGGCCTGGGTTCGGCCCGCGAGGGTACCGAACATTTCTGGCGCCAGCGCCTGACGGCGGTCGCCAACATTCCGCTGATGCTGTTCTTCGTTGGCCTCTTGATCGCGCTCAACGGTGCCGATTTCGCCACCGTGCGCGCCTCGTTCGCCAATCCTCTGGTGTCGCTTGTGCTGGCGCTGGTGCTGGTCTCGGGCCTCTACCATATGCGCCTCGGCATGCAGGTGGTGATCGAGGACTACGTGCATGGCGAGCTGCTCAAGGTGACGCTCATCATGCTCAACACTTTCTTTACCGTAGCTGTCGGCGTCGCTTCTCTCTTCGCCCTGCTCAAACTTGCATTTGGAGGCTGAAACGGTGGCCAAGGACGGCAAAACCAGCGGAGCTTCCGCCTATACCTATGTCGATCACAAGTTCGACGTCGTCGTCGTCGGTGCCGGCGGTGCCGGCCTGCGTGCCACGCTCGGCATGGCTGAGCAGGGGCTGAAGACCGCCTGCATCACCAAGGTGTTCCCGACCCGCTCGCACACGGTTGCGGCTCAGGGCGGTATCGCCGCCTCGCTGCAGAACATGGGCCCCGACTCCTGGCAGTGGCACATGTACGACACCGTCAAGGGTTCCGACTGGCTCGGCGATGTCGACGCGATGGAGTATCTGGTGCGCGAAGCGCCGGCTGCGGTCTATGAGCTCGAGCACTATGGCGTGCCGTTCTCGCGTACTGAAGAGGGCAAGATCTACCAGCGGCCGTTCGGCGGCCACATGATGAACTATGGCGACGGCCCGCCCGTGCAGCGCACCTGCGCTGCCGCCGACCGCACCGGCCACGCCATACTGCACACGCTCTACGGCCAGTCGCTGAAGAACAACGCGCAGTTCTTCATCGAGTATTTCGCCCTTGACCTGATCATGGAGCCGGATGGCACCTGCACCGGTGTCGTGGCCTGGAACCTCGACGACGGCACAATCCACCGCTTCTCGGCCAAGATGGTGGTGCTGGCGACCGGAGGCTACGGCCGCGCCTATTTCTCGGCGACCTCGGCCCATACCTGCACCGGCGACGGCGGCGGCATGGCCGCGCGTGCCGGCCTGCCTTTGCAGGACATGGAGTTCGTGCAGTTCCACCCGACCGGCATCTATGGTTCGGGCTGCCTGATCACCGAAGGCGCGCGTGGCGAGGGCGGTTATCTCGTCAACTCCGAAGGCGAGCGCTTCATGGAGCGCTACGCACCATCGGCCAAGGACCTGGCATCGCGCGACGTGGTTTCGCGCTGCATGACGCTGGAGATCCGCGACGGTCGCGGCGTCGGCAAGAACAAGGACCACATCTTCCTGCATCTTGACCACCTCGATCCGGCGGTCCTGCATGAGCGGCTGCCCGGCATTTCCGAGTCGGCGAAGATCTTCGCCGGTGTCGACGTGACCCGCGAGCCGATCCCGGTGCTGCCGACGGTGCACTACAACATGGGCGGCATCCCGACCAACTATTGGGGCGAGGTGCTGAATCCGACCAAGGCGAACCCGGACCGCGTGTCGCCCGGCCTGATGGCCGTCGGCGAGGCCGGTTGTGCTTCGGTGCATGGCGCCAACCGTCTCGGCTCCAACTCGCTGATCGACCTCGTGGTGTTCGGTCGCGCCGCCGCCATCCGCGCCGGCCAGGTCGTCGACCGCAACGCGCCGATCCCGTCGCCCAACGCCGCTTCGGTCGAGAAGATCATGGATCGTTTCGACCGCCTGCGCCACGCCAATGGCGGCACGCCGACGGCAGTGCTGCGCGAGAAGATGCAGAAGGCGATGCAGGAGGACGCTGCCGTGTTCCGCACCCAGGAATCGCTGGAGCAGGGCTGCAAGCGCATCTCCGAGATCTGGGGCGAGATGAAGGACATCAAGGTCTTCGACCGCTCGATGATCTGGAACTCGGACCTGGTGGAGGCGCTGGAGCTCGAAAACCTGATGTCGAACGCCATCGCAACCGTCTATGGCGCGGAAGCACGCAAGGAAAGCCGTGGCGCGCATGCCCGCGAGGACTTCTCGGCCCGTGACGACGAAAACTGGCGCCAGCACACGCTGGCCCACGTCGCCGAGGACGGCAAAGTGACGCTGACCTACCGGCCGGTGCACACCGAGCCGCTGCTCAAGGAAGAAGACGGCGGCATCTCCCTGGCCAAGATCGCACCCAAGGCGCGGGTGTACTGAGCCATGGTCGAGACGCGGCGCTGCGCAAGACAAGCTGGAGGGCCTGAAACGGCCGTCCTCGCTTGCGCGCGCGCCGACAAGCGCTTGGAGAATTGGCGCTTGGAGCATTGGCGCTGGGAGAACTGGCGCCGGGAGTGCCGGCGATGAGCGAACTCGCTTTCTTCGCCATCAATCTCGACCGATCGCCGCATCGCTGGGCGGAAATCCAGCGGCTGTTCGGCTCGATGCCTTGGCCGCTCGAACGTGTCGCCGCAGTCGATGTGCGCAACCCCGACGAGGTGCTGGCGGTGCGCGGCCAGAAGCTTGATATGCCGCCCAACGGCATCGGCTGGAATCCGCTGCGCAACCGCATGTTTGCGCTGGTCGAGGAAGCATGTTTTGCCAGCCACATGCTGGCGCTGAAGGCGTTCCTGGAATCCGGCCACGACCACGCGGTGATCCTGGAAGACGACGCGGTACCGCTCGACGGTTTCGCCGAGACGATGCGCCGGCTCCTTGCCAGCGGCATCGCCTTCGACATCGTCAAGATGGAAGGCATCGTCCGCAGCGGCGGCAGGCTGTCCGTGCCGGTGTCCGACCTGGGGGCTGCGAAGCTGGTGCGTTCGCTGCGCCCGTCTTCGGGTGGCGCCGGTTATCTGGTGACGCGCAAGGCTGCCGGGCAACTGCTTGCCAGGGCCGGCAAGCTGGCCGTGCCGGTCGACGATTTCATTTCCAATGCCGGGCTGCATGGCTGCGACGTGATGCACACTTCGCCCTGGCTGATCGCACAGGCCGGTGCCGACACGACGATGGGCGAGCTCAGGACGCCGCACCGCCACGTCAAACGGCGTGACCCATTCCATTTCCTTCAGCAGGGGCTGGTGCGCGGCAGGCTCAGGATCCAGCTCTGGCTCAACGCCATGCATGGTTCGCCGCTGTCGCTGTTCGGGCTCTACATGGCGCCATGGTCGCCCGTCGATGTCGGCCAGCAGATGCGTCGGCTGGCGGTGCAGGCATGATGGCCGCGACCTTGCCCGATGCAGGTTATTCGGCTGTGCCGCTTGCGGCCAAGCTCGGCCTCAAGGACGGCCAGAGCGTGGTCTTCGTGAACCTGCCTGGCGATCTCCGGGGGCTGGCAACTGCCTGCGACTTCGCGGCTGTGGCGCAGACCGACTGGGCAGCCCTTGGCGCAACGGGCGAGCGGCATGACATCGTTCATGCCTTCACCGGCAAGCGCGCCGATCTCGAAGGTCATGTCGAGACATTCAAGAAGATGATCGCGCCCGACGGCGCTGTCTGGATCTCCTGGCCCAAGAAGGCAGCGAAGATCGCCACCGACATCACCGAGGATGTCATTCGCGACGTCGTGCTGCCGACTGGGCTGGTGGACGTAAAGGTCTGTGCCGTGGATGCCGTGTGGAGCGGGCTCAAGCTCGTCATCCGCAAGGAACTGCGTGCCAAGCTGTGAGGAACCGATCGTGGTCGAACTAACACTCCCCAAGAACTCGCAGATCAAGCAGGGCAAGACCTGGCCGAAGCCGGAGGGTGCGACCAATCTGCGCGAGTACCGGATCTACCGCTGGTCGCCCGACGACGGCGAGAACCCGAGCATCGATACCTATTTCGTCGATGTCGACGATTGCGGCCCGATGGTGCTGGACGCGCTGCTTTACATCAAGAACAAGATCGACCCGACGCTGACTTTGCGCCGCTCCTGCCGCGAAGGCATCTGCGGCTCCTGCGCGATGAACATCGACGGCTCGAACACGCTGGCCTGCACCAAGGGCTGCGACGACATTTCGGGCGCGGTGAAGATCTACCCGCTGCCGCACATGCCGGTCGTCAAGGATCTGGTGCCCGACCTCACCAACTTCTACGCCCAGCACCGCTCGATCGAGCCGTGGCTGAAGACGGTATCGCCCGAGCCGGCGAAGGAATGGCTGCAAAGCCATGAGGACCGCCAGAAGCTCGACGGCCTCTATGAATGCATCCTGTGCGCCTGCTGCTCGACCTCGTGCCCGAGCTACTGGTGGAACGGCGATCGCTATCTCGGCCCGGCCGTGCTGCTGCAGGCCTATCGCTGGCTGATCGACTCCAGAGACGAAGCCAAGGGCGAGCGCCTCGACAATCTCGAGGATCCGTTCCGGCTCTATCGCTGCCACACGATCATGAACTGTGCCCAGACCTGCCCCAAGGGTCTGAACCCGGCGAAGGCGATCGCCGAGATCAAGAAGATGATGGTGGAGAGGCGCGTTTAGTTTCGTCGATCGGTTTTGGTTGCGCGCCTGTACCGGCGCGGCAGCCGAAATAAGGAAGATGATGGTTGAACGCCGGGTTTGAGGCGATAGCTGATATGACGGACACGGATCTTCCCCATCTCACCCCGGCCGAAGCGCGCGTGCTCGGCTGTCTGATCGAGAAGAAGGAACTGACGCCTGACGTCTATCCGATGACGTCGAATGCGCTGGTTGCTGCGGCCAATCAGAAGACCTCGCGCGAGCCAGTCATGGCCCTTGAGATGGTCGACATCGTCAGGACGCTTGGCACGTTGCAGTCGAAGGGACTGGCGAAGCAGCAGTTCGCTTCGCGCGTTGAGCGCTACGAACACCAGATGGCGCAGAAATTCTCGCTGACGCGCAACCAGAGCGCGCTGATCGGCATGCTTTTGCTGCGCGGTCCCCAGACCGTCTACGAGTTGCTCGCTCGCACCGAGCGCATGGCGAATTTCGCCGATGCCGACGCCGTGCGCAGCGAGCTCGACATGCTGATCGGCCGCAGGCCTGCGCTGGTCAAGGAAATCGGCCGTGCCCCCGGCCAGCGCGAGGATCGCTTCGCCCATCTCTTGTCAGGCGATGTCGAGGCTGCCGCGATCGTCGCGACGAGCCGAGCACCGAGCGCCTCACCTGTTGTCTCGGAACTCGAGGAACGCGTCCGGCTGCTGGAAGAGGAAGTGGCGGCGCTGAAGGCGCGGCTCGACGCGGTCGGCGCATAGGCCAAGGCGGGAACGATCGACCTTGATCCCTGAGACCTGCTATAGCGCTCGGCTATAGTCGGCGCGTGGGGTGGCAGGTTTGATCGATCGGCATTTTCCAACATCGATGGATCGGACAATTGTAGCCGAGATCGACGGCCGTTTGGCCGACATCAAACGTCATCACAACGTATCGATCCCGTTGGCCGTCGAAAGCGGAAGTCGAGCCTGGGGTTTTCCGTCGCCAGACAGCGACTACGACTGCCGATTCGTGTTTGTCCGGGCAGTCAGCGAGACTTTCACGCTGTTCCCCGAACGCGATGTCATCGAAACGCCGCTCACTCCGATCCTTGACGTCAATGGTTGGGAGCTGTCCAAGGCGCTGAAACTCCTTCTCAAAGGCAATGTGGTGGTGGTCGAGTGGCTGACATCGCCCTTGGTCTATCAGTGCAATTCCGATTTTCGTGCGGCCTTCCTGGAGATTGCCGGCGAAGTGGCGGATCGCAGTCTGACAGCTAGGCACTACTACCACCTTGCGGCGAACCACCTCGATCGCTTCCTGTCTGCCGAGGAGGATGTGCCGCTCAAGAAGCTTTTTTACGCCCTGCGTCCGCTCATGGCGCTGAAGTGGCTGGAAGAGAACCCAAATTCCGTGATTGCGCCGATGAACTTCCCGAGTCTGTGCGCGGGCGTGCCGCTGGAGCTATCGGTCTTGGATACCATCAATGAGTTGATGGCGCGCAAAGCGGAAACGCGCGAACTTGGCAACGGCCCAATACCCCTGCCTATACGTGCGTTTCTGACAGCGGAATTCCCACGAATGCAGTTTTGGAAGGATGGGGTGCAGGAGCGTCGTCCTGGCAGTGAACGACTGCTTGATGCGTTTTGGCGCGAATGGACCCACAGGCTCGCCCCGGGCGAATGACCTGACAGTCTGACGTTGTGAAGGAGAACGGCCCGGTTGCGGAAGCAGCCGGGCCGTCTTTGCTTTGGGCGGTGCCTGCGAGGGCCAGCCCTCATCCGCCTGCCGACACCTTCTCCCCGCCAACGGGGAGAAGGGAGCTAATGGCCTACTTCCTCGCAGCTTCGACGATCTCCCGGGCCATAGCCTCGGCGACGGCGTCGGTGGTGCGGCCTTCGCTGTCGGCGCGCTGGAAGATGGCCGACAGCGTGTCGGCGATGCGGGCGACGCGCGGGGTGACGGTTGCGACGTCGTAGCCGCCATCGCCCATCTCGGCGGCGACGTTGATGACGCCGCCGGCATTGATGACGTAATCGGGGGCATAGAGGATGCCGCGCGTGACGAGGCGCTGCCCGTCCTCGGCGGTAGCCAGCTGGTTGTTGGCGGCGCCGGCGACGATCTTCGCCTTGAGCAGCGGAATGGTGTCGGCAGACAGGATGCCGCCCAGTGCGCAGGGCGCGAAGATGTCGACGTCGGCTGCGATGATCGCATCGCCTGACACGACGGTTGCGCCGAAGGTCTCGGCGGCGCGGGCGGTTCTGACCGCATCGAGATCGCAGACTGTCAGGACGGCACCTTCGGTGTGGAGCTTCTGGCACAGCGACCAGCCCACCGAGCCAAGGCCCTGGACGGCGACGCGGACGCCAGCAAGATCGTCGCTGCCGGTGCGGTGGCGCAGGGCCGCCTTGAGCCCGACGAAAGTGCCTTCGGCGGTGAAGGGCGAGGGGTTGCCGCTGCCGCCTTTGGTGGTGCCGCTGACATTGGGCGCGCGCTCGGCGAGGAAGTCGGCGTCGGCGAGCGTCATGCCGACGTCCTCGGCGGTGATGTACTGGCCCTGAAGCGTGTTAAGCATCTCGGCATAGGCCTCGAGCATGGCCGGCGTCTTTTCGGTTTTGGCGTCGGCGATGATGACCGCCTTGCCGCCGCCGAGCGGCAGGCCGGCGATGGCCGACTTGAAGGTCATGCCGCGCGACAGGCGCAGCGCGTCGATGATGCCGGATTCGAAGCTTGTGTGCGGCCAGATGCGCGTGCCGCCGAGGGCGGGCCCGAGAACGGTGGTGTGGACCGAGACGATCGCGGTCAGCCCGCGTGCCGTGTCGCGACCGAGCCAGACCTGCTCGTGATGGTCGAAGCCTTGGAGATGACGAACGTCTGCGGTGATGTCGGTGATTTCGAGCGTCGTCGCGACCGATGGCTGCGGATGACGCGGTTCAAGGACGTTCAGCATGAGGGTTCCTCCCGGGTGCGCTGGTCCCCTCGAAAGTTAAACATTTTCGGCGATTTTTGGTTTCGAAGACGGGGCGCCGCGCGACTGCCCGTTGCGCGGTGCCGCTTTGCCGCGCAACAAACGCAAAACACGGAGTGCGCGGAAGGAGGGTGGCCGGACGCGGGTCTGCCCCCACGCGCCCGGCCTGCCGGCTGGTCGGAATGCCACTGCCCTGGCACTCCTTGCAGCCAGACTCCGTCAGCCGCCGGCGTTGAGCGCCGGCGTTTCAGGACCTGTCCTTGCGGATCAGGCCTCCGGTTCGCTGTTCTCCTTCGGCTGCCGCTTGTCAGCCGGTTCGGGGAGCTTGCCGCCGAGCGCCATGGGGGCGAGGAAAGCGCGCGGGTTGAAGCCGGCCGCGGCAAGAGCCGCGAGCGTCTTCCAGACTTGCAGGCGGTACATGTCCGTTACCTCGTTCGCTGGACTGACCACTTCGATTCGCGAGCGCAAACTAGACGGGCGAGCAGTGCCGTTCTTGGACTGCGCGGCCCATTCTCAGGGTTTCGGCGGTACGGGCTTGACCTATTCATCCGCGCGAAATAGAAGGAGTGTCTGCCCGCTTTGGTTGTGTATCGTTGAGTAGACCAATGACGAATCCTGACGGGCAGAATGCCTCCTTTCGCGTGCTGACAGACGACCTCCCCGCGCAGGAGCGGCTTGCCGTTCTGCGCGAGGTCTATGGCCGCACCATCCTCAATGCCGATCTCGAGCCGTTGGAAGGTGCGCCCGTCCACATGGACATGCGGGTGCGGCTGCTGCCGGGCGTCGGCATCGCCACCGGCTCGGCGTCGCCGATCAAGGTCGGCATCGGCAAGGAGATGATCGACAATGACGATGTGATCCTGCTCGCCGCTCTGTCGGGCGGCAGCCACATGCAGGTCGGCGGCCAGGACGAAAGCATCCGTCCGGGTTGCGCGATGTTCGTGCCCGGTGGGCGGGTCGGCGCCAATATCACGCGGCCGGGCTTCACCTATGTCAACCTGCGCTTCGACAGGAAAGCGCTGCAGCCGCTGCTCGGCGACGTCTCCGCAATGATGATGCGGCCGATTCCGATCAGCCAAGGGCCGATGCAGTTGTTGATCACCTATGCCACGGCGCTGCAGAAGCTGGACGAGCCGCTGCCGGGCAACATGGCGCGCATGGTGGCGAGCCATCTGCTCGACCTGACCGCGCTGACGCTTGGAGCCGAGCGCGACGCCGAACAGGTGGCGCTGGGGCGTGGGCTGCGAGCCGCCAGGCTGGCGGCAATCAAGTCGGACATTTCGGCGCGCGGCGACCTGCGCGGACTGTCGGCCGAGGCGATCGCGGCCGAGCACAAGCTGTCGCCGCGCTATGTCAGGAAGCTGTTCGAGAGCGAGGGGCTGTCCTTCACCGAATTCGCGCTCGGCCAGAAGCTGAAGCGAGCGCACCGCATGCTGGCCGACCCGCTGTGGGCGCAGCGCAGCATCACCGACATCGCCTATGAGGCGGGCTTCAACGATTTGTCGTACTTCAACCGGGTGTTTCGCCGCCGCTTCGACGCGACGCCGTCCGAGGTGCGGGCGGATGGACTGGCCGCCTGAGGCGGCGAGGGCGCCGATGCCTGACCGGCGCCCAGAGTGTCGTTAGGCGAGGCTGGCGGTCAGCGAAACCTTGATCGCACCGAGCGCCTTGGAAACCGGGCAGTTCTCCTTGGCCTTGGTGGCGAGTTCCTGGAACTTGGCATTGTCGATGCCGGGCACGGTGCCGACAAGCGTCAGCGCGCTCTCGGTGATGCCGGTGCCGGGGATCAGCGTCACCACCGCCTTGGCGTCGAGCTTGTCGGCGGGCGTGCCGTTTTCGGCGAGGAAGTGCGACAGCTGCATGGCGAAGCAGCCGGCGTGGGCGGCGGCGATCAGCTCCTCGGGGTTGGTGCCGGACTTGCCGGTTTCGTCCTCGAAGCGGGCCTTGAACGAATAGGGTTGGCCCTTGATCGCGCCGCTCTGGGTGTCGAGCGTTCCCGAGCCTTCCTTCAGATTGCCTTTCCAGACGGCGTTGGCGCTGTGGTTCATGACGTTCTCCATGATTTCTGACGGGGCCAGGTGCGGCAACCGGGTGAGACTATAGCGCCGCCCGGCGTACCCGCCAGCGTTCCGTCGTCGGGAAAGCAAACATCGCGCGAAAAAAGTCTTGCGCCGAAGTGTCTGCTTGTCTTCGCCAGCTGCGTCCTTGTGGCGTAAGGTCAACCCAGGGAGATCAACCGTGAAATATGCCTGCCTTGTCTATCTCGAAGAAGGCCTGTTCGGGACGCTGTCGCCTGAACAGAAAGAGAAGCTCGACACAGACTCGTTGGCCTATGACAGGCATCTCGAAGCCAAAGGCAAGCTGATCGCGGCCGAGGCGCTGCAGTCGGTGAGGGCGGCGAAGACGGTCACGCGACGCGCCGGCAAGCGGCTGGTGACCGACGGGCCGTTCGCAGAGACCAAGGAACAGCTGATCGGCTTCGTGATGATCGAGGCGACCGACCAGGACGAGGCCCTGGAGATCGCCTCGAACATCCCGCTGGCGGCGATGGGCAAGGTCGAGGTCAGGCCGATCTACGACATTCCCGGTGCTTGATGCTGTAGCTGGCTGGATGGCGAACTGCCGCCGTCAGATCGCCTCGCCCTTGAGCAGGCGCGGGGTTTCGCCTGTCAGGCCTGAGGCCTGGCGGATGAAATAGTCCTTGAGCCGGGGCACGCGGTCGACGAGGCCGAGGCCGATGTCGCGGATGGCACGGACGGGCGCGATGTCATTGGAGAACAGCCGGTTGAGCACGTCGGTGGTGATGCCCATGCGCACGGTGTCGAAGCGGCGCCATTGCTCGTAGCGCTCGAGCACGTCGATCGCGCCGATGTCCTGTCCCAGGCGATCGGCCTCGACGATGGTTTCGGCAAGCGCTGCGGCATCCTTGAAGCCGAGATTGAGGCCTTGGCCGGCGATCGGGTGGATACCGTGGGCGGCGTCGCCGGCAAGCGCGAAGCGGGAAGCGACGAAGGCGCGCGCCAGGGTCAGGCCGAGCGGCCAGGCACGCGGCTTGCCCTCGACGCGGATCTCGCCGAGCTTCAGGCCGAAACGCTGTTCGAGCTCTATCTCGAAGACGAACGGGTCGCCCGCAACCAGCTTGTCGGCGTCCTCGGTGCGTTCGGTCCAGACGATGGAGGAGCGGTTGGTGCCGTCCTTGGTCGGCTTGAGCGGCAGCGTGGCGAAGGGGCCGGCCGGCAGGAAATGCTCCTCGGCGCGGCCGCCATGCGGGCGCTCGTGGATTACGGTGCAGACGATGCCGGACTGGCCGTATTCCCAGCGCACGGTCTTGATGCCGGCCATGTCGCGCAGCCTGGAGTTGACGCCGTCGGCAGCGATGAGAAGGCGCGTGTCGATGCTGATACCGTCGGCGAGATGGACCTTGGCCCCGGCGGTGCCGGCCTCGAAGGCCTGGACGGCGACGCCTTCGATGATGTCGATACCGAGCTCGGCGGCGCGGCGGCGCAGGGCGCCGTTGAGCAGCCGGTTCTCGATCATGTGGGCGAAGGGCTCGCCGGCGCCGATCTCGCCGTCGAAGGTGAGGAACACCGGACGGACCGGATCGGCACTCTTCGAATCGGTGATGATCATGTCGGTGATCGCCTGTGCCTCGGGTGCGATCTCTTCCCAGCAGCCGAGCTGGTCGAGCATGCGGCAGGCAGCAGCCGCGATGGCCGAGGCGCGGCCGTCCTTGCGCCAGACCTCGGCGGGAGCCGCGTCGACGATGGCGATGTGCAGATTGGGTCGTGCCTGCTTGATCGAAACGGCGGTGGCGAGGCCGACATAACCGGCGCCGGCGACGAGCACGTCGAGCTGTGTCGATTTCTTGTCGTCAGATTCGCGCGTGACCATGGCGGCGTCCTTTACGGCTAGGCTTCCCGCCTTGACTCGACGGGGGCTTCCTGCTGGAAACCGGAAATACTTCGTCCCGAAAAGGGGAAAAGCATGCCGGCCGGAATACAAGAGCTTCTCAGCATTCTCAATCTCGAGAAGCTGGAACACAACCTGTTCCGTGGTCGCAGCCCGCAGGTTCAGTGGCAACGCGTGTTTGGCGGCCAGACCATCGCCCAGGCGCTGGTGGCGGCACAGCGCACCGTCGAGCCGGACCGGCACGTGCATTCGCTGCACGGCTACTTCATGCGCCCCGGCGACATCACCGTGCCGATCATCTACGAGGTCGACCGCATCCGCGACGGCGGCAGCTTCACCACGCGGCGCGTGGTGGCGATCCAGCATGGCCACGCGATCTTTTCGCTCGAAGCGTCGTTCCAGGTCGAGGAGCAGGGCTTGGAGTACCAGATGCCGATGCCGCTCGACGTGCCGCCGCCGGAAGAGCTCAAGTCGCAGCGCGAGCTGCTGGCCGAGGCCACCCATGTGCCCGAGCAGATCAGGTTGTTCTGGGCCAAGGAACGGCCGCTGGAGCTGAGGCCGGTCTATGCCGAGCATTATTCCAGCCGTGACAAGCTGCCGCCGCTGCAGAAGGTGTGGATCCGCCTGACCGGCCCGGTGCCGAACGACCGGGCACTGCGCTGTGCGGTGCTTGCCTATCTTTCCGACATGACGCTGCTCGATACGGCAACCTTTGCCCATGGCCGTGGCATCTTCGATCCCGACATCCAGGCGGCGAGTATCGACCACGCGATGTGGTTCCATCGCGAGCATGCGCTCGACGGCTGGCTGCTTTACACCCAGGACAGCCCTTCGACTTCGGGTTCGCGCGGCTTCACGCGCGGCGCGCTCTATGCCCAGGACGGCACGCTGGTCGCTTCGGTGGCACAAGAGGGGCTGATCCGCCTGCGGACAAAGCCTACGAAATAGGCATTTTGGCTATTTTGCACATTTTGTGAGCAGGTGCTTTGCTGCACCTGCGAAGGATGTCGTCTGCGCGCAGCGCATTTTCATTAAATTTCAAATGGTTGGCTTGTGCTGGGGCAAACTGGCATGGAGCTTGAATAGCCTTGGTCACTCACCGGTGGTCTTCGGGTCCGCTGGCGACGTCTGCAACGCGGGGGACCCGCATCAGAAAGGGGTGAAACCTGATGAAAATCGTGATGGCCATCATCAAGCCGTTCAAGCTCGACGAGGTGCGCGAAGCGCTCACCAATGTCGGCATCCAGGGCCTGACCGTCACCGAAGTAAAAGGCTATGGGCGGCAAAAGGGACATACCGAGATCTACCGCGGCGCCGAATATGCCGTGAGCTTCCTGCCCAAGATCAAGATCGAAGTCGCCGTCTCGACCGACCTCGTCGACAAGGCCGTGGAGGCGATCACCGGGGCCGCCAAGACCGGCCAGATCGGCGACGGCAAGATTTTCGTCTTCGGCATCGACCAGGCCGTGCGCATCCGTACCGGCGAAACCGACACCGACGCGCTCTGAGCAGGCCAACCAATTCTCATGGAGACCTCAATGCAAATTCCAACCTCATTGAAGACGGCGGCGCGGACGGCCCTTGTCGGCACGCTCGCACTGACCGCCCTGGGAACGGTCGCAGCCTTCGCCCAGGAAGCCGCACCTGCGGCGGCAGATGCCGCGGCGGCCGCGCCGGCGCCCGCCGACGTCATGGAAAAGGGCGACGTCGCCTGGATGCTGACCTCGTCACTCTTGGTGCTGTTCATGGCACTGCCGGGCCTGGCGCTGTTCTATGGCGGCCTGGTGCGCGCCAAGAACATGCTGTCGGTGCTGATGCAGTGCACGATGATCGTGGCGCTGGTGATCGTGATCTGGACGTTCTGGGGTTACTCGATGGCCTTCGGCGACGCGCCGAGCCCGTATTGGGGCGGCCTCGGCAAGGCATTTTTGGCCGGCGTGACGCCCGAGAGCATGGCGGCGACCTTCACCAAGGGCATCGTCATCCCCGAATACGTCTTCATCGTCTTCCAGATGACCTTTGCCTGCATCACGCCGGCGCTGATCGTCGGCGCCTTTGCCGAACGCATCAAGTTCTCGGCCGTGCTGCTGTTCGTCGCGCTGTGGGTGACGGTCGTCTATTTTCCGATCGCCCACATGGTCTGGGATTCGGATGGCCTGATCTATGGCTGGGGCGCACTTGATTTCGCCGGCGGTACCGTCGTGCACATCAATGCCGGCATCGCCGCCCTGGTCGGCGCCCTGGTGATCGGCAAGCGCACGGGCTACGGCAAGGACAACATGGCCCCGCACTCGATGACGCTGACCATGGTCGGCGCCTCGATCCTGTGGGTCGGCTGGTTCGGCTTCAATGCCGGCTCGAACCTCGAAGCCAATGGCGGTGCGGCACTTGCGATGATCAACACCTTCACCGCCACTGCCGGCGCGATCCTCGCCTGGGTGATCATCGAAGTGGTTGCCCGCGGCAAGGCGTCGATGCTGGGTGCTGCTTCCGGCATGGTTGCCGGCCTCGTCGCGGTGACGCCTGCCGCCGGCTTCGTCGGTCCGGTCGGCGCCATCGCACTCGGCGCCATCGCCTCGGTGATCTGCTACTTCTTCGTGGCGGTGGTGAAGATCAAGCTCGGCTATGACGACTCGCTCGACGTGTTCGGCATCCACGGCGTCGGTGGCATTGTCGGCGCCATCGGCACCGGCGTGTTCAACGCCAAGGCGCTCGGCGGCATCGGCTATGGCGAAATGTCGATCGGCGGCCAGGTCTGGACGCAGTTCCTCGCTGTCTCGGTGACCGTCATCTGGTGCGGCATCGGCTCGCTGGTACTCTACAAGCTGGTCGATCTGCTCGTCGGCCTGCGCCCGACCGTCGAAGCCGAACGCCAGGGCCTCGACCTGACCTCGCATGGTGAAGTGGCCTACCACTCCTGATGCCTGTTGGAGCGCGGTCCTCCCCCTAGGGATCGTGCTCCGGCGCGCGCGGCCGACGCCCTGGCCGCGCAACATCCTCCCTAATCCCGTCGTGGCCGCCCTCAAGGCAGCTGCGCTTTGAGGCCCGGAGCAATCCGGGCCTCCTTTTTTGTCTGGAGTTGTTAGTCGGCCTTGGGCAATGCCGGATCGAGCGGACGCTTGCTCAGGAAATTGCGCAGGTTGCGCGGCGTGCGGGGATAGCTGTCGCCCTCATATTTCGCCGGGTCGCGATAGACGCTCAGTGTCGATGGATCGCGGCGCGTGCCGCGCGGAATGGTGCCCCAGCGGCCGGCGTCGTAGAGGTCGACGAGGAAGGCGTAATCGTAGCGGCAGAAGCGCAGCGCCTTGGCGAGTGCTGCCGGCGACAGGTCGGACGGGCTGGCCTGGCCGCTCGAGACGTGGATGTGCGGCATCGACACATCCTGGCCGACGATCTCGCTGATATAGGCCGCGACCTGGTCGATCTTCTCGAGTTTGAACACCCGGTCGAAGAGGAAAAGGTTGCTGCCGAGAAAGTAGCGCGGCGAGGCGACATGAAAGCGGACGTCGGCGCAGATGCGGCAATAGTCCTCGACCCTGAGGATGAAGGTCTCGAGGTCCGGTTCGAGCGACAGGCCGAGCTCGCGGGCCAGCGGGCTGTCGGCTTCATCTGACGTCAGCAGGCCGGCTTTGACGACGCGGTCGGAATAGGCCGACAGCAGCCGCTCGACCGGGTCCCTGACGATGGTGAAGGGCTTGGCGTCGGCATTGTGCATCGGGCGAAACGGATCGACCAGATTGGTGCCGAGGTGGTGGTGGACGTCGTCGTCGGGATTGTCGAGCGCCTGATGCGCGCCGGCGACCTGCATGAGCAGGTACTTGACGCTGCTGCTGCCACTCTTGGGTACGGGATAGTAGGTGGCGTCGAAGAATCTCAATCCTGTCGGCATCTGGCTCCTGGCTTGAATCCGAGGGGGCAAAGCGACGGAGGTACGTCGCGCGATCCGGGTCGTTACCTGGTCAATCGATTATATGTGTACATGCTAATGTGTCTACCCGATGGCAGCAGGCGTAGCGTCCACCGGGGCCCGAGCCAGCCGGGCCCTTGGCTGGATTCTGGAGTGCCTTGCGCGCCTTCAGGCGAAGAATGCCCGGATGCGCGTCCACATGCTGATCGCTGCCCGGACACGGCGGGCGGCACTTGCACCCCTGACCGCATCGCCGAAATGGCAGTAGCAGACGATGTTGTGCAGCTGCCGGTCGGACAGCTCGAAGAAGCGCTTGGCTGCGCCGTAGCTGTCGTCTTCAAGGCCGGCTGCCCGGAAGGCAGGGTCCTCGAATGCAACGGTAATAGGCGAGCCCGGTACGCGCATGGCGAGCCGTTCGGCGCGCGGCGCGTATTCGGTGCCGGAAAGTGTGCCGAGGCGCCGTTCCGGCTGATCTTCGAGCAGTTGCGCCCAGCGCTCGAGACGCTCGGTACGCGTCATCGGCAGATAGGGGCTGAGCGGCTGGATGTCTGCGAAGGCCTGCAGTTGCTCGATGCTATGGTGCTTCATCGCTGCCTCCATTAGGTTTTCCTAATATGGAAAACTATGGCGCTGCGGTCTCTGCGGCAAGCCTGTTTTGAACCGGAAATGCAAAAACCCCGCCCTGTCTGGACGGGGTTTCTGCGAGCCAGGTCGGGGTCGTTACATCGCCGACGTCATGACGGCGGTCACCTTGGTGGCATCGTCATCGGCAACGGTAATCGATACCTTCATGCCTGCCGCCAGATCGGCGGGAAGTGCCACGTCAGCCGGGACGGTGTAAGTCTTGCCGTCCTCGAGCGTGATCACGCGGGTGTCCTTGTTGAACTCCTTGACCACGCCGTCGGCCGAAGCTGCCCAAGCGGCGCCAGCCATCAAGGCTGCCGCACCCAAAGCCAAAATGAGCTTTCTCATTTCTTTCTCCTCGTTTCTGGTCCCTTCCGGCAGACCCAACGCCACGGAGACAGGATGGTTGCATCAAAAATGCCTATGCCGGGGAGGAGTGACGCGTTGTTTGCCGCCGCTCGCGGAAGCGTCCAAGGGGCTGTTGCGTGAACAATGGCTTAACCTTAATGCCGCCTTAACCTTCGCCCCGATAGTCTGGCAAACGAATCTGCCCGCCATGCGTCCGCATGCGGGCCACGGCATCAATGGACGGGGACGAGGCATGCGTTCTGGGGTTTCCTCACCGCTCGCGCTGACCGAGACGGGGCACGGCATTCAGGCATTCGCGCGACGGCAGGCAGGCCGCGCGGCGGGTCTGGGCCTGTTTGCCTTCGTGGCCTTCGGGCTGGCGGCGCTCGGCACCTGGAATGTCGCCGACCCGAGCTTCAGCCATGCCACCGACAATCCCGTCACCAACGCCATGGGGTATCCGGGTGCGGTGTTCGCCGATCTCGCGATGCAGTTCTTCGGCCTTGCCTCGGTCGCTGCCCTGATGCCGGCGGTGATCTGGGGCGTGCTGTTCGTCACCGCGCGCGGCGTCGACCGCATGCCCAAGCGCGGCCTGGTCTGGTTCGGCTCGGCACTTCTTGGCGCGGCCATTGCCGGCTGTGTCGGCGCACCGCCGACCTGGCCGCTGCCGACCGGCCTCGGTGGCGTGTTCGGCGACATGGTGCTCAAGGTGCCGGGGCTGTTCATCGGCGGCTATCCAACCGGGCTGATCGCCACCGTCATTGGCGTGTTGCTGATTGCGCCGGCGATCTGGCTGTTTGCCTTCGGCGCCGGCCTGCTCAACCGCGAGAACGGCTTTGCAGTGGTCAATCCCAAGCCCAAGCCCGACATGCGCGAGCAGGACTTCGCCAGCTTCGACGACGAGGACGAGGACGAAAACGAGGGCGTGCTGGCGCTTGGCGCCATCGCCCACTGGTGGTTGTCGGCCAGGGCATGGATGCGCCGTCGCGCCGCCAAGCGGCGCGAGCTGGAAGGCTACGACCTGCCGCCGGTCAAGCGCGAGAGCGCCTGGCGGCAGGCGGCCGAGCGCGTCGAATCGGCCGAGCGCGCCGAGCAGCGCGTTACGACAGGCGGCCGCGCCCGCGTCGAACCTGAATTCTTTGCCCAGATGGTGTCGGAGCGGACGGTTTCGATAGACCCCAACGACCAGGATGTCTTCGGTGACGACGACGACATGGACATGCCGCCGGTGTCATCAGAGCGCCGGGGCGCCAATGCCCAGGTGCAGAATTTCCGCTCGCCGGAGGCTGGATCTCCCGCCGTGCGTGTCGCAGCACCTGCCCCCCGGCCGGCACCAGGAGCCCGTGTCCAGCGCGAGGCCCAGACCACGCTGATCGGCACCGAGACATTCGAGATGCCGTCGCTGCATTTCCTGGCCGAGCCCAAGAACGTCGTGCGTGACGCCTCGCTTTCCAAGGATGCGCTGGAACAGAATGCGCGGCTGCTGGAAGGCGTGCTCGAAGATTTCGGCGTCAAGGGCGAGATCATCCATGTCCGTCCCGGCCCCGTCGTCACGCTCTACGAACTGGAGCCGGCGCCCGGTATCAAGTCGAGTCGCGTCATCGGCCTCGCCGACGACATCGCCCGCTCGATGAGCGCGATTGCCGCCCGCGTCGCGGTGGTGCCGGGGCGCAATGCGATCGGCATCGAACTGCCGAACGCCAAGCGCGAAACCGTCTATCTCCGCGAGATTCTGGCGAGCCGCGACTTCGAGACGACCAAGTCGAAGCTGGCGCTGGCACTTGGCAAGACGATCAATGGCGAGGCCGTCATCGTCGACATCGCCAAGATGCCGCACGTGCTGGTCGCCGGTACCACCGGCTCGGGCAAGTCGGTCGCCATCAACACCATGATCCTGTCCTTGCTCTATCGGATGACGCCGCAGGAATGCCGCCTGATCATGATCGATCCGAAGATGCTGGAACTGTCGGTCTATGACGGCATCCCACATCTTCTGACCCCTGTCGTCACCGATCCAAAGAAGGCCGTGGTGGCGCTGAAATGGACGGTGCGGGAGATGGAAGACCGCTACCGCAAGATGTCCAAGGTCGGTGTGCGCAACATCGACGGCTTCAACGCGCGCGTTAGCCAGGCGGAAAAGAAGGGCGAGCAGATCTCGCGCACGGTGCAGACCGGCTTCGACCGTCAGACCGGCGAGGCGATCTACGAAACCGAAAATCTCGATCTGGCGCCGCTGCCCTACATCGTAGTCATCATCGACGAAATGGCCGACCTGATGATGGTCGCCGGCAAGGACATCGAAGGTGCGGTCCAGCGCCTGGCGCAGATGGCGCGCGCGGCCGGCATCCACGTGATCATGGCGACCCAGCGTCCGTCGGTCGACGTCATCACAGGCACCATCAAGGCCAACTTCCCGACCCGCATATCGTTCCAGGTGACGTCGAAGATCGACAGTCGCACCATTCTCGGCGAGCAGGGCGCCGAACAGCTGCTCGGCATGGGCGACATGCTCTATATGGCCGGCGGCGGCCGCATCCAGCGCGTCCATGGCCCGTTCGTCGCCGACGACGAGGTCGAGAAGGTTGTTGCCCATCTCAAGCTGCAGGGCGTGCCGGAATATCTCGACGCCATCACCGAGGATGACGGCGAGGACGAGGACGAGCCGTCGGGCAAGGGCGGCGGTAATGGCGGTGGCGGCAATTTCGAGGATTCGGACGATCCCTACGACCAGGCGGTATCGGTGGTGCTGCGTGACGGCAAGGCGTCGACCAGCTACATCCAGCGCCGCCTCGGCATCGGCTACAACCGCGCGGCGTCGATCATCGAGCGGATGGAGCAGGAGGGCATCGTCGGTCCGGCAAATCATGCCGGCAAGCGCGAGATTCTGGTGCCGACGGAAGACGACAAGATGTAGGATCGGGGAACTGGCGATCACGTTTTCGCGTTCAGTGCGCGAGGCCGTGAACCATGTCAAACTTCAGCCCTACTAAGTGCCGATACAACCGTCGAACTTGAATGAGAGAGTAACCGGCATGAACGATATCCGCACTCCGACCCGCCGACGCCTGCTCGGCTTCGCGGCCGCGATCGCGCTGACCGCGACGCCGCTGGTGGCCTTCAATGGCCCGGTACAGGCACAAGGCTCCGATGCCGCCCAGCGCATCGCCGATCATTTCTCGAGCGTGCGCTCGATGTCGGGCGAGTTCGTGCAGTTTGGTCCGCGCGGCGAACAGACCGGCGGCAAGTTCTTCCTGCAGCGTCCGGGAAAGATCCGCTTCAACTACGAGGCACCGTCGAACTTCAAGGTGATTTCCGACGGCCAGTCGGTGGTCATCCTCAACTCGAAGATGCGCACCTCCGACCTCTATCCGCTGTCGAAAACGCCGCTGAAGCTTTTGCTCGACGAGCGCATCGACCTCAGCGGCAACAAGGTCAAGAGCGTCACCGAAGAGGACGACCTGACCACCATCAAGCTGTCGGACAAGCAGGTCTTCGGCAATTCGACCATCACCATGATGTTCGACCCCAAGACCTACGAACTGCGCCAGTGGACGATCACCGACGCCCAGGGCAAGGACACCACCGTCATGGTGTTCAACGTCAAGCAGGGCGGTTCCTTCCCGGGCGATACGTTCAAGATCGACTACAAGCTCAATCGCGAGCTGAACGCGCAGAAGAAGGGCGACTAACAGGCTGCCCGCCAACTCTACCTTGCCGGCCATCTGGCGCGGCAAGCTAGGTGCGCGGCCTCATTCGCTGGACTGCCCGGCTTAGTTGTGGACATCGGCGGCACGGGCGCCGCATCGGGCATCGTGCCTTGTCATCGCAGGTCCGTGCTGGCAGGTTCCGCCGCAACCTGTTGCCGGAACCTGCCATGCCCTTTTCCATCGCCACCTGGAACATCAACTCCGTGCGCCTGCGCATGCCGCTGGTCGAGCGGCTGCTGAGCGAGCAGGCGCCTGACGTTTTGTGCCTGCAGGAAACCAAGTGTCCCGACGACCAGTTTCCCTCGGCGGCGTTCCGCAAGGCAGGCTACGAGCACATCGCCTTCCATGGCCAGAAGGGCTACCACGGCGTTGCCACTGTGGCGCGGCGGCCGCTGGAGATCGTGGAGAAGCGGCGGTTCTGCGAGATCGACGACAGTCGGCATTTGTCGGTGCGCTTCGAGGCCGGCGGCAAGAAGGTGACGCTGCACAATTTCTACGTTCCGGCCGGCGGCGACGAGCCGGATGTCGAGATCAATCCGAAGTTCCGCCACAAGCTCGGCTTCGTTTCGGAGATGAACGCCATCCGCGCCGACCATGACGAAGGTTCGGCTTCGGTGCTGGTCGGCGACCTCAACATCGCGCCATTGGAGCACGACGTCTGGTCGCACAAGCAACTGCTCAACGTCGTCAGCCACACGCCGGTCGAGACCGAGAGTTTCGAGGCGATGCGCAAGGCCGGCGAATGGGTCGATCTGATGCGGCTCAACGTGCCCGACGACCAGAAGATCTACACTTGGTGGAGCTATCGGGCGAAGGACTGGGAGACCTCCAACCGCGGCCGACGGCTCGATCACGTCTGGTCCTCGGCCAATCTTGCGCCCAAGCTTGCCGGCATCGACATCCTGAGCGCCGCCCGCGGCTGGGAACGGCCGTCGGATCATGTGCCAGTCATAGCGCGCTTCGACCTCGACTGAGGGATTCTGGTGAGGCCGGCCTGCAAGTGGCGGCTTTCTGCGCTTCCGGTGCTCACGGATCTGAATGTCCGCTCCGCTCCGGTCCTCGAAATACATCATTTTTCGGCTCGGCCTGGCCCGATCCGGCCGTGCCCAGCTGGCCGAAATGAATTGACGGCTGGCCGACTACTTCCCGAATCGCGGCGCCATGCTTTCGATGCGGGCGATCATGTCCTGGAGGTCTTCGAGGATGTGCTGGTGCAGCCGCTCTGCGAGTTCGGGGTATTCCTCGAGGATGCGGTGGAACATTTTGCGGTTTAGCCGGATGATTTCCGAATCGATGGCGGCAGCGGCACTGGTCAGGCGCCTGGTGTCGGCGATGAGGGCGAGCTCGCCAAGCATCGAGCCGGGCCCGGCGGAGCCAAGATCGGCGCGCACGCCGTCGGTCTCGCGGTAAAGCGCAATACGTCCCGATATCACGACATAGGCCGAATCGGCCTCGTCGTCCTCGCGGTAGAGCTTGCGATCGGCGGGGAGGTTCACATTCTCCGCACCGAAGGCCAGCAAACGCAGCTGTTCTTGTGTGAAGCCCTCAAACAGCCTCACGCCGGACAGGATGCGGATGTCGTCATCCAGCGCCATTATGTCCCCGACTTCTCAGACTGGCTCCCCTCCCGTTGTTAGCCGGTTCCCCGTTCCAAACTAACAACATATTCCGCTTATCCCCCCGAAAACCAAAGCTGATTTTGGGGCGATTCAGCAAACCAGTCAGGGGACCAGCTTGTATCCGCCGCTTTCTGTCACAAGAATTTCAGCATTGGAAGGATCGCGCTCGATCTTCTGGCGCAGCCGGTAGACATGGGTTTCCAGCGTGTGCGTCGTGACCCCCGAATTGTAGCCCCAGACTTCCTCGAGAAGGACGTCGCGGGTGACCACTTTCTGGTCGGCACGGTAGAGATATTTGATGATCGAGGCTTCCTTTTCGGTCAGCCTGACCTTGCCGCCGCGGGCGTCGATGAGAAGCTTCTGGCTCGGCTTGAACGTGTAGGGCCCGACCGAGAAGGTGGCGTCCTCACTTTGCTCGTGCTGGCGCAGCTGGGCGCGGATGCGGGCGAGCAGGACGGCGAAGCGGAACGGCTTGGTGACATAGTCGTTGGCGCCGGCTTCGAGGCCGAGGATGGTGTCGGAATCGGTGTCGTGGCCGGTCAGCATGATGATCGGCGCCTTGTAGCCGCCCTTGCGCAGGATCTTGACCGCCTCGCGCCCATCCATGTCGGGCAGGCCGACATCCATGATCAGCAGGTCTATGAGGCCGGCGCGCGCCGCGTTGACGCCCTTGGCCGCCGTCGCTTCCTCAAGGACTTCGAACTCCTCGTAAAGCGCCAGCTGTTCGACCAATGTGCTGCGCAGATCGTCGTCATCGTCGACGATGAGGATGGTGCGTGAGGTCATGGATCAATCCGTTGTTTCAAAATCAGTATTCAGTTGACCGCGGCAATCGAATGCGGAAGCTGATCGCCACAACTTTCAGCGGTAGTGATTTGTTCCGCAAGGCGATCATACAAGAAAAATCAAAGGCGTAATTGGGGCGGGTGCATTTTTGCGAAATGGCATTTCGACAATCGTCGTGCGGGCCAAGCCCGGCGACCCGACCAAGGGGCTGATGCAGGTCGGCGGGCTGGTGTTTCCCTGCGCGCTGGGGCGCGGCGGCATCACCGCGAGCAAGCGCGAGGGCGACGGCGGCACGCCGCTGGCGTCGATGCGGCTGTTGATGGGCTATTTCCGCCGCGACCAGTTCGTGGCGGGGCAGAGCCGCCTGCCTATGAGCCCGATCGGCGCCGATCTCGGCTGGTGCGAGGTGCCGGACAACCGCAACTACAACAGGCCGGTGAAGATACCTTACGGCGCCAGCCATGAGCGGATGAAGCGCGACGACAACCTCTACGATGCTTGCCTGGTGCTCGACTGGAACATCCGGCCCCGCCGGCGCGGGCGCGGGAGCGCTATCTTCTTCCACCTGGCGCGGCCGGGTTTCACGCCGACGCAAGGCTGCGTCGCGGTCACGGCGCAGGTGATGGCGCGGCTTCTGCCGCAACTGTCGCGCCGGACCGTGCTGAAGGTGGTGCGCTAGTCACTGCACAGAAAGCGGCCCGAAGATCGGGAGACATGATCCTCGGGCCGAGCGTGCTCCCAGAGTGAGCTTGGGAGATGGGAATCAGTGACGGTTCAGGCGGCGGGGCTGCTGCCAGCCGATGTCGAGCAGGCCGAGACGGCCGAGATCCGCATCGACGGCCCTGGCGATATCCTTTTGGGCGATACCGGTGTCGCGGCGATAATGGTCCGACAGCTCGGCCGCATCCTGCGGCGCCGGCACGTTGAGTGCTGCCCGCATCTGGCGAAGCCAGTCGAAAACCGGCTGCAGCCGCGACGGCTGGACAAAGGTGGTTCTCAAGACAGCGGTGGACATGGTCATTTCCGTTTCGTCCGGACATCAAATCCGGTTTGACATTGGTTGAACTGGGCTCATGATGCAGTGCTGAAAGGCAAAAGAGAAACGAGTAGTTCTTTCTCGACCATCAAACCAAATTTGAAGATCCGGCAATGCGCTTCGTACCTGGGACACGTGCTTTGCGAACGCTGGCGGCCGCAGGCAAGCATCTGAATTTCACCCGCGCCGCCGACGAGCTCGGCCTGACGCCGGCTGCGGTCAGCCACCAGATCAAGGAAATCGAGGACCAGCTCGGCGTCACCCTGTTCACCCGCACCAGTCGGAGCATCAGGCTGACCGAGGCAGGATCGGCGCTGGTCGACGCTTCGGTCGATGCGCTCGACGTGCTCAACCGCGCGGTGTCGCGGGCGCGCAAGCTCAGCCGCGGCACGGCGCTGCTCAAGGTGACGCTCGACGCGCAATTCGCCTCGAAATGGCTGATGCGACGCATCGACGGGTTCCGCAAGCTGCATGCCGACATCGAGCTGCGTTTCGACATCAGCTACGAGGTGCGCGACTTCGACCTCGACGATGTCGATGTGGCGATCCGCTTCGGCATGGGCAAGTATCCCGGCCTGCGCGCCGACCGGCTGTTCGACAACATGATCATCCCGGTGTGCAGCCCGCGGCTCCTGGCATCCGGGCCGCCGCTCAAGGTGCCGCGCGACCTGTTCCACCACACACTGGTGCATATCGAGTGGTCGCAGCAGGGCGTGACCTGGCCGAACTGGCGGATGTGGATGGCAGCTGCCGGCGTCGACGATTTCGACGACAGCCGCGCCATCGTCTTCACCACCTCGTCGGACGCGGTACAGGCGGCGATCGACGGCAGCGTCGTGGCGCTTGCCGATTTCGCCATGGTCGCCAACGACCTGTCGGAGGGGCGGCTGGTCCGGCCATTCGACCTGGGCATCCGGGTGTCGCGTGAGTTCGCCTATTTCCTGGTCTATCCCAAGACGTCGGAGGGCGACCCGCGCATCGGGGCGTTCCGAGACTGGATCATCGAGGAGGCGGCGAAGACGGAGATTTGAGTGCGTCGATTCACGTCATCCCGGAAACCGGAGCGCAGCGTAGGGTTATCCGGACCCGATCGCCCGGGATGACGATCGCAGGGAGCTCGGTTCAGGCAAATCGCCAGACGGTGGTGCGCTTGACCTCGGCGTCCTCGAGGGCGCGGGTGACCGGCACCTCGTAGGTGGCGAGCTTTTGCAGCCGGTCCTTGGGTAGGTAGGAGCGGCCGGGGTCGCCGACGAGCACGTCGGCGCCGCGGGACCGAAGCGCTTCGAACCACGGCACGAGCCGGTCGGCGAAAGGCTTTTCGTAAAAGACGTCGCCGGCGAGGACGACATCCCAGCCGTCGTCGCGCCCGACCTGGTCGGCGCCGAGGAAGCCGACCTCAACGGCATTGGCCTCGGCATTCAGCCGGATCGCCGTCTCGCAGAACGGGTCGATGTCGGCGCCTGTAAGGTTTGCAGCCCCCGCCTTCATCGCAGCGATGGCGACGAGACCCGAGCCGGAGGCAAAGTCGAGCACGCGCTTGCCGGCAACAGTCTTGGGGTGATCGAGTACGTAGCGCGCCAGACCCTGGCCGCCTGCCCAGGCGAAGGCCCAGAAGGGCGGCGGCAGGCCGATCTCGGACAGCTCTTCCTCGGTACGGTGCCAGAGGTCATGCGCTTCGTCGGCGAGATGGAGCGCGACTTCGGGCACATGCGGCGGCCGCATCAGCGCCGTGTTGGCGCGGATGAAGCTTGCGGCACCCTCTGATGTCAGGTGTGTCGGGGAAGCCGTCGTCACGGCGCCTTGTCGAGCCCGGCCATGCGGCAGACTTCCTGCCACTCGTCAGCGGTCACCGGCTGGACCGACAGGCGCATCGAGGTGACAAGCGCCATCTTTTCGAGCTTCGGATTGGCCTTGACGTCTGCAAGGGTCACCGGCTTGGGGACCGGGCTGTGGTAGCGGATGTCGACGCACTCCCAACGCGGGTCTTCAGTCGTTGTGTCATGATGGGCGAGCGCGCAGACCTCGGCGATGCCGACGACTTCGAGCCCCTCATTGGAGTGGTAGAAAAAGCCGAGGTCGCCGATCTGCATGGCGCGCATGTTGTTGCGGGCGAGGTAGTTGCGCACGCCGTCCCACTGCGTGCCTTCCTTGCCCTTGGCCTTCAGCATCTCGAAGGAGAATTTGAACGGCTCGGATTTGAACAGCCAGTATTTCTTCTCGCTCATCTCGTCCCCTCTTGGCTTGTGGTCAGGCGCTGGCCGGGTTGTTGAAGACCCAGTTCCACGGCCGGATCTGGACGCTCTCGAACAGGCCGGCCTTGGCGTAGGGGTCGGTGCCGGCGACTGCCTGGGCAGCCTCCGCGTCAGCGGCTTCGATGACGACGAGCGAACCATCCGGCTTGCCGTCGGCATCAAGGAAGGGGCCGGCGAATTTCAGCGCGCCCTTGGCGTTGAGGTCGTTGAGGAAGGCGACATGGTCGGGCCGTGCGTCGAGGCGGACCTGGAGATGGTTCGGCTTGTCTTTGCAGATCAGTGCGAAAAGCATGTTGTCCCTCTCGATTTGGACGTTCAGTCGGCTTCGGCGCGCAGCGGGCGGGTCATCAGCCCGGCGACGGCCTCGTTGATGGTAATGGCATTGTCGAGCAGGGCAGCGACCGCCTCGATGATCGGCGCGTCGAGGCCACGCTCACGGGCGATGCGGGCGGCGATGTGGGCAGTGGCGACACCTTCGGCGAGCGGGCGGCCGGCAAGCTCTTCGCCTTTGCCGAGTGCCACGCCATAAGCGAAATTGCGCGATTGCACCGACGAGCAGGTCAGCATCAGGTCGCCGAGGCCGGACAGGCCCATCAGCGTTTCGGGGCGGGCGCCGAAGGCGGCGCCGATGCGGCGCAGTTCGACGAAGCCACGGGTGACCAGCGCTGCCTGGGCCGAGGCGCCGAGACCGGCCCCGGTGACGGCACCGGCGGCGATGGCAAAGACGTTTTTCAGCGCACCGCCGATTTCGACACCGATCAGGTCGTCGCTGGAATAGCAGCGCAGGTTGGCTGCCGAGAAGCGCACCGCCAGAGCCGAGGCCAGCGCCTCGTCTTCGGCAGCGACGACGACGGCGGTGGGGAGTCCACGCGAGACGTCGGTGGCGAAACTCGGGCCGGACAGTGCGGCCACGGGATTGTCGGGCAAGATTGCGCTGGAGATGTCGGACAGCAGGCGGCCGGTGTCGCGCTCGATACCCTTGGCGCAGAGCACCAGCGGAACATCGTCGGCGATATGCGGCTTGACCTCGGTCAGCACGCTGCGCAGGGCCTGTGCCGGGGTGACGACCAGCACGCAATCGGTGCCGGCAAGCGCCTGGGCAAGGTCGGTTGTGGCGGCGATGCCTGTCTCGAAGACGATGCCGGCGAGATAGCGTGGGTTGGTGCCCTTGGCGATCGCCGTGACGCTGTCTGTGTCGCGGGCCCAGAGCGTGACGGCATGGCCGGCGCGCAGCATGGCGAGCGCAAGTGCCGTGCCCCAGGCGCCGCCGCCGAGAACCGTGACCTTGTATGCGCTCATGCCTTGGCTCCCCGCCTGCCGGAACCGACGACCGGGGCTGACACGCTGTCCAGCGGCCAGCGCGAGCGCGGTACAAAATCGAATGCGTTGGGTTCGACGAGATCGGCGCGCAGGCGCTCGATGCCGGCCCAGGCGATCATTGCAGCATTGTCGGTGCACAGCGCCATCGGTGGCGCGATGAAGGCAAAGCCGTTTTTGGCGCAGAGCTTTTCCAGCATGGCGCGGATCTGTTTGTTGGCGGCGACCCCGCCGGCGACGACGAGGGCCGGGGCTGCGGTGTCGGGGAACTCGTCACGGAAGCGGGCCAGCGCGCGCTTGACACGGTCGCCGAGCGTATCAGTGACGGCTGCCTGAAAGGAGGCGCAGATGTCGGCGACGTCCTGGTCGCTGAGGGGTGCCACCGATGTTGCTGCCTGGCGCACCGAGGTCTTGAGGCCGGAGAAGGAGAAATCAGGCTGGGCCGAACCCTTCATCGGGCGCGGGAAGACAAAGCGTGAAGCGTCGCCCGACTGGGCTGCATTTTCGACATTGGGGCCACCTGGATAAGGCAGGGCCAGCATCTTGGCGGTCTTGTCGAAGGCTTCGCCGAGCGCGTCGTCGATGGTGGTCGCCCAGCGCTGATAGTCGCCGACGCCCTTGACCAGGACGATCTGGGTGTGGCCGCCGGAGACGAGCAGCAAGAGGTAGGGAAATGCGAGGCCGTCGGTGAGCCGCGCCGTCAGCGCGTGGCCTTCGAGATGGTTGATGGCGATCAGCGGCTTGCCCACTGAAGCGGCAATCGCCTTGGCCGTCATCAGCCCGACGATCAGCCCGCCGACGAGGCCGGGACCGGCCGTGGCGGCAATGGCGTCGATGTCTTCAAGGGCAACGCCGGAATCCTCGAGCGCCGCCTCGACGATGCCGTCGAGAGCCTCGACATGGGCGCGCGCGGCGATCTCCGGCACGACGCCGCCAAAGGCCGCGTGCTCGTCGATCTGGCTGAATACCGTGTTCGACAGGATGCGCGGCGGCTGCCCGGATTCGAGCGCAACGACGCTGGCCGCGGTTTCGTCGCAGCTTGTCTCGATGCCAAGAACACGGATCAATTGGTCGCTACCCTGCATGATTGCCCGGTGGTAATTTCCTAGATAGGAGGTACGGGACCGCCCCGCCAGCGCGGGGTTATCACGGACCAAGCGCTATGCAAACTAGAGCCTTGAGAATCGGAACCCGCGGCAGCCTGCTGGCGCTCGCCCAGGCGCACGAGACGCGTGCGCGGCTGATGGCAGCGCACGGCCTGCCGGAAGAGGCATTCGAGATCGTGACGATTTCGACCAGCGGCGACCGCATCCAGGACCGGCCACTGTCGCTCGCCGGTGGCAAGGGGCTGTTCACCAAGGAACTGGAAGAGGCGATGTATGCCGACGAGATCGACATCGCCGTGCATTCGTCCAAGGACATGCCGACGCAGCTGCCCGACGGGCTCGAATTGTCGGCGTTCCTGCCGCGCGAGGACCCAAGGGATGCGTTCATCGGCCGCGCGGCACCCAGCATCATGGAACTGCCGCAAGGTGCCGTCGTCGGCTCCTCGTCGCTCAGGCGACAGGCGCTGATCCGACGCATGCGGCCCGACCTCGACGTGGTGATGTTCCGCGGCAACGTGCAGACCCGCCTGAGGAAGCTTGACGAGGGGGTGGCCGAGGGCACGATCCTCGCCAATGCCGGTCTGCGCCGGCTTGGGCTCGAAGAGGTCATCACGGATCTGATGGCGCTCGACGCCTTCCCGCCGGCCCCCGGGCAGGGTGCCATCTGCATCGAGAGCCGCATTGGCGATACTGCTGTCACCAACATGCTCCAGGCGATTGATCACAAGCCGACCGGGCAGGCTCTGGCCTGCGAAAGGGCGTTTCTGGCCGCACTCGACGGCTCTTGCCGCACGCCGATCGCCGGATATGCCGAGATCGACGGCGACAGGCTGTCTTTCGCCGGGCTTATCCTGACCCCGGATGGTACGCTGTGGCACGAGGCCAAGGCCGACGGCCGGGCGGCGGATGCCGCCGAGATCGGCCGGAATGCCGGCGACGAGGTGCGGGCACGGGCCGGCACCACATTCTTCGAGGGATGGAGCTAGATGGCACAGCGGGTGCTGGTGACGAGGCCGGAACCCGGCGCAACCCGCACCGCGCGGCGCCTCGAGGCGCTCGGCTTCGAGCCTGTGCTTTTGCCACTTTCCGAAACGCGACCGCTGCCGGTGGCGCGTGAAAGCGTCCCGTCCGGCGCGACGGCGATCGCGGTGACAAGCGCTAACGCATTGCGACACGCGCCGAGCGGGCTTGTCGAGCGACTGCGGGGCCTGCCCTGTCACGCCGTTGGCGCAAGGACCGCGGAAAGCGCGCGCAAAGCCGGCTTCTACTCCGTCAACGAAGGTCCTGGCGACGCTGCCGCGCTCGCCGACATGATAGCAATCGAACTCGGCAAGGCGACGGTTGTCTATCTGTGCGGCCGGGTACGGATGCCGGACTTCGAACGTCGTCTCGGCATCAACGGGGTGCGGGTAGTGCCGATCGAAACTTATGACACAGTCGCGCTCAATCCGGCCCCTTCCTTCGTGCGCCAGCAGCTTGGCGGGCAACCAATCGACGCCGTGCTCGTTTACTCGGCGCGCGCCGCAGCCGCCTTCGGTTCGCTGATGGAAATGCACGCCGAGGCGGATTTCCTGATGCGCAACGCGCGTTGCCTTTGCCTGTCCGGCCGCATCGCTTCGGCGCTGGTCGGCGGGATCAGGGTCGAGGTCGCGCGCGATCCCAATGAGGATGCGCTGCTGGCGCTTCTCGGCGATCCCGACTGACGGAAAGGCTACTTGCCATCAACCGGCCTTTTTTCGCGGGACGGTGGGTGTTACTGGTTTTTGATCTTCGAACCCGCATCTGCCGCGGGATTTATGCCAACGAAATCGCGGAGCCCCCAGCATGGTCAAGACGCCGAAGACGCGCCATTCGAAGACGCATCGCGATCCGGTGACGATCGAACTGGAGCCGGGCGCGGTGTCGCGCGTAGAAGAGGCCGCCAAGCCTGACGCTGAGACGGAGGCGGTCGCAGCGACGGCCGGCGAAGAAGCCCTGACCTCGGCAGAGACGCCGTCTGAGGAGACGGCGGCGAAGGCAGACAGCGCCTATGCCTCCTATGACTACAGCTTCGAAAACGACAAGCCGGCCGAAACGCCCAAGGCCGAGGCGCCGTCGCGTGCTGCTTCGTCGAGTTCGGCCGGGTCGCGGGCTACAAGTGATGCAGCCTCGGCTGCATCATCGAATCGTCAATCAGCATCCGGGCTGTTGCCGGGCCTGGCCGGCGGCGTGATCGCGCTGTTGGTGGCCGGTGGGCTGCAATATGCCGGCGTGCTGGGTGCGCCGGGTACCGGAACCGGTGACAATGGACAGATGCAGGCCGAAATCGCCTCGTTGAAGTCGCAGCTGGCCGATCTCGGTGCTGCCGCCAATGGCGGTGCGGCGCTGAAGGGTGACGTCGACGGCCTCGCCGCTGCCGTCCAGCAGGTGAAGTCGGACATCGAGGCGCTGAAAGCGACGGCCGGCCAGGCCGGGTCGAATGAGGCCCTTGCCACGCTCGACGGCCGCATCGCGCAGGTTGAAACTGCCGTGGCCTCGCTCAGCCAGAACAACGGCGCTTCGAGCGAGATCGCAGCACTCACCGAGCGCGTCAGCGGCCTTGACGCGGCGCTGAAGTCGGCGGGCGAGGCGGCGACGGTCGATGACGGCAAGATCGCGACGCTGGAGCAGTCCATCTCCGCGCTCACTTCGAAGGTCGACGCACAGGCGTCGCAGCCCAAGATCGCGCTGGCGATCGCCGCTTCGGCGTTGAAGGCGGCTGTCGACCGGGGCGCGGGCTTCGGCGCCGAGCTCGAAACTTTCGCCGCGATTTCCCCGGAGGCGCCGGAACTGGCGGCCCTGAGGGCTCATGCCGAAAAGGGCGTGCCGACACGCGCCGATATCGTGACCGAAACCGATGCGGCGGCGAATGCGATGATCGCTGCAGCCAAGCCGGTCAACGAGGATGCCGGCATCCTCGAACGGCTGGTGTCGAGCGCCGAGCAACTGGTTCAGGTGCGGCCGATCGGGGCGGTCGAGGGCACCGGCGTGCCGGAGACGGTGGCGCGCATGGAGGTGGCGGTCAACCAGGGCGATTTCGCCAAGGCGCTGGCCGAATATGACACGCTGCCCGAGACGGCGAAGGCTGCGGGCGCCGACTTCGTTGCCAAGCTTAAGGCGCGGCTAGATGTCGAAACGCTGGTCGACAAGCTTGTCGCCGGCGCGATGAAGGCATGAGGGACGCCAGATGATCCGTATCCTGTTCTATCTGGCCATCGTTTTTGCGCTCGGGCTGGGCTTTGCCTGGCTGGCCGACCGTCCCGGCGACATGGTCGTGACCTTCAGCGGCTACCAGTACAAGGTCAGCCTGATGGTGGCAGCGGTGGCGATCACCGCGATCGTTGCGGCAACGATGTTGACCTGGTGGCTCACCAAAGCGGTTTGGAATAGCCCTTTCACCATCGCCCGGCATTTTCGCGCCCGCCGGCGCGACCGCGGCTATCAGGCGCTGTCGACCGGCATGATCGCCGCCGGAGCGGGCGACGCCGCACTTGCGCGCAAGAAGAACAAGGAAGCCGCCAAGCTGATCAACTCCGACCAGGAGCCGCTGATCCTGCTGCTTGATGCCCAGGCGTCGCTGCTGGAGGGCGACCACGACACGGCGCGGCAGAAGTTCGAGGCGATGCTGGACGATCCCGAGATGCGGCTGCTCGGCCTGCGCGGGCTCTATCTCGAAGCCGAACGGCTCGGCGACCGGGCCGCTGCACGCCACTATGCCGGCCGCGCCGCCGGCCTTGCGCCGCAGCTCGGCTGGGCGGCGGATTCGACGCTCGAGGAAAAGTGCGAACGCGGCGACTGGGACGGCGCGCTGGCGCTGATCGACGCGCAGAAGTCGACGCGCCAGATCGAGCGCGACGTTGCCAACAACAAGCGCGCGGTGCTTTTGACCGCCAAGGCGATGTCGCTGTTCGAAGGCGATTTCAATGCGGCGCGGACCGCAGCGCTTGAGGCCAATCGGCTGCGGCCCGGTTTCGGTCCGGCGGCTGCAATTGCCGCAAAGGCGCTGTTCCGCCAGAACGACGTGCGCAAGGGCTCGAAGGTGCTGGAGACGGCGTGGAAGGCGGAACCGCTGCCCGACATCGCCGAGCTCTACGTCCATGGTCGCCCAGGCGATGCCGTGCTCGACCGGCTGGCGCGGGCAAAGAAATTGCAATCGCTGAAGCAGAACCATCCGGAATCCTCGCTCGCCGTGGCGCGGGCGGCACTGGAAGCACAGGATTACAAGCTGGCGCGCTCCGAGGCCGAGGCCGCCGCACGGATGCAGCCGCGCGAGGGTGCCTATCTTTTGCTCGCCGACATCGAGGAAGCCCAAGGTGGCGACCAGGGCAAGGTGCGACAGTGGCTGTCGCGGGCCGTGCGCGCGCCGCGCGACCCGGCCTGGGTGGCGGACGGCGTGGTCTCCGAACGCTGGGCGCCGTTCTCACCCGTCACCGGCCGGCTCGACGCTTTCGAATGGAAGGCGCCGGAAGAGCGGCTCGGCCACCTGATCGAGCAGGACGACGAGCCGAACGAGCGGGTGTCGATCCCTAGCATTCCGGCAGCGCAGCCCGCCGGCGACGACATCGTCGACGTGATCGTCGAGGACGAGGTGGCGCAGGAGACTGCGGCAGTGCAGCCCGTGCCCCCGCGCGCGGTGCCGCCGGCGACCGACGGCGCGACCCTGACCGACGAGGATGACATGGCCGAACCGATCCGCTTGCCCGACGACCCCGGCGTCGATCCGGAAGTGGAGCGGGAAAACGCCCAGAAGCGGTTCCGTTTGTTTTGATTTCAGCTCGACCCTAGATCTAGGCTTGGCCCAAACAGGAACCGACGATGTTCGAACGCATGATTTCGTTTCTGAAGGACCTGCCGGCGGCAGGGTCCAAGGCGAGCTGCGAGGACGATCCGCGCGTTGCCGCGGCGGCGCTGATGTACCATGTCATGGACGCCGACGGCGACCGGCAGGACGTCGAATGGGAGCGGGTCAAGCAGTTGCTGAGCCAGAGCTACGGCATTTCGGGCGCCGAGCTCGACCGGCTGGTCAAGGCCGGCGAACAGGCCGACAACGAAGCGATCGATCTCTATGCCTTCACCAGCGTGCTCAAGCGCAACCTCGACGACCAGGCGCGCAAGGACTTCATCGGCATGATGTGGGAAATCGTCTATGCCGACGGCGAGCTGCATGAGATGGAGGACAACACCATCTGGCGCATCGCCGAACTGATCGGCGTGGAAAGCCGCGACCGCGTCGAGGCCAAGCGTAAGGCGGCTCAGAAGGCGCAGCGCCAGATCGGACCCGAAGCGGACGAGTAGCTGTAAATGCCGGGCAAGGCGCGACCCAAGATACTGGTGGTGCTGCATCAGGAGCATTCGAGTGCCGGCCGCGTCGGCCATGTGCTGATCGAGAACGGCTTCGAACTCGACATCCGCCGGCCGCCGCTCGGCGATCCCTTGCCCGACACGCTCGACGGGCATGCCGGCGCCGTGGTCTTCGGCGGCCCGATGAGCGCCAACGACCAGGATGAGTTCGTTCGACGCGAGACCGACTGGCTGGCGGTGCCGCTCAAGGAAAACCGTCCGTTCCTCGGCATCTGCCTCGGCGCCCAGATGCTGGTCAATCATCTCGGCGGCAAGGTCGAAGGGCATGGCGAGGGGCTTGTCGAGATCGGCTGGTATCCGATCAAGGCGACCGAGGAAGGCCGCAAGCTGATGCACTGGCCCGAGATGGTCTACCAGTTCCACCGCGAGGGCTTTTCGCTGCCTGGGGATGCCGTGCTGCTGGCGTCGTCGGAGAGTTATCCCAATCAGGCCTTCCGTTATGGCGACAATGCCTGGGGCATCCAGTTCCATGCCGAACTGACGCGGGTGATGATGCAGCGCTGGGTGGTGCGCGGCGCCGAACGCTTCGTCTTGCCAGGCGCCCAGCCCGGCCGCGACCATCTCGGCGGCCGGCTGATCTGGGACATGCATCTCAAGCGCTGGCTCGACGAATTCCTGGTCAGGATCTTCGGCGAACCGGCCAAGGGCTGAGGCTTACTTCTTGCCCTCGCGGGCGTCGATTTCGCTCTGCTGGGTGTCGATTGCCGCTGCCTGTACCTTGGTGTTCTGTCCGGCGCCGACCATCCAGCGTCCGTTCTCCTTGACCAGCACATAGAGCGGCGAACCTTCGAGTTCGCCTTCGATAGGCGTGCCGTCCTTGTGGATCGGGCGCTGGCGGACATTCACCGCGGCCACGTCGGGGCTCAGCATCGTGACATGAGCGACGTCGTAGCGGGCATACTGGTCGCCCAGGTCAGGGGTCAACACCTTGCGGGCGAAGTCGGAAATCTCGGCCTTGTTGCTGAACCGCCGACCAAAGGCGGTGACCCAGACGGCGTCGGGACGGAACAGGGCGAGGAAATCGTCCGCCGAGCGTTCGTTCTGCGAGCGCTCGACTTCGGTGATCAGCTTGTTGATCAAGGCGAGGTCGTTGTCATTCACATTGGACATGGTCATTCCGAACTATTCTGAGGGCTCGCGCAGTGTTCTTCTTGCGGTGATCAGGCGGGGCAAGCATCGCGATCCCCTGACCGATGTAGAAGAATGTATGAATACGTTGCGACGTTTGCAACGCCGGCAAAGCAACCGGGCAATGGAAAGGTCAGACGTGCCGGTCGAGGTGCCTGACCTTGCGCAAGGCAGGGAACGTCCAGGCCCAGATGCCGGCAACGGCAATGGCGCCGATGCCGCCGAAGACGACGGCGGGCGCGGTGCCGATCAGAGCGGCCATGGTGCCGGCGCGGAATTCGCCGAGTTCGTTGGAGGCGCCGACGAAGACGCCGTTGACCGCGTTGACGCGACCACGGACATGGTCGGGCGTCCACAGCTGGATCAGCGTTTCCCTGATGTAGACGCTGACCATGTCCGTGGCGCCGAGCAGCGCAAGTGCCGATATGGAGACCCAGGGGATCGTCGAGATGCCGAAGACCGCCGTGGCGACGCCGAACAGCGCCACGAAGACGAACATGACCTTGCCGGCATGGTCGCGGATCGGGTGCCCGGCGAGCCAGACGGCGACGATGATGGCGCCGACGCCGGGGGCGGCGCGGAGCAGGCCGAGGCCCCACGGCCCGAGGTCGAGAATGTCGCGCGCATAGACCGGCAGCAACGCCACGGCGCCGGACAGGAGCACGGCGAAGAGGTCGAGCGAGATGGCGCCGAGCACGACCTTTTCGCCCCAGATATAGCGGAAGCCGGCGAACAGCGTCTCGACCGACGGCTTGTCGGTCTCGCTGCGCTGGACCGGCCTGGGGATGGAGAAGATCAACGCCGTCGATGCCAGCATCAGGACGGCGGCCGCACCATAGGCGATCTCGGGCGACAGGCCGTAGAGCAGGCCGCCGGCGACCGGGCCGACGATCGTCGCGGTCTGCCAGGCCGACGAGTTCCAGGCGACCGCGTTGGCGAAGTCCTCTGATGGCACGAGGTTGGCGACCAACGACGCCGAGGCCGGACCGAAGAAGGCACGCGCAATGCCGAAAACGACGAGCACGGCGAAGATCGGCAACGGGCTTGCAAGGCCGTGGTAGGTCAGCGCCAGCAGTGCCGCCGCACAGGCGGCCTCGACCAGGGCGGACAGGCCCATGATCAGCCTGCGGCCGAAACGGTCGGCCACGACGCCGGTGACAAGCACGAGCAGCAACGCTGGGGCAAACTGGATGATGCCGACGAGGCCGAGGTCGAAAGGGTCGCGTGTCAGGTCATAGACCTGCCAGCCGACGCCGACCGAGATGATCTGCGTCGAAAAGGTACCCAGGAAGCGAGCCACCCAGTAGCGCGAGAACGCGCCATGGCGGAAGGCGGCGAAACGCTGTTCAGGTGCCGTGGCGGTCTGGGATGTCATCGGGGCGGGCGAATGCACCTGTTGCGGCGCCGGTCCGGATCGCGCCAGCCGACACGCGCTGCATAGCGCAGTTTGCGGACGGGCGGGCGGACAAAATCAGCTGGATCAAGATTTTCCGGGTCGGCTGGCCAGCGTGGCCCGGCACATCACGCCACCGGGCCAACGCCGCATGGTCCCGGCCAGCTTTGCTACCTGACGAAGACCGTCACCGCGCCATCTTCGGCGATTCTGGCGGCCAAGATGGCCGAGGTGTCGACCGTGTTGGCGTCGATCTGCTTTTTCAGCGCGCTGTTGGCCATGATCGCGGCCTGCACGCCGGTGATATCGGCCTCGTTGTCCGACACGGCCTTGTCCAGTGCCTGCTTGTCGCCGGGGCTGACGATGTCGGAAACCTTGACGACACGGACGCTGCCGACGGTCGTCATGGCCTGGATCGCGGTTGCAGTGCTCCGGCTGGCTTCGATGGCCGACATGACGGTTGCGAGATCGGCCATTGCGCCGGTACTGGCCGTCGTGGACCTATCCAGCTGCGCAGCCGGCTTGGCGGCGTCCTCGGCGGCGGCGGGTACCGCCAGCGTTGCCGACGCGATCAGGATCGCGATAGCATGTGCATGTTTCATCTCTTTCCTCTCGAATTCCTGGCCTCTCAAATTTCTGGCCGCCGCCCAGGTGACAAACCGACCGGGCCGGTTTCGGTTCCGCGAAAATGCCGTTTCGGGTGACGTCGGACGGCAGGTGCTGGCAGAGAGTAAAGCCGGGTGTCGCCGATCAGGCGCCCATCATCCACAGCACTGCGCTCGACGCCCCGAACACCACGGCAAGATAGAACCAGTCTGTCCAATCCATCGATGACTCCTGAGATCAGGGCGTGCCACGCAACGACCGCGTCCGCCGATACTGCCTGTTGGGCGGCAGTTGCATTGCAAGGCCGGTTCGGTGCCTGGACGCCGACAACTGGGGACGCTGGTCACTGCAACAGATGCAGCACCAGGACAAAAGCAGTGGCGTTGGTGTGGAGCATCGTTGTTGCCATCGCCAGCATCGTGGCCGCGACGAAATAAAGTTCTATGCGCTGTTCGCCTTTTTCGGGGCGTTGCGGTTGAAGTGGTGTCGGCATGATGTCGGCTCCAGCGATATCAGCTGATTCAATTCCCGAAACGACCGACAGTTCCATGACGTCGACCAGGATTTGACAGAAGGCTGGTGCGGGCAGGCTGCGTTACGCCTGGATGCCTGGACCGATGCCGTTCGACGGCATCGAAGGCGACGGCGGGCGCCAGTCCGCTGCCGAAGCGGGCCGTCGCAGCGCCGCCGGCTCCTTGGCGCGGGCCCAGCAGTAGTAGAGCAGGAACGAGCCGATGACGTAGGGCTGGAGGATATCCACCTCGAAGAACGAGCGAATGACCAAGAGCGCGAGCAGGCCGGTCTGCAGCAGGGCTTCGGTCCAGTCGCCGTCGGACAAAAGGCGCGCGATGCAGAGCCTGAGGATGGCGAGCAGCGGCAGCACGATCATGACCGCGCCAACATAGCCTGTTTCTACCAGCGCCTCGATATAGGTGTTGTGGAAGTGGAAGCCGGTGCGGGCGGGGATGTAGAACTCGTTCCACAGCCGCTCGGCCTCGGAAAAGCCCTGCACCCAGTAGGCGGCATAGCCGACGCCGAGCAGCGGCGTGTTGGCCGCCGCATCGATGCCCTGCTGCCAGAGATAGGTGCGGCCAGTCAGCGTCGAATCCTTGCCGAAGGCGCCGAGCACCATGTCGGCCGCGCCGAAATTGAGGGCGGCCAGCACTGCCGTGCCGGCAAGCGCGAGGCCGGCGGCGAAGAAGATCCGGCGATGTATCGGCGAGAATGCCTCCAGTCCGGCGATGGCGACGACCATGGCTATGGCCGCGGGCGTGGCGAGCATCGATGTCGCCGATTGCGACAGCACCAGCGACGCGGCCGAAAGGGCGACGACGCCGAGCGCAAGGAGGCGAGCGATGCGGCTGCGGGTCAGGAACAGCGCGAAATAGCAGCCCAGCAGCACGCCCAGCGAGGCGTAGAAGCCGAGCTGGTTCTTGGAGCCGAAGGCGCCGACGAAGCTGTAGCTGCCGTCGAGCGCGTCGTAGACATAGCCGCCCTGCAGCATCGAATAACCGAGAATGACGGCGATGCCTGCGATGGCGCCGATGCACAAGGTGCGCGCATCGATGACACGGGCGGCGATAACGGCGCAGACGACATGTGTGAGGTACTGGAGGGCTGCGCGCAAGGTGACGTCAGGCGCGTCTGACCAAAAATAGGACAGGCATGCCAAGAACGCGAAGGCCAGGAGTTGCGGCGACCGGGCAAGGCGGCCGAGCGTGAAACGGTAGTCGACCAGCACCAGCGGCAGCCACACCGCGTAATACATCAGGATCGAGATCTGGCCGATGCGGAAGGAATAGGCGAAGACGAAGAACGAGACGGCGACCGCGAACGCGCCGTAGAGCGTGTTGCGGCCGGGTTCGACCAGTGACGACTTGCTGATCCGCATCGCGTCTGACCCGATCAACTACTGGACGAGCGGGCTACCCGACCGCACGACCTTGATCACGTCGCCGGGCAGGATGGACGTGTCCTCGGCAGCCGTGATTTCCTTGCTCTTGCCATCGCTGCCCTTGCGGACGAGGACAAAGGACGTCGGCTGCTCGATGCCGGCTGCCGCGGACGCCGTGCCGCCGGCTTCGGCGATCAGTCCCTTCTGCATGCCGAGCTTGAGCGTCACCGCATTGAGCTCGCCGACAGTCTTCTGGCGCTCGACGGCGAGTTCGGATTCGGCGTTGTTCCTGAGATCGATCGCTTCCTGCTCGGCCTTGCTGACGTCCTGCTTGGCACGCAGCGTGGCGGTCTCGAGGTCGAGGATCTTGCCTTCCATCTCGGCGATCGAACGTTCGGTCGACAGCACGCGTGTGTTCACGACGAGCCCCTTCTGCGCCAGCGTGTCGATGCCGCTGAGTTCCTTTCTGGCGAGTTCGACCTGGCGTTTCTGCGTCTCGGCCTTCTGGCCGAGCGAGACGATCTCGCTTTCGAGCAGGCCCTTGAGGTTGTCGAGCGCCTGCAGCCGGAGCGTGAGCTTCTTCTGGCGCGAGGCCATGATGGCGGTCTCGTTGGCGACCATGCCGTCCACCCCAGGCAAGGAGGCGATGTCCTTTGGGGCGGCGAATTCGGTCTTGCCGGTGAGTTCGGCGTCGATGCGCGCCTGCGTCACAATCAGGCGGAGCTGCTCGTCGGACAGCACGGCGTGGCTGCCTTCGGCGTTGATGAGGTCGCGCTCGGTGCGGGCGCCGTCGGCGCCGCGACGCATGCCGCCGGCGATGCTGACCGCCTTGAGCACGGTGAGGTCGGGCGCATAGGCATATTGACCGGGGCTCTGGATGTCGCCGGAGATGTAGAACGGGCGAAACTGCGCGACCTCGACCGAAGCCTCGGGGCGATCGGACAGGCCGAACTTGTCCTGCAGGGTCTTGCCGATGGTCTCGGCGATCTCGGCCGTCGTCTTGCCCGCGGCTTCGGTCTCACCGACGAACGGCAGCGACAGCTTGCCGGAGGGGCCGACCGTGTAGTCGCCGCTGACCGAGGACCAGTCGCGGAAGGCGCCTTCGACGGTCTGCCATTCGACGACGCGGATTGTCAGCTTGTCCTGGGTGCCGAGCTTGTAGTCCTCGGCTGCGGCCAGGGTTGTCGCGAAAGCGAGGGCAAGACAGAGCGCGGCGCCCATGCCGAGCAGGCGCTTTGCGCGCTTGGGAGTGCTGATGGTGTTCAACGGTATCGTCCATTCCTGTGCCGCGACATCTCCGGGGATGCGCGGCTGGGAGTGGCCGCGCGCGCCGGCGCAGCCCGATTGCGGCAGGATCAGTAGCTGCCGCGCGACATGCAGACGGCCGGAACCGTCTTCAGGATGATGCGGATATCTTCGACGAGCGACCAGTTCTCGACATAGTGACGATCGAAGGCCACGCGGCTGTCGTAAGAGACGTCGTTGCGGCCGCTGACCTGCCACAGTCCTGTGAGACCCGGCCGGGACTTGAGGTAGAAGACGACGGCCTTGCCGTAGTATTCGAGCTCGTCGCGGACCACCGGGCGCGGGCCGACGATGCTCATGTCGCCGAGCAGGATGTTGATGATCTGCGGCAGCTCGTCGAGGCTGAGCTTGCGCAGCACGGTGCCGACGCGGGTCACGCGCGGATCGTCCTTGAGTTTGCGCGTTGCCTCCCACTCGGCCCGCGCCTCAGGATCGTTGCGCAGATGAGCGGCCAGAACTGCATCGCCGTCTCGAACCATGGTGCGAAACTTGAGGCACTGGAAGATACGGCCGCCGCGGCCGATGCGGCGATGGCCGTAGAAGACCGAGCCGCCGTCGGAGACTTTCACCAGTAGTGCGATGAGCAGGAACAACGGGCTCAGCGCGACGATGCCGAGACCGGCACCGACGATGTCGAATCCGCGCTTGGCCACGCCACCGAGCGGAGGAAGGTCGGCGGCCATATGTGGAAACTCCAAGCTGCTCGACTTGGCTAGATCCCTCATGCTGCAACTCCAATTGGTCGATAAATCGCCCCAGAATCGCCCCGTGTCAGGATAGGATTGGTATGCTGCGCCGCAACACACGTTTTTTTGACGCGTGAAATATTTGCGCCAGTAGATGTCCAAGAACCGTGCATGGCCTGCACAAAAAGAGTCCATTGCGACAGTTTTGTGTCCTCAAGATTAATGCGTATGCAGAATCAATCCAGTCCATCAGGTGGAAATGCCTGGAATTATATCTTCGTCATGCTGCTGTTTAGTCGAACAAAGTGCGTCAAGAGATACGAGCATATTGTTACAGGCGGCTGATATCGCAGAAATTTCTGAAATAACGCCATCAAAGGCAAAAATCGTTTCGACTTGGGGCATCGCCGGACGGTGCAATGCAGCATTCATCTTTGCCGTCTAGACTCGCTCTCCAAGAGGCTCCGCTTGCTGACAGTTGGGCGGGTCAATATAGTGGAATGACGTTCTTCGCGCCGACCGGCTGGGGCCGCGCCGGCATCAAAATAAAACGAAGGAACGGACACGGGCGGAAGCTTTCAGGGCAAGGGGAGTTGCAAGCAACATGGCGACGAAATCAGTGCCGATGCCTCCGGCCTGACGATCAGCTGACATGACTTTACCCAAATTCGTGTTCGGCATGGCGATGGTCATCGCTGTCGTGGCGTTGTGGTCCTACATGGATGCTGCCGGCTGGGGCACGATCTTGCTGCGCGCGGTGATATGCGCGGTTGTTCTTCAGGTCGGATACTTTCTCGTCGTGCTGGCAATGGTGGCGCGCGCCGGGCCGAAACCGGTGGAAACCGGCAAGTCGAAGACCGCGGCTGAAGGTACCGCCACTGTTCCAGCCGACGACCTGACCCCGAAAGGCAGCGCTCACTAGACCGACAAGATCGGCGTGAGCGGCCGCCTGTTCCGGCAGAATCGCTGCCGTCCTGCCCGTATATGTAAGCAAGACGCGACGCTGCCAATCCGAAGGCGGCCTTGGCGGTCTCGGTGTGATGAAACCGTCATATGTGATCGGACGAAGCTGCCTGCAGCCCTTGGAAAGCCGCGGCTTGCCGATGGCGGTTGCCGGTGCCCGTAGCGCCTCCCGTGAATCGCCGTAACAAAAGTTGGGGTTCCCTTGTTAGCAGGTGCAATATAGCTCTTGCGTCGGCGGGCTATGACGAAAGGCAACCGACGTGAGCGGAACCGACGTCTGTGTCATCATTGCTGCGCGCAACGCAGCCGAAACGATCACGACGGCCATTGCCTCCGCTCTGCTGGAGCCGGAGGTGGCCGAGGTGGTCGTCGTGGACGACGCTTCGACCGATGCGACCGAGGCGGTGGCGCGCGCCGCCGATGACGGCAGCGGCAGGCTTCTGGTGCTGCGGCTCGACGTCAATCGCGGCCCGTCCTTTGCCCGTAACATGGCAATACGCCACTCCAGGGCGCCGCTGATCAGCATTCTCGACGCCGACGACTTCTTCCTGCCGGGACGGTTCGCGAAGCTCGTGGACGGCGATGACTGGGATCTCGTCGCCGACAACATCGTCTTTGCCGAACACGCCTCGGTGCGCGACGTGCTGTCGGGCAGCATCGAGCAGTTCGCAGCCGATCCGACCGAGCTCGACCTTGTCGGCTTCGTCGCCGGCAACATTTCCCGGCGCGGCGCCCGGCGCGGCGAGCTGGGTTTTCTCAAGCCGGTGATGCGGCGCGCCATGCTCACAGAGCACGGCCTGCATTATGACGAGCAGCTGCGCCTCGGCGAGGATTATGCGCTCTATGCCCGGGCCCTGGCTTTCGGTGCCTGCTTCAAGCTGATCCGCTCCTGCGGCTATTGCGCGGTGGTCCGGTCCAATTCGCTGAGCGGCCAGCATCGTACCGAGGACCTGAGGCGGCTGGCCGATGCCGATCTCGATCTTCTGGCGCTTGCCGGTCTGACAGCCGGACAGCGACGTGTCCTGCGCCGCCATGAGCGGCATGTGCGCGACAAATATCGGCTGCGACATTTCCTCGATCTCAAGGCCAGTGGCGGGCTTTCCGGTGCGATGGGCTTTGCCTTCGCCTCGCCGACGAACCTGTCGGCCGTGACCAAAGGGGCGGCATTCGACAAGCTCGAGCTGCTGCGCCGTCGCAATCCGTCGGCGATGGAAAGTGGCGCTGCACGTCCACGCTACCTGATGGCCGGCTCGGCCGCGAAGGCGGGGTAGGGCGCATGGCATCGATCTTTGCATTCCGCACCCGCAGCCCCGACCGCGACCGGCAGACCGACGAGGCGCGCTTCGGCCAGCTGTCGCGGGCGCTGGACGAACTCGCCGCCGGCATCGAGGCGGAACGAACCGGCATCCGCAACCGCTACGAGGCGGTCTCGGCCAATGCTGCTTTCCTTGTCGAAGCCATGGAAAATTCAGCGGTTTCCGTGCTGCGGGCGCGTGAGATGGACCAGATGACAGAATCGCTCAAGGCCTGTCTGAGACGGATCGAGGCGCTCGGACGGCAAAAGGATTTCGTCGCTGGGCTTCGTCATTCGCTGGACATTTTTGCCGATGAAGGTCGCGAGACCGACGAGGAATCATCGGCACGTTTGGCGCAAGGGGAGGCCCTGCGCCAGTTCTAGGCCCGAGGCGACAGGGCCTGACATCAGGGAGGATGGGAGGATTTCGTCCGGCTGGGAGCATCTCCGGCCGGTGTGGCAATGCGGTTTCCGGGCGGGAGGCGCGAAGACACAAGGATGACCTATGAACGCGAACGTTAGGGACTACAGCGCGTGCCGACCTCTCGGCAGTACCGCTGCGTTGGCAGTGTCGGTCACACTTGCCGGCCTGCTGGGTATGTCGGGTGGTGCCGTGGCGCAGGAGGCCACCGGCAAGTCCTTCGTTGAGACCTTCGACACGCTGACCGCTTCGCGCTGGTTCATCTCGGACGGCTGGAACAACGGCAAGCACCAGAACTGCACCTGGTCGAAGAACCAGGTCAAGGTTGCCGACGGCAATCTGGTCCTGAGCTTCGAGAAGAAGCCATTGAAGAACCGCGACTATTCCTGCGGCGAGGTGCAGACCAAGGAACGTTTCGGCTACGGCACCTATGAGGCGCGGATGAAGACAGGTACCGGCTCGGGCCTGAATGCCGCCTTTTTCACCTATATCGGCCCGGTGCACAAAAAGCCGCATGACGAGATCGACTTCGAGGTCCTGACCAAGGATCCCTCGAAGGTGCAGGTCAACGCCTATGTCGGCGGCAAGTCCAATGACGAGAAGCTTGTCGACGTGCCCGGCGGCGCCGACCAGGGTTTCAACGACTATGCCTTCGTCTGGGAGAAGGAGCGGCTGCGCTGGTATGTCAACGGCCAGCTGGTGCATGAGGTGACCGATCCTACCCAGCTGCCGAGCAACCCGCAGAAGATATTCTTCAGCTTGTGGGGCACCGGCACGCTGCGCGAATGGATGGGCGAGTTCACCGATCCCGGCAAGCCGGTGAGCATGGCGGTCGATCGCGTCGCCTTCACCGCCCCGGGCGAAGCTTGCCAGTTCGAGGGCTCGGTCGCGTGCACCCTGAAATGACGGGCAGATACCCAGGCGCGGTTCAGCCGCGCTTCGACATCATCAACAGACAGGAACGGACTGGATGAACCTCACGGTATTTGGGATTGGCTATGTCGGTCTTGTTCAGGCGGCTGTTCTGGCCGAGGTCGGTCATGATGTCGTCTGTGTCGACGTCGATGCGGCCAAGGTCGAGCGGCTGAACCAGGGTTTCATCCCGATCTTCGAGCCGGGGCTGGAGGCGCTGGTGCGCGAGAACCACGCGGCGGGGCGTATCGTCTTCACGACGGACGCTTCGATGGCCGTGCGCCATGGCGCGATCCAGATGATTGCGGTCGGCACGCCGCAGGGCGAGGACGGCTCGGCCGACCTCAAATATGTGCTGTCGGTGGCCGATGCCATCGGCCGCGAGATGGCGGGTGCCAAGATCGTGGTGACCAAGTCGACGGTGCCGGTCGGCACCGCCGACAAGGTGCGCGAGACGATTGCGGTGGCCTTGAAACAGAGAGGCCGGGAGGAGCTAAGCTTCGACGTCGTCTCCAACCCGGAGTTTTTGAAGGAAGGTTCGGCGGTCGCCGACTGCATGAAGCCCGACCGCATCATCGTCGGCACCGACAGCGAAGCGGCCGAGGAGGTGATGCGCGAGCTCTATGCACCGTTCAACCGCAACCACGAGAAGATGATCGTGATGGACGTGCGCTCGGCCGAGTTCACCAAATACGCCGCCAACTGCATGCTGGCGACCAAGATCAGCTTCATGAACGAGATGGCGAACCTGGCCGAACTGCTCGGCGCCGATATCGAGGAGGTGCGCAAGGGCATCGGCTCGGACCCGCGTATCGGCTACCACTTCATCTATCCCGGGCTGGGTTATGGCGGCTCGTGTTTCCCCAAGGATGTGCGGGCACTGATCCGCACCGCCGGCGATGTCGGTTTCGAGCCGGTGCTGCTGCACTCGGTCGAGGCGCGCAACAATGCCCAGAAGGTGGTGCTGTTCGACAAGCTGAAGAGCCACTTCAACGGCGACCTCACCGGCAAGACCTTTGCGCTCTGGGGTCTGGCCTTCAAACCCAACACCGACGACATGCGCGAGGCACCATCGAGGGTGCTGATGGAGGCGCTGTGGCAAGCCGGCGCCAGGGTGCAGGCCTATGATCCCGAGGCGATGAACGAGGCGCAGCAGATCTATGGCCAGCGCGACGACCTCACCTTGTGCGGTACCAAGGAGGCGGCGTTGCGCGGCGCCGATGCACTCTTGATCGCCACCGAGTGGAAGAATTTTAGGGCGCCGTCCTTCGAGCTGATCCGTGACCAGCTCAAGACCGCCGTCATCTTCGACGGCCGCAACCTCTATGACCCGGCGGTGGTCGCCCGCCACGGCATCCAATACGTCTCCATCGGCCGCAAGGCCGGGTGAGGCGCGAGGCCGTCAACCAACTCGATATCGGAGCAGGGACATGAAGGTTCTGTTTGCAGGCGGCAACGGCTACACGCCCGAGTTCAGCGGCGGCGTTCAGTCGTCGACGCATCACCTGGTCGAGCAATTGCGCGCCCATGGCCACGAGGCTTCGGTGCTGGCCGCGCTGTTCGGCGACGGCATGTTCGGCTTCAAGGCGAGAGCCAAGATGAAGCTGACCGGACAACGCGCCGTCATCGACAGCTTCCCTGGATATCCCGTGGTGCGGGCCTGGTTTCCATGGGAGGCCGCAGGCTTTGCAGTGGAGAAGCTGAAGCCCGACGTTGCCGTGGTCCAGTGCCACAAGTCGGTGCCGATCGGGAAAGCACTGGAGGCCCAGGGCATTCCGCTGGTCGTCTATCTCCGGAATGTCGAATTCCACGAGCTTGGCGGCGATCTCAGCGAGTTGCGGCAGGCGCGCTACATCGCCAATTCGGAATTCACCGCGCGCACCTATGGCCAGCGCTTCGGCATCGAATCGACTGTCATTCCGCCGACGATCAATCCCGCCCACTACGCCACGGAAACGTCAGGCGACTTCGTCACGCTGATCAATCCTTACGAGGAAAAGGGTTTTGAGCTTGCGGTGCGCATCGCCGGGCGCTGCCCCGACATTCCGTTCCTGTTCGTCGAAAGCTGGAAGCTGGCCGACGATCACCGCGCCCGTATCGAGCAGACGATCGCGCCGCTCGGCAATGTCCGGCTCGAAAGCCGAACCAGCAACATGAAGACGGTCTATGGCCGGACGAAGATCCTGCTCGCGCCGAGCAAATGGGAGGAGGCCTGGGGCCGTGTCGCCTCGGAGGCGCATTGCAGCGGCATTCCGGTCATCGGCTCGCGCCGCGGCGGCCTGCCGGAGGCGGTTGGCGAGGGCGGCGTGGTGCTCGACTACGATGCGCCGCTCGACGACTGGGTCGAACCCGTGCGTCGGCTCTGGCAGGACAAGGCCTGGTATGACCGGCAGTCGGCGGCCGCGCGCGCCTTTGCCGGACGCGCGCAACTCGACCCCGACGCGCAGTTCGCCACCTTCATGGGCGTGCTCGAGCAGGCCGTGACGCAGGGCCTGAACAAGGCTGCCTGAGGTGATGCCGTCAGGGTTCTGGAGAGCCGTTCGATGAAGGTCTGTTTCGTCGTCGACAAGTTCCCGTCGCTGTCCGAGACCTTCGTGCTCGACCAGATCGAGGGCTGCCTTGCGCGCGGCATCGAAGTCGGCGTCATCTGCAATGAGACGACCTTCGGCAAGGAGCGCAACATCGACGATCCGCGCTGGCGCAACCTGCCCGGTGGCGTCGCGCAATGGTGGGGTGCGCTCGGCCCGCTGCGCCCGTCGCTGCGCCGCTGGTCGGGCAAGCTTTGGGACAAGGCGTCGACAGCGCTCGACATTGCCTTTGCCGGCAAGCTCGAAAAATACGATGTCATCGTCGCGCATTTCGGCAACAACGGCTTGCGGGTCGCAAGGGCGATGAAGCAGCGGCGGATATCGGCTCCCCTGGTGACGATCTTCCATGGCCATGATGTCGGCGCGCCGATGCATGACGGCTCGCTGTCGCGCTACGAGGTGGTGTTCCGCCAAGGCGCGCTGCAGCTGCCGGTCAACGGCTTCTTCCGCGATGCGCTGATCGAGGCCGGCGCGCGCGCCGACAGGGTTGCCGTGCACCATATGGGCGTCGATACCGAGACGATCGGTTTTCGGGCCGGCGAGCGCCGGGATAGCAGGCTGGCGCTGATCTCGGTCTGCCGGCTGACCGAGAAGAAGGGCATCGAGTTCGCGCTTCGCGCGCTCGGCGAGGTGCAGTCCGTCAGGCCCGATATCGACTGGTCCTACACGATCATCGGCGGCGGTGAATTGCTCGATGCCATGAAACAACTGGCTGCAAGTCTCGGCATTGCCGGGCGCGTCGCCTTTCGCGGGCCGTGTCCGCACAGCGAGGTCAAACAGCGGCTGGCCGAGGCGCATGTCTTCGTGCTGCCCAGCGTCAAAGCGGGCGACGGCGACCTCGAAGGTATCCCGGTGGCGCTGATGGAGGCGATGGCTGCGGGGTTGACCGTGGTCAGCACCTATCATTCCGGCATTCCCGAGCTGATCGAGGACGGCAGGACCGGGCTTCTGGCGCCCGAACGGGACGTCGGCGCGCTGGCGCAGAAGCTGGTCTGGATCGCCGACAATCCCGGCTCCTGCGAAGAACTGGCACGCGCGGCGCGGCGCAAGGTCGAGGAGGATTTCGATTCCGGCCGGCTCAACGACGCTTTCGCCGATACGCTGTTCCGTCTTGCCGCCACGAAGGTTGCCGCATGACGGCGGAAGCGCAGCAACTCGGGCGCATAGCGCTGCGCGGCGGCGCGCTGACGGCAGCGGCGCAGGCGATCAAGATCGGCATCCAGTTCGTTTCAGTGGTGGTGCTGGCCAGGATGCTGGCGCCGGAGGATTTTGGCCTCGTCGCCTCGGTTGGCCCGATCGTCGCCTTTGTCGGGTTGTTCCAGAATCTCGGCCTGCAGCAGGCGGTTATCCAGCGACCGGAAATCAGCCGTCAGCAGCTCAACCAGGTGTTCTGGATCAGCGCGCTGGCCGGGCTGATCTGCACCATCGTGATTGCCGCGCTGTCGCCGGCGGTGTCGGCATTTTATGCCGATGGCAGGATGACCGGCATCACGCTTGCCGCCGCCACGCCGCTCTTGCTCGGCAGTCTTGCGGCGCTGCCGCTGGCCCTGATGAACCGAAACCTGCAATTCGGCCAGCTGGCGATCAATGACGTCGCGACCGCCCTTGCCGGCCTGGGCGCGGCGATCGCTGCGGCCTATGCCGGGCTCGGCTACTGGTCGCTGGTGATCGGACCTGCGGCGGGCGCCGTGGTGACGCTCGCCGGTGCATGGTTGGCGACGCGCTGGAAACCGGGCAGGCCGAGCATCAAGGTGGAGCGCGAGATCCTGTCCTTCGGCGCCAATCTCACCGGCTTCAACCTCGTCAACTTCTTCTCGCGCAACCTCGACAACATCCTGATCGGCAAGTTTTCCGGTCCGGTCGAGCTCGGCTACTACGACCGCGCCTACAAGCTGCTTTTGTTTCCGCTGCAGAACATCAACCAGCCGCTGTCGCGGCTGATGGTGCCGCTGCTGAGCCGCATCCAGGACGACAAGCCACGCTTTCGCGAGCTCTATCTGCGCACCAACTGGTTGCTTGCGTTCATCACCGTTCCCGGCATCGCCGCCCTGACGATTGCCGCCGAGCCGGTCGTTTCCATCCTGTTCGGCGAACGCTGGCTCGGCGTAGCGCCGATCTTCGCCTGGCTCGGCATTGCCGGCCTGATGCAGCCGGTGTCGAGCACGACGGGCTGGATCTTCATCTGCCAGGGCAAGACCGGCACGATGTTCCGCTGGGGCGTCTATTCGGCGCTGACGACGGCGCTGTCATTCGCTGCCGGGCTGAAATGGGGTGCAGTCGGCGTCGCCGCTGCCTATGCCATCTCAGGCTATGCGCTCAGGCTGCCGGTGCTGGCGGTGATGATCGGGCGGACCGGCCCGGTCACGGCGCTCGACTTCCTGATGGTGCAGGGGCTGCTGATCATCGCAGCGGCCATGACCTGGCTGGCCTACGACCACCTGCCGGCTGCGCTGATCGCCCAGTCCAACATCGTGGCGGCGATCACCGCGGCAGCCCTAAGCTACGCGGTGGCGCTCGCCTTCATGGTCGCCGTTCCGCAGTCGCGCCGCGCCCTCGTCGCGACGTGGAAGACCATCGCCCGCAACATTCGCTGACGCATCCGCTAGCAGCGGCCGGACCAGATCGGCGGCCGACATGGCCGAGGCGTGTTCTTCCAGCACCGCTGCAAGGGTCGTTTTCCTGAGGCGGTCGAGATCGCCTGTGAAGGTCGCGAGCTTTTGGGCGGCCTCTTCAGGGGTCACGGAGTCGATGTCGAGCAGCAACTCGGCCAGGCCGACGCGCTTGGCAAGTTCTCGGGTCTTGAATTCGTAGGCGATGGGCAGAACCGGCACGCCGACGCAGAGCGACATGATCATCATGTGCATGCGGGTGGCGACGACGAAGTCGAAGCCCTTGACCAGTTCCATCAACTGCTCGGGCGTGTGGAAGCCGGCGTCGACGTCGACATGGGCGGCGACATCGGCATCGAGTTCGGCAACGATCGCCCGTGCGGTTTTCGAATCGTCATGTGCGTATTCCGGCACGCCCTGACAGGTCGAGACGAAGGTCACCTGCTTGCCGTGGTCGCGCACCAGGCTTGTGGCGATATCACGGATCGAGGCCATGTAGCGGTGCATGCCGTCGGCGCCGTCATTGACGTAGTTCCAGTGTCGTACCGAAATGCCGACACGGCCGGTCTGTGCCGGCGGCGTGCCGGCCGAGAGCATCGTTTCGATGCGCTTCTTGTCGGCGAGTGCAAACACCGAATCGGCGACGACATGGCATTTGCCGGGATTGTCGACGAGCCCGTCGAGATGGCCGTGCGAGCGTCTGTCGCGCAACAGGATCAACGGACTGCGGTCGAAGGCCGGCTTCAGTTCACGGCGGTTGTAGTCCTTGTCGAACGGGCCCAGCGACTGGGTGAAGAATACCGGGTCCTTGCCGAAGATCGCGTCGATGCGGAACTGGTTGAGGCGGCGTTCGAGATTGTAGTTCTCGACCAGATAGGTGCCGCCTGTGGTGACGACCAGATCGGCTTGGCGGTACATGTCGAGGCTGCGACGGTCCTCGGCGCTGAACATCGTCTCGTCCAGGGCGCGGCTCTTGCCGTAGTGGCGCAGCGCACTCAGGGCGAGGCGGTTGTAGATCGGCTTGGCCAGGTTCTTCAGGCGGTTGTCGTCATAGGGGTACTTGAAGATCGATTCGGCCAGCAGCTTGCGGATCTCGATATCGGGATAGGCTTGCGTGGGATAAAGCCGCGACGCCACCGTGGGCTGGCTATCGAACACCTGGAAGCGCAACTCGCCCGGACAGGCCGCCTTGAGGATGTGCCGGATGGCCAGCAGGATCGCCGCATCGCCAGTGTTCAGGCAGACGGTGTTTTCGACGATGACAGTCTTCATGGGGACAGTCTTCATGGGGGCTAGCCTCCTCGGATTGGTCGCGTCGGGAAGATAAGTACAGGCTAACCGGGCCATTTTGCGGCGCAACAATATTTGAGGTGCGACCAGTCAATATTTGTTGCGACGCAGCAATAGGTGCACTAGCTTCGTCGTCGGTGGGCCAAACTGCGAGCGTGAATTCATGCTGCATGTTCTGTACCTGGTGCACGATGTTTCCGACCCGGCAGTCCGTCGACGGATCATCATGCTCAAGGCCGGTGGCGCGCGCGTTACGCTCGCTGGTTTTCGCCGGACGCAAGAACTCGAAGACGTCGAAGGCGTTACGCCGATCGACCTCGGTCACACCCGCGACGGGCGTTTTGCGCAGCGGCTGGGTGCGGTTGCAATGGCGGCGACGCGTATCGGCGCTTCGCTGAAATCGGTGGTGACGCCCGATGTGATCGTTGCCCGCAATCTCGAAATGCTGGCGTTGGCGCAACGTGCCCGTTCGGTTTTCGGTGCGTCGACGCCCATTGTCTACGAGTGCCTAGACATCCACCGGCTGGTGCTGCGCGAGGATTTTCTGGGCAAGGGCCTGCGTGGCGCCGAGCGCCTGTTCGGGCGCAATGTCGGCCTGCTCTTGACCAGCTCGCCGGCCTTCGTCAGGCACTATTTCGAACGGTTCGGGCAGATCGACGCCCCCATCGAACTGGTCGAGAACAAGCTCCTGGAACTCGAGCCGCGCATTGAAGCGCTGCCGTCGCCGGCGCCGGCGGGCGAGCCCTGGACGATCGGCTGGTTCGGGGCGCTGCGCTGCCGCAAGTCGCTCGAACTGCTGGCCGCTTTCAGCCGTGGGACGGAGGGGCGGTTCAAGGTCGTGTTGCGCGGCCGCCCCGCGCTGTCGGAGTTTCCGGATTTCCACGGTTTCGTCGCATCCGAGCCCCATTTGGAGTTTAAGGGTGCCTACAGAAATCCAGAGGACATGGTCGACATCTACGCGCAGGCGCACTTTGCCTGGGCGATCGACTTCTTCGAGGAAGGTCAGAACTCGACATGGCTGTTGCCCAACCGGCTCTATGAAAGCTGCCGGTTCGGTACGGTGCCGATCGCCATGGCCGGCACCGAGACGGCGCGCTTCCTCGAGCGCCTCGATATCGGGCTGATGCTGCCCGAGCCGTCGGCATCAGCTCTGGCGGAAGCGCTCTCGGGCATGACGTGCGAACGTTACGCCGCCTTGCGCGGTGAAGTGCTTGCCCGTGATCCGCGAAACTGGATCTGCGACCTGGCCGATTGCCGGGCGATGGTGGCGACGCTCGAACGGGTCGCCGCCCAAAACGGCGAAAGCCCTGGCGCCATCGCCGCCTGACCTTCAACGCAACCAACACAAGCAGACGCATGACCGAAACGTCCTCCGCCATCATCATCATTCCGTGCCTCGACGAGGAGCGCCATATCGGCGGCCTTCTGGCCCAACTGCGGCCCTCTGCCCGGCGGCTCGGCGCAATGATCATCGTCGCCGACGGCGGCAGCCGCGATGCGACCCGGACCATCGTTGCCGGCATTGCTGCCGAAGACGACAATGTCGTGCTGATCGACAATCCGGCGCGCATCCAGAGTGCGGCAGTGAACCTGGCCGTCGAACGCTTCGGTCGTGGCGTCGACTATCTGATCCGCATCGACGCTCATGGCGGCTATCCCGACGATTATTGCGACCGGCTGCTCGAGGAAGCGCTGGCGTCTGGCGCCGATTCCCTCGTCGTTTCGATGCTGACCGAAGGCCGCGGCACCGTGCAGCAGGCGGCTGCGGCTGCGCAGAACTCGAAGCTCGGCACAGGTGGGTCGAAGCACAGGCATGGTTCGGCCGGGGAATGGGTCGATCACGGCCATCACGCCCTGATGCGCATCGCAGCGTTCAGCGATGTCGGCGGCTATGACGAGAGCTTCAGTCACAATGAGGATGCCGAGCTCGACCATCGTCTGCGCCAGGCCGGCTACCGCATCTGGATGAGCGGGCGCACCCGCATGACCTATTTTCCGCGTGCTTCACTTGGCGGCCTGTTCCACCAGTATCTCGGTTATGGCAGGGGACGGGCGCGGAACGTGCTGAAACACCGCGTCATCCCCAGGCTCCGCCAGATGGTGCCGCTGATGGTGGCGCCGACGGCGCTGCTCGCAAGCCTCGCCGTCGTTCACTGGATCTTCGCCGTGCCTGTCCTCGTCTGGGCGGCGATCTGTCTGAGCTATGGCGCTGCCCTTGCCTTGCGGGCCGGCAAGCCGGGGCTGGCGCTCGCCGGCGTGTCGGCGATGGTGATGCATTTCGCCTGGTCGCTCGGCTTCTGGCTCCAACTCGCTGCCTTGCCGGCAAGGGGGCGCCCAGCATGACCGAAATGCCCAGCATCGACATCTGCGTCTGCACCTTCCGGCGGCGCGAACTGGCCGACACGTTGCAGTCGCTTGCGGCGATGGACCTACCCGCGGGGTATCGCATCGGCATCGTCGTGGCCGACAATGACGAGGTGCCCAGTGCTGCGGAACTGGTCTCCGTTCTGGCGGACGAGCTTTCGCTCGAGGTTCGCTACGTCCATTGTCCGGCGCGCAACATCTCGCTTGCCCGCAATGCCTGCCTGGATGCCAGCTCGGCCGATTTCGTCGCCTTCATCGACGATGACGAGAAGGCGACAGGCATGTGGCTGAAGCGGCTCGTCGAGACCGCGCAGGCGACCGGTGCCGAGGTGGTGCTCGGGCCGGTCAAGGCGCGTTATGGGACGGGAGCCCCGGGCTGGATGCAGGTCGGCGACTTTCACTCGACCTATCCGGTGTTCGTTCGGGGCGAGATCCGCACCGGCTACACCTGTAATGCCTTGCTCCGGATCGCTTCGCCCAGCATCGCCGGCCGCCGCTTCAGCCTGGAGCGCGGCCAGTCGGGCGGCGAGGACACCGAATTCTTCGACCAGGTGTTCGGTGCCGGTGGTCGCATAAGCTATGCCGCGGAGGCCTGGGTGGAGGAGCCGGTTCCGGCGTCTCGCGCCTCGTTCCGCTGGCTGACGACGCGGCGCTTCCGTGTCGGGCAGACGCATGGTCGCCTGCTTGGCGCCAAGCGGAGTGGCGTTGGTCGCTTCGGTGAGCTCGTACGGGCCTCGGCCAAGGCCGGCTACTGCTTTGCCGCGGCGGGGCTGACCGCGCTGCAGCCGGTCAGCCGCAACCGCAGCCTGCTGCGTGGCGTGATGCATTTGGGCGTGCTGAGCGGGCTGGCCGGCGCACGTGAACTGCGTCTCTACGGCAAAGAGGGAGGCCAGGATGCAGCCTGACGTCAGCTTCGTCATCGCCGCCTACAATGCCGAGGCAACGCTCGGCCGCGCCATTGACAGCGCGCTGGCACAGCAAGGCGTCACCGTCGAGGTGATCGTCGTCGACGACTGCTCATCCGACGCGACGATTGCGCTTGCACGGGCCTATGCCGATCCGCGTGTGCGGGTCGTGGCGCTGGAGAAAAATCGCGGCCCAGGTGGAGCGCGCAACGCTGGCCTCGATGCGGCGCTGGGGCGCTGGGTCGCCGTGCTCGATGCGGACGATGCCGTCCTGCCCGACAGGCTTTCGGCAATGATCGGCAGGGCTGATGCTGGCTCTGCGGCGATAGCGGTCGACAACATCGTGGTTGTTCACGACGACGGCAGGCCAAGCGAAGTAATGTTCGCCGAAAGCTATCTCGAAAAACTCGGCAATCTGACGCTGGCGGACTTCATCAGCAGCAATGTCGTCTTCGAGGCGACGTTCAATTTTGGTTACATGAAGCCGATATTCTTGCGTGAATATCTCGAGACAAATGAGCTCCGTTACGACGAGAATTTGCTCATCGGAGAGGACTATATCCTGCTCGCCAGCGCGCTCGCGCGGGGCGGCGGCTGCATCGTCGAACCCGCTGTAGGCTATGCCTATCACGTGCGAAACGGCTCCATTTCAAGAGTTCTGGAGCTTCAGCACGTCGAGGCGATGCAGCGGGCGGATGCCATCTTCGAGGCGGCTTACTGGCTCGACGGAGAGGCGAAAAAGGCGTTCACGCGACGTGCCCGGAGCCTCTCCCAGGCTGCCTCATTCCTGTCACTGGTTACGCACATCAAGCAGCGGTCGCCGCTCAAGGCGGTACGGACCGCACTGGGGGACCCGGCGGCGGTTCGACATTTGCGGATGCCTATAGAAGTCCGGCTGCGCCGGCTTGCCAGGCAGTTCGCATACCGGTCCGGCACATGATGCGCGTGCCCGGAGCGGCCAAGAACAAGACGAGGAGAGTTACATGAGCGAGAGGATTGGCACGATGAAGAAAGTCAGGAAAGCGGTGATCCCGGTGGCGGGTCTCGGCACGCGGTTCCTTCCCGCGACCAAGTCGATGCCCAAGGAGATGCTGCCCGTGGTCGACAGGCCGGTGGTGCAGTATGCCGTCGACGAGGCGCTGGAGGCCGGCATCGAGCACATCGTCTTCGTCACCGGCCGCAACAAGGCTGTCATCGAGGACTATTTCGACCTTCACCCCGAACTCGTCGGCACGCTCGAACAGGCCGGAAAGGTCGATCAGATCAGGTCGCTGGAGAGCCTGCTGCCTGTGCCCGGCGCCACCAGCTTCACCCGCCAGCAGGCGCCGCACGGCCTCGGTCACGCCGTCTGGTGCGCCCGCGACATCATCGGCGACGAGCCCTTCGCGCTGTTGCTGCCCGACATGGTGTCCTTCGGCAAGCGCGGCTGCCTGGCCGAGATCATGGACTTGCATGCCGTGTCAGGCGGCAACGTCATTGCCGTCGAGCAGTGCGATCCGAGTGAAACGAACAAGTATGGCATCGTCGGCAAAGGCCCCGATGTCGGTTCGGGCTTCGAGGTGACGGCGATGGTCGAAAAGCCGGCACCGGCCCAGGCGCCGTCGAATTTCTACATCAACGGCCGCTACATCCTGCAACCGGAAATCTTCAACCTTTTGGGCACGCAGAAGCGTGGCGCCGGCGGCGAGATCCAGCTGACCGACGCAATGGTGCGCCTTGCCGCGAGCCAGGCCTTCTTCGCCCGGCCATTCAATGGCCGGATGTTCGACTGCGGCTCCAAGGAAGGGTTCATCCAGGCCAATGTCGCCTTTGCCCTGAAGCGGGCCGACATCCGCGATTCCGTGCTCGATGCCATCCGCGAGATGGTCGCCGAGCAGGATCACGTCGTCGCGGCCTGACATGATCGGTCCGTCGCGGCGGCTGGAATGGCCGCCACGACGGTGTTCGAAAAGAGCCGTGCCCGTCGGGCGCGGTAGATTGCGTAGCTGAAGTCGGCTTCGCCAGAACCCAGCGAGCAGCGGCCGCTGCTCAGGCAAGAACTGGAACGCAGATGAACTACGCCAGCTTTCCCTTCGGCAACCGCCTTGCCGCGTCTCGCGAGGACGCGCGCGAGGGGAGCGACTTCATCGACCTCGAACGCCTGCTGGCGATGGCCAAGCGCCAGGCCAAGGTGGTCGGCGTCGGCGCCGTCATCGGCCTGCTGCTCGGGCTTGTCTATCTGCAGACGACGCCACCGACCTTCACGGCGTCGACCCGCGTGCTGATCGACGAGGGCATGAACAAGATGGTCGACGAGGTGTCGGCGACGCCTGTCAACATGCAGACCGATGCGGCGATCCTGTCCCAGATCGAGATCATCAAGTCGGCGCGGCTGGCTGCCGTGGTGGTCGAGAAGCAGAAGCTCGACCAGAACGCCAGCTTCATGCAGCCGCCGCAATCGCTGCTGTCGACGCTTGTCGGCTACGCTCGCGGCTTCCTGCAGGTTTTCCGTTCCGCGCCCGAGATCGCCGGCGGCGCCGAACTTACCGATGCGCAACGCAAGGCGATGGCCGACGCCGCCCGCAAGGAGCAGGCGGTGGCGATGCTGCAGAACAACATCATGGCCGAGCGCTCCGGCCGCAGCTATGTCATTTCCATGGCCTACCGCGCGCATGATCCGCAACTGGCGGCTGCGATCACCAAAGCCTATGCCGATGCCTTCGTCGCCGACCAATTGGATGCCAGCTTCGACGCCACCGAAAAGGCGGCCGTCTGGCTGCAAGGCCGGCTGGAGGAACTGCGCACGAGTTCGCAGAAGGCTGCGCTCGAGGTGGAAAAATTCCGCGCCGAGAACGGCCTTGCGGCGGCGCGCGGCGAAACCATCGCCGAGCAGCAGCTTTCCGATCTCAACGCCCAGCTGATCCTCGCACAGGCCGATACCGCCAAGGCGCGGGCGCGCTACGAACAATACCGCACCATCGTCGAGAGCGGGCCGGAAGCGGCGGTCGGCAACTCAACCCTGTCGGCGGCCGAGGCAGGCAATCCGCTGATCTCGGAGCTCAAGAAGCGCCATTCCGGCGTATCGAAGCGCGAGCAGGAGATTTCGGCCGGCTTCGGTCCCAACCACCCTCAGGCGGTGGCACTGCGCAAGGAACAGAGCGACCTCGCCAACCAGATTTTCCGTGAGCTGAGCCAGCTTTCCGAAACCTATCGCAACGAATTCGAGGTGGCGCAGTCGCGCGAGACCGCGCTCCGCAACTCCGTGTCGGAGGCGACTGGCCAGAACTCGAGCGCCAACCAGGCGCAGGTGCGGCTGCGCGAACTGCAGCAACAGGCGACGGCACTCAGCACGCTCTACCAGACCTTCCTGTCGCGCTACGAGGAGGCGTCGCAGCAGCGCTCCTTCCCGATCGCCAAGGTCCGGGTGATTTCGGAAGCAACGATGCCGCGCGGCCCGTCGAGCCCGCGGACCTCGATGGTGTTTGGCCTGGCGCTGGTGCTCGGCGTCGTCCTCGGTGCTGCCTTCGGCGCACTCAACGAATTCAACGAGCGCTTCTTCCGCACCGCGGAGGACGTGCGCGAAAGGCTGGGCGTCAAGTTCCTCGGCTACCTGCCACTCATCGCCTCGAACGAGGACAGGAAGGACGCCGGGAAGACGGGCAATATGGGCACGCCGCCGCCGTCGCGCGCGGCGGAGCTTATGAAACGCCGGGCCAGGATGCGCATCGCGGTCGACCAGCCGGCGTCGATGTTCGCGGAAACGCTGCGCAGTACCAAGATCGCCGGCGACGTCGTGCTGCAGGACATCGGCAGCAAGGTGATCGGTGTCATCTCGATGCTGCCGGGCGAGGGCAAGTCGACGGTTGCCGCCAATCTGGCCGGCCTGATCGCCAGCAATGGTGCAAGGACGCTGTTGATCGACGCCGACCTGCGCAATCCGGGCCTCAGCCGCAGCCTTGGCATCAATGCCGAGCAAGGGCTGGTGGAAGCCGTGGTCAACGACCAGGGCTGGCAATCGGTGGTGAAGGTCGACCGCCAGAGCAATATGGCGATCGTGCCTGCGGTGGTGCGCGGCCGCTTTTCGCATACCAGCGAACTGCTGTCGTCGGCCGGCATGCGGCGTTTCATCGACGACGCCAAGGCGACGTTTGACTACATCATAGTCGACCTGCCGCCACTCGGGCCGGTCGTCGACGCCAAGGCGTTCGCGCCGCTGGCCGACGGTTTCGTGCTGGTGGCGGAATGGGGTGCTACCCCGCGTCCGCTGGTCCGCTCCGGGCTCGGCGCCGAGCCGCAGATCGCCAGCAAGGTGCTCGGCCTGGTGCTCAACAAGGTCGACTTGAAGAAACTGCCGCGCTACGGCGCCTATGGCGGCTCCGAGCAGTTCCTGGAACGCTATTCCAGCTACTATATCGACAGGAGCGAAACCAAAGCCAAGGCCTAGGTCGCGAGCTAGGAGAAAAACAGCCTGCCGCTCTTGCCTGATATGCGCACCGCCGTCAGCCGACCGGTCTTGAAGGCGCCGGTGTCGATGTCCAGCCGGCGGCCGTCGATGCGCGGATGGTCAACCGGCGTGTGGCCATGCACGACCCAGCGGTCGAGCCGGCGCGACGCCTCGAAGAACTCCTCCCTGATGTAGAGCAGGTCGTCGTCTTCCTGGTCGAGCAGCGGCACGCCGGGCCGGATGCCCGCATGAACGAACACGAAGCGTTCGGAATAGGCCATGATCGGCAGGTCGCGCATGAAGGCGATGTGTTCCGGCGGGATGGTTGCGCGAATATGGTCGTCGAGCCTGTTGCCGCCGCCATAGAGTTCGCCGAGATGCTCGGCGTCGATGCCGTAGGAGAACAGCGTGCTGCGTGCACCCGTGGACAGCCACCGAGCCAGTGACAGCTTGCCGTCGAGATAGTCGAGCGTCTGGGTCTCGTGGTTGCCCATCAGGCAGAGACGCTCGAAGCCTGGTGGCGGCGGGGCTATGAGGTGATCGATCACCTGTGCCGAATCGGGGCCACGGTCGATATAGTCGCCAAGCATGATGATCAGCTTGCGGCCGGGCAGGATGGCCGCGTCGGCAACGACCTTGTCCTCGAGCGTGCGCAGTTCGCGATAGCAGCCATGGACGTCGCCGATCGCATAGACGACCGTTCCGAACAGGTCGATCTCGATGCGCCGACGCCCGGGTGACTGTCTTTGCGAACGGAAATTCAGAAAGCTGACCAGCCTGTCGCCTCGCTAAAATTGTCGGGTTGCGTCCCGACGCCGGGCACGTCAGTGCCTGAGATCACAGTGCGCGGCGGGCGTTTCCGTTTCCTGAACGTAGCCGTTGGCATGCTTGATTTGAACCAGGATGTCGTTGCAAGCAACAGCGTGCCGGAACCCATGAGCTGCATCCAAGTTAGCGTTGATCCCGAGGGATCGCACCGATGCGGAAAGACACCGAGCAGTCCCGGCGCGTGCCGGACGAAAATGCCGAGGCCGCGCATGACGCATCGCTGGCTTATGTCAGCGACGACGAGCCCGGCATATCAAGGAAAAGGGCAGGCAAGCGCCTTCTCTACGAAACGGCCAATGGCGGAAAGGTCGCCAGCAAGGCGGTTCTTGCGCGCATCGATGCGCTTGCCATTCCTCCGGCATGGACTGATGTGTGGATTTGCGCCGAAAGCAACGGTCATATCCAGGCGACGGGACGCGACCAGCGTGGCCGAAAGCAATATCGCTACCATCCCGACTGGTCGGAAAAGCGTGACGAGCTCAAATTCTCGAGCCTGGCCGAATTTGCACGCGCGCTGCCGCTGCTGCGCCGCCGGATCGACAAGGATTTGCGGCTGCGCGGAATGGTGCGCGAGCGGGTCGTCGCAGCGGTGGTATGGCTGCTGGACAATACAATGATCCGGGTGGGTGGCGCCGCCTATGCCAGGGAGAATGGCAGCTTCGGGCTGACGACGCTACGCAACCGCCATGTCGACATCGAAGGTTCGACGCTCAGATTCGCCTTCAAGGGCAAATCGGGAAAAGAATGGCGTTTGCGGCTGGTCGACAGGCGTATGGCAAAGATCGTGCGCAGCATCCAGGAACTGCCCGGCCAGACCCTGTTTCAATATCTCGACGACAATGGTGCGCGGGCGCCGATATGGTCTCAGGACGTCAATGACTACATTCGAGCTGCGGCGGGCGCAGCTTTCAGCTCCAAACATTTCCGCACCTGGGGCGGAACCGTGCGCGCGATGGCGCTGTTTTCCAGAACGCCGGTGCCCGAGCGGGCGGAAGCGAGGGCGCAGGCATGCAACAAAGTCATTGACGACGTTGCCAGGCACCTCGGCAACACGCGGGCCGTCTGCCGAAAAGGTTACATTCATCCGGAAGTGATTTTGGCGTGGTCGGAAGGGCGGTTGTCTGACGAGCTGGCTGCGTCCCGCCCCAAGGCCGGCTCGCAGCTTGACGTCGACGAGCGCATCACTCTTGCCTGGCTTTCGCGGCAAGAGAAGCGAAGCCGACTGCAGAGGTGAAGCTACTGCCGTCAGGGAGCGGGCGTCCGGACCAGGTCAAGCGGTGCGTCGAGCGTCCAGGTGACGCCATCTGGTTGGAAGCTGAGATGGCCTACGCCGTTCAGCGCCAAAGGCGCGACGCGCTCGAGCACGATCCGGCCAAATCCTTTGCGCGAGGCCTTTCCGACGGTCGGTCCGTTGGTTTCCTTCCAGGTCAGGCGAAAGCGATCGGAAGCGGTCCAGCCGATTTCGACGGTGCCAAGATCGGATGACAGCGCGCCATGCTTGGCCGAATTGGTGGCAAGCTCATGAAAGGCCATGCCGAGATTCTGGACCGCCATCGTCGACAGCAGGACCGGCTCGCCCGATATGGTGATGCGGCGCTCGGCGGCAAACGGCCGGATCTGGTTGCTGACCAGATCGGCCAGGTCAGCGCCGCGCCAGTCACCGTCGACAAGCAGATCCTGGGACTGCGACAGCGCCATGATCCTGTTGCGGATCTGGGTGTCGAATTCGGCGATCGTCGTTGCGTGCTTGCCCGTCTCGCGGATCATCGACAGGATGACGGCGAACTGGTTCTTCACCCGGTGGTTGACCTCGCGCATGAGCATGCGGATGCGGCTCTCGCTTTCCTTGCGCTCGGTAATGTCTCTGGCGATCTTCGAGGCGCCGATGACCTTGCCGGCGCCGTTGAGCACCGGCGATACGGTGAGCGAAATGAAGACAAGGCTGCCGTCCTTGCGTTTCCTGATCGTATCGAAGTGGTCGACGCGCTGACCGCTCCGCACCTTGCCGAGGATGACGTCCTCTTCGTCCTGCCTGTCATCTGGGATCAGCATGCGGACGTGCTTGCCGATGGCTTCATCGGCGCTGTAGCCGAAAAGCCTGGTGGCGCCGGCGTTCCAGCTCTGGATGACGCCGCACAGATCCTTGCTGACGATGGCGTCGTCGGAAGATTCGACGATCGAGGCGAGGCGCTGGGTTTGTATCTCGGCCTGCTTCTGGGCCGAGATGTCGACCAGAAGATTGATGGCACCCGTTATCTCGCCGGTTTCGTCGCGTATTGGCGCGGGGAAGGCGAGGAACGGCACCAGAGTGCCATCTGGCCGCTCGGCTATGGCCTCGGCGTTGCGGATCGCCCGACCCTCCTTCAGGGCCCGCGCCATCGGGCAGTCGCCATGTGCCAGCGGTTCGCCCTCCGCCGTCCGAAGCCGCCAGGAGCCGCACCACGAGTCCTTGCCGATTTCGGGCCGGTGACCCCAGAGTGCTGCTGCGGCTTCATTGAAAAAGGTGATCCGCCCGCTGGCATCGGTCGTATAGACCGCAGCCGGCAGCCCGCCGAGCAAAGTCTCGCGATTCGTCATGTGGCCGCCCTGGTTCCGTGGGGCATTAACGACCAATGCCCGCATGAGTTCCGTTCATACAGAAATCGACACTCGAAGGCGCGGAAATGCACGCGTTTCTCCCGGGTAAGGTGTTCGGAAAGGCGGCTTTCATGTTGCATTGCAACATAGTTTGAATTGTGCCCGCGGGCATGGTCGCCCAACCTGCCGTCATGTCCAGCACGCACATCACAGCACACGTTGCAGCAAAGACATGACGGCACCTGTCACCACCTTCCGCCCCGACATCGAGGGCCTGCGTGCCATCGCCGTCAGCGGCGTGATCGCCTTTCACTTCGGCCTGTCCGACCTGCCGGGCGGTTTCATCGGCGTCGATATCTTCTTCGTCATCTCGGGCTATCTGATCACCCGCCACCTGATTCAGGAGATCGGCCGTAGCGGGACCGTCGATCTCTGGCGCTTCTATGGGCGCCGCGCCCGACGGCTGTTGCCGGCATCGCTTCTGGTGATCGCCACCACGCTTGCCGCCGGCTATTTCATCCTCGCGCCGTCCGAGCAGCAGCTTTACGCCAAGGGTGCGCTGTTTGCCTCGAGCTACGTCATCAATCTCTGGCTGCTGCGCTGGTCGTTCGATTATTTCGCCGCCGACACGGCCAGCAACCCGTTTCTGCATTTCTGGTCGTTGTCGGTCGAGGAGCAGTTCTATCTGCTTTGGCCGGCGTTCCTGCTGTTGGTCGCGTGGTTCCGGCCGGGGGCAAGGGGTATCGCGCTCATCCTCGGTGTGGTTGTACTGGTGTCGTTCGGAGTGAGCGCCTTGATGACCTCGGAGTCGCAGCCCTGGGCCTTCTATTTCTCGCCGCTGCGGGCCTGGGAATTCGCTGTGGGCGGGCTCGTTTCGCTTGTTGTGGCGGAGCGCTGGGCATCGGGTTTTCGATTCTCGCCTGTCATGGGCTGGACTGGTATCGCATTGATCGCCGTCGCCTATCTCAGCGTCTCGGAGACCGATCCTTTCCCCGGCTTCATCGCGTTGCTGCCGGTCGCGGGCACGGCGATGCTGCTGCTGTCAGGCGCCCGCAAGAGTGCTGTCGGGCCGGCAAGCCTGCTGTCGCTGCCGCCGTTCCAATGGACCGGCAAGCTGTCCTATTCGCTGTATCTCTGGCACTGGCCCGTCATCGTCTATGCGACGATCCTGTGGCCTGACCTTACGCTTGCCGGCAGGCTTGCCTGCCTGGCGGTGACGGTCGGCCTGTCCTTCCTCAGTTATCGGTATGTCGAGAATCCTGTTCGCTCCAATGGCTGGCTTTCGGCCGGTTCGCTGCGCTCGCTGGGTTTGGCGGCGCTGCTGACCTCGCTCGGCGTGACATTGTCCTTTGGCGCAGCTCAGATTGCTGCGCGAAGTGTCGGCCCGGAGCAGAAGTTGATCGCGGACAGTGCTGCACGTTCGTCGTCGGCGCGCCAGATAGACAGCGCCTGCGTTGCCAGCCTCGAGCAGACCAAGCCGCGCAGCTGCAGTCTGGGTGCATCGAAGCCGCAAAAGACGATCGTGCTGTTCGGCGATTCGCATGCCGACCACTGGTCGACGCCGCTGGCAAAGATTGCCGAGACCAACAACTGGCGGCTGGTGACCTATCTGAAATCGTCCTGCTCGGTGGCGGTGGTGCCGACATGGAACGTGCGATTGATGCGGGCCTATTCCGAATGCGATGCGTGGCGGCAGACGGCAATGAAGGAGATCGCCAGCCTCAAGCCCGATGCGGTGATCGTTTCGCAGTTTTCCTACAGCTACGTCGAAAACGACGTCAATGGCGGGCTGAAGCATCTGGTCAGCCGCGACGTCTGGGCGGGTGGCCTGAGGGCATCGCTTGCGGCGCTTCGCAAAACCGGCGCCGAGGTCGTGCTGCTCAGGGATGTTCCCGTTCACAAGTCATATCTCGACCGTTGTGTCGCCCGTTCGTTGTGGCAGGGCAGGAGCAGTACGGTCTGCGACACGCCGCGACGGGAAGCGATCGACGAACGGGTGTCGAAGACTGAACAAGTGGCGAGCGCCGGGCTTGATGGCGTCCGCTATGTCGACCTGACCGAGCTGTTCTGCAACGACACGACCTGCCCGGCGATGATCGGTGGCAAGCTGACCTTCCGCGACCGCCACCACATCGCCACGCCTTTTGCGGCGACCCTTGCCGGTTCGATGCAGCGCGCGATCTTCGGCAACCAGGTGGCGGCGCGCTGGCCGTGAGGCCGGACCGATCTTGCTAGAGGCGGATGCCCGTCTGCAGCAGGCCACGGGTGATGCTGCCCGAGGTCGGCAACAGTGGGATCAGACAGGCCTGGAGCGCGTGGTAGATGTCGGGCTTGCCGTAGAACGGGCCGGCATTGGGCTTGAGATCGTCGTCGAGCTGGGCGTGCCAGCCGCCATTGGCGCGGTCGATGAAGCGGCTGGCGCAGAAGCTCCAGATACGGCGGTACCAGGCCTCGTAGGCAGCGTCGCCGCCGATGGCGTTGAGTACGGACGCGGCACCGATCGCCTCGCAGCACGGCCACCAGTAGCGATCCCTGATCCGGGCCGAGCCGTCCCATTCGAGCGTGTAATAGAAGCCGCCCTTGGCGGTATCCCAACCGTCTGCCGTCGCCTGGCCGAACAGGTTCCTTGCCGCGTCCGGCAGCCAGGCATGCTTGCGGCCGCCGAGCTCCCACAATTGCAGCAGCAGCCGTGCCCATTCGAGCGAATGGCCAGGCGTCGTGCCATAAGGGCGGAACATCGGGTCGCCGGAGTAATCGCGGTCGAGCTTCCATTCCGCCGTGAAATGCTCGGGCAGGCGCCAACCGGCGGCAGCCGAATGGCGGCGGATGATCAGGTCGGCGATGCGCTCGGCCATGGTGAGATAGATGCTGTCGCCAGTCGCCTCGAAGGCGGCCATCAGCGCCTCTGTGAGGTGCATGTTGGAGTTCTGGCCGCGATAGCTGTCGAGCGGCTGCCAGTCGCGGCTGAACTCTTCCGCCACCGCGCCATGCGCCTCTTCCCAGAATTTTTCAGACAGGATTGTTGAGATGTCGGTCAGCAGGCGGTCGGCGTCGGGGTGGCCGGCGACCTTGGCGCTGGAGGCGGCAAGCAGGACGAAAGCATGGCCATAGGCCTGCTTGGTGTCGTTGGTCGGACCGTCATAACCGACGCCCCAGAAATAGCCGCCATTGGCTGTGTCGCGATGGCCGTTCCAGAGGAAATCCATGCCGTGGTCGACGAGCACGTCGGCGCCGGGGCGTCCCATCAGATGGGCAATCGAGAAACAGTGCACCAGGCGCGTGGTGACGTGGATCTGTCGGCCGGCGAAGCGGCCGGGGACGGCGCCCGGCGCGAGCGGGTGGCCATGATCGTCGAGGTCGTGGAAACCGCCGAGCGGATTGAGGCTCTGGCGTTCGAAGAAAGAGAACAGCGCGTCGGCCTGCTGCAACAACCACAAGCGATGGCTTGGAAGCGTGGTCCATTTGGCCGAGCCGGCGGAAATTTCCAAAGAAGCCATGGATAGGAGTTCCCTGCGGCTGCTGGCCGCGCCTCGATGATTTCCCCGACCTAAGACGTAATGGCCCGCGCACTCAACAGGAAAACGCCATGATTTGCGTCCAGCGGTGCATAGACGCTGGATACGGCTAATATGCCACGGTGGTGCCACTAGCCATGGCGCGTGCCGCGCATTATGGACAAATGGCGCGCTTGACCGAGTTGGCAGCGAGATTTCGGGGACTAAATGACGAAATTGATGTCGTCCAAGGCGGACGACCTGCCCAAAGGGTCTGCCCAGGGTGCGGATCATGCGGCTGAAAAGGCGCTCGTTCGCCGGCTAGCCTCGCATTGCAACCGCTTTCGCGACCCCGACGACCGCCGCGCGGCGTTCGAACTGGCGGTGACGCTGATACCTTTCCTGGTGATGGGTGCAACGCTTATCTGGCTCGCAACCTATGCCGGCCCGCTGCTCGGCGGTTGGCGCTGGCTGCTGATGGTGGCGTTGGCGCCGGTCTGTGCCTCGTTCCTGGTGCGGTTGTTTGCCATCCAGCATGACTGCGGTCACGGCTCGTTCACCAGTTCGCGTATGGCCAACAAGACCATCGGCCGGGCGCTGAGTGTCTTCACCTTCACGCCCTACACGCTATGGCAGAAGGCGCATGCCGTGCACCATGGCGGCTCGGGCAATCTCGACAAACGCGGCATCGGCGACATCGATACGCGCACGGTTGCCGAATATGAGGCGATGACCACCAGCCAGCGGCTGATGTATCGCATCTATCGCAACCCGATCATCCTGATCGTCATCGGCGTGCCGATCTACTTTCTGATCATGCACCGGCTGCCCTACAACGACGCCATTCCGCGCGTCGAGGCATGGCGCAGCGCCGGCGGCCTCAACGTGGCGCTGGTGCTGGTCTATGGCGGCCTCGTGCTCTTGGCCGGCTGGGCGGTGATGCTGGCGGTTCTGCCCGTCGTGGTGATGGGCGCCTGGGCCGGCGGCTGGCTGTTCTACGTCCAGCACCAGTTCGAAGAGACGCGCTGGGATGCGGGCGACGCCTGGGACCTGCATGTCGCGGCCTTTGGCGGCAGCTCGTGGTATGCCTTGCCCGCTGTGGCGCAGTGGATCACCGGCTCGATCGGCCTGCACCACATCCACCATCTGTGCAGCCGCGTGCCGTTCTATCGCCTGCAGGCCTGCTTCGACAGCAATGCCGAGCTTCGCGATGCCAGCCAGACGGTGAAGCTGACTTTCTGGAAGAGCGTCGGCTGCGTCAATCTCGCGCTGTGGTGCGAGGATCGCCGTCGCCTCGTGACCTTCGCCGAAGCCAAGTTCTAGCTGCCTCTTGGCGGTGTGATGGCCGGCAGTGCCAGAGCTTGGCGCCTTCTGGCTGAAAACGACCTCCAATTCCCAGGTTCCGTCTAGAGGGCCGGTTGCGGCACGCCCTCGCGGATCAGCCGCGAGAAATCGCCGGTCAGCCCAACCGCCAGCGCGCGCTGGGCGATATGGGCGCGGCTGCGCAGCTCCTGCACCGACATGCGTGTGTCGAGCGCGCCACGGTCATAGGCATATTCGGGCAGGTAGCCGTTGACGATCAGGCGCCAGTCGAACGGGGTGACGTCGCCGACGGCGCGCATCATCCTGAAGATGACGGTGGTGCAGTTGGTGGTGATCGAATTGTAGAAGCGCGGTGTTGCGGCCAGCGCATTGGCATCGGCGACATAACCGAGCAGCAGCGCCCGGGCGGCGGTCGGTGAGACGTTGAGGCGATAGAGCTGGACGTCCTCGCCGCGAATGTTCGAGCGGACACCAACGACGTCGCGCTCGTCGGCGGCGACGATGACCAGCGGGTTTGCCTTGAACAGATCGGCGATCGGCGAAAACTGACCGCCATTCTGCCTGCGGACCTCGACCGACCAGGCGAGCTGATCGCCGCCTTCGAAGCCGAAGCTCATGATGACATGGGCCATCTCGGGCCCGGCCCAGTAGGACATGAACAGGTCGAGCGTCTTGAGCTTGCTCAGGTCGTAGCTGCGCGTCGTCCAGCGTTCGGTGAAGTCGCTGTTGCTGCGCCAGTCGAAGTCGCGGACATCTGTCAGGGTCAGCATGTCGCCGTCGCGCCGGCCGGTGACCTGCCGGGCCACGTCGGGCGCAAACTCGGCATGGTCCGACGGAACGATGGTGTTCCACCATACCAGCACCGCGGCGAAGCCGATGGCGAACAGTGCCAGCCCATGCAGGCGCCAGGGCGTGAACAGGGCGATGGCGGCTGCGATGCCGAGCAGGACGAACAAGCCTGCGGCCAGTCCCCTGGCGATGTCAGGCGCCGGCAACCGATACCAAAGCGCCATCGCTGCCCAGGCGGTGGTGAGCGCGATGGCGATGACAAGGACGATGGCCGAAACGATCAAGCCCACACTGCGCACTGCCAACTCCGGTCGGGTTCATTTCGATGCTCACGCCGAGATCGCAGATCGGCTGTCCGGCGGCAAGGCGGCATCGGCACGCCAGTGGCGATTTGCGCGGCACCTATTGCAGCCGGAAATCGCAGATTTCGGCGCTCAGGGCCGCGACTTCCTCACAGAACTGCACATGGTAATCGTTCCTGAAGGTGGCGAAGTATTCGAGATTGGGCAGCTCCATCTCGGTGCGCACGACGCACAGCCGGCCATCGGCGACCATGTTCCTGAAGAAGGCGTGCGGCAGGATGGTGACGCCCATGCCATGGGCCGCCAAGTGAGCCAGCGCCACCATGTTGTTGCAGGAAATCGTCCGCTTGAACGGCAAATTCGGGTTGTCGATGACGCTGTGCAGGATCGGCCGCAGGATCGAGCCGGTCGTCTGGATCAGCAATGGATGCTTGGTGAGATCGCTCAACGTCGCGTTGTCCTTGCCGTCCAACAGCTTCGGGCTGCACATCCACACAAGCTCGATGGCGCCAAGCGGCGTGCTGACGAATTGCGGCTCCTGGATGACACGCGGGCAGATGACGAAGTCGAGGCGGCGGTCGACCAGGCGCTCGAGCAGGGAGGCGGTGAGGTCGATCTCGGGTTCGAGCGTGATCATCGGATAGCGGTCGAGAATCCCGGACAACAGTTCGGGCAGCCATGACAGCGCGACGAGATCAGTGACGCCAAGGCGAAAGCGGAATGACGGAACCGACGATTTCTTTGCCAGTGAGTTCAGGCGATCGTTCAGGCGCAGAATCTGCTCGGCGATTGCGCGGATCTCTTCGCCCTTGGTCGTCAGGACCGGCTTGCGCCCGGTCCGATGGAACAGCGGCGTTGAAAACCTGGCCTCCAGTTCGCCGATGCGCTTGGAGATCGTCGACTGGACCATGTTCAGATAGTCGGCAGCAGCCTCGAAACTGCCCAGCGTGCTGACCCAGTAAAGCGCCTCCATCTGCTTGATCGTGAACATGAATTCCTCCTGATATGAAGAATAGTGATGCCTTCTGATGCATTAATATCGCTTTTCTTCAGGAGGTGACACTCCTATCCCTTTGACGACTGGAGGCCGCTGGTCCGCGGTCGCCAAGGGAGGAGCTATCATGACCGTCACCGAATTGCCGTCCGCAGCACCCGTTGCGGACGATCTGCTGAGACAATACGCCAATGTCGCGACGTCGATCGTCAGCGACAATCTGGATCGTCTTCCGGGCGCGGTCGGCCTCTTGCCTTTTCATGCCGGCGGACAGCTGGTCGGCACGGCGCTGACGGTGCGGACGCGTCGTGGCGACAATCTCGCCATCCATGCGGCGCTGCGCATTGCGCGTCCCGGCGACGTCATCGTCGTCGACGGCGGCGGCGACACCAGCCAGGCGCTGATCGGCGAGATCATCCTGGCCCATGCCGAATCCCTTGGTGTTGCCGGCTTCGTCATCGACGGAGCTATCCGTGACGTCGCAGCCATCAAGGCCAGCAAGCTGCCTTGTTTTGCCCGCGGCGTCACCCATCGCGGCCCCTACAAGAATGGCCCCGGCGCCATCAACGTCGACGTCGCCATCGGCGGCCTCGTCGTTCATCCGGGCGACCTGGTCGTCGGCGACGAGGACGGCGTCGTCGCCCTGTCGCCGAAGGTGGCGGCCGACATCCTGCCCGGCATCCGTGCCCAGGAGGAGAAGGAACGACTGAAGCTGGAGGGCTTCAGGACGGGTGCGCGCCTGCGCGCCGTCTAGCAGCGACGGACTTCACGAAATCAACTAGAACTCGGGAGGAGTTTGAAATGAACGCATTCAGGAAAACCGCACTGGGGCTTTCGACGGCGCTGTTTCTGTCGCCGATGCCAGCGGCCATGGCCCAGTCGGGCGATGCCGTGACTATCGTCTTGCCGGGCGGGCCGGACCGGCTCGATCCATGCGAGACTCCGCGCTCGGTCATCGGCCGCATCATCAAGCAGAATGTCGTCGAGACGCTGGTCGAGCTGGACTATGCCAAGCAGACGACAATTCCGCGCCTCGCCGAAAGCTGGGAGCAGACCTCGCCGACGACCTGGCGCTTCAACCTGCGCAAGGGCGTCAAGTTCCACGACGGCACGCCGTTCGATGCGGCCTCGGTGGTCTATTCGCTCGAGCGCACGCTCGATCCCAAGCTGACCTGCATCACCCGCACCAAATATTTCGGCGGCGTCGACATCACTGCCAGGGCGATCGACGAGAACACCGTCGAGTTCATGACCAAGACGCCGATGCCGATCCTGCCGACGCTGCTGGCGCAACTGGCGATCGCATCGGCGAAGACGCCGAAGGGCGAATACACGACCGAGCCGATCGGCACCGGCCCCTATGACTTCGTCAGCTGGACCCAGGGCGAGAACGTCAAGATCAAGCGTTTCGACGGCTATTGGGGCGAGAAGCCGAAGATCGAAGACGCCACCTATGTCTGGCGCAGCGAATCCTCCGTCGCGGCCGCGATGGTGGAAACCGGCGAGGCCGACCTGGCCTTCTCGATCGCGCCGCAGGATGCGACCAATCCGGAGACGGACAAGGTCTACCCGAACTCCGACAGTGCGATGTTCCGTCTCTCCGCCGACATTCCGCCGCTCAACGACATTCGCGTGCGCAAGGCCTTAAACCTGGCGATCGACCGCAAGGCATTCCTCGGCAGCGTCATCAGCGACAAGGCGGAACTCGCCACCCAGCAGGTCGGCCCGAGCGTGCTCGGCCACAACCCGAACCTCGTGCCGTGGCCCTATGACCCCGAACAGGCCAAGGCGCTGCTCGCCGAGGCAAAGGCCGCGGGCGTGCCCGTCGACACCGAGATCCGCATGATCGGCCGCCCCGGCATGTTCGCCAACTCGAACGAGTTCGTCGAGGCGGCCGCCGAGATGCTGCGGGCCGTAGGCTTCAAGATCAAGCTCGACAATCTCGAGATGACACAGTGGCTGGAGGCGGCCAACAAGCCGTTCGCCGCCGGTCGCCAGGCCAACGCGCTGCTGACAATGCATGACAACAACAGCGGAGACGCCCAGTTCACCGCGTTCTTCAAGTATCACAGCGACGGCCGCCAGAGCGAAATCCACGACGCCAAGGTGGACAAGCTGATCACTGACGCCGGCATGGCCTCGGGCGAGGAACGCGCCAAGCTCTACCAGGAGACCTTCCGCTACATCTACGAGGACCTTGTCGCCGACGCGCCGCTGTTCCACATGGTCAACTACATGCGGGTCGGCAAGCGCATCGACTTCACGCCGACAATTGCCAACGCGGTCGAGCTGCAGCTTGCCAAGCTGGTCGTCAAGTCACCGTCGTAACACTGGAACGGCGCCGGCCGATCGCCGGCGCCGCCCTCCCGTGTCAACCATGTCCGGCGGAGGAGGCGGAGAATGGGCAATTTCATCTTCAAGCGATCGTTGCAGAGCGTGCTGTCGCTGGCGCTGCTGATCATCCTCGTCTTCTTTCTGGCCAGGTTCACCGGCTCGCCTGCAGACCTCTATCTGCCGCTCGACGCCACCGAGGAGATGCGCGACCAGTTCAACCAGCGCTTCGGATTCGACGATCCGGTCTATGTCCAGTTCTTCCGTTTCCTGGGCGGCCTGCTGCAGTTCGATCTCGGCGAGTCGATCCAGTATTCGAAGCCGGCCGTCGAGGTCGTGCTGCAGGCCTTCCCGACGACCCTGATGCTGGCGGCGATCACCATGCCGATCGTCATCGCGGTCGCCATCGTTACCGGCTCGCTCGCCGCCTTCCGTCCGGGCGGGCTGTTTGACCGCATCGCCAGCCTGATCTCGCTGATCGGCGCCAGCACGCCGAATTTCTGGGTGGCGATCGTCGGCGTGATCGTCTTCGCCGTCTGGCTGCGCGTACTGCCGACATCGGGCACCGGAACGCCCTGGCACTGGGTCCTACCGGTCGCAGTGCTTTGCCTCAGGCCAACAGGTGTCTTGGTGCAGGTCGTGCGCTCGTCGATGATCACGGCGCTGTCTTCGGCCTATGTGAAGACGGCGCGAGCCAAGGGCGTGCGCGCCAGGGCCATCGTCTTCGTTCACGCGCTGCGCAACGCGCTGCTACCTGTCATCACGGTCGCCAGCGACCAGGCCGCCGGCATCGTCAATGGGGCAGTCATCGTCGAAACGGTGTTTGGTTTTCCCGGCATCGGCAAGCTGATGATCGATTCCGTGCTGCTGCGCGACTTTGCCGTCATCCAGGCCGCAGTGCTGGTCACGGCACTTGCCGTCTTCATCATCAACATCGTTGTGGACATCACCTATGCGCTCGTCGATCCACGCATCCGGCACAGCTGAGATGGCCAGGCCCGCACAGGCAACGCCGTCGGCACTCCGCGACATCGTCTCGAGCCTGTTGCGCGACAAGGTCGCCCTGGTCTCGGCCGCCTTCCTGGCCATCGTCCTGGTTTGCGTTGCACTGGGGCCGACGCTGCTCGCCGACCAGGCCCGCGCCATGAACCTGATGCAGCGCAACGCAGCACCGTTCTCGTTCGATCGGCCATGGCTCTACATCCTCGGCGCCGACGCGCTCGGACGCTCGGTTCTCGCCCGCATCATCGTGGCGAGCCAGAATACCATCCTGATCGCCGGAACGGCGGTGCTGACTTCGCTGGTGGTCGGCGGTGCGCTCGGCCTCGTCGCCGGTTTCAAGGAGGGCGCCGTCAGCGCGATCCTGTTGCGCCTGGCGGACGCTATCATGAGCTTTCCGTCGCTTCTGCTCGCCGTTATCGTGCTGTTCGTGTTCGAGCCCGGCGTCGCCAACGTCATCCTGGTGCTCGCCATCTCGCGCGTGCCGATCTTCCTGCGCACGGTCCGTGCCGAAGTGCTCGAGCTGAAGGAACGGCTGTTCGTCACCTCGGCACGCGCCATGGGCGCCTCGACCTGGCGCATCCTGTTTCGCCATGTCGCGCCGATGGTGCTGCCGACCGTCATCAATCTCGCGGCGCTGGAAATGGCCTTCGTCATGCTCGTCGAATCCGGCCTGAGCTTCGTCGGCATCGGCATCCAGCCGCCCGAGATCACCTGGGGCCTGATGGTCTCGGACGGGCGCAACTACATCGGCTCGGCCTGGTGGGTGGCGTTCTGGCCCGGCCTCGTGATCATGCTCGTCACCATGTCGCTCAATCTGTTCTCGAACTGGCTCCGCGTCGTGACCGATCCGGTTGAACGCTGGCGCCTGCAAACCTCGGCGGAATGACAATGCCCGACACGAGACTTCTCAAGGTGCAGAACCTCAGCATCCAGTTCCCGACGCGCAAGGGCATCGTGCATGCCGTCAACGACGTCAGCTGGACTGTCGACAGGGGCGAAACGCTGGCCATCCTCGGTGAGAGCGGTTCCGGCAAGAGTGTCAGCGCCTCTGCGGTGATGAACCTCGTCGACACGCCGCCGGCGGTGATCTCGTCCGGGCAGATCCTGTTCCGTGGCCAGGACCTGCTGAAGGCCTCTGCCGAGGACCGGCGCCTGGTCAACGGCAAGAGCATCTCGATGATCTTCCAGGACCCGCTCGCCGCGCTCAACCCGGTCTACCCGATCGGCTGGCAGATCGCCGAGACGATGCGCGTGCACGGCATCGACGCCGACACGGCGCGGCGACGCGCCATCGACCTGCTCGGCCGCGTCGGCATATCGGATCCGGAGCGGCGCGCGCGCGACTATCCGCACCAGTTCTCGGGCGGTCAGCGCCAACGCATCATGATCGCCTCGGCGATCGCGCTGCAGCCCGACCTTCTAATCGCCGACGAGCCGACAAGCGCGCTCGACGTCACCGTGCAGGCGCAGGTGCTGGACCTGATGAAGGAGCTGCAGCGTGACAGCGGCATGGGCATGGTGATCATCACCCATGATCTCGGCGTCGTCGAAAAGGTCGCCGACAAGGTCGTGGTCATGCAGGGCGGGCGCATCGTCGAAGCAGGACCTGTGGCCAAGGTACTATCGCAGCCGAGCCATCCCTATACCCAGCGCCTGCTCGACGCGGTACCGGGGCGCCATGGCTTCAGCGTCAACGAGGCAGCCGAGGCGGGACCGACGCCGCTGCTCGAGGTGCGCAATGTCTCCAAGGTCTATTTCGGCCGCCCCAAGCTGTTTTCCAGCGCGCCGCAGCCGCAGGTCAAGGCGGTCGACGACGCGAGCTTCAAGCTGTCGCGCGGTGCGACGCTTGGCATCGTCGGCGAATCCGGCTCCGGCAAGTCGACGCTGGCGCGCATGCTGCTCGGGCTCGACACACCCACGGCGGGATCGATCGACTTCGACGGCAAGGATCTGCTCAAGCTGTCGGCCGCCGAGACCTTCAAGGTCCGGCGGCGCGTGCAATTCGTGTTCCAGGACCCGACCGCTTCGCTCAATCCGCGCATGACCATTCAGCAGATCGTGTCGGAACCGTGGGCGATCCATGCGGGCGTGCTGCCGAGGCAGCAATGGCGTGAGCGTGTCGCCGAACTGCTCGAGAAGGTCGGGTTGCTGCCGGACCATGCCGAGCGCTACCCGCACCAGTTCTCCGGCGGCCAACGGCAGCGCATCGCCATCGCCCGCTCACTGGCGCTGCAGCCGGAGTTGATCGTCTGCGACGAGGCGGTGTCGGCGCTCGACGTCTCGATCCAGGCGCAGATCATCGACCTGCTCAAGGAACTGCGCCGCGACATGGGGCTGTCCTACATCTTCATTGCCCACGATCTCGCGCTGGTCCGCGACTTCGCCACCTCGGTCATCGTCATGTACCAGGGCAAGATCGTCGAGCAGGGCCCGACCGAGCAGGTCTACGGCAAGCCGCAGCACGATTACACCAGGCGACTTTTGGCGGCGAGCGAAGTGCAGCCGGGCGCGCTGGCGGCCTGAGATGACGTCGATTCCCGATCCGGTTGTAGAGCCGCAGCTGTTGAACGCAATGCGGCCTGCCCCAGGCCTGGGCGCGCTGTTCCTCGCCTGCCTGAAGATCGGGCTGCTGAGCTTCGGCGGCGGTTTGTCAGGTTGGCTCTACCAGGAGTTCGTCTTGCGCAACCGCTGGATCAGCGACGAGGATTTCGCCAGCTCGCTCGCGATCTCGCAGATGCTGCCCGGTGCCAATGTCGTCAACCTGGTCATCTGCATGGGCGACGATTTACGCGGCCTTGCTGGCAGCATCGCCTGTGTGCTCGGCTTCCTCGTCGGCCCGTTCTTTGCCGTGATCGCATTGAGCGCAGTGTTCGACTCCCTGCCCGATGTGACCATGCTGGAGGCGGCGTCGAATGGCGTGGCCTATGCCGCGTTGGGGCTTTTGCTGGTGATCTGCCTGAAGGGTGTCCAGCGCGCCATGAAGTTTCCACCGAGCTTGGTCGTGATTGCCGTCGTCGCCATCGCCGTCGGGCTGATGAAGCTGCCGCTGATCCCCGTCGTCCTTGTCGTGGCACCGATCAGCGTCGCCCTTGCCTGGCGTCCGAGCTGATCAATGCGCGACGACGACCTTGTCACCCTGATCGCCGTTTTCGTGCCGTTTTCGCTGCTGTCGATCGGCGGCGGCTCGGCGATCATCGCCGGTATCCAGCACGAATCCGTCGCGGTGCACAGCTGGATCAGCAGCCGTGAGTTCATCGACCTGTTTGCCATCTCCCGCGCTGCACCCGGACCGGGCACTATGCTTGCGACGCTTATCGGCTGGAAGGTCGCCGGCTGGTGGGGAGCGCTGGCCGCGACCATGGCCCTGTTCGTGCCGTCTTCGCTGCTCTGCTACGGCGTCATCAAGGTGTCCAATGCCCACAAGGCAAAGCGGTGGCACAAGGCGATGCGCGAGGGCCTCGCCCCCGTCGGGGTGGGGCTGATCATTGCGGGCGTCATGGCCATTTTCCAGCTCGCTGGCGGCGGTCTGCTTGCAGCCGGGATCGCCGTGGCCTCGGCCGCACTGCTGCTCTGGATGCCGCGCTGTCCCACCGTCGGCGTGCTTGTCGCCGGGGCGGGGACGATGCTGCTGTGGGCCCAGTTCGGAGCTACGGGCTGACAAGGCTGGAGGCGTGTGCCCCCTGCTGCATCGGTTGCGTCCTTTACATTACCAACATGCCATGCAGTCATGTGGCATCAGGAGGAAATGGGAGGCGGGGCGTTGGGAGGCGTGCTGCAGTGCCGATGTTTTCGCATTCCGACCATATTCGCGAGATCGAAAGCGTCAGCCTCGGTGCCTCGACCGGGCGTGACGAGCAAGTGGTCAAGTCGTGGCTGCGCTGCATCGAGCAGCATCGTCTCGACCCTACCCAGGCGTGCGAGGCCTATATCCTGCCCGATGGCGAATTGCGCGCGCATCGCCAGCAGTCCGAGGAACTGATCGCCATTGCCCGCTCGGGCCTCGAAAACCTGTTCCGGCAGGTGGCGGGCCAGAACTATGTTCTGCTGCTGTCCGACCGCAAGGGCGTGACGGTCGAGTTTCTGGGCGACCCGCTGTTCGACAACAATCTCCGCAAGGCCGGCCTGTATCTCGGCTCCGAGTGGTCGGAGGCGCGCGCCGGAACCTGCGCCGTCGGCGCCTGCCTGGAGGCGGGTGAGGCCCTGACGATCCACCAGACCGACCATTTCGACAACACGCACACGCCGCTGTCCTGCACCGCCGCGCCGGTCTACGATACCAGTGGCGATCTTGCCGCCGTGCTCGACATCTCCCTGTTGAGCTCGCCGATCCGCAAGACCAGCCAGAACCTCGCGCTGCATCTGGTCGCCGCCACCGTGCGCCGCATCGAGCTGGCCAATCTGATGGCCCAGACCCGGGACGAATGGGTGCTGCGCTTTGCCCGCTCGCCAGAGTTCCTCGACGTCGACCCGGAGGCGGCGATTTCCATCGATGGCTCGGGCCGCATCATCGGCATGACCCATGGCGGCGCCAAGATACTGGCGCGCTCTGTCGGACTCGACTGGCGCCAACCGGATGGGCTGATCGGTCAGCCGATCGCGCGATTCTTCGACATGGAGATCGACGACCTGCCGGATCTCACCCGGCGGCGGCCGACTCAGGATCGCCTGGTCTTCGCCCGCGACGGCAACGCGCTGTTTGCCCACGCCATCGAGCCGCACCACAAGGTGCAGGCGCCGGTGCTGGCGCGCGAGCAGATTCCGGTGTCGCTGCGTGGCCTGAGCGGCGGCGATCCGCAGATGGCGACTCTCCAGGCAAAGGCGGCGAAGCTGGCTGGCAAGCCGCTGCCGATCCTGCTCCAGGGCGAAACCGGCACCGGCAAGGAATATCTGGCCAAGGCCATCCATGACGGTGCTGCCGTCAAGGGCAAGTTCGTCGCCATCAACTGCGCCGCGATCCCGGAGCAACTGATCGAAAGCGAGTTGTTCGGCCACCTGCCGGGCGCCTTCACCGGTGCTTCCGCCAAGGGGCGCAAGGGCCTGATAGAGGAGGCCGACGGTGGCACACTGTTCCTCGACGAGATCGGCGACATGCCGCTTTCACTGCAGAGCCGTTTCCTGCGAGTCCTGGCCGAACGGGAGGTGCTGCCGGTGGGCGCTGCGCGGCCAAGACCAGTGAACCTCAGGGTCATCTCGGCCTCGCACCGAGACCTCGGCTTGCTGGTGCGGGAGGGACGCTTCCGCGAGGATCTTTACTACCGCCTGAATGCGGCGACACTTTCGATCCCGCCGCTGCGCGAGCGCCGCGACTTCGACTGGCTGCTCGAGACGGTCGTAGCCCGCCACCGACCGGTCGGCGAGCGACTTGCAGTCTCGCCGGCGGCACTCCTGGCGTTGCGCGCCCATGGCTGGCCGGGCAACATCCGTGAGCTCGACAATGTGATCGCCGTTGCTGCAGCGCTTTGCCAGGACGGCGTGATCGAACCCGGCGACCTGCCGGAGACGCTGACGTCGGCGGCAGCGGTCGCCGTGCGGCTCGATGACGCCAGTGCCGGACCGGCGGCGCTGAAAGCGATGCTCGGGGCCTGCGGCTGGAACATTTCCGAGACCGCCCGCCGCATGGGCGTCGACCGCTCCACCATCCACCGCCAGATCAAGCGCTACGGCCTGACCGCGCTCAACTGAGCTGTTGCAGCTTGCCGCTGCAACAGCTGTGGCATGCGGCAGGCGCGGTGCAACAGGCCGCGCCTGCGTTTCCCCAGGAAATCAAGTCTTTTCCCGGCGCCGGCGACTTGGCACGGCGCTTGCTGTCCATGGATCGACTGGAATCGGAGGAAGCCATGTCGAACAGCCAGGGCCGCGACGGCCTGCTGAAAGCTGCGGAACAGCCGGAGACGAGAATCCGTCTCGCCGGCCGGACCGCCCGGGAAAGCGCGAGACCGCGCGCTCGCCATTTGAACAATCATCGGCAATTCGGAGGAAAACAACATGCTCGACGACAGCCCGCAGACCAAGATCGACAACATTCTCGCCAAGCTGGAAAAAGCGCTTGCCGGCGGCGACATCGAAGCGGCGGTGAACCTGTTCCAGGCAGACTGTTACTGGCGTGACCTGGTGACGTTTACCTGGAACCTCAAGACCATGGAGGGCCACGACCAGATCCGCGACATGTTGAAGAGCCAGCTGGCATCGATCAAGCCGGGGCGCTTCCGCCAGGACGAAAAGGAGCTTGCCAGCCAGAATGATGGCATCACCGACGGCTGGTTCGAGTTCGAGACTGCAGTGGCGCGCGGCTATGGCCATGTCAGGCTCAAGAACGGTCTCATCTGGACGCTGCTGACGACGATGAGTGAGCTGAAGGGTCACGAAGAGCCCAAGGGCCTTCTGCGTCCGATGGGTGCCGAACATGGCAGCGACGCCGGCCGCCGGACGTGGAAGGAAAAGCGCGAGGCGGAGGCCGCAGAGCTCGGCTTCTCCGAGCAGCCTTATGTCGTCATCATTGGCGGCGGCCAGGGCGGCATCGCGCTGGGCGCCCGACTGCGGCAGCTCGGCGTGCCCACCATCATCGTCGAACGCAACGAGCGGCCGGGCGACAGCTGGCGCAAGCGCTACAAGTCGCTCTGCCTGCACGATCCGGTCTGGTACGATCACCTGCCCTACATTCCGTTCCCCGAGAACTGGCCGGTCTTTGCGCCGAAGGACAAGATCGGCGACTGGCTGGAGATGTACACCAAGGTGATGGAGCTCAACTACTGGAGCTCGACCAGTTGCAAGTCCGCCAGCTATGACGAGGCCACGCGCGAGTGGACGGTCGTGGTCGAGCGCGACGGACGGGAGATCGTGCTGAAGCCGAAGCAGCTGGTGCTGGCGACGGGGATGTCGGGCAAGGCGAATGTTCCCAAGTTCAAGGGGCAGGACGTCTTCAAGGGCGAGCAGCAGCATTCCTCCCAGCATCCGGGGCCCGATGCCTACCGGGGCAAGAAGGTTGTCGTTGTCGGCTCCAACAACTCGGCGCACGACATCTGCGCGGCCCTCTGGGAGGGTGGCGCCGACGTCACCATGCTGCAGCGGTCCTCGACCCACATCGTCAAGTCGGACTCGCTGATGGAGATCGGGCTCGGCGATCTCTATTCCGAGCGCGCGGTCGCTGCCGGCATGACGACACGTAAGGCGGACCTGATCTTCGCCTCGTTGCCCTACCGTATCATGCACGAGTTCCAGGTGCCGATTTACAACAAGATCCGCGAGAAGGACGCCGCCTTCTACGAGCGGCTGGAGAAGGCCGGCTTCATGCTCGACTTCGGAGACGACGAGTCCGGCCTGTTCATGAAGTACCTCCGGCGCGGCTCCGGCTACTACATCGACGTCGGCGCCTGCGAGCTGGTTGCCGATGGCCGGATCAAGCTGGTCAGCGGTGTCGGCGTCGAGAAGCTGACGGAGACCTCGATCGTGCTCGAAGACGGGCGCGAGCTGGAAGCCGACCTCATCGTCTATGCCACCGGCTATGGCTCGATGAACGGCTGGGCCGCCGACCTGATCAGCCAGGACGTCGCCGACAAGGTCGGCAAGTGCTGGGGACTTGGCTCGAGCACGACCAAGGATCCCGGGCCGTGGGAAGGCGAACAGCGCAACATGTGGAAGCCGACCCGGCAAAACGCGCTGTGGTTCCATGGCGGCAACCTGCACCAGTCCAGGCATTATTCGCAGTATCTGTCGCTGCAGCTCAAGGCGCGCAAGGAAGGGATCGCAACCGACATCTACGGGTTGCAGGAGGTCCATCACAAGTCCTGATGTCAAACCACGCGGCCGGCGGGCGTTGGCTCCGCCGGCCGGCATCCGCATACGTCTAAGGGCTACTTGACCCGATTTCGGAAGCAGGCAACGACTATGCGGTACGGGAAGAGGTGCAGACGCCGCCGGAGGAGAGGATGAGAGGCACCGCAGTCACCGAGCATGCCGACAAGGTGCAGGCTGCCCTGAAGTCGAGCGAGGCCGCGCGTTCGGCACTGGTCGCGTCCTGGCAGCGATCGTCGCATCACCATCTCGATCCGACCCATCGCAGCCCGCCCAAACGCTTGACCGAATCCGAGCTCGTGTTCGCCCGGCAGCGCATCGAGCCGCTCATCGCGGTCGCCCAGGCCAGCCTCGACCGGCTCTACCTCGCCGTCGGCGGGGTCGGCTGCTGCGTGCTCCTGGCGGATCGCGACGGCGTGCCGGTCGAGCGCCGCGGTGCGCTGGCCGATGACGAGACCTTCCATGACTGGGGACTGTGGACCGGCACGGTGTGGAGCGAGGAGAGCGAGGGCACCAATGGCATTGGTACCTGCCTTGTCGAGCAGCGACCGCTGACAATCCATCGCGGCCAGCATTTTCTGACGCGCAACACGGCTTTGTCCTGTACGACCACGCCGATCTTCGACCACGAAGGCAAGCTGGCCGCGGCGCTCGACGTCTCGTCCTGCCGTGCCGACCTGACCGAGGGCTTTGTCAACCTCATCGCGCTGGCGGTGGGGGACGCCGCCCGGCGCATCGAAGCCGACAATTTCCGGCTCGCCTTCCCCGATGCCCGCATCATGCTGGCGCCGGTGGCCGAACGCAGCGCCGGCGCCCTGCTTGCCATCGATGCCGACGATCTCGTCATCGGCGCGACGCGCAGCGCCAGGCTGGCGCTCGGGCTGACCGCCGAAAGCTTTGCCAAACCCATGCCGGCAGCCGACCTGCTGGGCGGCAGCGTGGTGGCGGAGCGAGAATTGCGCGAGGCCGAGCGGGCCGTGCTGCAGCGCGCGCTGGCCCGCGCCGGCGGCAATGTCGCGCTTGCCGCGCGTATGCTCGGCATCAGCCGCGCGACCTTGCATCGCAAGATGAACCGGCTCGATCTCCACCGCGCCACCTGACGAAATCAACGGATGCTGACAAGTCTCCTGACATCAAGATGGCAGGAGCCGGGTGGTATGTCGCGGCCAGTTCATCGAGGAGGACGTCGTGATCAAGACTTACCGGGGCAGCTGTCATTGCGGCAAGGTGCATTTCGAGGCTGACATGGATCTCGCGGCAGGGACTGCGCGCTGCAACTGTTCGATCTGCTCCAAGCGGCGCTCGTGGAACGCGCTGGTCAAGCCGGCACAGTTTCGCCTGCTGTCGGGCGAGGACGCCATGACCGACTACGGCTTCGGCACCATGCAGGGGCATCATCTGTTCTGTTCGACATGCGGCTGCGCGCCGTTCAGCCAAGGTCATGTCGAGGCGATCGGCGGCGACTTCGTTGCCATCCAGATCGGATGTCTCGACGACGTCGATCCGAACGAGCTTGCAGCGGCGCCCGTCAACTATGGCAATGGCCGCGACAATAGGTGGTGGGAACCGCCTGCGATCACCTCCTACATCTGAGGTCCCGGCACCGCCTTTCGGCCGGCTGCCAGTGCGTTTGGCAGATGTGTCGCAGAACTGCGACACATCGCGACGGGCCCCGCTTGCAGCCCGGCTGACAACTGTCGAAGTCCCGGCAAGTCTGCCTCCCGACGCGCCGCATGCCGCGGCGCTGCTTCTCGGGAGGAAGAGCATGAACAAGGTGGAATTCTCGCGTACCGCCAAGGTGCCGTTTGCCAAGCGTTATGACAACTATATCGGCGGTGCCTGGGTAGCGCCGAAGGCCGGCCGCTATTTCGAAAACATCTCGCCTGTCACAGGCCGGCCGCTCGGCGAGGTTGCCCGCTCCGATGCGGCCGACATCGAGGCGGCACTCGACGCCGCCCACAAGGCCAAGGACGTCTGGGGCAAGACAGCACCTGCGACCCGCGCGCTGATCCTCAATCGCATCGCCGATCGTATGGAGGAAAACCTCGACCTTCTGGCGCTGGCCGAGACCTGGGACAATGGCAAGCCGATCCGCGAGACGACCGTCGCCGACGTGCCGCTTGCCATCGACCATTTCCGCTACTTCGCCGGCGCGCTGCGCGGCCAGGAAGGCAGCCTGTCGCAGATCGACGACGACACTGTCGCCTATCACTTCCACGAGCCGCTCGGCGTCGTCGGCCAGATCATTCCGTGGAACTTCCCACTGCTGATGGCCTGCTGGAAGCTGGCACCGGCGCTCGCTGCCGGCAACTGCGTGGTGCTGAAGCCGGCTGAGCAGACGCCCGCCACCATCATGCTGTGGGCCGACCTGATCGGCGACCTGTTGCCCGAGGGCGTGCTGAACATCGTCAACGGCTTCGGCCTCGAGGCCGGCAAACCGCTGGCGTCGAGCCCGCGCATCGCCAAGATCGCCTTCACCGGGGAAACGACGACCGGCCGGCTGATCATGCAATATGCCTCGCAGAACCTGATCCCGGTGACGCTTGAACTTGGCGGCAAGTCGCCCAACATCTTCTTCCAGGACGTGACAGCGGAAGACGACGACTTCTTCGACAAGGCGATCGAAGGCTTCGTCATGTTCGCGCTCAACCAGGGCGAGGTCTGCACCTGCCCGAGCCGCGCGCTGGTGCATGAGAAGATCTACGATAGGTTCATGGAGCGGGCGCTGAAGCGCGTCGAGGCGATCGTCCAGGGCGACCCGCTCGACCCGGCGACGATGATCGGCGCCCAGGCTTCGTCGGAGCAGCTGGAGAAGATCCTGTCCTACATGGACATCGGCCGCCAGGAAGGCGCCGAGCTGCTGGCCGGCGGTGAACGCGCCAACCTGCCGGGCGACCTTGCCGGCGGCTATTACGTCAAGCCGACCGTGTTCAGGGGCCACAACAAGATGCGCATCTTCCAGGAGGAGATTTTCGGGCCGGTTGTCTCGGTCACCACCTTCAAGGACGATGATGACGCGCTGTCGATTGCCAACGATACGCTCTATGGCCTCGGCGCCGGAATCTGGAGCCGCGACGCCAACCGGCTCTACCGCTTCGGCCGCGCCATTCAGGCCGGCCGCGTCTGGACCAACTGCTACCACGCCTATCCGGCGCACGCTGCCTTCGGCGGTTACAAGCAGTCGGGCATCGGCCGCGAGACGCACAAGATGATGCTCGACCACTACCAGCAGACCAAGAACATGCTGGTCAGCTACAGCCCGAAGAAGCTCGGGTTTTTCTGAGCCTCTTCCTTCTCCCCGCTTGCGGGGAGAAGGTGCCCGAAAGGGGCGGATGAGGGGCGGCTCGAACCAGCAATGTCTGCGCTGCCCCTCACCTGCCTGCCGGCATCCTCTCCCCGTGAACGGGGAGAGGAAAGCTAACCCGGAACTCCGCCCATGCCCTCGCATCCTCCCCTCGACAAGGTCTCCGCCACGGTCGAAGCAGTCGCCCTGCTCGACGAGATCATCGCCGACCATGGGCCGGTGCTGTTCCACCAGTCCGGCGGCTGTTGCGACGGCTCGTCGCCGATGTGCTATCCGCGCTCCGACTTCATCGTCGGCGACAACGACGTGCGGCTGGGCACCATCGGCGAAACGCCTGTCTACATCAGCGCCTCCCAATACGAGGCCTGGAAACACACCGACCTGATCATTGACGTCGTGCCGGGGCGCGGCGGCATGTTCTCGCTCGACAACGGCCGCGAGAAGCGTTTTCTGACGCGCTCGACGGTGTGCGCCCGACCGGCCTGACAGCGCTCAGCCTGCTCATCGCATAGTGCCTGGTGCGCCGCAGAAGACAGCCGGACAAGCCGTCGCGGAAACGGAACGATTTGCCCGGCGGGGTCCGTGCCGTCGTTAGCGAGGTTCCGCTTTTCTTCGAACCGCGGAACCTCTCTATCTTCCTGCTTTTGCGCAATTCCGGACGGAAAACCGCTGCACACTTTTCCTGGAATTGCGCTAGCGCGTCGTTGCCGTCCGCGCCTTCGGGCCGGGATGGCGCTCTTCCAGCTTGTCCGCGTGATGGGCGCGGCCGGTGGCCCTCAGGCGTTCGAGATAGGCCGGCAACTCGCCCTTGCAGTGATAGGGACCGCCCTCGCGCAGGACGGTTACCAGCGGGTCGACGTCGGTCTCGCTGCGGGCAAGCGTGGCCGAACGCCAGTCCTCCAGGAGCTTGCTCGCATGGGCGACGATGTCGGGCCGCTCGACGGCGAGGTCGTGCTGCTCGTGCGGGTCGTAGGTCAGGTTGTAGAGCTCGATCGGTTCGAGGTCCTTGTAGCCGTCGTGGTAGGTGCGCAGCATCAGCCAGTCGGCATCCTCGCTGCGGAAACGCACGCCACGCTGCACCGCCCATGCGCCCTGCGACAGCACCAGAAAGTCGCGGCCACCCTGTTCACCCGCTGCCAGAGCAGGCGCGAAGGACTTGCCGTCCCAGACCTCGGGCACCTTGCCGCCGAGCTTGTCGATCAGGGTCGCGGCCCAGTCGAAGTGATAGTGCAGGCCCTCGTTGACGCCGCGCATGTCGGCGACACCGGGCCAGCGCATGACCAGCGGCACGTTGCAGGTGTATTCGTCCGCGGTCTGGTGGTCGGCCCAGACGTTGAGTTCACCCATGTTCTCGCCATGGTCGGCACCGATGACGATGATGGTGTCGTCGAACAGGCCGAGGTCCTTCAGCGTGGCGACCAGCATGCCGACATGGTCGTCAGCATATCTGACGCCAGTGTCGTAGCCGTCGAACCAGGCCTTGGCCTTTGCGAGGTCATCGATGGGGACGGGCATGCGAGGGTAGCCGGAGGGATCGGCGTCATAGCCGCGCGGCTCCATCGGGCTATGTGGGCCATAGCCTTTCATCTGCTCGGCAAGGACCTCGCGCGTCATCCATGACGGGATCGGATCGTCCCTGAACGGGTCGCCGAAGCTTTCAGGTACGCGGTAGGGGGTGTGCGGATCCCAGACATTGACATGCAGGAACCATTTCCTGGACTTGCCGTTGCGGCGCAGCCAGTCGACGGCCACCGGGACGACGTCGTCGGCATTCTCCATGCCACCCTGGCCGGGATTGAACATCTCGTTGAAGCCGGCATACCAATGCCAGCAGCCATGGCGCTCGCCGAAGGACGAGATCGTGGCGGTGTGGTAGCCGAGGTCGCGCAGCGCCTTCATCCAGCCTTCCTCGTAGAAGGTGCCGGCCCAGGCGCGCTCAGCACCCTCCCGAAAAGGTTCGCAGGCGGTGCCGCCATGACCGACGACGCCCGTTCGCAACCCGTGCCGGCCACTCCAGAGAGCGGTGCGCGACGGGTGGCAGGGCACGTCGGAGACATAGACGTTCTCGAAACGGATGCCGTCTGCCGCCAGAGCGTCGATCGCAGGCGAGGTGTTGCGGTGGTAGCCGTAGCAGCCGAGATGGTCGCGGCGGAGACTGTCGATGTCGATGTAGAGAACGTTCATGGGGTCACGCTTGGATGGGAGAGGTCGGGAAAGGCCCCGCCGCCAAAGCGGCGGGGCAAGCAGACTCGATCAGCCGGCGTAGAGATCGCCGAGATAGTAGTCCTTCGGATCGAGCGGGTCCTTCAGCTTGCCGAAAGCGACAAACTGCTCGTTGAGGCCCTTGAGCCAGCCGGCGACGGTGCCGTCCTTGGTGGCGGCGGCAAGTTCGGCACTGGTCAGGTACTTGCCGTTCTTGCTCTCGGTTACCAGCGGGTCTGCCGGAACGCCGAGGAATTTGGCGGTGATATCGACCGAGCGCGGAACGTCGGCGGCACGGAAGTCGTTGGCGTCCTTGAGCACGGCGATCATCTTCCTGACCGTGTCCTGATCTTCCGCTGCAACCTCGTTACGGGCGACGAAGGCCGAGGGGAAGGAATTGGCGGGAAAGAAATCGGCACTCTGGGCGACCTCGACCAGGTCGGGCACGGTCTTCTTGATGACGCCGACGAGCGGGTACCAGATGCCGGCACCGTCGATCTGCTTGGAGGCGAAGGCCGAGACCACGGTGCTCGGGTCCATCTTGACCACCTCGACGTCGGAGAGCTGCATGCCTGCCTTGGCGAGCGCGAGGCGCAGCAGCATGTCGCCGGATGTGCCCTCGGGCACGCCGACCTTCTTGCCCTTGAGGTCGGCCATCGAGTTGAAACCGGCCTGGGCGATGACGCGATCGGACAGGCCAAGCGCGTTCATGGCGACGATCTTGGCTTTGCCAGAGGCGGGCAGCCACAAGGCGCCGGGACCGACATAACCGAAGTCGAGGCTGCCGGCGCCGAGCGCCTGGACCTGGATAGGACCGTTGGTGAACACCTTGAGTTCCGGTTCGAGGCCATGTTTGGCCCACAGGCCCTGGTCGCTGGCAACGGCTGTCAGGCTGGTGCCGAAATAGTCGGCGATGTAGCCGACGCGCACCGGCTTGGCCTGTGCGCGGGCCGGACTGCCGAGCGACAACACTGCGGGTGCGGCCAGCGCGCTTCCGGTTGCGGCGAGAAAGCCGCGCCTGGTCAATTTGATCTTCATTGTAGTCCTCCCTTTGGTGTCAGGCCTCGACCTGCGGCTTCTGGTGGTAGACCGAGTGCCAGACCTGGTTGCGTATCTCGGTGAATTCCTTGGACAGGCGCACATCCTCGTTGCGCTCGGCCGGCAGGTTGACCGGTATGATCTTGTGCAGGCGCCCGGGCCGGGCGGCCATGACGATGACGCGGTTGGCGAGATAGACCGCCTCGTCGACGTCATGGGTGATGAAGAAGACGGTGCGGCGCTCGCGGCTCCAGGTGTCGAGCAACTGGTCCTGCATGTGCACCCGGGTCAGCGCGTCGAGCGCGCCGAACGGCTCGTCCATCAAAAGCATCGTCGGGTCGACGGCATAGGCGCGGGCAATCGCGCAGCGCTGCTTCATGCCGCCCGACAGAGTCTTGGGCAGCGCGTCGGCGAAGTCGCGGAGCCCGACCAGCCCGATGAAATGGTCGGAGATGCGGCGCCGCTCCGACGCCGGCAGGCCCTTGATGCGCAGTCCGAACTCGACGTTCTGGCGCACCGTCAGCCATGGGAACAGGGCGTATTGCTGGAAGATGACGCCCCGTTCCGGCCCCGGGCCGCTGACCGGCCTGCCGTCGACGAGAACCTTGCCGTCGGAGACGTCCATCAGGCCGGCGGCGATGTTCATCGCCGTCGACTTGCCGCAGCCGGACGGGCCGACGACGGTGACGAACTCGCCGTCGGCGATGTCGAGGTTGAGCCGGTCAAGCGCCAGGAACGACTTGTCGCCTTCGCCGAAGCGGCGGCTGACATTTTGGAAGGAAAGTTTGGGCTGGAAGGAAAGCTTGGGCTGGCTCATTGGGCGCGCTCCTGCCAACTGGTGAGGCGGCGTTCGGTCGCCTGAAGCAGGCGATCCATCAGCAGGCCGAGCACGCCGATGGTGATCAGGCTGACGAAGATGGTCGGCAGGTCGTAATAGAGCTGGGCCTGCTGCATCCGGAAGCCGAGGCCCGACTGCGCCGCGATCAGCTCGGCCGCGACGACAGTTGCCCAGGCCGATCCCAGGCCGATGCGGACGCCGACGAGGATGAAGGGGGTCGACGCCGGGATGACGACCCGCGGAAATATGACCCTGTCGCTGGCACCGAGCACGCGGGCTGCGTTGATCAAAGTGCGGTCGACGCTGATGACTCCCTGATAGGTGGCGACGACGCAGGACAGGAACGAGGCAAGGAAGATGACGAAGATCTTGGGGGCCTCGTCGATGCCCATGGTGACGATGGCGAGCGGGATCACCGCCAGCGGCGGGATCATGCGGAAGAACTGGACGTAAGGTTCGATCAGCGCGCGGGCGATCTTGTACCAGCCCATCAGGAAGCCGACCGGGATGGCGAGTGCTGCGCCGAGCAGGAAGCCTGTGAGCACGCGCTTGAGGCTGGAGAAGATGTCGAGCGCGAGCTGGCCGTTGGCGGCGAGTTCGATGGCGCGGACGAACACTTCCTGCGGCCCGGGCAGGACAACCAGCTTGGCTGCCGTGATCGCCCACCAGATGGCGAGGCCGACGAGGAAGGCGAGGGCGTTGAGAGCGAGGCCGGGGAGGTGTGGTCCGACGCGCGAAAGAAGCGTGCCAGTGGAGGCCGCGACGGTCGACGAGGCGGCGCTCAATGGAGTGCTCCCGAATAGAAGAACTGGTCGAGTGCAACGGCCGCGCCGCCGATGGCGCCGGACTGCGCTCCGAACGTGGCGCGGCGGATGCTCAATATGTCGCGCATATGCGGCATGATGCGGAGCGGCAGGTCCCGTTCCAGCCGCTCGAACAGTGATTGCGGCGCGTCGCCGAGATGACCGCCGAAGACGATCAGGTCGGGGCTCAATATGTTGACGGCGCTGGCGAGCGCGGTGGTGAGGTGGCGAACGACGACGTCCCAGGCGGCGGTGTTCTGCTCGACCCTGGCGAGCAGGTTGTCGGGCGCCGCGCCCTTGAGGCCGGCGGCGTCCATCAAAGCGCGCTCGCAGACGAAGGTTTCGAGGCAGCCGACATTGCCGCAGGCACAGCGCTTGCCCTCGGCCACGATCTGGATGTGGCCGAGTTCGACCGCACCATGGCCGCCCGGCCTGAACGGCGCGCCATCGACCATCAATCCGGCGCCAAGGCCGGTGCGCAGGTAGATGTAGAGCAGGGCCGGCACATTCTTGCCGATGCCGTAGTGGCTTTCGGCCAGAGCCATGGCGCTGACATTGTGTTCGACCGTCGTCGGCAGTCGAAGCGCATCTTCGAGCTTGTCGGCGAGCGGCACGTTGCGCCAGCCGACATTGATCGAGGCGAGCGCCGTGCGGCGCGCCGGATCGACCGGGCCGGGCACGCCGATGCCGACGCCAAGCAGTCTGCTGGTCTCGACCTGCACTTCGGCGGCAAGCTCGGTGACAGTCCTCGACACCTGACCGACGATCTCGTCGGGATCGGCAGCCTCGGTGTCGAAGGCAAAGGCGGCGGTGGCCTTGGGGCGGGCGAGGAGATCGGTGATCGCCACCTGCACATTGCCGGCGCCGATATGGACGCCGGCGACGCTGCGGGCGTCGGGCGCCAGCTTCACCGCCTGGGCGGGGCGGCCGACCACGCCGTTGGGCAGGCTGGTGTCGCCTTCGAGGATCGAGCCATCACGCAGCAGGGCAGCCGTGACATGGGTCAGCGTCGTCGCCGACAGCTTCGACCGGCGCGACAGGTCGGCCCGCGACTGCGGTCCTTCATCCCTGAGGATGCGCAAGATATGGCCGTGATGAACACCCATCCGGTTCCTCCCATATTATTTTCTAAACTTTAGAAATTAATATGGGAGGAGTCAACAGGTTCGGTTGGCGGAGCAAAGGATCGACATCCGAACCGACGAACGGCCAGAGTGTCCCGGCTGGCGAATGAGATCGGCGCGCTCCCCTGTTCGATAGCGAGCCCGAAGCGGTGCCGTGCTCCCGCTATGCCAGCAGCGACCAGGCGAACTGGGCCGAGACGGCGAGCAGGAAGACGCCGAAGGACACTTCGAGCGCGCGCTTGGAGGCAGCATGGGCCATACGCGCGCCAAGGGGGGCAGTGACGAGCGATATCGGCATGATCAGCGCCACGGCAAGCATGTTGACGTAGCCGAGCGAGAATTCGGGCAGGTCGGTCTTGTGCCAGCCGGCGACGATCAGACCGATGACGGCGGGGATGGAAATAAGCACGCCGACGCCGGACGAGGTCGCCACCGCCCGCTTGATCGGCTGGTTGTAGAGCATCATGAAGGTGTTGTTCATGATGCCGCCGCCGATGCCCATCAGCGTCGAGAGGAAGCCGATCAACAGGCCGTAGAGTGAACGCACCGGCTGGCCGGGCAGGTCCTGGGCGACGATCCAGCCCGGCTTGTTGATCAGCATCTTGACGCCGACCATGGTGGCGATCGCGGTGAAGATCCACTTCAGGCTGGCGCCGGAAATGACGGCTGCGACCGCCGAGGCGAGAATGGCGCCGATAGGCAATACGATTGCCCAGCTTTTGAGCAGCGGCATGTCGACCGCGCCATGCTTGCGGTGGGCCATGAAGGAGCGGATCGAGGTCGGCACGACGATGCCGAGCGAGGTCGCCACCGCCAGATGCATGCGGATGCTTTCATCGACGTCGAGCATGGCAAGCGCCTGCACCAGGACGGGGACGAGGATGGCGCCGCCGCCGATGCCGAACAGTCCGGCCAGAAGGCCGGCCACGGCGCCGGAGAGGACGAGGGCAATTGCAAGTGTCAACATCGCTTGATTTCTCTGGGCTGGTAAAGACGAGGGGAACCCGGGCCGGCCGGATTCCCCTTTGCTGATGTGTCAGGCTGAAGTGCCGCCGGACGTTGCGCTTACGGCTGGTAGTCGGCCGGGGCTATGATCTTGGAGAAGTCGTAGCCGGCGACCTTCTCCTTGGTGACGAGCAGGGCCGGCGCTTCGATGCGGCCGAGCACCTTGCCGCCTTCGATCGCGGCGATCGCCTCGCGGGCGGCGTCGCGGCCCATGGCCACCGCCGGCTGCAGCGAGGCGCAGGTCAGCTTGCCATTTTCGAGGGCAGTGCGTGCATCATCGTTGAGGTTGGAGGTCGAGACCTTGATCTTCTCGACGGAGGCGCCGAGCTGGTTGATCGACTCGACGGCCATGGTGTCGGCGGCGGTGAAAATGCCGTGCATCTCGGGATGGGCCTTGGCCCATTCGACCGCGGCGACACCCGCATCCTTGGTGCCGCCGGCCTTTTCGGCGACGATCTTGATGTCGGGGAAGTCGGCTTCCATGGTGTTCTTGAAGCCGGTGACGCGCAGCTTGGCCCAGATCTCGTCCGGACCGGCGAACAGGCCGACCTCACCCTTGCCGCCGATGGCGCGGCCGAGGCAGATGCCCTGCAGGCGGCCCATGCCGATGTTGTCGGCGCCGACGAATGAGGTCAGGCGGTCGGACTTTGGCGGCACCGACAGTGCGATAACAGGGATGCCCTTGTCGATGGCTTCCTCGACCGCCGGGCCGACGGCTGCGGCGTCGGCGGCGCCGATGATGATGGCGTCGACCTTCTTGTCGATGTAGCTGCGGATCTGCTCGATCTGGACCTCGGCCTTGTCCTTGGCGTCGCCCTTCAGCACCGTGTAGCCCTTTTCCTTTCCGGCGGTCTCGACGCCGTAGAGCCCGGCCTTCCAGAACGGCGAGCCGAAATAGGGGACCGTGACGCCGATCGTCTTCTCGGCCGCCATGGCCGGTGCCGACAGCATGCCTGTTGCCGCCATCGCCAGAGCCAAAGTCAAATACCGTGCATTCTTGCCCATGATTTCTCCTCCAGAATTCGGGTCTTGAATATCGCCGTTGCTCGATGTGCCGGCGGCTACAGGTACCTTGTAGTATGCAATGCGATTATCATGTATGCACAGTTGAGTTTGAGAATGCAAATGATTTGATATGCACATCCGCATTCTTGTATACCTGCTTGCGCAAAAGCGTGCGGCTGCGCCGGCAGGCAAGGCGTGAGTTGGCGGGAATGCAGGGTGTTGCTCGGTCAACCCAAGGCGAGCGCAAGTGGCCCGGCCGGTGGCCAGGCAAGGTCAACTTCGGTGTCGGGATGATGCCTTGGGCTACTTGGCCGCTTCGGCGGCGAAGCGGCTCATGACGCCGGCGCTGAGGCGGGCGTTGTGCTGGTAAAGGGCGGCGAAGGCAGCCGGACCGTCATTGGCGCGGATCGCGTCGACGACCTTCTGGTGCTCGTCGAGCGACTGCTGCAGCCGGATGTCGGCGGGGCCGGCCTGGTGCTGGCGGAAAGGGGCGAGGCGCACGCGCAGGTCGACCGCCATCGCGGTGATGGTGACGCTGTGGGCGCCACGGCAGATGGCATCATGGAACTTGCGGTTGATGTCGCGGCAGCCCTCGATGTCCTTTTCGGCGGCGCAGGCCGCGTATTGGCGGTGCAGTTCATAAAGCTGCTCGCGCTCGAGCGCGCTCATGCGCTGCGCAGCGAGGCGGGCGCACAGGGCCTCGATCTCGCATTCGGCCTCCAGCATGTCGGCCATCTGTTCGGTGTCGATGCGGGCGACGACGCCGCCGCGGCGCGGATTCATCTCGATCAGGCCGCGGGCGCCGAGTTCGCGCAGGGCGTCACGCACCGGCGTTCTGGAGACGCCGAACTTCTCGGCGATGACCTTTTCTTCGAGCTTCTGGCCAGGAACCATCACGCCCTTGGCGATTTCCTCGGCGAGGGCCTGGTAGATCTGCGAGGCGATGGTGGTCATGCGTTCGGCTTTCCGGTTTTCACGGCAAATGGCGATCTGCCGCGAGGCAAATCCCAAATCGATTTAGTGACAGCCCGAGATTTATGCAAGCTGGGCTTTGAGTATACCGCCGTTGCGATGCGCGGCGAGGTTGTGGAGAAAGACGTCGATCTGTGCGTTTTCCGCCGCCGGTGAGCGTCCGGCCATGTGCGGTGTCAGCACGGCATTGTCGAGGTCGGCGAGGCCGGCGGGCAGCTCAGGCTCGCCTTCGAAGACGTCGAGGCCGGCGCCGGCAATTCGGCTTTCACGGAGGGCTTCGACCAGTGCCGTAGTGTCGACAACCATGCCGCGCGAGACATTGACCAGGAACCCGCCCGGCCCGAGTGCCGCAAGCATGCGGCGGTCGACGAGATGTCGCGTTGACGGCCCGCCGGGGCAGGCGATGACGAGGAAATCACTCATCGATGCAAGCACGATCGGGTCGGGCACGTGCTGCCAGTCGACGTCGGTTACTGGATTGCGGGTGGTGTAGGCGACGCGCATGCCGAAGGCTTCGCCGCGCCTTGCCACGCCTTGGCCGATGTTGCCGAGGCCGATGATGCCGAGGGTTGCGCCCGACAGCGTCGGCCGGGCCGAGCGGATCGCGCCCCAGGCACCCTCTCGCAGGCGGCGGTCGCGCCGGCAGATGTCGCGCGAGATCGCCAGCATCAGCGCGAGCGCATGGTCAGCGACAGTCTCCGTGTTGGTGTTCGGCGCGTGGGTGACGTGGATGCCGCGGCGCCTTGCGGCCTCGACGTCGACATTCTCGTAGCCCGCGCCATAGGCGGAAACCAGCTTTAGGTCCGGCAGCCTGCCCATTTCGCCGTCGGACATGCCGGTGCTGCCGTTGGTGAGCACCGCCCAGACGCCGCTGAAATCGATCTCCGGTGATCCGCTGCCCAGTCCTGCGGGCAGCGTGATCACGTCGTAGGATTGGGACAGTCGCGACAGGCAGGTGTCGGATACGGGGATCGTCACCGCGATCTTGGACTTGGCCATCTCGATTGCTCCATTCCGTTCTTGCCGCCGCCCAAGCCGGCGGCCGTGACATGGCCCGATGCCGGGGGTGCTAGTTGCTCCGGCATTGGTTCGGGCCAGGTCAGGCGGCGTTGACGTTCTTGACCGCGCCCTTCCAGCCGTTCTCGGTGACGTCGAAAACGATGCCTTCGGGGGTCTTGTACTTCACTTCGTAGAAGACGTTCGGGTTCGATTCCTTGCGGCCGTTCATGTACGAACCGCCGGCAGCCTTCACCAGTTCGTCGGTCTCCTCGACCGAATCCACCCACATGCCGAAGTGGATGATGCCGTTGTAGTCCTTCTCGGTCTCGAAGCCCGGAACCGGCTCTTCGCCGAAGTTCAAAAGGGCGACGTTCATGACGCCGTCGGACATGTAGACGCCGCGCATCGCCTGGCCGGCGCGGGTCATGCCGAAGGCCTTCTCGAAGAACTGGGCGGCCGCTTCCGGGTCGGACACGGCGATGGCGAGATGGCGCAACTTGGCCATTGGTTTTCCTTTCACAGGGTTTGACGGCGAGGCGGCAGCCGCCCCGCAACACAGACTCTCATCTGTGTATGCAAATACTAATCTGTGTATGCAAATATGTTGTCAAGTGTGAAATTGACTGCTATTCAGCAACAAAAGAGGGGAGTGGGTACACCTGCTTGAGGGCCCCTCTGCGAGGAGCAGGGACAGCGGAAATGCGATTTGCGGGACTTTCGCCTGATGAGCGGGCGCGACTGGATGCCATAGGCAGGGTCTGGAACGACGATCTCGGCGCGAGCCGTAAGGTGGTGCTCGACGTCTATCGCGACCATCACCAGGAAAAGGCCGCCAATGACGGCATCGTCGTCCACCGCGACCTGGCCTATGGCGCCGATCCCGCCCATCGCCTCGACGTCTTCGAAAGCAGCAGCCGTTGCGCGTCCGGGCGCGGCCGGCCGGTCGTCGTCTTTGTCCATGGCGGCGCGTTTACGCGCGGCTCGAAAAGCGTGGACGGCCTGATCTACGACAATGTGCTGCGCTGGTTCAGCCGCCAGGGCCTCGTCGGCGTCAATGTCGAGTACCGGCTGGCGCCCGGCGCGCAGTACCCCGAAGGCGCGCGCGACGTGGCGGCGGCGATCGACTGGATCGCCGCAAACATCGAGCGTTTCGGCGGCAATCCGCGCGCGATCCTGCTTGTTGGCCATTCCGCCGGCGGCTGCCATGTCGCCGGTTACCTCCACGACCCCAATGTCGGGCGGCTTCCGAGCCCCGACATCAGAGGGGCGGTGCTGATCAGCGCGCGGCTCAGGGCCGACAGCCTGCCCACCAATCCCAATGCCAACAACGTCCGCCAGTATTTCGGCGACGACGAGGCGGCCTACGACGCGCTGTCGCCGGTCATTCATGCGGGAACCAGTGCGCTGCCGGTGATGGTCGCCGTTGCCGAGTTCGAGAACCGCTACATCGACGCCTATGGCGCCGAGTTCGTCCAGCGGCATGCGATGCGCACCGGCAAGGCGCCGCGCTTCGTCCAGCTGAGCCGCCACAACCACACATCCATCGTCGCGCATTTCGATACGCACGAAGAGGAACTGGGACACGAGATCATGCGCTTCGCCATCGACGAATGCGGTCTCTTTCCCTGCGGATTGTCCTGTCAAAAGCGAAAGTGAGACCCATGACCCAGGAGCTTCTCTCCGTCTACGCCCCGGTTCTGACGCCGTTCAATCCGGACCTAACAGTCAATTCGCAGCATTTCCTCAGCCATTGCCGCTGGGTCGTCGAGCAGGGTGCCGGCCTTGCGATCTTCGGCACCAACAGCGAGGCAGCTTCGCTGTCGATTTCGGAAAAGCGTCGCCTGCTCGATGAGGTGGTTGCTGCTGGCATCCCTGCCTCGGCGCTGATGCCCGGCACCGGCAACAATTCGCTCGGGGAGACCGTTGAGCTGACGCGCGCGGCGGTCGACGCGGGTGCGCCCGCCGTGCTGGTGCTGCCGCCGTTTTTCTTCAAGCCGGCAACGACCGAAGGGCTGATCCGCCACTATGGCCGCCTGATCGAAGCTGTCGGTTCGGACAAGCTGCAGGTGGTGCTCTATCACATCCCGCAATTCACCGGCGTGCCTGTTACCGTCGAACTGGTCGAGGGCCTGCGTCGCCGCTATCCCAACGTCGTCGGCATCAAGGACAGCTCGGGCGACCGCGAAAACCTGGCGCGTTATCTCGACATCGGCGACGGCTTCAAGGTCTTCCCGGCTTCCGAGATCCTGCTCGGCGAGACGATGGCCAGGGGGTCGGTCGGCTGCATCTCGGCGACCGCCAACGTCAATGCCAAGGGCATGGTCGAGGCGGTGGTGAACACGCCAAAGATGGGCGTGACCGACGCCTTCGCCCAGGCTGTCACCGTGCGCACGCTGTTCCAGCAGTTCCCGATGATCCAGGCGATGAAGTCACTGATCGCGCGCGAACTCGGCTACAACGATTGGCGCACCGTGCGCGCGCCGCTGGTCGAACTCGACGCGCAGGCCGAGCAGACGTTCTTCGCTGCGGTCGACCAGGCCGGCTTCTCGCCCTGGGCGCTGGAGAAGGCGGCGTGAGCACTGCTGCAGCCGTCAGGCCGAAGCCGCTCGCCAACTATCCTTTCCTGCGTGAGGCGGGCGGCCTGCTGTTCCTGTCAGGCGTCAGCGCCCGGCAGAAGGACGGCACAATTGCAGGTGTCTCCAGGCAGGCGGGCGAAGCAATCTACGACGTGGCCGAGCAGTTCCGGGCGATCGTCACCAACATCACCGAGACGTTGCGCGCGGTCGACGGCACGCTCTCGGATCTGGTCGACGTCACGATCTTCCTCACCGACATGGCCTACTATCCAGCCATGAACTGCGAATACAACAAGTGGTTCGGGCCTGACGGCCCGGCCCGCACCACCGTCGGCGTCCGCCAGTTACCGCACCCGGACATGGTGGTCGAGCTCAAGGTCGTGGCGCGCCGGCCGGACTGATTTTCAGGCAGACCTGTTTCAAGACTTTTTCAGACCGCCTGTTACCACACCCATAGCCTGCCCCCGGCGCTTGCGTCGGGGGCTATTTTCTTTTCAGGCGCAGATCAAAGCACCGTGCAGGCTTCGTTGAAGGGCAGGCGCGGGTGGCGGGGAAACAGCTTGGCCGGATCGCCATGGCCGATGCCGCAGATGAAATTTGAACGAATGGCCGTGCCGGCAAAGAAGATCTCGTCGGTGGCGGCACGGTTGAAGCCGGAGATCGGCCCGCAGTCGAGGCCGAGCGCACGCGCCGCCAGCATGTAATAGGCGGCCTGCAGCGTGGCGTTGCGGAAGGCTGTGTCGTCGACGAGATGCGGATTGCGCTCGAAATGGCCTTTGCCGTCGGTGTGGGGGAACAGAAACGGCATCTTCTCGGCAAAAGCGTAGTCGGTGGCGAAGATGGCGACGACCGGGCAGGTCATGATCTTGGAGACGTTGCCCGCAGCCAGCGCCGCCTTCAGCTTTTCGCGTGCCGCATCGGTCGCCAGGTAGACGATACGCAGCGGCGAGCAGTTCATGCTCGTCGGCCCCATCCTGGCGATGTCGTGGATTCGTTCGAGCAGCGCGAGATCGACCGGCCGGTCGAGCCAACCATTCTGGCTGCGGGCGTCGAAGAACAGGCGGTCGAGCAGGGTCTTGCCGTCGTCCAGTGTGTCGATCTTCATGGCGTGATCCATCAGAAGCGTTCCATTTCCAGTGTTGGAGCTTGCCCGTGCGCCTCGGCGATCAGCGTGGCCACGGCAGCTGTGTTGACGAGTGGATCGGGGCGAGCGTTGTCCGGGCCCTGGGCCTCGGCGAATGACTTGAGGGCGCGGATTCGCGTCGCCCAGTCGGACGTTCTGGGAAAGGCGGCGAGCAAGGCGGGCATGGCCAGTCGGTCGAGCCTGTCGACGAAGGCGGCCATGGCCACGTCGGCGAGCGAAAAGCTGTCTGCTGCCAGCCAGTGTCTTTCAGCCAATGCTCGCTCCATCCTGGCCATCACGTCGCGGAACGTCCTGATCGAGGTGACGACGGCCGCGTGATCGAAGGGCGCGTGCGCCGCGGCCAGATAGGCGTCGCGTCGTGCCGGCAGCGGATGTCGCGAGATCATTTCGGCGAATGCGGCAGGGGCGATTTTCGCCACACGCGCCTTGAGGATGAGATTGAAGGTCGGCGGGCGGATGGCCGGGTGCACCACCTCGTCTTCGAAGCGAGCCCAGCTTCGCGCGCGTGCGCGTTCTTCTATCGAAGATGGCAGCAGCCTGCCGCCGGCAATGTCGACGAGCAGCTCGTTGATGTCGGAGGATTCGACGAAGACCTCGCCGTTCCAGCGTAGCGCCGGCACCAGCCCTTTGGGGTGCACTGTGAGATAGGCCGGGGTGAGATTGTCGAAACGCGACAGGTCGATGCGGCGCGAGGTCCAGGGAAGGTCGAGCTCGGCCAGGCACATGCGGACCTTGAAGGACTGAACCGAACCCCATTCATGGAACAATTCGATTTCAGACATCGTTAGAAACTCGCTTTCCGTGCGCACCTCATGCTTGACATGCATACACAGATGATGAAATGTATGCAACAACGATAGCAGGCAACAAGGAAGGAGCCAGCCAGTGGTGTGGCACGCGCTAGGACAACGAGTGATCAGGGACGAAGTTCGGCCCGTATTGGTGACGGAGCAGGGCGTCTATGACCTCGCGCTGGTGGCACGCCTTACGGGTAAGGACGCACAGGCCTGGGACAAGTGGATTTCAGCCGGCGTGGCGGGCATGCTCGACCGCTGGCTGGACGTGGCGCCGGCTTTGGCGGCTCTCGCCGAGAACGTTGCCGCTGCAGGTCCAAAATATGAGCCGCTGGGAACGGGAACGCAGCTTTGCGAGCCCTATCGCCCGATCCGCATTTTCGCCACTGCGTCCAACTATGTCGAGCATGCCCAGGAGATGGGCACGGTGCTGGCCGCCAAGTCGGAAAGCCAGCCCTATGTCTTCATGAAGGCGGATTCGAGCGTCATCGGTCCCGATGCGGCGGTGATCCTGCCGGAGCGGGCGCAGAAGGTCGATTGGGAGGTCGAGCTGGCGGCAGTCATTGGCATCGGCGGCCGCGACATTCCGGTCGAGAAGGCACTCGAGCATGTCGCTGCCTATTCGGTCATCAACGACATCACCTCGCGCGATCTCACGCGCCGCTCCGATTTCCCCTTCAAATTCGACTGGTTCCGGGGCAAGAGCTTCGACACGTTCGCCCCGCTCGGTCCGTGGCTCGTGCCGGCCGCCTGCATCGGCGATCCGCAGAGCCTGCGCCTGACGCTGGACGTGAACGGAACGCGCAAGCAGGACGACAGTACCGGTTCGATGATTTTTTCCGTCGCCGAGCAGATCTCCTATCTGTCGTCGATCCTGACGCTTCGGCCGGGCGACCTGATCGCCACCGGCACGCCTGACGGCGTCGGCATGGGAACCGGCGAGTTCCTCAATTGCGGGGACATCGTCACGGCTGCCGTAGAGAAGGTCGGCGCCATAACAAATCCGATCCGGTCCATGCCGGTCGGGTAAGAAGCATCCAAAAAACCAGGCCCAACACTGAGGAGGACAGTATGGCAATGAGTTTCGGGAAAGCACTGCGCGGGCTCGCGCTGGCAGGTGCCGTTGCAAGCATGACGGCCGCCGCCTCGGCGGCCGAGAAGGTCGCATTCAACATGTCGTGGCTGCCGCAAGGCAGCGTCGGTGGCATCCTGGTCGCCAAGGCCAAGGGTTTTTATGACGAGGCTGGCCTCGACGTCACCGTCTACCAGGGTTATGGCGGCCAGCGCACCGTCAACGAGATCGACCAGGGCCTGTTCGACATCGGCTATGGCGATCCTGTCTCGGTCATTCTCAACCGCGCCAGTGGCGGCAAGGCCGTTTTCGTCGGCTCGATCAACACGGTGTGGCCGGGCGCGCTCTGCTACCTGACCAAGGACGGCGAGGGCGAAAAGAAGCTCGCCGACTTCGCCGGCAAGTCGGTCGGCGGCGGCGCCACATCGCCGGTGCAGAACATCGTGCCGAGCTGGCTCGTCGACAATGGCCTGCCCAAGGATCACCTCAAGCTGCTGCGCATGAACCCGGCCGTCATTACCTCGTCCTTCCTGGAAGGCAAGGTCGATCTCGCCGAGTGCTGGGAAGGCGCCAGCCTGCCGATCCTGACAGAGAATGCCGGCGAGAGTGGCAAGAAGATCGGCATGATCAAGTATCGCGACTTCGGTCTCGACATGTATGGCAGCGGCTTCGTCACCACCGAGCAGATGCTGGCCGAGAAGCCCGAGGTCGTCGACAAGTTCCTGGACGCTTCCTACCGTGGCTATGAGTTCCTCGCGCAGAACCCGGATGAATCCGCCGATCTGATCGTCAAGCAGTATCCGACGCTCGAAAAGAGCATCGTGCTGGAGCAGATCAAGCAGATCAACGCGCTTGTCCGCGATCCGAACGCAGAGAACAAGGAGCTGGGTTTCGTCCGTGCCGACCGCATGGAAAAGACCATGGGCTTCGTGCGTGAAGCTTTCGTCGTCGACGACAGCATCAAGACCGACGACCTCTACCGCAATATCAGCCGCTGAGGGCTGACTTCACTCCTGGATGAGGAACATGAAGAAGAAGATCAACGTCAGGAAGCTGGGCCACATGGTCCTGATGGTTCGTGACATCCACAAGTCCGTCGACTTCTACACCAATGTCGTCGGCCTGGAGGTCTCGGACTGGATCGAGGACAAGATGGTGTTCCTGCGTGCAGGCGCCGACCATCACGACCTCGCCTTGTCGCAAATTCCGGCTGACTCGCCCGATCGCGACGACCTGCCGAAGTATTCGAGGCCCGGCCTCGAGCACTTCTCCTACCTGGTCGACAGCCTCGAGGACATGGAGGCAGCGGCCGAGATGCTGCAGGAGCGCGGCGTGGAAATCGTCCGCGGCATCGGCAAGCATGGCCCGGGCGCCAACTGCTTCCTCGTGTTCAAGGATCCCGACGGCAACAACTGCGAGATCTATTGCGACATGATCCAGGTCACCGAAGACAACCCGCATGTCGCACAGGTCTGGGCGCGCAACATCGACGCCTTCGACCAGTGGCATTTCAAGCGCTTCCTTGTCCCGCCGCCCCACCAGGTGGTGAAGGACAAGCTGGGCGAGTAGGCCGAGGACCTGCAAGCCACCGAGACGAAGGGCGCCGGCCATGCTGGCGCCCTTGCTCAAAGAGCGCACCGGACAGACCGGATGCGACACACAGATTTGCCGGGGTTGCTGCCTGTGAGGCCCCCCCCCGGACGCCTATCAGGAGGAGCCAATATGTCAGGCGTAAGTCCAAGGCTTGTCGCATACGCGCAAGTCGTCTCGTTTTTCGGAGCGTTCCTGCTCTTCTGGGAATACGGCGTTCGCTATTTCGAAGTGAAAAGCTACATCCTGCCGCCGATCTCGGCGATCGCGGTGGCGATCTGGGAGTCACGCGACCAGATCTTCGAGCACTCCATGTACACGCTGGCCGAAGTGCTGATCGGCTTCATCGCCGCCGTCGTCGTCGGCATCATCATCGGCATGATCGTCTATGTCTCGCCTTTCGCCCAGCGCACCATCTATCCGCTGGTGACGGCGCTGCAGACGACTCCGAAAAGCGCCTTGGCGCCGCTGATGATCGTCTGGTTCGGCTACGGCTTCGTCTCCAAGGTGGCGATGGCTTTTCTGTTCGCCTTCTTCCCGATCGTCGTCGCCACGCTCGGCGGCTTTGCCGGCACGGCCAAGAACCTGGAAGAGCATTTCCGCGCCCTCAATGCCGGCCCGTGGACGACCTTCACGACGCTGCGCCTGCCAAGCGCGCTGCCGGCTTTCATCGACGGCTGTCGCGTGGCGATGCCGCTGGCGATGATCGGCGCCATCATCGGCGAGCTCGTCGGCTCCGACCGCGGCCTGGGCAACCTCATCATGCTGGGCACTGCCTCGTCGCGCACCGACCTCGTCTTCGGCTGCATCATCGTCATCACGCTGATCTCGCTGGTGCTCTATGCGGCCATTGAATTCGCGGCCAAGTCGGTCTGGTGGCGGGGTATCCAGGTATGAATATCGCAGTTCGGGAGGACACCATGTCGGCTACGGCGACCATCGAGGCGAACAAGGGTGGCGCGCAGCCGGCCGCCCAGCCTTTGGCCATCCACATCGAAGCCAAGGGGCTCAACAAGCACTTCGGCAAGGTCGCGGCGCTCGAAGACATCAATTTCGGCATCCGCAACCAGGAATTCGTCTCGGTGCTCGGGCCGAGTGGCTGCGGCAAGAGCACGCTTCTGCGCATCATTGCCGGCCTGATCCCCTATGAGAGTGGCTCGGCGACGGTCAGGGGCGAGGCGATTCACTCGCCGCGACCTGACATCGGCGTGGTCTTTCAGACCAACAACATGCTGCCTTGGCTCACCGTGCGCAGGAATGTCGAGCTCGGCGCCCGCATCCGAAAGATGCCGGCGCAAGCCCGCGACCAAGCGGTCGACAAGGTGCTGGAGGTTTTGTCGCTCTCAAAGTTCGCCGACGCCCACCCGCACCAGCTGTCGGGCGGCATGCGCCAGCGCGCCTCGATCGGCCAGGCGCTGGTGCTCGATCCGCCGATTCTCTTGATGGACGAACCCTTCGGCGCGCTCGACGCGCTGACCCGCGACAAGCTCAATGTCGAGCTGCTGCGCATCTGGCAGGAGCACCGCAAGACCGTGATGCTGATCACCCACAGCATTGCCGAGGCCGTGTTCTTGTCCGACCGCGTGCTGGTCATGGCCGACCGGCCGGGCAAGATCATCGAAGAGGTGGTGATCGATCTGCCGCGTCCGCGCGACGCCGCCGCCACCCGCGCGCTGCCGCAGTTCGGCGAATATGTCGCCTATCTCGGCAAGATCATGGGCGTGACGAAGTAGTCACCTCGCCGGACACTGACGGCATTTCGATCGCACTCTCGCGGCTGCCACTGGCTGGCGGCCGCTTTTTTTGACCCAGAATTTCCGAGGAAACCACATGACTGAACTGACGCTTTCCATAGCCAACACCATCATCGCTGCAGCCTTCGAAAAGGGCGCCGAGGCGAAGATGAAGCCCCTGACAATTGCGGTGCTCGACTCCGGTGGGCATCTGAAGGCCTTCCAGAAACAGGACGGTGCCTCGCTGCTGCGCTACGAGATCGCCGCGGGCAAGGCCTATGGCGCGCTGGCGGTCGGCATGGGGTCGCGCTGGCTCGACCAGACCGCGAGGGAGCGGCCGCACTTTGTCGAGGGGCTCAATGCCGTCTCCGGCGGCAGGATCGTGCCCGTTCCGGGCGGCGTGCTCGTGCGCGACCAGGCCGGCAAGCTCCTCGGCGCCGTCGGCGTCACTGGTGACACGTCGGACAATGACGAACTCGTGGCCGTTGCTGGGATCGAGGCGGCAGGTCTCAGGCATCAGGTCGAGTGATGGTCTGAACGAGCCATCGAGGCGACGGCGAGGCGGTTCGTCATAGCCGCCAGCAAGGTCGCCGATTCTGCCAAGTGTCTTCAACGTTAGTTCCGGCGCAGCCTCTCCGGCGATTTGCCGGAGCGGCTGTTGCGGTTCAGCTGTGGGCTGTCAGGCTGCGCGACGCTGGCTCTGAGGTGGCGAAGTCTCGGCAAGCGCGAACTGCGCGATCAACTGGCGCAGCCGGGCGGCCTCGCCGGCAAGCGTCACGCTGGCGGCGGTGGTCTCCTCGACCATGGCGGCGTTCTGCTGGGTGACCTGGTCAATCTGGTTGACCGCGGTATTGACTTCGCCGAGGCCGGTCGACTGCTCGTGCACCGAGGTGGCGATCGCGTCCATGTGCTGATTGATGGTCACGACATAGGTCTCGATGGTCTTCAGTGCCTCGCCGGTTTGCCGCACCAGCTTGACACCGGCTTCGATCTCGACGCTCGAATTGCGGATCAGTTCCTTGATTTCCCTGGCCGCCTTGGCCGAGCGCTGCGCCAGTTCGCGCACCTCGTGGGCGACGACGGCAAAGCCCTTGCCAGCATCGCCCGCCCGCGCCGCCTCGACGCCGGCGTTGAGCGCCAGAAGGTTGGTCTGGAAGGCGATCTCGTCGATGACGCCGATGATGTTGGAGATCTGGCCGGAGGCTTCCTCGATCCGGCCCATGGCTTCGACCGCGTTCCCCACCACAGCGCCCGACTGGGCGGCGCTGGCATTGGCCCGCATCGCCACGGCACGCGCCTCGTCGGCGCGCTTGGCGGAGTTGGAGACATTGACGGTGATCTCGTCGAGCGCGGCAGCCGTCTCTTCGAGCGACGCTGCCTGCTGTTCGGTGCGGCGCGACAAGTCGTCGGCGCTGACGCTGATCTCGCGGGTTCCGTTGTCGATCGATCCGGCCGACAGGGTGATGGCCGACAGCGTGTCGCCGAGCTGGCCGATCGCGGCGTTGAGATCATGGCGCAGCGGCTCGAAATCCGGCGCAAAGGCTTGATCGAGCTGGAACGACAGGTCGCCCGAGGCAAGCCGGCGCAAACCGGCCGCAAGCCCCGATGTCGCTTGCTCCAGTCGCGCCTGGGCTGCGGCTTCGGCTTCCTCCGTCAGGCGGATGCGGTCGCTCTCGGCCCGTGCCCGCGTGGCTTGCGCCTCCTCTTCCATGCGCCGGTTGGCAATGGCCGCCTGGCGGAACACCTCGACCGCTCCGGCCATATCGCCGATCTCGTCGCGGCGCCCGGAATAGGGAACTCCTGTCACCGTGTCGCCGGACGCCAGCCGGCGCATTGCCTCTTGCATGCGCTTGAGTGGGGTCGTGACGCCGCCGATCACCAGCCAGACCGAGAAGGCAACGATGGCCAACGAGATGACCGCGAGCGCGCCCATCCACAGGACGATGGTAGATTTCAGCTCGTTTGCGGCGGCAAATTCCTCCTGCGCCACGCGAAGCTGGAGCGAGACCAGGTCGCTGATGGGCGTGGCAAGCGGATCGATCGTCGGATAGAGCCGCTCGCCGACGAAGCGATCGAGGGCTGCCTGATCCTTTCGCGCGATGATACCGACCAGAGTGTCGATCTCACTTCTCGAACTCTCGCGAAGCCCTGCGAACCCGTCGGCCAGCGCCTTTTCATCCGATGTCATCGTCGTTGACGCATAGGCCGTCCAGGAGCGGTCGATGGCATCGATGGCGACACGCAACGCCTTTTCGCCTTCCGCCCAATCGAGCGCGCCGCTTCTGACCTTGTGGGCCGTGTCGACGATGTTGACGGCATACATGTCCGCGACGGTCTTCAGATGGGTCATCGGCTCGACGCGATCGACGACAATGGTGCGGGTGCGCTCCGACACTGATTGCAGCGCCAAAAAGGCGGTGCCGCCTGAAATCAGCAACAAAGCGGCGAGAAGGGCGATACTGGCAATGAGCTTTAATCTAATCGTCATGACGGGTTCCGGCTCGATTTGATATGGCTCAGTACCGCGCCGCAGATTGCAACTTTATTAAACTGTCATGTATCGGCACCACAAAATTCTCTATCGCAATGCGGGAATAATTTCGAGATGCCGCAACCAGGGCGATTTCAAAAGAACTTGTCGATTCATTTTTGTGTTTATACTTTAATTCAAAGAAATAAATCAGTGTTGATGCGCGCTTGGTCATCGAAGCGCGACATGCAGCGTCCAAGGCAGGCAAAGAACAATCGCCCGACGACACGCCATGTGAGGGGGCGTTGTTGCAGAATTTACGTCGTCGGACTTGGTTTGCCGGGCTTTGGCGATTGACGGACCGAGCGATGTCTCAGGCCGATCTTCCAGAGCGGGCGGGAGATCCCGGCGATGTTCGATGAGCGCCTCGGGCCCTCTCCGCTTGATGCGGCTGCAAGCACCGGTGGCCGGCAAGAAGGTGGGGCTTGGGCGCAGATCTTTTCAAAGATGCGGCAGCATGCCGGTGGCTGGGCCGACCTGCAAGCAGGCTGACGACACCGCCATTGGTCCGGCTGTCGGCCGCTCATGGCTGGTTTGAGTCGTCTGTTGGCAAAAATAAAGAAGATTGTCGACAATATGGTTGACATGTGTGTTGCGACTTCGTAGCTTTTGGCACGCAGGCGGCAATCGGCAAGGCAGTGGAGGTGCAGCCGGTTGATGCGGCGAGCAGATTGGCGGCCCCGAGCCGCCATCGCTTCATGAAAAGATCCCCGCCAAAGGGGGCTGGGGCAAAACGAAGTGGTGGAGAACTCACATGTTCAGGAAGCTGATCCTCGCGGCAGGCCGCGGGCTTTTCGACGCCTTGCCATGCGGAGGCCCTCAAGAGGATCTCCGCGCTGATATCGCGCAGCTTACCGAGAACAAGCCGCACCACCGGCTGACTCATTTCGCCCAGTAAACACCACGTGGAGCCGGCGCAGCAGGCGCTCCGGCTCCGTCCACCCCGCGAGGCTCCACATGCTGGTCTTCACTATAAGCCGCATTGCCAATGCCATCATGGTCATGCTGGCGGTCGCCATGCTCGCCTTCCTGATTTTCCGTCTCGCCGGCGATCCGGTCGAGCTCATGGTCACCGAACAGACGACGCAGGCGGACCGTGATGCCATTCGCGAGCGGCTGGGTCTCGACGACGGCGTTGCCACCCAGTTTGCGCGCTTCGTCGCGAATGCGGCACAGGGCGATTTCGGCATCTCCTACCGCAATGGCCAGGACGTGCTGACCCTGATCGGAGAGCGCTTCCCGGCGACGTTGGAGCTTGTTCTGGTGGCGACACTGATCTCGCTGGTCGTCGGCCTGCCGCTCGGCGTGCTGACCGCGATCAAGCGGGGGAGATGGTACACGGAGTCGCTGCAATTCCTGTCGATCGTCGGCGTGTCGCTGCCGAGCTTCGTCGTGGGCATTCTCCTGATCCTGGTGTTTTCTGTCATCCTCGGCGTGTCGCCGTCCTTCGGTCGCGGCGAGGTCGTGCAGTTGGGATGGTGGTCGACCGGCCTTCTGACGCCGTCCGGACGCGCGGCGCTGATCCTGCCGGCGGTGTCGCTGTCGCTCTACCAGATCACGCTGATCATGCGCCTCGTCCGCGCCGAGATGCTTGAAGTGCTGCGCTCCGACTATGTCAAGTTCGCCCGCGCCCGCGGCATTCCGCGCTGGCGCATCTATTTCCGCCACGCGCTGCGCAACTGCCTGATGCCGGTGGTGACCATGACCGCGATGAACATCGGCTCGCTGATCGCCTTCGCGCTCATCACCGAGACCGTCTTCCAGTGGCCGGGCATGGGCATGCTGTTCATTCAGGCGGTGACTTTCCTCGATATCCCCGTCATGGCCGCCTATCTCTGCATCATCTCCTTCATCTTCGTCGCGCTGAACACGTTGGTCGACATCACCTATGCCGTGATCGATCCGCGCCTGCGTGCCTCGCACTGACAGCTGGAGTCCAGTCGATGACGACAGACGTTACCAAAACCGGCGCTGCCGCCCGTCCCGGCCTGCTCAAGCGCATCCGCAACAGCGATGTCTGGTGGTCCTTCACCCGCAACAAGTCGGCGATGATCGCCGCCGTGATCCTGGCCGTGCTGGTGTCGGCTGCGGTGTTTGCGCCGCTGATCGCACCGCAGAACCCTTATGATGCTGCCCAGCTCGATATGTGGAAGGCCGAGCTTCCGCCGATCTGGGAGCCAACGGGTGAGTGGCCCTACCTGCTCGGCACCGACACGCAAGGGCGCGACATGCTGTCGGCCATTCTCTACGGCACGCGCATATCCATCGTCATCGGCCTCTTCTCGGTGGTGCTGTCCTTGCTGATCGGCATGACCGCGGGCCTGTGCGCCGGCTTCTTTGGCGGTGTCGTCGACAATCTCTTGATGCGCTTCGGCGACATCACGTTGTCGATCCCGACGATCCTGATCGCCATCCTTGTGTCGACCGTCGTGCGCCAGATGTTGCCGGATGATCTGCGCGAGATCGGTGCCGCGGCCGTGCTGGTGTTCGCGATCGCGCTGTCGTCCTGGGTGCAATATGCGCGCACCGTGCGTGCACAGACCATTGTCGAGCGCAACAAGGAATATGTTCAGGCGGCTCGCCTGCTGAAAGTGCCCGCTCGTCGTATCCTGGCGCATCACATCCTGCCCAACACGCTGACGCCGGTACTGGTCGCCGCCACGCTGAACTTCGGCATGGCGATCCTGACCGAGGCGACGCTGTCGTTCCTTGGCATCGGCATGCCACCCGGCCAGCCGTCGCTCGGAACGCTGATCCGCATTGGCAACCAGTTCCTGTTCTCCGGTTCGTGGTGGATCGTGCTGTTTCCGGTGATCCAGCTCTGCCTGCTCGTCGTCGTCGTCAACATTCTGGGTGACTGGCTGCGCGACCTGCTCAATCCGAAACTGAGGTAAGCGTGATGACCAACCTGTTGCTTCGCAACGTTCGTCCTTATGGCGGTGCGAATTCCGATCTGCTGATCCGCGACGGGCGGATCGCCGGCATTGGCCGTTTCGAGCCAGACCCCGGCATGCCGGTCGAGGATGGCAAGGGCGCCATCGCCATTCCGGGCCTGATCGACGCGCATACCCATCTCGACAAGACCACCTGGGGCATGCCCTGGCACGAGAACAATCGCCGCGCCGTGCTGCGCGAGCGCATCGATTTCGAGCGCGAGCACCGCATCGAGATCGGCATCGACCCACATCGCCAGTCGATGCGCCATGCCATCGGCCTCGCCGCCCATGGCGCGACGCATATCCGCAGCCATGTCGACATCGATCCGGTCCACAAGCTGGCGCTCGTCGACGGCATCATGGAAACCCGCGAGAAGCTGAAAGGCGTCATCGACATCGAGATCGTCGCCTTCCCGCAGTCGGGCCTGATGGTCATGCCTGGCACGCTGGAACTGCTCGACGAGGCACTCAGCCAGGGCTGCGAGGTTCTTGGCGGCATCGATCCCTGCGGCATCGACCGCGACCCCAAGGGCCAGCTCGACGCGCTCTTCGCCCTGGCGCTGAAGCACCAGTGCCCGATCGACATTCACCTCCATGAGGCGGGCGATCTTGGCGCCTTCACCATGGAACTGATGTTCGAGCGCATCCGCGCCAACGGCATGCAGGGCAAGGTTGCGATCAGCCACGCCTTTGCACTCGGCATGAACGACTATCTGCGCGTCGGCCAGCTGATCGAACAGATCGCCGAACTCGACGTGGCGATCCTGACCACGGGTGCGCCGTCGGCCACCGTGCCGTCGATCATGCGCCTCAAGCAGGCAGGCGTCCGCGTCGGCGCCGGCTGCGACGGCATCCGCGACACCTGGGGCCCCTGGGGCCAGCCCGACATGCTCGACCGCGCCAAGGTGGTCGGCATGAAGAACGGCCTGCGCTCGGACATCGAGCTGGCGCATGTGTTGCACGTCGTCTCGCAGGGCGGCGCGGATGTCATGCGCATCGAGGGCTACGGCCTCGCCGAAGGCTGCAACGCAGACCTGACCCTGCTGACCGGCGAGACGCTGGCCCACGCCGTGGTCGATGTCGCGCCGCGCCCGCTGGTCGTCAAGGGCGGTCGCGTCACCGCGCGCAACGGCCAGGCCACGGTGGAAATGCCATGACAAGACAGGTTCTCGACACGCTCGAACTCGGCAAGCGTCCCGAAGGGCGCACGCTCATCACCGCCGCCTGGGTGCTCGGTCACCGCGATGGTGGCCACCGGCTGATCCCCAATGGCCAGGTCGTCATCGACGGTGGCGAGGTGATCTATGTCGGTACCGATTTTGCCGGCGAGGTCGCCCGCCGCATCGATTTCGGCAATGCACTTGTCAGCCCCGGCCTCATCGATCTCGATGCGCTGTCGGATCTCGACACCACCATCCTGGGCATCGACCACCATCCGGGTTGGGCCAAGGGCCGTGTCTGGCCGCGCCACTACGTCGAAGCCGGCCCCTACGAGATGTATTCGCAGGAGGAGTTGGCCTTCCAGAAGCGTTTTGCCTTCGGCCAGCTGCTGCTGAACGGTATCACCACGGCTGCGCCCATCGCCTCGCTGTTCTATCGCGAGTGGGGCGAGACGGTTGCCGAGTTCGACGCGGCGGCCGATGCGGCCGGAGAGCTTGGCCTGCGCGTCTATCTCAGCCCGGCCTATCGCGCCGGCGGCATGGTGCTTGAAGAGCCGGGCTGCATGGAAGCGGTGTTCGACGAGAAGCGCGGCCTCGCCGGACTGCGCGACGCCGTCGACTACATCGGGCGGCAGAACGGTCGCCATGGCGACCTGGTGCGCGGCCTGCTGGTGCCGGACCGTGTCGAGACCTGCACCGAGGAGCTGCTGCGCCAGACGCAAGCCGCGGCTGCAGAACTCGGTTGCAAGATCCGCCTGCACATGGCGCAGGGCTCGATGGAAGTCGACACCGTGCGCAAGCTGCATGGTGCGACAGCACCTGTGTGGCTGGCACGCGCCGGTCTGCTCAACGACCGACTGATCGCGCCGCATGCCACCAACGCCACCGAGGAAGACCTCGGTCTCTATGCCGAGAACGGTGTGTCGATCGTGCATTGCCCGCTGGTTTCGGCCCGTGGCGGCAGCACGCTCAACTCGTTCTCCAAGTGCAAGGAACGTGGCATCAACATCGCGATGGGCACCGACACGACGCCTGCCGACATGCTGATGAACCTGCTTGTCGGCCTGATCGCCTGCCGCATCAACGACCGGGCTCCGGACCGTGTCCGGAGTGCCGATCTGTTCGACGCAGCGACACTCGGCGGCGCCAAGGCGCTGGGCCGCGACGACCTGGGCAAGCTGATGTCAGGCGCGCGCGCCGACATCGCCGTGTTCGGCCTCGACGACGCGGTCATGGCGCCATCTATCGATCCGATCACCACGCTGGTAACCGGCGGATCGGGCAAGGTCACCCAGGCCGTGTTCGTCGACGGGCGCCTGTCGATGCGCTTCGGCAAGGTTGCCGGCATCGACATGAAGGCCGCGCGCCAGCTTGCGCAGCGCCAGTTCGACGGTCTCATCGCCAAGTATCCGGAACGCAGCTGGGGCAACCCGCCTGTTTCGGAAATCTTCCCGCCCAGCTATCCGATAGAGGTCAACGACAATGGCTGAAGCCGAGAAGGCAGTGCTTGAAGTACGCAACCTCAAGGTCGAGTTTCCCGGCCGCCGCGGGGTTGCCACCGCGCTCTCCGACGTGAGCCTTTCGATCCGACCCGGCGAGATCCTCGGCGTCGTCGGCGAGTCCGGTGCCGGCAAGTCGATGACGGGCCTGGCGATCCAGGGCCTGCTCGAGCGGCCGGGCCGCATCGCCGAAGGCGAGATCTGGCTTGGCGATCGCCGCATCGACCAGCTCAACGACCGCGAGATGGAGACGATCCGCGGCCGCGAGATCGGTGCGATCTTCCAGGACCCGCTGACTTCGCTCAACCCGCTGTTCACCGTCGGTGCACAGCTGACCGAAACCATCCGCCAGCATCTCGGCATGGGCAAGGCCGAGGCCAGGGCACGGGCGATCTCGCTGCTCAAGGATGTCGGCATTCCTTCGCCGGAGGATCGCTTCTGCCAGTATCCGCACCAGTTTTCGGGCGGCATGCGACAGCGCGTGGTGATTGCGCTCGCGCTGGCCGCTTCACCCAAGCTGATCATCGCCGATGAGCCGACCACCGCGCTCGACGTGTCCATCCAGGCGCAGATTACCTCGCTGCTGCGCAAGTTGTGCAAGGAGAAGCAGACGGCGGTGATGCTGGTGACGCACGACATGGGCGTCATTGCCGAGACCGCCGACCGCATTGCGGTGATGTATGCCGGTCGCCTCGTCGAGATCGGACCTGTCGCCGAGGTGCTGCATGCGCCCAAGCACCCCTACACGCGGGGGCTGATGGCTTCGATCCCCGCACTCGGCGCGCGCGTCAAGCAGCTGAATCAGATCGACGGCTCGATGCCGCGGCTCGACGCCATTCCCGATGGCTGTGCCTTCAACCCGCGCTGCAAGGACGCTGGGCCACGCTGCTCGCGTGAACGGCCGGGTCTTGTGACTGCGGGCAACGGGGCAAGCGCTTGCTGGATAAATGCAGGAGGAACCGCATGACCGCGATGACTTCACACAAGACCTCGGCGCTGAGCGTCAACGGGCTGGTCAAGACGTTCGACGTGTCGGCGCCGTGGCTGAACCGCGTGGTCGAGCGCAAGCCGCGCCAGTACCTGCAGGCGGTCAACGACATCAGCTTCGAGGTGCCGTTGGGCGGTTGCCTCAGCCTGGTCGGCGAAAGCGGTTGCGGCAAGTCGACGGTCGCCCGCCTTGTGACGGGCCTCTACCGGGCCAATGGCGGCGAGATGCGCTTCGCTCCCGGCGAGGACGGCAAGCCGCTGGCGGCCCAGATGATCTTCCAGGATCCCTACGCCTCGCTCAATCCGCGCTGGCGGGTGAAGAACATCATCGCCGAGCCGATCCGCGAGCTCAAGCTCAGGAACACGGCGGCGGAGATCGAAGAGCGCGTGGTGGAGCTGTTGAAGACCGTCGGCCTGTCGGCGTCGGACGGCGACAAGTTCCCGCACGAATTCTCCGGCGGCCAGCGCCAGCGCATCTCGATCGCGCGTGCGCTTGCCGGCGAGCCGCGCTTTCTGGTCTGCGACGAGCCGACGTCGGCACTCGACGTCTCGGTGCAGGCGCAGGTGCTGAACCTCATGCGCAAGTTGCAGGACGAGTTCGGCCTGACCTATTTGTTCATCAGCCACGACATGAGCGTGGTCAGGCACATGTCCGACCGCATTGCGGTCATGTATCTCGGCCGCATCGTCGAAGAGGGGGAGACGGAGGCACTGTTTGCCAAGCCGCGCCATCCCTACACGCAGCTGCTGCTCGAGACGATCCCCAACGTCAAGGATCCGCACCGGGATCGCGTCGTTGCAGGTGGCGAGGTGCCAAGCCCGCTCAAGCCGCCGTCGGGCTGTCCGTTCCATCCGCGATGCGCGATGGCCACCGCACGCTGCTCGTCCGAGCTCCCGGCGGTGCGCACGCTCGCGGGTGGAACGCGCGTGGCATGTCACCTCGTGACCGATGAATGACGTTGAGGGATGCGGTTTACGCCAAGGCGGCCTTGAGGTCGTGCGACATGTCGCGGACCTCCCTGAGGTCCAGCTCGGACTCGACATGGTCGAGATGATGTTGCATCAGCCGCGAGGCCTTTTCGACATCGCCGGCGGCAATGGCCTCGACGATTTCGTCATGTTCGTCCGGCCCGCAATTGAAGCGCGCGGTGTTGCGATACACGGCGGTGATCAGCGAGGTGCGCGAGATCAGGTCGCGCATCATGCCGAAGAGGAAGTCCGATCCGGAGAGCTCGGCGAGCAGGAGGTGGAAGCCACCGGACAGCTTGATGATGTCGGTGGTGGCGTCGTTGGCGTTTGCGACCCTTTCGCGCGCGACATGGCTGCGCAACCTGAGGACGTCGGCCTTCGACCGCGACGTGCAGATGCGCTCGATGACGCAGCGCTCAACCGATCGGCGCACGAAGAACACCTCCCGGGCCTCGTCGACGGATGGCTGGCACACGAAAGCGCCGCGATTGGGGATGATGGTGACAAGCCCTTCGCGCTCGAGCGCGGTCAATGCCTGGCGAATGCGCGCGCGGCTGACGTCGAAGATTTCGGCCAGTTGGCCTTCCTTGAGCTGGACGCCCGGACGCAGCCGCCGCTCGGCAATAGAAAGCCATACTTTTTCGACGATCTGCTGTGTCGAAACGCTTGCTTGTTCGGTCATGAAGCGCTGCCTCCTGCGATGGCCGACATTCGTCATGGACACTTAAAAGTCAACATTCCAATAAATTACCCGAATCCCATTTTGCGGACAATCCAGCATAAAATTGTGTACCAAGCGGTTCGGGTTTGAGAGGGCATATGGAGTTCGATTTCACCAGGCTGGAGATGGAAAGCCGCTATCGTCTGCTGACCAATTTCATTGGTCCGCGGCCGATTGCGCTCGTCACCACCCGCACGGCCACGGGGCGCAGCAATGCAGCCCCGATGAGCTTCTTCAACGTATTCTCGCATGAGCCGCCGATCGTCGTGCTGGGTATCCAGCCGCGTCTTTCCGGCGAGGACAAGGACACGGTGGTCAACATCCGGCGGACCGGCGAGTTCGTGGTCAATATGGTCGACATGGCGCTGTCGCAGCAGATGCTGGTCTGCGGCCTCGGCTTCGAAAGCGATGTCGACGAACTCGAGATGGCGGGGCTGCCCACCGCTCGCGGCGCCCAGATCGACGTCGACTATGTGACCAACGCGCCATGTGCATTCGAATGCCGTGTCGAACGGCTGATCGAATATCCGCGCCGCCTGCTCGTGCTGGGCGAAGTGGTGCACATGCATGTGCGCCGCGACTGCCTCGACGAGGCGGGACGGTATGTAAACCCCGAAGTCTACCAGCCGATCGCCCGGCTTCACGCAGACAACTACATCACCTCCGACCGCCAGTTCGTGCTGAAGGCACCGACGATCGCGGATGTGCTCAAGGCAAACGAACGCGGCGAGTAGGATCCAGCAAAGTGCATATCCGCCTGATCAATCCGAATTCGACCGCTTCCATGACCAACCAGGCGCTGGAAAGCGCGCTGCGCGTTGCCAATGCGGCGACGCATGTGAGCGCCGTCAACCCGACCAGGACGCCTGTCAGCATCGAAGGCAGCGCCGACGAGGCGCTGGCGGTGCCGGACATGCTGTCGGAAATCCGCAAGGGCGAGCGCGAGGGCGTCGACGCCTATGTGATCGCCTGCTTCGACGATCCGGGCCTGCATGCCGCCCGCGAAGTCGCCAAGGGGCCGGTCATCGGCATCTGCCAGGCAGCCGTGCAGGTGGCCATGACCATCAGCCGCCGCTTCTCCGTCGTCACCACGCTGCCGCGCTCGGTGCCGATCATCGAGGACATCGTCCAGGCCTATGGCGCCGGGCACCATTGCCGCGCCGTGCATGCCATCGATCTGCCTGTGCTCGGGCTCGAGGAAGACCCCGAGACGGCAGAGCGGCTGCTGGTCGAGACGATCGAGCGGGCAAAGCTCTATGACCGCGCCGAGGCGATCATCCTCGGCTGTGCCGGCATGTCGAGCCTGTGCGATCGTCTGGCCAAGGCGACGGGCGTGCCGGTCATCGACGGCGTCACCGCCGCGCTGAAGATCGCAGAGGCGCTTGTCGGCGCCGGCTATGTCACGTCGAAGGTCAACGCCTATGATTTCCCGCGCCAGAAGGGACCGGCGCCTGCCGATGTCGATCTGCCGCTGATAGCGGCGAACAGCTAGTACCGGAAACGACAAAGGGGCCCTTGGACCCCTTTGCTTTGGTGGATGGTGGCTGCCTGCTTCGGCAGGCAGCCATCGATGCCCGATCTTACAGAACCGGTGGCGCCGGTGGCACCACCGCTTCCTCGAAGGTGCGATAGAGCTTGCCCCAGGCGGGATCGTGCATGTGCGCCTTAAGGCCTGCCCGTTCGACAAGGGCCTGCGCCTCGCGCTCGCCGAAATCGAGCGCCTGTTCCGTGTCGGTGGTCAGCACCTTGCCGCCCTCCATCAGGATCTTGCCGTCGACGATGACGGTGTCGACGTCGCTGCCGAGAACCTGCTGGACCAGCCGGTGAACGACCATCCAGTTCGGCGTCAGATGCGGCTGGCGCATGTTGATGATGGCGATATCGGCTTTCTTGCCGACCTCCAGCGAGCCGATCTCGTGGTCCATGCCGAGTGCTCTCGCGGCGTCGATGGTGATCATCTCGAACATCTTGCCCGGCGGCAGCAAATAGCGGTCGTGATTGTGCAGCAGGTGCTGCGTGTACTGGGCAAGCCGCGCCATCTGGAACATGTCGAAGTGGCGGCTCGGCGAGACGCCATCGGAGGTGACGGCAACCGGCACACCCTTGGAGATCATGTCGAGGATCGGCGTCGAGCGGCCGGGTGGGGCGTGCGTGACGAAGGTGCCGGTCTCGGCAAGAATGTCGACCTCTTCATGTGATATGCCCCAGCAGTGCTGCAGGTGGACGTCGGGTCCGAGGATGGCGTTTTCCTTGTCCTGGAAGGCCATGCGGATCTGGCCGGCGAAGGCGTCGGAGTGGATACGAACGCCCCATTTGCGGGCGGTTTCGCGCACGCGGCGGGCCTGCATGCGGTCATTGTCGGTGAGCTTGACCGCCCGGTCCGGTGTGCTGGCGTTGGACGGATCGAGCGACGGCACGATGGTGAAGGGCGTCAGGAACACCTTGATGCGCCCGTCGGCGCTGCCGTTCAGCTCCTGGATCGTTGCCTCTGCGCCCTCGATCATCTGCTCGAAGGAGATGTGTCGGCGTTCCGGCTTGCCGCTTTCCCAGCGTGTGACCGGATGCGGCCAGGGCAGGCCGGCCGGGCCGACGCAGATGATCTCGCGCAGGCCGATCTCGCCATAGGCCTTGGCATGGTTGCTGGCAAAGACCGGATCGTCGCTGCGCGGCATCGACGCAATGATGCTGACACCTGTCGTGACGCCGGCGCGCAGGCGCTCGAGGCCCGATACCAGGCCGTCGGCATACCAATAGTCGCGCGTCATGTAGTGGTAGTAGGTCGGGGTGACGATCTGCATCCACATCGAGTTTGTGTCTGCTGCGACGCTGCGGATCAGCACGTGCCCGGCATGGCCGTGGGCGTCGATGAGACCGGGGATGATCAGCTTGCCACGGCAGTCGACAACCTTCTTGTCCTGATGCCGTGGTTCGAGCTCGCTCGCCGAACCAATGTCGACAATCCTGTCATCCCTGATCGCGATTGCGCCGTCTTCGATGATGCGTCGATCGGGGTCGACGGTGACGATGGTTCCGTGCAGCAACAGCAGATCGCTCATGCGGTTTTTCCTCCATTTCCGCTGGCCGCCGGCCTTCTGGCAGCCCCGTCGGTTGGCTCGACGCCGCATGGCGTCAGCGTGACCCGACGTAATTTTGCTACCGATTCAGCGAAATTGCGTCAACAAGATTGTTGACAATCCTGTCGATCAGATCGATGGTGGGTTCCAGTAAGCGCGATCCTTGGGAGGTAAAATGTCTCGCTTTAAGAAACTCATTCTCGGTGCCGTTGCAGCAATCGCCATCTCGGCACCGGCCAGTGCCGAAACCCTGCGTTGGGGCGGCCGCGCCGATATCTATTCGCTCGATCCTGATTCGATCGCGTCGACGTTCAACCTGTCGTTCCTCAACCACATCTATGAGGGCCTGGTTCGCTACGACGCCAACTTCAAGATCGAGCCGGCGCTGGCGACCAAGTGGGAGCTGATCGACAACAAGGTCTGGCGCTTCACCCTGCGCCAGGGCGTCAAGTTCCACAACGGTGCCGACTTCACCGCGGACGACGTGATCGCCTCGCTCAACCGCGTCACCGATCCGGCCTCGCCGCTGCGCGGCAACATCCCGCTCTACGTCAGCAGCAAGAAGGTCGATGACCACACGGTCGACATCGAGGTCTCGGCGCCGACGTCGCTGTTCCTCAACGACATGACGAACATCTTCATGTTCAGCGGCAAGTGGCTGAAGGACAACAACACGGAGAAGCCGACCGCCGTCGACACCAAGACGGAAGGCTTCGCCACCCACAACACCAACGGCACGGGCCCCTTCAAGCTCGAAAGCCGCGTCGCCGACAGCAAGACCGTGCTGCTGGTCAACGATCTCTGGTGGGATGAGAAGAAGCACAATCTCGACCGCATCGAATACATGCCGATCGCCTCGCCGGCGACCCGTGTCGCAGCACTGCTGTCGGGCGAAGTCGACCTCGTCGACTCCGCGCCGATCCAAGATTTGCCGCGTCTCGAAAGCACGCCCGGCCTGACGGTGCTGAAGAAGCAGGAGTTCCGCACGGTCTTCCTCGGCTTCAACCGCAAGGAGAAGCTGGAAGACGGTCGTCCCAGCCCGTTTAACGACGTGCGTGTACGTCAGGCCGTCGAGGCTGCGATCGACCGCGACCTGATCAACGCCAAGGTGATGCGCGGCCTCGCCCGGCCGTCCGGCTCGCTGATCGCGCCTGAGATCGCAGGCTATGCCAAGTCGCTCGACACCTACAGCAAGGCCGATCCGGAACGCGCCAAGGCGCTGCTCAAGGAAGCCGGCCAGGAAGGCCTGAAGTTCACCTACATGTGCTCCAACGACGAGAGCATCAACGAGGAGGACTTCTGCGCCGGCATCGCCAACATGCTGAAGCGCGCCGGCTTCGACGTCTCGATCGACATTGCGCCGCGCGCCGTCCAATCGCCGAAGCGCACGCAGGGCAAGGCCGACATGTTCAACCTGAGCTGGGCCAACGAGCCGACGCTCGACGCCTACTCGATCTTGGCCCAGGTGCTGTCGACCAAGAACGACAAGGTCGGCGTCTCGAACTATGGCGGATGGTCGTATCCGGAGCTGGACAAGCTGGTTGCGCAGGCCGTGCAGGAACCTGATGTCGCCAAGCGCCTGGCGCTGGAAGAAGCAGCCCTCAAGATCGCCAAGGACGACACGATCCTCGTTCCGCTGCACCAGCAGCCGATCGCCTGGGCGACGCAGGCCAAGGTCAAGAGCGTCGACTTCCGCTCGGACAACAAGCCGCGCCACTGGCTGACGCAGATGGCCGGCGACTAAGCCCAGCCAAACCGTAACTCCCAAGAAGACCTGGGCGCTTCATCCTGAAAGGTGAAGCGCCCTTTCTTTGGCAGCGCCCGCTCGCCGGCAGGCGCGACGACTTCAGACTGGATTGGCGATGACACGTCCCGAAGAGCTGACCCTTGGCCAGCGGCCGGCCGGCCGTACCCTCATGACCGCCGACTGGCTGCTTGCCTATGACGGCGAAGGGCATCGCCTGGTGCCGCGCGGAGAGCTGGTGGTCGAAGGGGGCGAGGTCATCTTCGCCGGCCGCCGCTTCGATGGCGAGGTGGCGAGACGCATCGACTTCGGCGCAGCCCTGATCAGCCCCGGCCTGATCGACCTCGATGCGCTGTCCGACATCGACACCTATGTGCTCGTCCACGACAACCAGCCCGGATGGGCCAAGGGCCGCATCTGGCCGCGCTCCTATGTCGAGCGTGGACCCTACGAGATGTATTCGCCCGAGGAATTGGCCTTCCAGAAGAAGTTCGCCTTCGGCCTGTCCTTGCTGAACGGCGTCACGTCGGCAGCACCTATTGCCTCGCTCTACTATCGCGAATGGGGCGAGACGGCCGCCGAATTCGATGCGGCAGCGGACGCGGCCGGTGACCTCGGTCTTCGCGTGTTTCTCAGCCCCGCCTACCGCTCGGGCGGCATGGTGCTGGAGGCGCCGGGCAAGATCGTGCCTGACTTCAACGAAGCACGAGGGCTGGCCGGTCTCGACGATGCGATAGCTTTCATCGAGCGCCAGCACGGCCGGCATGGCGGGCTGGTCAACGGCATGCTCGCGCCCGACCGGGTCGAGACCTGCACGCTCGAAGTCCTGCAGCGGACGATGGCTGCGGCGCGCGATCTCGATTGCCGGGTGCGGCTGCATATGGCCCAGGGCAAGCTTGAGCTCGACACCATGCACAAGCTGCATGGCGTGTCTGGGCCGCGCTGGATGGGCGATCATGGCCTGTTGAGCGAGCGACTGATCACCCCGCACGGCACCCATGCCTCGCTCGACGACCTGAAGCTCTATGCCGAAAACGGCGTCTCTATCGCGCACTCGCCACTGGTGTCGGCGCGCATGGGCAGCACGCTGAACTCCTTCGCCTCCTGCCGGAAGCTCGGCATCAACATCGGCATGGCAACCGACACGGCACCGCAGGACATGCTGATGAACCTGCTGATGGGACTCGTCGGATGCCGGATCAGCGAGAAGGCATCCGACGCCGTTCTCAGCAAGGATCTCTACGATGCCGCCACGCTGGGCGGCGCCAAGGCGCTGGGCCGAACCGATATCGGTCGGCTTGCCGCCGGCACCAAGGCCGACATCGCGATCTTCCGCCTCGACGACCCCTACATGACGCCGACTGTCGATCCGATCACCACACTGGTTCTCGGCGGCTCGGGCAAGGTCACGCAGGCGGTGTTCGTCGACGGACGCCTGTCGATGTTCGAGGGCAAGCTCGCAGGTTTCGACATACTTGCCGCCCGCGAACGCGCCCAGCAGCAGTTCGAAGGGCTGATCGCCAAGTATCCCGACAGAAGCTTTGAGCATCCGCCGGTGTCGGAGATCTTCGCGCCGAGCTATCCAATCCTGAATTGAGGAGGACGGGGCAGTCGGCTGGCTGGAGCTTACGTCAGGCTTCGCCATCATCGCCGGCAACTGGATGCCGTCCCGGATGGTCGGTGATTTTCATCTTCGCATTGCTTGAGGCGGTGGGGATCGATGCCCAGGTGGTCGGGGTGTCGATCCCGCACCATTTCTTCCTGATCCTGCCCTATGTCGCCTCACTGGTTCTGCTCGCCGGCCTCAGGTCGCGCACGCACCACCCGAAGCGCTCTGCGTCCCCTGCAGCCGCGAATAGCCAAGTAGGGGGTGGCTGGGCTTCAACTGCTCAAGCCCGGTCAAGCGAAAGCTGGCCGGGCTTAAGTGTCCTTGACCCGCCGGTTCAGGGGACGGGGCCAGCTTTTGTTCGGCCGTCGTGGCCGACATTCACTTGATGCCGAACACGACCTCGTCCTGGGAGAGCGATTCAAAGCCATTATGCGTCAAGACGGATGGCATGCTGGCCGCGACGCAGCCGATGCCGTCCCTGTAGAGGCAGGGCACAACGTGAAAACACATGCCTTCCTCAAGCAACTGCTCGTTGCCACTGCGGATCGCCATCACATTGTCTTCTCCCCAACCTGGGGGGAAGGCCGCGCCGATGCTGTAGGCCGGTCGTGTTACCATGTATTCGGCGAACCCGGCCTTTTCGATGACAGTCTCGAAGATCCTGGCCGCTTCGTGCGACGTCATGCCTGGCCTGATTCGCGCGTAGCCTTCATCAAGGGACGAACGGCAGACGTCGAACATGCGCCGGACAATGTCCTGCGGCGCGCCGATCGAATAGAATCGGTAGATCGGGGTGTGGTAGTCATGAACCGATGCGGCCGGCTCGATGTTGATGAGGTCTCCACGCAGGATGGGCGCGCCGCACCAGGTGACATGCGCCCTTGCGCTGCGAGGCCCGGCGCAGACATTGGGCATCTGTGCCATGCGACCGCTGCCATTGCGCAGCAGGCTGTCGGTAACCACGGCTGCCAGGGCGCTGTCGGTTATACCTTCGGTGAGCGCTTCGAAACCGTCGCGGCAAGCGCGCGCCGCCATCACGCCCGCACGCTTCATCAGGTCGATCTCCGCCGTACTCTTGATGCGGCGCAGATGTTCGACAAGTCCTGAGGCGTCCACCAGTTTCCGCCCATCATTGCGTGGACCGACAAAGCCCCTGAGGATGGGTTGAACGGCTGCAAACTCCATGGCCACGACGGCATTTGCATCGGCAAGGTCTGCTATGGCGGTGTTGAGCACTTCGGCGTGGCTATCACCGTCAGCGACGCCGATGCCTTCATTGACCCAAAGCTGGTCGGCAAGCGCCCGGACGTTACTGAGTTCCGTGCGGCGCATGACCCACACTGCCTTGCCATCGACCCGCATGACCAATGCGGTCGCGCCATAGGCGAGCGAACCGAAACCGGTCAGGTAGTAGGTGTTCTCGGTCGTGGTAAGAACCACGACGTCGATGCCGCGTTTCACCATTAGCGCGCGCAGGGCGTCGCGTCGCGCCAGATATTCTTCAGGGGCGAAAGCAAGTCGGTCGAATTTCTCGGTCATTTCCACGTCTCGGATTGGGAGCAGGGACGGCGGCACTAGCGTGCCGCCGTCAAGTGAAGGTTCGCGTCAGTCGGCCTTCTTCAGATTCCAGAACACCGGCACGTCATTGGTGGAGAGAAGCCCGGAAACCTTGTCCGAATGCGCGAGGTAGGTGGTCCACTGGCCGAGCGGCACGTGATGACCGGTTTCGAAGCCGCGCGTCGAGTATTCAGCTGCCACCGCCTTCTTCGCTTCCACGCCTTCGGCCATCGCCCATTTCAGGCGCAGGTCTTCGAGCTGCTGATCGCAGGGCCAACCGAATATTCCCTTCTCGCATGCCGCCGAGTAGGTGATGCTCCACACCGGAGTGGAAACAACCTGACCACCCACACTTGAATGGACCAGGTTCCAACCGCCATTGCTGGTTTGTTCCTTGGAGTTGCGGCGCTTGAGCACCGTCGCCCAATCCATCGCCTGCACATCGACATTGAGCCCGATGTCGCGCATCGCCTGGACGGTTACGACGGTTGCCGGATGGGCGACCGACTCGTCGGTCGGATCCAGAATGACGATCGGCCTGGAGAAATCCCAGCCGGCTTCCTTGAACAGTTCCTTGGCCTTTTCGGGGTTCGGCGCCTTCAAGGCGTCAAGTCCCGCGTCGGTTTCCATCGGCGTGCCGCAGATGAAGAAGGAGGCACAGGTGCGGAAAAAGTCCGGATTGCCGTTGATCGCCTGCAGATAGGCCGTCTGGTTGGTCAGCCAGAACATCGCCTGACGCGCCTTCGGGTTGTCGAAAGGCGGGATCACATGGTTGAAGAAGAGCAATGCCTGCCTGCCCGTCTTGTTGACGGTTTCGGTCTTGATGCTTGGCGTGGCTTGCAGCACAGGCAGAAGATCGAGCGACGGGTTCTCCCAGACATCGACCTCGCCGCCGAGCAATGCGGAAAGTGCCGTCTGCTGGTCGCGGATCACGAGCCATTCGATGCGGTCGGCGTTGGCGATCTTGCCGCCGGCAAATGCGCTGGCCGGCTCCGAACGCGGAACATAATCGGCGAACTTCTCGTAGACGACCTTGTTGCCGGGAACCCATGCCTCCTTGACGAAGCGATACGGTCCGGAACCGACATATTCCTCGATTTCCTTGAACGGGTCCGTCTCGGCGATGCGCTTGGGCATCATGAACGGGATGTTGGAGGCGACCTTGCTCAGCGACTCAAGCACCAGCCCGTAAGGCTCCTTGAAGACCAGTTCGAAGGTCTTGTCGTCCACCACCTTCATTTCCGACAGGACGCGGTTCATCAACTGGCCGGCCGCGTCGCGGGCGGCCCAGCGCTTCAGCGAAGCAACGCAATCCTCGGCCTTGACCGGCTGGCCGTCATGCCATTTCAGCCCGTCGCGCAAGGTGAAGCGATAGGTCTTGCGGTCTTGCGACAGCACCATCTCTTTCACCATCTGTGGCTGCGGTACGAACGTCTCGTCGAGGCCGTACAGCGTGTCGTAGATCAGGAAGCCGTGCATCTTCACGATGTCGGCGGTGGAGCCCATGGGGTCGAGCGCCTGAAGGTCGGCGTGCGGGACGAACCGCAGCGTTGTCTCCGCCATGGCCGTTCCAATCCCGCCCAACAGAATGGCGGATGCCAGGAATGTACGACATGCACTTTTCATTTGTGACAGCATGATAGGTCTCCTCCTTGGATCTTTTGTCGCCTCAAGCGGCGGCTGCGACCTGCCTGCCGGGAATAGAGTCCAGCAGGCGGCGTGTGTAATCGTGTGATGGCGAGGCAAAAACGGCACGTACGCTGCCTTCTTCGACCAATTGGCCACGGTGCATGACGAGGATGCGGTCACATATCTGGGCTGCGACGCGCAGGTCGTGGGTGATGAACAGGATGGCAAGATTGAAGCGTTTCTGAACGTCGTCGATCAGCTTCAGCACCTGGGCCTGAACAGAAACGTCAAGCGCCGAGACGGCTTCGTCCGCCACCAGTATTTCCGGCTCCATGGCCAGGGCGCGCGCGATCGAAATGCGCTGCCGTTGGCCGCCCGAGAACTGGTGCGGGTAGCGATTGAGCGCCTTCGGCTCCAAGCCCACAAGCGACATCAGTTCGCGGGCCTTGGCCCAGGCGTCCGCCTTCGAGGCGCCGAAGTTCATCGGTCCTTCGATGATCGATTGCCCGACGGTGCGGCGCGGATTGAGGGAGCGGTAAGGGTCCTGGAATACGACCTGGATGCGCCTGCGGAAGGGCTTGCCGCCGGCTTCGCCGACCAGCCTCGCCGCACCGGCCGTCGGCTCGATCAACTGGGTGATGCAGCGCGCCAGCGTCGACTTTCCCGAACCGGACTCGCCGATGACGCCAATCGTTTCGCCACGATGCAATGTCAGTGAAGTCGGCTTGAGCGCGACGACCTCGCGCGCCGCGCCGAAGGTGCTGCGAACGCTGTAGGTCTTGGCGATGCCGTTGACCTCCAGCGCAAGCGGCCCCTGCGTGGGCTCCTCGGGCCTTGCCGCATGCAGCGTCGGAACCGCAGCGATCAGCATGCGTGTGTAGTCTGCTTCCGGCCGGGTGAGAATGCGATGCACCGGACCGCTCTCGACGACCCTGCCGGACTTCATGACCACAACCCGGTCGGCGATCTCGGCAACGACGCCTATGTCGTGCGTGATGAACAGAATGCCCATGCCGCGGCTGCGCTGCAGGTCGCGGATCTGCCTGAGAATCTGCGCCTGGGTGGTGACATCGAGCGCGGTGGTTGGCTCGTCGGCAATGAGCAATCGCGGTTCAAGGATCAGGGCCGCCGCGATCAGCACGCGCTGGCGCTGACCGCCTGACAGCTGGTGCGGAAATGTGTGATAGAGCCGGCTCGGATCAGGCAAGCCGACTTCTTCCATCGCATTGACGACGCGGTCGAAACGCTCGTCGGACGGGAGCGAAAGATGCGTGCGCAGCACTTCGTCGATCTGTGCGCCGACGGTATGGACCGGATTGAGTGCGGTCATCGGCTCCTGGAAGATCATGCCGATGTCGCGGCCCCGCAACGCCCGCAATCGCTGCGTCGAGGTGTGGAGGATGTCTTCGCCGTCGAACATGATGGCGCCGGACGGGCGTGCGAATGTCTTGGGCAGCAGCCCCATGATGGCCTGCGCGGTTACCGATTTCCCGGAGCCTGATTCACCGACGACGCAGACGATTTCGCCTTTAGAGACCGAGAGCGATACCTCCTCGACCGCGCTGCGGCGGTCGCCGCCGATCGGCAGTGATACGGTCAGATTGCGGATATCGACGATAGGTGGCTGAGTGGTCATGTCTCTTGCTCACATCCGTTTGGCGATACGGGGGTCCAGCGTGTCCCGCAGACCGTCGCCGAGCAGATTGATGCCGAGGACCGTCAACGCCAGGAAAAGGCTTGGAAGAAAGACGAGGCGCGGGGTCACCTGAAAGAAGGTCCGCCCCTCGGAGATCATGTTGCCCCAGCTCGGAATCTCGGGCGGAAGCCCGGTGCCGAGGAAGCTCAACCCGGCCTCGATCAGGATTGCCTGGGCGCAGATATAGGTGCCGAGCACCAGCAGCGGTGCGATGGTGGACGGCAGGATATGGCGCACGAGGATCAGTGGCGCGGGCGTGCCAACCGAGATGGCGGCCTCGACATAGGACTCTTCTCGCACAGTCAGCACGACGCTGCGCACAAGCCGCACGACGCGGGGGATTTCGGGGATCGTCAAGGCGACGATGACCGTCCCGATGCTGGCGCGAGTGAGCGAGACGAGAGCGATCGCCAACAGGAAGGTCGGGATCGCCATCAGCCCGTCCATGACACGCATGACAATGATGTCCATAGCGCGGAAGTAGCCGGCAACGAGACCGACCAGCACGCCGAGGGAGATCGCCACGGCCGCTACGCTCAAGCCAACGAGGAGGGAACTGCGGGCCCCATAGACGATGCGGCTGTAGACATCGCGTCCAAACAGGTCCGTGCCCATCCAGGCGAGATCCGACGGCGGCTTCAACCGCATTCCCGGATCGATGCGGACTGGATCGACGGTGCCGAGCAGCGGCGCCGCGAGCGCCATGATGATGATTGCCGCGACAATGGTCCCGCCAATCAACACGGAGGGATTGCGAAACGCCTGGAAGGCGAGATCGAAGAGCGGGTTGCGCGGCTCGTCGCCGGCAACGGGTTGCGACAGCATCGTCATTAGTAACGCACCCTCGGATCGAGCAAGGCATATCCGATGTCGATGGCCAGATTGACCAGGACATAGACAGCCGAAAAGATCAGGATCACGCCCTGGATGACCGGATAGTCACGCTTCAGAATGGCATCGACGACCAGGCGACCGATGCCGGGAATGTTGAAGACCGTCTCGATCACCACGACGCCGCTGATCAGCAGTGCCACGCCAATTCCAATCACGGTGAGGATCGGGATCGCGGCATTGCGCAAGGCATGACGGGTTATGACCAATCGTTCGGAGACCCCTTTGGCGCGGGCCGTGCGGATGAAATCTTCGCCCATCATTTCAAGCACGCTGGCGCGTGTGATGCGTGCGATCAGCACCAGATAGGCCAGCCCAAGCGTCACCGTGGGCAGTGCGATGCTCCGCAAGAATGGGAGGATTCCCTCGGATATGCTGGTGAAGCCTTGCACGGGCGCCCAGCCCAGTCGCAGCGAGAACACATAGATCATGCAGTAGCCGAGCACGAAAGCGGGGACCGAGAAGCCGATAACGGAAACCGCCATCAGCGTGCGGTCGAGCCAGCTTCCGGCGGTAGCGCCGGCAACTGTGCCCAAGGGAACGGCGACGAGAATTGCGAAGAGCATCGTGGCCAGAGCCAGCGAGGCCGTGGGCTCGATGCGCTGCGCGATCAGTTCCGTCACCGGGAGCTTCGAGAAGATCGACGTGCCCAGATCGCCGCCCAGCATGTTCCGGATCCAGATCAGGAACTGCGAGACAAGCGGCTGGTCGAGGCCCAGGGCCATCCGAATCCGCTCGACGGACGCGGCATCGGCATTCTCTCCGGCGATGACCAAGGCGGGATCGCCCGGGCTCAGCCGCAACAAGAGAAACACCACTATCGAGACAACGGCCATCACCGGGATGACTGCGAGCGACCGCTTGGCAATGAAGGCGAGCACGTCGAATTCCTCCCAAAGTGGACAATGTATTGTATACGATAGTGCCTATCATAAGCATACAAAACTGCGGACAACAATCGTTAATCGCTCATGAAACGTCGATTCTCATGGTTTCCGCTGGCGGCCGCGTTCACGACGGTCTATGAAGAACGCCTCGATCGTAGTGGATTTATGAGCAATGTTGTATGCAATTTGGGTGGGGAAAACCTGATGCGGCGACTTGAAAAAAAGGGCAATGGCGGACGTGCTCAGGCGGTGCACCGTGCATTGAAAAGAGCGATCCTGGATCAGGCCCTCGGTCCTGGGGTGAAGCTGCCCGAAGATTCAATCGGCGAAGGACTGGGCGTCAGCCGGACCCTCGTGCGCGAAGCCCTGGTGCGCTTGAGCGAAGAAGGTCTGGTGGAACTGCGCCCCAATCGGGGAGCCGCAGTGGCCACTCCCAGTCTCGAGGAGGGGCAGGATCTGTTCAGCACCCGTTTTGCCCTGGAGCGCCTGGTGACGGAGACGCTGTCGGGGCGGCTGACAACGGCTCAGCAAATGCAGCTGAAGGAACACATAGCGGCGGAAGAGGCCGCGCGCAGCGGCGACAGCTCCGCTTCTATTCGGCTCGCGGGGGAGTTCCACACCTTGCTGGCGTCGATGACCGGCAACGCCACCCTTGCCCGCTTCGTCAATGAACTTGTCTCACGCAGCTCACTTATCCTTGCGCTTTACGGCCGCCCTCATTCTTCCGAATGCGCGGTTTCGGAACACCACGAAATACTCGGCGCACTCGTGGCGGGCGACCAAAAGCGCGCCGCAAACCTCATGATCCACCATCTTGAGTCCATCACCACGCGAGCCGTTCTGCCCAGGGATCGCCACGCTGACATTCGCGATGCATTGTCGAGCTACGCAGCGTCGGAGGGGCTGGGTTAGCATCGCTCAAAGGGTGTCGCGGCAGCCGGTGTCTTGACTGGCGGCATGACCTATGGCGGCGGGTGCAGATACATGAGCGCACTTGCCGTCACGAGCATGGCGTGCATGATCCGGCCCGTCGAAAAACGCTCGGCGAAACCATGCAGAATGGCCATCGCATCGCGCCCAGGGCCGCAACAATCGCAAAATGGGTGGGTCCGCAAGTTCCGCAAATAGCAGTTGGTGACAACACGTGGCTTGCCAAGATGGCATTGCCCGCATCAATTCGAATTGGACAAGTTGGGGCACAGGTTTGATTTGGCAACCCACGCGGGAACTGCGACGTGCAACGATTGGGACTGGCGCTACCGACCCGCGTCACCATCTCGCACGGCTTCGTGCTCGGCACGCTGCCCCAGAACGTCCAGGAGGAGATCGTCGAGAAGCTCGCGGAAGCGGGTGTTTCATGGACGACGGTTGCCATGGGCGGTACGGCGCCGCTTCCCTGGCAGCAGATGCGGCAACGTTCCGTGCCTCTCGGGCTAGCTGTCGTTTCCAAGAAGGTTGTTCAGTCTTTGGAACGGGCTGATGCCTCCAAGGGCCGAGTGTGGGCGTGCCAGGTTGTAGTTGGCTGCCCATTGGTGAATGGCCTTGGCGCGTTCGTTCGATGAGGCGTATGGCCTGGCATAGGCCCATTCGCGCAGCGAAGTCTGGATGAAGCGCTCGGCCTTGCCGTTGGTGCGCGGGGTGTAGGGCCTTGTGCGGATGTGTCGGGCACCGGCACCTTGGAGTGCCTGGGCGAACAGTTTGGAGCGATACGCCGAGCCGTTGTCGGTCATCACCCGCTCAACCCTGGCGCCCAGCCTGGCGTACCAGGCCAGTGCCCGGTTGAGGAACCCGGTGGCATCATCCCGGCCCAGGCTGGGCAGCAGTTCGACATAGGCGAGGCGCGAGGCATCGTCGATGGCGACATGCAGGTGTTCGTAGCCGATGCCTCGGGCGCGATGATGGCCTTGGTGCTGACCCGTGATCCGATGGCCAACGCCGTCGATACGGCCCAAGGTCTTGATGTCGATATGGATCAGTTCGCCCGGCCGCTGCCGTTCGTAGCGCAACACCGGGGGCCGGGGATCGAGCCAGGCCAGCCGGTTCAGTCCCAGCCGGCGCAGCACCAAGCCTACCGTCGAGCGCGCCAGGCCCAAGGACCGGGCAATTGCCGGCCCGGTCATGCGCTGGCGCCGCAACTGCTCGATCCGCGACACCTGCATGGCTGCCAGCCGATGCCGGCAGCGGTGCGGAGCCGAACTGCGATCGTGCAGAACCCGGTCGCCGGCCCGGTAGCGGTCGAGCCAGCGATAAGCCGTTCGTTCCGAAACCCCGGCCGAACCGGCAGCACGCCGCACGCTCCAGCCCTGTTCAATTCGTTGCACCAAAAGCACTCGACCTGACGGCGTCAGACGCGCATTCTTATGGACGTTCATTCGGGGAGCTCAACTGAAGGTTGGTTGGCTTCGCAACCCCAGCTTCTCAGTCCCTCCTCGAATGAACAACCTTCATAGCTTCGACAGCTAGGCACCGACGGCACCCGCGATTTGTGGTCGCCCTTCGGCGATGGCGACATGCTGCGCGTCGCGCATCAGTTCGCACGGTTGAGCGGTCTGCGCCATGACGACAAACTCCTTGCTGCCGTGGAACTGGCAACCAAGGGCGGCGCGCATTTTGTCGGACGCGACGTGCATGACCTGGTCGCGGGTTCGCGCGCCGATATCGTGCTGGTCGATGCCGAAAACGTCTCCGATGCGCTGATCCGTTGCCCCCCGCGCAAGCTGGTCATTTCGGGCGGACGCATCGTCGCCCGCGACGGCGACGTGCTGGTCTGAGCCCCTCGCACTCCGAAATGACCAGAACAGGCCGCGTCAGCTTCCCCAGAGGGCTGCGCGGCCTCGGCTCGTGAAAGTCCGGCAAGTCGGCAATGCCTTCTCGATGTAGGGGCATTGACACTGCCGGTACTTCGCGAATTACCTGCGCGACCTTCTTTCGCCAAAAGCTGGTACTGCCAGACCACAACGGGGAGCGCGCATCGTGCTTGAGCTACAGGCTGACATCATCCGGACCCTTGGGGTGGCTTCGGTCTTCGACGCCGGTGCGGAGACCGAGCGGCGCATCACGTTTCTGGCCGACTACCTAAGGGCATCCGCGATGCGCGCCTATGTCCTTGGGATCAGCGGCGGTGTTGACTCCCTGACTGCTGCGATGCTGGCGCAAGCCGCCGTCCGGCGCCTGCGCGACCACGGTCATGAGGCGCAATTCATCGCCGTTCGCCTGCCCTATGGCATCCAGGCCGATGAGGCCGATGCGCAGACTGCGCTCGATGCGATCGGCCCGGACCGCACGGTGACGATCAACATCAATCCGGCGGCGGACGCCATGTTGGCGGACGTCCGTCGTGATGCAGGTGACCTCTTCGAGCCGGCCCGGCTGGATTTTCACCTGGGCAACATCAAGGCTCGCCAGCGCATGATTGCGCAATATGCGCTGGCGGGTGCCGTGCGCGGCCTGGTGATCGGAACCGACCATGCGGCAGAGGCGCTGATGGGGTTCTTCACCAAGTTCGGCGACGGGGCTGCCGACATCACGCCACTTCAAGGTCTCACGAAGCGGCGCGTTCGCGCGATCGCCGCGCATCTTGGCGCACCGCAGACACTGATCGAAAAGGTGCCTACTGCAGACCTCGAAAACGATGCGCCGCTGCGGCCCGATGAAGAGGTGTATGGCGTAACATACGACAACATCGACGACTTTCTGGAAGGCAAATCGATTGCCGAACCTGCTCGCCAGCGGATCCTCGCGATGCATCTGGCGACAGCGCACAAACGTGCCTTGCCGGTCGCGCCGGAATAAGCGCTTACCCGACCCCATTCTTTGTTGAATGCGCTGTTGGTGGTGCTTGTGGCTAGCGGCCAAAAGCGTGCTGCAGATCCATCCTCCGAACCGTGCTTCCGGGCGTCACCGGAAGGCAATGCGCTGTCAAACTAGGCAGCCGCAGAGGGACTGGATCGATATGGTTCGATCGGCTCCATGACCTCGCCGTAACGGCTGGGATCGAAACGGAAATAGACGAGCGCGCTTGCGGTTACGAGCATGGCGTGCATGACCCAGCCGGTCGCGAAACTCCCAGTAAAACCATGCATCAGTGCCATGGCGTAAGGTCCCAGCGCCGCGATCAGGAACCCGCCCCCTTGCATGGCCGCGGCAAGTGCGCCCGCCTGATCTGGGCGGGGCAGATGGTCGAGGGCGGTTACCATGGCGAGCGCGAAGCTGCCGCCGAGGCCCACGCCACAGAGTGCGACCCATAACCAGGCGCAGGGTGCTGGAAGACATGCCAGGCCCAGGAAGCCTATGATCTGGACGGCGGCCGTAAACAAGAGCCAGGGTCGCCGATCGTTTGCGCCGCGGGCCAGGAAAGGCAGGCCGAAGGCCGAGACCGCCTGGCACAGTGCCATGATGGCTACCAGGTTGCTGCTTTGCGAATTCGTCCAGCCCTGGGCCTGGTAGTAGGGTGCAAGCCAGGCCACCATCGACGAGTAGCCGCTGTTGACCAGCCCGAACGCCGCGATCAGTGCCCAGGTGCGCGGGCGCAGCAGAAGCAGCCTTGTCATCGGCCTGGCAGGTCCCGTCGCTTTCGCATTGGCGAGGACGCGGGAGGCGGCCAGCAACGCCACGAAAACGGGCGCCGCCAGCCAGGCGAGAGCCGCCCGCCAGCTGTATCCTGCATTTGCCAACGCAGGCATCAGCCGCGCGCCAACCGCGCCGCCGGCCATGATCATGGCCGAATACAGTCCGGTGACCGTCGGTACGCTTGCAGGGAAGCGAGCTTTGATGATCCCGGGAAACACGGCCTGGACGAAGGCGACGCCCGCACCGCACAGAATGGCCGTCAGGATCATCGTAGCGTCATTGAAGGCGACGAACCGCAGCAAGGACCCCGCCATCAGCAAGGCGAGTGCTGCCAGCAACCCTTGCCGTGTTCCGACCATGGCCTGAATGGCCGGCGCGACAAAGGCACCGATGCCCATGAGCGCCATCGGCAGCAAAGTGAGCAACGAGATGCCGGCATATCCCATGCCGGTGTCTTCGACGATGGACGGGAGCAGGGTGGCTGGTGCGGTGATGAAGGGTCGTAGATTGACGCCGATCATTACGACGAGGGCGAGCATCGTCCATCGTTGGTTTGTCCACGCAGTCTTGGTCTTGTCCATTTGCGTGGGCTATCCCTCGGCAGCCGAACGTGCCGTCCTGGAGCGGTCGAGGTCGTCGGCGTGTTGATCAGCATCTCGACGATCCTGGCATGCCGTTCGCTGCCACAGGATGATCGCCACATAGGCTGACGGTTAGCCGTTGTGCGCCGCATGCGCCAATTAGATGTTTTCATGGCCAACATGCGCACTCCCAATGGCAGGCATGACCACGCCGCACGACTGGAGCGGGACCATGGGGCGAGGAGATCGAACTTACGGGAAAATCCGCTGTGGTGTGCGGTTCGTTGCGAACGAGTCTCACTCGATGATCTCGCGGCCAGCGCCAAGTTCTCGTCGATTTTCCACGGCGAATTGTTGAGGTTATGCAGAAGTTTACGTTGTATTTCCTTACCAATATGAACAGGGATTTCGGGAACTTCGAAACCTGTGCAGGGGGCTGATGAGTCTGCGGCGGCGCTGCCTCCCGTAGCCGGTGACGGTTGACTTTGGCACCGAGGAGGAAGTCTCGTATGGCTTGTCCGACGCTGCTCGCCGGCGGCCGGGCACCGAGCACTTCTGCCGCCGCCACTGAGAAAGCAGCCTCTGCGGAGCCCGTACGGTATGGCCCAGCGCCGACACACTTTCTGAAGGTTTGTGACGGCTGATGGACCCACCGGCCGTCGGGGGGGCAGTTAGGCAAGCGGATGATGGATCGCGAAGTTCTTGACCTGCTGGTAGGCGCTAAGCGCCTCGAGACCCTTTTCACGGCCGAAGCCCGACAGCTTGAAGCCGCCAAAGGGAAATTCGACATCCAGGCCGACGCCGAAGGCGTTGATCCACACCTGGCCGACACGCAGCTTCTCGCCGACGCCGAGGGCCTTGTTGATGTTGGTGGTGTGGATGCCGGCGACAAGACCAAAGGGCGAGTCATTGGCACCGGCAACGGCTTCTTCAGCGGTGTCGAACGGAATGACGGTCAGGATCGGCCCGAAGATTTCCTCACGTGCGATCTGGGTGCTGTTGTTGGCTCCTATAACCAGGCCCGGCCTGACGAAGGCGCCCTCGGCGAGTGAAGCCGATTTCGGCAGGTCGGTGCCGAGCAGCAGTTCGCCGTCCTTGCGGGCGATGTCATAATAGCGCTCGACATCGTTCTTGTGTGCCCTGCTGATCAGCGGCCCCATGTCCGGATCGTCGACGCCGGCGCCGAGCGTCATCGCGCTGATGCGGGCATGCAGCTTGTCGACGACGCGGTCGTGGATCGAGCGCTCGACGAACAGCCGGGTTCCGGCGTTGCAGACTTGGCCGCAATGGGTAAGGAAGCCGCCGGCGACGATCGGCAGCGACTTGTCGAGATCGGCGTCGGCAAACAGGATCTGCGGTGACTTGCCGCCGAGCTCCATGTTGCAGGGGATGGCGTGCGAGGCGGCGGCGACCAGTACGCGCTCGCCTGTCGGCACGGAGCCGGTGAAGGTAATCTGGTCGACCCCTTTGTGGCGGGCGAGCAGGTCGCCGGCAACGGAACCGCGGCCGTTGACCAGATTGACCAGGCCCTCGGGCAGGCCGGCCTCCTGGCATATCTTCATGAATTCATAGGCCGTGACGGGCGTGTCGGCCGACGGCTTGATGATGACGGCACAGCCGGCGGCAAGCGCCGGCGCAACGCCGCGGGCGATGAGCTGGAAGGGGTAGTTCCACGGAATGATGTGGAGGCTGACGCCGATCGCCTCCTTGACCGTCCAGTCCGACCAGTCGGGCCCAAGCGGGATCGAGCTGCCATGCAGCTTGTCGGCGGCACCTCCATAGAATTCGAAGAAGCGGGCCGAGCAGTCGACCTCCCAATAGGAGTCGCGCAGGGGCTTGCCGCTGTCGATGCTTTCCTTGCGGGCGATCTCGTCGCGCCGCTGCAGCATCAACTCGCCGATGCGGTGCAGGATGCGACCACGCTCGAACGGACGCATGCGCCGCCAGGGTCCATTGTCGAACGCCTCGCGCGCCGCGGCGACTGCCATGTCGACTTCAACTGCTCCGGCACGTGCGAACTCGGCGACCAGCACGCCCGTTGCCGGGTCGAAAGACTGGCCGACGCCGTCGGAGCCTTCGTTGAGAACCTTATTGCCGACGACGATTGGAATGTAGGCGCGGTCAGTCACGTGAATCTCCATGGGTTGGGCATTCTGCTCGCTGCCGGATTGGCAACTTTTCCATCATGGTTGTATGCAAAATAAAAAAGATTGTCTACAGTAATTGACAACGTGTTTACACGCTGGTAGCCAGAATTCATCGACAGACGGGAGTGAGGGGCCAAATGGAGCTTGGTTTGAAAGGTAAGCGCGCGCTGGTTACAGCCGCTTCCCGCGGGCTTGGCAGAGCCTCTGCCCTGGCGCTGGCCGCCGAGGGTGCGTGGGTTGCCGTCGCGGGACGCAACACCGAAGCGATGCAGGATCTTGTGCGCGAACTGCTTGATGCGGGTGCAGCCGATGCAATTGCGGTCAAGATGGACCTGACGGACCGTACGACGCTCAAGCCGGCGGTCGACGAGGTGGTGGCCAATTTCGGTGGCCTCGACATTTTTGTCGGCAATACCGGCGGTCCTGCTGCCGGACCATTCCTCAGCGTTTCACGCGATGGATGGGAGCAGGCGCTGAACGAGAGCCTTCTGCCGCTTGTCGAGCTCTCTCACGCGGTGCTGCCGCATATGCAGGCCGGCGGCTGGGGCCGCATCATCTTCATTACGACGGTCGGCGTGAAGGTGGTCCAGCCCAACATGGTTCTGTCGGACTCGGTGCGCCTGGCTGTGGTCGGCCTGGCCAAGTCGCTGTCCATCGAGTTCGCCCATGAAGGCATCATGGTGAACTGCCTCTGTCCGGGGCCGTTTGCCACCGACCGCATGGAGTATCTGATCCAGTCGAGCATGGATCGAGACGGTCTGGACCGTAAGGCGGCGGAAGCGCTGTGGCTTGAAGAAGTGCCGGTCGGCAAGTTCGGCGACCCCAATGATTTCGGCGCGATTGTCGCCACGCTCGCCTCCGAGCGGGCCGGTTTCATTACCGGCACGGCCATCGCCCTCGACGGAGGAAAATCTCGTGCTTACTAAGAACCAGTCCGCCAAGAGCGCAACCATGGACGGCGGTGCAGCCGTCGTCGCCTGGCTCAAGGCCGTCGGCGTGCAGAACATCTTTTCCGTTTCGGGCGGGCCGATCAATTCGGTTTATCGTGCCTGTGCGCATCAGGGGCTTCCGCTCATCCATGCCCGCCACGAGGCCGCAGCCTGCTTTATGGCCGAGGCCCAGTCGCGGGTCACCGGCAAGGCCGGTGCTGCGGTCGTCACGCTCGGACCCGGCGTTACCAATGCGGTTACGCCAGGGCTCGTCGCCATGCTCGCCGGCACGCCGGTCATCATCGTCGGAGCCCAGGCCGGTACCAAGTCGGCCGAACGTGGCGCCGGAATGGCCTATGATGTCCTGCCGATCATGAAGGGGGTCACCAAATGGGCTGCGCGCTGCACCGATCCGAACCGGCTGCAGGAATATCTCGACATTGCCTGGCGCAAGATGTGGGCCGGTCGGCCCGGTCCTGTGTTCCTCGAGGTGCCGACAGACATTCTGTCGACTCCGCTGAGCACCGAGGTGGCGAGCGCCTGTCCGCCGATGCCCGGCATTGCCGGCGTGCCCGCACGTGATGCCGACGCAGCGCGCACCCTGCTGGCGCAGGCCAAGAGACCGCTGCTTGTCCTTGGCGATGAATTGTTCTGGGACCGCACCGATCGGATCACGGAAGTGGTCGAAAAGCACGGCCTCGCATTCGCCACGATGCGGCTTGCACGCGGCATCGTCGATGAGCGGCACCCCAGGTGGATGGGACCTGCCTACGCGCCTTGCAATGCAACGCTGCGAAGGGCGATGAAGGAAGCGGACTGCATTTTGCTGCTCGGCCATCATTTCGAATTCGATCTCGAATTCGGCGACACGGTTGGCCAGGACGCCCGCATCATTCAGGTCTGTTCCGACCAGGAACTGCTGCATCGCAACAAGCAGGCCGATATCGCCATTGCCGCATCGCCTGCAGCCTTTCTCGACGTCGTTGCCGAGATGTCACCTTTGCAGATCGATCGGCTCTGGAGCGACGGCCTGGTCACGGCCTGGCAGAGCGAGCGCGAAAGCCAGTTGGGCGAGGGCGATGCCACAGGCATTCACCCAGTCGCTGCGATAGATGCGGTAAGTGCTGCTGCGCCCGACAATGCGATCTTCGTCACCTCGCATGGCAATATCGACTTCTGGGCGGATGCGCGGCTGCGTGTTCCGGCAGTGGGCCGTTATCTCCGCGCCGGCCAGTCCGGAGCCCTTGGGGCCGAGGTTCCCTATGGCGCGGGCGCGTGCTTTGCCGATCCGGATGCGCCGGTAATCGTGTTCGTCGGCGATGGTGGCGTTGGATTCCACATTTCGGAACTCGATACCGCCGAACGCTACGGTCGGGCATTCATCATTGTCGTGCTCGACGATGAGATGTGGGGGGCGATCGCCCTGCCACAGGAACAGAGCTTCGGTGAAACCTACGAGATGAACCTGCCACGTCGCGACTGGGCAAAGGTTGCCGAGGGACTGGGCGGGCGAGGCTATTTTGCCCGCGATGCCGATGCCATCCAGAAGGCCCTTGCCGACGCCATTGCCAGCGGCAAGCCGGCGCTGATCCAGGTGCCGGTGCGCAGCGTCATCAGCCCTTACATGGCCTACATCTCGTAGCCGTTGTTCACGAAGATATCTGGAGAGACAGCATGAACATATGGAAGAACTCTGCGGCCACGGGCATCACCCCGCCCAATCACTTTGGTGGCCTCAATGTGCTCGACATCGTGCCCTTCAAAGGCAACAATTTCTGCATCCAGCTTTCGAAAGCTCCGAAGGGTGGCGGCGGCGATCTTCATCATCACGACGACTGGGCGCAGGCGTTCTACATGGTGAAGGGCGAGATGACCTTCGACACGGGCAAGGAACGTTTCACGCTCAAGCCGGGCGAGTCCGTCCTGTTCGAGCCGGGCGACCCGCACTACACGGTCAATGAGGCGGATGAGCAGGCGGAATACCTGGTCATCACAATTCAGCAGTAAGCCTGAGCGGGATCGGTGGCGGAAAGCTTGCATCGCGTCCGCCAAGGATGCATCTAACGTCAGATGCGGCAGATCTGGGAGTAAACGGTGAGCGAAGTCATGGATGACGAGAGGGAAACCAGGCTGTCTGCGGACAACCTGATCCGCCTTCTTGAAGATGACATTCTCAACAGCGTGCTGAAGCCGGGCGACCGGCTGGACGAGCAGTCGCTTGCACGCCGCTTTGAGGTTTCGCGCACCCCGGTGCGGGAAGCGCTTCGACATCTCGCCTCAAGCGGCCTCGTCGACATCCGCAAGAACCAGGGTGCGACGGTCAAGCGGCTTACCACCGCCGAGCTGATCGAGATGTTCCAGATCATGGCGGAGTATGAGGGGCTTTCGGCCCGTCTTTCCGCCCGCCGGATGACGCGCGACGAGCTCACCGAAATGCGCAAATGGCACGACGAGTGCGCAGCGAGAGCCGAAAAGGAAGACCACGATGGCTTCTATGAAGCCAACAACCTCTTCCATGACACGATCTTCCGCGGTTCGCGCAACGTCTTCCTGCAGGTCGAGAGCCGCAAGCTGCGCAACCGGCTCAATGTCTATCGGCGTCACATCACGACGCCGCGCAAGATGGCGAAGTCCGTCATCGAGCATCGGGGTATCGTCGATGCGATCGTGGCGGGCGACGAAGAACTGGCACACAGCCTGATGCGCCAGCACGTCGATCTGCTGGCAGGCGCGGCTGCCGATGTGCTGCTCGCACTTGAGACCGAAAATCTAGAATAGACCCGGCCAAACCGGTTGGACGACGACGTCGCTTGCGGCGCGCGGAGACGCGCGCGCTGGCTCCTGGAGAGCATTGCCCAAAGGTCCGGCGCCAGATGTGCCCGGCAGAGCAAATGAGGTTCGCAATGAAGTTAGTCGAGAATCGCTCCGCCAAGCGGAACATGCCCCTCAGCGCAACGGAAGCTGCGATTGCTGGCGTTGGCGCTCCCGCGATCGTCCGTGAATTTCTTCCCGCCTTTCCCATCTATGCGCCGACACCGCTGGAGAGCCTTCCTGGTCTCGCTGCGACCCTGGGCATCGCATCTGTCGATCTCAAGGACGAAGGCCACCGCTATGGCCTGTACAGCTTCAAGGCGCTCGGCGGCGCCTATGCCGTCGCCCGCCTGGTTCGTGACCATGCAGCGCGGGTTCTCGGTCGTGATGTCGAACCGGCCGAGTTGCTCTCCGAAGCGGTCAAGCAGGTCGCAGCCGACCTCACCGTGTGTTGCGCCACCGATGGCAACCATGGCCGCTCCGTTGCGGCCGGCGCCCAGATGTTCGGCTGCCGGTGCGTAATCTTCCTGCACAGCGGGGTTTCCGTCGGGCGCGAAAAGGCCATTGCCGGCTTTGGAGCCGAGATCCGGCGGACCGATGGCAATTATGACCAGTCCGTCGCAGAAGCGAGCGAAACGGCGAACCGCGAAGGCTGGACGACGGTCTCCGATTTTGCCTGGGAGGGCTACACCGAAATCCCCGGCATGGTCATGCAGGGTTACACCTTGATGCTGGGCGAGATCTCCGCCCAGGCAAGGCAGCCTTACACGCACGTCTTCATTCAGGGGGGCGTCGGTGGTCTTGCAGCGGTCGTTGCCGGATATTTTCTGGACCGGGACGGGGCGCAGCGCCCGAAACTCATCGTCGTCGAGCCCGACAAGGCGGCCTGCCTGCAGATGAGTGCCGCCGCCGGCAAGCGGATGTCGATCGAAGCCGGTGACGCCACCGTGATGGCGATGCTCGAATGTTATGAGCCGTCGCTGACAGCCTGGGAAATTCTCGAAAAGAGTGCCGACTATTACCTCGATGTCGGTGATGGCGCGGCCGTCGATGCGTTGAGAAAGCTTGCCCGTCCCGTCGCCAACGACCCAGCGCTACGCATTGGCGAATCCGGCGTTGCAGGCCTTGCAGGACTGATCGCCGCTGCTGGCGACCCATCGATGCGTGCCACGCTCGGTCTCGACGCCGGCTCGCATATCCTTTTGATCGGCACCGAAGGTGCAACAGATCCGGAGCTCTATGAAGCGCTTCTGCATGGGGCGGCGACACCGGCATTTCACGCCCATGCTGCGGCCTTGTGAGGGACGTCGATGAGCGATCTGTTTGCAACTGATGTTGTTGACGCCGATGTGCGCGGCCGGGCTGCTGCCCGTTTCAGGCAAGCTGGCGTCAAGCTGCCGAAACTATCCGAACTGGCGCGGCCGGAGACCATCGATCCGACGGCTCTCGCTGCACTGGCCGGTATCGAACCGGATGCCGCCGACCCGCTCAACCTCTTTCGCGTTCACTGGCACAATGGGCCTGACCGGAGCGGACAGACTGAAACACCGTGCCATATCATATTGCCTGAAGCACTGACGGGCGTGCGCGCCAGGATCGTCGTTGCGGTCGGCGATCGCTTTCCGATGATTGCGGCACACAAGGTGCTGGCGGCATATGGCTGTCTGGTGCCTCGGTTGGTCACCGGACAATTCGATCTCGACAACCAGCGCGCGGTGTGGCCATCGACAGGCAATTATTGCCGCGGCGGGGTTGCGATATCGACGATCCTTGGGGCGCGCAGTGTTGCCGTGCTGCCGGAAGGAATGAGCCCCGAGCGGTTCCGCTGGTTGGAAAAATGGACCGCCGACCCGCGCGACATCCTGCGTACGCCAGGCAGCGAAAGCAACCTCAAGGAAATCTACGACGCCTGCCACGAACTGGCAAAGGATGCGCGCAACGTCATCCTCAACCAGTTCAGCGAATATGGGAACTACATCGCGCACCGCGCGGTGACCGGACTGGCGCTGGAGCGGGTCTTCAACGCCGTCAATACAAACGGCAAGCTCAGGGCGCGGGCGTTCGTCGCCGCGTCCGGCTCCTCCGGTACGCTTGCAGCAGGTGACCATCTCAAGGAACGCCTGGGCTGTCAGATCGCTGCCGTGGAAGCCACCGAGTGCCCGACGCTGCTCAACAATGGCTATGGCGAGCACAACATCCAGGGCATCGGCGACAAACATGTGCCGCTGATCCACAATGTCTTCAATACGGACTATGTCATCGGGGTATCCGAGCGTTCTCCCGATAGCCTCAACCTGCTTTTCAACCATCCGGCAGGGCGTGCGTATCTGCGCAATCACAAAGGTCTGTCGGACGAGACGATCGGCAGCTTCACCCATCTTGGCCTGTCATCGATCGCCAACATCGTGGCGGCAATCAAGCTGGCCAGATATCTGGATCTTGGTCCCGAAGACGTCGTCCTGACGGTCGCCACCGATGGTGCTGCGATGTACGAATCCCAGCTCGGCAAGGTCCTGGATGCTTCGTTCGGAGGCGTGTTCGATGCGCTGTCGGCAGCGGAAGTGTTCGGCGAGCATTTGGCGGGCGTGCGGACCGATGCAATGATCGAGCTGACGCGGCTTGATCGCGAGCGCATCTTCAATCTCGGCTACTACACCTGGGTGGAACAGCAGGGCGTATCGCTTGAGGATTTCTCACGCCGGCGCCAACAGTCCTTCTGGGACGGCCTGATGGCCATGGTTCCGGTGTGGGACGGGCTCATCGCTGAGTTCAACACCGCAGCTGCCTGAGGCTGCGGTCGAAGCTGAGTGAAGCGGAAAAGGCCGGCGGATTGCTCCGCCGGCCTTTTTTTGTTGGCCTCCACTTTGGCAGGGCGGCGGCCTCAGGCCGCCCCGCGAAGATGTTGCGAGAGCTTCCATATCGCATTGGTGTTCAGCGGTGTCGAAGAGACGCCGACGTCCAGCGCATTGGCCACCGCATTGGCGATGGCCGCCGCAGGGCCAATCGCTCCGCCTTCTCCCAGGCCTTTGGCACCCAGCGGTGTCAACGGGGTAGGGGTCTCGATATGATGAACCTCGATGTTGGGGATTTCAGGCGCCAGCGGCATCAGGTAGTCGGCAAAGCTGGTGGTCAGGGGCTGGCATTCGGCATCGTAGATGAAATGCTCGAACATGGCCGAGCCGATGCCCTGGACAACGCCGCCGCGTACCTGGCCGTCCACCACCAGCGGGTTGAGGATGGTGCCGCAGTCTTCGACCACGACAAACCGCCGCAACTTCATCTTGCCGGTCGCGATGTCGATTTCGACAACGGCGGCATGCACCGCATTCGAATAGGTGCCGTCCCTGGGGCCATCCTGGCGTTGCTCGGCTTCAAGACCCGGCTGCATGCCCTCGGGAAGCTGATCGACGTTGCGCAGCGCTGCCCGCGCGAGCTTGCGGATGGCAATGAAACGTTGTTCGGCATCGCGGACATAGGCATTGCCGTTTGACAGTTCGATCTCATCCGGCTTGGCCTGAAGCAGGTGGGCGGCGATGGCTTTCAGCTTGGCGGCGAGCTTGAGCGAGGCAAGATGCACGGCACCGCCACCCAGAGCCCCACCGCGGCTACCCCAGGTGCCTACGGAATAGGGCGTGGTCAACGTGTCGCCGTGGCGGACATAGATGTTCTCCGGGTTCACCCCGAGCGCATCGGCGGCAACCTGGGCCATCGTCGTTTCGAGACCCTGACCATGGTTTTGCAGTCCGAGGTCGATCGTGACCTCGCCGTCTGGCGACATCTCGACCCGGGCAGCGATATAGCCGGTCTCGATCGGCACGCGGCGCCTGGTGAAATCGGGCGTGCCATGCGCCGTCTGCTCGATGAAGCAGGCGATGCCGACGCCCACGCGCTTGGTGCTGGAACCGCGCGAGGCCGCAGCTTCGGTCACGTCCTCGGCCAGCAGCGCCTGCATCTGCTCGAGCGATTGCGCGTAGGAGCCTTCGTCGTAGCTGAAGCCAAGCACGTTCTTGTACGGAAACTGCCGGATCATGTTTTTTAGCCGGAAGGCAAATGGGTCCATGCCCAGTTCCTTGGCGATGTCGTCCATCAGGCGCTCCTGGGAGAACACCGCCGAGGGGCGTGCGACGCCGCGATAGGTGCCGATCGCGCATTTGTTGGTCGCGACCGCACGGAATGTCGCCTCGTAGGCCTGGAAGTCATAGGGGCCAGGCAGGACCTTGCCGACCATGCCGGGTTCGCCCGCAGAGGTGAACGGAAAGGTCGAATAGGCGCCGTTGTCTACCGTGATATCCGCCTTGAGCCCGAGCAGCCGGCCATCGGCCGAGACATATGCCTCAAGTGTGTGTTGATGGTCGCGGGCATGGATGCTTGCAATCAGGTGTTCGCGGCGGTCTTCGATCCATTTGACCGGACGTCCGGTCTTCATGGCGAGCCAGGCGACCAGGACCTCGTCGCCGAACACCTGGCCCTTGACCCCGAAGCCACCACCAACATCGGGCGCGACCACACGGATGCGGGATTCCGGCAGGTCCAGTTCCTCGGAGATGTAGGTGCGTACCAGGTGCGGCATCTGGGTTGACGACCAGACTGTGAGCACGCGGTCGGCATGGTCGTAGCTGGCGACGACGCCCCGGCATTCCATCGGCACGCCAGCCTGGCGCTGGGTGCTGTAGGTGCGCTTGATGATGTGGGCGGCCGCGGCCCTTGCCGCTTCGAGATCGCCGCCCTTCATCTGGCGTTGAACGATGATGTTGCTGGCCCAGCCGTCGAACAGCGGTGGAAGCGAGGGGTCTCGCGCCTGTGCCATGGTGCCTATGACGGGCAGGGTCTCGTAATCGACGAAGACGAGTTCGGCAGCATCCTCGGCCTTGTAGGCATCCTCGGCCAGGACCACGGCGACCGGTTCGCCGACGAAACGCACCTTGCCCTCAGCCAGCAGCGGCTGCTCGGAATACTGCATTTCTGGATAGTCCTGGTGCGCCTTCATCGACAGCCCGGCGGTATCCTTGCCGGTAAACACCCAGGTCGCATAGTCGAGATCGGCCAGCGCCGAGGTATCTATCTCGACGATGTTGGCATGTGCCGTGTCTGCGCGAACGAATGAGAGGTGGAGCATGTCGGGCAAGCGGATGTCGTCGACGTAGCGCGCCGAGCCGGACAGCAGGCGTGTATCCTCGAAGCGCTGGACGCGGGCGCCGATATGTTTGGGACGATCAGCCATCATTTCACATTCCTCCGCCAAGGCCCAGATTGACCGCCTTGCGGACGGCCGCGACGATGCCGTGATATCCGGTGCAGCGGCAGATGTTGCCGCTCATGGCTTCGCGGATCTCTTCATCGCCGGGCAGGCGCTTCTGCTCGACCATCTCTTCGACGAAAGGCACCAGCGTCATGATGAACCCAGGGGTACAGTAGCCACATTGCAGGCCGTGCTCGCTGCGGAAAGCCTGCTGAAGCGCGTGTTCCGCTGTCGGCCCGCCAATGCTCTCGACGGTCCGGATCGCTGAGCCGTCGCACTGAGCGGCGAAGGTGAGGCACGAAAGCCGCGGTGTCCCGTCGAGATGCACTGTGCAGCAGCCGCAGGCACCGTGGGCACAGCCAATATGGACGCCTGACAGGCCGAATTCCTGGCGCAGGACATCCGCAAGCAGGCGTCTGGGTTCGACGCTCAGCGTCTTGGTTTTTCCGTTCACTTCCAGGGTTATGTCGATCATGATTTGTCCAGCGCTCTGGTGCAGGCCGCCTCGATGGCGCGGTGCGTGAGTTCGGCGATCAGGCCACGGCGATAGTCTGCTGAGGCAATGTGGTCGTCGACCGGGTCGATCGAGGCGGCGAAGATGCGACCAGCCTCGGCAGCGGGCGGATCTGCGAGGGACTTGCCGACGAGGAAGTCTTCCACGTCCGGCGCCCGCATGGGGAACAGGTCCGCGCCACAGCAGACCATGGCTGCCCGAACGACCTTGCCGCCGCCATGCTCCAGCGAGATTCCGATCGATGCCGTTGCGAAGTCGCCGCTGCGTTCGCCCAGTTCGATGAAACTGCCGGTCGATGACGCCGGCGGAATCGGAAACTCTACCGCTACCACCATTTCACCCGGTTCGAGCGCGGTCACATAGGCGCTCAGGAAGAACTCCTGTGCCTTGATGCGTCGCTCGCCCGTGACCGAGCGAGCGACGATATCGGCATCGTAGAGCACCGAGACGGCCGGCAGCTCGGCGGTTGGGTCGGCATGGGAAATGCTGCCACCGATCGAACCGTTTCGCCGGATCGTCGGATGGCCGATGTAGTGGACTGCGTCGAGAAAGGCGGGAAAGTGCCGCGCGATCCAGGGATCGTCGAGATAGGCAATGTGCCGAGTCAACGCGCCTATCCGCAGGACGGGCCCGACGATTTCGATCGCATCGAGCGGCAGGCGATTGATGTCGACAAGATGGCCAGGCCGCGCCAACCGGAAATTCATCATCGGCACAAGGCTTTGGCCACCGGCGATCGGCCGACCGTTCTCGCCGAATTCGCCCAGCAACTCGAGCGCGTGCTCGAGTGAGGTCGCGCGGTGATACTCGAATGACGCTGGCCTCATCAGTTCCCTCTTAACAAAGGGGGAGAATCCTGACGGAGTCTCCACCCGAACCCATCAATACGGTCTCGGCCGCCTGTCAGCAAACTAAGCGAGGCCGCAGTTGTATGCAATGAAAAAAAGATTGTAGACAACTATGAGGATTCCGCATTATGCTGAGTCATCGCCGACTGGGAGGAAACCTGTGGGCGGCGAAGGTCGACGAGTTCAGCGCAGCCAGCGTCGAGCGCGAGCTGCCAAGGGAGGGAACACAATGTCTGCAATGCGAAGCTATGCGCCGAACTGGGGGAGCGTGGCAGCCCTTGGTTTTGCGCTGCTCGGCGGAACCGCCGCGCACGCCAATGAAACTGTCACCTTGAAGATGGTCGGCGCTTGGGCACCAGAAGTGTCGCCTTACGCAGCCGTTGGCCACAAGTTCAAGGATCTCGTCAATGAGCTGTCCGGCGGCAAGATTGTCGTTCAATACATGGGGGCGGAAGATGTCCTGCCGCCTTTCGACCAGCCTGAAGCGCTCGTAAACGGCGTATTCGACATCTGGTATGGCGCACCCAATTATTGGGCTGGCATCGTTCCCGGCGGCTATGTCACCGAGCTGTCGAAATTCCAGGTGGCCGACAAGGGGCCCGGCAGCGACCTCTATGACTTCATGGTCAAGATGTACGGCAACCACGGCGTCCGCTATCTCGGCCACGCGGCCGGTGATCCCGGTGTTGGCTCGCACTTCTTGATTGCGCAGAAAGAGATCGCTGGGCTCGACGATCTTGCCGGCATGAAGCTGCGCGTGCCGCCGCTGACCCGCTACTTCGTTCAGTCGGCCAAAGCTGAATCCATCACGCTGCCGCCATCAGAGATCTTTCTTGCCATGGATCGGGGCACTGTCAACGGCTTCACATGGCCGATCGCCGACGGGTTCGCAAATTACGGTTGGCAGAGCGTCAGTAAGTATCTCATCGAGCAGCCCATGTATCGCAGTGGTGTCGGCCTCGACATGAACCTCGACAAGTGGAACAGCCTATCGCCCGAGAACCAGGAGGTTGTGCTTAAGGCCGTGGCTGGCACCCAGGAATGGACGCGCGGCTGGTTCGCCGAGAAGCAGACCGAGCAGCTCGCCAAGATGAAGGAAGGCGGCATGACGCAGCTCGAGCTTCCCGCCGACAAGAAGGAAGCCTGGACCCACCTGGCCCAGGAATCGCTTTGGACCTACCTCCAAGGTGTGATGCCTGCGGAGGAATTCGCTGAGGCGGAAAAGCTTCTGGAACGCCAGAAGTAACGCATAACACGCAGCTCCGCGACAATCCCGCGGAACTGCGTTCACCTTGCCTGCGGCGAATCAGTTCGCACGGCTGTGCTGGCCGGGCACCATTTCCAGGCGCTATCTTCAGGCGCCATCGTATGGACCCGCTAACAAGCCCTCGTCTGCGACGAGGCGCCGGCAACCGAGCCGGTACGAGAAAGGCAATCAGGACAAGGTTATGGGCAAGCTTGAACGCTCACTCGATTTCATACTCAATCTGTTCGGCTTCATTGCCAGCGCGCTATTGGTCCTGATGATGCTCGCTACCGTTCTTAAGGTGGTGCTCAGGGCGTTGTTCAATCATGGCATCCTCGGCATCGACCAGATCAGCGGCACGATGATGGTTTACATCACCTTCCTTGGCGCAGCCTGGGTGCTGCGCCGAGATGGCCATGTTGCGGTCGACATCGTCACCAGCAATCTGCGCCCCACCACCCAGCGGGTCGTGATGTTCGTGAGTTCGCTGATCGGCAGTGCCGTGTGCTTCGTCATCACCTACTTCGCGACCAAGGCCGTCATACTGTCGCTGCAACGTGGCATCGTCGTCGCGGCCGAACTGGAGATCCCGCGTGCGGTCAATCTCATCGTCATTCCCATCGGCTGTTTCCTTCTCGGCGTCGAGTTCCTCAGGCGCGCTGCCCGCTTCTACCGAGGCGAAGCCGTGTTTTCCGATACCCCGCGTCTGGAGGCCTGATCGCCATGATTTGGTGGCAATTTCTTCTGCTGTTCTTTGCCGGTCTAGGCGTGCTGATGGTCATCGGCCTGCCGGTCGCAATCGCCTTCCTGCTCGTTAACCTTGCCGGCGTCTTCTACCTCTGGGGCGGCGTCTCGGGCTTCAACCAGCTTATATTGAGCATTGATAGCTCCATCTCTACTTTTGTGCTCGTGCCCGTTCCCATGTTCATCCTGATGGGCTCGATCATGTTCCATTCAGGCATTGCTCAGCGGATGATCGAGGTTCTCGACCAATGGCTCGGCTTCGTAGCGGGCCGCCTTTCGGTCTTGGCCATCGCCGCCGGTGCGCTGCTCGGCACGCTGACGGGCATGGCCATGGGCTCGGTGGCGATGCTTGGTTCGACACTGACGCCCGAGATGGAGCGACGTGGCTACGCCAAGTCGATGTCGATCGGTCCGATCCTGGCCAGCGGCGGGCTGGCGATCCTCATCCCGCCCAGCACGCTTGCTATCATCCTGGCAAGCCTCGGCGGCTTCTCCGTAGCCAAGATCCTGATCGGCATCATCGTGCCGGGCATCCTGCTCGCCGTCCTGTGCATCGGATACATCGTCATCAGGGCAACGCTGCAGCCGGAGGTCGCCCCGTCCTACCAGGTGACGCGCGTGCCGATCACCCAGCGTCTCAACGATGCAGCCCTCTACCTGGTGCCGCCAATCTGCATTGTCTTCATGATCATCGGCCTGATCTTCTTCGGAACCGCGACGCCGACGGAAGCGGCGGCAATCGGCACCTTCCTCACCTTTGTCCTGGCGATGATTTACAGGAAGCTGAACTGGCAGGTGCTTGTTAAGGGCGTCAGCTCGGCGATGCAGCTTTCGGTGATGATCCTGATCATCCTTACGGGCTCAGCCGCGTTCAGCCAGCTCCTGAGCTTCTCCGGTGCTACAAGCGCCATCACCAATCTTGCCGGCGACATGCCCGTGCATCCGCTGCTGTTGCTTATCATGATGCAACTGATCGTGATGTTCCTCGGCATGTTCATCGAGCAGACTTCGATCGTCCTGGTGACCATCCCGATCTTTCTGCCGATCGTCCATCAGATGGGATGGGACCCGATCTGGTTCGGCATCATCATGATGGTCAATCTGGAGATGGCGACGATCACCCCGCCCTTTGGCCTGTCGCTCTTCGTCATGAAGGGGATTGCGCCGCGAAACACGACAATGGGCGACATCTACCGGGCCGCAATTCCATTCATCATCATCAACATGATCCTGATGGGACTGATGATCGCGATGCCCGACCTCGTTCTCTGGCTCCCCAATCAGATGAAATAGCCGCTTGCCGCGCGGCGCCTCTGCGGCGTGCGGCTCCCCTTTTTTGCCACAACCGACATTATTGGAGTTGAAATTGACCAGTCAACGACAGGCCATCCTGGACACGATCGACAAGAACCGTGACAAAGCCGTCCAGTTTCTCCAGAAAATGGTTGCGATCCCGAGCGTGACCGGTGACGAGGCCGCTATCCAGGCGTTCGTCGCCGACTACATGAACGGCATCGGCCTCGATGTCGACATGTGGGAGACCAACTGGGAAGAGCTGAAGAAACACCCCGGCTATCGGCCTGTCGATCGGGGCTATGAAGGCCGCCCCAACATCGTTGGCACGCGGAAGGGCAGTGGTGGTGGCCGTTCGTTGCTGCTCAACGGCCACACCGACGTTATCCCTGTCGGAAATGGCGAAGGCTGGAGCGACAATCCGTGGTCGGCGTCGATCAAGGATGGCCGCATCTATGGTCGCGGCTCCTGCGATATGAAAAGCGGCGTAGCGAGCCATATCCTCGCCGTCGAATTCTTGAAGGAGGCGGGTGTCGAACTCAAGGGTGACGTCTACATCAACGTCGTCATCGACGAGGAGGTCAGCGGTCACGGCACGCTCGATACCGTTATCCGAGGCTACAAGGCTGACGCCGGCATTTCAGGCGAGACGAGTGACCTCGCGGTTCAGCCCGCATGTATTGGCCGCATCTGGTTTCAGATCGACGTGCAGGGCAAGCCGGCGGGCATCCAGCAACGCTATCTCGGCATCAGTGCCATCGACCTCGGCAACAAGATCGTCAAGGCAGTTCAGGAACTCGAAGATCATCGCGTCGCGACCGTCAAGCATCCGCTCTATCCCAGCGCGATCGACTCGTTGCCTTGCATCATCGGCAGCTTCCAGGCGGGCAATTATCCGAGCGCCTTCCCGGCGAGTGCGGTGCTAAAAGGCAGCATCGGAACCGTACCGGGCGAGGATCATGAAGGTGTCAAGCAGAGCCTCGTCGACAAGATCGCCAAGGTAGCGGCGGAAGATGAGTGGATGCGCGAGCACCCGCCGGTCGTGCGTTTCGTCGGCTATGACGCCGAAGCCTCGGAAATCCCGAGAGATCACGCCATCGTCGACCTGGTGTCGAGGAACTTCACCGAGCTGACCGGTCGCAAGCCTGAAATCAGCGGACGCCAGGGGGCTGCCGATACCCGCTTCCTCAACAGCTATGGCGAGACGCCGACGGTGATCTTCGGGCCCGGCTCGACAGCGGTCATGCATGCCAATGACGAGTATGTCTCGATCGAAGACTACCTGACCGCCATCAAGGTGATGGCGCTCTGTATCTACGACTGGTGTGGCGCGCGCGACTGACGCCCCCGTGCCCGCGCCGATTTGCGGGCTTCAATGGATAGCTGATCCCGCAATGGGATCAGCCAGTCCCTCGGGTGGCGGTGTCGCGTCATCAGCGACCTTTTGCCCGCGTTGCGGGGGTGGGCTGGCGAAAGATTCCGCCCGGCGAAAATGCCTCGCGCAGATATTCGGCGAAGGCCTTCACGGCCGGACGCATCGTCTGCCGGCGAAGGCGCAGGCTCATCACATGGACGGGCGGCAGCGTCTCGCGGATCGGCACGACCGCGATCTTCGAACCGTCATAGCCGATCGTCGTGCCGGGCACGGCATTGTGGATGGTGAAGCCGTGGCCGTGACCGACCAGGCCCCTGATCAATTCGTAGGATCGCGAGCGGTAGACAACGCGCGGCTCGACCTTGCATGTCAGGAACAGGTTGAAGAAATACTCGCGCGAATGCGGCAGATCGAGCAGGATGAACGGCTCGGCGGCCAGTTCCTTGAGGCTTACGCTTTCACGCCCGGCCAGCGGATGGTCGCCCGCCACCAGCAGATAGGGTGGCAGCTCCGCCAAACGCTCGCCCAACACCTCGTCGGGCAGGGCGTAGGCGTAGGAAAGCGCGAGCTCCAGCCGACCCGAAAGCAGGCCGTCGACAATGTCCTGCTGGTTGCCTTCCTCGAGGTTGACGGCGATCCCCGGGAGGCGCTGGGAGAAGCCACTGAGCAGTGCTGGCATGAAGCGGGTAGCCAGGGTCATGAACGAGCCGATGGTGATTTCACCGGCTTCGCCATCGGCCAGCGATTGCATGCTGCGCTGAAAGTCGCGCGCATGGCTAAGCAACAGCCGAGCCTCGCTGACCAGCTTCCGTCCGGCGACTGTGAGCGTCATGCCGCGGGCGTGATGGCGCACGAATATCTGGGCACCGAGCTCAGCCTCCGCGTGGGCGATTGCGGCGGAAATCGTCGGCTGCGACACGTTCAGCCCCTTGGCAGCATCCGTGACACTACCGAGTTCGGCAGTGGCGACGATGTAGCCCAGATTGCGCAACGAGAAGTGCATAGGGAAAACCTATCTTGTTGGCCGATTAAAAGTATTATCTCTAATCGACCGAGCATGTTCAAGTCGTCGTCAGAAAGGTCGCGCCAAGGCGGACTGCTCGCAGAGGCAGCCGCAGGGGCCAAACGACGGGATGCATTCGCATCGCCCCTCAAGGGAACGGGGGCGACGAATTAGAAGCTGACAAACGCTGAGCGTTTTTCGCGGGAATCGCCGCGAATCCGTCCGCTGTCTTGCGGGGGCTTCGCGGTGTCCAAACAACAAATGGGAGAAAGACACATGATCAGGAAATTGAGCGTCGTCGCTGCAGCAGCGATTGCCGTCGTATTGGGATCCGGCTTGGCCGCCAGCGCGCAGACGAAGCTGCGCCTGGCGGTGGAAACGACGGGCCGCGACCCCACCAATGTCATGCTCGGGACGTTCCGCGATGAGCTCAAGGTGCTGGCCGGCGACGACGTTGCCATGGACTACTTCGAGGGCGGCGCGCTTGGCGACGAAGGAGCACTCGCCGAGTTGATCCGGGCCGGCCAGGTTGAGATCGTTTCTATGGGATCCGACATCGTGTCGCTCGACAGCAAGTTCGCCGTCTTCGACATGCCCTTCATGTTTCCCGACAAATCCAAGGCGCGAGCCGCGATGGATGGCGAGCTTGGGGAAATGCTCGCGACGTCGCTGCGCGAAACCACGGGCCTTCAAGTCATCGGCTACGGTGAACTCGGCTTCCGGGTGATCAGCAACAACGTTCGTCCGATCAACAAGCCGGAAGACCTGCGGGGGCTGAAGCTGCGAACCCCCAGCAATCAGGGACGCATCCTCGCTTTCCAGACGCTCGGCGCCGCGCCGACGCCCATGCCGCTCGGTGAAGCCTACGTCGCCTTGCGCCAGGGCGCGCTCGACGGACAGGAAAATCCGATGTCGGTCATCAAGGAGTTTTCGCTGTTCGAAGTGCAGAAGTACGTTTCGATCACCAACCATGTCTACACGCCGATCACCCTGACGATGAACGGGCGGGCCTGGGATGCGCTGACGCCGGAATTGCAGGCCAAGCTGAAGCAGGCTGCCAAGAAGGCAGGCGAGGCGACCCGCGTGCAATCGGACGAGAGTGACGCCAAACTCATCGACGAGTTTAAGGCGGCCGGCGTCGAGGTCAACATGGTCGACGCTGCAGCCTTCGCCGCAGCCGCGGCACCGATCGCTGAGAAGCTGGCTTCGGTCGTAACTCCTGAATTCATGGCCAAGGCGCTGGAGATGACGAAGTGAGCGTTGGAAGCGTGAAACCGAACGATCCCCGCCCGGCGTTCCGTTACGATGGTGACGGCTACAAGGCGCGGATCGGCCTGATTTTCATGGCCTCGAGCGTGGTCATGGAAGCTGAAATGTGGGCAATGGCAGCCGAAGGTGTCGCTGTCCACACCGCGCGCATCAAGCTCCCCAAAGTGACCGTCGAGGGCATCCAGGAGATGATGAACGCACCACAGCTCGAGGAGGCCGCGCGCCTCCTCGGTTCGGCGCCGATCGATGTTTTATGTTTTGGCGGAACCAGCGCATCCTTCCTCCATGGAACGGCCTATGACGTCGCGCTCAGCAGGAAGTTGGCCGCCTGGGCTCCTGGGCCGAAGATCACAACTGCCTCTACCGCGACGCTCGCCGCGCTGGCAGCGGTGAGGGCCGGAAAGGTGGCCCTGGTCACGCCATACGTGGATGGCGTCCACGCGCGTGCCATCCGCTTCCTCGAAGAAAACGGCCACAAGGTCGTGAGCAGCCGCAATCTAGGCATCGATAAGGACCAGGCGTTGGCCGAGGTTCCGTTGGAACAGATCTACGATCTCGTGCGCGAGACCGATCATCCCGACGCGACCGCCGTGTTCATCAGTTGCACCAACTTCCGCTCGGCGGGAGCTATCGAGGCACTGGAGACAGCCCTGGGCAAACCGGTCGTGTCGGCCGTGCAGGCGTCGTTCTGGCATTGCCTCGAGGTGCTCGACGTCAACGGTGCAAAGCCGGGATACGGATCGTTGTTCGCCCGCCGGATGGCCTCCCCGAAAGCATCAGGTGCTGCATGACCCCAGTTGCTCCTGCACAATTGGACCATGGAGAGATGGACGAGTTGCCGGCGTTTCGGAACAAGCTTGTCGCGGCCTTGAACTGGATGCTCGAAACGCTCGCCATGCTGGTGATGGCTGGACTGGCGTCTCTGGTGTTTCTCAATGCTTTCAGTCGATACGCGCTCTCGACACCGCTGCCCTGGGCAGAGGAAATCGCCATCAACCTGATGGTCTGGCTGACCGCCCTGGGCATAATGATGGCCGGCATGCGGCAGTCCCTGATCTGCTGCGACATCGTCACCGGTCGGCTGTCGACAGGTCGCTTGCGCTTGGTTGCCGGCTTCTGCGCGGTTCTGGGTTCGGCAGCCATGTTCTACTGTGCGTGGCTGGCCTGGCAGTACCTCATGATCTTCGGAAGCGATGCTTCGCCGGTGCTGCGCCTGCCGAAGGGTATCGTGATCGCGGGGCTGTTCTTCGCGCTGCTCGGACTGGCCACGACCCTTCTGGTCCCCCTATTCAAACGGAAGTGACCTTGTCATGCTTTTCCTTGCACTCGCAGTGATATTAACGCTTTGCGTCTTGGCGCTGATGGGCATGCCCATCATCGTCGCGCTCGCATCCTCCGTTATCGTCTTCCTGATGGTGAGTGGTGGCTGGGAGCTTTCCTTGCCCCAGCAAGTTCTGTCGGGCATCAGCGACTACGTGTTGATTACATTGCCGCTGTTCATCCTGGCCGGTGGCATAATGAATGCCAGCGGCATCGCCGACAGGCTATTCGACCTCGCCGCGGCGATTTTTGGTTGGATGCGTGGCGGCCTAGCCCATGTCGACATTGCAGTGAGCGTGATGTTCGGAGGCATGATCGGAACCTCGGTCGCCGATCTGGCAGGCAGCGCGTCCGTGATCATCCCGAAGATGAAGAAGAACGGCTATCCGGGTCCATTCGCGGCCGCGCTTTCGGCGACCTCATCGGGCATTGGAATCCTGGTCCCGCCCAGCTCGCCGATGATCCTCTATTCCGCCGTGACGGGGACTTCCTTGGGGGCACTGTTCCTTGCCGGTCTGGTGCCGGGCCTCGTGCTAGCAGGAACGCTGATGCTGACCGTGGCCATCCTTGCCCGCAAGAATGACTGGAAGCCGATGCAGTGCTTTGCCTGGCACGAAGTGATGCGAACGGGCAAGCGCGCCCTTTTGCCAATGGGACTTCCCGGACTGATCCTCGGCGGGTTGGTGTTCGGTATCCTGACGCCATCGGAAGCCGGTGCGTTCGCTGTCGCCTATGCCCTGCTCTTGTCCATGGCCGTCTACAAGACTTTGACGTTCAGGGACCTGCGCACTGTCCTGGTGGAGGCGACGGTGCTCACGGGTGAAGTCATGCTGGTCGTGGGCTTTTCGGTGGCGCTCGGCTGGGCTCTGTCAGAGGCGAGGGTACCCGTCGCTCTGGCCGACCTGATGCAGACGCTGTTCCCGTTTGAATCGACCGTTCCGCAGATCATGCTCATGCTGTTGCTGGCACTCATCGCGGGTATGGTCCTCGATCCGCTGATACCCATGATCATGCCTATCCTGTTGCCTTCGCTGATGGCTCTCGACATCGACCTCGTGCATTTCGGTGTTCTGATGGTGGTTACGGTGGTGCTTGGACAAGTGACACCACCAGTTGCCTTGGCGCTGATCGTGGCGGCCCGCATTGGCAAGGAAGACGTCATCGCGACGTTCAGGGCAAACACGCCCTTCTTGATCGCGATGTTCCTGTTCCTCCTGCTGCTGATCTTTGTCCCCTCGATCGCTACCTGGCTTCCCAACCTGGTGATGTAGCGCAAGTCTCCACCCGCCGGCGGGTCCGGCGGGTGCTCCTCTCCTCGAAACGCCAGGCTGCCGTGCCCGCTTGCGGGAACGTGAGCCTTGGCATCAGCAAAGACTGGTGAACTCATGTCCGCATCTACAATCGTCCAATCGACCGATTCCAAAGCGGGGCAGGACTTGGGCGCGCTTCTGTTCTATTCGGAGTTCGACGACCCGGTGGAATGGGCGCGAGTCCTCAAAGCCGAGCTACCGTCGCTGGATTTCCGCATCTATCCGGATGTCGGCAACCCAGACGAAATCCGCACTGTTCTGGCTTGGCAACCGTTTCCCGGGTTCTTCGAGCCATTCAACAACCTGTCGCTCGTCATCAATCTCGGCGCTGGCATCGACTCCCTTGCCGAGCGCTCAGACCTGCCCGATGTGCCGATCTCGCGGCTTTCGGATTCGGGGATGATGGCGCTCATGCGAAGCTATGTGCTGTTTTCTGTTATCCGTTACGCCCGCGATTTTCATGAGTTCGAAACCGCAAAGCGCCTCGGCGAATGGCGCTACATTCACCCACGGGCCTTACACCGCATCAAGGTTGGCGTGCTCGGGCTTGGGCATCTCGGTGCCGCTGTCGCTTCCGCGCTGGCTGACGCGGGCTTCGACGTGAGAGGCTGGGATCAGGCAGAGAAACAGATATCAGGGGTTACCTGCTACTCCGGCGCGGAGATGGCTTCATTCCTGGCCGAGGTCGAAATTCTGGTCAACATGTTGCCCCTTACCGGCTCGACCCGCCATCTGATCGGCAAGGCCGTTTTCGACGCCTTGCCAAGAGGCGCTAAGTTCATCAATGCCTCGCGCGGTTTGGTTGTCGATGAGCCGGCTCTGGTCGCTGCTCTCCAGTCCGGGCAGATTGGTGGTGCTACGCTCGATGTATTCTGGACCGAGCCGCTTCCGAAGCATCACCCGTTCTGGGCGATGGAGAATGTTCTGGTTACGCCGCACCTGGCGAGTATTACTGTGCCGGAGGCGGCCGCGCGCGATGTGGCCGAAAGCATCCGCCGCGTGGCGGCAGGGAGCAAGCCGCTGCATCTCACGAAGCCAGCCAGAGGCTACTAGTTAGCGATATGCGGTCAAGCGGACCACACGAGAGCGAGGGCAAATGGGGGAGGATCGCTGGCTTCCTGCGGTTCTTCCCCATTTTTGTCATACAGCTTGGTATCGGCATCAACTGATTTGCTTTGGCAGCATCACCTTCGAATACAGGAATGTACGTCTCGCGCCGTCTTGGCGAAATGGGATGACGCCAGTGCCCTTGATACGGTCTCGGAAGCAGGTTGGCCGCACTAGAGGCGACGCTGCTTTCACTGCATGTAGGCATTCTCATTTATGTTGTAGACAATGTAATTTGTATTGCATACATTCCTTCGGCGAGGTGCGGTGACCGTTTGTTGCCGTCTCTATCCAAATCATCGAAAAGGAGCCGACATGTCCCTCATTATTGAAGGCGAAGAGCGCATTCCCGCACCGATAGCCACGGTGTGGCGAGGCCTCAACGATCCCGAGATGCTGAAGGCATCGATTCCTGGCTGCGAAGCGCTGGAGAAGACATCAGACGATCGCATGAAGGCGACAGTCGTACTGAAGATCGGGCCTATCAAGGCGAGCTTCGCCGGCGAGGTGACGCTGTCCAACATCGATGCACCGAAGTTCTACACGATCTCCGGTGAAGGTAAGGGCGGTATCGCGGGTTTTGCCAAAGGCGGTGCGGACGTCACGTTGACCGAAGATGGTCCAGGCGTGACGCTGCTGACCTACAAGGCAAGCGCTGACGTCGGCGGCAAGGTAGCACAATTGGGCAGCCGGCTGATCGTCTCCACATCGAAGAAGCTAGCGGCGGAGTTCTTCTCGACATTCAACAAGTTGGTGTCGGGCGCAGCAGCAACTTAGTTCAGGTAGCTCCCTACTAAGATTGCATGGCGATCCGCCCGCGCAGCGCTTGCTCGGAGGGCTATGGGCATCACCGAAGGGCGTCTTCCGGCTTATCCCTTCGTTCTTCCTTCTGAGCAGCGGTGCCGCGAACGAGCATGGATGCCGTGTTGGCCCTGAAGAGGCTGGTGGATGGAACCTTTTTTTGTCGGCCAGTGCGCCAGCGGACGTCGAACTCACTCCGGCCCTGCTGATGGGCTTTGCGCAGCAGCTATGTGTTTAGTCCCGGCATTTGATGGGTTGGATTAACCGGAAACCGTTTTGGCTCCTTTTCCCAGATTTTGCAGATGAACTCATAGGGTGTGAGGCCCTTGTGGGTCTTGAGCCTGCGCGCGAAGGTGTAGGCTGAGATGAAGTCGGCGAGGTGCCGACGCAGTTGATCGTGGTCGTCATAATGGAAGCGCTTGACGGTTGCCTCCTTGATGGTTCGGTTCATCCGCTTGACCCGGCCATTGGTCCAAGGATGGTTGATCTTTGTGAGCCGGTGCTTGATGCCATGCTTGTCGCAAATGTCATCGAAGACGTGCTGAGGGGCGTGCTGATCGCAGGTCCGATTGGTGAACTGGATGCCGTTGTCGGTTAGAACGATGTGGATGGCATAGGGCACGGCCGCAATCAGATCCTGAAGGAACTGGACCATCAACATCTTGCCCGCCGTCTCGTGCAATTGCGCATAGGCGAACTTGGACGTTCGATCTATGGCAACGAAGAGACGCAGCGGGGGGCAGGCGAGCACCTCGCCTCCTGAGGACGGGATTTTGGTGAATTCCGCTGGTGGTGTGCGCAGTCTCGCGCGAAAGGGTCTCAGCATCCAGGTTCCCTGATAGCAGCCAATATTCAGGGAAATTCGCCCGATTTCACCTGCTTCCGTGATCGGACGCCGCAAAATGCCGCGACAGTTCAGTGGCTTACACCGAATTTCCCTAGGCGTTGGAACAGGGAACGTATCAAGCGGCGGCAGGGAATGCGAGGTTCGCAAACACGGAACCCCCTGTGACCTTGTGACCTTTCCCTGATCGGCGGTCGTGTGGCCACTCCTATCCCCCCCGGATGCGATGCGCGACGCTGGCAAGATTGGGAACCTTGATCTGGCAAGGATCGAGGCAAGCGGTAGGGTCGCCGCATACGGAAAGCCCTGATTGCCGCAAAAGTCGGTCGCAAATCTCCGACTTTCGCATTGGATTTTTGCGACACAAATTCCCCTTAGATTTCAGGTGGGCCGATCTATCGCAAAACTTAGGCAATCTGCGGCACGCGCCGGCTGTTGAGCCGGCGCGTGCCGGTTTTCTCAGGCGCGATGCACAGCCACTTTAGCGGCAGGCCTAGGTGCAAGCTCGTCATACGAGACTTCTTCCTGCATCGTCGCAAGCTGCCAAGAATAACCGAATGGACCGCTGAACTTGGCAACGCGACCTTGACACCTCGACACGGGCGAATGTCATATGATGACACTGCTCTTCGACGGTATCGAGGCCGAGATGAGCGAGGAAGAGCTGGCGCTTTCACGTCCGGCTCCCAGTTCCAGGCTGTGGCGTAAGGGACGCGGGCAATGGACCGGATGCCGAAGGAAGAAACACTCGATCCTTCCGACTGGTCGGAGGTCGCCACCCTGTTGCATCGTGTCGTCGACGATGCGATCGGCCATCTCCGCGACGTGCGCGACCGGCCGGTCTGGCAGGCCATGCCCGCGGACGTGCGGGACATCTTCCGCACCCCCCTGCCGACCGGCGCTACGCCGCTCGACGAGGTCTATCGTACGGTCGTCGACGCCGTGATGGCCTATCCTATGGGCAATATCCACCCGCGGTTCTGGGCTTGGTACATGGGCTCCAGCAATTTCACCGGCGCGCTCGGCGATTTCCTGGCCGCGATCCAGGGCTCCAACGTCGGCGGCGGCAACCATGCCGCAGCCCTCATCGATAGGCAGGTCGTCAACTGGTGCAAGGAGATGCTGGGCTTTCCGGCGGAGGCCAGCGGCACGCTCGTCAGCGGCGGCTCGATGGCGAACCTGATCGGGCTGACCGTTGCGCGCAACGTCAAGGCCGGAGTGGACGTTCGCGAGCATGGCGTCGCGGCCATGCCGCAGCCGCTGCGCTTCTACGGGTCGGATCAGATACATTCGTGCCACCGAAAGGCCGTGGAGGCGCTCGGCCTCGGCAACGGTGCATTGATGCGCGTCGGCACCGACGCAGCGCTCCGATTGGACATAGCGGAGCTTGAAGCAGCGATCGCGGAGGATCGCGCGCGGGGCATCCGTCCCGCCTGCATCATCGCGAATGCGGGCACGGTCAATACGGGCGCGATCGACGACCTTCCTGCGCTCGCCGACCTTGCAGCGCGCGAAGGGCTCTGGCTTCATGTGGACGGCTGTGTCGGCGCACTCATCGCGATTGCGCCGGAAAACCGGTATCTGGTCCGCGGCATCGAACGTGCCGATTCCATAGCTCTGGACCCGCACAAGCTGCTGCATGCTCCGTTCGAAGCGGGATGTGCGCTGGTCCGCGATGCGGCCGCACACCGCGGCGCCTTCGCGACGACGGCCGAGTATCTCGAAACAGCGCCGCGCGGCTTGGCGGCGGGCGGCTGGCTTTCCGACTACGGCTTGCAGACCTCGCGCGGTTTCCGGGCCCTAAAGATATGGATGGCGCTGAAGGAACATGGCGCCGCGAAATTCGGGCGGCTGATAGACCAAGCTATCGCGCAGGCTCGCCATCTCGCACAAAGGATCGAAGCCGAGCCGAAGCTGGAACTGGTCGCGCCGACCATTGTCAACATCGTGTGCTTCCGCTACCGGCCGCACGATGCCGATGCGCCCCGGCGAAAGGACATCAACGTCGAGATCATGCTACAGCTACAGGAAAAAGGCATCGCCGTCGTGTCCGACACGACCGTCCACGGCGAGCATTGCCTGCGTGCCGCGATCGCCAACCACCGTACACGGCAGGAGGATCTGGATCTTCTCGTGCGGGAGGTGATTCGCATAGGCGATCGCCTGCACACAGCAACCCCTTGAAAGGGGTTTTCACCCAGCACGTACGTCAAATGGTTGGCCAATTCGAGTTATACAACTGCCAATCGACTGCCGTCGCTTCAACCGTAGACCTCCCAGCAGTGACAATGGCCACAGGAGCCAATTTCTCGCTTGCCTGCCGCCCACGTAGCAGGTGGACCATCCAAAGCTGACTACTGAGGAATCGGCGCTTCGCAAGCCATGCTACTGTTGAAGGACATAGGGCCAAGGTACTCCTCAGGGAGTAGGCACTGCACCTTGACACCAACGATATCGTCCCACCCGTTGGTGATGATGTCTCTCGCCTTCTCCTGATCCTTGAGTGTCGGAAATACCGGGTCGACATCGTCCCCTTTATGGTTGAGCTGTTGGGCCCCTTCCCGCAATTCGATAGGGACGGTTCCACTACCGATCCGTTCAGGCCGCCGACGATTTCGGGGCGTTCGGCAAAGAGCTGCGGACAGGGCAGCGCTCCGAGCATCACGGCGGTGGGTGCCGCTGTCGGGCACGCCGAGCGTCAGCATTGGCACGAAGGATACGGTATGACCCTTGAGGCTAGAACATTCTGGGCCATGAATGTCGCGTTCCTGGTCTGTCCACCCAACAACCCATGCCATGAGTGGCTAGCCACAGGCATAGACAAACAAAACAGCGGGCTGGGCAGCGACGCCCGATTTCGGTGCGATACCAATTCGTGATTCGGACTCAATGAACACAGGCACTTTTTGGCGTTTAAAACGCACGGACCATGCCGATCCACGCCCGCATCGACATGCTGTCTACTCCAGGAGGCGTCAAAGTATACCGCACCGATCTCTCGGACATGGAAAAGTCACCCGCCAGACCGAAGCGGTCCTGCTGTCGGTCCCGGGAACTTCCAGCGCCTATGCCGAAAGGATGGTTGGCGGCTAATACCTCGACATCATTCCTGACCGAGTTGCCCCTGGCCGACATGGCCCGATCGGCCACGTCCAAAATGTCATCTCGATGGCGCTAGTGCGACGATCATTACGTCTACCGTCGACGGATGGGAGCGCTACGGTGTCTCGATACGATACCCCCGTGCGCTTCGCAGCGATCCAGACTCCATTGCGCGCGAAGGCGCGCTGCCGAGCGAGTGTGGCGTCGGCAAACGCGGCCGGAACCGCCGGTTCGACTTCGCTACGCTTGCGGATATAGAGCTAGGTGACCGACTCATAACTACGCAACCAGATGCGGATTGAAGCAAGCTGGACGGAAGCGAGGAAGTTGTCGTCGCGCTTGTCGTAGCGGGTGGCGACGGCCCTGAAGTGTTTGAGTTTGTTGAAGAACCGTTCGACCTCGTTGCGCTGGCGGTAGACCCACGCGCTGAATGGGAAGATTTTGACGCGGTTCGGCATGACGCGGATGTTGGCCCATGCGCCCCGCTCGGCCATTGCGGCGCGGAGCGCATCGCCGTCATAGGCGCGGTCAGCCAGCAAGATGTGTCCGGCCTCCAGCGTTTCGAACATGTCGGCGGCCGAGCGTCCGTCATGCGCCTGGCCCTCGGTCAGCTTGAGGCGGATCGGACGGCCCTCGGCATCGACGAGCGCATGAATCTTGATGGTCAGGCCGCCGCGCGAGCGACCCATGCAACGGGATCGCTCGTCTTTTTTTGACCGTTGGCGGCGTGCTGGTGGACCCGGATCGAAGACGAGTCGATCATCTGCACGTCACCATCGTAAGCGGCTGATACAGCTTCGAGAATGCGCGCCCAGTGGCCAGCCCTGCGCCATCGGTTGAAGCGGTTGACGCAGGTCGTGTGCGGACCGTAGCGCGTCGGAATGTCGGCCCAGGGAGCACCCGTGCGAAGCCGCCAGAAGATGCCGTTCAGCACCTTGCGGTCATCGGCGCGCGGCACCCCGCGCACCTTCGTCGGAAGCAGAGGCTGGATCACCGACCACTCGAAATCCGACAGATCGAAACGCGCCATGATCACCTCCCGCTGATTGCAGGAAGGGAATCACAACCGATGCCAAATGGGAATCCCGTTTATGGGTATGTGACCTAGAGGGCGATCGGAGTTGAGGGAAATTGCGTTCCCAATCATGCCGCTGGTGAGGTGAGTTATGATACGCTTCTTCGGGATTAATTGATTGGCTCGCAAAAAGCAGCGCGCAGCACGGCGCCTTGGAAGAATATCGCAGTCAGGAAGTGGTCGCAGATGCCAAATGACGATCTTAAACGCCGAATGCAGCAATTCAGCCAGCGGCTCGACTGGAACCTACTAAAGACATTCTATGACATAGTCGAGGCTAATGGCATCACCGCTGCTGCCAATGTTGGATGGCAGAAACAATCCACCATCAGCCTGGCTCTGAAACGTCTCGAAGCTGTCGTCGGCAGCAGGCTGTGCCAGCGGGGACGCGCAGGATTTGAACTCACTGATGAGGGGAGAATCTTGTATGATTGTGTAAAGCATATTCATGAAGGTATAGAGCAGTCCCAATATGCGATCGACAACTCGAGATGCAATATCTCTGGAAAACTTGATGTTGCTATCATTAGTAATTTTGCAAGCAGTGTAATGGACGGAATTTTTATAAAATACAACTCTGAATATCCTGACGTTTTAATAAAACTTGACGTATTGACCTGGGGCGATATAACAAAATGTGTGGTAAATAATGACTATGATATTGGCATATCACCAATATTGTATAGGCATAGCGATCTCAGATATGATTTCCTGGCGCGGGAGTATCATAGGATATACTGTGGAAGACAGCATCGTCTTTTTAATGAGTTGCCAGACCCGATTACTCTCAGTGATGAAGCGTTCATCCTGACTGGCTCCGATGAGCCAGATTCACTTACAAGTTTCCGTCTTAGACATCGCCTGGGACAAAAGGTAACGGCGAGAACTCCAAATCTTGAGGAAGCAAGGCGTCTGACCGTTGCAGGCGTTGGAGTGTGCATCCTTCCCGAGCAGTTTGTCGCTGCCGATGTTGACGATGGTCTGCTTTGGCCATTGTTGGGTCGGACCGAGGACCTATCGTGCGATATATACCTCATCAGCAACATTCATTCACAGAAGCGAGCCGCCAGAGATGCGTTCATTGAGAAGTTTGTAGAAGTTACGAGCGATATTATTCAATAGTTGTTTAATTCAACGATATGTCTCTTATCGAAGAGAATCTAGAAATATTCAAATATATTAGCATAAATTTTTAGTGCGACGGCACGAGCCGTCGGTCGGCGAACATTGGTGTCGTCAATGTACAAAATAGCTGCGCGGTAGGTTTCTCGGCGCCCTCCATGTGTTCTCAATAGGCAAAAAGCAGGGTCATCAATGACTCATAATGGAGGAGAACCCGCATGGAAGCCGGAACGCAGGAATTCTCAATGCCCGGAACGCCGGCGCTCATAGCCACACATGAAGCGCCATCATATTCCCTTCAGCGTACACTCGATTGGACGCACGCCTTCTGGTTCGCGGCGGGAACCCCCGTCCTCGTGCTCTTTTCCATCGGCGCTGTTGCCTCGGCTATGGGCAACATTTCTCCGCTGGTGTGGATTGTTTCTATGTTTATTGGCTTCATCCAATGCTTCACCTACGCGGAGATATCGGGCCTGTTTCCGAACAAGTCGGGCGGCGCGTCGGTCTATGGCGCCATGGCATGGGTGCGGTACGGCAAGATGCTTGGACCGATTTCGGTCTGGACCAATTGGTTCTCCTGGTCTCCTGTCTTGGCAGTCGGATCGGGCCTCGCGGCCGGCTATGTTTTGCAGATGCTGTTTCCGGCTGACGCCGCGATACGCACTTGGTCGATCACGCTGCTGGACCTGAGCTATATCAAATCGGGCCTTCACCTGCGCATCAACTCGACTTTCCTGCTTGGCATGCTTTTGATGCTGACGGTGTTTGCGATCCAGCATCGTGGTGTCCTGAACGCCGCAAAGGTGCAGATGGCGGTAGCCGTGGCAGTGCTGGTGCCGCTCTTCCTTATCGGCATTGTTCCGCTCTTCACAGGCGATGTGCATTCGAGCAATTTTTTGCCTTTTGTTCCCCTCACTCAGGATGCGTTGGGACAGCCTGCTGCCGGCACTTGGAACATGGTTGGCTATACAACGTTCGCAGCGGGCCTGCTGCTGGCTGCCTGGTCCACCTATCCGTTTGAAACGGCGGTGTGTTATGTCCGCGAGTTCAAGAATCCCGGATATGATACAGTGCGTGCGCTGGTCTATTCTGGATTGCTGTGCATCCTGTTCTACACTGTCGTGCCGATCGCGTTCCAAGGCTATCTCGGCCTGGACGGAATGCTCGACCCTGGCATCTATGACGGCACCGGCGTTGGTCGAGTGATGGCGCAGATGGTGGGGGCCGGCCCCGTGCTGGCCAATATCATCATGACGATGCTAATCCTGTCGGTTTGCTTGGTCATCATGACTGCAATGGCAGGGTCATCGCGCACACTCTATCAAGGTTCGCATGACGGCTGGCTGCCGAAATATCTGTCCAGGCTCAATAGCCATGGCGCACCCGTCGCCGCCATGTGGACCGATCTGATCTTCAATGCTTTCCTGCTCATGTTGTCGGACTATGTGTTCCTCATTGTGCTCGCCAACACTACCTACATGATCTTCGTGTTCCTCAACCTACAGGCCGGGTGGCTGCATCGGATAGATAGGCCAGAAGCCCCGAGGCCGTATCGCTGTCCCAACTGGCTGCTTTGGGTTGGCGGGATCTGTGGTTATATCAACCTGCTGATCATGGGATGGGGGGCTGACTTCTGGGGCGAACGAGCCTTGCTCGCTAGCCTTGCGATCACTGCCGGCATTATCCCGATCTTCCTGTTCCGTCATTACGTGACCGATCGCGGAAAATTTCCTGAGTGGATGCAAGCAGACCTGATGGAGGGCGACGTGCCGATGAAAAAACGCGCGGGGAATTTGCCCTATGTCGTTCTCGTCACTGGTGGTTTGACGATCTACATCGGGCATCTGCTCGCCACCTATCAAATGTAAGTGTTTCAATAGCAGCGCCATCGAAGCCGCTTGCTAGAGAAGCTGTCGACCCCGCCGGGACCTGCTCTCGGTGGGGTCGATGCTTTACGTCAGCTGTCCGGTGCCTAGGCATGTGGTTGCGGATTGACCTGATCAATGTTGCTCATTGAAAAGTAGGGTGTTGATCTAATAGTAGTCTGAAAATATCATCCTTGATGAGGTCTACTTATTGGATAATTTCTTGAGTAGACCTTCCGAGTTGCTACACAATAATTAGATGGTTTGGCAATTGGGTCTTGTGCAGTGAGTATCCGACATATCGAATAACTCGGGTGTGATTTCAACAAAGACCCGTTGGAACGATCTATCAAACCTAGGAATAAGCAATGGGAAATGGACCTCACGATCATCACCACAGCGGCGACCATAGCCACTCTCATGCCGAGGAAATAAGAAACTCGACGGATGGCAGGCAGGCACTTGATCGACTTTCGCGCATCTCTCAAAAGAAGCAGGAGGAGGAGACTGCCCGGTCGCTTGAGTTGGGTCTGGAGGCGGCATCGTCAGTGGTCGACCGCAGCATCTCGCTGTTCAGCCGCGGCCACCAGCCTGCCTTCGCCGGCATCAATACTTTCATGAAAGTCCCCTATTGCGAGGACATCCGCAAGATTGGTCAATACGAAGCCGCATTCGTCGGCGCGCCGTTCGATTCTGCGACCACTTATCGACCAGGCACCCGGTTTGGGCCCCAGGCCGTTCGGAGGATCTCCGCTCTCTATGACGGTTACTGGTTCGATGGCGGCGTTGACATCTACGAGGAGTTGGACCTCTGCGATGCCGGCGACATCTTTGTCATTCCTGGCAACATCGAAAAGACTTTCGATCAAGTCACCAAGGCCGTATCGCACATCTATACGTCTGGCGTCTTCCCGATCATCTGCGGAGGCGATCACAGCCTCGGCTTCCCCAATGTCCGCGGGATCGCTCCGCACATCGACGGCAATGTCGGCATCATTCACATCGACCGGCATATCGATATCCAGGAGAAGGATATGGATGAGCGGATGCACACCACGCCCTGGTTCTGGACTACACATGAGGGGCGCGAGATATCACACCGCGATCATAGCCACATGCATGATGTTGGCTTGCCAAATTGTCATCCCAAGAACCTGGTCCAGCTCGGCATCGGGGGATGGTACGGGAACCGTCCAGGCAGCGCGGTCGCCCAGAGGCGTGGCACCAGTGTCATGACGATGTTCGACCTGGAGAAGCACGGAGCCAAAAAGGTGGCCGAAATGGCCCTTGAGATGGCTTGGGAAGGGTGTAAGGCGGTATATCTCTCCTTCGATATCGACTCGATTGACCCAGGCTTTGCGCCCGGAACAGGCTCGCCGGAGCCGGGTGGTTTGATGCCTCGCGAAGCCTTCGAGATAATTCGGACGATCGCGGCCGAGGGACTGTGCGGGATGGAGGTGGTTGAAGTTTCGCCGCCCTATGACGTCAATGATAATACAGCCCAACTTGCCTGCAGAGTTGTTCTCGACACTTTGGGCACGCTGATCGCGAACGGCAAACTTGGCCATCGCGACAAGGCGCGGGTCGGCTGAGCATGGCGTCGCTTGCAGCCTTTTTCTCAAGACCACATCGATAATTCGAACGGAAGTGCAGGTGGTTCATGTCTAAATTCAGCATTCGCACGCTGCTGACTGCAGCAGTCGTTACTTTCCCCACTTTGGCGATGGCTCACCCAGGACACGGTGACGTTCATGGCTTTTCCGGCGGTTTTGCCCATCCACTGGCTGGTCTCGACCACGTATTGGCGATGACGTTGGTTGGAGTCCTTGCGGCACAGCTCGGCGGTCGGGCGCTCTGGCTCGTTCCCGCCAGCTTTGTTGGCGTCATGGCCCTCGGCGGCTGGGCCGGTTTTGCCGGCGCAGGCCTGCCCTTCGTCGAACTGGGAATCGCAGCCTCAATTGTCGTGCTTGGAGCGATAGTCGCCTTTGGTCTCAGTGTACCGGTTGCTGCAGCAATGGGGTTGGTTGGCTTCTTCGCAATTTTCCATGGCTATGCCCATGGTGCGGAGATGCCAGAAAGCGCCGGAGGTCTGACCTATGCCGCTGGTTTCATGGCCGCCACAGCATTGCTGCACACGCTGGGCCTTGTTGGCGGCCTTCTGCTCGACCGCGCCACCAAAATGAGAGGCGCATCCATTGTTAGATGTGTAGGCGGCGTCGGTGCGCTCGCTGGGGTGGCCATTCTCTCCGGCATCCTCTGACCCCAACTAAGAGGCGTCCCATTGGGGCGCCTCTTGACCGCAAACACCGTCTTTTCGTTTGCCAAACTGGCGCTTTGCGAAGGAGTCTTGGATGACTGGCCTATCCGGTTCCGTGGAGCAGTCGGCCGACATGTTACCCGAGCAGCTCTCATTTGAGCATACGAACGCCTTCGTCGACCGCCATGACGCTGGCAAAAATCATATCGATGAAGGCGAGCGCCTGCAGGCTGCTATTGGTCGTGAGATCCGCTCGATCCGTATCCGTTACGGCCTGAGTGCCACCGAATTGGCGTCAGCAGCAGGCATATCGATCGGCATGCTTTCAAAAGTGGAGCATGGCAGTATTTCGCCTTCGCTCGATACGCTGCAGGCACTGTCGTCCGCGCTTGGAGTGTCGCCGACGGCCTTGTTTCGACGCTACGAAGAAAACTACAATGCTGTCTTCGTCAAGGCCGGCCAAGGGCTGAATGTCGAACGGCGTGGCACCCGAGCTGGCCACCACTATGATCTGCTTGGTTCTGGCTCCAACACAGCCGGTGTGGTGGTCGAACCCTATCTGGTAAGCCTCTCGCAGCCTTTGGATGAACTGCCTGTGTTCCATCATGACGGTCTGGAACTGCTCTACATGCTCGAAGGCGAGATACTCTATCGGCACGACAGCAACCTCTACCGGATGAAACCGGGGGATAGTCTGTTCTTCGACGCCAGTGCACCGCACGGCCCGTGCGAGTTGATAAAAATGCCAATTCGACTTCTCTCGGTGATTTCCTACCGCGCCGCCTGGCAGGCGACTGACGGACGGCGATCAAAATGTCGACGCCGTTAACTGAGGCAGGCGATAAAATCCTCACGGAGCCTGTCGCGTCGTGCAAGCTCCGGGAAACTCGGCTTGTCAATGACATAAACGCCGACGGATGGAGCCATTTGACGTGGAAGCAAAGGCCACAATCTTCGATTTGCTTCATCCGCCGACGCATAGCTCTCGGGCAAGAAGCAAAGCCCTATTCCGAGAAGTGCAAACCGCCTTGCCTCCTCGAGATGTTCGCTGACGGCAGATATTTTTTGGCCGAGCCCGTATTGCAACCGAAACGCGCGCAATTCATCGGGCTCATCGCTGCCAGTAAGTATGAAACGCTCATCCGCGAGAGCCAGCGGGTCGTCGAACTTTTCACCGAACAGCCGATGATGAATTCCGCAATACGGCCGGTGAAGCTCATTCGAAAGAAAACGGTATCTGAGTTCCGGACGCATGATTCTGGAAGGAGCCACCCCGATGTCGATCTCACTGCGCATGACGGAGCCCGCTACGTGAGCCGAGGCCATCGTCGAGACAACAAGCTCCACGTTCGGAAACCTGGTGTGAAAGAGGGCTATCGCCATGTCCAAGGTTCCACTGACGAAGTTGCTAATCAGCCCAATCGACAGATTCCCATGGATTTCGCTCGACGCTTCACTGGCAAGGCTTGGAATTTCGCGAACCGCACGCATCATTGGAGCGCAGAGTTCAGCCAATAATATCCCTTCAGCCGTCAGCTCGAAACCTGCCGAACCACGCCTGCAAAGGACAGTCCCGATCCGCCCTTCGAGACGCTGGAGTGCGAGGCTTATGGCGGATTGCTTCAGAAGAATACGGTCCGTTGCCTTTGTTACTCCACCGGCCTGCACGATCTCGTGGAATATCTTCAGCAAATTCCAATCGAGGTCACGGGCGAAATCATCGATTGACGTCATGAAGACTTTGGCTCCGGCGACATGCAATCCGGCATTGCATAGCCGCGATGGTCGTGCGGCCAAATATATCACTCTTATTCGTAACGCCAAGCCTGCATCGGGCAAGACCAAAAATCTGGCCGAGACAAGGCAAAAAAAGGAGAAAAGACGGATGAACTCGAGAGATGTCTACCGGCATATGCGGCGGATAAGAAGCATCTTGTACTGGGTCTTTGCGGTGAGGGCACGTCGACTTTAGGCCCAAGATCAGGATTGCCCAGTCGATCGAGCTTTCCGTTCGGGACAACTGCTGCTGACCAGCTGGAAGCTACGTGACATGGAGCCCCCCCCCGACGATCCCGAAGCGCGCGTCCTGGTGAATATCGCGCAGTCGTCAGATACTGCGAAATGACCAAAGCCTCCTTGCTAGCCGCGGCAGCATTGGCGGAACAGGCGCTGCAGGTGAACCCTCACAATTCGAGCCATGCGAACAGTTAGCATGTCGTTCGGCGGCCTGCCGAATTGGCCGTTGCGTCAGAGGCGGGTGAAGAGGGCGAGATTGTAGGACGGAGGACTAGACATAGGTTTTGAAGTGGTCGAGCCCGCGCCACGTGCAGCGCACCAAGCCATGGGCGCGCTTCAGTCATGAGATGTTGGCCTCGATGCCGGCGCGGAAGTTCCGCAGCTTGCGATAGACCCATTGGCTCTTGACCATGTCTTCGATCCTGAGTCCCACCTTCTTGTAGATAGCCATGTCGCGCACGCCCCAGGCCTTGGCCTAGCTCAGATTGCCGCGACTAGCAAAGCCGCCGTCGGCCGCCGCCTGATGCGGTGCCTGACCATAGAAGGCGACGTGGCGCTCCAGCATCGGCAGTAATCGCCCGCTGTCGGCCGGGTTGCTCGCTCCGACCACCAGATCGAGGATCATGCCGCTCCTGCCGGTGGCAGGTTGAGCTTGTGGCCGTAGTCGACGTCGCGGGTGCCTTTGACGATGATATCGGCGTGAGGCTCGAACAGGCTGACCAACTTCTCGCCGGCCGGCACGTGCCGCTCGCTCTGGGGGATGATCTGCTCGAAGCGCACAGCCGTGGCCGTTCAGTCGGCGTGATGATGCCAGGGCAGGGGTTGGCCGAGATCGCGGTACGGCTAGGGGTCGGCGATACGCTCAAGCGTTCTGTGAGCCAGGCGAAGGATCGATGTCGTTCATCTTGGCGGTTTATGCCGACCGCCGAACTGTGCCGAGCGCCTTTTTCGATGATGTCGGTATGCGCCGCTTGCCCCGCGATATTGACCAGGGGCCGGTCGTTGACACTAGGCATCGTTCTTACCCTCAGAGGGCGTTCAGGGTAAGCGCCAAGGCTAGCATCGCATCGAAGCGTTAGAACAAGGCTTGGATCGCGTCGGCCTTCGTCAGTCTTTCGCGAAACGCCAGATCGTGCGCGCGTCGGGAACCCTGTCCGAAAGCCCTAGGCTCAGGAACCGCACGAACGACAGCCGGTCGTTGATCAGGAACTCGGTGCGCTCGTCCGTCAGATTGTTCGCCGTCTGGCTCACCAACGCCTTCAGCATCATCACAGGATCGTACGGCGGTCGGCCACCGTGCCGCCCGCGCGTACAGGTAAGCGCCTTTTCCAGAACAGGTCGGAACGCCTCGAAGTCCACATCCGCCGATAGGCTTCGAGCTGATCGCCCAGATCGCTCAGCCGCTGAAGACGGTCATCGATGCCGAAGAATCCAGGCGTATTCCCCATCGGCCCCCCATCCGCTGCGAACGGACCGAGGGAATCACAACACGCCTGATTTGGCGAGGTTAGGAGCGTCCAGCTTATGGGCGTCGCGATCGCAAAAAGGGAAAAAAACAGCAGGCTATCTCGCGGTGGCACGTATAAGCGATCGTGCTTCACCGCAAGTGGCGGGATGGGCCACAACGGCATAAACCGGTACGCTCCTTAGACGCTTCTGGTTCAGGCCGCCATATTCCTGATGCCACCGGTAATGCAGCTTTCGTCACCTGGAACGCTTCGGATAGGGGCATCCATGGACGTGCCCATCGGCTCCGAAAGTCGGCTGCAGTGCATTAACAAGAACAATGCGAAAGATGTGATATTCGGGGGTTTATGCCTGTGCCAATCTCTGGATGATAAGTGGCCCAAAGGGGCGAGATTAGGCCTAGATGTTCACCTGACCGCTTCTTATCAGGGCCGGTTTCAAGGGCGATGAATCCGCGTCACCGTCTGCTGTCGGGCTAGTTGTTGACCGAACAATATAAAATCGCAAAAAGGGGAATACGATGAACGTGCATAAGGGTTTGCAAAAGGGCCACAACCGTCGCGATATTCTGAAGGGTGCCAGTGTGTTGGGCGGAGGCGTTCTTGCAATGCCATTCCTCAATCGTCTGGCGTTTGCGCAACCGGTCGAACTAAACATACTTGCCTGGAGCGGCCACGCTGAACCTGATGTCGTCGCTGAGTTCGAGGCGGAAAACAACGTCAAGTTCAAGCCGAAATACTATACCGGTGGCGACAACATGCTTGGGTTGATCTCCCAGTCGCCTCCAGGAACCTTCGACGTCATCCTTTCCGATGCCGAGTATGTGCAGCAGCTCAACGCTGCGGGTTACATTGAGAAACTCGACCCGGTAGACTATCCGTTTGACGACTTTTTCCCCGAATTCCAACATTTTCCCGGGCACTGGCAAGGTAACGATCTTTATTCGGTTATCACGCGCTTTGGCTTCCTCGGCGTTGCCTACAACACCGATGCGATCACCGAGAAGGAGGCTTCGACCTACAACGTCTATTGGGCCGAAAAGCTGAAGGGCAAGGTCGGCCATTTCGACTGGCATCATCCGAACCTTGGCCAGATCAGCCTGCTCAACGGCAATGCCGCGCCATACGACATCGACGAAGCGGCCTGGGGCAAGCTGCAGGAGAAGATGAAGACGCTGCGCCCGCAGATCGGTGGCTTCTTCGATTTTGGCGGGACGTTTTCGTCGCTGCAGAACGGCCAGGTGCTGGCGATGGCCGGTATCGGCGACTGGATCACTGGTGTTCTAGCAAAGAATGGTGCGAAGGTACGCACCGTGATTCCGGAGGAGGGCGGCCTGCAGTGGACTGAGTCCTTCTGTATCGGCAAGGGCTCGACAAAGGCCGACCTCGCGAAGAAGTGGATCCAGTACATCACCTCGGCCAAGGGGCAGGTGAAGTCGGTCAATATGGCGGCCTATCCCGCGATGGTTCCGAACAAGAAAGGTTGGGAATTGCTAGCGGAGGATTTTCCGGCGGAAGCCAAACGCCAGGGCATGTTGCTCAATGAGAGCAATATCATGGACCTGATCCGTAACGGGCGCATCAAATTCCGGCAATTGCCGGTGCAGCAGAGCCTTGAGGACTGGAACGACTTTTGGTCCGAATACAAGGGCTCCTAGTGCTTTCCATCTGAACTAGCGATATGCGCCTTTGGAAATCCAGCTCCGTCCGTTGTTGTCGTTCGATGGATGGATTGCGCGCTAGGCTCGACTGAAAAGCTAATGTTCGTTGGGCGGGCCGCTGCGCTCGCCCATTCATTCCGGCAATCCTGCAGGGCGGTTGGCCGTGCAGTCGTGTCTTCAGGTTGGAATCGCCGCGATGCGGAAATCAATCACACTTTACGGACTGACATTCTCTCTGCCGATGCTGATCTGGCAGGCGCTGTTCTTCCTCGCGCCGCTGTTGTTCCTGATCGCCCTCAGCTTCTGGACGGTCAAGAATTTCCGCATGGAACCGGATTTCGACACCGTCAACTGGGTCAGAATGCTCGGTCGCGGTGTCTTCTGGGACGCCTATCTGCGCACCTTCGCCCTTGCCACCGCCGCTGCCGTAATCACCAGCGCGCTGGCTTTCCCCTGCGCCTACGCCATCGCATTCAAGCTCACCGAAACCGCGCGCCGCTGGGCCATCTTCCTGATGGTCATCCCCTTCTTCACCAGCTATCTGGTGCGCGTCTATTCCTGGCAGATATTCCTCTCCGACAACGGCATCATCAACGCACTGTTCGCTAAGGTCGGGCTCGGACCGTTCGGCATGCTTAACTCGGTGTTCGGCACGATGGTCGGCTATCTGACGTTGAGCTTTCCGCTTGTCGTTTTGCTGCAGCTGTTCAGTCTGATCTTCGTCGACAAAAACCTGATCGAGGCCGCGCACAACCTGCGCTGCGGCCGGTTGCGCACGGTCTTCGCGGTGATCGTGCCGGCCGCCAAGGTCGGCCTGGTGATCGCGGCGCTGTTTTGCTTCATCCTGACCTTCGGTGATTTCGTCAGTCCGCTCTATCTCGGCGGAGGCGACCCGCCGACACTGTCTATCCTGATCACCGACACCACCAAGTCGGGCCAGCAATGGCCGCGCGCGGCGGTGATCGCGCTGACCATGATCGCAACGCTGCTCGCGGTCGCGTTCGCCGCGGTGGGCTACGCCTACAAGGAGCGCGGACGATGAACGACTTCAATCGCAACTGGCTGATCGACTGGGCGCTGAAACTCTACATCCTGCTGGCCTTCGCCTTTATCTTCGCGCCAATCGCCGCGAGCTTCGTCTTCTCGTTCAATGTCGACCGGTTCCCCTCGCTTCCGCTCGGCGGCTTCTCGACGATCTGGTACGAGACGGTCGCCGCCGACCCGCTGGTCTGGGAAGGCCTGCGCAACACGATGGTCGCCGGTGTGATCGTATCGGTGCTGGCGACAGTGATCGGCTTTGGTGCTGCTTATACCGACTTCCGCTACAAGTTCTTCGGCAAGACCCTCTATGTCGCGCTGGCCCTTCTGCCACCCACGATCCCAGTCGTCATCCTCGGCCTGGCGATGCTCGCCTTCTTGTCCAACATCAACCTCTCGGGCGCCATCCATTCTGTCATCATCGCCCATGTGGTCTTGTGCGCGCCCTTCGCCATGGCGATTGTTCGGTTGCGCCTGTCACAGATGGACCCTTCACTCGAAGCCGCGGCTTGGAATCTCGGTGCGAGTGAATGGAAGGCGATGCGTCATGTCATCATCCCGTTCTGCAAGCCGGCAATCTTCGCGGCCCTGTTCCTGACTATGGCAGTCTCGTTCGATGAATTTGCAGTGGCCTGGTTCGTCTCTGGACTGAATGAAACCTTGCCAGTCAAGGTGCTGGGCTTCCTGCAAGGTCAGGTCAGCCCGCGTATCAACGTCATCGGCACCTTCGTCTTCATCGTTTCGATGACGTTGGTGGTGCTCGCCCAGATCCTTCTCATGAAACGAAGCGGTCCGCCCAAAGCGTCCGCGGAAATAGCCGGAGTACCGCTATCATGACCGACAAGGCTCTCGTCGTCTTCGACGGCGTCGTCAAACGCTTCGGCAGTTTCGTCGCTGTCGAAAAGATGAACTTCGAAATCCGCAAGGGCGAGTTCCTTGCCATCATGGGTTCCAGTGGCTGCGGCAAGACGACGACGCTGCGCATGCTGGCTGGACTGGACGCCCCGACTGAAGGCGAGATCCGCCTTGGCGGCAAGCGCATCAACGACCTGCCGACCTGGCAGCGCGACACGCCGATGGTGTGGCAGAGCCTGGCGCTGTTTCCGTTCCTTACCGTGCGCGAAAATGTCGAGTTCTCCCTGCGCATGCGTGGGGTGGAAAAGGCCGAGCGGCGCAAACGCGTCGACAAATGGCTGGAGCGCATGCAGATCACCGAGTTCGCCGATCGCAACGTTGCCCATCTGTCCGGCGGCCAGCGCCAACGCGTGGCCCTGGCGCGCTCGTTGGTGACGGAACCGGACATCCTCCTTCTCGACGAGCCGCTATCGGCGCTGGACGCTCATCTCAAAGTGCGGATGCAGACGGTGCTTTCGAACCTTCAGCGCGAACTCGGCATCACCTTCGTCTATGTCACGCACAGCCAGTCTGAGGCATTCTCCATGGCTGACCGCGTCGTCATCATGAGCCGTGGACGGATCGAGCAGATCGGCAATCCGCAGGAGATTTACCGCGCGCCGCGAACCAAGTTCGTCGCTGAATTCCTTGGCTCGTCGAACAGTTTTGCCGGCAAGGTCTCGAACGTGAACGGCAAGGCGTTGAAGATCGCGACGCCGGTGGGCGAGTTCGATGTCGCCCCGAACCCAGCCAAAGCCCTCTCCAAGGGCGACAAGGCGACCTTTGTGGTGTCGGGCGACCGGATACAGTTGAGCAACCAGCCCCCGGCTGACGGCTACGACGGGTTGCAGGCGCAGGTGGTCGGCGAGGAGTTTGTTGGCGCAACCGCCGTCATCCATCTGGAGGGCGCCGACCGTATCGAGATCAAGGCGCAGAAGAGCCACGACGAGCTCGAACATATCAACCTTGAGCCTGGCGCCAAACTCTGGGTGTCGTGGCGTCCGGAAGCGACGCACATTTTGCCCGGAGAATAACGGTTATACATTGGTAATTTATCAGCGTGTTATTATCTAATGCTAAGAAGCCAAGAAGCAAAAATGTCAAATAATCTGCATAATAAATCTTAATTATCATAATTATTTTAGTATGAATGTGATTGCAAGCTTAAGTATGGATGCATTGCAGGTGTATTGCGATAATTCTCTAGCAGCGTAGATTAAATATAGCGCGGAAAGACGCACCCATCTAGTCGGTAAATTGCTTTTTGTCTTCCGCCGACGAGTTCACGCTCTTGAAACGCGAACGCGAGGATTAAGATGACCATACATATATCCGAAGCCAACATAATTGCGGTCGACGCAGCGCACGGTACCCGTCCGTTCAAGGGTGACATTCTCATCGAGGGTTCCCGCATCGCACATGTCGGAGAGCCGCTTGTGACGCCGGATGGCGCTCGTAGAATCGACGGTCGGAATCGACTTGTCATTCCGGGCCTCGTCAACGCCCACGTCCATTCTTGGGAGGCAATGTTCAAGGGCCGGTATGACAACATGCCACTCGAGATCTGGATGCTCTATTCCTACCCGCTCGTGGGAACCAAGGCACTCGATCCACGGCTGATTTACCTGCGTTCAATGATCGTGGCGATGGAATCGCTCAAGAACGGCGTAACCTGCCTCGTCGATGATATTATCGAACTCCCAGTGCAGGGTATGGACGCCATCGATGCGGTGTTCGATGCCTACCACGATATCGGTATACGCGCCAACGTATCGGGCCACGTAATCAATCGACCGTTCGTCGACACGATACCCTTCACGCGCGAATATCTGCCGCGCGACCTGATCGCAGATGTCTCCAGAATCAAGGTCCCGACTGTGAAGAACTATCTCGACTTCGCGGGGGAAGTAGTGAAGAAGCATCAAGATCGCTCCGACCGTTTACGCTATCTGGTTGCGCCCTCGGGGCCACAGCGTTGCACAGAAGAGATGCTGAAGGCAGTGCATGATTTCGCGCGTGAGATCAAGAGCGCCTATCATATCCACGTTTTGGAGACTAAGGTACAGGCGGTAGCAGGCAGGGAATTCTACGGTCGGACCCTCGTGCAGTATCTTGACGACCTCGGTGTGCTGACGAATATTTCGACGCTTGCTCACTCGATCTGGGTGACTGATCGCGATATTGCCTGCATGGCCGAGCGTGGGTCGTCGGTCGCGCACAATCCAATTTCGAATCAGAAGCTTGGCGCCGGTATTGCACCATTCCGGAAATTGCTCGACGCGGGCGTAAATGTAGCGCTGGGCTCAGACGGGATTTCGAGCAACGATACGAGCCGCATGCTCGATGTTATGCAGGTCGCGGGACTGCTACACAAGGTTACCACCCCAGAATATGGTCTGTGGCCCACGGCTTCAGAAATCATCTATGCCGCTACCATGGGGGGCGCGCGGAGCGTTCAACTTCAAAATGAAATTGGCTCGATAGAAACCGGAAAGCGCGCCGACCTCGTGTTATTTGACCTCGAGACGATCAACTTTACTCCGCAGAATGATCTCTTGAACCACCTCGTTTATTGTGAGAACGGTTCGTCCGTGGAGAAGGTCTTTGTGAATGGCGAAATAGTCGTTGACGACGGTGAACTAACCAAGGTTAACGAAGGCGCACTGGTGCGCGAACTGCGTGAGCGATACGATGCCTTCAGCGAACATCACAAGGGTGTCGAAGAGCTCAACCGGCGCTTCGAGCCATACTTCAAGAAGATACATAAACACTGCTGCGGCGAGAATATTGAGCTAAACCGCTACAGCGCACCTCCTAACGAATGGTTGCTTTCCTGATGTGATCCCTAAGTGAGAAGATGCGCAGGGGAGCTGAGTCGCTGACGCGGCATTTGGTGCGCGGCCGAGAATCTAGTCACCTGAATCTAAAGTTCGCCGCATAGGGTTTTCTGTGTTCGCTGGCAGAACCTCTTGACGGAGGCGAGGATTTCGTCTGCGGATTTGACCCATTTGTAGGGTTTGGGTTTTTCGTTGTGGGCCTCGATGAAGCGGTTAATGTCGGCCTCCAGTTCCGTCGTGGATCTGTGCACCCCGCGTTGCAACTGCTTCCGGGTGAGTTCGGCGAACCAGCGCTCGATTTGATTGATCCAACTGGCCGAGGTTGGCGTGACGTGGACATGCCAATGCGGGCGCCGCGCTAGCCACGCCTTGATCTTCGGCGTCTTGTGGGTGGCATAGTTGTCCATGACGATGTGCACGTCCAGGCCTGCCGACACGCGCCGGTCGATCTCTTTGAGGAAATCCAGAAACTCGGTCGCGCGATGGCGCTTGTAGCATTTGCCGATGACCGCTCCTGTGGCGACGTCGAGCGCGGCGAAGAGCGACGTCGTGCCGTGGCGAATATAGGTGTGGGTTCTCGGCTCGGCGACACCCGGCACCATCGGCAGCACCGGTTGTTCCCTGTCCAGCGCCTGGATTTGCGATTTCTCATCTACACACAAGACGATAGCCCGGTTTGGCGGGGCCATGTACAACCCAACGATATCCTGCACCTTGTCTACAAACAGCGGATCGGTGGACAGCTTGAACGTCTCGCTCCGGTGCGGTTGCAGGCCGAACGCATTCCAGATCCGGCGGATGGTAGTGTGCGAAAGCCCCGTCTCGGCGGCCATGCCGCGGATCGACCAGTGGGTCGCATCCTTGGGCGTGTTGTTCAGCGTGCGCTCGATCACCTCGGCCACTTGTGCGTCCATCACCGTGCGCGGACGGCCGGGGCGGTATTCATCTGTGAGCCCCTCGATCCGGTCTTTCACAAAACGCCGGCGCCACTTCCCCACCGTGTGTTCATGCACGCCGAGCCGCTCAGCGACTTCCTTGCTTTGAAGACCCTCTGCACAGAGCAGGATCATCCGGCAACGGTCCGAGAGCGACCGCGCCGCCTTGTCCGGAAACACCGCTTACCTTGTAGTCGTGGGTCATGGTTGCGAGCCTCCCATTCTTCATAGGCAGGCCGAACTGGGTGCGGTCGAGCGCCTGTATCTGGCTCCTCTCGTCGGCGGACGGCACGATGGCGTGAGCCGGCGGTCGACATAGACGTCGACGACTTCGCGCAGCTAATCGACGAACTTCGGATCGTTGAACAGCTCGAACACTGCCGCCAGCGGTGTGGCTGCAGCTCATGCGCCATCCAAATGTGCCGGAACGCGCTGGCGCTGATGCCAGCGGCTTTGGCCATGGCGTCCGCCGTCCAATGCCTCGTCTCGCGTGGCATATCGGCGAGCGTCAGCGCCACCACCCGCTCTTGCATGTCCGGCCCGAGCGGCGGAATGCGGGACGGCCGCATCCTGTCGCGCAGCAACCCTCCCGGCCTTTCGCGGCGAAGCGCTCCTGCCAGGGCCACACGCAAGTCTTGGACTTGCCGGTGCCGCCGCATGATATTGACCATGCCGACACCAGCGGCGCTCAACAGCACGATCTCGACACGCTAGCTAGGCAGGCTTTTGTGGCGCATTGCCATCCCTTATGGGCGCCCTCAGACGGGCACGATCGGCGAAACGGTGAAGGATATTCCTGTGCCATGCCCAAGACTCGCATGCGCAAAAGCGAATCCAGAGCCGGACTCTTATGTTAGGAAAGAACCGATAGTTGCCTATTTTTATGTGACGCGGACAGGGGTGAGCTTTTAGCGATCTTGCCACTTAACGGCGCCCGCCGCGGTCAAGCGGAAATTTCCCGAGGTCCGCTTCCTCTAATGGGTCGCCTCAGTCAAGTCGCCATTCGGCAGACCACAGCAGGTACACTAGGCTATCTCGGAAGCTATACCGATTGCGACGCCACTGCCATTTCCCATTTGATCAGGACCATCAACGGCAATGTCTAATGGCGCAATTGTCGCGCTCGAGTTCCTAAGGCGCTTTCCTACTGCCGGCTGGCTTTCCACCGCATCCGCCATTTCAGGTTCTTCGCCAACGGCCATTGCGCCGAAAAGAGAAGGCTTTGTCGCAATCGAGTGGCGGACCCGCTGCAGGAGGCGCTGCAACGGGCGTCTATATTGTGTCGTCACCCTCCGGCACGGATCCGTTTCAGTCTCGCCTTCACGGCACCAATTTTCTTAAGCGGTAGCGAGAACCTCAAATCCTTCACACACCGTGGGTCGGCTTTCACTCCAGAGAACACCCCATTCAGCGCACTGCTGTTCGAAGTACTCGCGGTGAACACGCGCCCAATAGGCCAGACTTTTGTCGCCCTCGCCTTCCCGTTCGGCGAAAGACTGCTCGACTTGGTTGAAGGGCCGTACATCGACATCAGTAATACGAATCAGGAAGCGCGGTTCAAACGCGGAATTGAGGACCACCCAATAGTCGCCAACGCCGCGCTGGCGAATGTTGTTGCGCTCGAAATCAAGCTGCATATGAGCCGTCGCTCGCTTCTTGCCCGCTGCAACCAAACCTAGAAGTTCATCGTGATACGTAGCAAATCTCACATCGGCGAACGTGCTCGCATGGTACAGCTCCGTATCGATACCCAGCGCCGTTCGCTGTCTCTCCCAAAATGCGCGCACTTCGGCGGTCTTTTTTCCAATCATGTGATAGTCTCCCATATCCCAAGCGACTGACCGAGAGGTGTGCTTCGGCTTAGAACGCACGAAATTCTCCTACGCCGGCCCTTTCAGCAATCCGTCTACACCACGATGGCCACGTTCTAAGTGATCTTCAAACGCTGCGGCCGCAAATGCGTAAGGCAGATCGCTTCTGTTTCACGGAGATGAATTGCGCCGCTCGTGGTTGGCCTTTGCTTGTGGTGTAGCTGTTTATCCACCTACTATTTGAGAGATTATTGCGGACCATAAACCCCCGAATATCCAATCATAAGCATTGATCCGTTTAATGCTCGGCGGCCACGCGCATTGCATGCTGAACAAGTTCATCGACCAACAGTTGGCGAGCGAGACGTGCCGGCGCTACAGCGTTCGTCATCACAAAAATATCCATCTGAGGAACATCACCCTGCGAAAGCAGTGGCCACAGACGGCCCGCCTCAACGTCAGGTCGGGCAAAGCCGTCGGGAAGAAAACAAAGTCCAACTCCTAAGACCGTCATACGCTTTGCTTCCTCTAGATGTTCCGACATTCCAGCCGATAAGCGCCCAAGTCCATAACGGAGCCGAAAATCGGTCAGTTCGACAGGTTCGTCGGCCCCTGTAAGAATGAACTTCTCATCCGCCAACAAAGCTGCGTCGTCGATTCGACTTTCGTAAAAATGGTGATTTCTGCCGCAGTAGGGCCGGTGAACCTCGCTGAACAGATACTGATACCTGATCTCGGCGCGTGGTGATCGCGAAGGGGCGAGCCCGATGTCAATCTCATCTTGCAGCAAGGACTTCACCACATCGGCCCAGGGAGCAACGTCTATGATAATTTCGACCGCCGGGTATTTTTGATTGAAAGAGAAAATTGCTTGGTCGAGTACGTCATTGACGAGATTGCTGATCAGATGGACGCGCACGCGCCCGCGGATATCTGTCTTTGTTCCAGCCATTTGCGACGGAACCGATCGGACAATCTCTGACATCTGGGCGCACGTGCCAGCAAGCAGTTGTCCTTCATCTGTCATCTTGAAGCCGCGAGGACCGCGGTGGCAAAGTTTGACGCCGAGTTCGACCTCAAGGCGACGCAGCGCTAAGCTAATTGCAGGTTGCTGGCGGTTCAGAGTAAGCGCCGCGTTTGTAACCCCTTGCGCCTTCACGATCTCCTCAAATACCTTAAAAAGATTCCAATCTACATCTCGTGCGAACTTTGATTCGTTTCTAGACTTTTTGAAACTGCGAGAACTGTTGAACATGAGTAGGCTTTCTTGGTATCAGCCGATTATTTCTCTGGCAAACGTCCAACAAGACTGAAGTTGCTTGCTGCAATCGCCAGAAGATATTCCAAAATGCTCAAATACACTTGCGGCCAGCGAATCGCTAGGAACGCTATCATTCCTTCGGCCTTCATTGCCAAAGATGATTGCCTTCCGAGTCCGTCCCAGTAGCCCCGCCACGGTCTGCGGTAAGGCGCGGTTTGCCTCATCAATGACCGACCATCCGAAGCTTCCTGATGGAACATACCGAAACAAACGATCGACGGAACTGAGACTGGTTGAGACAATCGGGACAATTAGGAAGAGCGACGACCAAAGGTCGGCTATCTGTTCTCGTTCAACGTCGTTTCGCACGGATCCCGACTCAATGATCTCCATCAACGCAGACAAATTGTGCAAGAGATAATGTCCGGAAACGTCGACAAAGGCCTTGTGGATCTCCAAAGCCATGGCGAACTCACCTGGCCCGGAGAGGGACGGGTTTGAGATCGCCAAACGCCCCCGCAACTCCGACCAAGTGTCCTGTGCCTGTTTGTGCAAAGGAGGTCTCTCCTGAGCAATCACAGAATAGGATTTGCGGCGAATGCTGCGGCCGTCGAGAAATCTTAGATATGTTCGGAAGCTGGTATCCGGATTCCGCCAGAACGGTCTGATGAAATCTGAGCGATTTTTTGCGTTGCCAAGCACGGCAGCGAGAAGCCCTTTCGTTTTTAACTCTGCGCTGTTAACGGCCGCCGTGTGCTGTTCCAGCCGAGGGTTGTAAACGTGATCGCTTATTGATCGGAAATATGACCAATCGCTCTCGTTTCGGTCGGCCGCGACAATAGCTTCACAAATGTCCTTGATAGGTTGGTTGCTAGTGGACGCGATTACAATCTCTTGTCCTTTCAAGCTTGGGTGGAGGCGATAGAGCTTTGGAGCGTGGGCGCCGCCAGGTTGTACGGCGGTGAACGCATGTTCCGCCTTCTCGAAGGCGAGCATCCGACGGGCGCGCTCCATAATGCACGTTGCAACCAGGTCGAAAATCAAATGCAGTTTGTCTGCGAATTGGGTTGCGTTGATTGCAAACAAGCTGTCGCCGCTTGTAAAGTTGAGAGTGGGGTGGGACTTGGCCCAGTTTCGTTCTGGCCGTTGGCCGTCGGGAGCCTGCTCCGTCACCTTGGTACAACCCTGACAGTGCGACCCATCATGTTCGACAGACGAAATCCTCAGATATCGACTAAGAGCAGCAGGGACTTTGCCGCATCTCACGAGCTGGCGGACAGCACTCAGATCAGATAGAAAATCCGAGTCAATTTGAAGTGGTGATGGCGGGCGTCCCAAGTCCCGACGATGGAAAACCCGCAAGGCGAAGCTGGGCGGTTCGGCGAATTCCTCAGATAGACCAATCTGATCCAAGAGAAGCAAATAGGCTGATTTGATCGCAGCGTAGGTCAGTGCCTTAGCGCTTGTATCATGCAACTCCTCGTATAATTGCCCCAAAATAGCCTGCTTTGCGCAGGGCAATGCCGTTAGTTCGCGCAAGTTCCCCTTGAGCGCTTTTGGCAGCCCCCAAGCGAAGCTCGAAACTGCCACTCCATGACGGCCTGTGATCAGACCATTCCTATCCACAAGGACGGACGCGAGAGGAGATCGGTCATGAGAATGATAGCGTGGAATCTCCGCACGGTATTTTTCGGCAAGACGAGAATAGGCTAAAGCCATCGGAATTGACCCGATTACGACCTGATAATAGAGGTCATGATCAGGCTTCCCGTGCTCTGGCTGCTCCCAGGGAACGCGACTGTCGTTTAGCCGCGCAACCCACTGTGGGTTTCCTGACGCCAAAGCTTCTCGGCGCCGATAGGTCGATGGTGCCAGACACTCCAACGCGGCCCAAGATTCAATTAGTGAAAGCGGTTGCATTACGTTTAACTGCTGAGCAACAAGACGCTAAACACGCCGAACAGCATCAGATGCATCATAGCGTGGATCGGCGACGTCCTGTGCCCTAGAAAGGTCAGCACGACCGTCAGCATCAACAGCGTCGTTTCGGCTGCACCGATTCCCAAGATCACTGTATTGCCCGTCATCAAGCCGATGACAAGAACAGTAGGAAGATGGTCAGCTTGGCGCACTACGCTAAAGGACGCCGTCAGGACGGTCGCGAACAGAACAACGAAACAAATGACGCCAACGGTTGGGGAGAGAGGAGCAGCTGTCCATGTTGCCCCCCACGTCTGAAACGCGGCGACAACCACCCACGCGATTACCGATCGGATACAAGTCACACGTGGAAACAAGTCGCGAAGGCTGTCGAAGGCGGGCACATAGTCCGGTGTCATAACCGACCCTCTAGGGGTCGTCCCCGGAGAAGCCAGACACATCGGGTCGTCCCGCTGAGCTGAACGGCGATCACCCCGTCTATGGCGAATTAGCACCCATCGTCTGCTTCGTCCACCAATTCGCAATCTCTCAAGGGCAAATCCGATTGGCGGTCGATCCCGTTCAGAAATATTGACAACTGTCCGCACAGTAGGCCCGGCCTTTTGCGTTCATATCAAGCGTTGCGCATTTTTGCTCCTAGCACCAACTAATGCCGCGTCGCCGAGCGATGCGAAGGGGTTGGTTATTCGACATGGCTTCCTCCCTGAGGACGACGTCAGATACCGAGTGCGATTTCGCGGCTGGCGGCGTCGAGGATACCCCAGACGTGGTCGGCGAATGAACGCCAGACCTCGATGCGGAACCGGTCTTCTGCTTCGCGGACAAGGATGATCTGCGCCTTGTCGAAGATGGTCCTGCAGCCCGTGCCGACCGGCATCCCCCCGATGTCGAACGCGATGGCGGAGCGCAATGCCAACATGGCCGCGACACCCTCGACCGCGATGCCGATCTCGCGATGGCTGACATCGACAAGGCTATGCGGCACCGTCGCATAGAGCTTGGCAAACGCCGTTTCGATTGCCTCCTGTTCCGTCAGCGGGACAACCAGGTGCCACTCGTCTGGCCCAAGGCGGACGGCCAGCCTGCCTTTGGAAACGGTGACGTCGCCGATCTTGCCCGGCAATGGCGAACCGAATGCCTTTGCAGCTTGCGCCGCTTGTGCCGGATCTATCCTCAGGACGAAGCGGGCTCCGTCGGCGACGGCGCGGATGTTTAGCGGCGTCACCTTGCGAACGGCAATCTCGCGGCCGATCAGCGGATGATGTTCATGCAGCATGACCGTCCTCCTAAGCGCTCAGGCGCTTGTTTTCGGGGTCGAAAAATACCGTTCCGACAACCTTGGCCGTATGGGTCCGCCCCGGCGTCGGCACGTGGATGGTCTCGCCTTCTCGGGCCTTGCCACCTTCGATCACCGCCATGGCAATCGAGCGTCCTAGCGCAGCACTCCAGTAGGACGAAGTGACGTGGCCGACCATCTTCATCGGCAAAGTCTGGCTCGGATCGAGGACGATCTGCGCGCCCTCCTCCAGCACCGTGTTCGGATCGGTGGTGAGCAGGCCGACGAGCTGCTTGCGGTCAGCCTTCTGCATGTCGGGCCGAGTCAGCGAACGCTTGCCGACGAAGTCGGGCTTGGCCTTGCCGATCGCCCAGCCGAGACCGGCGTCATCAGGCGTCACGGTGCCGTCGGTGTCCTGTCCGACGATAATATAGCCCTTCTCGGCGCGCAGAACGTGCATGGTTTCGGTGCCGTAAGGCGTGATGCCATGTTGCTGGCCGGCCCGATAAAGCTCTTCCCAGACCGCCCGGCCGTAGCGCGCCGGCACATTGATCTCATATCCAAGTTCCCCGGTGAAGCTGACCCGGAACAGGCGAGTTGGCACGCCGCAGATCTTGCCTTCGGCAACCGACATATGCGGGAATGCCTCGTCCGACAGGTCGATGCCTTCGACCAAAGGCTCGATCAGCTTGCGTGCGTTCGGCCCGTTGAGTGCGATCACCGCCCACTGTTCGGTAGTCGAAGTCAGCCATACCTTGAGGTCGGGCCACTCGGTCTGGAGATAATCCTCCATCATGCCCAGCACGCGCGCCGCACCCCCGGTGGTGGTGGTGACATGGAAACGATCGGTGGTCAGGCGGCCGATGACGCCGTCGTCACGGATGAAGCCATCCTCGCCAAGCATCAGGCCGTAGCGCAGGCGACCGGGCGCGAGCTTCGTCCAGGAGTTGGTGTACATGCGGTTCATGAATTCGGCGGCGTCCGGCCCGACGATCTCAATCTTACCAAGTGTCGAGGCATCGAACATGCCGAGGGATTCGCGAACAGACTTGCATTCGCGGGCCACGGCGGCATGCATGGTCTCGCCCTTTTTCGGGAAGTACCAGGCCCGGCGCCACAGCGACACCGGTTCGAACTCCGCGCCGTTCTGCTCGGCCCAGCCATCGATCGGCGTCTTGCGCGTCACTTCGAACAGTTCGCCGCGATTGTAGCCAGCGAAGGCGCCGAAGGTGGTCGGCGTATAGGGCGGGCGGAAGGTGGTGAGGCCGACCGCCGGCGCTGGCCGCTTGACCGCGTCAGAGGCAATGGCGAGGCCGTTGATGTTCGAGGTCTTGCCCTGGTCGGTTGCCATGCCGGTGGTGGTGTAGCGCTTGATGTGCTCGATCGACTTGAAGCCTTCACGCACCGCAAGCCGGATGTCCTTGGCGGTGACGTCGTTCTGGAAATCGACGAAGGCCTTGGCCTTCGAAGTGTTCCTGTCGGTCGGCAGCTCGCGGTTATTGGCGCCCGTCAGCACCAGTTCGCCATCGACCCTGTAGGACGCGGCTTTCGCCGCGAACCCGGCGTCCAAAGCGGCTGCCGCACCGGCTGCGGCACCCTCGGCAAGTGCTGCCGCAAGGCTGAACACGCCATTGCCGGCGCCGGCGCAGCGGCTTTCTTCGGTGGCCTCACCCGGGAGGAACATCTGGCCTTCCTCATTCCAGTCGAGCTTGCCCTTGGTGTGCGAGAACAGGTGGATACTCGGCGTCCAGCCACCGCTCATCAGCAGCGCGTCGCAGGCGATTGTCCGCGCCGAGCCAACCACGCCGCTGCGGCTCACCGGATTGGCGCGCACGGAGGCGACGCGCAGCCGGCCGCTGGTGCCGGTGACGGTCCAGCCGGACAGCACCTCGACCCCGAGGGCCGCGGCGCTTTCCATCAGATGGCCTGACACATTGGGCCTGATGTCGATGATGGCTGCCACCTTGACGCCTGCCTCAGCCAGGTCGAACGCGGCGAGCCAGGCTGAATCGTGCGAGGTGACGATCACGGGACGGTTGCCGACCTTAACGCCGTAGCGGTTGAGATAGCTGCGCGCCGAGCCCGCAAGCATGACCCCCGGGCGATCGTTGCCTTCGAACACCAGCGGCTTTTCGATCGAGCCCTGGGCCAGAACGACCTGGTGGGCGCGAACCTTCCACAGCCGCTCGCGCGGGGCATCCGCCGGCGGGTTGGGAAGGTGGTCCGTCAGACGCTGGCAAAGGCCGACAAGGTTCTGGTGATAGTAGCCGATGGCCGTGGTGCGCGTCAGCACCGTGACATTGTTCATCGCAGCCAGCGCGCTGCGTGCCTCTTCGAGCCACTGCCAGCCGCTCTGGCCGTTGATGCCCGCGTCCGTTTCAGACAGCAGCGAACCGCCAAGCTCGGCCTGCTCGTCGACCAGGATCACCTTGGCGCCGCTCTTGCCGGCGTCGAGCGCTGCGGCAAGACCGGCCGGACCGGAACCGACCACCAGCACATCGCAATGGGCGAAGCGGCTGGCATAGGTGTCGGGGTCGGGCGTGGTCGGCGACTTGCCGAGACCGGCGGCGCCCCGGATGATCGGCTCGTAGACCTTGTTCCAGAACGACTTCGGCCACATGAAGGTCTTGTAGTAGAAGCCGGCGGAAAACAGCATGTAGAGCGCGTCGTTGACAGCGCCGATGTCGCGCTTCAGCGACGGCCAGTGGTTCTGGCTAGTGGTGTTCAGCCCGTCGAACACCTCCAGCACGGTTGCGCGCGTGTTGGGTTCGAAGCGACCCGGCCCCCGGTCGGTGCCGACCAGCGCATTGGGTTCTTCCGAGCCGGCCGACAAGAAGCCGCGCGGGCGATGGTACTTGAATGAACGGCCAATGAGATGGACGCCGTTGGCAAGTAGCGCCGAGGCGAGCGTGTCGCCCTCGAAACCGACATAGCTTGCGCCGTTGAAGGTGAAGCGCACCGGCTTGCCCTGGTTAACGCGGCCTTTTTCTGGGATGCGGTAGCTGGTCATGACCGTGCTTTCTCGAGTTCGGTCTCTGTCGGGCGTGGCAGCCCGGCCTTGTAGGTCATTGCGAACTTGTCACTGACGGTGTCGCGAACGGCATTGAAGAAACGCCCGCACCCATGCTGGTGTCGCCAGCGTTCGAAGTGGGTGCCGCGCGGATTGCTGCGAATGAAAAGATGCGTCTTCCATTCATCGTCATTCAGCTTCGACGGATCGGCGGGACGCGCGATATGCGCCTCGCCGGCATAGGTGAATTCGAGTTCCGGGCGCTCGGCCTCGCAATAGGGGCAGCGGATGAGCAGCATCTTGTATCTCCTCAGTGCGCGACGGCTGCGGCTGCGGCTTCATCGATCAGCCGGCCGGTGGTGAAGCGTTCGAGCGTGAACGGCGCATTGACCGGATGCGGCTCGTCGCGGGCAATGGTGTGGGCGAAGACATGGGCCGAGCCAGGGGTTGCCTTGAACCCGCCAGTACCCCAGCCGCAATTGACGTACAGCCCGGGAACCGGCGTCTTACCGATGATAGGCGAACGGTCTGGCGTGACGTCGACGATGCCGGCCCATTTGCGCAGCATGCGCATGCGGGTGAAGATCGGAAACACCTCGCAGATCGCCGCCACCGTATGCTCGATGAGCGGCAGGCCGCCGCGCTGGCTGTAAGAGACGTACTGGTCGGTGCCGGAGCCGATGACCAGTTCACCCTTGTCAGACTGGCTGATGTAGGCGTGGACCGAATTCGACATGACCACGCAAGGGAAGATCGGCTTGACCGGCTCGGAAACCAGCGCCTGCAGCGGGAAGCTTTCGAGCGGCAGCCGCACACCGGCGGTATCCATGACAACCGAGGTGCCACCGGCGGCGGAAACCGCAACCCTCTTGGCCTTGATGAAGCCTCGCGGAGTGTCAACGCCAATGACCTTGCCGGAAGCGTCGCGGCGGATAGCAGTCACCGGGCAGTTTTGGATGATATCGACGCCGCGCGCCGCGGCACCACGGGCATAACCCCACGCAACAGCGTCATGGCGGGCGACGCCGCCGCGGCGCTGCAAGGCTGCCCCAACCACCGGATAGCGGGCGTCCTTTGCGATGTTGATCGGCGGGCAATATTCTTTTGCCTGCTCGGGAGTCAGCCACTCATTGTCGATGCCATTGAGCCGGTTCGAATAGATGTGGCGCTTGAAGCTTTGGGTGTCATGCACCGAATGCGCCAGCATCATCACGCCGCGCTGCGAGAACATGACGTTGTAGTTGAGCTCCTGGCTCAACCCTTCCCAGAGCTTCATCGCGTGCTCATAAAGCATCGCGCTTTCGTCATAGAGATAATTGGAGCGGATGATCGTGGTGTTGCGGCCGGTGTTGCCACCGCCAAGCCAGCCCTTCTCGATGATGGCGACATTGGTAATGCCGTGTTCCTTGGCAAGATAGTAGGCAGCGCCCAGGCCGTGGCCGCCGGCGCCGACGATGACAACGTCATACTCGGCCTTGGGCTGGGCATCGGGCCACTGCAGCTCCCAGTTCTTGTTGCCGGTCAAGGCATTGGACAGAAGTGACGAAAACGAAAAGCGGGTCATAACGCACCCCCGGAGTTCAACATGGCCGCACTATCGCTGAACGGCGCAAGATTGGACAGAACAGTTGCGTCAGCGTAATGTTACACGTGCGACAGCATGCATACGGGAGCCCCATGGAACGCAGCGTCAGATCCAACCAGCCGCAGAAGCGGAACGCAGCGGCGCGCCTGTCGGTCGGCTTCATCTTGGCCCGCCGCTTCACGCTGTGCGCTTTTGCTAATTTCGTCGACGTGCTGCGCCTCGCCGCCGACGAGGGCGACCGCAGCCGGCAGATCCTGTGCGAGTGGACGGTGCTATCGGACACGATGAGCCCAATGTCATCGAGCTGTGGCGTGATGGTGCAGCCCAACGAGCGCCTCGGCGATCCGAACAAGTATGACTACATCGTCGTCGTCGGCGGGTTGATCGACGAGATCCCCAATCTCAGCCCGGAATATACGCGCTATCTGCAGAAGGCTGCGGCATCGAAGGTGCCGCTCGTCGGTGTCTGCACCGGCGCTTTCATCCTGCACCGCGCCGGGTTGATGGACGGCTACCGCTGCTGCGTCAGCTGGTTCCATCACGCCGACTTCCTGGAACAGTTCGACGGGCTCAGGCCCGTTTCCGATCAGATCTTTATCGTCGACCGCGACCGGCTGACCTGCTCGGGCGGGGCGAGCTCGGCGCATTTGGCGGCGCATCTGGTGGAAAAGCATGTCGGCCGCGCCCAGGCTCGCAAGAGCCTGCACATTATGATCATCGACGACGCGCTGCGCGCCGAAAAGCCCCAGCCGGGCATTCCACTCGATCTGGCGACCGACGACGGACTGGTGAAGAAGGCACTGCTGCTGATGCAGCAAAATATCGATGCCCCGCTGTCGGCGGCAGACGTCGCGCGCCGGCTCGGCGCCAACCGGCGCCAGGTCGAACGCCACTTCCAGCATGCCGTGGGCATGGCACCAACCCTGGCCTACAAGATCATGCGACTTGAATATGCGGAGTTCCTGCTGCGCCACACCGACCACTCGGTGACAGAGATTGCGACATCCACGGGCTTTTGCGATTCATCACATTTCATCCGCGCCTTCCGGGAACGGCGTGGCGTGACGCCCGCAGTTTTCCGCGCAGCAACGTGAACCGCCGGCAAGCGGCACGATCAACGGCACTTATTCTCCGGGCAAAATGTGCGTCGCTTCCGGACGCCACGACACCCAGAGTTTGGCGCCAGGCTCAAGGTTGATATGTTCGAGCTCGTCGTGGCTCTTCTGCGCCTTGATCTCGATACGGTCGGCGCCCTCCAGATGGATGACGGCGGTTGCGCCAACAAACTCCTCGCCGACCACCTGCGCCTGCAACCCGTCGTAGCCGTCAGCCGGGGGCTGGTTGCTCAACTGTATCCGGTCGCCCGACACCACAAAGGTCGCCTTGTCGCCCTTGGAGAGGGCTTTGGCTGGGTTCGGGGCGACATCGAACTCGCCCACCGGCGTCGCGATCTTCAACGCCTTGCCGTTCACGTTCGAGACCTTGCCGGCAAAAATGTTCGACGAGCCAAGGAATTCAGCGACGAACTTGGTTCGCGGCGCGCGGTAAATCTCCTGCGGATTGCCGATCTGCTCGATCCGTCCACGGCTCATGATGACGACGCGGTCAGCCATGGAGAATGCCTCAGACTGGCTGTGCGTGACATAGACGAAGGTGATGCCGAGTTCGCGCTGAAGGTTCGAAAGCACCGTCTGCATCCGCACTTTGAGATGAGCGTCCAGCGCCGATAGCGGCTCGTCGAGAAGGAGGATGTCCGGTTCCGTCACCAACGAGCGCGCCAGGGCCACGCGTTGGCGCTGGCCGCCGGACAGATGGGCAACGTTGCGATCGGCGAACTCGGTGATCTGCATGCGCTCCAGCCATTTGTCGACGCGTTTGCGCCGCTCGGCCTTTTCCACCCCACGCATGCGCAGGGAGAACTCGACATTTTCGCGCACGGTAAGGAACGGAAACAGCGCCAGGCTCTGCCACACCATCGGCGTGTCGCGCTGCCAGGTCGGCAGGTCGTTGATGCGCTTGCCGCCAAGGCGGATCTCGCCTTCAGTCGGGGCGTCCAGTCCAGCCAGCATGCGCAGCGTCGTCGTCTTGCCGCAGCCACTGGAACCCATGATGGCAAGGAACTCGCCCTTGCGGATTTCGAAGTTCATCTTTTCGACAGCGACGAAACTGCCGAAGCGTTTGACGACGCCGTCGAAGACGACGAGAGCCTTGTCGGTCATGATAGCGGTACTCCGGCTATTTCCGCGGACGCTTTGGGCGGACCGCTTCGTTTCATGAGAAGGATCTGGGCGAGCACCACCAACGTCATCGAAACGATGAAGACGAAGGTGCCGATGACGTTGATACGCGGGCTGACCTGACCTTGCAGGAAGCCCAGCACCTTGACTGGCAAGGTTTCATTCAGTCCAGAGACGAACCAGGCCACTGCAAATTCATCGAACGAGACTGCCATAGTCAGGAACAGGGCCGCGAAGATTGCCGGCTTGCAGAACGGGATGATGACATGACGCATCGCCTTCCATTCACTCGCACCGAGATTCCAAGCCGCGGCTTCGAGTGAAGGGTCCATCTGTGACAGGCGCAACCGAACAATCGCCATGGCGAAGGGCGCGCACAAGACCACATGGGCGATGATGACAGAATGGATGGCGCCCGAGAGGTTGATGTTGGACAAGAAGGCGAGCATCGCCAGGCCGAGGATGACGACTGGGATCGTGGGTGGCAGAAGGGCCAGCGCGACATAGAGGGTCTTGCCGAAGAACTTGTAGCGGAAGTCGGTATAAGCAGCACCAAAGCCGATCACTGTCGCCAGCACCGATACGATCACACCGGCGACCATCGTGTTGCGCAGGCCTTCCCAGACCAGCGGGTCGGCGGCGACCGTCTCGTACCAGATCGTCGAGAAGCCGCCGAGCGGAAGCGAGGGGAACCGGTCGACATTGAACGAGAAGACGAAGCTCGCGGCGATTGGCGCGAAGATAAAGGCGAAGGCCAGCAGGATGTAGAGTTTCAGCGCCCAGTCGATCAGCCAGTTGCGATTGAAGTCGTTCATCGTCCGCGCTCCTTGTAGGCGTAGCCCACCGCGGCGAACGCGACCGCGAGCAGCGTTGCGATCATGGTCAGCGCGATCACCGCCGCGCGCGGCCATTGCTGGCCCGACTTGGTGGTGTCGGTGATCAGGATAGACAGTGTCGGCGGGTCGCCTCCGCCGAGATAGAGCGGACTGACGAAATCACCGAAGGTCAGGATGAAGCAAAACAGCGCCGCGATCACCAGGCCGACCTTGGCGGCCGGCACGATCACCGCGAAGACCGTGCGCAACCGGCCGCAGCGCAGGTTGTGCGCGGCCTCGATCAGGTTTTTGTCGACGAAGATCAGACTGAACAGCTGCAGCAAAACGACAAGCGGAAAGCTCAACGTCAGATAGCCGACCATCGTGCCGAACACCGAGTTAAGCATGCCGAACGGTCCGAGCCCGACCTTAGCGAACAGTGCGTTGATGATGCCGTTGTCGGAGAGGAATATCTGCCAGGAATAGACGCGCACCAGATAGCTGGTGAAGAAGGGGATGACCATCAGGAAGATGGCCCAGCGGCGCGCGGTTTCGGTGAGCTTGAATGCGATGGCGTAGGCGCAGGGGAAAGCCAGCGCGCTGGTGATTACGGCAGCGGCGGTGGCAAGGGCGAAGGTGCGCAGATAGGCGTCCCAGAAGACACCGCGACCGAGCATTCTGACCCAGTTGACGGTGTCGAAATCCGGTTCCATGCGGAAATTCTTGACCGTCCAGAAGCTGAGGGCGATCAGGAACAACAGCGGCGCGAGGAAGAACAGCGCCTGCCAGATCAGCATCGGCAGAGAGAATGTCAGTCCGTAAAGTGTGATTGATTTCCGCATCGCGGCGATTCCAACCTGAAGACACGACTGCACGGCCAACCGCCCTGCAGGATTGCCGGAATGAATGGGCGAGCGCAGCGGCCCGCCCAACGAACATTACCAGAAACTCCGAACGCGAGGTCCGCCGATCTTACGAGCCCTTGTATTCGGACCAGAAGTCGTTCCAGTCCTCGAGGCTCTGCTGCACCGGCAGCTGCCGGTACTTGATCCGGCCATTGCGGATCATGTCCATGACGTTGCTTTCATTGAGCAACATGCCCTGACGCTTGGCTTCCTCGGGCGTTTCCTTGGCCAGAAGCTCCCAGCCCTTCTGGCTGGGAATAAGCGCGGGATAGGCCGCCATATTGGCAGATTTCACCTGCCCCTTGGCCGAGGTGATGTACTGGATCCACTTCTTCGCGAGGTCGGCCTTTGTCGAGCCCTTGCCGATACAGAAGGACTCAGTCCACTGCAGGCCGCCCTCCTCCGGAATCACGGTGCGTACATTGGCGCCGTTCTTCTCCAGCGTCCCGGTGATCCAGTCGCCGATGCCCGCCATGGCCAGCATCTGGCCGTTCTGCAACGATGAGAATGTGCCGCCGTAGTCGAAGAAGCCGCCGATCTGCGGGCGCAGCGTCTTCATCTTCTCTTGCAGCTTGCCCCATTCCTCCTCGCCGATGTCGTAGGGCGAGGCATTGCCTTCGAGCAGGCTGATTTGTCCGAGATTGGGCAGATGCCAGTCGAAATGGCCGACCTTGCCCTTCAGCTTTTCGGCCCAATAGACGTTGTAGGTCGAAGCCTCCTTTTCGGTGACGGCTTCGGTGTTGTAGGCAACGCCGAGAAAACCGAAGCGGGTGAGAACCGAGTACAGCTTGTCGTCCTGCCAGTGGCCGGCGAACTTCTGGAACTCGGGAAAATAGTCGTCGAAGGCGTAGTCCTTGGGATCGAGCTGCTCGATATAGCCGGCGGAATTGAGCTGCTGGACATATTCGGCATCGGAAAGGATGACGTCGAAGGTGCCGGGAGGCGACTGGGCGATCAGGCCCAGCATGTTGTCGCCGCCGGTATAGTATTTCGGCTTGAACTTGACGTTGTTTTCCGCCTCGAATTCGGCAACGACATCCGGTTCGGCATGGCCGTACCAGGCAAGCATGGTAAGCTCAACAGGAGCGGCGAAGGCCAGCCGGCTGAGATACGGCATCGCCAGGATTCCGCCGCCCAATACGCTTGCACCCTTCAGAATCTCGCGCCGGGTACGGGGCCCCGACAATGCGTCCTTGATGGTCATCGCATTCCCCTTTTGGTTGTTGTTGCCGCAAGGTTAGGAAGCGCAAGTGCATTTGGAAAATTAATTCTTATAATTGAGCCATTTGCATTGCTTATTGACGATCAAGCTCCACATGACGCCTGACGGGGTCGCCGGAGACGCCAGCCTCATCCAGCCGGGCGATGATGTGGTTGACCAGCCGGATGCCGGCGTCCGACAGGCGCGGATGCTTGTAGAACAGGCCAACCCGGATTTCGGCCAGCGGCGGGAACCCGTCGTCCTCGCCGAGTACACGCATCCCCGGCAACAAAGTGTAGCGCGTCAGTGCGCTTACACCCAGACCGTTGATCACGGCATTCTGCAGGCCAGAGATACCCGGCCCGGTATAAGCGACGCGCCAGCGCATCTGCGCCGCATCTAGCGCCTGGATCATCCGCGCCCGGTACGCGCACCCTTCCGGATGAGCAGCAAGCGGGATGCCTGCCGCCGGATCGAACGTGACCTCGTTCGCCGCCGTCCAGATCGGCCGCTCGATCCATGACCGCGACAGGTATTGCGCGCGATCAGTGTTGACCATCGCAATGGCCAGATCGAGTTCGTCCGCCCGCAGCCGATCGAGGATTTCAGCGCTCCAGCCGCAATAGATCTCGAGCGAAATTTCAGTATGCTGACGCGTGTATTCAGTGATCACCCCTTGTAGGAACGCCACCGCATAGTCGTTCGGCAGGCCGACGCGCAGCACCCCTGCTATCTTGGCGCGATTGAAATAGGACGCCGCCTCGTCGTTGAGCCGCAGGATTTCGCGCGCGTAGCTCAACAGCATCTCACCTTCACCGGTGAGCGTCAGCGAACGGCCCGTCTGCTTGATGAGCGGTGCGCCGACCAGTTCCTCGAGCCGGCGCATCTGCAGCGAGATCGCCGGCTGGGTACGCCCCAGCATGTCGCCGGCCTTGGTGTAGGCGCCTAGATCGATGACCGAGACGAAGGTGCGGAGCAGGTCGGTCTGGAAGTTTATGATGTTGCGCATGGATTTCGTTTCCTCATGCGAGGATGAAGATTATAAATTTCTCATATCACAAGGTTGGGCTCAAATCTTTGCCCCATCAGCCAAAATGGGAGATGACCATGCCTCAACAATCTGTCTTCGCCGCCGAGCTTTCCTGGCCCGACTATGACGCCCGTGTTCGCGGTGGCACCACGGCAATCCTGTTGCCGATCGGCTCGATGGAGCAGCACGGCCACCACATGCCGATGAATGTCGACGTGCTCTTGCCGGTCGAGTTCGCTCGGCGCGTCGCCAGCCGCATCGACGCGCTGGTCGCGCCGCCCTTCACCTATGGCTACAAGTCGCATCAGAAGTCCGGCGGCGGCAATCATCTGCCGGGCACCACCAGCCTTGACGGCGCAACCCTGGTCGCAGCTCTTCGCGACGTCATCAGGGAATTCGCCCGCCACGGCGTTCGCCGCATCTGCCTGGTCAACGGCCATTTCGAGAATTCGTGGTTCATCATCGAGGGCATCGACCTTGCACTGCGTGAGCTCAAATGGGCCGGCATCGACGACATGAAGATCGTCGTCCTGTCTTATTGGGACTTCGTCGACAAGGCGACGATCGGCCGGCTCTATCCCGACGGCTTCGCTGGCTGGGATCTGGAACATGGCGGGGTGCTCGAAACCTCCCTGATGCTGGCGCTCTACCCCCACCAGGTCAGCCTTGAGCGCGCGGTCGACCATGCGCCGGCAACCTTCCCGCCCTACGACGTTTACCCGCCAAAACCGGAATGGACGCCCGCCAGCGGCACGCTCTCCTCGCCCAAGGATGCGACAGCGGATAAAGGTGAGCTGCTACTACAGGTCTGTGCCGACGGCATCGTTCAGGCTCTGGAGAGGGAATTCCCGCGCTGAACTTTCCACCTCCAGGCACAATAAAAGCCGCGGCATCGACCGCGGCTTTTTTTGTTGCCAAGGACGGGATCAAAAAGGCCGGCTCGGCGGGGTCAGTCCGCCGCGCTCGCAAGCCGCGACGGATGCCGGCCGAGACACCGTCTCTTCGGGGACACGGGCAGTCATGCGCGCGCCCAGACGCTTTACCCAGCGGGCGATATCCCTGGCCAGCAGCGCAGCCGGATGCAACGCGGTCGCGGTGGACCGGCAATGCCGGTCCACCGCTTCCCGGGGGCAATCGTGGGGGATGTAGAACACCGCCCTCAGTTCCTGATGATGTTGTGCTCGGGACCGAAGGGGAAGCCGGTGATGTTTTCGGCGCCGTCTTCCTTGACGATCAGAATGTCGTGCTCGCGGTAGCCGCCGGCACCCGGCATGCCCTCGGGAAGCATGACCATCGGCTCCATCGACACCACCATGCCGGGCTCCAGAACCGTCTCGATGTCCTCGCGCAGTTCCACGCCGGCCTCGCGGCCATAATAATGGCAGAGCACGCCGAACGAGTGGCCGTAGCCGAACGAACGGTACTTGAGCAGGTCCCACTCGCGGTACATTTCGTTGAGCTCGATGGCGATGTCCTTGCAGCGCGCGCCCGGCTGGATCAGCTCGAGACCGCGACGGTGAACCGCGACGTTCTTTTCCCAGATGTCGAGGCTTGCATCGTCGACATGATCGCAAAACAAGGTGCGCTCAAGTGCAGTGTAATAGCCGAAGATCATCGGGAAGGTGTTGAGCGATAGGATATCGCCGGACTGCACCTTGCGGTTGGTCACCGGGTTGTGGGCGCCGTCGGTGTTAATGCCCGACTGGAACCAGGTCCAGGTGTCCATCAGTTCGACAAACGGGAACGAGTTGGCGATTTCGCGAACCATCGCATTGGTGGTGGCGATGGCGACTTCATGCTCGGCCACGCCAGCCTTAATTGCTGCAGCACAAGCCGCGCCGCCGACGTCGCAGACGCGGGCGCCTTCGCGGATCAGCGTCTGCTCTTCGAGCGACTTGACGGTGCGCATCCACATCGAGGGCTGGCTGACATCGACGAACTCGACGCCGGGCAGCGCTTCTTCAAGCGTGCGACGGAAATCGAGCGAAATATGGTCGAACTCGATACCAACGCGCTTGGCGCCCGGCGTCAGCTGGCGTACGGCGCTGTAGAAATTGTCACGGCGCCAGTCGGTATAGGTGATGTTGTCGCCGAAGCTACGGCGCCACGGCTGGCCGCCATCGATACCGGCCGAAATGGTGGTAGCATTGTTGTGGTCAATGACCATGCCGTACTTGCGACCAAAGTAGCAGTATAACCATCCGGAATAGTAGTTGATGCAGTGGTAAGACGTGAACAACGCCGCGTCGACGTTGTTCTTTGCCATCCAGCCGCGCACATCGTTCTGGCGACGGGCCATTTCGGCATCGGAGAATGGCGAAAACTCCTTCTCGCCATTGTGCCACTTCATCACATGCAACATGTCGTCGGTCATCGGGCTGCTCCTCCTTGAATAGGATCTGATCCAGCACAGCTTAGTTCTGACAATGGCATTTCCAAAATTTATTCACCTAATGTTCGAATAACAGATCTTAATGGAGGAGCTATCCCGCATCACGGACTATGCAAAGTGTCCGGTGAGCTCCCTATTACCCATAGCGCAACCATGGCACGATCCGACCCAAGTGCAGCAAAACTCTCGTTCTGCTCCACTGCCTCTGGGTTGACGGCACCAGCTTTGAGTGGGGCAGCGGAAAGATGGCGTAGCAGATATGCATCCGATCCGTTCGCGGGCGAACGTCGTTGCACACGCCGAGGCGCCCGACCCGATCATCATGAAGCATCGACTTCGCAAAGGACCATGACCCCGGCAATGGCAGCGCGAACCCGATTGACAGCTGCCCGCAACTAAAGGGCCATTTCACAAGCTAAATGACCAAAACTGGCTGGACGATCACGCCCCTGCGCAGCGCGGATCAATGTCGCGTCTCCATGACTGCCCAGCTGCAGGTGACCGGTTCAAACGACCAGCGGGAATGCAATTCAATCGCTGATCAGTTCGGTGACGATCGGTGGCGACCGCATCACGATAGAGCTGACGCTGGACAGCATTGCAGGCGCAACAGCGACATGACAGCGGTCGAGGTTAACATCCGCACCTCATCACGGCATCAGGAAATGCTGGGCCAACTGCCGCCAACAAGACCCATCAAGGCAATTACCCGCGGCGCGACATGATACGCTGACCTGCTAACTGGCCATTGCAAAGTCGGCGCGCGAGATCGCAGATCAGGAAAATCTCGACGAGCGCTACGTTCCCAGCTTCTGCGCCTTGCCTTTTTTGATCCAACGATCGTCACCGAGATCTTTGAGACAATGATCGATATCGCCTCGGCCGATGTAGCTCACGGACTTGACTTGCCGATGCTCTGGTTCGAGCAGATCAAATCGAACTGAGCCGATAATCATCCCACGCTGCCTGTGATCACTGCAGCACTTTTGGCGCCCGACTTGCTCGTCCGCAGTGTCCGACAGCAGCGCTGTCGCCGCTAGCGATCAATACGCGGGGAGGCGTTAAGTGGTCAGTGCCTGCGACCCAGACATGGCAACCATCACGGCGCCATCGCTTTTGTCGAGAACTCCATGAACCAAATACCGTTATCCAGAATGACAGGCAAGACGGCCCAGAATTCTGGTTGAAATGACAATTCGGACCGATAGGTGCGGTATGGCAGGCTGGAGCCGAATACCGCGATATTTTCGCAGCAAGTGGTCCGGATCGATTAGAAGCAATTGTCCTAAATGACCTGCCCCCTTGGACTGTAAGCCATCTGCCGCTACTGGTTTCGCATGGATCGGCTTGAATGTGACAGGATGTTTGTTGCCGTGATGGAGGCGGGCAGCTTTGCAAGGGCCGCCGAACGGTTGCGAACCAGTGCCGGACAGGCCTCGAAGCTGATTTCGCGATTGGAGGGGGAACTTGGCGTTCGGCTGCTCAACCGTACCACCCGCGCACTGGCGGCAACAGAAGCGGGGCAGGCCTACTTCGAACGCGTGAGGGTTCTGCTTGCCGATTTCGACGCGCTCGAGGAGGCGGTACGCAACGTTTCCGGCACACCGAAGGGGCGCTTGCGAATGACTGCGCCCGTCTCCTTCGGCGCTGCCCAACTGGCTTCGGTTCTTGTGGAGTTCGCCCGACAGTTCCCGCAGATCGAACTCGACGTCAGTTTTTCGGACCGGGTCGTCAGCTTGGTCGACGAGGGTTTCGACGCCGCAATCCGCATCGGCAGCCCTGCTGATTCCAGCCTGATTGCTCGGCATCTCTGTGAAGCGCGCATCGTGGTGTGCGCGTCCGAGGCCTATGTGCAAGAACATGAAGTGCCGCGCACGCCAATCGGCCTGAAGTCGCACAATTGCATTATCGACACCAATTTCCGTGAACCTGGTATCTGGGCGTTTCGAGAGCCGGACGGCAGTGACACGCTCATCGAAGTCGCCGGTCGGCTGCGCTTTTCCAATGCCGATGTTGCGCTGACGGCCGCCGAGGCGGGTCTCGGTGTGGCGCGCGCTCCGAGCTTCATCGCCGGCCCCCGATTTCGCGCGGGACGACTGGTTCCCCTACTTCGTGGATTCGAACCAAAGCCGCTTGGCATTTATGCCCTCTATCCGCCCGGCCGGCATCTCGCCATCAAGGTCCGGTTGCTCGTGGACTTCCTGGTAGCCCACTACCGCAGCGGCCCAGATTGGGACAAAGGCTGGTAGCCGATTAATTCCATTTTGGAAGCAAATAGCTTCCCTTTCCTCGGATAATATCTTCAGTGGAAACGCGCTATCTCCTCGCCATCGGCGCTGATCAAGCGCGTTGCTCAAGGAGACACAATCATGACCATTGCGATTATCGGAACCGGCAACATGGCCAAGGGCCTTGCCGGTGTATTTTCCAAGGCCGGCTATTCCGTCACGCTAGGTTCACGGGATGCCGCCGGTGCCAGCGAAGCGGCCCGTGAACTGGGCGGCACTGTCTCGGGCACGGACATCGCTTCGGCGGCCAACAATGCTGATATCGTCGTTCTCGCGGTGCCATTCGACGCAGCTGGCGAGGCGATTGCCGCGGCAGGCGGTCTGGAAGGCAAGATTGTCATCGACATCACCAACCCGCTGACCCCCGACTACGCCGGGCTGACCATCGGCCATTCCACCAGCGCTGGCGAGGACATCCAGAAGCTCGCGCCCAGGGCCAACGTGGTCAAGGCGTTCAATACGATCTTCGCCTCGGTGCTGCAGGCGGGCGGCAAGGTTGGCGACAAGCCCGCCACCGTCTTCATTGCCGGCGACGACCAGGGTGCGATCGACACGGTCGAGGCAATCGTTGCCAAGTCCGGCTTCGTTCCCGTCCAGGTCGGCGGACTGCGTATGGCGCGCTATCTGGAGCCGGTCGCCGGCCTCAACATCGTGTTGGGTTACATGCGTGGTTTCGGCACCGATATTGCCCCCACCTGGCAGACCGCAACCGCCTAACGTTCCAAAAAAGCAACCATCAGGAGTAACGAGCATGAACGATACAAACAACGCCAATCTCGCTGGCCTACTGCTGCGCGTCAGCATGGGCATCCTCTTCCTCGCCCACGGAGGCCTCAAGATCTTCATCTTCACACCAGCAGGAACCGCCGGTTTCTTCGAAAGCCTCGGTTTTCCCGGACCGCTGGCCTATCTGGTCATCGCTGCAGAACTGCTCGGTGGCATCGCTTTGATTGCGGGCGTCTGGACCCGCTGGGTGTCTATCGCGCTGATCCCGATCCTGCTCGGCTCGATCTACGCCCCACATGGCGCCGCCGGGTTCTTTTTCAGCAACCCCAATGGTGGCTGGGAGTTTCCAGCATTCTGGGCTGTCGCGCTTGCCTCGCTGGCGCTGCTCGGGAACGGCGCCTACGCCCTGCAAAAGGTGCGTGGCTGATTCCGCCCGGACGCGGTCCACATCCGGCCGCGCCCGGGCCACCTTCTTTGGCGACGGAGACGTAGCATGCTTGTAAACGGAAAGTGGACCGAAGACTGGCAACCAGTCCAGGCCAAGGACGAAAAAGGCGGCTTCGTTCGCCAGATTTCCAGTTTCCGCAGCTGGATCACGCCTGACGGCAGGGCCGGACCGACCGGCGAAGCCGGCTTTAATGCTGAGGCCGGCCGCTATCACCTCTATGTCGCGCTGATCTGCCCTTGGGCGTCGCGAACGCTCATTGCCCGCAAGCTGAAGAAGCTCGAAGACATCGTGTCGGTCTCTGTGGTCGAGCCGGCTCTGACCGATCAAGGCTGGCGCTTCGGCGACTATCCAGGCGCCAACCGGGACGAACTCAATAGCGCGACCTATCTGCATGAACTTTACAGTCGGGCCGACGACGATTTCACCGGCCGCGCGACCGTTCCGGTTCTGTGGGACAAGAAGCGCAGGACCATCGTCAGCAATGAGTCCGCCGAAATCGTGCGTATGTTCAATTCAGGCTTCGGGGCGCTTGCTGACGAAAGCGTCGACCTCTATCCGCAGGCCTTACGCGCCGACATCGACGCGCTCAATGAGGAGATCTATCCGACGCTGAACAACGGCGTCTACCGCGCCGGCTTCGCCACGACCCAACTCGCTTATGACGAGGCCTACCGTGGTGTCTTTGCTATGCTGGACGAGCTTGAGGCGCGCCTGGCCAGAACTCCTTTCCTGCTCGGCGACCGGTTGAGCGAGGCAGATATCCGGCTGTTTGTCACGCTGGTGCGCTTCGATGCCGCCTATCACGGCTTGTTCAAATGCAACCTCAGGCGCCTTGCTGAATATCCCAACCTGTCGGCGTATCTGAAGCGCATTCTCGCCATTCCGGGGGTTCTTGATACGGTCAATATCGACCATATCAAGAAGGGCTATTATTCGATCAGGTCGCTCAACCCGAACGGCATCGTGCCCGACGGTCCCGATCTCAGCGATCTCGGCCTTTAACCAATGGTTGACCGCTAGTAAGCACAGGCAATTCTCCAATGAACAATTCCCACGCCAAAAGCCTTGTTGTCTTCTTGCACGGCGTTGGCAGTCGCGGGGCCGATCTCATGCCGCTCGCCCAAGCGTGGCAGCCATCGCTACCCACGGCTGCGTTCGCCGCACCAGATGGCCCGTTCGCCTTTGACGCGGGTGGCGCCGATCGGCAATGGTTCAGCATCTCCGCTGTGACCGAGGCGAACCGGCCGCAACGCATTGCTGCGGCAAGGCCCGCGTTCGACGATACCTTGCGCGGCACCATCGAACAGCATGGCCTCCTGAACCACCTCGATCGGGTTGTCCTCGTCGGGTTTTCGCAAGGCTCCATCATGGCGCTGGATGCCATTGTTTCCGGGCGTTGGCCGGTTGGTGCGGTTGTCGCCTATTCGGGCCGTCTCGCGTCGCCGCGACCTTTCATGCAAACCGGATCGCCACGGGTTTTGGCGGTGCATGGTGCGGCGGACCCGGTGATACCAGCTGGCGCCTCAATCGAGGCAATGGCAGCCCTGCGCGAACTGGGCCTCGATGCCAACAGTCACATTCTTCCAGGCGTTGGCCACACCATCACCACCGAAGGCGCGCAATTGGGCGCAGCCTTCTTGGCCGCTGCACTGAAAAGCGAAGCCAAATGATCAAGCACATGCGCTTGGCGTATGCTCATCTTCGGCTTGATTTGTCGGTATACTGCCGTTGCGAGGTGTGAACGGCCTCAATGTTTTCTTCCGCCCAATGTGAAAGCGCCCCGAGCGTCCGGGTAAGCGTTCGGCCAAGCGGGGTAAGGTCGTATTCGACGGTAACCGGGACTGTCGGAAATGCCGTCCGGGTTACCAGCCCATCGCGCTCAAGGTCCCTGAGAGCCCGCGACAGGACTTTGGCTGACAGACCTCCGATCGACTTGTTCAGCGCATTGAACCGCAGCGGGCCAATAACCAGCAGGCGGACAACCAGCACCGTCCACTTGTCGCCGATGCGATCGAGGATCGGAGCGGGCTGTTCGCCAGATGTAAGAGCGCGAATTTCTGCGCACGTTTTGCTCTTGAGTGCTCTGCGGCCTGAGAAGCTATGGGGGAACACGGCGAGGTCGCACCATCGTCGTACGATCAACCCGAAGGATAGACTATCATGTCCAAAGTCGAGGATCTCAGCCGATCAATCACTGTATTGGATCAAGCTCGCACTGTGCTCGTCGTGATAGAAATGAGTCAGAATAGCTGGCTTGTGGCCGGAATGCTTCCCGGCGTTCAGCGACACCCCCTCCAAGAAACTCGATCCCGATCCCAATGCATTGCTCGGTTTGATCACGCGTTGGCGATCGGAGGCGGAGGCTGCGGGGATGCCGATAGACCGGGTCGCACCGGCCTTCGATGCTGGTCGAGACGGCTTCTCGCTGGCCCGGTGGCTGCGGACGCGAGGCACAGACGCTCATGTCATCCATTCGACCAGCGTCGCCGTGAACCGTGAACAACGACGGGCGAAAACCGACAGGCTAGACACGGCCATGCTCAAGCCCGAGCTTCGCCGGGCGCCAAAACCGTGGCCAGATGCATCGCATGGGCGAGGCCGTTACCAAGCAACTTCATATTGAGGAGAAGGCAAAGGTCTGCAGAATGCGCGCTTCAAATACGCTTGCCGCAATTGTGACCGCTCCGGTATCAACACGCCGGTCGTGACCGCGCCGATGCCGACGCAGCCCTTGCCGGGCAGCATCGCCACGGCCTCAACCCTGGCTTTCGCTCTTGTTCACAAATACGTCGACGGCACGCCACTCTATCGCGTAGCACAAGCCTTTGAGCGCGCCGGCGTTCCTGTCAGCCGAGGCGCTCTGGGGCATTGGGTGGTGATCGGTTCGAGCGAGAAGCACCTGCATCGCATCTATGATGTACTGAAACTGCGGCTCAGGTCACAGCCTCTCATCCATGGCGACGAGACGACGGTTCAAGTCCTAAAGGAAGGAACAGGGCGGCCACCGACACATCGTATATATGGGCCTACCGGAGCGGCGAGGACAGTGAACAGCCGATCGTGCTGCTCTACTGTCAGCCTGGCCGCGGCCAGATACACCCAGCAGGCCTTCCTCGGTGAATACCGCAGCATATTGACGAGTGATGGCTATACTTGCAAGCGAGCAGGCCGACTGCATTCGCCGCTTCCGCCAGCAAACAGCGTACCCGTCCGGAACACCCTCAAGGTATGGCTCGACGAAATCGCCCCAAGGTCTTGCCTGACAGCTCGGCGACACAGCCTCCTATACCCGAAACCAATGGGATTATCTGACGCGCCACACCGAGGACGGCAGGATGCCGATGGACAACAACCTTCTGGAGCGCGACATCGGGGTTTTTGCCACTGGCCGGTTGGCTGTTCAGCGATACACTCGAAGGAGCAAGGGCCAGCGTGAGGCAATTCGCGCGATCGTATCTGTATATTTTGCAATGTATGTTATGTAGTTTTGAGTTTATACGTATAGTTATTATGATAAACGTACACCACATCACCAATTCCTTGTCGCGGCGCGAGAGGTTGTGAGGTGTGTGAAAAATTACTTGCACCCATACCTATTTTTTAAGATCCGAATCAGCAACATTTAGCTGTCCCGCCGAGGGATGGCCCAACCTGTAGTGCGGACGGGCAGGCCTTTCGAAAATTTCAATCTTGCTGATCTCGCCGGATCTCTCCGGCGGAACGAGGAGATCTTTGTAGTGTCAAACAAACAAGGTGCAGGTAGCTTTGACGATGCTCGGGCCAGATCCAATCATCCCGAGGTCGAGATGATTGCGATCGACCGGTTGATCGAGCCCAAGCGAGCTTTGCGAAAAATAACTGAGCGCCATGTTGAAGCGGTTGCCCGATCCATCGGACAGTTCGGTTTTATCGGGGCGATCATCGTCGACGCAGACCTTACGGTGATCACGGGCCTGGCCCGGCTCGAAGCGGCGCGGCGGCTCGGATACTCGGAACTGCCAGTCATCCGGATTGACCATCTGACTCAGGCTCAGATCAGGGCTTATCGCATTGCCGACAACAAGCTCGCCGAAGGCGTTGCCTGGGACGAGAACACGCTACGTCTGGAATTCCAAGACATCCTGGTGCTCGACACCAGCTTCGAGCTTGAGCTGACCGGCTTTTCGACCGGCGAACTCGATGTTGTGCTTGATGCCGGGGGTGGCAGCGACCCGGCCGATCAGATGGATGTTGTTGCCGCTGATGTCGCGGTGTCTCGGCTCGGCGATGTCTGGCAAGTCGGGCAGCACCGCCTGATCTGCGGCGACGCCAAGCTACAGGCAACCTATGCCACCTTGATGCGCGGGGAGACAGCACGGCTTGTTGCTATCGATCCGCCCTACAATGTCGGGATCGCCAGCATCATGGGGTTGGGCGGGACCAGGTATCGCGAGTTCACTGAGGCCTCGGGCGAGATGTCGACTGAGCAGTTCGAGCAGTTCCTCACATCGAGTTTGTCGGCAATGGCTGGGCACCTCGTGCCTGGCGGCCTGATCTATTCCTTCATGGACTGGAAGCACATCGAGACCCTGCTCGCGGCCGGACGCGGGCTTGATTACGAGTTGCTCAACCTCGCTGTATGGAACAAGATGAAGGGCGGCATGGGAAGCCTGTATCGCTCCGCCCATGAACTTTGCGCCGTGTTCAAAAAGCCCGGCGCTTCCCACCTCAACAACATCGAACTTGGCCGTCATGGCCGCAATCGAACAAATGTCTGGGATATACCCGGGTTCAACAGCTTCGGCCGAGAGCGAAACAGACGACTCGCGGATCATCCGACGGTCAAGCCGGTCGGACTGATCGCTGACATCATCAAGGATGCCAGCCGACGCGGAGACATTGTCATCGACGGCTTTTGTGGCTCCGGCACCATGCTGATCGCCGCAGAAAAAACTGGTCGCGTTGCGCGCTGTGTCGAACTCGATCCGCTTTATGTCGATGTCGCTCTACGGCGCTTTGAAGAGCGGTTCGGCATCGAGGCGTTTCACGCTGAGACAGGCCTTGGCTTCCATGCGATGAGCGAGATGCGTCGCGGTTCTGGCCAGACAGACGGCACCGACACCTTAGATACTTGCTCTCTCAACGACGGTTCTTTGGTCATGCCGGCCTCTGCACTGCAAGTTGGCTTGGGGCAATCCAACCCTCCCGTACCGCGGCGCCGGCGTGTTCCGACCTGGCTCATGGAGCCGGACGTTGTTGCCAGCAAGGTACTGGGAGGTGCGGTATGAGCGGAGCCTCGCGAAGCGATCGCACTGACAGTCCTGTCCGTCCATTTCATGAAGCAGCAGCGCCACGGCGACGTCGGCCGCCACCGCTGGCTGCAGCTCCCAGTCCTTCTGGTAAGGCTCCGTCCAACAGGCCGCTTGCGCCACCGCATTCCGTGCGCGGCGGCAATGGCGCCAGCGAGCCTTATGATGTCGGCTATGGCAAACCGCCAAAGGCGACGCGGTTCAAACCGGGAAAAAGCGGCAACCCGAAAGGTCGGCCGAAAGAAAGCCTGTCGCTCAAGACCATCCTTCAGCGAGAGCTGAGGCAGTTGATTGAGATCCGTGACGGCGATGGAACCCGCAGGATCACCAAGCGAGAGGCCCTGATCAAGTCGTTGATGGTGAAAGCCATCAAGGGTGACCTCAACACAGTAAAGGCGTTGATCGTGATCGCAGGCGAGGATGCCGAGCCTGAAAACAATCCCGTGCATGAACAAGCTCTTTCACCCGCTGACCAAGCCCAGCTCCGGCATCTTCTCGGTGACACTGCACTGGATATGTCGATCGGTCCTCAAAGCAGAAAGCGGAAGGACTAGCTCGATGAGTGGGGCTCAGCCAATTCTCATCGCCCTAGACAACCCGTCGCAGTTTCTCGCAGAGCTGCGGCGAAGGTCACTTAGCGCCTTTGTGGGTAGTGTCTTCGGCGAACTCAACGGCGGCGGCTATCAGCCCAATTGGCATATCGACGCGATCGCCTGGCATCTCGAGGAAGTTGAGCGTGGTGCGTTAAAGCGGCTCATCATCACACTTCCACCACGACACCTTAAGTCGTTCGCCGCGTCGATTGCCTTCCCTGCTTGGGTCCTGGGCCGAGATCCGGCGCGCAAGGTGATATCCATCTCCTACTCGCAGGATCTGACGAAGAACCTTTCGAATGAGTTCAGGCGTGTTCTGGAGCTCCCACTCTACGCCAGTCTTTTTCCAAAGACCCGGCTGAGCAAGACCAAGAACACCGAGATCGAGCAAAAGACCACGTCAGGTGGATTTCGTTACGCCACATCGGTCGATGGCACCCTTACTGGGCGAGGTGGCGACATCATCATCATCGACGATCCGATCAAGGCGGGCTCGGTGATGTCAGACGCCGAGCGTACTGCGGTCAACACCTGGTATCACAATTCCGTGGTGTCGCGCCTCGATAGCAAGAAGGACGGCGCGATCGTCATCGTCATGCAACGCCTCCACGAAAACGATCTGGTGGGTCACCTGACAGAGCGTGACGACCATGGCTGGACCATCCTGAATATCCCCGCGATTGCCACTGTCGATACCATCTACCGTACCGGCAATGGCCTCAACAACCGTACTTATCACCGCCGGGCCGGCGAACTGATCCAGCAAGACCGAGAAGGCCAGGACCATCTCGATGCCTTAAGACAAGACATCGGTACACATCAGTTTTCGGCACAATATCAGCAGGAGCCGATCCCGCTGACCGGCAATCTGATCCGACGTGACTGGCTCAGGAGCTACAGCATGCCGCCAAAACGAGAAGAGTTCGATCTGGTCGTCCAAAGCTGGGACACCGCTTCGAACGCTGAGGAGCAAAACGACTTCTCCGTTTGCACCACCTGGGGCGTCAAGGGTAAGCAACTTTATCTGCTCGACGTGTGTCGCAAGAAGCTTGAGTATCCCGATCTGCGCAAAGAGGCCCTACGACTGGCGCGAGAGTTTCGACCCGGCATCATCCTGATCGAGCGCGCTGGAACAGGGTTCGCGCTCCTCAAGGAGCTACCCCTAGTCTACCGGGACGCGTATCTCCCCAAGAGCACCCCCCGCAGCGACAAGGTTAGCCGTGTCGCAGGTGTGTCCTCGCTTATTGAGCAAGGCAGGGTGCTCATCCCGGAAGTTGCCTTGTGGCGCGACGAATTCCTGAAAGAGGTGTTGGCCTTCCCAGGTTCGCGACACGACGATCAGGTTGATAGCATGGAGCAATTCCTGCGTTACATGCAGGCACTCGGCAATCGTATGCCGAAATTCGATCCGGTGACGGGTCAGCGGGTTCGCGAAAGGCGCGACGTTATCAATCGGCGCTGACAAGGGCTGGTGAGCACGGACTTCAATCCCTTCACGGGTGAACGGCAGATGCTGCCGCTGATTTGCGAGCCAACGCTTCAAGTGTCGCAACGGCCACCTCGAGCTCTGGCTGCCCCAGCTTCGCCAGCAGCTCTCGAGCCACAACCACCAGATCCTGGCCATTGGTCGGGCCTGTCGTCCCGAGATCGTTGAACAGCTCTGTCGTCGACACGTTGAGCGCAGCAGCCATCCTTTCCACGGTGGCGATTGATGGCCAGTTGAGCCCTCTCTCGATCATCGAGACCGCATCGACACTGCGGTCGAGTTCGGCCGCGAAGTCGTTTTGCGTCAGCCCACGCAGCTCGCGTAGGGTCTTGATCCGTCGTCCGAGTGCCTGTTTGAGCTCCATGAGCCGTATCATGAATGCGGGCAATCAGAGTTAGAACCGAGCTAACCTGCGGAATTGCCTTGTAAATCGTATCGATAGTACGCCAATGTCCACTCCAATGAAGCCTACGATCCGGCCAGAGGCCCGGACGCCATTGGAGAACGAATCATGGGTGCTTCCAACGACCTGACGGCATTGCTCGTCGTCGTCTGGCTCTTCGGACTGATATTTGTCTTGGCGAGCCTGTTCAGGCCAGTGCCGCCGTTTCGATCGCGAACCCAGGCATTCTTCCTGGGACTGCCTGGCATGTTGATCGGGCCGTTTGTCATTGCAATCGCCTTGGGCTGGGCGCCTGCCCCTCGGGACCAAGGCGGCTCTACAATTGCACCAGAACCTCAATCAGCAGGTCGGCCACCGGAAAATGCCGGGCCTTCGCCATTGGCAACCACCGATGTCGTTGCCGCAACAACCACAACTACGCCTCCTACCCCATCCGCCCCTGAAATTGTCCGCCTGACCCACATCAACAAGGCGTTGGGCAAACGGGTGAGCTATCGCGAACCGAGAACCAAGGTCCTGGTCAAACAGGATGTCCCGGCAGGTGCCTGGACGATCAAGGAGCCCTCGACCAAAGTGATCTGCTTCGCCGACGGCAACAACGCGGTCTTCTTCACCATCGGCGAGCGCTTCATTGCCGCTAATGGCAAGGCCCGGCAGTTTGTTCGCCACAAGGCTGGCGACGGCATCGTGTTGGCAAATGACAAGGTGGCACCGGTTGAAGAACTCGAACGTGGGACACATATCAAGCTCATCGACGCGGTCATCGATGCCGGGCTTGCCCTTTGCGCACAGAAATCGGTCGACGAGATAAGCAAGGCGGTCAAAGAGGCGGCAGAGGTGCCGGCCGCAGCCTCTCAGCCGGTCGCATCTCTAGACAATGAGGTCCTGTTCAACGCTGCACTTGCGATCAGGGGCGCCGAGATCTGCGGCTACGACTTCAATGCGGGCTCCATGGTCGATTACCTGCAGGCGCACGACGTCGACCAGAAGGCGTTCACCGCCAAGGTCGAGCCATATCTGGTGATCGCCAATGGCATCCTAAGTGGTGGTGACAAGCGGTTCTGCAAGAAGGATTTCTTGCCGAAGTTCGGACCTGAGGGGTTTGGCTTTGTCTCAGAGCGATAGCTGGTAACGGCTTGATGTCGTGAGAATTTCCGACGTTGCCAGTGGCGAACACACCAGTCAGCCCAAGCAACCCCGAACATGAGACCGCAGGCTCTAAGCCCGAGAAAAGGGGAGGGTCGCTAAAATGCGGCGATCCGTCTGCACCAGATTGCAAAGACCAAAGGGTAGTTTTTCCAGGAAACAGGCGTTGGATATGAAGCGGTCGCTGCACTTCTCGTCACCTCGAACACCACTCCGAATGGTGGCCGCTCCGAAGCGACCGCGGTGGAACCTGCCCCGTGCCCGATCGACAGCTATGGTGAGCCTGTTGATGTTGGCGTCGGCCGTGACAGGTTATTTCGGATTTGATCAGAAGCCGCCTACTCATCTCAAGATCCCAGTGCAGCCGCTTATCGGCCGAGCATCGGTTATCGATGGCGACACCATCGAAATCCGGGGTGAACGCGTCCGCATCAACGGCATCGACGCACCGGAATCAGCCCAAATCTGTAAGGATGCAAAGGGCGCGAACTATCGGTGTGGCTCGGTCGCAGCCGCAGCCCTTGCAGAGTATCTCGAACGATCCTCCCCGACCCGTTGCGCGTTTGTCGATCGGTGATCGCTATGGCCGCTTTGTCGGCAATTGCCGCCGCGCTGATGGCACGAACATCGCCGAGTGGTTGGCACGCAACGGCCACGCGCTTGACTGGCCGCGTTACAGCAATGGAGTCTACGCATCCCATCAAGACGCCGCCAAAGCCAAGCGGATTGGCATTTGGTCTGGTTCATTCCAACCACCATGGGATTGGCGCGCCCAACAACGAGGCGAGACTGCTGAACCCACGATTGTCCATGTACCAGAGGAGCCGGCCACAACAATGCCGCGCTATGGCCTGGTGTCGTCGTCCTGTCGGATCAAGGGGAACATCGCAGCCGACGGCGATCGCATCTATCACATGCCAGACCAGAAATTTTACGCGAAGACAAAGGTCACTGCCTCAAAAGGCGAGCGCTGGTTCTGTTCAGAAGTGGAAGCGCAGCAAGCTGGCTGGCGGCCGGCCCGCCAGTGACTTGAGCCAGTCGAGTGTCTGGTTATAGTGTCCTGGGCTGCTTGGGGGAATATCGTGCGCGAACTCGGTAATTGTGTAGGGCGGCTGTTTGTTGCCGCAACTTTGATTTGCGGACTTGCGACCCAAGCGACAGCGCAATCGGACGTGACGAGTTCAGGCACCGGGTTCTTGATAAACAGCGATGGCTGGCTCATCACCAATGCCCATGTGCTTGAAGGGTGCCAGCGTGCCACCGTCCCTTCGCTTGGCGAAGCGACCGAATGGAAGATCGACAAACAGAACGATCTTGCGGCAGTGAAACTGGCCGGCGGCATCGGCAAGCCATTCCTTCAGTTGCAGTCCTCACAGCCCCGCTTGGGCGAGGATATCGCCGCCTTTGGCTTCCCACTCCATGGCGTGCTCTCCGATTCTATCAAGGTGACCACAGGCAATATCAACTCGCTGGTCGGAATCGACAACGACACGCGGTACATGCAAATTTCAGCGCCTCTTCAACCTGGCAATTCCGGTGGGCCGGTGGTTGATCATAGGGGTGCGATCCTCGGGGTCGCCACCGCAGTACTCGGTTCAAAGTTTGTCGGCGAGACCGGCATACTTCCGCAGAACGTCAACTTTGCCCTCCGGGTGAATGTTCTCGAGCTCTTCTTGCAAAGCAGAGATATCTCGTACCAGACGGCGGAAGCGAGCCAGTCGCTACTTTCGACCGCGGATCTGGCCGAGCGTGTCGCACCAGCAGTAGTCCAGGTTCTGTGTCATGGCAGCGTGCAGGTAGCCTCGACGCAGCCAGCGCAATCACAGCAGGCGCCTGCGGAGACTCCCCTCACACGCAGCTTTAATTATCTCGACAATCATGACGTCATCGGCTTCGACTACGCCACGTTACGCTCGGTGTCGCAAATGCAGTGCCAGAATGCCTGCGAGGCGGACCCCTCCTGCCGAGCGACGACCTACTGTGATTTTTCGTGGAATTAGGACCCCGTTTGAGGGGTGATTTTCGTCCAAAACGGGACCCCTTAACGTGGGGTCATCAAGATGACTCCGGTTTGATCGGAGGCATTTGTGTTTTGGATGTTGGTGGTGGAGACGATTGCAAAGATACGCCGGCTGTCGCTGGTGCAGGGGAAGTCGATCAAGGCGATCTGCCGGGGAGTTGAAGGTCTCCCGGAAGGTGGTGCGCAAGGTGCTGCGCTCGGGCGAGACGGAGTTCCGCTACGAGCGCAAGCACCATCCCTATCCCCGGATGGGCGCCTGGCGCGAGGAACTGGACCGCCTGTTGTCGGCGAATGCGGGCAAGCCGCAGCGGGAGCGGCTGACGCTGATCCGGATCTACGAGGAGCTTCGCGGCCCTATCATGCGGCGGCCCCGTTGTTGATCCGATAAACAAACCAGGAGCAGCTTGCCTTCAATGATCTCAATCAGAGAAGCCTGCTAGCAGCAGCACGACGTCGCCGGCGGTTTTGCCAATCAGCGCGATGACCACAGGTAGAGTGCTGCGCCACAGGCGAAATGGTCGTGTTGGTTTCCGGACTTGCCCCTGAAGTTAGGTGAACCTCTATGTAGGAAAACACAGCTCGCGATCGTCTTCCAAACCTATCCGGATTGGCCGCGGCCTGAAAGATTTCCACACGTCGGAATCGGACCCTAGCTTTTCGACCTTTATCTGCCGGGCGGCTTTGCCCGCGAACGCGCAATCTCCCCTGGATTGCGGCCGAAGGTTTTTCTTATGCCAAAGCAAAACGCCGCCGGGCATCAAAACGGCAACTTTGGGTAGGCGGAGTTGCGCTCGCCCTTTGTAAGGCGGCCTCATCGGTCACGGCGTAAGATCAAGTGCCGGAACGATCTTGTGGTAGGGTAGGCCCGCATCGTCGTTCAGACGTTTAACATCGGCATCGGAATTGGCGTCGAAGAGGCACATGCAGCGGCCGTCCTCGGGTGCAAAGGTTGAGCGAAGATACTTGATCTCCGTGCCTGCGGCTGACATCTCAGTTGCCTTGCTGATCGCAGCTTTCTGCGCGCCACCAAGGGCTTCCATGCTGATCCCTTTGAGATCCCGTTCCACCATATAAACGCTCATTTCGTCCTCCTCTTTTCATGCGGGGAGAGCAGACCACGATCAGGGCCTGCTAGGAACGACTTGTTTTCTATCGATCCATAACCGGCAGCTATGGATCGGTATGGTATCAACCTGTTCCGAGGAGCTTTGGGAGGGGTCAATCGTGGAGATGTCTCAGGTCCGGTATGTGCTGGCGGCCATAGAAGCTTTGAACTTCACCAAGGCGGCCGCCCGATGCAATGTGTCGCAGCCCGCCCTCACCAAGGCGATAAAGACCCTCGAAGATGAACTTGGCGCGGCCTTGTTTCACCGGGAAGGAAAGCGTGTTCTCCTGAGTGAGTTCGGTCGGTCGCTTCTCCCGCATTTGCAACACATCAAGCAGGAGGCGGAAGCGGCCCGGACTCTCGCCGACAATTTCAGGCTTCTAGATCAGGTGCCCATTCGCCTTGGCATCATGTCAACCATCGGCCATGTGAAGCTGTCGCGATTTCTTGCCCGGTTCCAGAAGGAATTCCAAGGAGTAGACCTTGAGGTCAGCGAAGGAAAAGTCGGCGATCTGAGGAGCCGTCTCGAAAGCGGCGAACTCGATCTGGCCGTCCTCAATCCTCTCGACGGCCTTGGCGATTTCTTCCGCGTCCAAGAGCTCTACAAGGAACGCTATGTCGTCATATTCCCGCCCGACCATCGGCTTTCGGCCGTTGACGCCATCCGGTTGAGCGACCTTTCCGACGAACCGTATGTTGATCGCCTGTCGTGCGAGATGCGGGACATGGTGATGGATGTTTGTCGACAGACCAATGTGAACCTGTACGCCCGTTTTCGCTCTGAGCGCGAAGACTGGGTGCAGTCGATGGTGCTCGCCAGAATTGGCTTCGCCTTCATGCCGGAATACTCCGTCACGTTGCCCGAACTTCTGCAGCGTCCGCTTGTCGAGCCGTCGGTGACACGGAGCATTTCCCTTGTAACCGTGCCGGGAAGGCAATTCAGTCCGGCCACCGCAGCCATGGTTCGGGCAGCGCAGAAATACGATTGGCCGGGTTAAAACGACGATTCTCGGGCCTCTGGGCTAAGCCGCGAGGCGGACATAGTTGCTCGGCTTTTTCATCCAGACCGGATGCGCCCTACACGACGCCAGCGCCGATGTCGTGGACGATTGCTGAACCCGGCCAAGTCAGCAGCGTCGGCCCGTGAAATCGTCGCGGGACGATGGGGGTTACCCAATCGCAGCTAAGCGAGCAGGCGTTCCCTTCAGGTGCCCCTCGTGGACTGCCGCAAATGTTAGGACTTCGTCCTCATGGACGGTTATCGGTGTTACGCCAGGCCCAGCCAAGATCAAATAGCCGCCGTTAAGTCGGTGGGTCACTTCAAGCCGCACAAGGACATGGTCGCCTGCGCTAACGGGTCGTTCACTCATTGATGCCGCTCCGGCTTAACGCCCCCCGCGAAAACCGACCTAAGCATTGTTCCCAAAAACTAAGAGAAACACAATGGCCAACCATCTGGTTCGCTTGCACGTTGCGGCATGGCCGCCGCACCCGAAGGGGGGCAGCCACGTAAGTGTCATAGGCTAGACTAGTGGTATGATCGAGACGGATGAGTCCCGAAGGGAATTCCGTCAGATGGCGGCGTGTGCGAGTCTGCGGTATGCGCACTGGGATTTCCATCACACTCAGCGATGCTAATAGTCGTCGGCTTGAGGGCATCACCGCTGACCGCAATTCGGCCCAGAAGCATGTCTGGCGCGCCCGGATCGTGCTGCTCAGCGCGGAAGGCCTGGGAACGAATGCCATCATGGCGGCAATCAGCGAAGGCGACCGTCTGGAAGGGCACCGGTTGCGGAAGACCGCACCAAGGCAATTGTCGAGATGACGCTCAGGCCACCGCCGCATGAAGCCAGGACGGCGCGTGCGATGGCAAAGGTCTCCGGGCTCGCCGTCTCGACAGTGGAGAGGATCGGGAAGACACATGGCGTGGCACCGCATCGTTGGCGGCGCTTCAAGCTCTCGACCGATCCTGCCTTCGCCGAGAAGCTGCATGACATCGTCGGGCTCTACGTGGCACCTCTGGCTCATGCCGTGGTGTTATGCGTCGACGAGAAGTCCCAGATCCAAGCGCTCGACCGGACACAGCCGCGCCTGCCGCTCAAGAAGGGCCGAGGCGCGACGATGACCCATGACTACAAGCGCCACGGCACAACCACCCTGTTCGTCACTCTGACGTGCTCGACGGGAGCGTGATCGGCAAGCCCGATAGCCTCGCAGCGCCCATAGGCTCGCCGCTCGCGGCCGCTGGGCGCTTCCGGGTAGGGCCAAGCCTCCCCACCGCGATCCTCGCGATCAGACGGACGGGGCTGGACCAGCCAGTGGAAACAGATGATCACGCGCCCGACGCCGAAGATCGGCCGGCCCCGGCAGCTCTACAGCGGACCGACGCGGCGGAGTACGTCGGGACCAGCGCGCTCATCGTTAGAAGCTTGCGCCGCTGATATCGCCGCCAAGAGTGTAGCGGCCACCGATCACAAACTGCTCGGCACTCATGGCGATGTGCTTGGCCGCCGCGCGAACGTCGCGTTCGCGCCTCTCGAAGGGCTGGGACTCGGCAAGAGCCCGGGCTCCGATCAGATCGTTCACCCGCAGTACGACGCTCACTGCGACTTCAGCGGCGTGAGAACAGGCAAGCCGGTAGTTGATCCGGGCCGCAACCAGATCAGAGCCCTCGCTTTCGACGGACGCGCACAAGGCCGACATGGCTGACCGCATGTAGGCGCCAGCCGCCCTGCACTGCGAAAGGCAGCGCCCGATCTCTGCCTGAGCCAGTTCGCGTTCTGCGAAAGGGACGGTCATGCCCTGACGACGGTGGCCGGAGCTTAACGAGATGAGCGCGTCGATTGCGCCCTTCGCGATCCCAAGCGGCACTGTGGCAACAGTCCAGACAAAGGCGGAAATGCCCGGAAGGCGATAGACGACACCGGCGTGGGTAGGATTTGGCTGAAAGTCGCAAACGAATTCGGCTGGCAGGAACGCATTGTCTGCCTCGAAGTCCCAGCTTCCGGTGCCTCTCATCCCTGACACATGCCAGTTGTCGATCAGATTGACGGCCTCACGGGGCAAGAACGCTAGAACGATCCGCCCACTGCGTTCGTTCACTTCACAAAGCGGGGCAAAGGTCGTGGCGTGTGGCGCGCCGCTGGCAAAAGGCCACCGGCCTGTGATGCGGTATCCACCCCTAGCAGGGACCGCCTTGCCAATCGCGCTTGTGCTTGAGGCGACGAAGGCCGACGGTTTCCCGAACACCTTCTGTGCGGCGTCCAACGGCAGATAGCCGCCAGCGCGCGAAATGCCGCCTCCGTTTCCGACGAGCCAGCCGATTGTTCCATCAACTGCTGCGGCATGCTCGACCACGGTCATGAAGTCGAGGGGCGAAAGCCCGCATCCGCCCAGTTGAGCTGGCAGTAGAAGGCGGAAGAACCCCGCTTCGCTCAAGGTACCAAACACCTCGTCCGACAGCCTTCGATCCGCGTCAAAGCGCCCGGATTGCTCTGCCAGCAAAGGGCGGATCTGTTCGAACCTTTCGATCATGGTTGCAGCGGTCGATGCCGATTGTCCGTCCAGCATGATGATCTCCTTCCAGAATGCCGGAATGGTCGGACTCGATGAGATGCGCGGCAACAGCAAAGAATTCGGCGCAAGGTGAGTACAATTCATCTAGAATTCGACGCATGCACCGCCTTCCGCCTCTTCGAGAGCTTCAGGCCTTCGAATCCGCGGCCCGCCTTCTTAGCTTCAGGAAGGCGGCCGAGGAACTGTCCGTCACACCCACAGCCGTCAGCCACCAGATACGGCTACTGGAACGCTATTGCGGCCAGCCCCTTTTTCAGCGCCAGCCGAGGCCGTTGCAGCTCACCACTGCGGGCGCACAGCTTCTGCCGGTTGTCCGGGACGCTTTTCTGTCGATCTCGGACGAGCTTGCGCGCCTTACCCCTGGCAGCCCGATCGGCCATCTTCGGGTGACGACAACCAGCGCCTTCGCCGCGCGCTGGCTGCTGCCGCGCCTGGAAAGCTGGCGAGCGGAAGCGCCGGGATCGACGCTCGACCTTGTGGGAACGGATACGGTACTGAACCTTCGCACGGGCGAAGTTGACGTTGCGATCCGTTATGCGCGGGGATCCCCGACAGATGGAGTCGCGGTGGAGCTACTTCGCGATACCTTCCACGTCGTTGCGGCGCCGTCGATTCTTCAGGGAGGCGTCCGCATGATCGAGCCTCAGGCGATCCTCGATCTGCCACGTGTCGAGGTCGGCTGGCCCCTGACCGACGCAGGTGCGCCCACTTGGCGTCATTGGGAGACTGCGGCCCGAGCGGCAGGCTACCGAATCAGCGGCGCCGTCCGGCCACCGCAACTGAAATTCCACGAAGAGCACCACGGGATCGAAGCGATCGTAGCCGGACAGGGTCTTGGGCTGTGTAGTGACGTGCTCGTTGCACGGGAGCTTCGCGATGGCCGTCTTCTGCGAGTCAGCGATATCGTTCTGCCCGGCTACGGCTTCTACTTTGTCTATCGGGCCGAGCACCCGAGGCCCGGGGCCTTGGAAGCCCTGCTTCGCTGGATGCAGCGACAAGCCTCCGCGTGAAGCCGATTGTCAAACATTCGCGGTGCGCTGGCTCCCGCGCACAGAAGATGACCTCAATCGATACATCGCGCCGACCCCGAATGGCAGGCATGCCGCAGCTGTGCTGCAGCAAGTCGCTTCCCAGTAAATGATCGGTGTAGGTCTGAACGGCGTATCGTCCCACCGTAGGTTCGTCCGCAAAGCTGCCCTACGCAAACCGCCCCGCGTGAGCCACTCTGAGGGTTCGAAGTGTCTGAGTCTGACCACTAGGCATCGGGGCAGCCCCCCGGCAGGCCTTCGCTTTTTAATCCATAAGCAGCACTAGGCCCGGATATATTCTCTTGAGATTTGGCAGCGACCGTTCCTGCCATGCAATATTGCTATTGCCCCGAAACACCATCCGGACCTGAGGATGATTTCGGGCTTCAATCACCAATTTTGCCAGAATATTCCTGCCTTGCGAGTTGAGAAATTCCAGGTCGGACAGGTGCACCGTAAGAACTGGTGGTCCAGAGCTGAGGAGGTCACGTACCAGTGACGTGATCTCCGAAGCGGCCTTGTTCTCCAGGCGCATCACCCCACTGAGATATAGGTCAGTGCCTTCGATCCAAGCGCTGTACTCGTCAGTCTTTATATCCATATTAGCAGCCTTCAAGAACGTCTGATAGTCTATGAAATGCCCGCTTCGTGTACCTGCCGTATGCTATACAGAAGATTGGAAAGGCCAGCATAAATAAGCTAAATGCGTCCTTTTGGTTGCTAAGAACCAAGCTTTTCGCACAGGATATCAGCCTGGCTGCTTTCGCAGAACCGACCTCTAACCTTCTGTCATGTGCATTTTTAGGCGCGCAATCTCGCCAACCCGTGTCGCCGGCCACTGGGTTTTGCGTGCCTTGTTAGATTTTTTTGCTGTCGATGGAGATTTCGGCAAATTTGCCCCGGGGCTCCGACTGCGCTGTCGGTATCGAATATTGTTTTCGTGCGCCGCCGCACTAACGTAGACGTCAATAGATATTAGCTATTGCTGGTGAAATACGTTTTGATATGGTTGCGATGTAGAGCGTGCCCCCCCAACCCCGCCTGACGCGCTCTACCAACAAGTACTTTACCTGCGAGGCACATTTGAGGCCCCGCTCCTGTCAGGGAGCGGGGTCTTCTTCGTCCGACGCTTACCAGCACGCTTCCACATGAGGCCGGCACATGCTCCACTCCCAAAGTCGGCCTTGATGGCCGGATATTCATACCAGCGGCTGATGGGCGACAGCGTCGTAACCAGCCACCCGAAACTCTCTCAAGCGGTCGCGCCTAAGGAAGCACTCGGTCAGTTCCTCCTTCGACAGAGGTTTGGAGAACCAGTAACCTTGCAATTGATGGCTCCCGGCCTGTCGGGCAAACTCCGCCTGGTGCCGATTCTCAATTCCTTCGACGGTGACAGGGACCCCGAGAGCATTTACCAGTTTGATAGTGGTATCGAAAACTTCTGCAGCCTGCGCATTGTGTTCGATACTCGCGACAAGAGACTTGTCTAGCTTGACGCGGTCGAAGCGGAATTGCCGCAAGGCGCCGATACTCGCAAACCCGGAACCGAAGTCGTCGAGAGCAACCCTAATGCCGAGCGCCTTGATCTCGGAGATTGATCGTTTCGCCTGATCGGCATTGGAAATAATAACGCCCTCTGTGAGTTCGATTGTAAGACGGTGGGGCTCAAACCCAAACTTATCGAGCGTGGCCTTTAGGCCCCCAGCGAAGTATCGATTGCGGAGTTGCACGGGGGAGACGTTCACAGCAATCTGCAAGCCTGGCCAGCGTGAGCCTTGGGCTATGGCTTGTTCCAGGATTTGAGATCCCAGTATTCCAATGAGCCCGGCCCTCTCAGCAACTGGTATGAACACATCGGGAGCAATCGGACCGTTCGCGCTGTTCCATCTTGCCAGTGCTTCCACACCGCAAAGATCCCCGCTACGTGCATCTACGACCGGCTGGAATGCGGCCTTGATCTCGTGCCGATCCAGGGCCTCGATTAACTGTTGTTCAAGCTTCGCTTGCTCAATAAGTTCGGCTTCCATTTGCGAGTGAAAGACGACCGTCGCGCCATCTGAACCATGCTTTGCCTGGTGCAGAGCCATTTCGGCTTGTCGTAACAAGTCGTGGAAATTCGCCTGTGACAATGCGGCCTCGGCCACGCCGACACTGACCCCGATCTCGATCTCGCGTCGTCCAATCTTGAAAGGTTCTGCGAACACGTCACCTACGGCGGATTGCAAATGGGCAACCTTGCCGGCTGCGTCGGCCAACGACACGATCGCGAACTGGTCACCGTCCAACCGAGAAATCGCTGTTCCCGGGGGCAGTTCCTCGGTCAAGCGCGCTGCGACAGCCCCTAGCAGTTTATCGCCAACGTGTTGCCCCCACAGGTCGTTGATGGCTTTGAAGCCGTCAATATCCACCAGATACAGGCCGATCATGGCCGAACGGCATATATCGGGCGCGAGATTGTCGACATATTCGAACAGGCCCGGACGATTGAGCACGCCGGTTAGATGATCGTGGAGCGAGTTTTCTCTCGCACGGGCCTCTTCTTTGGCGAGCGAACGCACCGAAAGCAGCCCAATTATGCCAATGCCGGCGATCAGCAGGAGCAGTGTTGCAGCCGCTCCGAAAATGAGCGGACGTACGCGTTCGTAGCTGCGTGTTCCCGACTTCTCTGATGGAAGGCTGAGGAAGCCTACAGTATTTCCGTCAATATCTCTTAAAGGCACCGCAATAGTGCCCTCCACGCGGGTATCAGTCAGTTGAAGGCCACGGAGGTTGAATTTTTGCGCAGCCTCATTGATTGCGTTGGCGTCAAGATCCTTCTCAAATATCAGAATGTAAGACTCTGGCGGTGGGATGCCCTGAAGGAAGGGACGGATGCGCGCAGCGCCGATTACCGCAGGCCCGTGCACTGTTCCTATGAAACCGGCATGGACGTCTCCTTGGAGGCCATCAGCAGCGCGCGCTCGCTCTACGAGGCGAGCCAAGGAGCTGTCGAAAACCTCGCTGGGCTGCACATCCATTGGTTTGCCAGAGCGGTAGTGCAGCAGCGGTTTGTCGTCGGGTCCAATCACCAGTGCCATGTCATAGAGCGGATAGTCTAAACTTGGGAATCCCCAGTTCTCGATCAGCCAGGCATCTCGAGTTGGCGAATCCAGTTGGCGATAAGCCTCGTCCCAGAATGCGTTATCCCTGACTGTACCGGCCATCTGTGAACGCAACGACTCTAGTACGGACGCCGCGGCGCCAGTTGCCCTTGTCTCATCGAGTTCATCGGCGGTGCGCACAATGGAATAGATAGCACCGCTGACGACAGCCCCTAGCACCGCTGCTATCCCAAGCGAGAGAACAACGGCGGTTATGAGGATCCTTCTTTTTTGATAACCCGAACCGAGAGGAGGGACATGCACGCCGGCCATTGAAGAGCTCATGAAAGGTAAATTTGTTGCTTGGCGTAATGTTCCTCGATGGATTAAGTTCTAACTCAATAAGAATTACCTAATTTAACCTCTAAATATGTGACCATTCCAACTATGATCTGCCGGGTTCAAATATGCCTCAATCTGTGGTGGATCTTCCTTTGTGGGTGTCAAAGCTATTGGTGTAAAAAAGGGTCCTCAGGCCAACCATGTGCGGTCAACAGAGATAGCGATGCCGACTCGCCGCCATTTGCAGGATCAAGGGCGTCGCGCGCCGGTTTCCTAAGTTGCCATGGTCAGTGAATCAAACGGCCGACTGCGATCTCTATAGCGATCTGCATGCCCATACCAATCTCGCGGCTAAGGTGCCGATCGCCCGTCGAGTCGGCGTCCAGTTTGGCGTCGGTCAGCAGCTTCAACACTTCGAGGGCCTCATAGGCGTCTAGAGTGTCAGTGAACTCCGGATCGCCCATAGCCTGCGCCAGTTCCTGGGCTTCGGACAGTTCGAGGTCAAGCATTCTACCATCCAGTTTTGGATCTGCTGTCGCGATGTAGCGCTGCTTCAGCACTCGGCATTTTCACGAACGCGATCAAGCGTGCAAGTCGTCACTCATTCAATACACGCCAGCGATGTGCGTGTCCCGGGCAGAGCCAACCTGGGGGGCTAAGCAGGTGATTTAGCTGATCCTAACACAACGTCAATCAACACGCGCGCGTGCTCTTGACAAAGTACAACCACCCGTAGCGAGTAGCACGACGAAATACACGCCAAGGTATTTATTGCGCGCAGTTATGCAACCCTGATTGCATCTTGCCCCTGGGGAAAGCATCGTATAGGCCATTTCATCACATAAAAATAAAAGGGAACAAAATAATGGAAATGCTATCTGCTAGGCTTGTAGAAGCTATTTCTCCTGTACAATTCACTGCGAGAGTTGTTTCCGCATATTTATCAAATAATGCTGTACCTTTAGATGAAGTTGGCAATCTTATAGGAATTATTCACAAATCTTTTGTTGAAATAAATTCGCCGAGAGGACCATCTTCCAACCCTCGATTTTTACGGCCTGCGGTACCGATTGAGATCTCCGTGACGGGAGACTATATTATTTGCTTGGAAGATGGGCGTAAGTTTAAATCTATTAAAAATCACATCGAGACAAACTACAAACTAACTCCGGGGGAATATCGGGCAAAGTGGGGGCTTCCTGCCGATTATCCCATGGTCGCACCCAATTATTCAGCACTGCGCTCTCGGATGGCTAAGGAATTGGGGCTCGGCCGCAAGACCAAACCGGCACTGGTGAGATAGCACCACGACAAATGCTCCTGCTCCCAACATCGCCTAACAGCAACACCTCTGGTCCACTTACCGGGAAAGGCTATGCCAATTTGTAGGTGAATGAGACACGGTTTCGTCCCTGCTGCTTTGCCTCATATAAGCATCGAGCGGCTTGACGCAGGCTCTGTGCTGTATCGACAGAGCCCCGCATTTCGGCGCCGCCTATGCTGACTGTCGTCCTGATGCTTCCGCGATCGCTTTTCATCCAGCGAATTGTCTCGACCTGCCGTCTGATCATCTCCGCCCGCAACATCGCACTGTCCTTGTCGACGCCACGCAGGATGACGCCAAACTCTGTCCCTCCAGTTCGGCCCACAACATCGCTGGGGCGAGTAGCATACAGAAGAGCCTTGGCTATCCGATTTAAGGCCTCGTCGCCTTTGGCATGGCCGTGCTGGTCATTGATCTTTGTAAAATCGTCGGCATCAATCAGGAGCAGCATGTCATATTCTTCGTCTCGGCCCACACGAGCCAGGTGACCAATGAAGGCCTCTCGGTTCAGGAGTCCGGTCGCCGGATCATGGCTTGTCGAATAGTTGAGTTTTTCGTGGGTCTCGCTCAATGCCGCATGGGATCTCGCGAGCGCCTCACTGGCTTCCTTGTACATCTCAGACTGATGAAAAATATACGAGGCGACTGGCATTGCGATGACAATAGGGATCACGATGCACTCTACCCAACTGAGCCAGTCGATCGGCATTCCTAGGGCTAGTCGGCTAGAGAATGAAAGTGCAAAAGTGGAAACAACCGCAATCGCGGTCACGACGGCTGCTTTTGCGAGGATGAGATTGCGCCGAGTCATTTCTTTAAACTAGGACAAGCTCATTAAAGCATCCCTTATGAAAGGGCAAAAATGATAGGCCAACGGTTAGCATCATAGCCCCCGTTCCTGTCTTGCCACTTTGGGAAGCTGCACGTTGCGGGATGGTAAATGGGGCTGCTCATATCCGGCCCTTCGAGTTTTGCGGGATCTTCGGCCGACCCATACTCGACGGCGCGAGGTTGAGGTCGCGATCAGGCAATTACGTCTGGGTGTGCGGTTTGGTATTTGGAGAATTTTATTAAACTACGTCACTATCCACACGCAAGAATTTAAAGGTTATGAAATACAGTATGAAAACCGCCATTTGTCGAAGCGCTTAAGACTACTAGCGCAGTAGGAGGAAGCAAGCATGGCCAATGCGTCGGCAGCTTCTAAAAAAATGTTGTTTGGAACCATCGTCCTGCTGCTACTCAGCGGAGCAGCCACGGCAGCAGACACAAGTGTCGGCAGCAGACGTGACGCGCCTAGCGTCAACACCCCAAGCACAGACTTGCCGCCTGCCAGCAAAATCAAACGCTGCAACGCGGTACTTGCAAACCCGCAGGCCTTTGAAATTGACCTTCATGAACTTTGCAAGCTCTTACGTTCTCTCACAAAGCCAAATCGATTGCGGCAGCCGTTAGTCGAGTTTACCAAAGCCATGGGGTTTAGCGGCTGCGGTGTGGTGAGGGTCGCCGGGGCCGACGGCCACGCCGTTCAACTTGCGCTTCGCAAGGACAGTAGTCGAGTTTTGCCCTGTCGAAACCAAGTGGCGGTACAGTCATTCCCAAGTTCGGCGCTTTCGCCAGCCTGATACAGATTGTTGGCTCGCCATATCAGAATCGAAGGCCGGCCTGAGGGCGCCTTGATTGGCCAAACTAGCTCGTGTTCGCAGTAACGATAAGTGCGACAGCAAGTCGAGACGATCCTTGGATGAAGAGCAGCCAGGGAAGTATCCGGGCAACGGCCAGCATAGGCGGTGCTGAGATGCGAGGCGCGACAATTCAGCCGCCCGATGTCCATACGAGGCAAAACTGCAGGGTCCGAAACCAAGACTCGTTTACCCTACATCGGAATGCGTTTCGAGAGCGGGCGCGGGAGGATTGCATAATGGGGATCGGGGTCGAACACACGTTGAGGGAACCGACAGCTACGAAGTGATTGCCATCTACGTTTAGAACACTTCCCCACAAGCGCCTTGCTACCTCCTGCAGAACTGCGCTGCCGCTCGCAGCGGGCTCGCCGCCAATGTGGGCAACTTGATCAAGCGTCTGGTTGGCGCGCGTGTTGCCACTGCCAGCGAAAACGTCACCAAGGTTTTCGCTGATGCGGTAGTCGCCCAAGAACACGCCGACGCTGTCCAGAGACAGGGTCAGTCTGCCGTCAAACATCGTATTCTATGGGACCAAGAAGTATCCGACTGCGGCAATGTTGGACTAAGTCCTGCGGGACTCCCCGGATAACCGTTAATTCACCGTATCGAACCGTTGCAGCGGAACTGTTTTTACGTTTTGGAACTGAAGGCTGGTGTTCGCGTTAGTGCATTGTGAGAGGTGTCCGAGCGCGGTTCAAATCTACTTGGGCTTGGCCAGTGATCGCTCCTGGGTCCGTTCGCGTTGATAAAGGGAGCAACTTTATCTGGTCCAAATTTGTCATCACTGCTACCCCAGAGTGGGCACATCAAATCAGAACGTTAAGTTTTTTCCGTCGAGCACTTATCCGAGGGGCTTGATGTCATGGATATCGCTGCCGCCCTAATCTATTGGGTAATCATCGCCCTCTGGGTGGCGGTCTTCGCGACACTATGCGTTGCATACATACGAAATCCGCGGACCTTCGGCACCGTTAGGCTCCTGGTCGCGGTGTTGCTCCTCGATACAGTTCGAAATATTGCCGAAAATCTCTTTTTCGGGCTGTACTTTGGGAGTGTCTACGGGGTTTTGCCAGACTCGTTCGCGACCCTTCTGGGTAACCCGAGCTATCTTATACTGCCGAAAGTCGCGAACGTAGTCGCCGCGTGTGTCGTGCTGTGGCTGCTGACGCTCCGCTGGTTGCCTCTGGCATCCAAGGAGCGGGCCCAGGCCGAATTCGAAATTCAGCGCCGGTCAGATGCGCTCGCTCAGCAGTCTATTGAAAGGCAGCGGCTGTTCGAGACTTCGCTCGACCTGATCCTCGTTATGGATCGTCGTGGAAAGCTCGTGCGCGTCAGCCCGAGTTCAATCAATACGATCGGTTACAGTCCGGAGGAGATGATTGGCAGCCTAGGCGGAGACTTCGTACTGCCGGCTGACCTGTACAACACCAGCCGTGAAATGAGCCGTGCGCGCCGCGGACGTAACGTGCGCAATTTCAGCTGTAGATATGTTCACCATGAAGGTCACACGGTGCCGTTTTCTTGGTCCGGCGTCTGGTCGGAAGCTGACCAGCGCTACTACTTCATCGGCCGCGATACGACCGAGCGAAAAGCTGCCGAGGAGAGACTTCGACAATTGGCTCTCTTCGATCAATTGACCGGGCTGCCCAACCGCGTGAGCCTACAAGAAGATCTCGAAGCACTACTGTCCAAAGCCGGTGGTCGTCTGATATCGCTGGCGAAGTTCGACATCGACGGTTTCAGAAACACAAACGATACGCTCGGACGTTTAGTCGGCGATGCGCTTCTGAGGTCGGTCGCGCAACGCTTGACCGACATTGGCGTTGGAGCAAGCATCTACCGATCCGGCGGCGACGAGTTTGCCGTGATTGGCCCGGATTGCGACGATCCGGCTGTCGTCACCAAGGTTCTGGAACAAATGCAGGGCCAACTGAGGGAGCAGTTTAACATCGATGGCCACATCGTTTTCATTTCGGCCAGCGTCGGGGTGGCAATCGCACCGACAGACGGGACGAGCGCAGACGAACTAATCGCGAACGCCGGTTTGGCTCTCCACGATGCCAAGGCAGCCGGCCGACAGACCCGACGGTTTTATATACCACAGCTGCGAGCCAAGGCGCAGGCGCGTCGAAACCTTGACCTTGAGCTTCGTAGGGCCTGCGGCAATGGCGAGTTCACTCTTCACTTTCAGCCCCAGTTCCGAGCTGACAACAGGACCGTCAGCGGCGCCGAAGCATTGATCCGTTGGCGTCATCCCCAAAAGGGCCTGCTCTTGCCCGGAGCCTTCGTTGATGCATTAGCGGAAAGCGCCACTGCGCCAGAGGTAGGACGATGGATATTAACCACGGCTTGCAAGTCCGCCGTTGTCTGGCGCTCGATGCATCTACCCCGGATTGCCGTCAACCTTTTTCCGGCTCAGTTCCGCTGCGGCACTTTACTCCGGGACGTCGATCATGCTCTCGATGAAAGCGGGTTGCCGCCGCAGGCATTGGAGCTTGAGATCACCGAGAACATTGCACTCGATCTCGATGATTCCATCCTTGTCCCGCTAAAGCGGTTGCGCGCGAAAGGCATCGGTATCGCGTTCGATGATTTCGGGACGGGATATGCATCTTTGAGTTATCTCACCCGGTACCCACTCACCAAGATCAAGATCGATCGCAGCTTCATTCGGAAGATCCAGCCGAACAGTAGTCTGGAAGACACCGCAATTGTCCGTTCGATAATCACCATGGCAACCAACCTCGGCCTCGAGGTGACAGCAGAGGGTGTGGAAACCGTTGCACAAGAGGCTTTTCTGAGATCGCAAGGTTGTCATGAATTGCAGGGCTTCCTCCTTTCCAAGCCGCTCTCCGAGGACAGCTTCGAAGCATTCCTACGGACGCTCAACCTGGCCTCAGAGGATCGGCAGCCCCCTGTTCGCACGCGTATGTGACACCAGGGCAGCGCCCTGAAGAACTGATGGTTCGATCGCCCCTTTTCTTCGAAGACTTTCTATGGGGCATACCTACTGGAGTAAGCTGGAGTGAACCCCGCGGGCTGGACCAGGCGAGGACGCCAAACTAAGCCGCCTCTGAGCGAGTTGAATTTCAAATTCCTCTGGTGTTCGATAGCCAAGGGCGGAATGCAGCCGTTTCGAATTGTAGACCTCTTCGATGAACCTGGGCAATCGTTCGGCCACATCGGCAAAGCTGTCATATCCAGCCGCGTAGACGTCCTCGACCTTCAAAGTCTTCATGAAGCTCTCTGCCTGCGCATTGTGGTAGGGGTTGCCGATTGCGCTCATGGAGCCGCGCAGTCCAGCGGCTTCGAGTGCTCTTCGGTAGGTCTCGGATGCGTATTGGCACCCACGATCGGTGTGATGAATGCAACCTGATGGCGGTCTCCTGCTTGTCAGAGCGGAGCGCAAGGCTGCGAGTGCCAATGGCGTGTCCAGCCGTCGGGACAAGGCGTAGCCGACAACCTTGCGGCTGCAAGCATCGAGAATGACGGCCAGATAACAGAAGCCGGTGGCAATTCGGATGTATGTGAAATCGGCAACCCAAACCATATCGGGCTGATCCGGGATCATATTGCGGTAGAGGTTGGGGCAGATCGGGGAATCGTGACTGCTGTCGGTCGTGCGGACATAGCGCCTCCGCGGCTTGATTCCCAAGCCTGCCTCCCTCATCACCCGCGCAACCCGCTTATGGTTGACCACGTGCCCGCGGCGGCCAAGCTCGTGGGTCACCCGTCGATAGCCATAGCAAGGCAATTCATCCTGGATGTCCTCGATGAGGGTGACGAGCTCCGTGTCCGAGAGTTTGGTCGATTTGGCCTTGGCGCGATAGTAGAAGGTGCTCCTCGGCAGATCGATCACTTCACACCCCCGTCTGATGGAACAGGCCGCGAGCCGGTGACGATGAAGGATCTGTCGCTGTCGCCGGCGGTCGGCTGGCGCGGCGTTTTTTTGGCAAGATCCAGTTCCATCGTGAGCTGGCCGACCTTGCGCTCAAGAGCTGCGATGCGCGCCTCATATTCTGCGATGACGCTGGCTTCGGCTTCCTCGTCATTCAGTTCGCCTCGGTCGAACTGTGTCAGCCAAAGCTGGATGAGATTTGCCGAAACGTTATACGTGTGTTGGGCATCACGGCGCCCGATCACGCCGCTGCGGATGTCCTGGCAAAGCTGCAATTTGAATCGCGTCGAATGCCGACGGTATGGACCTCGTGACTTCATGAGCCTTCCTCGTTCAAGGCCCATCGAGCGTATCAGTCTTTCGGGTCCTCGTGGTCCAGCCAGCGGGGTTCACTCCAGTGCCGGGTCAGTTCTCAGTGGCAATCAACATACTCACCTTACCGCATGGTGCGACCTCCACCCATGAAACGAATCCGGTCAACTTGGACCAATACTTCTGATAATGTGCGATTCGTGTTCACCGAAAGTAAGCAGATGGCAAAATCTCCAAAGACTGAAATTGAACCGACTGCCAAGCCAACGGCGTCGAAGAACAAGATAACGCTGACGATCGTGGTCAATGGCGAACCGGTTTCGGTGGAAGCCAACGTCAATGCGCCGCTTCACACCGTGATCGCCAAGGCCCTCACCGACTCCGGCAATGTTGGGCAGCCTCCCGAGAATTGGGAACTCAAGGATGAGGGCGGTACGGTTCTTGATGGCAGCAAGAAGGTCGAGGATCTTGGCATTGTCGATGGCCAAAGGTTGTTCCTCAGCCTTAAGGCTGGTGCCGCGGGTTGATCGACGGCCAATACGTCAACGAGGCCGTTTCTCGACGCAAGTTTGACCGAGAAATTGTGCGATATCGCCAGCTTGAAGAAACCTACCGGCAACGCGGGTGGTTCCTGGTGGACGCCACCTTCCCCGTCGTCACGGTGCTATTTGCCGCCGTGAAGGTGACGCCAAGGATCTTGGTTTGTGGGGTTCGGCTCGATTTCACGAACTATGATCTTGTTCCGCCCTCAGTGACCTTCATCGATCCGGCAACAGGGAAGGCCCTTCCGCTCAAGAGCTTGGGATTCCAAATGCTTCGGCTCAACGGGGTAGGGGAAGCTTCTCCCGATACCGTCGCCACCTTGGCGCAGCAGCAGCAGTTGTCTTATCAGCCGCTGCTTCAGGCCCACGATCCTGAAGATGTACCGTTCGTGTGCCTCCCCGGCGTCCGGGAGTATCACGATCATCCCGCTCATACAGGTGACTCATGGCTGTTGCATCGTCGCTCTGGCGAAGGCTCGTTGCACTTTATTCTCGAGCAAATTTGGGCCAGCGGGATAAATCCGATCCAGTCGGTGAACTACCAGATACAACAGATGACCTTCGCCGGGTTCAACGTGAACCTCGCAGCGCTGCCAAGGTAGGCGGACTCGCGGCCGCTAAGCGTTTTGTAGTGCCGCGCGTCGCCCTGGATGACGTCCACTCGCACCTGCTTGACGTAGGGCGGTTGGGATATGAGGGCCTGGGACTTTGGGTTGGCCAAGTAGCCGACGACACGGCGACGGTAGAGAGGGCCCTGATCCCGGAGCAACGGCTCATACGAGGGCCAGACGGCGTGGGCGTTTACGTCGACGGAAACGAACTGCACCGCATCAATGTGTGGCTCTTTGACCATGGCCTGCGCATCCTTGCGCAAATACACAGCCATCCGACCGACGCCTACCACTCAGATACCGACGACGATAACGCGCTTGCGACGGCGGCCGGCTCCCTGTCGCTGGTAGTGCCGGATTTCGCAAGGGGGCCGGCCGACCTGTCTCGCACGGCTGTCTATAGGCTTGATCAGCGGGGATTGTGGACGCATGTGCCGCCGGCAGATGTGGGCCGGTTGATCGAGATCGTGGGGTGAGGTCATGTCGCTTGCAAGTTATTTCGGCCGCACCGCCACGGCGGCTTCCCAGGTGCTGCAGGCTTTCGACGCCAGAACCTTCGAAGGACTGCTCAACGGCCTGGTTATCGGGATCGCCTTTGGCGACGACGCATGTTCGTCCGAAGGACGGGCAAACCTCGATCTTCTCGTCAGGCTGGTATCGCGCTTCTACCCAACCATCTGCCTGCTTCCTGCGGGGGAGCAGTCGAAGAAGCTGGCCAGAAGCCTGGGGTCGCTGGCACGTTCGATCAACGGCCAGATTACGATCCTGCCCCGAAAGTCGGCCAAGATCACGCAGTGCCTAGTAATCGGATCGGCAGACCCCCAAGTCTCGTGTCCCAAGCTGTACGCGGGGTCAGACGGCTGGCTCGCCAGATTTTCACCCAACCACCCCATGGCTTCGGGCACAAGCGACAATATGTTTGGCGCTGGGGCCGCCGCGTGTATCGCAGCGGCCAACCTTTTCCGGCTGGTCTTCTCGGGGCAGCTTGGCGGCGTCGGAATGGACGGCGACGTCACGTTCTCGCTCTTTGATTATCTTCCCGGCTCAAACGCCAATCCGCCGCTTGCTAACGCCACCATGCTTGACGACATGCATCTGCTTGGCGTGGGGGCGATTGGCAATGGCACTCTGTGGGCGCTCGCCCGGGTAGAAGGACTCCAGGGCCGCTTGTCGGTTGTCGACGCGGAGGAACTGGACCAAAGCAACCTGCAACGCTACGTCATGGCGCTTGAGCGGGACGTGGGGCAAAGCAAGGTCAAGCTTGCCCGCCGATACCTGAAGGGCCAAAGCGCCGTTGTCGTAGAAGGCCAAGGCGTCAAGTGGCAAACATTGGCGGCGATGGGCTCCCTGCGAAATGTCGCAGTGGCGCTCGATACAGCCGCCGACCGTATCGCCGTCCAGGCTGCGCTGCCGCGTCGGATCGTCAATTCATGGACGCAGCGCGGTGACCTTGGGGTGTCGCACCACGACTTCGGTGGCGAAATGGCCTGCTTGGCATGTCTATACCTACCAAACGGTGTTACGCCCAGCGAAGACCAGGTAGTCGCGCAGGCCCTGGGCCTTGAGGACCGGATCATGGACGTGGTGCGGCCGATGCTTCACAACGGAGCGCCGGTGACGCCGGATCTCATGCGCGAGATCGCGGGTAGGCTGACGGTCCCGCCGGAGCCGCTCTTGCCTTTTGTCGGTCAGCCGCTTCGCAATTTTTATCAGGGGACGATTTGCGGTGGCGTCGTCTTCGAGCTTACGGGAGGCGGCAGGCCGGTGCAGGTCGAAATACCGATGGCGTTCCAGTCGGCCATGGCAGGCGTCATGCTTGCGGCAGAGATCGTGAAGGGCGCAGGCGGCAATACTCCAGCCTGGACCACCGCAAAACTCAACCTGCAGCGTAAGATGCCCAGAGACGTGATCACCGAACGCCGCAGGAAAGATCAGCTCGGGCGCTGTATCTGTCAGGATTCAGACTACACTGAGGCCTACGGGACTTTGTACCCCTAAGAGGTCCGGCATCGGCGACGCCCACCGACGTTTTCGCTATCGGCCCGGCTACGGTTCCTTCGGGTGCCGTAGCGAAAGCAATGTCCGCTTTCAGGAACTCGGAAGGGCCTGCCGAACGACTGGAATGGTGAAGGGTTTCGGGTGCCAGCCGGCGTACGAAAGCCTCTCATGCAGGAACCCGCGGGCCACAGTCGATGTCTATGGGGATTTCGATTTTCGGCTGATGTCGGCGATGGCGTAACCGTCTCGCGGAAGCGCCGTAATCGACACGAGCGGACCGCTCCATGAAGTTTGTGCGCGGCTTTCCAGGCTCGGCGTGCAGCCGGACACATCTCTGTCGGTGTCGATGGTCACCATGTGCGTGTGCAGATCCGCTACCGGAGACTGAGTGCCAGCGGTTTGAAGGTTGAGCATGCCATGCCAAATCATGGATGGTTCTCCGGGTTCGCCGTGGTTGTGTCTGGCGGTGCGCGCGGCTGCCTCCATCGTTCGAACGCCTCGATGACGATCATGCGTCCGCCGCAGCACGGGCATGACGGGCGGAATTCGTCCGGTTCGTCCTGGGCATCGTCATCGGGAGGTGGGGCAACGCAAAGCAGTTCGCGGGCGCGTGCGATGCGGTTCTTCCGAGTCGAGCCGGCGAGCAGGCCGTAATGACGGATGCGGTGGAAGCCGCGCGGCAGGACATGGAGCAGGAAGCGGCGAATGAACTCATCAGTCGCGAGCGTCATGACCTGCTGCCGGTCGGTGCCGTTGCGACGATAATCTTTGTAGCGGAAGGTGACGCCGCTCTCGTCGAAGTTGATCAGCCGGCGGTTCGAGAGCGAGACCCGGTGCGTGTAGCGCGATAAATAGGCGAGCACGGCCTCCGGTCCCCCGAACGGTGCCTTGGCGTAAACAACCCAGCGCTTCTTCCCGACGGGAGCCAAGTGGTGCAGGAAGGCCCGCCGTTCGGCGAGGTACGCCATCGACCCAAAGAAGGCGAGCCGGCCGGCGTCGTGCAGCGCGATCAGCCGTGCGAGGAAGAGCCGGCGGAAGAGCTTGCCGAGCACGCGCACGGGAAGAAGGAAGGCCGGGCGCGACGAGATCCAGCGGCTCCCGTCCGGCGCGATGCCGCCGCCTGGTACGATCATGTGGACATGCGGGTGGTGGGTCATCGCCGAGCCCCAGGTGTGGAGCACAGCGGTTATGCCGATGCGCGCGCCGAGGTGCCTCGGATCGGCCGCGATGGTCAGCATGGTCTCCGATGCCGCCTTGAACAGCAGGTCGTAGACTAGCGCCTTGTTCTGGAAGGCGATGTCGGCGACCTCGGCGGGCAGCGTGAACACGACATGGAAGTAGCCGACCGGCAGTAGGTCAGCCTCCCGCTCGGCAAGCCAGGCGCGCGCGGCCGCACCCTGGCACTTCGGACAGTGCCGGTTGCGGCAGCTATTGTAAGCGATCCGCCACTGGCCGCAGTCCTCGCAGGCTTCGACATGACCACCAAGAGCTGTGGTGCGGCAGTGCTCGATCGCCGACATGACCTTGAGCTGGGTGAGGCCCAGGTGTCTGGCATGGGCGGCCCGGTAGGCAGGACCGGCGGCACGGAAGATGTCGGCGACCTCCAGGTCTGCGCGCACGGATCAGCCGGGCTGCGTCTTGCCTTCCATCAGTGCCATGAGCCGGTCGAGTGGCCCGGCGACCGCGTGGATCGTCCGGGTCGAGACCTTGGTGTAGAGCGCGGTCGTATCGAGCTTGCTGTGGCCGAGCAGCACCTGGATGACGCGGATGTCGACGTCTTGTTCGAGCAGATGGGTGGCGAAGCTGTGCCGCAGCGTGTGCGGGCTGACGCGCTTGCGGATGCCGGCGACTTCGGCTGCCTCCTGAACCGCGCGGTGCAGTTGCCGCGAAGAGATCGGATCGGTGCAGCTGCGCCCGGGGAACAGCCAGCCATGCGGGAGCATCACCCCGCGCCGCTTGCCTTCGCGCCACCACAGCCGCAGCAGTTCCAGCAGCTGCGGCGAGAGCATAGCGTTGCGATCCTTGCGACCCTTGCCCTGTTCAACGCGGATCAGCATGCGCGTGCTGTCGATGTCGTCGACCTTGAGATGAGCGACCTCGGACACACGAAGACCAGCGCCATAAGCGGCGCCGAGCGCGGCCTTGTACTTGATGCCTGGTGCTGCTTCGAGCAGCCGGGCGGCTTCCTCCACGCTCAGCACGTCGGGTAGCTTGCGCTGATACCGGGTGATCACCAGCGCACGCGCGAGATCCCGCCGCTTCAGCGTCACCAGGAACAGGAACCGCAGTGCGGAGACCCCACCGTTTATCGTCGCAGGGCCGACGCCGTTTTCATGCTGATACAGCTGGAAGCGGCGGATGTCCTCGGACGTCGCGGAATCGGGAGAGCGTCGGAGGAAGACTGCGAAGCGCCGGACGTGACGAACGTAGTCCTGCTGGGTATGGGAGCCCAGGCCGCGCATGAGCATGTCTTGCTGCATGCGCTGGCGAAGCGGCGTGGTCGGTGCATTGGTCAACAGGGTATCCATGGCGAGTTCCTCTCGTTGAAGGGAACTCCATGGTCAGGCCGCAGCTTCTACCCGCTCAAGGCCCATGCCTGTCGCGTCATCTCAGAACGAGGCGACCTCCCGCGAAGCGGGTTAGTGCATGGAGGCGCAAAGCTGTCGTGCAGAACCTGAAGGCGCCTCATCTGGATTATGAATGGTTCAACGGAAGTCCACGTCGGGGTGCAGGGGTTAGGATATCCTCCGACTGCACAAATGCTCGCTTTAAGAAGTCGCCGTCGGACACCGACGCTGGCAATCGACGTCCCTTGCCCTTGATAATGGCGCGAAGCACGTCCCGACCCTAGTAGCCAGTCAGATCGCTCGTTGGCAGCGCGCGTATCACTTGCTCTTTGCGGTGCGGCTCGCCTTGGCAGGAGCTTTCTTATTCTTGGCCGGCTTCCGCCCGAGTCCCAGCTGTTTGGCAAGTTCGGAGCGCGCCGCTGAGTAATTGGGAGCCACCATCGGGTAGTCGCTCGGGAGACCCCACTTGGCGCGATAGTCTGCCGGCGTCATGCCATACTTGGACATCAGATGGCGTTTGATGGATTTGTATTTCTGGCCGTCCTCGAGTGAGATCATGTAATCCGGAGTGACGGACTTCTTAATGGGGACAGCTGGCTTCTGGACTTCGGTTGGTCCGGCTGGTTCGGTGCTCGAACCAGTGGACAATGCCTGAACTGACTGATGCACCTGGTTGATCAGACCAGCGAGTTCGGCGGCGGGCACAGGATTGTTCGATACGTAGGCAGCAACAATATCTGCAGTTAGGGGCAGCAGAAGCGTGGATTCGGCAATTTTGTCAGACATGGCCAGCCTTAATGAATAATGTTTGAGGGGTCACCACTGCTGTCTAATAGAAGCTACTGATGTCGGCAACTGAAAATGAGCCAAAGATTTTCTGAATAACACAATATTCTCCGTATGACGGTGTCATTCGCAAAATACAGCTGATGTGAGCTGATGGAGCGTATTTTTGCGCATGCTGCTTAACTCCAATATGTGCGACTGAGGGTACCTATCCTTAGGTGTCAGAATTTGTTCTGCACATTTGGTCATCTCCCGCTGGACTTCCAGGCAACAGCAAGCATGTGTGGTGTCGAACGCAATGGCGGAGGCATTCATGCCGAAGGAAGAAGTAAAGACCCAGCTGAAGGATGACGGCGATGCCCGCCTCCGAGCAGTTCTGTCTGGAATCGAGCCGGAACTGCGACGGCTCAATGCGGTGATCTCAAATCTGACGGTCCTGGCGGTTGCACAAGACAACATTGAGCCGACAGCGCTTACCGTGCTGGCAGAGGTCGGCAGCGACGCAATTGGACGGGCATCGAGCAGTTGGCGAGATGCCTTCGACCTTGTGCATGCAGCGCAGCGCCGATCGGCAACCTGAGTGGACTTCCAGACCAAAGCAAGCATGGTTGCTTAAGACGGGGTGAGGCTTTTGCCCCGATGAGATGAGAGGCCACCCCGCCCAAAAGTTCTTCGCCCGCCAGATGCGGGCTTCCGTCAGTACCGGCGCCGAATGGTTCGGCGCTGTGATTTGCGGAGAAAGACTATGGCCATTTCCAAAACTTCGACCTCGGATGCAGTCGAGTTTAAGCGGGCAGAGGCTGCCAGTGACGTTATGATGGGTGAGGCAGGCGCGGGCGCTGCAAGCGACCCGGGCGCCGCTGCGAAACCGGCTCCGAAGAGCAAAGCACAGGTCGTGCGTGGGAAGACGATGCCGAAGGGCGCGCCTACATCCGAGACGTCAGTGACCAAGGTCAAGAAGACTCGGCCAACCGAGACCAAGGCAGAGATGGTGCTGAAGAAGCTACGGCTGACCAAGGGCGCGACGCTCCATCAGCTCATCGACGCCACCGGTTGGCAGGCCCATTCGGTGCGCGGCTTTCTCTCCGGAACCGTGAAGAAGAAACTCGGTCTGAACCTTATCAGCGAGACTAGCAAAGACGGCTTGCGCCGGTATCGCATCAATGACGCCGCCGCGGTGGTCTGACGCCATGAGAGCGGATGGCAACTTGGAGCAGGAGCTTGCGGAACTGGAAACCCTCTCGCGGGACGAACTTAGCGCTCGTTGGCAAAAGCAGTATGGCTCCTTGCCCCCGACCAGTGTGCGCCGCGAGCTCCTGATCCGGTCGGCCGCCTGGCATCTCCAGGCCAAACGTCTCGGCAGCTACTCCGCCGAGACGCGCCGCCGCCTCAAGTTCGCCATGGCGGACGTTAGTAAGACCTTGGCCGATCGCCGCGCCAATCAGCTCGCCCAGAAAACTGATGGTACCCAAGCTACCGTGCCTCTTGCCAGCACAAGTCGCCGTGAACAGCCGTTGGCGGCGGCTGGAGCCAAAACGGGCAGTGGAAGCTTATCGAAACCGAAGCGCCGCGATGCACAGCCGGGCGCAAGGTTGATACGCGACTGGAACGGCCGAACACATGTCGTCGACGTGATCGAAGGTGGTTATGTCTTCGAGGGTAAGCTCTACTCCTCGCTGACCGCAATTACCCGCAAGATCACTGGAACCCACTGGTCGGGACCAAGGTTTTTCGGACTGGTGACACGATGAGTGCGGCTTCAAGACGGTCACACAGTTACGGAAATGGCAGCACCCGGCAGCCATCGGATGAAGCCAGGCTGGGTATGTCGAAGCTGCGCTGTGCGATCTACACCCGCAAATCGAGTGAGGAAGGTCTCGATCAGGAGTTCAACTCACTCGATGCTCAACGTGAAGCATGTGCCGCTTTCATCGCCTCGCAAGTTGGGCTTGGCTGGAAACTGGTCGCTGACCGATATGATGATGGTGGCATCTCGGGCGGTACGATGGAACGACCGGCATTGCAGCGGCTGCTCCAGGATATCCGCGATCGCAAGATAGATGTCGTGGTGGTCTACAAGATCGACCGACTGACCCGCTCTCTGATGGATTTCTCGCGCATCGTCGAGATATTCGACGACAGCAATGTCTCGTTCGTCTCCGTCACCCAACAGTTTAACACGACCACCTCAATGGGCAGGCTCACGCTTAACGTGCTCCTGTCCTTTGCCCAGTTTGAACGCGAGGTCACTGCCGAGCGCATCCGTGACAAGATCGCCGCCTCCAAGAAGAAGGGCATGTGGATGGGAGGTACTGTGCCACTGGGCTATGCGGTGCAGCAGAGAAAGTTGGTCATCAGACAGCCGGAAGCCGGATTCGTGCGCGGCCTGTTCGAACGCTATGTGCAACTTCGGTCGGTGCCGGCGCTTGTAGCTGAGGTAAACAGGCAGGCGATCGGCCAAGCGGCCAGCGCGGTCGGTGCCGTTCCTTTTACCCGCCGGATGCATGCAGGCATGGTCTACAAGATGCTGGCCAATCCGCTCTACACTGGCAAGCTGCGTCATCTCGGCAACATCTACGACGGTGAACACCAACCCATCGTCGACAATGAGTTGTTCGACAAGGTCCAAGAATTGATGGCACTAGGGGCCGTCCGAGCGAAGGGTTCGTCCGTTCATCCCGATACGCATTTGCTGTCAGGGATTGTCTTTGACGAAACTGGAGACCGGCTGCGGCCAACCCATGCGACCAATCGTGGCAAGCGCTATCGCTACTACATCTCGAGCCGACTCCTGCCGAAGGATCGTCGTGATGAGGGCGGCTGGCGCGTTTCGGCTTCGGAGCTGGAAAACGTCGTCCGCTCCTTCGCAAGGAGGCTACTGTCTGATCAGATCAAGCTCTCGGAGTGGATTGCTGCTGATATCGCGCCAGACATGGTTCTTTCAGGCTTGAGCGGCGCATCACAGATAGCCGACCGCTTGGCGTCCTGCCAAACGAATGTCCAGGCAAAGGCCATTCTGCAGATGTTGTTCAAACGGATCACACTCTCTGCAACGGAGATCTGCTTTGACATCGACCGTGCTGCCTTGATCCGAATGCTGATCGACGTCAGCGTTCAAACTGAATTGGTTGAGGCCAGCGCGACAGATCCCAGTACCGTTACCATAGAAACCATCGTCGTTCCGATCGTATTCAAGCGACGCGGTATTGAAGCGCGACTCATCCTGGATCCCGAAAATGCTCCAGCGCGGCAACCGGCCGCGCCGCTTGTAGCCCTCATTGCCAAGGCCCAACTCTACCTTGCAATGCTCACCGAGCGAGCCGGAATCACGCTCGTCGAAATCGCCGATCACTTCGACGTGCATCCGGCCGAGATTAGTCGCCTATTACCGCTGGCATTCCTCTCGCCGCAGCTTACCAATGAGATCTTGACGGGCTTGCAACCCGTCGAGCTGTCCGCACGTATTTTGGCGCGGCTGGATCTATCGATGGATTGGTCAGCGCAGGCCGCTCAGCTTCGCAGCTAACTCCAGCAACACGCTGTTCAAGCTCACAGTTATGCCTGCATCCTTGGGATGCAGGCATAATCATTTGTCCGGCGAATTGGTCACGGAAAACGGCCACAGAGACGGCGCCCGCAATTGCCCCAGAATTGCCGGTCTCAGGGCCCGGTGAGACCAGCCCTTGGGTCTCTCTCTGCGCTAAGCCACGGAAAAGTCGAGGTAATTCTGAGCGAGGGGAGAAGTGGTGGTTTGCCAATATTCCGCTGGTGGTGTGCGCAGTCTCTCGCGAACGGGCCTCAACCGACGATTAGCCTGATAGCACCCCAAATTCAGGGAATTTCGTCACGTTTCAGGTGCTTCATCGGTTCTGTGCGACGAATTGTTGAGGCAGCGCAGAGGTTTACGTCGCAATTCCCTATGAAACGGAACAGGGAATGTCTTTCAGCCTAGTAGGGAATTTCGGTATCCGTGCAGGGTAGGCGGCGTAACCGTCGGATCACCTAAGCGACTGGAAACGTCACGAACCTAAGCCATCACTGCTGCAATGCATCAAGGCGGCTGATCTTGGGTACCTCAACCCACAATGACCAGCGCAGCCCAAGAGAGGAGACTTCGGGTTGATATTGACCCCAACGACCCTCGCATGGTGCTTGTGACTGAGCCCGCCCGATTGAGCACGCCCAGAAAAGGCCCTTCACTTCGGCAAGGTATGACGCCCCTATGCGTGGCGCTTTCCTGTGCAGCGTCAGAGTAAGGCCGCCGCTCAGGGACGATCCCGAGCCATGGCTGTAGAAGGTGTCATCGTTCAATCTGTTGAAGAAGCGCCTGCGCACCTGATCGATCCGAGGGTCCGGTACGGCGACAGCGACTCTCTGGATGCTGGAGTGGACCCCGTTTCGCCGGACAGCCGGCGGTTGGGTTTAAGCACTGAGACGGATGAGCTCGCGCGGTGATTTGAAGTTCAGTCCAAAGCGCGAGCGGGTTTCACAGTACCAATCTGGCAGCAAGGCCAGCGCCGCAATCAACGCTTGCGGGCTCGCTCGCCGCACGCACTTCCTTCACGATCCGGCCCGTCGACTTATGCCAAAAGCAAAACGCCGCCGGGGAACAAAACGGCAACGTTGGGTAGGCGGAGTTGCGCTCGCCCTTTGTAAGGCGGCCTCATCGGTCACGGTGTAAGATCAAGTGCCGGGACGATCTTGTGGTAGGGCAGGCCTGCATCGTCGTTCAGACGTTTAACGTCGGCATCGGAATTGGCGTCGAAGAGGCACATGCAGCGGCCGTCCTCGGGCGCAAAGGTTGAGCGAAGATACTTGATCTCCGTGCCTGCGGCTGACATCTCAGTTGCCTTGCTGATCGCAGCTTTCTGCGCGCCACCAAGGGCTTCCATGCTGATCCCTTTGAGATCCCGTTCCACCATATAGACGCTCATCTCGTCCTCCTCTTTTCATGCGGGGAGAGCAGACCACGATCAGGGCCCGCTGGGAACGACTTGTTTTCTATCGATCCATAACCGACGGCTATGGATCGGTATGGTATCATCCTGTTCCGAGGAGCTCTGGGAGGGGTCAACCGTGGAGATGTCTCAGGTCCGGTATGTGCTGGCGGCCATAGAAGCTTTGAACTTCACCAAGGCGGCCGCCCAATGCAATGTGTCGCAGCCCGCCCTGACCAAGGCGATAAAGACCCTCGAAGATGAACTTGGCGCGGCCTTGTTCCACCGGGAAGGAAAGCGTGTTCTCCTGAGTGAGTTCGGTCGGTCGCTTCTCCCGCATTTGCAACACATCAAGCAGGAGGCGGAAGCGGCCCGGACTCTCGCCGACAATTTCAGGCTTCTAGATCAGGTGCCCATTCGCCTTGGCATCATGTCAACCATCGGCCATGTGAAGCTGTCGCGATTTCTCGCCCGGTTCCAGAAGGAATTCCACGGAGTAGACCTTGAGGTCAGCGAAGGAAAAGTTGGCGATCTGAAAAGCCGTCTCGAAAGCGGCGAACTCGATCTGGCCGTCCTCAATCCTCTCGACGGCCTTGGCGATTTCTTCCGCGTCCAAGAGCTCTACAAGGAACGCTATGTCGTCATATTCCCGCCCGACCATCGGCTATCGGCCGTTGACGCCATCCGGTTGAGCGACCTCTCCGACGAACCGTATGTTGATCGCCTGTCATGCGAGATGCGAGACATGGTGATGGATGTTTGTCGACAGACCAATGTGAACCTGTACGCCCGTTTTCGCTCTGAGCGCGAAGACTGGGTGCAATCGATGGTGCTCGCCAGAATTGGCTTCGCCTTCATGCCGGAATACTCCGTCACGTTGCCCGAACTTCTGCAGCGTCCGCTTGTCGAGCCGTCGGTGACGCGGACCATTTCCCTTGTAACCGTGCCGGGAAGGCAATTCAGTCCGGCCACCGCAGCAATGGTTCGCGCTGCCCAGAAATACGATTGGCCGGGTTGAATCGACGATGTCGGCGATCTGGGCTAAGCCGCGAGGCGGACATAGTTGCTCGGCTTTTTCATCGAGACCGGATGCGCCCTATACGACGGGAAGTTATCTGCTTGCTATTTTCACTCACGGCGGATGCCATTGTCAGAGTGCCACCGATGGTTCTTGCGGCGCCAGCGCCGATGTCGTGGACGATTGCGGAACCCGGCCAAGTCAGCAGCGTCGGCCAGTGAAATCGTCGTGGGACGATGGGGGTTACTCAACCGCAGCTAAGCGAGCAGGCGTTCCCTTCAGGTGCCTCTCGTTGGACTGCCGCAAATGTTAGGATTTCGTCCTCATGGACGGTTATCGGTGTGACGCCAGGCCCAGCCAAGATCAAATAGCCGCCGTTAAGTCGGTGGGTCACTTCAAGCCGCACAAGGACATGGTCGCCTGCGCTAACGGGTCGTTCACTCATTGATGCCGCTCTGGCTTAACGCCCCCGCGAAAACCGACCTAAGCATTGTTCCCAAAAACTAAGAGAAACACAATGGCCAACCATCTGATTGGCTGGGCCCTCTCAACAGGCCGACAAACGGTCGGCAGGCCACTCGATTACTCATGGCGAAGTGCTTCAACCGGCTCAAGCCGAGCTGCTCTGGATGCCGGATACCATCCGAAGAACAAACCGACCGAGGCGGAGAAAACGATGGCGAGCACCGGCGCGTTGAGCCCAATGAAAATGGGCCATCCGGCGAGTCGGCCTGCTGCAATGGCGATCCCGGCGCCTAGAACGAGGCCTATCAACCCTCCGAGCAGGCAGAGCGTAATGGCTTCCATCAGGAACTGGGTTCGTATGTCCTTGCGTCGCGCGCCCATGGCAAGCCGGATTCCGACCTCGCGAGTGCGTTCGGTGACCGAGACCAGCATGATGTTCATGATGCTGATGCCGCCAACGAGCAGGGACACCGATGCGATCGAAGCCAGCAGCCAGGCAAATGTCGTTGTCGTGGCGTTGCGCAGTGCCATAGCCTCTGCCGGATTGATAACAATGAAATCACTGTCGCGATCCGACCCTAGGCGGTGGTGCTGGCGCAGCAGTGCTTGGATTTGAGCAACCGCCGGTCCGACTTTTTCTTCACTTACTATCTTGGCAAGAATGTAGGCAACAGACTGGCGGTCGCCATCGTCGCCGCCCCCGAAGAGCCGCCTCTTTGCGGTGGAAATCGGAACAAATACGACGTCGTCTTGGTTTGTCCCCGCACCGGACTGGCCTTTGGCCGCTAGAACACCGATGACCTGAAAAGGTGCATTCAGAATCCGGACTTCGGCTCCAATTGGATTGCCTCCCTGAAACAGCTCTTGGGCGACCGTGTGTCCGATTAACACGACCTTGTCAGCACTACTTTCTTCTTTGCTGGAGAATTGTCGTCCAGCCGAAAGTGGCCAATCACGGACCACAAAATAGTCTACGGTCGTACCATTGACGGTTGTGCTCCAGTTTCTATTGCCACGTACGATCTGAGCGTGGCCGCGAACCGAAGGCGCGGCTGCCCGCACGGGGGGGAGCCCGGCAATGCCTCGGGCGTCGGGCTCGGTCAGAGTGCCCAGGCGGGCACCGCCGCCGCTTTGGCCTGCGATCGGCTCGATCACCAAGACATTCGCCCCGAATGATCGGATCTGTTCTTCGACTTGTGCTTTTGCGCCCGATCCCAGCGCGACCATCGCGATGACCGAGGCCACCCCGACAACGATGCCGAGCATGGTGAGAAAGCTGCGCAGCCTGTTCACCCAAAGCGCCCTGCGCGCGATGCGAAACCCCTCCCACCAGTTCAAGTCACTGCTCCTGCTAACAGGGGACGCCTGACCTGATCGAGATTCTCCCGGTCAAGTGAGCTTGAATGAGCAACTGTCCATGATCCCAAAAAGCGGGGGACAGCCATCGTCTGCCTTGCTACCTACCCGTGCACGCACTCGAACGCTCTCCAGTCACTACTTGAGGAACTAACCGAAGCCGGTCACGCCCCATCCACGTAATTTGCGCCCAGTCGGCCCGGTCAGCAAGCGATCAGGTACGTCCTGGTCGCCGATGATCGTGCCGTCTTGCAGCCTTATGATGCGTGACGCATGACTTCCGACGATGTCGTCATGCGTCACCATGATGATGGTACGTCCCTGCTCATTGAGATGCTGGAGGAGCGCCATGATTTCGTTGCCCGTCCGGCTATCAAGCGCTCCAGTGGGCTCGTCTGCAAGGATTAGCGCGGGGTCTGTTACGAGCGCCCGGGCGATTGCTATGCGCTGCTGCTCGCCACCTGAGAGCTGCAGCGGCCATCGTTGTGCTTTGTCAGAAAGCCCCACCTTGTCCAATGCTTCCGCCGCACGCAGCTCACGCTCGCGTCTACGCACGCCCGCGTAAACGAGGGGCAGTTCTACATTCTCCAAAGCCGTGTTGCGGCCCAGCAAATTATATGACTGGAACACGAAGCCGATCCGACAATTCCGCAACCGCGCTGCGTGATCGGGCGACAGGTTCGCAGTATGCTCGCCCGCAAAAATCAGGCTGCCGGATGTTGGTCGGTCAAGTAAACCGATGATATTCATGAGCGTCGATTTACCGGAGCCCGAAGGTCCCATGATCGCCACAAACTCACCATCCATCAGATCGAATGACGCGTCGCGCAGGGCAACGGTAGTGGTGCTATCATGGTCGTAGCTCCGCGAGAGGGAAATGGCTTTGAGGAGCATGTTCAGAACCCAAGCCGGAAGCCGAACAATCGGTCTCGCGCTGCCTCTTCCGCTTCGCCTACGACGATTTGGTCCCCTTCCTTCAGGTCTCCGACGACCAATGCGGCATAGCTCCCATCATCGTCACCAAGTACGACGCTTACCGGGACAGCAATCCGGGTCCCGTCAAGCGTCCACACAGTAGTCTGCACCCCATTGTTGCCGTTGCCGGGGGAGAGCTCCTTTGACCCATCAGCCACACTTGGCGCAAAGCGCAAAGCGGTCATCGGTATGCGGAGGACATCCCTGGCTTGCGATGTGACGACATGGACGGTTGCGGTCATCCCCGGAAGCAAAAGTGCTCCAGGATTGGTGGTCCCAAGAACGACAGTATAAGTAACAACGTTTTGCGTGACCTGCGGAGCCTTGCGAATGTCACGTACCATCGCGGAAAAACGCCGATCCGGATAGGCATCGACAGAGAACTGAGCCGCTTGGCCAACACGTATCTTGCCGATGTCCGACTCGTCCACGCGTGCATAGATGTCCATGCGCTGAAGGTCGCCAGCAATGGTGAACAAGACGGGAGCTTCGAGGCTTGCCGCCACCGTCTGACCCTCACTGACATTCCGACCGACGACGGTACCGTCGATAGGGGAACGAATTGTCGTGCGCTCAAGGTCAATCTCCATCGAGTCCTCGATAGCCTCCCTCTGACGCACGGTTTCAAGTGCGCTATCGAGTTCGGCTTGCGACCGTTCCAAATCAACCGCTGCTCCGGCCACAACCAGTTCGTGCGCGGCTACAATTTCCTCCGCCTCCCGCATTTCAGCAGCTGCTGAATCCCGTGCCGCGCGTGCCAGTTCGGTCTGACTTTTGGATGTGTTGCCCATTTTCCGAAGCGAAGTGGACCGTTCGAATGTGTTGCCTGTGACCTCGGATTGCGCTCGGGCATTGTCCAGTCGGGCCATGAGAACTGCCCGCTGTGCCTCAGCGTTGCGAAGGTCGATCCGGGCGCGTTCCAATCTAGAGCGTTGGATTTTTACGGCGGCCTCAGCGACAGCAGTTGAGGCTTTGGATTCTGCGAGGCGTGCCTCAAAACTCTTGCGATCGAGTTGCGCCAGCGCTTGTCCAGCTTTTACGTTGGTATTGAAATCGACGAAAAGACGCGCAACTTGTCCGGAAAGCTGCGTCCCCACCTCCACCGTGACGAAGGCATTCAGTGTTCCGGTCGTGGACACGGTTTGCACCACGTCGCCTCGTTCGACGGGTGCCGTCATGTAGCGCGTCGCGGCTGCGGCCTCCCGCCAAGGAGGCCATCCGACACTGCTTCCCATGCCATACACGGCCCCGGCACCCAGAAGCACGACGGCGACGGATCCGACCAGCTTTCTCATTTGAGCTCACATTTGCCGGACAAAACAGCGCGGTACCGCCATTTTGCGTCAAGCTGCTACATGTCGACTTCCATTTGAGGTGTCGCCCATCCGAGCACACTATTCCAATGCGAGGCGCGTTTCCATAACGAGCGGTTGCGGAAGGTAGAGAAATTCAGGAGACGATCACCGTCTTTAAGGCATAAAATACGAATACGCGAAAGTAAATTGATCTATGTCATCGAAATAACATGACCCAATTGGGGGATGTCACTGTCTTTTAGATCAATCTAACGATCTAGATAACAAAGAATCAATCGATTCGATGCGTCACGGATTCTTGAAAACTCTTGAAAATGCCGCTTAGTGGGCGTTAATTCTGCGTCGTTTCCGGTGACTTGTATCAGCGCGATTGCGAATGTGAATTCGGAATCGGCCGGAGACCTATTGGCTGTAAAGTGAGATGGAGGAAATGATGAAGAAGCTGACAAATACACTTCTCGCAACTGCCCTCGCACTTTCCATGGGCAGCACTTTTGCGCTGGCCTTCAATGCAGATGATACCAATCCTAATAACGACCAAGGCCAAGCGAAGGCAATCGCAAATTGCGTCGACAACATTGCCAAACAGAATGCAAATGGCCAGACGGGTTCCAACACCGGCAGCGCTAATGACAAGAAGCAGCTTAATACTGCCGTCACGAATTGTGATCAGTTCTGGAGCTGAACTTAGCTGTGATCTGCCCCCGGAGTTAGCCAACTCCTGAGAGGTTTAGATATCCAACGCAACGCACGCAGGGGGGCAGCGCCCCCCTGATCTGTTTATGCGCAAGGAGATGACAATGCGACGGACTATTCTGGCACTCGCGGCGCTCGCTGCGACGAGCGATTTTGCGCTGGCAAACGACACCAACAAGACGACGCACGAACCCACGGTGTGCAGCCAAACCGTATCCAGCAAAAAGCTCGACTGCGGTTCGACGGGCTCGATCAGGGACGATCGCGGCCCGGCAACCACCAACTCCATCGGCGCGAAAGAGCCGCGGATCGGTATCGACATCAACCCGTGGATCGTACCGACGTTCAACTGAACTTAGTTTCAGGGTTCAGAAGGGCACTATGGTTCGCAGTTGCGGATTGCGCCTGCACCATAGTCGCCTCGTCGCTAATCCCGAGGAAGCCCGGCGATCGGGTGAAGACAAACCGCCGGGATGCCATCTGTTTGAACGGGTGGGGCGGCGGAGAAGGGCTTTGAGCGACAGGCTCCGCCACTATTAAAGGTAGAATCAGCGCCCCCAGAAGTTCGTTGGCGCGAATGGATGAACCGCGTCGAGGCGACCATCTTCGCGGCGAGCGAACCCGTTCCGCGCGAGGTTCTTGCGCGCATCGTCGGCAAGCAGCTGACGCGGCCGGCCTACGCCGACGCCATTCGCACCGGCGCCGATGAACGCACAATAGACCTCTCGCAGTCGGAGGCGTTGGTGCTGATGTGCGTGGCGTATTTCCAGCCGATCCACTCGCGCCGAGCTCTCCGCTTTCTTCGGCAAGGAGATCAGCCGTGATCTGATCGGCACGTTGCGCAGATGCGGCTTTATCGCCTCCGGACCGCGCTGCCCGACGCCGGGAGCGCCCTACACCTATGTCACGACGAAAGAATTCCTGCTTGAGTTCGGGCTCGACACGTTGCGCGATCTGCCGGATTTTGAAGCGCTTGAGGATGCGGGACTGCTGTCTAAGGAAGAGCTGTTGGCTGGCGACATCCTGCTGGAGTTGGCCGGCGGTGACGCATCGCAAATTGGCATAGAGGTCGATGAATAGGTCCGGCGCAACTCCGCCGTTGAGCATTCAAGTGCCGTCAGCGTGGGATTGCCTTCATTTTATGAGTGACATTCATGAAACCTATCGGATTTGTTCATCCAATATCGTTCGGCTACTGATGCAGACTTGGAAGGATGTCATATGAAACGCATAGCCACAGCTGCTATCATGGCCGGGCTTACCGACGGGCCTACACTTGTTCAGTAAAGGGCACCCATCATGTCGGACGACATTCAACGCGTTGCGTCCGGACATGAAGCCGCGCGACCGGAGCCTGATCACGGTCGTTGAGCTGATCGCTTCGGGCGAGGTGGCGCAGATGCCGTATCACCTTAACCGCGCGATGGATAATGGTCTGAGCCGCCGCGACACCCTTCAGAGGTGCTGTCGTCTCTTGGTTGACGAGATCAAACCGGCACGGCTTGCAGCTTTCATGAAAGCCTTTCGGGCCTCTTTCGGCGCTCGCCAGCCATCAAGAGCGTCGCGGCATGCGCGATAAGCGGCTCGATACGAGCGACCGCGAGCCCAGTCAGGCCAATGCTCGTTCATAAACTCGATCGCTTCCAACGAACTTGCAACGACACGTTCGCCCCAGGGCCTCAGCGTCAGCTTAACCGGATCTGGAAAGCGCACATCGTTCATCGTTTTATCCATCAGGTTTGCTTCGCGGACCATGTTGGCACGCTCGCGCCGAGCTTGGCCGCCATTCAGTGCATTGTGGCCGCACCGAATTCGCCAATCGAAGGGGTTGGGGCTACATTTTCGGATCGTGGGGCAAGAAGGTCATGTCTCCGGGCAAAGGCGACAAACATGCCGCGGGCGGTTTCCGCTTCGATCTCACCGGCGAGCGCTGCCTTGCAGGCGTGGAAAGCAATCACATGCGCCGGATCCCTTCTTGACGGTGGCCATTCGTAAAGAACTGCGATGGCTTCAGTCACGGACTTGACCTCCGTCGGGAAACCGAGACCGACGAGGATGGTGACGGGACGTTCGAACAGGTTGTGTTCCATTGGTTTCCTCCTTTCTTCATCGGACGCTTTGGCAAGCGGTATTGTCTGTAACTCGCAGCGCTCGGATATTTCATGCACGTTGCGAAGCGGGGGCAAGGCGCTGTAGGCCTTCACCGGTGCCTCGAGCCATGCCGTCAAGGCATAGCGGATGCTCGCGACCGTCTAGCCACGTTCTTACTTCCCCGATGCAGTAGGCCGAGGCATCGGGGAGATCAGTATCCCGCCTTCGGAGGGCGCCGAGGCAATGATTAAGACGCGTCGACGTCATGCCCTGACCTCCTGGCGTTGGAAGACGACATAGGCAATGGTGAAGAGCAGGATCATTGCAGCGACCAGCCCTGAGATCTGTGGCCATACGATCAGAAGGCTCTGCATTGTGGGTAGCGGCGCGCCGACGATTGCACCCTGGACCTGATCGAAGAACAGCGGACCGACGGAACGGGCGGCTGGGTCGAGCAGCATCGCTGTCACTTCACCGTAGAGCATCTGCGGCGACAGTCTTGCAACAGCCTGCTGCGTCTCAAACTGCGTGATGACACTCATCGGGTCGAGCGGATCGATCGGAGTGAAAGCATTTGCTATCAACGGGGCGATCATTCCCCAGAACACTGTCAGCACCAGCCAGACCGACAGCGCCGCCAGCGCAGAAGTGGCGGGCGAGCGAATGACCGTTGAAAACGTGATCGCAAGCGCCAACCAGACGCCAGCGTATGCCAGTGTCACCCCCAGATATGCGATGCCGCGAACGAGGTCTCCAGCCAACGGCGGAAGGCCAAGGAAAAGGATGCCGAGGCCAACCATGAGAAGCCATAGCGTCAGCAGCGCGATCGCAATGACCAGCAGTCCACCCAGGAACTTTCCGAAGAGCACAGCGTCCCGATAGATCGGCTGCGAGAGGAGCCGACTCATGGTCCGGCGCGAGTGCTCGCCGTTGATGGCATCGAAGCCGAGCGCGATTGCCACGAGGGGCAGCAGAAAGCCGAGGAATGCAGCGAACGACGGTAGGGGCTCTTGAGCGACGGTCAACAACTTGAGGAACAGGTAGGGATCCTCAGCCGTGGTTTGGCTGATGCGACCGATCGCGCCATAAACAGCGCCGATGGCGGTGAGCAGGACAAGCAGCATGATCAGGTGCATGCGTGCGCTGGTCATGTGATCGGCCGCTTCCTTGAGGGCGATGGTCGCGACCCCTTTGAAGGGGGAGCCTTCACGCATCATGGCCAACCTCCCTGAAATAGCGAGTGTACGCCTCGTCGAGGCTTGCCTGACGCAAGTCGAGGTTCTTCAACGCTCCGCCGCCTTCAACGACGAAGCGAGCTAGTTCCGGGCGCACGTCGCGTTCCGCTTCGACCAGCCAGTGTCCATGTCGTCCCGGGACGACAGATCGTACCCCCAGCGCCATCCCGGCCGCCTTGGCGAGATCGATGCCGTCCGCCTCAACGTCTACGATGAAGGCGCCGCCACCAATTTGCGCTGCCAGCTCCTCTATCGTGCCCAGAAAGCCGATCTTGCCTTTATTGAACAGTGCGATGCGATGGCAAATCGATTGAACCACGTTGAGCATGTGCGACGACAACAAAATGGTCATGCCGTCGCGGCTCAATGCCTGGATCAGGTCGAGCAATTCCTGGGTCGACTGGGGATCGAGACCCGAAGTCGGCTCGTCGAGAATGGCAACGCTGCATTTGCGCATGAGAAGTTCTGCAATGCCAAGACGCTGCCGCATGCCACGGGAATAGGTGCCGACCTGCCGATCGGCGACCTCAATCAGTCGCACCTTTTCGAGGGCCGCGGCGATCCGTTCACGAGCAAGATCCTTTGACATGCCTGCGAGACGGGAGGTATAAGCCAGGTTCTCGCGGCCGGACATGGCATCGTAGAAACCGACGGCGTCCGGCAGGTAGCCAACCTCTCTTTTGACCTCAAGGGGCTGGCGCAGAGGATCTTTGCCAAGGATGCGTACGCTGCCTTCACTCGGCTCGGTCAAGCCGAGCAGCATCAGGATTGTGGTTGTCTTGCCCGCGCCGTTCGGCCCAAGCAGTCCGACAACTTCTCCTGCTTCAACCGACAGATCTATTCCTGCGACCGCGGTTGCCGTGCCGTAGCGTTTGACCAGTCCAGTTGCTGTTATGACTGTGGTGTTCATCATCGCCGCCCATACCTCATTACAGCCATGCCGAGGACGATTGCGGCCGCGGCAATGACGCCGAGCCCGGCAACACCCCACATTGTCGATGTATTGACCGTCACGCGGAACTGCGCCGATTCCGACACGCTTCCACCGCTGGCGCGAACATTGATCATGTAGTCGCCGGCGATAGCACGCTCGGACGGTGTGATTTTTACGTTGACTTCGCTGGTAGCGTTCGGCGCAAGCGTGCCAACGGTCTTCGGCTCGAATTCCACCTTCCAGCCAGTGGGTGGCGAGGCCGAAAGTTCGATATCCGTCGCTGGCGCAGTCCCAGTGTTGGCAAGCGTAAAGGGGAAAGTCGTTTCCTTGCCGGCAACCGCTTGGCCCGAAAGCCGTTCCTGAGGGCCGCTCAACGCGACCTCCGGTTGACCCGTCACCTCAATGCTGAGTTCTGTCGCGGCGCTGGCGCCACCACCCGCAGCTTCCATGGCGATCGGATAGCTGCCAGCTGGCGCGGCGCGTGCCGGTGTGACCTCGAGCGTAATGTTTTGAGTGGCGCCGGCTTCGATTGGCAAGCCGGTGATTTCTTCCGAGCCATACCCGCGCTTAAAGCGTGTCTGGAAGCCTTCGGGGGCAGTGGCGGCCAGGTTGACCAAGCTTTCCTCGGCGCCGTTGTTGGTCACTTCGACCTTGAAGCTGAAGGTCGAGCGCGCAGTACCCCGCAGCGCCGGCAATTCCGGTTTCAGTTCCAAGCCGCCCTCGGATGCATCCGATAGTTTCACGGTAATCGGCAAATCGGCCGTTTGATTGCCGTAGCGAGCCTTGACGTCGATCGGCACGCTCGTGCCGGTCGCACCCTCCGGTGGCGTCAGCTCGAGCTTGACCTCTTCCGTGGCATTGGGCGACACAATGACGGCCCCAACCTCGCGGTTGCCACCCTTGATCGACCATTTCCAGCCATCGGGAATGCCTGACACCTCCAGCGACGCACGCTGAGGCGGCAGATTGTGGTTACGCAAAGTCAGCGGGATCGACTCGGTCTCGCCGGGTCGGATCGCCAGGTCAGGATGCGGTGTCGTCAGCCAGAAGCCGGTTAACTCTTGAGGATTTGCTGGTTGATCCTGCGCGAGCGCCGGAACCGGGATCAACGCCGCTGCAATGGCCGCTCCTGCGGCGATTATCCATCGAACAGATTTTTTCATCTCCTTCTCCCAATCGATGAACACGTTGCTCTACTCGGATGCTCCTAGCGGATAACCAGGAAGAGCTTGTTCCCACCACGAAACAGATCCAGCGCGATCGTGCCGGCGGTGTTGCGCAGTGCCGTGGCCAGTTCGACCGTGGTTGTGACCGGCTGCCGGTTGACCGCGACAATCACGTCCCCAGCTCGCAGGCCGGCACGGGCTGCGGCGCTGCCTTCGTCGACGCGGGAAACGAACACGTTTCCAGCGGCATCTTCGATTTGCGCGCCCTCCAGACGATCGGGCAGCGCCGCCGTTTTTGCTCCCTTTTCAGGTTCGATACGCAGAGTGACAGACTTTCGCGCGCCGTCGCGCAGGTACTCGATGCCCACCTCCGATCCGGCGGGTGCTAGGCCAACCCGGTTTCGCAGATCGGCTGAGCCGGAGATCGGGTGCTGATCGACACTGATGATCACGTCGCCGGCCAGTAGCCCGGCTTGGGCAGCAGGCGAGCCGTCTTCGACGCTGCTGACAACGGCGCCGGAATTCTCGGTGAGTTTGAGCGCGTCTGCGAGGTCCGGCGTCAAATCCTGGATGGCGATGCCGATACGACCCCGACGCACCTCGCCATGCTCAATGAGTTGCTTCATCACAGTCGACGCCATCGCGATCGGGACAGCGAAGCCAATGCCGATATTGCCGCCGGCCGGCGCGATGATGGCAGTGTTGATGCCAACCAAACGCCCGTCATGTGTCACCAATGCGCCGCCGGAATTGCCCGGATTGATCGAGGCATCAGTCTGGATAAAATCTTCGTAGCCCTCGATGTTGATGCCGCTCCGGCCAAGCGCACTGACGATACCAGCGGTAACGGTTTGGCCGAGACCAAATGGATTGCCGATCGCCACCACCGGTTCGCCGACGCGAAGCGTATCGGAATCCCCGAAGGGAAGGGCAGTAAGCCTATCGCCCTTAATCCTGAGCAACGCGATGTCGGTCGCCTGGTCGCTGCCGATCAATTCAGCTGTGAAGCGGCGCCGATCCTTCAGCGTCACCGTGATCTCGCTGGCGTCGGCAACAACGTGATGGTTGGTGAGGACGAACCCCTTTTCGGCGTCGACGATGACGCCCGATCCGGCGCTCAATCTCGGCTGCGCATCGGGCATGTTGAAATAGCGCCGGAAGAAGGGATCATTGTAAAGCGGATTGGTCTGGGCTGCGGAGCCGGAGGTGACCGCAATGTTGACGACAGCCGGCGTCACTTCTTGCAAAACATCGGGAAGAGGGCGCTCGGCGCTGGCGCTAATGACGGGCTGCGGTGCGGCTGCCAATGCGGGCGTCGGCGCCAAAACAAGAAAGATTGCCGAAAGCGCAGCAAGATAACTCGACGAATGCGTGGTCATTTTTCGGCCCCGAACTCTAGTTTCCTCCTTTCGACGCCACCGGCTGGCCATCGGTTCTACCGTGAACGGACGATATTGTCCGTTCCTCTCATTTGCCGGCGAACGCCAGTTTCAGTTTGCGACCGCGTCAAACATCCGTTTTCGGGTTCGCTTTTCCGTCGGACAGCTGCCGCGCCGCCAAGAACATCACCGTGTACGCCGCCTTCCGCCGGTCCCAGCCTGCGGATTCAGTCATGTCGAGCACCTCGGTCAGTACCGGTTCCAGCACGGTTTTCAGCTCGGTCTCATAATCCAGTTCGGTCGCCGCACGTTGCGGCGGCGCAATCTTGTTGATCTTGATCATATCCATGGCAGTCCCATCGGGGTGTCCGCGCCCGGATAGACGCGGACACGGCCTATCTGTCTCTTAGAAGTCCATGCCACCGCCGGGCATTGCAGGCACCGGAGCGTCCTTCTTCGGCTTCTCGGCCACCATCGCCTCGGTGGTGACCAGCAAGCCAGCGACGGACGCAGCGTCCTGAAGTGCTGTGCGCACCACCTTCACCGGATCGATGACCCCTTGGCTGTAGAGGTCGCCAAACTCATTGGTTTGTGCGTTCCAGCCGTAGCCGAACTCGGCGTTGTCGCGCAGCTTGCCGACGATGATCGAGCCTTCGGCCCCAGCATTTTCCGCAATCTGTCGCACCGGGGCTTCGAGGGCGCGCCGCACGATCTCGACGCCGTGTTTCTGGTCGGGATTTTCGGCCTGGACATTGTCGAGAGCCTTTACCGCGCGCAGCAAGGCAACACCACCGCCCGGCAACACGCCTTCTTCAACTGCCGCCCGGGTGGCATGCATCGCGTCATCAACGCGATCCTTGCGCTCCTTCACCTCTATCTCGGTCGAGCCGCCGACGCGAATGACGGCGACACCCCCGGCGAGCTTGGCCAAGCGTTCCTGCAGCTTCTCACGATCGTAGTCCGAGGTGGTCTCATCGATCTGAGCCTTGATCTGGGCAACACGCCCCTCAATCTCGATCTTGGAGCCTGCGCCGTCAACGATGGTGGTGTTTTCCTTCTCGACCACCACTTTCTTGGCGCGGCCCAGCATGTTCAGCGTCACATTTTCGAGCTTGATGCCGAGATCTTCCGAGATCGCCGTGCCGCCGGTCAGAATGGCGATGTCTTCCAGCATCGCCTTGCGGCGATCGCCGAAGCCAGGCGCCTTGACGGCTACGACCTTGAGGCCGCCTCGCAACTTGTTGACGACAAGGGTGGCCAAGGCCTCGCCCTCGACGTCCTCCGCGATGATCAGCAGCGGTTTGGAAGACTGGACCACCGCCTCCAGAACCGGAAGCAAAGCCTGCAGGTTGGACAGCTTCTTTTCGTGAATCAGGACATAAGGCTCTTCCAACTCGACGCGCATCTTGTCCTGGTTGGTGACGAAATAGGGGGACAGATAACCGCGATCGAACTGCATGCCTTCGACGACCTCGAGTTCGGTTTCGGCGGTTTTTGCCTCCTCGACGGTGATGACACCCTCGTTGCCGACTTTCTGCATCGCCTCGGCGAGGAAACGGCCAATTTCGGCGTCACCATTGGCCGAAATCGTTCCGACCTGTGCGATCTCGTCGTTCTTGGTGACCTTGCGAGCATTGACCTTGAGTTCCGCGACCACGGCGTCGACCGCCTTGTCGATGCCGCGCTTCAAATCCATCGGGTTCATGCCGGAAGCGACAGCTTTGGCGCCTTCCTTGACAATCGCCTGGGCAAGCACGGTCGCCGTTGTGGTCCCGTCGCCGGCGATGTCGCTGGTCTTGGACGCGACCTCGCGCACCATTTGCGCGCCCATGTTCTCGAATTTGTCCTCCAGCTCGATCTCCTTGGCGACGGTGACACCGTCCTTGGTGATACGAGGGGCGCCGAACGACTTGTCGATCACAACGTTGCGGCCCTTGGGACCGAGCGTGACCTTCACAGCATTGGCGAGAATGTCGACACCGCGCAGCATCTTCTCGCGGGCTTCGGTATGGAATTTGACTTCCTTAGCAGCCATTTTTCTTGCTCCTTCTTAAACGCCGGGTGCCACCTAGGCGGCCTTCTTCGCCTGGACCGCGGCATCGATCACGCCCATAACGTCGGATTCCTTCATGATCAGGAGATCCTCTCCATTGAGCCTGATCTCGGTGCCGGACCATTTGCCGAACAGGATGCGGTCGCCAACCTTGACGTCGAGCGACAGCAACTGGCCGCTGTCGTCGCGGGCGCCCGGACCAACGGCGATGACCTCGCCTTCCTGCGGCTTTTCCTTGGCGGTGTCGGGGATGATGATGCCGCCAGCCGTTTTTTCCTCGGCTTCGATGCGGCGGACCAAGATACGGTCGTGCAATGGACGGAACGTCATGTCGTTCTCCTCAGGGACAAACAGATTTTTGAGGTTCCTCCGCGCCGCATCCGAAGCGGATCCGGCGCGGGGTGCGCGACCCTTTTTCGGCATCGCGCGCAATCGATCTGGGTGAGGTGTTTTTAAGTTTCAAGAGGTGGTTGGAAAAATTTTAGCACTCGGCCTTGTGGAGTGCTAGCACGCTGTATTCATGCAGCTATCCGCCGCGAAGCCGCGATTGCGGGGGCTTGAAATTTCGTTCGAATCCTCCAAAATTTTTGTCCGACTATGGTTCGCTCAGGACCCGTCGGAACGTCAACGCAAAGGAGATTTTTTAACGGAGGACCATCGATGGAACGAACCGTCCCGACGATCATCCCCTCGCTCGCCCCTGAAACCGCGGATCTGTCACTGGACCGTCTGCTTTTCCCGGCCCGGTTCTTCAGCCATCCCGACGATGTGGTGACGGACGATCAGCTCGACATTCAGGAAAAGCGCGCCATTCTTGCCTCCTGGGCATCGGATGCATGCGCGGTCGAATCCATACCGGCCCTGCGCAAGCCACCAGGCGTTGCGGCCCCGGTGACTTTCGATGCCGTCATGGATGCGCTTCGCCGGCTCGATGAAATCTGCGCCGACGTCGCCTCCAAATTCGACCAGGGCGGCAACCGCGAACGTCCGGAAAGATTGGACGCTTGATGGTGACCGAGAAGAAGCTTGTGCTAAGCAGAGAATTGCGGCTCCAGATGGACGGTTACGGCCTCACGACCGCGGAGATTCATTATCACCTTCCTGATTACCCGCGGTTGTTGCAACTTTTTGTCTGGCAGGAATACGACCTCGCACCGGAATTCCCGACGCTGAAAGGTTTCCTCAGCTACTGGGAACAGGAACTTGAAGGCGCGCTCCATTCCGTGCGCGTTGCCCACCACCGCCTGATCAAACCTGCGGAATGGCAAGCAGTGGACGGGGTGTTTACGATTCAGTGAGCACCAGGGCCCGGTGCAGCCGGGCCCTCTATCTCGTCATCGTCGGGCTCAATCAAGTCAATCAGTGCCGCAACCCGCGTTCCGGGCAGTGGGCGGCCTTGCCCCATCAACGCGTCGTCGCCGAAAGCCCAACCCCACGCCTCCCTGAGTTCATCGAGCGAAGCGCCGGACAGGATCACTTCCGCAATTACGGTATCGTCCACCGGTCCGAGGACCGAGACAACGTCTTCCCGCGTCATGGTCATCGCTTGCCTCCATCGATTCGCCAGCGAACTAGATGGGCATTGGACGGAGCGCTTTCCAGCGGCTCGGGCCTGCCAATCCGTCACCACGCCGTCAAAATGTCGGCTCGATTGCTCGCCCCTTGACGTCGCGCAGATCGCTTCCCAACTCATAATTCGTCGGCCGCTGCAAAGGGCCGGCACGGTCAGGGAGCGCCAGGCTTCTTGGCGCTTCCTCGTACCTATGTTGCTCCAAAGAGGATGTAGCTATGAGAACAAATATGGACTTCTCCCCCTTCTACAGGTCGAGCATCGGCTTCGACCGGATTTTCGATCTGCTCGAAAGATCCAGTTCACCTCAGGCCGACAACTGGCCGCCCTATGACATCGTCAAGCTCGGTGAAGACACCTATCGTATCGCGCTTGCGGTCGCTGGGTTCGCAGAAGACGAGCTTTCGATCACCCATGAGCCGAACCTGCTCGTCATCAACGGCTCGAAGACAGAAAATGGCGAGGTATTGTATCTCCACCATGGACTGGCGATGAGGACCTTTGACCGTCGATTCGAACTCGCCGACCATGTCAGTGTCATGGGTGCCAAGCTCGAGAACGGCCTGCTGATCATCGACCTCAAGAAGGAAATTCCCGAGGAGATGAAGCCCCGACGGATCGCGATTAACGCCGACGCTGACAAGAAGTCTGCGTCGAAGCGGATCGAAGGCAACGTAGCGGCATGATCTTACCTGAACCCGGCCAGCGCGACACCCCATCTGGGGTGGGGTGTCGTCGTGACCTGACGAGAAAGGACAAGAAAGACGAAAGGAAACGACAATGAGTGTGCGTGACCTGATTCCATGGAACCGTGGCAATAACCAGGCTCCGACGATCTATCGCAGCGAAGACATGGATCCGTTCATGTCGCTGCATCGCAACGTCAACCGGCTGTTCGACGAGGTGTTCCGGGGATTTGACACACCGTCGGTGTTTGGCCGCATGACGCCTCGCAACGGCGCCTGGCCAAGCGTCGAATTCTCGGAGAACGACAAGGAAATCCGGGTGGTCGCGGAAATGCCCGGACTTGACGAGAACGACGTCGAGGTTCTGCTTGACGACGGTGTTCTCACACTTCGCGGCGAGAAGAAATCGGAAACCGAAGACAAGGATCGTCAGTTCAGCGAACGCTATTACGGGCGTTTCGAGCGGCGCCTTGCTCTTGGCCGCGAGGTTGATGAGGACAGGGTGGAGGCGGCATTCAAGAACGGCGTCCTCACAGTGACCCTGCCCAAGACGGAAAAGGCGCAGGCGAACGCCAAGCGCATCGCGATCAATACCACCAAATGATCGCTGACTGGCCGGTCGGGTGCCCAAGGTCCCGGCCGGCATCTTCAGGCGAGGAGGAGTCGATGACGGCGCCGCTGACACCAAACGTCGAGACGGATCGCATCCAGTTGAATTGCGGGCGGACGGCGAACGCAACGAGTCAGCTGTCGTTTCCCGCCAAGCGGCCACCACTGAGCGGGCAAAGTTCGGCGCGGATTTTCCGGCCTGGCCATTCCGTTATGACCTCTGCCCGCAGCGGGGCTCAACCGTGGCGGTTGGTGTTCGAACGGCGGACGCCGCCCTTCATTGACGCTTTGATGGGCTACACCGGAGGGGATGATACGCTGACCCAGGTCACGCTTGATTTTCCGACCCTGGAAGCGGCCATAGCCTTCGCTGAAAGGCAAAACCTAGCCTACGCCGTGGTGAATTCCCCGCCAGAACGGCCTCGACCAAACGTTCGATCGCTTCTCCGGGAGCCACGGAAATGCAGCTCAAGGCACCTGACATAACCACAGGGAGGTAAGCATGGCAAAACTCACTTTCTTGGCTCCGGTGCAGGTTGAAACAAACGGCGCTGTCCAAGAGATCGACTCGGTCCAGGATGCGATGAGGTTCCTGAAGCACTGGCCGACAGGTCGTCGGGGGCCGGTGTTCACTTGCGCCGAGAGAAGCTGCAATGCGGCGATCGCCGGACAAATGTCCGCCGAAGAGGCGCGACAAGCCTTTGTCAGCTTTGCCAGAATTGCCGGCGTTCTGATCAGCGCCGAGCTATTGCCGCCATTGCCGAAGGACGGTCGAAAGCAGTCGCGCCAAAGCGCACTTTGAGTAATGCTGCTTAATTCGCATCCTTAGCGCCCCTTCTGGCTGCCCAGGGAACCTTTCCTGCTGGGGGGGATTTCTGTTGCCAAGCGACATTGGCGGGCGCACGCGGAAGGCATGCGCTTTCGTTGCGCGATAAGGATTTCAGGATGGTTCAATTCAGTCAGCCAACGCTCAAGGTACTTATTGTTGAGGATGAAATATTTCTCGCGCTAGACTTGGAATTTCAGTTGATCGAATTAGGGATGGTCGTGGTGGGCATGGCGGATCACGCAGAGCGGGCGCTGGAGCTAGCTCGACTGCACACACCAGATCTGGCTCTCGTCGATCTTAATCTAAAAGACGGTCTAACAGGGCCGCAGATTGCCCTTCGACTGGCAAACCATCATCACGTCTTGGTGGTGTTTATGACCGCAACGCCTGAGCTGATCCCGCAAGATTTTGCCGGTGCTATCGGAGCACTCACCAAGCCTTATGAACCGCAGACGCTTATTCGCGTGATCGATTTTGCCAATGCCTACATTCACCGAGGCGCGGGGGGCGCATTGCCAACTGCGCCGACGCAGATGAAGTTGGCACCGTCGCTCCGTTAGGTGCAACTACCGACCAACCTCGAAGTTCTTAGGATGCGCGACGAATCCGCTTCGGATCTGTCTAGCGCTCGCTTGCGGGTCGATACCATGGGCTTCTTGCATGCCGGCTGGCTGGCCGACATTCCCGGTCGGCAAACTCCTCGGAGCAAGGAATATGTTTCCAAGGACTAGTCGTGCCGGCTACCTCCCTTGGATCATGCAGCCCCCCATTTTCTAGCGCGCTTATCAGTGCCAGTTCTAATTCATGACCAGCACGCCAAGGACTATGTTCCCTTCGTGGTTTCCGTCGACCATCGACCATGACGCCAACTACGGTGTACCGATACGTTTACATCAGACCCTCATTTTCGCCTACAACGATGCTCGCCTTGAGAAGTTCCCTCCACTTATTCGCCACTACTGCATCGGATCTCATACCCTCGTTGCCGTTATTGAACTCGATCTGCTTGAACGGGTGGGGCGGCGGAGAAGGGCTTTGAGCGACAGGCTCCGCCACTATTAAAGGTAGAATCAGCGCAGTAACGTTCGCGTCTCTACCGCCAAATGCGTCTGAGCTTGCTATCAGCCGCTAGGTCCCACATAGGAATACATTCCGATGGTGTCCCACACAGCGCCTTCCGTGGCTGTCTTGTGACCTTCTAGTCGCTGGACTGTAATCGCAAAAGTCGTTTCTGGAAGTATGTCCACCAAGCAGTCGAGACGTCCTAGCGCTAAATCTGATTCGGCCAATGAACGAGGAACCCAAGCGACGGCCACGCCAGCCAAAGCCAACTGATGTGCTGCAAGGGTTAAGGCTGTCTCTGTGCGCTTCCGAATAGTTGTAGAACTTCTCAATGAGGGATAGATTTCACGGATCATCGCTTCGCCCATAAAGACATTGGATGGATACGCAATGACTGGCAGTTCTCCTTTGTTGTAGGCGTCACGAAACATTGCTGAGCAATCGGAAGAAGCCACCGGGACGAACCGTTCCTCTCCGATAACGATCTCCTCAATGTAGTCACCTCTCGTTCGAGCCTCTTCGTAGTTTGCGCGATAGGTAAAGGTTAGGTCAGCCTGTTTGGTCATTAACATCGCTGTGCATTCATCACGATTGGCTGAGCGCAGGCGGATATTCAGATCTATCTCAGACGTCAAAAATCTAACGAAGTGCGGCGCTACTGATGTCGTTAGGGCGTGCTGGCTGGCGACGACGATTTGGTTGTGACTTTTCCGATCTTGCGTTTTGAGATCGAGAACCAGTTCACGGGTCAAGGCAACAATCTCACGAATCTTGAGCTCTTGGTCTTTGACGCCAGCCAGCAGGCTTGCCGGCTTGCGGGACCGATCGAGCAACTCAACGCCGAGGTAGTCTTCAATAGCGGCGATGCGCCTGGAAAAGGCAGGCTGCGTCAGCAAGCGCGCTTCGGCCGCCCTGTTGAGGGAGCCCGTATCAAATACCGCTAGAATGTCCTCTAGCCATTCTCCGCGCATAGGGCACCTCAAAATGCAGAAAGTGCATATTATGTCGATAATTATGCATTTGAAAAGCCAGATATGTTGCGAGAATATACCGGTGAAGCATTTTTTCGAGAGGAGCTATTCGCTATGCACCTGGCGCGTTTCCCGCGAATCCGCGTGGGCCATCTTCCGACCCCTCTAGAGCCTTTGGAGCGGTTGTCGCGTGAACTGAACGGTCCTGAAATCTGGATAAAGCGGGACGACTGCACCGGGCTGTCGACAGGTGGCAACAAGACACGCAAGCTTGAATTCCTGATGGCGGAAGCGTTGGCGCAGGGCGCCGACCTTGTGATGACACAAGGCGCAACGCAGTCGAACCACGCTCGCCAGACAGCCGCATTTGCGGCTAAACTCGGTATGGATTGCCATATTCTACTGGAAGACCGAACCGGATCGAATGATCCGAACTACAATCATAATGGCAACGTCTTCCTGGATCATCTCCATGGAGCTACCACCGAGAAACGCGGCAGTGGCCTCGATATGAATGCAGAGATGGAGCTTCTGGCAGACAAGTTCCGGAGCAGTGGGCGAAAGGTTTACACGATCCCCGGGGGCGGCTCGAACCCAACAGGCGCTCTTGGTTATGCAAACTGTGCGTTGGAGCTGGTGAGCCAGGCGAATGACCTCGGACTTACTATTGATCACATTGTGCATGCGACTGGTAGTGCGGGGACCCAGGCGGGGCTCATCGTCGGCCTAAAAGCGATCAGCGCCAATATTCCGTTGTTGGGCATCGGTGTCCGAGCGCCAAAACAGAAGCAGGAGGAGAACGTCTATATCCTGGCAGTCGCCACAGCCGAAAAACTCGGCTGCCCGGGCGTCGTCCAACGCGAAGACATTGTCGCGAACACCGATTACGTCGGGGACGGTTATGGCATTCCTACGCCGGCGGGTATCGAGGCAATCGAAATGTTCGCGCGGCTCGAAGGTCTACTGCTCGACCCTGTCTACTCCGGCAAGGGTGCAGCCGGACTGATTGACTTGGTCCGAAAGGGACACTTCAAAAAAGGCGAACGCGTCGTTTTCGTGCACACCGGCGGATCAGCCGCGCTGTTTGGCTATACCAACACCTTTGGTTACGATCGTCGCCCAGCATCCGTTGCGGCCGAATGACATAAGGCAACCCGCAACATGAAGCGCTTCACCGGTAACTTCACCCAGCAGGAACCAATCAGCGAAGATGGAATCGCTGCTGCGGTGGACGTTTTGCGCTCCGGCCGCATTCATCGTTACAACTCTCTTGCTGGCGAGACCTCGATCGTTTCCGCCCTTGAAGCGGAATACGCTGCCTATCAAGGCGCCAAGTTCTGTCTGGCCTGTGCCTCGGGCGGCTACGCGATGAGTGTGTGTTTGCGGGCCGCCGGCCTGGCGCCGGGCGCGGTGGTGCTAACCAATGCCTTTACCTTGGCGCCGGTGCCAGGGGCGATTGTAAGCGCTGGAGGCAGGCCGGTACTCGTCGAAATCACGAACGATCTGGTCATTGATCTTGATGATCTCGCCCGCAAGGTCGACCTCACCGGGGCGCGCTTTCTGCTCCTGTCCAACATGCGAGGTCATCTCGCCAACATGGAGCGGCTACAGGCTCTTATCGAGAAAACAGGCGTTACCCTGATCGAGGATTGCGCGCACACCATGGGTGCCACTTGGAACGGCGTGAAAAGCGGCAATTTTGGCCTCGCGGGTTGTTTCAGCACGCAAACCTACAAGCACATGAACTCTGGTGAAGGCGGTCTGATCACTTCAAACGACCCACAGTTCATGGCGCGTGCCATCATTCTGTCCGGCTCGTACATGCTTTACGAGCGTCACGGCGCTGCGCCGGACAAATCGGTGTTCGATACAGTTCGCCTTGAAACGCCCAACATGTCGGGTCGAATGGACAATCTGCGGGCAGCGATCTTACGACCGCAATTGGCGTCTCTGGAGGCAAACATCGGTCGATGGAATGATCGATATCGTGTCATCGAGCGGACGCTCAAATCTATACCGCAGGTTCACGTTCCTGAACGGCCGGACGAAGAGCGCTACGTTGGTAGTTCGATCCAGTTTTGCATTCCGGGCATCTCGGCGGATGCCGCGCAAAGATTCGTCGCCGCCAACTTCGACCGCGGGGTGGAACTGAAATGGTTTGGTGCTGACGTTCCAATCGCATTTACCAGCAATCATCATAGCTGGCGGTATTTCGAGCCTCAACCGATGCCCGTCACCGACGAGGTTCTCTCCGGCCTGTTTGATATGCGGATACCGCTCACATTCACACTGGAGGATTGCGAACTCATCGCAGACGTAATCGCCGACTGTGTCCGCAATCTGTGTAGGGGGGAGCCATGATGTTGCGTGCCCCGCTCCGAAAGGTCGGAATTATTGGTGGAATGGGCCCGGAAGCCACTGTTCTGCTCATGGCGAAGGTTATCGAACGCACTTCGGCGACTGATGATGCCGACCATGTTCCGATGTTTGTCGACAACAACACCCAGGTTCCGTCTCGGATCAAGGCGCTGATTGAAGGTGGTGGTGAGGATCCGGGACCGGTTCTCGCCAACATGGCGCGGGGCCTAGAGGTAGCCGGCGCTGAGGCCCTCGCTATGCCTTGCAATACCGCCCACAACTACGCGCCTGCTATCGTCGAGGCGACCACGATACCCTTCCTGGATATGGTGGAGCTTGCCGCAGAGCGGGTAGCGGCAATGAAGGCGGGGTCATTTAGTGTTGGCATTCTGGCTTCGCCGGCGATCCGGTTGACTGGAATTTATGAACGCGCGTTCGCGAAGCGGCATATCACGACGCTTTTTCCTTCTGATGACGAACGCATGCTCGCAGCCATCCGTGCCATCAAGATCTCGAGCGCCAACGCAGCTGCACGCGAGACATTAAGCGTTGCGGCAGATGAACTGATCAAGGCCGGCGCGGACGCTCTACTTGTCGCTTGCAGTGAGTTTTCGATCGTAACCGACGCAATCTCAGGCAAGTATCGTGTAGTCGACAGCATCGACGTGCTTGCTGACGCTATCGTAAAATTCGCAACAACCGGGTTGAATACTTCGGTGATTAGATAAGGACCCGCGTCGGGGTGAGGAAAACAGAAACTACCATAGAAATTGTTAGATTCCTACTGGATGGAGGAGAACATGTTGAGGAACGCAATTAAAATACTATCTGGATCTGCGCTCATTGTCGGCATGGTGATGGGAGCTGCGACAGCGGCTGAAAAGGTTGTCATCGGCGAGTTCGGAAACCCGACACCGATGCAGGTTGCTGTGGCGGAGAAAAAATTCGAAGCAGCCACCGGTTGGGATATCGAGTGGCGCAAGTTCGCCTCAGGCGCAGATGTGATCGCCGCAATGGCGTCTGGCGACATTAAGCTTGCAGAACTCGGATCTTCGCCTCTGGCGATTGCCGCCAGTCAGGGAGTTGACCTTCAACTTTTCATGTTTGCACAGGTGATCGGTGAGGCCGAGTCGCTGATTGTGCGCAACGAATCCGGTATCACGAAGCTTGATGACCTCAAAGGAAAGCGCGTTGCAGTTCCCGTCGGCTCGACGGCGCATTTTTCGTTGATGGGGGCGATCAAGCATGCAGGTCTATCCGAGACTGACGTCACCGTCATGAATATGCCGCCCGACCAGATAGCCGCGGCATGGCAGCAAGGCGCGATCGACGCGGCCTTCATTTGGCAGCCGGTGCAAGCCGAAATTTTGAAGAATGGCACGTTGCTGGTGGGCGCTGACAAGACCGCTGCCTGGGGGTTCCCGACATTTGACGGCTGGGTCGTCAACAAAGAGTTCGCCGCGGCCAACAGCGACGCACTGGTGGCCTTCGCCAAAACGATGAACGAAGCGAACCTGGCGTATCTGGCAGATCCGGCCGCTTGGACGCCGGACAGCGTTCCCGTCAAGACCATCGCTGAACGAACTGGCGCCGCTCCCGAGCAGATTCCGACTATCCTCAAGGGGTTCGCCTTTGTCCCACTTTCCGACCAAGTGGGCGACACATGGCTTGGCGGCGCGCCGGCTACCATGAAAGCGACGGCAGAGTTTCTAAAAGGCGCGGGCCGGATCAACAGCGCTCTTGGCGATTACAACAGCTTTGTGAACGTCGATATCGCCAAGCAGGCAGGAAAGTGAGGACGAAGTGTCCCGGTTTCCAAGTGGAAACCGGGACCTCGGGAGGAAAAGATGGCGCTCGACATAAAGAACGCTTCTGTTGTCTATCCGAGTGGCAGCGGCAGGCCACCCGTTGAGGCATTGAGGCAGATCGAACTCAAAATAAACGATGGCGATTTTGTAGTGGCGCTCGGTGCGTCGGGCTGCGGAAAGTCGACGTTGCTCAATCTCATAGCTGGCTTTCTCTCCCCTACCAGCGGCGAAATCCTACTCGACCAACGTCGCGTCGCAGGACCGGGCGCTGACAGGGCAGTTGTGTTTCAAAAACACGCGCTGCTGCCGTGGTTGAACGTTCGCGACAATGTCGCGTTTGGCCTGAAGATTCGTGGCACGCCGCGCGAAGAACGCTATGCCGTGGCTGACAAGTATATCTCGTTGCTTGGCTTGCGGGGGTTCGAAGATTCGCCGGTCTACATGCTGTCAGGAGGGATGCAGCAGCGGGTGGGTATCGCGAGAGCGCTGACGTGCGATCCAAAAGTGCTGCTCATGGATGAACCACTTGGCGCCCTCGATGCGTTGACCAGAGAAAAAGCTCAGGAACTCATCCTCAGGGTATGGAAGGAAACGTCGAAGTCCGTCTTCTTCATCACGCATAGTGTTGAAGAAGCCTTGTTCATGGGGACTCAACTCGTCGTTATGTCACCTCGACCGGGCCGTATCGCGCACCGTTTCGATCTGCCCTTCTCACAGCGTTTCCTCGGGGGGATGACCGCACGACAGGTCAAGGCTGCGCCCGACTTCATCGCCATGCGTGAAAAGGTTCTGAGCATCATATTCGCGGACGAGGAGGAAGCAGCATGAGTGCCGACAACAGCGTGCCCACAACTGGAGCCGGTTTCTTAGGACGCCTTTCGCGTTCTCGTCCTTCAAAGCCGGGCGAAACCTATGGAGTGCCAGGGCAGGGCGACACTTTCAAGCTCAGCTTAGCGACGATAGGCGGACTTCTGCTCTTCTGGTGGCTGGTAACAACGCTCGGTTGGGTCAAGCCGCTCTTCGTGCCTTCGCCGCAGGCCATAGCAACTGAATTCGCCAACGTTCTTGCGAATGGCTTCACCGGGACGCCGCTCTGGGAACACATTGCGATTTCAACCGCGCGCGTATTTGGCGCCTTCCTGCTCGCATGTGTCATCGGCATTCCGCTAGGACTGGCGATGGGAATGAGTCCTGCAGCTCGCGGACTGTTTGACCCTCCGATCGAGTTCTACCGACCGATCCCGCCGCTCGCCTACCTGCCACTGATGATCATTTGGTTCGGCATCGGCGAGATGTCCAAGGTGCTGCTGATATTCCTGTCTGTTTTTGCACCTGTCGCGCTCGGGGCGCGTTCCGGCGTTCGCTCGGCGGCAATCGAGCAGGTACACGCGGCCTATTCCTTTGGAGCGTCGCGATGGCAGGTCTTGCGCCAGGTAATCCTACCTGCGGCCTTGCCGGAAATTCTCACGGCAATGCGCATTGGGATCGGGTTCGGTTGGACGACGCTGGTTGCGGCCGAGATGGTCGCTGCCACCAAAGGCATTGGCTACATGGTGTTGTCGGCGTCACAGTTTCTGCAGACCCCGACGGTCATCATGGGCATCATTATCATCGCGGCGATCGCCTACGCCTTCGACATGCTGATGCGCTATGTCGAACGTAAAGCCGTGCCGTGGAAGGGCAAAGTATAACCGCTGCTGAGGCAATAGAAATCATGTCGATTACCTACCTTAAAAGAGCCGAACGCACGGCTGAAAGTGGTCAAGACGAGGTCCGCAATTCGGTTCAGTCGATGCTCAACCAGATCGAGCACGACGGTGATGTTGCGGCGCTGCGTTTTGCTCGGGAGCTGGATAACTGGCACGGCGATGTGCTGGTTTCGGATGCGGAGGTGGCGGCTGCTGAACAGGCCGTGCCGGAGAAGCTCAAAGCGGATATCCGCTTTGCTCACGATAACATTCGTCGTTTCGCGGAAGCGCAAAAGGCAACAATCTCCGACTGCCAGCTAGAGGTGCAGCCCGGTTTTTGGGTCGGTCAGAAGCAGCTGCCGGTAGAAGCGGCTGGTTGCTATGTGCCGGGCGGTCGGTACAGTCACATCGCGTCCGCGATAATGACTATCACGACGGCAAAGGTTGCTGGTGTTTCGCACGTCGCGGCCTGCTCGCCGCCAAAACCAGGAACCGGTATTCCCGCCGCGATGCTCTATACGATGAAGCTCTGCGGTGCCGATCGGATCTTGAACCTCGGTGGAGTACAGGGCGTCGCGGCGATGGCTTTCGGCCTGTTTGGCCTGCCGAAGGCTGATATTCTTGTGGGTCCAGGAAACCAATATGTGGCGGAGGCCAAGCGTATCTTATTTGGCCGCGTTGGCATCGACATGTTCGCCGGGCCGACGGATTCGATGGTTGTGGCGGATAGCTTGGCTGACCCCATGATCGTAGCCTGGGATCTCGTTGGGCAAGCCGAACATGGTTACAACTCCCCAGTCTGGCTCGTCACAGACAGCGAGAGTCTCGCAGAAGCGGTTATTAAGGTTGTGCCTGGGCTGATAGCTACCTTGCCGGAGTTGAATGCCAAGAGTGCTGCCGCCGCATGGCACGACTATGCTGAAGTAATCGTTTGCTCGAACCGTGACGAAATGGCCGCCGTGGCGGATGCATACGCTCCAGAACATTTGCACATCCAAGCGAGGGATCTGGATTGGTGGCTCGCACGTCTGCGCGCCTATGGTTCACTATTCCTCGGCGAAGAAACGACGGTAGCATTTGGCGACAAAGCCGCCGGACCCAATCATGTGTTGCCGACTTCCGGTGCTGCTCGCTATACCGGAGGCCTATCCGTTCACAAGTATATGAAAACGGTAACCTGGCAGCGATCCACCCGGCAGGGCTCACGTTCGGTCGCGGAGGCAACGGCGCGCATTTCACGGTTAGAGGGGATGGAGGGTCATGCCCGTACAGCAGACGTCAGGCTGGCCAAGTTTTTCCCGACCGAATCCTTTGACCTGACTGCTATCGAATAGGCGGGCGTAGCCGCGATGATGGACAGTTCGATGCCGATTGCCGGCATCGAACGTGCTGACGTGTGCCCGCGAAGCGGACGTAGCGCGCGCTCCCAATAGACGACAGCCCGCTTGTTAAGGGCGGATATCAAGCTCCTCCGCTTACGGCTTAATGACCAGGATTGAACTAATGAGTACTGCCTCAGCGATACAAGGGCACTTCCAGGGTCTGCCTTCGGTGGTACAGACCTATTGGCCTGGCCTTGCCGTCACCGGTGCGGTGGCGATCGCGGCACAATTCCTGTCCGACCACTATGGCGCGCCGGCGATGCTGATGGCGCTGCTGCTCGGCATTGCGTTCCATTTCCTGTCGGAGGAAGGACGCTGCGTCGCCGGCATCGACTTCTGCGCCAAGAAGGTGTTGCGCATCGGTGTCGCCCTGCTCGGCATGCGCATCAGCGTCGACCTGCTGATCGGGCTCGGTGCCAGCACCATCCTGCTTCTGGTTGCCGCGATCGCCGCGACCATCCTGTTCGGCCTCGCCGCAGCCAAACTTCTCGGCCGCGGCTGGCGCCTTGCCCTCATCACCAGCGGCTCGGTCGCCATCTGCGGCGCCTCAGCCGCCATGGCAATCGCCGCAGTGCTACCCAAGAACGAGTTCTCCGAGCGTAACCTGATCTTCACCGTGCTGTCGGTGACGGTGCTGTCGACGCTCGCCATGATCTTCTACCCGATGATCGCCCAGGCCATCGGCCTCGACGCGCGCGCCACCGGCATCTTCTTCGGCGGCACCATCCACGACGTCGCCCAGGTCGTCGGCGCCGGTTTCTCGGTTTCGCCTGAGGCGGGTGAGACGGCGACGCTGGTCAAGCTCATCCGCGTCACCATGCTGGCGCCGGTCGTGCTGATCGTCTCGCTCGCCACCCGCAATGTCGGCTCGGTTGGCGAGAGCGGCAAGCGCCCGCCGCTGCTGCCCGGCTTCGTCATCGCCTTCCTCATTCTCGCCGCCATCAACTCCTTCGGCCTCATCCCGGAGGCGGTGTCGAAGGTCGGTATGGAGACATCGCGCTGGGCCCTGCTCGCCGGCATCGTCGCTGTCGGCATGAAGACTTCGCTGCGCCGAGTACTCGACGTCGGCGGCGACGCCGTCGCCCTCATCGTCGCCGAGACCATCTTCATCGGCCTCTTCATCCTCGCCGGCATCTACTATCTGGGGCACGCCTGATGAAACCGCTGGAACGCAACACAGTCCTTGGTGCGAGAAGAGCGATCTCGATCAAGCGACAGGACTTCGTGAGGTCCAACGAATGGTCACTGTTAGCATGCAAGGGAGAAAGATACTGCTCGGGCCGATAGGTATTGATGGGTATGCATTGCAGGAGAAGTTCGCTGTCCGTCAATCGCGCGATCAGCTGCCAAACAAAGTATAAGATAGAATTCGGGGTACGCCGACCGTAGATCAAATTGCAGCGATGATCGACAATGACACTAAACGGAGCAAGGGAGTTCAGTTAATGCAAGCTTTCTTCTTGATCTTTTCGGTTCTGTCGCACAGCCGGCGGCAGTTTCTGGTGACCGCTGGCGGCGTTGCACTCGCTATTTCTGTTGGCCTGGGCGGTTCGACGGCATTGGCCGCGGATCGCGAGCATACCATAATTGTTGGCCGGGGCGGCCAGATCAATACGCTTGATCCGTTGCGCGCCGACTACAACCAGACCAACACCATCGCGAGGGCGTTATATGACACGCTGGTGACCTACGACGACACCAAGCTGGTCGGCAGCCTGGCCACCGAATACGCCTATTCGGATGATGCCAAGTCGATCACGTTTACGCTGCGTCCCGACGTGAAGTTCCATGACGGCACGGCGCTGACCGCCAAGGATGTAGCCTACACGCTCGACCGCCTGAAGCGCCTCGGCACCGGCGTCGCCTCGCTGATCGACGGCTACGACTCGACAACCGTCACCGACGACACCCACCTCACCATCAACCTGTCCAAGCCGAACACGCTGTTCCTACCGTCGTTGAGCAAGATCTATATTCTCAATTCGGCGCTGGTAGAAGCCAACAAGGGCGCCGACGACGGCCAAGGCTGGCTCCAGGCGCATGATGCCGGCTCGGGCCCCTACGTGCTGGGCGACCAGTCGCAGGCCGTGGTGATCGACCTGTTCCCGGGCTATTGGGCAGTCGAAGCCGGCCGCCCCGAATCCATCGTCATCCGCCGCATCGACGAAAGCTCGACACTTCGCGATGAACTGCGCGCGGGTAATGTCGATGTTGCTTTCAGTATTGCCGACCGTGACGCGGCCGCCATGGCCACCGACCCGGCACTGAAGGTGGTGCCGATCAACGCCAGCTACCAGGCCGAGGTGCTGTTCAACACCAAGGTCGGCCCGACCGCCGATCCCAAGGTGCGCAAGGCGCTACGCATGGTCTACGACTATGCTGGCGGCCTGCGCGGCATCCGTGGCGGCAACGGCAAGATCGCCAATGGCCCGCTGCCGGCCCGCCTCGACTGCCGTCCTGAACTGCCAGAGGTGAAGCGCGATCTCGACGCTGCCAAAGCGATGCTCGCCGAGGCCGGCGCCGCCAACCTGAAGCTCAAGATGAACTTCCAGCCGGTGTTCGAACTGCAGAAGCAGGAAGCGACCCTGTTTCAGTCGAACCTGCGCGAGATCGGCGTCGAGCTCGAACTCGAACCTATCGCCTTCCCGAACTACCTCGCCAGCCTCAAGGATCCGAACTCGATCCCGCAGATGATGCTGCTCGAAGACTTCGCCCAACTCCCCGACGCCGGAATCATGTTGGTCAAGGGCTACAAGTCGGATGCCGTCGGCACCAACCGCACCGGCTATTCGAATCCCGAGGTCGACAAGCTGCTTGACACCGCACTCGCAACCGCCGACGACGCCAAGCGTTGCGACATCTACAAGCAGGTCCAGACCATTCTCGACAATGACTCCGTGATGGTCGACATGTATGGTGTCTACAAGCCAGCCGCCTACCGTGTCGGCACGCTTGCAGACCTCAAGGCCAGCATGCTCGCTCCACCGGCCGAGCTGGCGGACTTCCGGCTCGCCAAGCCGTAAGCGAGGTCTGAGATGGGGACTGGCCTCGCTGGTCGTTCTGATGATCAAGCTGATGCCCGGCGATGAGGCCCAGATGGCAGCCGGCGCGGTCGCTTCCTGGCCGCCGCACCGGTGCCCGATCCTGCAGTCGGCCACGCCCGTCGCGCTGCGCGCCGCCTCGAAACCGCAAACTGACATTTACTAAGGAGACTGCCGATGCGTATCGGTGTCGATGGCCGCAAGATTCCGGAAGCCACCAAGCGCGGACCTGTGGCCAGCTTCGATCATGCCAAGGAATTGGGCATGGAGGGTCTGTTCTTCCGCACTGTCCTCGACATGAGCCCGACGCTGGATGCCAGCTATCTCGGCGAGATCAAGCAGCGCGCCGACGAACTTGGCATGTATCTCGAAACCGGACTTGGCAAGGTCAATCCTTATGCAACGCCCGAGGCGCCCGAACTGCGCCTGATTGGTGACGGCGACATCGTGCTCGGCTTTCGCCGCATGATGGAGGCCTGTGCCGACATCGACTGCCGCGAACTCTGGGTGGCGACCGCCAACTACAAGCCGGCCTATACCGGCCGCTTCGCCTATGACCGCTTCCGCACCGACGTGACCTGGCAAGAGCAACTCGACGCCACCGCGCGTTTCCTCAAGAAGCTCGCGCCGATCGCCCGTGACCTCGGCATCCATCTGAACCTCGAGACGCATGAGGAGATCACCTCTTTCGAACTGGTACGGCTGGTCGAGGAAGTCGGACCGGATACGACAGGTATCGTCTTCGACACGGCCAACGTGCTGCAGCGCGCCGAGCACCCTGTCTGGGCGGCGAAGCGCGTGGCACCTTATGTGCGCCAGTCCCACATCAAGGACGCGCTGATCGCCTATGACGGCGAGGTGCTCGACTTCCAGATGCGTCCTTGCGGCGGCGGCGTCGTCGATTTCCGCGCCATCATGCCGATCCTGGCCGCGGCCAATCCTGATCTCAACCTGTCGATCGAGAACTACGAATCCTTCTCCGACCGGCCGCGCAATCCGCCCAAACTAATCATCGAGATCGCCGATCCGAAATGGCTCGAAGGCCACCCCGACCTCAGCGTCGAGGAATATGCCGACTATATGAAGATGGTGCAGGACTACGCCGCCCGCATCGCCAGCGGCGAGGTTTTGGACCGCGAAAGCTTCGCTGCCTGGGCAGTGAAGAATTACCACTATGCCGAGACGGTCGACTACATCAAGACGAGTGCGGTCCATATCAGGGGAATCTGCGAGGAGCTCGGCCTGCCACTGAGTACCGCCTAGGTCACTTAGTCAAAGGCGCCGCTGGCGGGAGCAGGGACTGGTACCTGCGAACCACGACCTCTGTCGGGCTCGCCGATGGTTTTCAGTGTCGGGTAGCGGCGCCTGCCTATTCAAGGCCGACAATCCTCTACTGCCTGACCGATACCTGTGGGCCGGCCGTCCGTCATCAACGAGTGATACGGCGAATGGGAGGGCTGGAATAAGGTCAGCGTACGGCTACCTAAGAAGGCGCGGATAGAAAAAGACCATCGGCGAGGTGGTGTTCCGCGGCAACATCGTCATGAAGGCCCGACCGACTGAACCAAGACGGATGTGGTGTTGAAGAAGCACAGGCTGGTCAAGGGAACAACGCCTGATCAACTGATCAAGGCGACTGGCTGGCAGGCACCATTCGGTGCGCGGCTTCCTCTCTGGGACTGTGAAGAAGAAGCTCGGCCTCAAACTCACCAGCAAGACCGGCAAAGACCGAGTACGACGCTACCGTATCGATGACGCTGCCGCGATCGGCTGATCGTCATGCGAACAAACAGCAAGCTGGAACTCAGGAAACTCGACACGTGTTTCTGTTTTTCGTAACATTAGTGATACTCAAATCACTATATTCTTATCCTGTGCTTGCACCCCCTCACCAATTTCTTGTCACGGCGCGGGCCGTTGTGAAGCATGCGAAAAAATACTTGTCTCCATGCTTGTTCTCTGAGACCCGAATCAGCAACATTTAGCTGTCCCGCTGAGGGATGGCCCAAACCTGTAGTGCGGACGGGCAGGCCTTTCGAAAATTTCAATCTTGCTGATCTCGCCGGATCTCTCCGGCGGAACGAGGAGGTCTTTGTCATGTCAAACAAACAAGGTGCAGGTAGCTTTGACGATGCTCGGGCCAGATCCAATCATCCCGAGGTCGAGATGATTGCGATCGACCGGTTGATCGAGCCCAAGCGAGCTTTGCGCAAAATAACTGAGCGCCATGTTGAAGCGGTTGCCCGATCCATCGGACAGTTCGGTTTTATCGGGGCGATCATCGTCGACGCAGACCTTACGGTGATCACGGGCCTGGCCCGGCTCGAAGCGGCGCGGCGGCTCGGATTTTCGGAACTGCCAGTCATCCGGATTGATCATCTGACTCAGGCTCAGATCAGGGCTTACCGCATTGCCGATAACAAACTCGCCGAAGGCGTTGCGTGGGACGAGAGTGCACTTCGTTTTGAGTTCGAAGACATCCTGGTGCTCGACACCACCTTCGAGCTTGAGCTGACCGGGTTTTCGACAGGAGAGCTCGATGTTGTGCTTGATGCCGGGGATGGCAGTGATCCGGCCGATCAATTGGATGTTGTTCCCGCTGATGTTGCAGTGTCTCGGCTCGGCGATGTCTGGCAGGTCGGACAACACCGTCTGATCTGTGGAGACGCCAAGCTACAGGCAACCTATGCCGCCTTGTTGCGTGGGGAGACGGCACGGCTTGTTGCTATCGATCCGCCCTACAATGTCGGGATCGCCAGCATCATGGGGCTCGGAGAGACCCGTTACCGGGAGTTTGCCGAAGCCTCGGGCGAGATGTCTCCTGAGCAGTTTGAGCAGTTCCTCACATCGAGCTTGTCGGCAATGGCTGGGCACCTCGTGCCTGGCGGCCTGATCTATTCCTTCATGGACTGGAAACACATCGAAACCCTGCTCGCGGCGGGACGCGGGCTTGATTACGAACTGCTCAACCTCGCTGTCTGGAACAAGATGAAGGGTGGCATGGGAAGCCTGTACCGCTCCGCCCATGAACTCTGCGCCGTGTTCAAAAAACCCGGCGCTTCCCATCTCAACAACATCGAGCTTGGACGTCATGGCCGCAACCGGACCAATGTCTGGGATATACCTGGGTTCAACAGCTTTGGCCGAGAACGCAACAAACGCCTTGCCGATCATCCCACCGTCAAGCCGGTCGACCTGATCGCCGACATCATTAAGGATGCCTCGCGACGTGGCGACATCGTCATTGACGGCTTTTGTGGCTCCGGCACCATGCTGATCGCCGCAGAAAAGACGGGTCGGGTTGCGCGCTGTGTCGAACTCGATCCGCTTTATGTCGATGTCGCTCTACGGCGCTTTGAAGAGCGTTTCGGCATCGAGGCGGTTCACGCTGAGACAGGCCTTGGCTTCCATGCGATGAGCGAGATGCGTCGCGCCGAAAGTTCTGGCCAGACAGACGGCACCGACACCTTTGATACGTGCCCTCTCAACGACGGTTCTTTGGTCATGCCGGCCTCTGCACAGCAAGTTGGCTTGGGGCAATCCAACCCTCCCGTACCGCGGCGCCGGCGTGTTCCGACCTGGCTCATGGAGCCGGGCGTCGTTGCCAGCAAGGGAGGTCGGGTATGAGCGGGCCCTCGCGAAGCGACCCCACGGGCAATCCTGTCCGATCATCTCATGATGCAGCAGCGCCGCGGCGCCGTCGGCCGCCGCCGTCGCAGGCTGCAGCTCCCAGTCCTTATGGTAAGGCTCCGCCCAGCACGCCGAATGCCCCATCGCAATCGGTGCGCATCGGCAACAGCGCCAGCAAGCCTTATGATGTCGGCTATGGCAAACCGCCAAAGGCGACGCAATTCAAACCGGGAAAAAGCGGCAACCCGAAAGGTCGGCCGAAAGAAATCCTGTCGCTCAAGACTATCCTTCAGCGAGAGCTGAAGCAGTTGATTGAGATCCGTGACGGCGATGGCACCCGCAGGATCACCAAGCGAGAGGCCCTGATCAAGTCGTTGATGGTGAAAGCCATCAAGGGCGACCTCAACACCGTAAAGGCGCTGATCGTGATTGCGGGCGAGGATGCCGAGCCTGAACACAATCCAGTTCATGAGCAGGCTCTTTCACCCGCTGACCAAGCCCAACTCCGGCATCTTCTCGGTGACACTGCACTGGATATGTCGATCGGTCCTCAAAGCAGAAAGCGAGAGGACTAACTCGATGAGTGGGGCTCAGCCAACTCTCATCGCCCTAGACAACCCGTCGCAGTTTCTCGCAGAGCTGCGGCGAAGGTCGCTTAGCGCCTTTGTGGGTAGTGTCTTCGGCGAACTCAACGGCGACGGCTATCAGCCCAATTGGCATATCGACGCGATCGCCTGGCATCTCGAGGAAGTCGAACGTGGTGCCTTAAAGCGGCTCATCATCACGCTTCCACCACGACACCTTAAGTCTTTTGCCGCTTCGATTGCCTTCCCCGCCTGGGTTCTGGGGCGAGACCCGACACGCAAGGTGATATCCATCTCCTACTCGCAGGACCTAACGAAGAGCCTTTCGAATGAGTTCAGGCGTGTTCTGGATCTCCCACTCTACGCCAGTCTTTTTCCAAAGACCCGGCTGAGCAAGACCAAGAACACCGAGATCGAGCAAAAGACCACGTCAGGCGGGTTTCGTTACGCCACCTCAGTTGACGGAACACTCACCGGACGAGGTGGCGACTTCATCATCATCGACGACCCGATCAAGGCGGGCTCGGTGATGTCGGACGCCGAACGAACCGCAGTCAACACCTGGTATCACAATTCAGTTGTGTCGCGCCTCGATAGCAAGAAGGATGGCGCGATCGTCATCGTCATGCAGCGCCTCCACGAAAACGATCTGGTCGGGCACCTGACCGAGCGCGACGACCATAGCTGGACAGTTCTGAACATCCCCGCGATTGCCACTGTCGATACCATCTACCGTACCGGCAATGGCCTCAACAACCGTACCTATCACCGCCGGGCTGGCGAACTGATCCAGCAGGATCGGGAGGGCCAAGACCATCTTGACGCCCTAAGACAAGACATCGGCACACATCAGTTCTCGGCACAATATCAGCAGGAGCCGATCCCGCTGACCGGCAATCTGATCCGACGTGACTGGTTAAGGAGCTACCGTACGCCGCCAAAACGAGAAGAGTTCGATCTGGTCGCGCAAAGCTGGGACACCGCTTCGAGCGCTGAGGAGCAAAACGATTTCTCCGTTTGCACAACCTGGGGCGTCAAGGGAAAGCAACTTTATCTACTCGACCTGTGTCGCAAGAAGCTTGAGTATCCCGATCTGCGCAAAGAGGCCTTACGACTTGCGCGTCAGTTTCGGCCCGGCATCATCCTGATCGAGCGCGCCGGAACAGGGTTCGCGCTCCTCAAGGATCTACCCTTAGTCTATCGGGACGCGTACCTCCCCAAGAGCACCCCTCGGGGCGACAAGGTCAGCCGCGTTGCCGGCGTATCCTCGCTCATTGAGCAAGGCAGGGTGCTCATCCCGGAAGTTGCCTTGTGGCGTGGCGAATTCCTGAAAGAGGTGTTGGCCTTCCCAGGTTCGCGACACGACGATCAGGTCGATAGCATGGAGCAATTCCTGCGTTTCATGCAGTCTCTCGGCAATCGTATTCTGAGGTTCGATCCGACGACTGGTCAGCGTATTCGCGAAAGGCGCGACGTTATCAATCGGCGCTGATAACGGTTATGGCGGCTCCGACCCCTTTCACGGGCGAGCGCTAGATGCTGCCGCTGATTTGCGAGCCAACGCTTCAAGCGTCGCCACAGCCACCTCGAGTTCTGGCTGGCCGAGTTTAGCCAGCAGTTCTCTGCCGACAACCACCAAATCCTGGCCGTTGGCCGAGCCCGTTGTACCGAGGTCGTTGAACAGCTCCGTCGTCGATACTTTAAAGGCAGTAGCCATCCTCTCCACCGTGGCCATTGATGGCCAGTTGAGCCCCCTCTCGATCATTGAGACAGCATCAAGACTGCGGCCGATTTCAGCAGCGAGGTCGTTTTGCGTCAGCCCACGCAGGTCGCGCAGCGTTTTGATCCGACGTCCGAGTGCCTGTTTGAGCTCCATGAGCCGTATCATGAATGCGGGCATTCGGAGTTTGAACCGATCTAACATACGGAATTGACTTGTAAATCGTATCGATAGTACGCCAATGTCCACTCCAATGATGCTTACGATCCGGTCAGACACCCGGACGCCATTGGAGAACGAATCATGGGTGCTTCCAACGACCTGACGGCATTGCTCGTCATCGTCTGGCTCTTCGGACTGATATTTGTCTTGGCGAGCCTGTTCAGGCCAGTGCCGCCGTTTCGATCGCGAACCCAGGCATTCTTCCTGGGACTGCCTGGCATCCTGATCGGGCCGTTTGTTATTGCAATCGCCTTGGGCTGGGCGCCTGCCCCTCGGGACCAAGGCGGCGCGACAGTAATTGCACCAGCACCAGAACCTCAATCAGCAAGTCGGCCGCCGGAAGATGCCGGGCCTTCGCCACGGGCAACCACCGATGTCGTTGCCACGACAACCACAGCTACGCCTGCTGGCCCATCAGCCCCTGAAATTGTCGGCCTTACCCACATCAACAAGGCGTTGGGCAAACGGGTGAGCTATCGGGAACCGAGAACCAAGGTCCTGGTCAAACAGGATGTCCCGGCGGGTGCCTGGTCGATCAAGGAGCTTTCGACCAACGTGATCTGCTTCGTCGACGGCAACAACGCGGTCTTCTTCACCATCGGCGAGCGCTTCATTGCCGCCAATAGCAAGGCCCGGCAGTTTGTTCGCCACAAGGCTGGCGACGGCATCGTGTTGGCAAATGACAAGGTGGCACCGGTCGAAGAACTCGAACGCGGGACACATATCAAGCTCGTCGACGCTGTGATTGACGCCGGCCTCGCCCTTTGCGGACAAAAATCGGTCGACGAGATCAGCAATGCGGTCAAAGAGGCGGCAGAGGTGCCGGCCGCAGCCTCTCAGCCGGTCGCATCTCTAGACAATGAAGTCCTGTTCAACGCTGCACTTGCGATCAGGGGAGCTGAGATTTGCGGCTACGACTTCAATGCGGCCTCTATGGTCGATTACCTGCAGGCGCACGACGTCGACCAGAAGGCGTTCACCGCCAAGGTCGAGCCATATCTGGTGATCGCCAATGGCATCCTAAGTGGTGGTGACAAGCGGTTCTGCAAGAAGGATTTCTTGCCGAAGTTCGGACCTGAGGGGTTTGGCTTTGTCTCAGAGCGATAGCTGGTAACGGCTTGATGTCGTGAGAATTTCCGACGTTGCCAGTGGCGAACACACCAGTCAGCCCAAGCAACCCCGAACATGAGACCGCAGGCTCTAAGCCCGAGAAAAGGGGAGGGTCGCTAAAATGCGGCGATCCGTCTGCACCAGATTGCAAAGACCAAAGGGTAGTTTTTCCAGGAAACAGGCGTTGGATATGAAGCGGTCGCTGCACTTCTCGTCACCTCGAACACCACTCCGAATGGTGGCCGCTCCGAAGCGACCGCGGTGGAACCTACCCCGTGCCCGATCAACAGCTACGGTGAGCCTACTGTTGCTGGCGTCGGCCGCGACAGGCTATTTCGGATTTGATCAGCGGCCGCCTACTCATCTCAAGACCCCAGTTCAGCCGCTTATCGGCCGAGCATCGGTTGTCGATGGTGACACCATCGAAATCCGTGGCGAACGCGTCCGTATCAACGGTATTGACGCACCGGAATCAGCCCAAATCTGTAAGGATGCAAAGGGCGCGAACTATCGGTGTGGCTCACTCGCAGCCGCAGCCCTTGCAGAGTATCTCGAACGATCCTCTCCGACCCATTGCGAATTCGTCGACCGTGATCGCTATGGCCGCTTTGTTGGCAATTGCCGCCGCGCTGATGGCAAGAACATTGCTGAATGGCTGGCCCGCAACGGCCACGCGCTTGACTGGCCGCGGTATAGCAATGGGACCTACGCATCTCATCAGAGCGCCGCCAAGAAAGAGCGCATTGGCGTCTGGTCGGGCTCATTCCAACCACCATGGGATTGGCGCGCCCAACAACGAGGCAAGACTGCTGAACCCGCGATTGTCCATGTACCAGAGGAGCCGGCCACAACGACGCCGCGCTATGGCCTGGTGTCGTCATCCTGTCGGATCAAGGGGAACATCGCAGCCGAGGGCGATCGCATCTATCACATGCCAGACCAGAAATTTTACGCGAAGACAAAGGTCACTGCCTCAAAAGGCGAGCGCTGGTTCTGTTCAGAAGTGGAAGCGCAGCAAGCTGGCTGGCGGCCGGCCCGCCAGTGACTTGAGCCAGTCGAGTGTCTGGTTATAGTGTCCTGGGCTGCTTGGGGGAATATCGTGCGCGAACTCGGTAATTGTGTCGGGCGGCTGTTTGTTGCCGCAACTTTGATTTGCGGACTTGCGACCCAAGCGACAGCGCAATCGGACGTGACGAGTTCAGGCACCGGGTTCTTGATAAACAGCGATGGCTGGCTCATCACCAATGCCCATGTGCTTGAAGGGTGCCAGCGTGCCACCATCCCTTCGCTTGGCGAAGCGACCGAATGGAAGATCGACAAACAGAACGATCTTGCGGCAGTGAAACTGGTCGGCGGCACCGGCAAGCCATTCCTTCACTTGCAGTCCTCACAGCCCCGCTTGGGCGAGGATATCGCCGCCTTTGGTTTTCCGCTCCATGGCGTGCTCTCCGATTCCATTAAGGTGACCACCGGCAATATCAACTCGCTGGTCGGAATCGACAACGACACGCGCTACATGCAAATTTCAGCGCCTCTTCAACCCGGCAATTCCGGCGGACCAGTGGTTGACCATAAGGGGGCAATCCTCGGGGTTGCCACTGCGGTGCTCGGTTCAAAGTTTGTCGGAGAGACCGGCATACTTCCGCAGAACGTCAACTTTGCCCTCCGGGTGAATGTTCTCGAGCTCTTCTTGCAAAGCAGAGATATCTCGTATCAGACGGCGGAAGCGGGCCAGTCGCCACTTTCCACCGCAGATCTGGCCGAGCGTGTCGCCCCGGCCGTCGTCCAGGTCCTGTGTCATGGCAGCGTGCAGGTAGCCTCGACGCAGCCAGTGCAATCACAGCAGGCGCCTGCGGCGACTCCACTCACACGCAGCTTTAATTATCTCGACAATCATGACGTCATCGGCTTCGACTACGCCACGTTACGCTCGGTGTCGCAAATGCAGTGCCAGAATGCCTGCGAGGCGGACCCCTCCTGCCGAGCGACGACCTACAACAAGAAGGCTCAGTTTTGCTTCTTGAAGAGCGACGCGCGCTTGCTCGTTCGCAACAACGACGCATTCGCCAATGTGGCTGAAGAGCTGAGCTCTCGGATTAAGATCTCGACCTTCACCGTCGCGGCCGGCAAGGACATGGCCGGTGGTGACTACAAGCAGCTACGCAATAGCGATTTCACAGGGTGTTACCTGGCTTGCGAGATTGATTATCAGTGCAAGGCTTTTGCCTATGTTCGCAAACAAAAGGCCTGCTGGCTGAAAAGTTCGCTTGGACACCTAACCAAGGCAGCGGGCGTGGATCTTGGTGTTCGTTAGGCTGAGTGACGGCTCTGGGGCCGTTTGCTGCCGGGCCGGTTTGGCCGGGGGATCAGTTAAAGCCGACCTCGTTTCGGTCGTACCTGGCTCCATTAAGGCTTCCCAAAACCAGCCTTTTGCGGAGCGATACGGCCGCTATCTCTGCATGATCGTCTCGGGCAGCGGCACGGAATTGACCCTCAAATGTCCTGGAGGATTCTTTCAGAAACCCCACTGCGATGACTCCAACCTATCGAAAAACATATCCGCCACGCGAGTCGACTCGACGAACACGCCAATCTCTCGAAACTTTTTTTCGCTTGGATCAACTGACAGCCAATTTAGACTTGTAACGGCAAGGGAATTAGAGTCCCAGCCTAAGACCTTTGCATGCAGTCGCGGTCTTTCAACTGCACGCAGTGTGAGTCCGGCGGCAGCATACTCGCGCGCGATCATTGCTGCATCCCTTCCCGTCAGAATTCCAGTTGTTCTGCCGTAGTACGCAGCTAGCTCCATCCCGCCAACTTTATCTTCTGTGGAAGCAGCCATAAGCGGATAGAGGGTCAACGCCTTACCCGCAACTCCCATTCGGTGGCTCGTGACGAATGCACGACGGGTGAAGTTGTTTCGCGCTTCAATCGGAATCTGGGCGTGGTCCCCTGTAAACAAAAGACGCAATGGTACTTTTCGCCCACTCGATTCGCCGACACTCTGAATCTTCCGACTCAGAACCGCCAGCTCTTGAGCGACATCGTTCCAAATTCCTTTCCTTCCGACCGACATCATGGATAGCGCGTTCACAAGCTCCGCAACCAGCGGCTTATCGCGCAATCGAACGGAGGCTTCGAAACTGTCGAATTTCGTGGCTAGCCAATTGCAAGAACCTACCACGGCGACCCAACCAAGTTTGCGGTCATTTGCAATGATAAATTTGGCGTGCGATCCGGTGGTGGAGTGGTGGAGGCGCACATAATCTTTAAATGGGCTCTCTGCTATCCAGCCGGCAAACTCTTTCAATGCCGCCTGACTTGTACTATCGGCACCTGATGGGTCGTCGCTCTGTCCAAAAAAAATGTCTATTCGCACCCGGTTCGAGGCAGCAGCAAGAATCGCTTGGACGCGCTGTCGCGCGTTCTCTGATACAAAAGTCGAATGGATGATCACCCTGTCTTGTGCGCGGGCTAACATCGTTTCAAAGATTTCCAAGTGTTCACGGTTATCCAGTATCAGGTCGGCGCTGTCGAATACGCCAGTTCGTGAACGCGATCCGGCCGAGGGGTCGGCCAAACCGGATATGACTGGCGCCGGTACGCGCTTACCACGCCGAGCTATCTCCTTTTCAGCGTCCGCGTAGGCCTCAGCAATGGTGTCTAGGAACTCAGTTGAAGCACTTTTCGGCATTCCCTCCGGAATCCCGTTTCGAAAAGTGACAAGCCCGAACGTCGGCACCAACCCAGAAGCGGAAGGGTACGAGCCGACTATTAATTCGTCTCCGCCTTCTAGCGTGCGGTAAATCTCACTGAGATTCTCGAGAACTCCTTTACGCTGAATCTCGTGGACATATTGGCCCGCATTGCTGGCCGGCAGGTCCTTCCTTGTCTTGATTGTAACCTCTCGCCAGCGGAAGACACAGCCGGTAAGGTCGTCGAGGTAGTAACTGATCCATCTGGCGTCTGGCACCAGAACCGCAGGTAGTGCTTCAAGCTTTGCATTCTTTTGACCTAGAGGTGTCGCAACAAACAGCATTTGCTTGCCGGAGACTCTCAACTCGACCCACCCTGCGCGCATAAGCCGGGTCAGAGCTTCGACAATCACCCGTCGCGGTAAGTTGGACTTTCGAGAGAGGTCATCTGTTGTGAAGCCGGTCCCGCAAATGGCCCGCAACATCAAGTGCTCGACGACGCTCCACCTGCGGCCTTTCTCGATTTTGAATTTTCGTACGCCACGCAAGAGGGGATATACGATGTGTATCGCCGGGCTTTCCGGGTCAGCTGAATTTTTCATGATCGACTATGCTGATCTCCGCTGCCTTGTCCGACGCTGATACTTGCCGATTAGTCCCTTCGTTGATAGCCGCCCTCAATCGGCGAAAAAAGTCGAGTGAAGGATCGGACCTGTTTCCGGCTGCGTTCAGGACGTGATCAATGAATCCTAGGCTACCTACGACTATTAATTTGTGCTTTGCCCGGCTGACCAAAACATTCATTCGGTTGCTTCGACCTACGAAGCCGAGCGCTTTTACCGGGTTCGTGTGTTCGTTGTTTCTGACCAGAGAGACAACCACACAATCGGCCTCTCTTCCTTGAAACGAATCGACAGTTCCAAAAAAGTCTCCGCCACGCTCGGGCCTGAAGGTCTTCTCCAGAGCTTCGATCTTCGATGCCCCAAGGGTCGATCTTAAGAGCTTCACTTGCTCCATATATGGCGACAGAATAGCTAGGGTCGGCTTTTTCGGCAGGCCTGCGGCGACTCTAAGCGATCCCAAAACTTTGGAACACACCTGGGCCTCAGAGCGGTTAACGCGAAAGGGCTTCTCCGAGTCGCCATAATCGGTCCCCGGCAAAGCTTTTCGGGAATATGGCAGATCAACAAACACAATTGGGCTATTCGGCGTGGCGGTAGAATCATCAAATACGATTGGAGGTGGGAATGAGAGGAACTCTATTTCCTTCTTCGCGAATGTTTTTAGATCGCCCTCGTAGAATGTTTCTGACACCACCCTTGCAATTGCGGGGTGCATTCGATGCTGTTCATTTAGTCTTCGTGCAATTCGTCTGCTTTGAGGTCGGCGCTCCAATCGAGCGTACTCTCGTTTGATGAAGGTCTCGAACATAGTCAGAAAGCTAAGAGCGTCCGAGCACGTTGAGCCGAGATCATCCAATGGACGATCCTCATCGTCGACAAACTCATCTATCGTGACGTCTTTTAGGTACCGCGCTAGCACCTTCTTCGAAGCTAGAATTCCACTATGAACGGCTGTTGAATCGGCCAGCAGATTTTTCATTCGATCGAGGTCGAATGGGGGCAGTTGGAGGTGATCTCCAATCATCAATCGGCGGTAAGACAGGAGTAGAGGTTGAATGAGGTCAGTCCCGGAAGCCTTTGCCGCCTCCTCGACGATTGTCCAATCAAAGAACCCCTTTTCTTCAATGAGCGTTTCCAGTGCGGGTGAGTTTGTCGTAGCCGCCACGATGTTGGCTGAGCGCAGGAGCAAACTCTCAAACGCTCTCCTATCAGTAGCAGCCACACTGCGGCTCGTACCTGAGGCGCTGGATGATGCGTCCGCCATTATTCGTATGCGTTGCGCCAAAGTGTCAGCGTCCCGTACAAGATCACTGTCAGCCAACGCCTTTAGCAGCGACGTAGCCTGGGTCGAAATCTCCAGAGGCCCACTGCTTTTCTCATCATCTGCCGCACGAGCCCGGACCATTACGGGGGCATTACCAGCCTTATAGAGGTCTGCGACCTCGTCCATGAGATGGTCGATCGCCGAATTGCTTTGTGCCGACAAGAGTATTCGGCTTGTCGGCTCATCGAGCAGTTTTCGCCGCACTAACTCGGTGACAAGATACGTTTTCCCTACACCGGGCGGTCCCTGCAACATAAAGAATGGGACTGTCGACACAATGTCTTCGAGTGCCAGCTTCTTTGATTCGTCGAGACTCGCGAAAGCCTCGTCCGTCTTGTCTAGTTTTTCCTGACTGTCAGTAATATTGTTTCGCTGGTCAACGAGGACCTGGAGAAGCTCACCATGGTTGGCGAGCACGCTTAAAGCCTTCTGTCGCCTTTTTAGCTGAGTTAGGTTTCCTGTGGTTTCAGCGGGCGTGAGATATCCCCTTCCCACAATATGGGGTGGAGAAGTCCCTTCTAGGGTGAATATGCCGTCCGTCTCGGTCGATGGCGCAGTTTCAACCCGCCACTTCGTCACATTTGCGCGTGTTCCAAAGGAACCGGAATCAAGTAAAGCCCACTCGATGCTCTGCTTGATATCCTCGTTCGGTACATCAGGCGCGAGAAGCTTTTGAAGGCGCACTGCAGGTGCATCAAGTTTTAGTGCATCCGCAAGGGCCTGACGATCGCTATCGGGCTCATCTGAGACCTCGATACGGTACCGATCGCCATAGGGCGCCTTCTCTGGGCGCGTCAAAACTCGGATGGGGTATATCAAGGTTGCGGCGTACGCCATCTCTAGTCGTAGCAGTAGAGACAAAGCTTGCAGCACACGCTGAGTCGGAGACTTTACTCTCGCATTCTTGTCACTAGCTGTAACCAGAGCGTCCCAAGCGAGCGCCCGACCGCGCAGTTTTGGGAACTCATTCTGAGCATCCTGCGCTCTCTTGAACGCGATCGATGACGCCTGAACAACTGTCGAAAATTGAATCGACATAGGCAAAGGAGGCTGGGGGTCCGCATCTTCGATTAAGCCAAACGCCCAACTTTCGGGGTCTGTCGATCCTCGGCGCTTCCATGGGCGCAGCCGATAATTCAGCCTATCGCCGCAGAGAAGAATGTTTATGTCCCCTCCGACTTCCTTGTTGTATCCGAGCACGAGCGGACTTAAGCCAATATCGTCGATCACGAATTGCATCTGTTCTGCAAATTCGTCGACATCTATGCTGTAGTCGAGCGCTTCTCGAATCCTTGTCGTTAATCGGCTCCTTTCGCCGAGGTCCATGGCGCAAAAGTACCGCGTCTCATCAGTTGCAAGCTCATCCCTCAGAGATGATGAAATGCCTGCGAGTTGGCGCTGGATTTCCTCAGAGTCGAGCCTGTCAACAGGTAGCAGGCCCATCATTGTCCGAAGAAGCCGAACCTCGGCGGCGGTTGTGTGCTCTACGACAGCCGAGGGAACGATTGTCATATCTGCTAGTCGCTGAAGCGGGATTTCGAGAACGTTTGCAAAGACAAAGGCTAGATCCGCCCAATCTGCTGCGAATGAAGAGGCAGGGCGTTGCCGTATCGCGGCGGGACTACCCCGCCTTTCACTATGCGCCGTCACCGCAATCCGCATAGACCATTCGAAACCAGTAAGGCGAAAATCCGGCGTCGACCGCAAGTTCGTTAAGACACACCATGGATCGATATTGCGATGAATTATCCCCTGTGAATGCAGTATTTCTAGGCCGCGAACAAGTCTTCCAAAATTGCTCCATAGCAGCGAGCGTGAATAAGGTTGTCGCGTCGTTTGCAATACAATAGAGGACGCGTTGTCGATAGCTGCTTGCAACGGTAGCGACTCACCTGCATCTAGGACTATGTAAAATTGCGCCTCGTCGAGACCATTTGCCACCATCCGCACTAGGAATTCATCCGCATTCGGTGCAGCAGCTAACCGCTGCAATTGTCGTATTTCGCTCCGCCAAATCTCCTCAAGATCAGAGTCGTCAACGCCCTTCTCTCGGGGCCAGTATTTCAACAGTATACGTCGGCCGGAATTGTCAGTGCCCTCGCGAAGGCCGGGTCTGCCAGACTTCCGATCCGGTCGCACCAAAACTGTCTTGCTGAGCGAAAATCCGCTCAAAAGCCCCGATGATTTTCTTTGTGATCGTTTCGCCATACCCGATTATGCTATGATGATCGGTAGAATGACAAGATGAAACTAGGCCAATCGCTATCCACGATAGCTGGCGCCAAGCTTTAAATGATACAGCAATTTCTTCGCCCGGTTCCCTACTCTCGCACAAATGCCTGGACGGTTGTGTGCCGCGGCATCGACGTGCGAGAGGCGCCATAGTTAGTCTGACCCGGTTGCGATGTCTACTTGGCAGGGGAAAGATCAACCTGAAAGGCCGAGATGGAGAGCGAAGGCGAACGGGAGACCGGGGACCGCAAGTTGACGGTTCGGGAGAGTACTTGGCTGAAGCGAACACTCCGTAGACGACCCTTTCAGGGATCTGTAATTGATAGCGCTAAGGCGGCCCAAAAGGCCATACGGATGGTTGCACATTTGGCCGAGCTGGAACGCATTTTTCTACAGAAAGCGACCTGTCGAGATATCAATACTCGAGCCCAATATCTCCTCCCAAAGAATGGAGTCCCAATACCTATCAGGTCTAGCGAATTGTTTTGAGTATAACTCGTACAGGGCTTGAAGCAGCGGCTCTGGGCGGTCAAAAATGTTGGGTAGCAAAAGGGGGGGTTCGATGGTCGATAGTGTGGTTCAGGTCGCGGTTCATGATTTGCGGCGCAAGGGGCCTGCCGACTTTGAGACCATCCTAGGAAAGGATCAATTGGATGTTTCCGAGACGGTAGTGCGTGTCGTCAATGATCTCCATACGCTGTATGCGAACAGAGCCTCGAAGGCACATGGACGGTTTTCGGAGAACGTCAACGATTACCCGGCCCAAACATTCATCGCCGACTTTCACAAGGGCATCTACAGAGACTTCGCAACGCTCACTCAAAAGCTAATGACTACCCTGACCACCCAGGCGCGTCGGAAGGCCGGAGCGACAGGCGGCCATGTGCTGTTCGCCCATATCGAAAGGGATGATCATGTCTACCTGATGGTTGCCATCATCAACGACAAACTTGGCGCGGCCCTTACGAACGATCTCGACATCGCCGACGTCAAACATCTCGATCTCGACGGTTTCCGGTTCGCCGGTCGGGTGAACATAACAGCGTGGCTGAATGACGCTGACCGCTACATCGGCTTCCTGAAAGGAAAGGGAGACGTCGCCGAGTACTTCAAGGAATTTCTTGGTTGCGACACCACGGTGCAAGACAAAGAAGATACCAAGACGCTCATCCGCGTGCTGGAGGGTTTCGCAGACCCTGCGAAAGGCGTGGTCAAGGATAAGCAGGCTTTTCTGCAGAAGGCATATGACATCTGCGAACGGCATGTCCGTGACGGAGTTCCACTCGATTTTGAAGCTTTTTCGAACGAGCTGTTCCCGGAAAAGCCAGACGAGCTGGCGAAGGCGCTGGGTGACCCGGACATTGCATTGGGCGACGGTTTCGTTCCGAACCGGCGCGCCCTCAGGGCGATGGTGAAGTTCACCGCTAAGACACCGCTGTGGTCCATGGAATTCGACCGGCGCGCTCTGGCCGAGGGCAAGATCGTTTACGATCCGGACAAGAAGACGGTGACGTTTACCGAGTTGCCAGATCAACTAGTGCAGGAACTCGAACGCGACCGGGAGTAGGATGTCGATGATCACGTTTGATCAGCTAATCCCACTGTACAGGAATACGGCCTTCTCTACCGAGGAATCGGTTGGCCGTCTTCACATTCGAGACCACTCCGTCCTCGAGACGCTGAAGCTGATAGACGCCGATGACGGTGCCTTCAGGGATTCTGGGATTACCATCCGCAGCTCATCGGACCAGTTGGTGCTTAGCGGAACGCTTTCCGTGGAGATTTCGCCGCCCCGTTCAGGTCTCGGTTCGCTCGCGCGGAGTGTGGACGGTCTGCTTGCAGCGCCATCGCACCGTATCAAAGAGCCATCACGATTCTATTTGATTAGCGAGCGATTCGCTTACAACGACGCCGATGTTCCAGATTCGGTTGTGAAGTACCGGAACACGCAGAGGCTCATCCGGGCAATCTCAGAAGCTGCGGCGCTCGTTGACCCATTTCAGGCTGAAGCCATCTTCCTCGGACCTGGTCGGCTGCGCATTCCGTTTCTCTACAGGGCTGCCGATCTTGGTGAGGTCAAGCCGGCGGTAGTCGATGAGCTTGAAGACTTCGTATTCGAGAAAATTCACAAGGATCAGAAAACGGCCATTTTGGCCTCGAACGTCATTGAGCTCTGCCGACATCAGCCAGAGACTGAACGCTTTAGGTTTCTGCTCAAACATCTGCGTGAACTAGTTTCGAAGACCCAGGACGGCTACAAACTCTTCGCCTCAGAATTCTCCTATGAGAAAATAAAAAGTAAGACTGAGGAAGCCATCAACGAATACACCAACAAAATCCACAAGACTTTCCACGACATCCAAAACCAGGTCATGGGCGTTCCGGTAGCGACGGTAATCATTGCGACACAGCTCAAGACGGCAACGACGTGTGGAGTAGAATTCTGGGCGAACCTCGCGATTTCGATCGGAGCAACCCTTTTCGTTCTCCTCCTGTCGGTCGCGGTCTACAATCAGCTAATGACGTTGGGCAATATAGAAGGTGACCTTGTGCGGCAAAAGGCAAAGCTTAACAGGGATTACGCCACGATTGCGGACCAGTTTCTATCGCTCTACACAAAGCTTGGTACCCGTATCATTACACATCGATGGATCCTGCGATTGATCATTATCGCTTGCTGGTCTGGGGTAGCTCTGACTTGGTGGATATTCTTACGCCTTTCGACACTCGAGCCCTGGGCGTGCTTCTAGTCGGCAGCGAACGGAGGACACAGTGCAGTTTGCTCTTGTCGATAACCAGCTGAGCGAGGCCCGGCCCGGTACGAAAGGCAATTGCGCTACCTGCGGAGCCGCCATGGTCGCCAAATGCGGTCCCCACATTATGCACCATTGGGCGCACGCTTTCCGCCCCGACTGCGACCCTTGGTGGGAAAACGAAACCGAATGGCACCGGGAATGGAAAACACTCTTTCCCGCAGAGTGCCGAGAGCAAACGCGAACCGCACCAGATGGCGAAATTCACCGCGCTGATATCATCACTCCGACAGGCATTGTGATTGAGGTCCAGCATTCGGCTATGACTGATGCGGAACGCCAATCGCGTGAAGCATTCTATCAGAATCTCGTCTGGATCGTGGATGGCAGAGGGTTCAGAAACCAGTTTGATCTACACCATCTTTTGCCCGACCCGGATAACGTAGAAGCCAAGGATCTCGTCTGGTACAAGGCTGGGCGTGGAAGGGACGGGGCAAATGGCGGCATCTTCTGGCGGCTCTCGGAAAACCCGGATCACGGAAGCGGAGGCCTGGTCGAGCTACATGGCTTGCACAAGGTCGAGCATCTCATCGCAACGTATCGCGGGCATCAGCAATATAGTTGGGTGAAGCCTCGAAAGACATGGCTTGATGCCGAATGTCCGGTTTACATCGACTTTGGCGATGAATGGCTTCTACAGCTTCAAAGATACGGTTTTAACAGGATTGAATGTGTTTACCGGGTTTCAAAGAAGAAATTTCTTCGTGACGCAATGGTAGAAACGCAAGCTCGCGACATTGCTACGAGATTTCATCCTAGATCTTCCGAATAGAGAATTGGTAGACCTTCACTGACCTGAGAACCTCGGCTTTCGGACTCTGAGAACGTCGCCCCGAATAGCAGTAATTTAGGCGCAGAGCAGCCCGGACCAGTGCCGAGTGTGGATAGACAGCTGTGGTCCTAAGTTACTCCAGCAAAGTGGCTTGACGTTTTTTGTTGCTGACGGCAACTTGAGGATGGCCTCCCGCACAGGCCTGTGTGCCCACCATGCAAAGCCTCGCAGTGCGCTTTCGCTGAGTCTTAACCAACCATTCCCTCTGGGACGGGTCTATCAGCAGTGGGCACTTGTAGGATCCGTGACCTCGATAGGAATGGATCATGAGCAATAGCAATCAATTGAAAGAACTAAAGACCGCGGCACGAAATATCGCGCATGCCAAGCGGATCAAACACGTCAGCGCACTGGAAGTAGTTGCACAGGCCTTGGGCTACCCACATTGGAACGCCCTCACCAGTGCAGAAAAGAAAGGATGGCGCCCGTCTCCGGAGGATCTGGCCACCGCTGAGGCGGTGGTACTTGCCGAAAACCCGTTGATTTCCATCGACACTGATCCCTGGAGTGCACTCGGCGCTGACAGGTTCGAGGGCGAACTGCAGGGGCACAGCTATCGGGTGAGCACTCAGGCAGACGATGTTCGCTTATGGGGACGAGGTTGGGAACTCACCTTGCCTGAGGCCCCCTTGGCTCCCCCTCGCTTCCGCGTTACCGATCATAGACTTAAGGCAAACCCGATCGATGACACGGACTTCCGGAATGCCGCGCTCGATGTAGCCTCGAGTTGGCGCAAAATGGTCCACGCCCGGATCGCCTCAGATTGGCCTCGCCGCTCAACCGTACCGGACAGCGCAGGTCTAGCCGAGCACCCCTTAGGTCATGGGGTGAGCGATATCTGGTTTTGCTTGCATTGCGACCGATCATCTACTGGGGTTGAGGTTGCCGCGAACCTCTTTCACTGCCCGCATTGCCTAGCGTCACCCCTTGACATTCACGCGTCGCCTTGGTGGCTCCGCGCTGCGGGGAAGTAGGCACCTCCGGTTTGATGGATACCGAGATGAGGTACTCCGGAGCGGCGAGGTGTTGTGTTCACCCGCAACTCCTGGGCCTATTGGGACCAGGCGCTCCTGTCCCGCACTGGGGCCGGCTCTGGATACAGGTCCCAATCGAGGATAAGGGTGGTCCGGCCTGGGATGGCGACAGTTGCGCGGACCCGTGAACGCTGAAAATGGCCGCGCTCAATCCATGAGCGACGACTCCGCATCGGTCGGATCGAGGAGCTCAACGACGACTTCGAGTTCATCTGCGTCGCACTGCAAGATAAGGCCGATGCGGCGGTACCTGAGCGACAAGAATGGCGTGCTCTGCATGACCAACGGCTGGTCGAGCCTCCTAATGTGGAATGGGAGCACTAGGACTTCAATTTGCCTGCGGCGTCGCCCCCGAGCGCCAGTATGGTGTTGTTCAGCCGGCGCAAAAGGTCATCATAGGTGATGATGTCCATCATGTTCGCGTACTTGCGTTTGATGACCTCGAAGTCCAAGAGCTGACCGCCGGTCATGTTGGCGCCGCCGATCTGGTCGCGGCCGACGATGATGATCGCTTTAGGGTTGGAGATGCGTACTGTCATCCCTTTTGGCAGCTCGGCCGCGTACTTGGAGGTGAGGGTCTTCTCGCCTTTAACGCCCCATTTCGAAAGGTGAAAGAGGTACTTTTCCGCCTGCATAATGCTGCCGCTTAGCTCAGAGGTTGGAATGTTGTTGCCGCGGTATTGGCTCTTTCGGAGGATCTTGTCCTCGAAGGGTTTCTTCACCTCGATAACGTCGAGATTTCCGTTTGCATCGACCAGGGCGATGTCGATGTGCCGATCCGTCTTCTTAGTGGGATCGCTATAGTAGTCGTGGATGGTGACGTTCTCGAGTACCTTGATGTACTTCGGGAACAGCAGCAGAAGGAACGACATCATAAGCGACTGCCATTCGCTCTCGGACATATCCATCTTCGTGGCGAGCGCATCCTCGATGAGGTCGCGGATCAGGATGTATTTCTCAATCTCCTGCTTCTTGAGGGCTTCGAGATCGAGCTTCGCACCGGCCTTGCCGGCCAATTTCTTGTTCAGGTAGGTTTCGTACCGGCCTCGCGCGTCCTTCATCCCGTCGAGGTATTGCGATAGGACGGTGGACACCCGCGCGTCAGCGTAGCGGTCCAGCTCGTAAGTGTTCGGGAACTTGCCTTGCAGTTCCTCAAATACGGCCCTCGGAATTGCGTCTATACGAGCCCCCCCGACGACGATTGGATCCGTGTGATCCAGTAAGCTCGCCAGCCGACCAAAAATTGAGATGTTCCGCTCGGCGGCGAACAACGATCTTTTGAACTCCATATTGGAGACGATCAGCACATCGTTGTCGATGCCAAGCCTGCACCCAGGAATCTTGATGTATTCGCCGTCGTAGGTGCCGAAGCGAAATTCGTAAGTGAAGTCGCCGATCGTAGTGCTGGAATTCGGTGGTTTGTTGATGAGATCCGTTGGCTCGAAATAGAACACGCTTGAGATAAGGACCTCGCGTTTGTCCTTCAAATTCTCCCGGACCCAAGCGTTTCCTCCGTAGTCAGCTTGATACTTGAAATCGAGACCTTTCTCTGTGCGAACGAATTTAAGCATCTGCCCCCCCCCAAGCAATTTTAGGGCACCCTAGTCGACGGATCGATCCACCGCCAAGCGATTAGGTGTTGTCGAGCCCTGGCCGGTCGAAGCCGTTGCCCCGCAGGAGGTAGTTCCGCACCCGATAGGCAGAACGAACTGTCGCGCAGGCTATGTGGTGCTGTTCGAAACGCCTCACCGATTTTATGAATCGGATCGGCACGCAACCATCAAAGTACTAGACGCGGCTGTTGAGCTCGGGACCGCCGACGGCGCCCATCAGCCGCCGGCGGACACCGACGTTGGCAACGGCGTCCCTTTCCCTCGATAATGCGCGAAGCATGTCCCGTCCCCAGTAGCCAATTCAGATTGAACGTTGGCCGCGCACGGATCACTTGCTCTTTGCGGTGCGGCTCGCCTTGGCGGGAGCTTGCTTGTTCTTGGCCGGCTTCCGCCCGAGTCCCAGCTGTTTGGCAAGTTCGGAGCGCGCCGCTGAGTAATTGGGAGCCACCATCGGGTAGTCGCTCGGGAGACCCCACTTGGCGCGATAGTCTGCCGGCGTCATGCCATACTTGGACATCAGATGGCGTTTGATGGATTTGTATTTCTGGCCGTCCTCGAGTGAGATCATGTAATCCGGAGTGACGGACTTCTTAATGGGGACAGCTGGCTTCTGGACTTCGGTTGGTCCGGCTGGTTCGGTGCTCGAACCAGTGGACAATGCCTGAACTGACTGATGCACCTGGTTGATCAGACCAGCGAGTTCGGCGGCGGGCACAGGATTGTTCGATACTTAGGCAGCAACAATATCTGCAGTTAGGGGCAGCAGAAGCGTGGATTCGGCAATTTTGTCGGACATGGCCATGCCTTATTGAATAATGTTTGAGAGGTCACGAATGCTGTCTAATAGAGGTTATTGATGTCGGCAACTGAAATCGAATCAACGAATTTGCCGAATAGCACAAGGGTCTCCGTATGGCGCTATCATCCGCAACATAGATCGGATGTGAGCTGATAGAATGGATCTTTGCACATGCTGCTTGACTCAAATATGTGCGACGTATGGTAACTATAATTAGGCGTCAGAATTTGTTCTGCACAATTGGTCATCTCCAACTGGACTTCTAGGCAACAGCAAGCATGTATGGTGTCGAACGCAATGGCGGAGGCACTCATGCCGAAGGAAGAAGTAAAGACCCAGCTGAAGGATGACGGCGATGCCCTCCTCCGCACAGTTCTGTCTGGAATCGAGCCGGAGCTGCGACGGCTGAATGCGGTGATCTCAAATCTGACGGTCCTGGCGGTTGCACTAGACAACATCGAGCCGACAGCCCTTACCGTGTTGGCAGAGGTTGGCAGCGACGCAATTGGACGCGTATCAAGCAGTTGGCGAGATGCTTTCGACCTCGTGCACGCAGCGCAGCGCCGATCGGCAACCTGAGTGGACTTCCAGTCCAAACAAGCATGATTGCTTAAGACGGGGTGACGCTTTTGCCCCGATGAGACGAGAAGGCCACCGCCGCCCAAAAGTCTTTCGCCCGCTCGATGCGGGCTTCCGTCAGTACCGGCGCCGAATGGTTCGGCGTTGTGATTTGCGGAGAAAGACCATGTCCATTTCCAAAACCTCGACCTCGGATGTAGTCGAGTTCATGCGGGCAGAGTCTGCCAGTGACGCTATGACGGGTGAGGCAGGCACGAGCGCGGCCAGTGCCCCGAGCCCAGCTGCCGCGCCTGCTCCAAAGGGCAAGGCACAGGCCAAGCGTGGGACGACGATGCCGAAGGGCGCGACTACATCCGGGATATCAGGGACCAAGGTCAAGAAGACCCGGCCAACCGAAACCAAGGCGGATGTGGTGCTGAAGAAGCTCAGGCTGACCAAGGGCGTGACGCTCCATCAGCTCATCGAGGCAACCGGCTGGCAGGCCCATTCGGTGCGCGGCTTTCTCTCCGGAACAGTGAAGAAGAAGCTCGGCCTCAACCTCACCAGCGAGACCAGCAAAGACGGCTTGCGACGCTATCGCATCGATGACACCGCGGCGGCGGCCTGAAGGTCATGCAAGCGGACAGCAGGTTGGAGCAGGAGCTTGCGGAACTGGACAACCTCTCGCGGGACGAGCTTGGCGCCCGTTGGCAAAAGCAACATGGCTACTTGCCCCCGACCGGTATGCGCCGCGCACTCCTGATCCGGTCGGCCGCCTGGCATCTCCAGGCCAAACGTCTCGGCGGCTACTCCGCCGAGACGCGCCGCCGCCTCAAGATCGCCATGGCGGACGTCAGCAAGACGTTGGCCGATCGCCGCGCCGATCAGCACGTCCAGCAAGCTGATGGCGCCCGATCTACCGTCGCCCTTGCAGACGATGCATACAGCACAAGTCGCAGTGAACCGCCGTCGGCTGCAGTTGGAGCCAAAACGGGCAATGGAAGCTTGTCCAAGCCGAAGCGGCGCGATGCGCAGCCGGGAGCCAGGTTGATCCGCGATTGGAACGGCCGAACACATGTCGTCGACGTGATCGAAGGTGGTTATGTCTTCGAAGCCAAGCTCTACTCCTCGCTGACTGCAGTCACCCGCAAGATCACTGGAACCCACTGGTCGGGGCCAAGGTTCTTCGGACTGGTGACGCGATGAGTACCGCTTCAAGACAGTCACGTAGTCACGGGTATGGTAGCACCCTGCAGCCATCGGATCAGGCCAGGCTCGGTATATCGAAACAGCAGCTGCGCTGTGCGATCTATACCCGTAAGTCGAGTGAGGAAGGTCTCGATCAGGAGTTCAACTCACTCGACGCTCAGCGTGAAGCTTGTGCCGCCTTCATCGCCTCGCAAATGGGGCTTGGCTGGAAACTGGTCGCTGACCGTTATGATGATGGAGGCATCTCGGGCGGTACCATGGAGCGACCGGCATTGCAGCGGCTGCTCCAGGACATCCGCGATCGCAAGATAGATGTCGTGGTGGTCTACAAGATCGACCGGCTGACCCGCTCTCTGATGGACTTCTCGCGTATCGTCGAGATCTTCGACGACAACAGTGTCTCGTTCGTGTCCGTCACGCAACAGTTCAACACGACCACCTCAATGGGCAGGCTCACGCTTAACGTGCTCTTGTCCTTTGCCCAGTTCGAACGAGAGGTCACTGCCGAGCGCATCCGTGACAAGATCGCCGCCTCCAAGAAGAAGGGCATGTGGATGGGAGGTACTGTGCCGCTAGGCTATGCGGTGCAGCAAAGGAAACTGGTCATCAAGCAGCCCGAAGCCGGTTTCGTGCGCGGCTTGTTCGAACGCTATGTGCAACTCCGGTCGGTGCCGGCGCTTGTAGCTGAGGTAAACTGGCAGGCGGACAGCGACGCCCAAACACCACAGGCCGATTGCGCCGTTCCTTTCACCCGCCGGATGCATGCAGGCATGGCCTACAAGATGCTGGCCAATCCGCTCTACATTGGCCAGCTACGTCATCTCGGCAACATCTATGACGGTGAACACCAACCCATCGTCGACAATGAGTTGTTCAACAAGGTCCAAGAACTGATGGCGCTGGGCGCTGTCCGAGCGAAGGGTTCATCCGTTCATCCAGACACACATTTGCTGTCAGGGATTGTCTTTGATGAGACGGGGGATCGGCTGCGGCCAACCCATGCGACCAACCATGGCAAACGCTATCGCTACTACATCTCGAGCAGACTCCTGCCGAAGGATCGTCGTGATGAGGGCGGCTGGCGCATTCCGGCTTCGGAGCTGGAAAACGTCGTCCGCTTGTTCGCAAAGAGGCTACTGTCTGATCAGATCAAGCTCTCGGAGTGGATTGCTGCAGATACCTCGCCAGATATGGTTCTTTCAGGCTTGAGCGGCGCATCACAGATCGCCGACCGCATGGCGTCCTGTCAAACGAATGTCCAGGCAAAGGCCATTCTGCAAATGTTGTTCAAACGGATCACACTCTCTGCAACGGAGATCCGCTTTGACGTTGATCGTGCAACCGTGGTCCGGATGCTGATCAATGACAGCGATCAAACCGAATTGGTTGAGGAGGCCAGCTCGACAGATTCCAGTGTTGTAGAAACCCTCTTCGCTCCGATCGCTCTTAAGCGCCGCGGAATCGAAGCGCGGCTAATCCTCGATCCCGAAAATGCTCCGGCCCGGCAACCGGCCGCACCGCTCATATCCCTCATTGCCAAGGCCCAACTCTACCTTGCAATGCTGACCGAGCGAGCCGGGATCACTCTTGTCGAGATCGCAGATCACTTCGATGTGCATCCGGCCGAGATTAGTCGCCTATTACCGCTGGCATTCCTCTCTCCGCAGCTTACCCAAGAGATACTGACGGGCCTCCAGCCAGTCGAGCTGTCCGCACGCACCCTAGCGCGGCTGGATCTTTCCAAGGATTGGTCAGCACAGGCCGCTCAGCTTCGTAGCTAGAACTCCAACAATACACTGTTCAAGCTCACAGTTATGCCTGCATCCTTGCGATGCAGGCATAATTACTTGTCCCGCGAATTGGTCACGGAAAACGGCCACAGAGACGGCGCTCGCAAATGCCCCGGACTTGCTGCTCTCAGGGCCCGGTGAGACCAGTCTTTCGGTCTCTCTCCGCGCTAAGCCACGGGAAAGTTGAGGTAATTCTGAGTGAGGGGAGAAATGGCAGTTTGCCAATATTCCGCTGGTGGAGCTGAGGAGGATCGAACTCCTGACCTCGTCATTGCGAACGACGCGCTCTCCCAGCTGAGCTACAGCCCCGTCCAGCGGATGGCCGCATTTATTGGCGCTCGAAGCCGTCTGTCAAGCGAGCAGTTGACGTAGGGGCGAAATCACATTCCGGCAGGTGCGGCAGTCGCGGAACGCACGGTCTGTCAGGCGGGACTTGCCGCTCAGGCGTGCAATGGCTAAATGTCGGCAATTCATTGGAGATCGGCATGCTCGCCCTCATTCAGACCATCGTTCTGGCCCTCGACCTCTACTGGTGGATCATCATCGCCTCGGCGATCTTCTCCTGGCTCTATGCTTTCAACGTGGTCAACCCGCGCAACCAGGTGGTCGGCACCATCGGCAATATGCTGTTCCGGCTGACCGAGCCGGCGCTACGGCCGATCCGTCGCCTGATGCCAGACCTTGGCGGCATCGACATTTCGCCGATCGTGCTTCTGCTTGCGCTGTTCTTCGTCAGGCAGTTCATCCTCACCACGGTGGCTCCGCTCGTCATCTGACCTTTGGTGGTGGCCAGCTTCTTCAAGGAGCGTGATGACGGCGTCGAGCTTTATGTCAGGCTGACGCCGCGTTCCTCGAAGGATGCTGTCGAAGGTGTTGAGCAGGCGGCCGACGAACGCTGCCATCTCGCGGCGCGGGTGCGCGCCGTGCCAGAAAAAGGCAAGGCCAACGCAGCGCTTGAGAAGCTGCTCGCAGCCGAGTTGGGCATTCCGAGAAACTCCATAAAAGTGGTCGCCGGCGCAACCTCGCGACTGAAGACCATTCGCGTGGCAGGCAACACAGGCGAACTGGCCAAGCTCATGATGGAGCTCGCCAGGCGCTGAGCCCGCGCTCTGGATAACGTGGCTCGGGCGCGACATACTCCGGTTGCATGCGCGCAGGATGTTGCGGGCATCGCAGGTTCGGAGGGGAGCGCGGAATGCGGAAGCTTGTATTTGCCTTGGCCCTTGCCATGCCGTTGCACCAGGCCGTGGCGGAAGAGATCTCGAGCGCCTATGTCGAGACCAACACCGAGGCGGACTGCGTGCTCTTCGACAAGGCCGGCGCAGATGACGGCGACTATGCCAACATGGTTTGTCCGGGATATCGCGGCTATCCGGTGCTGATGTTTTCAGCCGATCTCAGGGAATCGGTGTTCTACGGTTTCCCGCCCGCCGATTTCGTCGACATCCCGTGGCAGAGCTTCGAGACGTTCAACAGAAGTGCCGGCAAGGCCGAGTGGCGCATTTCGAGCCATGACGGCAAGGTGGTCCCGTTCGCCACCATCCGCCGCTGGTACGTCCAGGCGGAACCTGCCGAGGGCGACAAGGAAATCGAGGTGCTGGTGGTGGCGAAGGTCGGGCAGCCGGGCAAGGCCGATGGCTGCGTCGTTGGGCTGGTGTTGGCGACCGGTGAACCCAAGGCCAATGAGCTGGCGCGCAAGATCGCCGACGAACAGGCTCGCGATTTTGCCTGCGGCTCGGACGAGAGGGTGCTCGTCGGCGATCCGATGCCGGTGTTCTATTCTGAAGGCAAGACAAAGAATTGAGGCGCGGCCGGCACTGCCGAACCGCGCCCGGTATTCACTGACCTTGAAACAGAAGCCTCAGGCCTTCAGCGCCTTGGCGCGTTCGATCGCCTCGACGATCATCTTCTTGGCGTAGGCCGCATCGTGCCAGCCGCCGATCTTGACCCACTTGCCGGGCTCGAGATCCTTGTAATGGCCGAAGAAGTGCTCGATCTGCTGCAGCGTGATCTCGGGCAGGTCGGTGTGGTTGAAGACGTTCTCGTAGCGGCGGGTCAGCTTGGGCGACGGAACGGCGATAACCTTTTCGTCCTGGCCGGCATTGTCTTCCATGACCAGCACGCCGATCGGGCGCACGTTGATGACGCAGCCGGGAATGAGCTGGCGGGTGTTGCAGACCAGCACGTCGATCGGGTCGCCGTCGCCGGAAAGGGTGTGCGGCACGAAGCCGTAGTTACCCGGATAGTGCATCGGGGTGTAGAGGAAGCGGTCGACGACGAGCGTGCCGGCTTCCTTGTCCATCTCGTACTTGATCGGCTGGCCGCCGACAGGCACTTCGACGATCACGTTGACGTCTTCAGGCGGATTCTTGCCGATCGAAATCGCATCGATGCGCATGGGGAAGCTCCAGAATTAAAGGTGCCTCCCGATAAACGCCTTGGGCCGCGTGTGCAATGCAATATTGATGTCAGGAGACTGCGACGAAAGGCTTGCTTTCCGGATCACTCCCAGACGAAAGCGACCTTCTTCAGCGCCTTGTGGTCGAAAACCTCGACGCCCTCGGCGATGTCGCGGCCGCCGGCACCGGAATAGAAGGCGAGCGCGTTGTCGTTCTCCTCGAGCGCCCAGACCACCATGCCCTTGAGGCCGTGGTCGGCGAGGCGCTGGCGGGCGGCGGCGAAAAGGCGGCTGCCGAGGCCGATGCCCTGGCATTCGGGGCGGAGGTAGAGTTCGTAGATCTCGCCCTGCTGCTTGAGTTCACGGGCGCGGTTGCGGCCGAGCGTGGCATAACCGGCAATCTTGCCGCCGATCTCGATCACCAGAACGGTTGCGGCGCGGCGGATGGCGTTGGCCCACCATTCGCCGCCGCGGCGGTTGATCATGGTGGTCAGCGCACGATGCGGGATGATGCCTGAATAGGCGCCGCGCCAGGCCTCGTGATGCACCTCGGCGATGGCATCCGCGTCGCGGGGCTCGGCTTTCCTGATGTCGATCGTCAGCGTGTTCATAGTTTCTTAACCATAAACCGCGCCGCGACAGTTGCAAAGAGTCCGCACGCAGCCGGAATGGCGTTTCATATGATCCGGATCGAGGATCAGGTGCAGGTGTGTCCAAATGGACTCACCAGGGCTATGCGGTCAGATCTCGACGAGGTGGTCGTCGAGTTCGTTGACGTCGGCTGAGGACACCGGGAAATGCCGGGCTAGCAGGGTGCCGACCGTGGCGATGGCCGCAACGAAACCGTCGGCGAGACGGTTGGCACGCGCTTCCGCGGTGAGGTCGCGGACGATGCCGTCCCAGGCATCCTGCGGAACCTTGGCGTGGATGCCGGCGTCGGCGACGACCTCGACATAACGTTCGGCCAGCGACACGAAGATCAGCACGCCGGTGCGTGCGGTGGTGAGATGCACGTTGCGGGCAAAGAACTGCCTGAGCGCGTTGGCGTGGGCGGCGCGGTAGAGCAGGCCGCGCGGGATGAGCCGGATGCGCAGGCCAGGCAGCCACCACAACAGCGCGCAGGCAGCCGCCGCCGCCAGCAGCTGAACGATGACGAAATGCGGCAGCCGGACGGCGACCCACCAGTGTTCGAGCGCGAAGGCGGCGGCGAGGCTGACCAGCAGGATGCCCGTGATGACGGCGAAGGCCGCGGCAAAGAAGTAGCCATCGCTGCGGTGGGCGACGACGCAGTAGATCTCGCCCGAGGTCTGGGCTTCGGCGGCGCGGATGGCCGCGGCGATGCGTCCGTGATCGCTGGGGGGGAGCGTGGTCTGGGTCATGTCGTTCTACCAGCTCCCCGATGAACCGCCGCCGCCGGAGGACCCGCCCCCGCCGGAAAATCCGCCGCCACCGCCGCCCGACGACCAGCCTCCGCCGCCGCTACCCGAGGACCAGCCGCCGCCTGATGACGACGAGCCGGAGCGCTGGTTGTAATTGAAGGTCATGCCGAGCCACTCGTAGCGGCCGGGTCCGAGCCTGCGGCCATACATGCGCGGCAGGATGGCCATGGCCATGCCGCCAAAGAAAAGAGTCGCCCAAAGCGCTATGAAGACGAAAAAGATGATGTCGTCTTCGCTCCAGCCGGCAACGCCGGTCTGCTCATTGCGCTTGGCGCGTGCCTCGAGTTCGGCGCCATCGCCCTCGACGACCATGACGATGTCGTCGACCGCCTTGGAAATGCCGCCCGAAAAATCGCCGGCGCGGAAGGCCGGCACCATGGTGTTCTCGATGATCAGCTTGGTGTGCAGGTCGGTGAGCACACCTTCCAGGCCGTAACCCACTTCGATGCGCATGCGCCGGTCGTTGGGCGCCACGATCAGCAGCACGCCATTGTCCTCGCCGGCCTGGCCGAGCTTCCAGGCGCGGAACAGGCGGTTGGCATAGGGCTCGATCTCCTCGCCGTCGAGGCTGGGGATGGTGGCGACGACGATCTGGTCGGAGGATTTCTGCTCGAAGGCCGCGAGTTTCTGGACCAGCTCGGCTTCGGTGGCGGCGTCGATGATGCCGGCGTCGTCGACGACACGGCCGGTGAGGATGGGCAGTTCGGCGGCGAGGACGGGAGCCGCAAACAACAGCAGAAGCAATGCGAGAAGGGCAGGGACGTGCTTGTGCACCCGCCTCTGGCCTGCCGGCCATCTTCCCAGCAAGGGGGGAGATTGGCAGCGTCGGCCGGCATGCTGGACGTTCGATATGTGCAATGAGCGCAGCCTGCGCGGCCAGCTGATCTCCCCCCTTGTGGGGGAGATGGCCGGCAGGCCAGAGGGGGGGGTGCAGGCGCCTGCGCTCAAGGTCATTTCCGCCACTTCATTGGGCGCGTGACGCCGTCATTACCCGCCCTGGCCGGTGCCGAAATTCACCTTGGGCGCCTCGAGCTTATCTTCGGCGACGGTGAAGTTCTGGAACGGCTGGTTGCGGAACCAGAGCGTGTTCCAGATCATGGCGGGGAAGGTCTTGAGCGAGGTGTTGTAGATGCGAACGGTCTCGATGTAGTCGCGGCGGGCGACGGCGATGCGGTTTTCGGTGCCTTCGAGCTGGGCCTGCAAAGCGAGGAAGTTCTGGTTGGCCTTGAGGTCGGGGTAGTTCTCGACAACCGCGAGCAGGCGTGACAGCGCGCTGGTCAGGCCGGCCTGGTTGTCCTGGAAAGCCTTGAAGGCGTTGGGGTCGGTCAGCGTTTCCGGCGTCACCGTCACCTGGGTTGCCTTGGCGCGGGCCTCGACGACGCCTTCGAGCGTGTCCTTCTCATGCGAGGCATAACCCTTCACCGTCTCGACCAGGTTGGGGATGAGGTCGGCGCGGCGCTGGTACTGGTTCAGCACTTCGCTCCATGCCGCCTTCGCCTGCTCTTCCTGGGTCGGGATGGTGTTGTAGCCACAGGCCGACAGCAACGGCATGACGATCGCCAGAACAACGAAAGCCGGAAGCAGACGGAAAGCAGGAAGTGCCGGCGAAGCTTGCATGCGCATCTGTTTGTCCTCGACAAAGCAACTGATCCGACAGCATTATCACAAACGCGCCCGGAGAAAACCGGCGTTCGATTTGGCGATGATGCCAGGAGTTTTTGACGATGGCGTCACCGAGAGACAGCGACGGCGAGAAGGAATCGCGCCGCATTCTCGACCGCATAGCACGCGAGAGCGACCCTGGCGGCGCGTCGTTCGTGGCGCGCAAGGCCAGCGAAATGCGCAATCATCTCGGCGCCGCCGACGTCGACAAGGCCGATCCGATCGAGCACATCGGCACGCGCATCGGCCGCATCCTCGGTTTTCTCCTGACCATCGGCCTCGTTCTGTGGCTGATCAATTATCTGGTTCGAGGCGGATAGTGGTGACAGGCAGTGAGGATGAGGGGCCGGCGCAATCTCGCCGCATCCTCAAACGGCTGTCGCGTGAGAGCGACCATGGCGGACGTTCGTTTGTCGCACGCCACAGATATGCTGCGAAAGAAGAAGGCGAGACGCCCAATGGCCTCTACATGCTGCTGGGTGCTGTGTTGGCTATCGCGCTTTTCTTCTGGTTGTTGTCTTACATTGCACTGGTGAAAATCTGATGAGCACTGAACAGTCCGGAGCGCCACGCGCGGTCATCGTCGTGTCGAGCCATGTCGCGCGCGGGTCGGTGGGCAACCGCGCGGCGGTGTTTGCGCTGGAGACGCTCGGCCACCCGGTCTGGGCCGTACCGACGGTGATCTTGCCGTGGCATCCCGGCCATGGCCGCGCGACGCGCATCGTGCCGCCGACAGAACAATTCGCCGCCTTCATGGCCGATCTTGAACGGGCGCCATGGCTCGGCGAAGTCGCTGCGGTGCTGTCGGGTTATCTCGGCGAGCCAGGCCAGGTGGAAGCTGTGGCCTCGCTGGTCGAAACGGTGAAGGTGAGAAATCCGAAGGCGCTCTATGTTTGCGATCCCGTCATCGGCGACAAGGGTGGGCTCTATGTCGCCGAGACGCTGGCCGCGGGCATTCGCGACAGGTTGCTGCCCTTGGCCGATATCGCCACGCCCAATCGCTATGAGCTCGAATGGCTGGCGGGTGCCAAGGCCGACGACATGCGTTCGACAATGGCGACTGCCCTCGGGCTCGGGCCGGCAACGATGCTGGTCACCTCGGCGCCGGCGATGATGGCCAACGGCACGGGCAATTTGCTGGTCACCCAGACGCAGGCGCTGCTGGCCGAGCACCGCACGGTCGAGCGCCCGCCGAACGGGCTCGGCGACCTGAGTGCTGCCGTCTTTCTGGCGCGACTGCTGGCCGGGCACACGCCATCCAAGGCGCTGCAGTCGACCACGGCCGCCGTCTACGAGATCCTGGCGCGCACGTCGAAGCGCGGCGGCGACGAGCTGCAGCTCGAAACCGATGCGCAAAGCCTGTCGCATCCGATGGCGATGGTCGAGCTGCGCACGCTCATCCATCCCTCGCGGAGCCGGAAACCCGGCCAGGATTCTGGGGCGTGACGGTTGCCGGCGTCGACGGCTGCAAGGCCGGATGGGTCGCGGTGATCCGCGACGACGCCGGAACGAGAGCTCAGGTGTTCGGCAGCTTCGACGCGCTGTTGGCGGCAATTCCAGACGATGCGGTGGTGGCGGTCGACATGCCGATCGGCCTGCCTGACTTCACCACCAAGGGTGGTCGTGGTCCCGAGATGCTGGTGCGGCCTTTGCTCGGTCAGCGGCAATCGAGCGTGTTTTCGATCCCGTCGCGCGCGGCAGTCCATGCCGAGGCGGCCGAGTTCACCGACCTCGAGGCCTGGTACGCCGCGCATCGCCGGTCGAGCGAGGTCGCTATGAGGACCTCTGAGCCGCCACGCGGCGTCTCGATCCAGGCCTTCGGCATATTTTCCAAGATACGGGAGATCGACGCGCTGATGATCTCGAGGCCGGAGCTGCGTGAGCGCGTGATCGAATCCCATCCCGAAGTGGCGTTCTGGCGGCTGAATGGCGGGCAGGCGATGAGACTGCCGAAGAAGATCAAGGGTCGCGTCAATCCCGACGGCATGGCGGAGCGGAAAACGCTTCTGGCGCGCGTCGGCCATGGCCGCGGCTTTCTCGACCAGCCTGCGCCGCGCGGTGCGGCTGCTGACGACTTCCTCGATGCCTGCGCGATGATGCTGATCGCCGAGCGGCACCGTCGCGGCGAGACCATGAGCTTTCCGTCGCCGCCCGGGCGCGATATCAATGGCATTCCGGTCGCGATCTGGGTTTAATGCTCTCGTCCGACAATTCTCCTGTCCGACAGGGAGGCGTGCGATGTTGCCCGTTCGTACGATTGCAGCAGTCCTGGCGCTGCTGGTGGCTGCCGGCGCCGTGGCGCAGGAGAGCATCGTCGACCGTTGGTATCAGGCGCTGCTCAAGGCGGATGGTCCGACCTTGTCGCAACTGTTGGCCGACAATGCGACGATACGGCTCGACGATATTGGCGTGACCCAGAGCAAGGCGGAGTTCATCGCCTCGATGGATGAATGGCAGGTTGCCGTGAAAGGCGCCAAGATCCGCCACAAGATCGAAGCGGAAATGGGCGAAACGACCGTGGTGCGTACCTGCTACGACTTCCCCAACAATGACATGACGACGCGCGAGACATTTACCGCCAGGAACGGCCTCATCGTCGCCAACACGCAGATGACGATCGGCGAGAATTGCGACGGCTTCTAGGGCGTTTCCGCTTTTCGTCGGTTGCGGAAGCTCTCTGTCTCCATGTCCTGCGCAATTCCGGACGGAAAACTGCTGCTGCTCTAGCCCTGCTTCAGCCGTGCCATCAGCGACGGCTCCGGCAGACGGCGCCAGATCAGCCATGACAGGATGGCAAGGAGGCCCATGATCGGGATCACGGTGGCGAGCGCATTGACCGGGTCACCCATCAATGCCGCCGCTGCACCGCCAACCATTCCCGCGCCCATCTGGAAGAAGCCCATCATGGCGGATGCCGCCCCGGCATTTTCGGGGAAGGGCGCCATCGCCGCCGTCATCATCGCCGGCGAGATCATGGCGATGCCGAAGGCGTAGATGCCGACCGGAACCATGACCAGCAGGAAGCTGGGTTCATAGGTCCTGAGCAGGATGGCCATGGCGATCGATCCGATGGCAACGAAAACCAGGCCGACGGGCACCATCCTTGCTGCGCCGAAACGCTTCATGAAGATGCGCATGACGATCGCGCCGGCCATGAAATTGGCGGTCTGCATCAGCATGCCGACGCCGAACTGGGTGGGCGTGAGGCCGACACGCTCCATCAGAATGAAGGCCAGCACGGTCGCTTGGGTGTAGATCGCGCCGGTCGTGCCGGCGATGACCAGGCAGCAGAGCACGAAATAGGGGCTGCGGAAGAGCGAGCCGTAGGAGGCAACGAGGGCTTTCGGCCTGATGCGGCTGAGGTCGCGCGTCACCGTTTCGCGCAGGGCAAAGATCGCCACCAGCATGACGACGACGCCGAGCAGCACCATCACCACGAAGATGGCATGCCAGCCGAACAACTCCATGGTCAGGCCGCCGAGGGTTGGCGCGATGGCCGGGCCGAGGGCCAAAAGGATGCCGATCATGTTCATGATGCGGGCGGAGCGTTCGTGGGTGAAGACGTCGCGAACGACGGCACGCGCCACCGAAACACCGACGGCGGCGCCGACGCCCTGCAGGAAGCGCGCGACGACGAGCGTTTCGATGTTCGGCGCCATCAGCGCCAGAACGCTTGCGGCAAGATAGATCGCCATGAAGGCGAGCGTGATCGGGCGGCGGCCAAAACCGTCGGAGAGCGGGCCACAGACGAGCTGGGCAAAGGCAAAACCGCCGAAATAGAGCGACAGCGTCATCTTGACTGCAGCTTCGGTGGTGCCGAAGGCCTGGACGATCTCGGGCATGGCCGGCGTGAACAGCGCCAGCGAGATCGGGCCGATGGCAACCATCAGGCCGCCGATCAGCGACACCCGGCGCTCGCTCATGATCGGTGCGGTTTCCACAAGGTCCAGCGCCTGGCTGATATCGGTGCGCATGTTCATGCCGCCGTGTCCTCGCCCGATAGCGCTTCGGTGCGCGTGGCGAGCAGGTTGGTGCGGGCTGCCCGCAGTGAAACGAGAAGGCGCTGCCAGTCGTCCGGATCGATGCCAAGCGCTGCCTCGCTTCGGATCGCGGCGGCGATCGGCTCGATCTGCCTGACGACGGTGGACCCGGCTTCGGTGAGGGTGACCAGCTTGGCACGGCGATCGGCCGGATCGGGCTGGCGCTCGACGAAACCCTTGGCTTCTAGCCGGTCGACAAGACCGCTCAGGGTCATCGCTTCGACACCCAGCCGCTCGGCCAATGCCGTCTGCCTGATCGGACCGGTGCGGCTGACATTGAGCAGCGCCCGGCCCTCGCCGGTGGTCAGGCCGAGGCCGGCTTCAGTGGTGCGGCGGTCCATCTCGGCGCGGATGATGCGCGAGAGATCGTTGACGATGAAGCCGAAAGTGTCGGTTTCCGGACTGGCAGGCATTTTAGTAAGTAATCCTTATTATATGGGTTACTTAGTTTACGTGAGGCGACGAGTCAATGCGGTTGCGCAGTTACCGGTCCGGCCCTACATCGAGGCTGTCCGAACCGAATGCCAATCGAGGAAGCCATTCATGTCCGCCAGCCAGAACATCGATCTCGCGCGTCATCCGCTGACCCATTGGACCGGGCCGCTCGGCCTGCCGGATTTCACCAGGATCGAGGACAGCGATTTCGGGCCGGTGTTTGATGCAGCGCTTGCCGCGCACGCCGCCGAGATCGATGCGATTGCCGCCAATGCGGAACAAGCGACGGTCGCCAACACGCTTGAAGCAATGGAGCTCGCAGGTGATGCGCTCGACCGCGTGTCCTCGATCTTCTGGTGCCGCGCCGGTGCCCACACCAATGACGCGATCCAGGCGATGGAGCGTGAGATCTCGCCGAAGATGGCTCGCCATTTCTCGGCGATCTCGATGAACGAGAAGCTGTTTGCACGCATAGACGATCTCTACTCCCGCCGCGCTTCGCTCGGCCTAGACCCTGAGACGCTGAGGGTGCTGGAAAAAACCTGGAAAGGCTTCGTCCGTTCGGGTGCCAAGCTCGACCCGGTGGGCAAGAAGCGGCTTGCCGCTATCCAGGAAGAGCTTGCCTCGCTTGGCGCCAAGTTCGGCCAGAACGTTCTGGCCGACGAGAGGGAATGGGTGCTGTTTCTCGACGAAGGCGATCTCGACGGCCTGCCGGAATTTGTCCGTGGTGCGATGGGCCAGGCTGCCGAGGCGCGCGGCGAGACGGGTAAGTACGCCGTCACCTTGTCACGCTCGATCTATGAGCCGTTCACGACGTTCTCCGAGCGGCGTGACCTGCGCGAAAAGGCATTCAAGGCCTTTGCGGGACGCGGCGAAACAGGTGGCGAGACCGACAATGCCAGCATTGTGCGCGATACGCTCAGCCTGCGCGCCGAAAAGGCCAGGCTGCTCGGCTATGACAGCTATGCGGCGCTGAAGCTCGACGACACCATGGCAAAGACCCCCAAGGCGGTGATGGAGCTGCTCGAGCCGGTGTGGAACAAGGCGCGCGAGAAGGCCGCCGCCGACGAGACCGAACTGCAGCGCCTTGCAGCGGCCGCCGGCAGCAACGACAAGCTCGCCGCCTGGGACTGGCGCTTCTATCAGGAGAAGCTGCGGGCGGAGAAATACGCCTTCGACGAGGCCGAGCTGAAGCCCTACCTCCAGCTCGAGAACGTCATCAAGGCCTGCTTCGATGTCGCGACGCGGTTGTTCGGCATCACCTTCAAGGAAGTGCCCGATGTTGCCGCCTGGCATCCCGATGCCAGGGTGTTCGAGGTGTTCAACGCCGACGGCAGCACGCGCGGGCTCTTCCTCGCCGACTATTTTGCCCGCCAGTCGAAGCGTTCGGGTGCCTGGATGAGTGCGCTGCAGTCAGGCTACAGGCTGGGCAAGGGCTCGACGCCGATCATCTACAACATCATGAACTCCGCCAAGCCGAAGGCCGGCGAGCCGGCGCTGCTGTCGCTCGACGAGGCCAAGACGCTGTTCCATGAATTTGGCCACGCTTTGCATGGCATGCTGACCGATGTCACCTGGCCGTCAGTGGCGGGCACCTCGGTCAGCCGCGACTTCGTCGAATTGCCGTCGCAACTCTACGAACACTGGCTGACGGTGCCGGCGGTGCTGGAAAAGCATGCGCTGCACTACAAGACCGGCAAGCCGATGCCCAAGGCTCTGCTCGACAAGATGCTGGCTGCCAAGACTTTCGGCGCCGGCTTTGCCACCGTCGAGTTCGCTTCGTCGGCGCTTGTCGACATGGCCTATCATGCCCGGCCGGACGCACCGACGGAGCCCGCCGCCTTCGAAGCCGAGACACTGGAAAAGCTCGGCATGCCGGATGCGATCGTCATGCGTCACCGTACGCCGCATTTCCTGCATGTGTTCTCGGGCGAGGGCTATTCGGCCGGCTACTACTCCTACATGTGGTCGGAAGTGCTCGACGCCGACGCCTTCGCCGCCTTCGAGGAAACCGGCGACGCCTTCAATCCCGGCATGGCCGAGAAGCTGCGCAAGCACATCTATGCGGCAGGCGGTTCGGCCGATCCGGAAGAACTCTACAAGGCCTTCCGCGGCAAGTTGCCGTCGCCGGAGGCGATGATGGAAAAGCGCGGCCTCGTCTAGGCCGCGGACGGGCAGGCCGATGGAACTACCGGCAGCATTGCGGGCGGCGGTCGACCGGGCGCTGGAAGGCGTGCCGCTTGGCGAGTTGCAGCGGGCTGCCGACACCTTGTCGAGCCGCTATCGCGCCGAGTTGCGCGATGGAAAACTGCATCTGTCGGACGAGATGTTCGCCAACGCCTATCTGGCGACGCGGCTGCCGGCGACATTTGCGGCCGTCAGGGCGAGTCTCGAAAGTGCCGCCGAGCTGATGCCTGACTTTGCGCCGAAAAGCCTGCTCGACGTCGGTGCCGGTCCAGGCACGGCACTTTGGGCGGCTTCGGACTGCTGGCCGAGCATCGATTCCGCGACGATGCTCGAGGCAAGCCAGGCGATCCGTAAGGTTGGCCTTGCGTTGTCGGCGCATTCGGGCGTTGCGCATGTGGATTGGCGCGTGGCGGATGCCGCCAAGAGCTTCGAGGCCGACAAGGCCGATCTGGTGACGCTGGCCTATGTGCTGGACGAGTTGTCGCCGGCCGAGGGGCTCGCGTTGGTCGAGCGCCTGTGGGCTGCCACCGATGGCCTGCTTGTCGTGGTCGAGCCCGGCACGCCGGCCGGCTGGCAGCGCATGATGGCGGTGCGACAGCGCCTCATCGATCTCGGCGCACATCTGACTGCACCTTGTCCGCATGCCGACGCCTGCCCGATCGTCGAGCCCGACTGGTGCCATTTTTCGCGCCGCGTGGCGCGCTCGCGGCTGCATCGGCTGACCAAGCGTGGCGAGGTGCCGTGGGAAGACGAGAAGTACATTTTCCTGGCCGCGTCGCGCATGCCGGCTGAACCATTCCGCGCCCGGGTCTTGGCGCCGGCGCGCGGCGGATCGGGCAAGGTCCAGCTCAAACTGTGCCTGGAAAATGGCTCGATCGAGGAAAAGCTCTTGACCAAGCGCGATGGCGAGCTGTTCAGGTCGGCACGACGGGCCGACTGGGGCGACTTCTTGTAGGCTTACCGGCGGGCAGAAAATCGGCCGATTTGCCTGCCCCCCTTTCGCATTTGCGAAAAAAGCTGTATGAGCCCGGCCACACGAAACGCGGCGCGTCGACAGGCAGTGCCCGCAACGCTCCCGAGTAGACATATGAACCTCCGCAATATCGCGATCATCGCGCACGTCGACCATGGCAAGACCACGCTCGTCGACCAGCTTCTCAAGCAATCCGGCTCGTTCCGTGAAAACCAGCGCGTCGCCGAGCGCGCGATGGATTCGAACGATCTCGAAAAGGAACGCGGCATCACCATCCTGGCCAAGGCGACTTCGGTCGACTGGAAGGACACCCGCATCAACATCGTCGACACCCCTGGCCACGCCGATTTCGGCGGCGAGGTCGAACGCATCCTGTCGATGGTCGACAGCGCGATTGTTCTGGTCGACGCTGCCGAAGGCCCGATGCCGCAGACCAAGTTCGTGGTCGGCAAGGCGCTCAAGGTCGGCCTGAAGCCGATCGTCGTCATCAACAAGATCGACCGTCCTGATGGCCGCCATCAGGAAGTCATCAACGAGGTGTTCGACCTGTTCGCAGCCCTCGACGCCACCGACGAACAGCTCGACTTCCCGATCCTCTACGGTTCGGGCCGCGATGGCTGGGTTTCCGAGAATCCGGAAGGCCCGAAGGACCAGGGCCTGGCGCCGCTGTTCGACCTCGTGCTCAAGCACGTACCGGCACCGACGGTTCACCCCGGCCCGTTCCGCATGATCGGCACCATTCTCGAGGCGAACCCGTTCCTCGGTCGCATCATCACCGGCCGCATCGAATCCGGCACGCTGAAGTCCAACCAGCCGGTCAAGGTGCTGCACCATGACGGTTCGCTGCTGGAAACCGGCCGCGTCTCCAAGATCCTCGCCTTTCGTGGTCTCGAGCGTCAGCCGATCGAAGAAGCGCAGGCAGGCGACATCGTTGCCATCGCCGGCCTTTCCAAGGGAACCGTCGCCGACACCTTCTGCGACCCGGCCGTGACCGAGCCGCTGCATGCGCAGCCGATCGATCCGCCGACCGTCACCATGTCCTTCATCGTCAACGACTCGCCGCTGGCCGGCACCGAAGGTGACAAGGTCACCAGCCGCGTCATCCGCGACCGTCTGCTCAAGGAAGCCGAAGGCAACGTCGCCCTCAAGATCGAGGAATCGGCCGACAAGGATTCGTTCTACGTCTCCGGCCGTGGCGAATTGCAGCTGGCCGTGCTGATCGAAACGATGCGCCGCGAGGGCTTCGAGCTTGCCGTGTCGCGTCCGCGTGTCGTCATGCAGAAGGACGAGAACGGCGACCTGCTCGAGCCCGTCGAAGAAGTCGTCATCGACGTTGATGAAGAGCATGCCGGCGTCGTCGTCCAGAAGATGTCGGAGCGCAAGGCCGAGATGGTCGAGTTGCGTCCTTCAGGCGGCAACCGCCAGCGTCTGGTGTTCCATGCGCCGACGCGCGGCCTGATCGGCTACCAGTCGGAACTGCTCACCGATACGCGTGGCACGGCTGTCATGAACCGCCTGTTCCACTCCTACCAGGGCTACAAGGGCGAGCTGCCCGGTCGCACCAACGGCGTTCTGATCTCCAATGATCAGGGTGAGTCGGTTGCATTCGCCATGTGGAACCTGGAAGACCGCGGCCCGATGGTCATCGACGCCGGCGTGAAGGTCTACCAGGGCATGATCATCGGTATCCACAGCCGCGACAACGACCTCGAGGTCAACGTGCTGAAGGGCAAGAAGCTGACCAATATCCGCGCCGCCGGCAAGGATGAAGCAGTGCGCCTGACGCCGCCGATCCGCATGACGCTCGAGCGCGCGCTCGCCTGGATCCAGGACGACGAACTGGTCGAAGTGACGCCGAAGACCATCCGCCTGCGCAAGCTCTATCTCGACCCGAACGAGCGCAAGCGCTTCGAGAAGTCGTCGAAGACCGCCGGCGCGGCATAAGCCACGCGGCACAAATCAAGAGGGCGTCTCCAATGGAGGCGCCCTTTTTGCTTTGGGGCGTGGGTGCGACCCCGACTACATCTCGATGATGGGTGCGACTTCCACCGAACCACCGGCGTGGAGGATAGGGCAGCCCTTGGCGATGCGCGCGGCGTCGGCGGGATCCTTGGCGTCGAACACCGAATAGCCGCTGACCGGATTGGCGCCGCCGTCATTGGTAACAGCGCCGTTGGCGGCAACCGTCTGAGACTTGCCGACCGGATTGCCGCCATCGACGACGGCAGCGCCCAAGCCGGCAAACCAGTCCATCCAGGCCTTCATCACCTTGGCGCCTTCTTCCTCCGATTGCGGCATGGCGCCGCCGTGATAGACGAAGAGAAACTTGGCCATGACATCTCCTCCGTGGCGTGCCGAGGTGCCGGCCACCCGACATCGTGCCGGCGCGCGAGCTATTCATTTGCCTGTAGGCTGTCCTGGACAACCTGCTTTCCTGTCCGATCTCGCAAAGTTGATGGCATAGGCGCCTGGTTCGTCTGGCGGTTGCAAGTTGCGGCGCATGCCGTAAGGTTCCGCGACCAGCCATTCGGGGATGACGATGGAACCGACTTCGCTTCTGATCTTTGCCGGTGCTCTGCTTGTTGCCGCCGGTTCGCCCGGGCCTTCCATTGCAGCACTGGTGGCACGGGTCATCTCGAAGGGCTTTCGTGACGTGTTGCCGTTCCTGGCGGCGATGTGGATCGGCGAGGCGATCTGGCTTTCGCTGGCGGTGTTTGGCCTCGCCTTCGTGGCGCAGTCCTTTCACATGGCCTTCGTCGTGGTGAAGTGGGCTGGCGTCGCCTATCTCGTCTACCTCGCCTGGAAAATGTGGACGGCCCCCGTCGACACGCGCGAAGGCGAGATGCCGAGCCAGGATTCTCCGCTCAAGCTTTTCGCTGCCGGCATGGCCGTGACGCTCGGCAATCCCAAGATCATGATGTTCTATCTGGCGCTGTTGCCGACGATCATCGACCTGGCTTCGGTGAGCGTCGTCGGCTGGCTGGAACTGACGCTGACGATGGCGGCGGTGTTGATCGCCATCGACCTCGCCTGGGTGTTCGCAGCAGCACAGGCGCGCAAGCTTTTGCGGAGCAAGCGGGCGATGCAGATTGCGAATCGGGTGAGTGCCACGACCATGGCGGGTGCGGCCGCGGCGATTGCCGCGAGGTAAAAGGCCAAAGTTTTGTCAGGCCAGGTACGCAGCGAGCCTTGGGGACGCTGCGTCAGCCTATTTTGCAGGCAATTTCTGCCTGCCCGATAGGCGTTTTTGCCTACCTTCCGTCAAACCTTTGTCGCTAAAGGCAGGCCATCTGCTACGATAGTCGCAAAAGCATGTGACGGGACGGGAGAAACTAGCGTCATGGCCGCATCTGTGAAGTCTAAGGCGAAATCCGCCAAGACTGCATCCGCCTCCAAATCCTCCAACAGACCTCCCCAGCTGCACGAATTGCTGCTCGCCCGAGCGCCGGCCGAGGACGTGGCCGATTACGAGCCGGGCATGCTGGAGCGCGCAGCACAGCTCGCCGAGCAGGCCGTGCTCAAGCACCGCAAAGGTTCTTCGGTCATCGACATCGAGACCGACGGCAGCGTCGTCCGTCATGACCGGCCGGTCACTGTTGTCACCGTCGTCAACGACAACATGCCGTTCCTGTTCGATTCGGTGCTCGGCGAGATCACCGAAGCCGCCGGCGAGCCGGTGCTTGTCACCCACCCGGTCATCCACGTGCGCCATGGCCGCACCGGCGTCGACGAGATCCTGAGCGATGGCGGCCACAAGGGCGAGGAGGCGGCCGACAAGGTCAGCGTCATTCACGTCCACATTCCGCCGCTTGGCAAGGAAGCCGCAGAAGCGTTGCGCGAGCGGCTGAAGAAGCTGCTTGGGCAGGTGCGCGCCGCCGTCACCGACTGGAAGCCGATGCTGGCCAGGCTCGACCAGGCGATCTCGGAATTCCGCTATGCGCCGATCCCGCTCGACAAGAACGCGGTGACCGAGGCGATCGCCTTCCTCGAATGGCTGCGCGACGACAATTTCACCTTCCTCGGCATGCGCGAATTCAAATATTCGGGCGGCGAAAAGAGTGGCGTACTGGAACGCTCCGACAAGCCGGGCCTCGGCATCCTCGCCGACCCCGACGTTCTGGTGCTGCGCCGTGACACCATCGACGCGACGTCGACGACACCCGAAATCCGCGCCTTTCTGCATGGCCCGGATCCGCTGATCGTCACCAAGGCCAATGCCAAGTCGGCGGTGCACCGCCGCGCCTATCTCGACTACATCGGCATCAAGACCTACGACGCCAAGGGGCAGCTGTCGGGCGAACTGCGCATCGTCGGCCTGTTCACCTCGACCGCCTACACGCGCTCGGTGATGAAGATTCCCTATCTGCGCTCCAAGGCCGAAACCGTGGTGCAGAAGTCGGGCTTCGACCCTGCCGACCATTCCGGCAAGGCGCTGATCAACGTGCTTGAATCCTATCCGCGCGACGAGCTGTTCCAGGTCGCCGTGCCGACGTTGCGCAAGCATTCCGAGGCCATCCTCGGCCTGATCGAACGGCCGCGCGTGCGTGCGCTGGTGCGTGTCGACCAGTTCGATCGCTTTGTCTCGATCCTCGTCTTCGTGCCGCGCGACCGCTACGATTCGGTGGTGCGCGAGAAGATCGGCGCCTATCTCAAGACCGTGTTCGAAGGCCGCCTGTCGGCCTATTACCCGGCTTTCCCCGAGGGCGGGCTGGCGCGTGTCCATTTCATCATCGGCCGCTCCGGCGGCAAGACGCCCAAGGTCGAGCAGACGGCCATCGAGGCGGCAATCCGCGATATGGTGCGGACCTGGGATGACGGCTTGCGCGAGGCCTCAGCCGAGGCCGGCTCATCCGCATCTTTCGTCAGGCTCGCCAGCCACTTCCCGCAGGACTACCAGAACAGCTTCTCGCCGGCGGCAGCCCTTGTCGATGCCGAGCGCATCGCCTCGATCGGCGCATCCAACCCGATCGTCATCGACTGCTATCGCGATACCGGCCAGGCGCCCGCACAGGCCTCGCTGAAGATCTATCACCACGGCGCGCCGGTGGCGCTGTCGCGGCGCGTGCCGCTGCTCGAGAACATGGGCTTCCGCGTCATCAGCGAGCGCACATTCGAACTGGGCGAGAAGGGCGAAGACCAGATCTTCATCCATGACATGGAGCTGGAGAACGCCTACGGCCAGCCGATCGACCTCGCCGACAGTGGCGCGCTGTTCGAAGAGGTGTTCCTGTCGGTCTGGAACGGCGACGCCGACAATGACGGCTACAACGCGCTGGCGCAGACGGCAGGTCTCGGCTCCAACGAGATTCTTATCCTGCGTGCCTATGGCCGCTACCTGCAGCAGGCCGGCATTCCGCAGAGCCAGGATTTCATCGCGGCAGCGCTGAACCGCTATCCCGATATCGCGCGCGGCCTGCACGCGCTTTTCCTCGCCCGGCTCGATCCGGCACAGGAACAGGACGGCCTGGTCACCGCCAAGCACCTCAAGGCCAAGATCAAGGACGCGCTCGAGGCGGTCCCCAATATTGACGACGACACCATCATCCGGCGCTACGTCAACCTGATCGAGGCGTCGCTCAGGACCAACCACTTCGTGGCGGGTAAGAAGGAGCGTGGCCAATCGCTGGCGATCAAGCTCGACTCGCGCAGCGTCGAAGGCCTGGCAGAGCCGCGGCCGTGGCGCGAGATCTTCGTTTATGGTTCGGAGGTCGAGGGGCTGCATCTGCGCTTCGGCGCGGTGGCGCGCGGCGGCCTGCGCTGGTCTGACCGTGCCCAGGACTATCGCACCGAGGTGCTTGGCCTGGTCAAGGCGCAGCAGGTCAAGAATGCCGTCATCGTGCCTGTCGGCGCCAAGGGCGGCTTCTTCCCCAAGCGCCTGCCCGTGGGCGGCAGCCGCGACGCGGTGTTCGAGGCCGGCAAGGCTGCTTACGTCAATTTCGTCTCCAGCCTGCTGTCGATCACCGACAATCTCGACGGCGACAAGGTGGTGCCGCCGGTGGGTGTTGTCCGCCGCGATATCGACGATCCCTATTTCGTCGTTGCCGCCGACAAGGGCACGGCGACCTTCTCCGACACGGCCAACGGCATCAGCGAGAAGCACGGCTTCTGGCTCGACGACGCCTTCGCCTCGGGCGGCTCGGCGGGCTACGACCACAAGAAGATGGGCATCACGGCGCGTGGCGCCTGGGAAGCGGTCAAACGGCACTTCCGTGAGATGAACCGCGACATCCAGACGACGCCGTTCACCGTCGTCGGCGTCGGCGACATGTCGGGCGACGTCTTCGGCAACGGCATGCTGTTGTCCGAGCAAACGAAGCTGATCGCCGCCTTCGACCACCGCGACATCTTCATCGATCCCGAGCCCGATATGGCCGCGTCCTTTGCCGAGCGCAAGCGGATGTTCGACCTGCCGCGTTCGAGCTGGCAGGACTATGACAAGTCCAAGCTGTCGGCAGGCGGCGTGATCGTTTCGCGCGCCCAGAAGTCGGTGACGCTGCCGCATGCGGCGGCAACGGCGATCGGGCTCGCCAAGACGACCGCATCGCCGACCGAGATCATGAACGCCATCCTGCGGGCGCAGGTCGACCTGTTGTGGTTCGGCGGCATCGGCACCTATGTCAGGGCGACCGGCGAAACCAACCAGGAAGTCGGTGACCGCGCCAACGACGCGATCCGCGTCACCGCCACCGACCTCAGGGTCAAGGTGATCGGCGAGGGTGCCAATCTCGGCGCAACCCAACGGGCGCGCATCGAGTTCGGCCTCAAGGGCGGGCGCTGCAACTCGGACGCCATCGACAATTCGGGCGGCGTCAATTCGTCCGACGTCGAGGTCAACATCAAGATCGCGCTGGCTTCGGCGATGCGCAAGGGCACGCTGCAGCGGCCGGCGCGCAACAAGTTCCTCGCCGAAATGACCGAGGAGGTTGCCGGGCTGGTGCTGGCCAACAACTACGAGCAGACGCTGGCGCTGTCGGTTGCGGCCAAGCGCGGTATTCAGGACATCGCGCATCAGGGCCGCTTCATGAGCGCGCTCGAGGCGCGCGGACTGCTCGACCGCGCCGTCGAGAACCTGCCATGGCCGCCTGCTCTGGCCGAACGCCAGACGCGTGGCGAGCCGCTGACCCGGGCCGAGCTTGGCGTGCTGCTCGCCTATGCCAAGATCGTGCTGTTCTCCGACATCGTCGCCAGCGACGTGCCCGACGAAGCCCATTTCGAACGTGATCTGCTCGGCTACTTCCCCGAGCGCATGGCCAAGAAATATGCCGCCGAGATCGGTGGTCACCGGCTGCGCCGCGAGATCATCGCGCGTGTCGTCGCCAACGATCTCGTCAATCGTGGTGGGCCATCCTTCGTCAACCGGCTGCAGGAGGCCAGCGGCCGTTCGGCGGCCGATGTGGTGCGGGCTTTTGCCGTCGTGCGCGATGGCTTTGCTCTGCCGGCGCTCTATCGCGAGATCGACGCGCTCGACAATGTCGTCGACGGCACGCTGCAGCTCGACCTGTATCAGGCGGTCAGCCGGCTGATCTTCGGTACCAGCGGCTGGTATCTGCGCAACGAGCACAGCGACGCGCCATTGGCGAGCCGCATCGCCGAGCTGCAGGAAGCACGCGCAGCACTGGAGCCGAAGTTCTCAGGCATGCTGCCTGCCTTCACCCGCGAGCGCATCGAAAACCGCAAGGCTGGCTTTGCCGCCGCCGGTGCGCCGGAGAAACTGGCCGAGCGGCTGTCGCTGCTCGAGGCAGGCGAACTGGTGCCCGACATCGCCCTGGTGGCCAAGACCGCCAAGGCCGACATCCTGGCAGCGGCGAAGGCGTTCTTCGGCGTCAGCGAGGCGTTCCGCATTCCGCGGATCGAGGATGCAACGCATGCGATCGCCACCTCTGACTATTATGAGGGGCTGGCGCTGTCGCGTGCATCCGACACCATCGGTGCGGCGCGACGCGGCATCGCGGTTGCGGCATTGACCGGTTTCGGCAAGGCTGCCGATCCGGTCGCTGCATGGCTCGACGCCGGCGGCGACAGGACCAACCGTACCCGCGACAGGCTGCAGGCCCTGACGGAGGGTGGCGACATCACCGTGTCGCGCCTGACGGTGGCGGCCGGGCTGATGAGCGACCTGTCGGGACGCTGAGCCCTTGCAACGGCGCCTGCCACGGCAACCGTGGCAGGCATTTTCCTCAAGGACCACGCAAGCGAACTACGCTATAGCTCCAGACAACGCGCTGATGCGGCGCGCGCGGAGGGATGATGGCTGACACGATGGTGGTTCAACGCACGCCTCGGCGTGGCGTCTGGGGATGGATGTTCTTCGACTGGGCGGCGCAGCCGTTCTTCACCGTGGTCACCACCTTCATCTTCGGTCCCTATTTCGTCTCGCGCATGGCGACCGATCCGGCCATGGGCCAGGCAGCCTGGGGTTACGGCATTGCTGCAGCCGGTTTTGTCATCGCCATCCTGTCGCCGGTGCTTGGCTCGATCGCCGACCAGACCGGCCCGCGCAAGCCATGGATCGCATTCTTTGCCGCGATCAAGATCATCAGCCTGTGCCTGCTCTGGTATGCCGAGCCCGGATCGCCGCTGGTGCCGATCGTCCTGCTGTTTTCGCTCGCTTCGGTGGCGGCGGAGTTCTCGATCGTCTTCAACGATTCGATGATGCCTCGCCTTGTTTCGAAGGAGGAGATCGGCAAGATTTCCAACATTGCCTGGGGCCTTGGTTATCTCGGCGGCATGATCGTGCTGATCTTCGTCGTCGGTTTCTTGGCTGCGTCGCCCGAGAGCGGCAAGACCATCATCGGGTCGGCCCCGCTGTTCGGGCTGGACCCGGTGGCAGGCGAGGATGCTCGCGCCACAGGCCCGATTTCAGCATTGTGGTACCTCGTCTTCATCCTGCCGATGTTTTTCTTTACGCCCGACAGCGGCAAGGGCATCGCCATCCGGCCGGCCGTGCGGCTGGGGCTTTCCGAGCTCAAGTCGACGATCGGCGAGGTGCGCCAGCGCACCGGCATCTTCCGTTTCCTCGTCGCCCGCATGATTTACCAGGACGGCGTCAACGCCTTGCTCGGTCTTGGTGGCGCGTTCGCGGCTGCGATGTTCGGTTGGACAATCACTGAAATCGGAATCTACGGCATCATTCTCAATGTCGTCGCCATCTTTGGCTGCCTGGTTGCCAGCCGTCTCGACACCAGCTTCGGTTCCAAGGTCGTGGTGGTGTTTTCGCTGGTGCTGCTGACGATCGCCACCATCGGCATCGTCTCCACCGGACCGGGCTACACGCTGTTCGGCCTGTGGCAGATGCCTGGTGCCGATACCAACGGGCTGTTCGGCACGCCCGCCGAGAAGGCCTACATTGCCTTCGGCCTGCTGGTCGGCATTGCCTTCGGCCCGGTGCAGGCGTCGTCGCGCTCCTATATGGCCCGCAGTGTCTCGGCCGATGAGGCAGGGCGCTATTTCGGTCTGTATGCGCTGTCGGGCCGGGCGACCAGCTTCGTCGCGCCGTTCGTGGTCGCGACAGTCACCGCCCTGAGCGGCTCGCCACGGCTTGGCATGGCGATGATCATCATATTCTTCGTCGTCGGGCTGGCAGTGCTGTTGCGCACGCCCTATCCGGCTGACGAGGTGGAATAGCGGATATTATCTTCCCCCTGTGGGAGAAGCTGTCACCGAAGACGACGGATAGCGGTGCTGGACGAGGCGGTGCGTCTCAAGGTTTCGGCGCTCGCCGCTTTTCTGGCAACACCTCACTCCGTCCAGAACCCCTCGTCCGGCTTTGCTCCGCTCACTGCCTTCTCCCGCAACAGGAGAAGGTATCTGCCCCTCAGTGCCTGAAGTGTCTCACGCCGGTGAAGATCATGGCGATACCATGGGCATCTGCCGCGGCGATGACGTCGTCGTCGCGCATCGAGCCGCCTGGCTGGATGACAGCAGTGGCGCCCGCCTCGACGGCAGACAGCAGACCGTCAGCGAAGGGGAAGAAGGCATCGGAGGCAACCACCGACCCCTTGGTCAGCGGTTCGGCGAGGCCGGCGGCTTCCGCGGCATCCAGCGCCTTGCGGGCGGCGATGCGCGATGAATCGACCCGGCTCATCTGGCCGGCGCCGATACCCACCGTGGCAAGATCCTTTGCATAGACGATGGCGTTCGACTTGACGTGCTTGGCGACACGGAAGGCGAATTTCAGGTCTTCGATCTCGCGTTGGGTCGGCTGTCGCCTGGTCACGACATTGAGGTCGAGCGTATCGACGACGGCGTTGTCGCGCGATTGGACAAGCAGGCCGCCGGCGACCGACTTGACCGAGAGCCCGGCTCGGTCCGGATCGGGCAGGCCGCCTGTCACCAGCAGCCGCAGGTTCTTCTTGGCAGCGACGATGGCCTGGGCCTCCGGCGTAGCATCCGGCGCAATGATGACTTCGGTGAAGATCTTGACGATCTCCTCGGCCGCCTCGGCGTCGAGTATGCGGTTGAGCGCAACGATGCCGCCGAAAGCCGAGACGGGGTCACAGGCGAGCGCCCGGGCATAGGCCTCGGTCAGTGTTGCGCCCTCGGCGACACCGCACGGATTGGCGTGCTTGATGATGGCGACGGCGGCGGTGCGGACGGGGTCGAACTCGCCGGCCAGCTCGAAGGCGGCGTCGGTATCGTTGATGTTGTTGTAGGACAGTTGCTTGCCCTGGAGCTGGGTCGCGGTGGCGACGCCGGGACGCTTGTCGCCGGTCAGGTAGAAGCCGGCCGATTGATGCGGGTTCTCGCCATAGCGCATGACGCTCTGCAGCTTGCCGCCGAAAGCGCGCCAGTCGGGCGTCTCGATCTCGAGCGCCTCGGCAAACCAGCCCGAGATCGCCGCGTCATAGGCGGCGGTGCGGGCAAAGGCCTTGGCGGCGAGCTTCTTGCGGAACTCGTAGGTCAGGCAGCCATTGTTGGCGACGATGCTGTCGAGCACGTCCTTGTAGTCGGCCGGGTCGGTGACGATGGCGACATAGGCGTGGTTCTTGGCCGAGGCGCGAACCATGGCCGGGCCGCCAATGTCGATGTTCTCGACGATCGAGGCGTAGTGAGCGCCGGAATCGCGGACCTCCTCGAAGGGATAGAGATTGACCACCACGAGGTCGATCGGCTCGATGCCGTGCTCGGCCATGGCAGCGACGTGCTCGGGGTCGTCGCGGACGCCGAGCAATGCGCCATGCACCGACGGATGCAGCGTCTTGACGCGGCCGTCCATGATCTCGGGGAACTTGGTGAGTTCGGAAACGTCGCGGACGGCGATGCCCTCGGCCGAAATACTCTTGGCGGTGCCGCCGGTGGAGACCAGTTCGACACCGACATTGGTCAGGCACTTGGCAAATTCGATCAGCCCGGTCTTGTCGGAGACCGACAGCAAAGCGCGCCGGATCGGCACGAGGTCGGGTGCGGGGATCTTCTTGGAAACGACGGCCATGGGTGGCGGGCCCTTCAAAGTTGGGAGCGGAAACTTCGCTTGCGGGCGGCCTAGCACATGAGGCCCGGAAATCAAGGCGCGCAGCGGCGCATGCGGCCTATTTCCCGAGGTGATGCCGATCAGGCGCTCAAGGTGCCTCCGCAATCCTGGACGGCTCTAGCCGTCGAGGCGGCTGATGATGCGCGTGCGCGAGAACTGCCAATGCACCTCGGAGATTTCCGAAGCCTTGAACGACAGCACGATCTGGCGGGAGCGGCGGGGACCGCCGAGACCAGCGAAATAGATCGATTCCTCGACCTCGGACCCAACATCAGGCGAGGTGAAGACCCAGGTGTCGATATCAGGCCCGGTCAACACCAGTCGCTCCTTCTGGTCACGGAACAGCTGGACGTCGGGATGGACGTGGAAGCGGATGGTGACGAGATCGCGGCCATCATTCTTGATCGGCGTCTTGCCTGCACGAAGGATGCGGTCGCAGCCCGACAGGATGCTGCCGCCGGCCGACAGGCTCAGCTCGCGCTCGTGATGGAGGCCGAAGCGCTGGGCGTAGCCGTCATGGCGGGCGACGAAGCCATGGATGCCGGGTTTGTCCAAGCGCTGGGTCGGCACCGATTTCGGTCCGCCAAAAAGCGGGCTGCCGAGCACGCCGCTGACGCGTTGCGAATGGGCGAAGCTGGCCGACGAGGTGTCGTTGATGGTGACGGTGGAGTGAGCCGCGGTGGCCCGCGCCAGCGGCCTGAGATCGGCTGCGCCATAGGTGTCGATGCCGGCGTTGACGATGTAGTGCTGGCGGCCCGACGACATCTCGAAGGCAAGGCAACCGGCATGGGCCTGGTTTGACACGTCGATCGGCGGTGCCGTGCCGGTGTCGGCAATCACCGTCGTGCCGCCCATGGCGAGGCGCTCGTAGCCGGAATGGGTGGCGTGCAGCGGCGGCGAGCCGGCGGTGTCGTCATGGCGCAGGATCGCCACGATGCGGTCATGGATGGTGGCGCCCATGCCGTTGAAGCGGGCGAGGCTGCCGTCCTGGTGGCGGAAGAAGCGCAGTGCCGGCAGCATGCGCTCGACGGCATTGATCAGCGCCAGCGGCGGCTGCTCGGCCTGGTTGGCGTAGGTGTGGCGCAGCGGCAAAAGGTCGGCGAGAATTTCGAGAACCGCCATCGGATTGCGCGAGATGTGCCCGCCGTCGGGCAGGATCTGGCGGTCGAGCTCCTCGGCGAGGTTGCGCGTGGCCGAGCGCAGCGCCGAGACAGGCGCCGGCAGCGACAATGCGGCGAAGGCGAGCGCAACACGGGCGCGGAGCCTGTCCTTGCCGTCGGGCATCTCGGGTGACATCGACCGGAGATAACGGATCTGCATTGCCAGCGAACGCAGGAAAGACCGGTAGAAGGCGAACTCGGCGCCCTGCAGCACGACCGAGGAGTGCTGCAGCCAGGCGATGACGCGCTTGGCGGTGGTTGCCGGTTCCCAGGCGATGCCGGAAATCCGGCTGCCATGCAGCGCGATCCAGTCTGACACCAGGGCGCGGGCGTTGGCGGCCGCCAGCTCGGTGCCGGCGGCGCGCATGTGGCGCAGCCAGCGGAAGCCATGCAGGCTGCGCTGCCAGCCGCGATTGGGCACGTCGATCAGGAAGGGCGACTGGCCGCCGGTCTCGACAAGATGGCCCGACAGCGGAAAGCGGCCATAGTAGATTTCGAGCGCGATCTGGGGATCGGCCAGGCGCAGATCCGGCGGCGCGATAAGCACGCGTTCGGGCGTGCGCCCGGAGTAGCGCCAGCTGTAGGCCGGCCCGGCGCGCAGGCGCCGGCGCGTCTTACGCCAGAACTCCTTGGCAACGAGAGCCCAAAGACGCGTCGTGTTGTCCGTCGCGATCGACAATACCCCTCCTGACGCAACCCCACGTCGTACACAAATTAGGTTGTTTCAATGGCGGGCGCGAGGGTGAATTTTTCGTAAACGCCGTGTTGATCAGGCGATGCGTCGGAACCTTGCTGCAAAGAAGCCATCCAGGCCGGAGATGGCGGGATTGCCGATGTCGAGGCCAGCGGGCGTGGTGCGCAAAAAGCCGGTGGCGGTGACGAAATCGTCGATGCCTGCGACCTCGCCTGTCCGAATCGGGTCAAGTTCGACCTTGGCCTTGTGATCGGCGAGGAAGCCGGCAACGAGCGCTTCGCCTTCCTCGGGATCAAGCGAGCAGTTGGAAAAGACAATTCTGCCGCCAGGTCTCACCAGCTTGACGGCGCGGTCGAGCAAAGCGCGCTGGACGCCGGCGAGCTTGGTGATGTCGGCAGGCGACTTGGTCCACAACACGTCGGGATGGCGGCGCACCGTGCCGGTGGACGAGCAGGGCGCGTCGAGCAGGACGGCATCGAACAGCTCGGCCGGCTCGTAAGTGAGAATGTCGGCATTGACCTTGTCGGCGTCGAGGCCAAGGCGCTCGAGATTACCGGCAAGACGGGCGAGGCGGTTCTTCGAGGCTTCGACCGCTGTGACCCTGGCGCCGGTGAGCACGAGCTGTGCCGTCTTGCCGCCGGGGGCAGCGCAGAGGTCGGCGACGCGCTGGCCGGTGACGTCGCCGAACAACTTTGCCGGCAATGCGGCAGCGGCGTCCTGGACCCACCAGGCGCCTTCGGCGAAGCCCGGGAGTTCGGCGACGGGGCCGGAGAGGCGTTCGATACGGATCGTTCCGGTGGGCAGCACGGTGCCGCCCAGTTGCTCCGCCCACATGGCCGGATCCGCCTTGGCGGTGAAATCGACCGGCGCCTCGATGCGATGCGCGGCGAGGATCAGCTTTGCCTGTTCGGGGCCGTAGGCCGCCGTCAAGCGCTCGACGAACCAGTCCGGCGCGTCACTTGTCGTTGCCAGCATTTCGGGCAGTTCGGCGTCCTTGGCACGCGCAAGGGTGCGCAGCACGCCATTGACCAGGCCGGAGAAGCGCACGGTGCGCGGGTCGGCCTTGGCGTGGGTGACGGCGAGGTCGACGGCGGCGCTGTCGGGAATGTCGAGGAACAGAATCTGGGCTGCCGCGACATGAAGGATGTGGGTGAGAACAGTCGCGTTGGCCGGCAACGGCTTTTCCAGCCGGCGCGCCAGCAATTTGGTGATGGTGACTCGATGACGAAGCGCGGTGGCCAGGATGGCGCGGACCAACCCGCGGTCACGCATGTCGAGCGCGCGGAACTGCGGGTGGCCGTGTTCGTGATCGGTCAGGCCGTCGAGTGGGGTCCCGGCGTCGATCGTCGCGGCAAGCAGGCGGGCGGCCGCCATGCGCGCAGCGATGCCGGGGACATCGGGAACGGTGGACGGGCGACTGCCCTTGGCATTGCCTGAGCGTGCGCGGTTTCGCTTGTCGTCGCGCTGACCGCCGCTCACGACCTCGGGCCTTTCGGCCCGGTCGGATTGCGGCCCCAGGGGCCGGACGGACGTGGCTGTTCGGGCGCCGCCTGCTCGGCAGGGCGACCGCCCCACGGACCCTGCGGGCCGGAAGGTGCCGAGGACTGCGCCGTCGGCTGGGGTGCCGTACGCTGGGCTGGACGACCGACACCCTCGTTCGCCATCGCCTGCAGGGCGGCGATGCGGTTTTCTGTATTGGGGTGGGTCGAGAAAAGATTGTCCATGCGCTCGCCGGATAGAGGATTGATAATGAAGAGGGGAGCCATCGCAGGATTGCGCTCGGCTTCGGGGTTGTGGATGCGTTCGACGTTGCGGGCGATCTTGTCAAGGGCCGAGGCGAGCCAGAGCGGATTGCCGCAGATCTCGGCGCCGCGCCTGTCGGCCGAATATTCGCGGGTCCGGCTGATCGCCATTTGCACCAGCATGGCGGCAAACGGCGCCACGATCATTGCCACCAGAACGCCGACGAAGCCGAGCGGATTGTTGTTGTCGCGGTTGCCACCGAAGAAGAAGGCGAAGTTGCCGAGCATCGAGATCGCGCCGGCAAGGGTCGCGGTAACGGTCATGATCAGCGTGTCGCGGTTTTCGATATGGGCGAGCTCGTGCGCCATCACGGCGGCGACTTCCTCATGGCTGAGGCGCTGCAACAGGCCGGTGGAAGCGGCGACGGCGGCATTTTCGGGATTCCGGCCGGTGGCAAAGGCGTTGGGCTGCGGGCTGTCGATCAGATAGACCCTGGGCATCGGCAGGCCGGCATTGGCGGCAAGGGCACGCACGATGGCGTAATATTCAGGTGCGTTGCGCTCGTCGACCTCGATGGCATTGTTCATGCGCAGGACCAACTTGTCGGAATTCCAGTAGCTGAACAGGTTCATGCCTGCAGCGATCAGGAAGGCGATGGTCATGCCGCCGGAGCCGCCGATCAGATAGCCGACGCCCATGAACAGCGCCGTCATGGTCGCCAGAAGCATCGCCGTCCGCATCATGTTCATCGTTCACTCCGTCCTTTTCCGCGCGCGCCAGGGTCGATCACGGCTGTGCGCTTCGCTATATGATGGGAGAGACGAGGGTGCGTTTCAATCATTTCCGAGGAATCCCATGGACGACGCCAAGCCGCAGACCGATCTGGAAACGCCTGCGCCACGGCAGCTTTCGCCGGCGGCCAAGCGTGCGCTCGCCGAAGCGGAAGCGCGCCGCGAGGCCTACAAGGCCGAAGAAGCCAAGCTGCCGCTCGAGATCGGCGGCCGTGGCGGCAAGGAGCCCGGGCGCTATGGCGACTGGGAAATCAAGGGCCTGACCAGCGACTTCTGACGCGGTCGGGTCGGGTCTTCCTTGCACGACTGCGATGGAACCGAAATCGCGAGCCGGTCGTTCTCCAAGGGACCGTGCAAGGAGCTGCCATGACCAGGAGGATTTCGGGACTCGCACTTGTTGTGCTGCTTGGTGCCGTGCCCGCGCAGGCGCAGACCAAGGAACCGGCGGTGCCGCCGCAGAATTCGCTCAAGCTGTCCGAGATCATCGCCAAGATCGAGCAGCGCGACCAGTTCCACTACATCTCCGAGATCGATTGGGAGAGCGAAGGCTATTACGACGTGACCTACTACACATCCGACAAGGCCAAGGTGGAGATCAAGGTCGATCCTGTCAGCGGCGAGCCGAGGTTGTAGTTTCGCAACGCCTGCTCTCGGCGTATTGCTCAATCGACGACATAGGAATAAATACCTTGAATGGATTCGAATCCGCTCAAGGTTATTTCGGTGCTGGTTTGTGTCGGCCTTGCCTCTCCCGTAGAAGCCAAACGGCGGGACAATTTCGCCGGGCCGGTCAGCGCGCGCGTCGTCGAGGTGATCGACGGCGACACGCTCCTGGCCGAGGCCGAGATCTGGCCCGGGCAGACGCTGCGGGTGAACATCCGCATTCGTGGCATCGACGCACCGGAGATGAAAAGCCGGTGCGTGGATGAACGAACCGCGGCACTGGCGGCACGAGCAGCCCTTGCCCGGCTTGTCGCTGAGGGCCCGATAAGTCTCTCCAATATCGGTGGCGCCAAATATTACGGCCGTGTGCTTGCCGACGTCAGCACCGGAGACGGTGAGGGGGTCGCCAAGGCAATGCTCGAAGACGGGCTGGTGCGCGCTTATGGCGGCGGCAAGCGGGACAGCTGGTGTAGGTGACCCGATCTGGCACAGGCTCTGTGTGCCGAAGTGAGGCGGCGCCAGCGGTGCTGCCGTCACCATGGTGAATGAGCGGTAAACAAGCCCGCCGGTTTGCAAGCGGGTTAACCCCACATTCACCATGTGGATCACTGATCTCAATGAAAATCAATGACTTGATGCGGTGATGCCGCCGTGCCCGGCTGAATGGGCGGCTGCGGCCGATTTCCTGCTTTGCCCTTGCCAGAGGCACACAGGCGGCGGGGCAGGACATGCGGAAATTTCAGGCACTGGCACGGGCGGCAAGGCGTTTCACCGGAGACAGCAGCGGCAACTTTGCCATTCTTGGCGGCGTCACCATTTCCATTCTCGCCATGGCAGCCGGCTACGGCATCAACACCGCGCAGTTGTTCAACGTGAAGTCGGGTCTGTCGCAGGCGGTTGATGCCGCGGTGACGTCGACCGCCCGCGATCTGACGACCGGCAAGATCAAGCTCGAGGATGCGGACGCCACAGTCCGGGCCTTTCTCGAGGCCAATGCTGGCCGTCTGCTGGCGCCGGGCGAAAAGGTCGTGTTGAACAAGGTGACAGTCGACAAGCTCGCCGGCACGGTGGAGGCGTCGGCCTACATCGACGTCAATGTGTTCTTCCCGTTGTTCGGCACGTCCAACCGTCAGCGTGTCGCGGCGTCGACGGCGTCACTCTATTCCGACAAGCGCATCGAAGTGGCGATGATGCTCGATGTCACCAAGTCGATGGACGGTCAGAAGATCAAGGATCTGAAGACGGCGGCAAAGAATGCGGTCGACAGCTTCCTGAAGGGGGAGAAGACGCCGTCAGGCGACCCGCGCGTGCGCATGTCGCTGGTGCCCTACGCAAACTCCGTCAACACAGGCGATCTGGCGTCAAGCTCTGTCTTCGTGGAGCGTAGTAAGGCGGACCGCAAACAAGCGCCTGCCAATACCGACGCGAAGGCGGTTTCGAGCTCGACGCGTCCCGACAACTGCGCCACCGAGCGCAAGGGGTTTTACCAGTACACCGATGCGGGGCCTGACTTGGCGATGGTCAATCGCGATTTTCTGATCGACGCCTATTCCGAAAACTACGACACCCCCGCCTGCCCTGGCGCGAAGGTGGTGCCGCTCACCGATGACGGCAAGAAGCTCAAGACCGAGATCGAGGCTTTCGTTGCCAATGGCGGCACCGCCGGGCATATCGGCATTCAGTGGGCCTGGTACACCTTGTCCGAGAACTGGGCCGGTGTCTTTCAGAAGTCGGAGCGGCCGGAGAAGGCCGATCCCGAGAAGGTCGCAAAGTTCGCCATCCTGATGACCGACGGCGAATTCAACCTGTCGTACGCGGATGCCTCCAAATGGCAGGATGCCTACAATGCGAGTGGCAAGACCGCCACCCGCACCGCAGCCAAGACGCTATGCGAAGAGATGCGCAAGAAGGGCATCGAGATTTTCACCATCGGCTTCAAGCTCGACACCGCGGCTGCGAAGAAGACCATGAAAGACTGTGCTTCGCCAGACGGTGTGGTGAAGCGTTATTTCGAGACCTCGAACGGCAAGGAACTCGATACCGCTTTTCAGACAATCGCTCAGAACATTGAGCGGCTGGTGCTGACCAAATAGCAGGACGGTATGCGCCGAAAGGAAAAAGGCCGCCCTTCTTGCGAAGAGGCGGCCTTTCCGTGTTTCCGTCCATGGCGCGGCTCAGGCTGTTACCAGCCGCGCATCTCGCGCCTTAACGGGAAGACTGCTTCCCGAAAGGGCAATCCGCTGAGGCCACGTTCTGGAAAACGAAATCACTCGACATCGGATCACCTCCTTTCAGTTCGTTGAACACTTGAAGAAGGTGGGGTCTTTCCATCGATTTGGCAAGTGCGACCATGGCACTAGACCATTGGTACGACATCATGCTGCGAGACTGTGCTTTTCCTGGAACACCTCGCGTGCGGCGAACAGGCCGTTGAGGGCCGCCGGAAAGCCGGCATAGACCGCCATCTGCATGATGGTCTCGACGATCTCGTCGCGGCTCAAACCGACATTCAGTCCCGCCTGGATATGCACCTTGAGCTGCGGCGCAGCATTGCCGAGCGCGGTCAGGGCGGCGATCGTTGCGATCTCGCGCGACCTCAAGTCGAGGCCGGGGCGTGAATAGATGTCGCCGAACGGAAACTCGATGATGTAGCGGGCGAAATCGGGGGCAATGTCGGCGAGAGAATCGACGACCTTCCGGCCGCCTTCGCCGTCGATGTCAGAGAGTGCGCGCGTGCCGCGCTCGAAGCGGCTTTCGTTGTTGTTGTCCATTGGTCTCGATCCTTTGTTCTGCATCGGCGTAGCCCGATATCTTGGCGTCGAGAACGAGGAGGTTGGCCTGAAGATCGGCGACATTGGCCAGGACCTTGTCGCGGTGCCTTTCCAGCAGGAGGCGACGCTCGGCTTCGCTAGCCTCACCCTGCTGGCGAAGCCGGGCATAACGCAGCATCTCGCGGATCGGCATGCCGGTGGACTTGAGCCGGCCGAGGAACTCGATCCAGGTGAGGATCGAGGCGTCATAGTCGCGTTGCCCCGAGGCGTCCTTGTCGGCCACGGGCAACAGCCCGATCTGCTCGTAGTAGCGGATCGTGTAAGCGGTCAAACCGCTGCGCCTGGCAAGCTCACCGATCTTCATCATCAACCTTGTCTCGTTACGACGCTCGCGATGCTAGGTGTTCGAGCGCACTCTAAGTCAAGGCCTGTCCTTCATGCCTGCCGGGCGCGGGCGCTTTGCCTGCTCAGTCGGCGCGTCCGGCGCGCGTGTCGAGCCCGCGACCCGGCCGCCAGACAGCGTCAGGCTTGGTCCACAGCACCGGGTCGACGATCAGCTTGGCGAGTTCGCGCGCCTGCAGATCAAGGAAGCGCTCGCCCTTCTCGGCCGTGCCTTTGGCCGGAACGCCCCATGTGCCGGTATTGGGCGCGCGCTCGGAGAACGAGTAGAAGCGATGGGCACCATGCGGCGCCTCGTTCTTGCCGGCCTCGTTGGTGAAGGCCAACTCGAATTTGTCCGGTTTCACCGTGTCGGGCGAGATCGCCAGCATCACTGACGCCTCGCCTTCGCAGGCATGCTTGGGACCGTTGTCGGTCTCGAACAATGCTGCCGTCTCCGCCGGCGCCAGCATCCAGGGCGTGGTGTAGACGATCGGCATGGCGAACTCGACGGCAAGCTCGCGTGTCGACATCGCCAGCGGGTCGATGTTGCCGCCATGGCCGTTGACGATCAGCAACCGGGTAAAGCCGATAGCCTTCAGCGACCGGACGATCGATTTCAGCACATGGAAATAGGCGGTGTAGTCGAGGCTGATCGTGCCGCCGAACGGCAGATGGTGTTCGCTCATGCCAAGCCAGAGGCCGGGCAGCACGGCGAGAGGCACCTCATCGGCGACCAGGCGCGCGCCGCGCCGGGCGGCGGCCTCGGCGCTGGCCGTGTCGGTAATGACAGGCAGATGCGGGCCATGCTGCTCCAGCGAGCCGACCGGCAGGATCGCCATGGCGTTGCCGCGCGCGGCGATCTCGCGCAGGTCCGGCGCGGTCATGCGCGCCCACTCAACTTCTCGTGCCATCTGGCAGCTCCTCTCAGGAATTTTCGTATAGGAAAATTTTTTTTCTGATGCGAGGAGTTGTCAATGGGTGACTGCGAGCAGTCATTGGACCAGCGGTCCGTGCATCGCCGAAGCAAAAACCCCCGCATCGGTGATGCGGGGGGTGGAGGTTCATCAGGCCCGCTTGTTCTGGCGGTTGGCGACGAGGTCGTCGACGACGGCCGGATCGGCCAGCGTCGAGGTGTCGCCGAGCGCGCCGAAATCGTCCTCGGCGATCTTGCGCAGGATGCGGCGCATGATCTTGCCCGAGCGGGTCTTGGGCAGGCCCGGCGCAAACTGGATCTTGTCGGGCGAAGCGATGGCGCCGATCTCCTTGCGGACATGTGCGACGAGCTCCTTGCGCAGGTCCTCGGTCGCCTCGATGCCCGACATCAGCGTGACATAGCTGTAGATGCCCTGGCCCTTGATGTCGTGCGGGTAACCGACGACGGCGGCTTCCGAAACCTTGTCGTGGCTGACCAGCGCCGACTCGACCTCTGCGGTGCCCATGCGGTGACCCGAGACGTTGATGACGTCGTCGACTCGGCCGGTGATCCAGTAGTAGCCGTCGGCGTCACGGCGGCAGCCGTCACCGGTGAAATACTTGCCCTTGTAGGTGGCGAAATAGGTCTGGATGAAGCGTTCGTGGTCGCCATAGACGGTGCGCATCTGACCCGGCCAGGAATCGGTGATGCAGAGATTGCCGTCGGCGGCACCCTCGAGCACATTGCCTTCGTTGTCGACGAGCTCCGGCTTGACGCCGAAGAACGGCCGCGTCGCCGAGCCCGGCTTGAGGTCGGTTGCACCAGGCAGCGGCGTGATCAGGATGCCGCCGGTCTCGGTCTGCCACCAGGTGTCGACGATCGGCACCTTCTTTTCGCCGACGACGTTGTAATACCACTCCCAGGCTTCCGGATTGATCGGCTCGCCGACCGAACCCAGAACGCGCAGGCTCTTGCGCGAAGCCTTCTTCACATGCTCGTCGCCGGCGCCCATCAAAGCGCGGATGGCGGTGGGGGCGGTGTAGAAGATGTTGACCTTGTGCTTGTCGACGACGTCCCAGAAGCGCGAGGCGCTGGGGTAATTGGGCACACCCTCGAACATCAGCGTGGTGGCGCCGTTGGCGAGCGGGCCATAGACGATGTAGCTGTGGCCGGTGACCCAGCCGACATCGGCCGTGCACCAGTAGATGTCGCCGTCATGGTAGTCGAAGACATATTGGTGGGTCATCGAGGCGTAGACGAGATAGCCGCCGGTGGTGTGCAGCACGCCCTTGGGCTTGCCGGTCGAACCCGAGGTGTAGAGGATGAACAACGGATCCTCGGCCTTCATCTTCTCGGGCTTGCATTCGGCTTTCACCGAGCGGACCTCGTCGTGGTACCAGTGGTCGCGGCCGGGCGCCCAGCCGACCTTGCCGCCGGTGCGGCGCACCACCAGCACGTCCTTGACCATGACATGGTGCTTGGCGGCAATGTCGATTGCCTTGTCGGTGTTTTCCTTGAGCGGGATCGCCTTGCCGCCACGCAGGCCCTCATCAGCGGTGATGACGAAGGTCGATTCGCAGTCGACGATGCGTCCGGCCAGCGCATCGGGCGAGAAGCCGCCGAAGACGATCGAATGGATGGCGCCGATGCGGGTGCAGGCCAGCATCGCATAGGCAGCCTCGGGGATCATCGGCATGTAGATGGTGACGCGGTCGCCCTTCTTGACGCCGTGCTTCTTCATCACGTTGGCGAGGCGGCAGACATGCTCGTAGAGCTCGTTGTAGGTGATCTTCTTGTCGTCGTAAGGGTTGTCGCCTTCCCAGATGATGGCGGTCTGGTTGCCGCGCTTCTTCAGGTGGCGGTCGATGCAATTGTAGGAGACGTTGGTCAGGCCGTCCTCGAACCACTTGATCGACACCTTGCCGTCGAAGGAGGTGTTCTTGACCTTGGTGTAGGGCTTGAACCAGTCGATGCGCTTGCCGTGCTTGCCCCAGAACTTGTCGGGGTTCTTGACGCTCTCGCCATACCATTTCAGGTAGGTATCGTTGTCGATCAGCGCATTCTTCTTCCACGCCGGCTGAACGCGGTGGACACGGACTTCGGACATTTCTCTCCCTTCCTCCCGGAAACGATCCGACGGCTCCTTGCGGCCGGCGGACGGCGGCGTTGGAGCCGCGTTGGCGCGCATTATTAGCAATTCGCGCCGCCTCACAATATTAGACCTTGGATTTGGCTGTGGTCTTTCCGTAGCGGCAAATCGCCGCCGCTATATAGCTATCAGCAATGGCTGAGGTCGAGTGCTAAAGTGCTGATTTCTTGGAACTATCATATGCGCATTCCGTTGTTTTAGCAGACGGTTAACCATCGCGGCGCAGACTTTGGCCGTGGAGGAGCTGTTCGATACGGAAGGCCAGCATGCGCGACGCTTCTGAACTGGAACTGATGCTCAAGGGCTACGGCCTGACCACGGCCGAAATCCTCTATCACCTGCCCGACCACCCACATGTGCTGCAGACATTCATCTGGCAGGACTACGACCTGGCGCCGAAATTTCCCGTCCTGTTCGGCTTCATCGAGTTCTGGCGGACAAAGCTCGAAGGCCCGCTGCACTCGGTGCACTACACCCACCGCAAGCTGATCGCGCCCAACGAATGGCGCAAGGTCGACGGCGAGTTCGTGCTGCTGCACTGAGCCTTCCCGTCGGTTCGCCTATCTCTTTGATCGACAGCGATTTTTCACGCGATGACGGTCGCCTGCGCAAGGTTCTGGCACAAATCAATTGCGGCTTTTGCGGCGCTGGGCCGATTGCAGGACGCTCCCCGGGCCGCTATCCCGCCCTCCAGAGTTCCCGTCGAATCCTTGAGATCGGCGGGTATAAGGGAGAACTACGATGAACATGAAGATCCTTGCGGGCGTCTCGCTCGCCGCGCTGATGGCCTTCGGCTCCGCCGCGCATGCCGACATCACCATCGGCCTCGTCGCCCCGCTGACCGGTCCGGTCGCCGCCTATGGCGACCAGGTCAAGAACGGCGCCCAGGCCGCCGTCGATGTCATCAATGAAAAGGGTGGCATCCTGGGCGAGAAGATCGTGCTGAAGCTTGCCGACGATGCCGGCGATCCAAAGCAGGGCGTCTCGGCTGCCAACCTGCTGGTTGGCGAAGGCGTGAAATATGTCGTTGGCCCGGTGACTTCGGGCGTTGCGATCCCGGCTTCGGACGTCTTTGCCGAAAACGGCATCCTGATGGTGACGCCGACGGCAACCGCGCCGGACCTGACCGCACGCGGCCTGACCAACGTGCTGCGCACCTGCGGCCGTGACGACCAGCAGGCCGAAGTTGCCGCTGCCTACGTGCTCAAGAACATGAAGGACAAGCGCGTCGCCGTGATCGACGACAAGGGCACCTACGGCAAGGGCCTGGCCGAAGCCTTCAAGAAGGCGATCAATGCCGGCGGTCTGACCGAAGTGCAGCAGAACTCGCTCAACCCGGGCGAAAAGGACCTTTCGGCACTGATCACCCGTCTCAAGGCCGACAATGCCGACGTCATCTACTTCGGCGGCTATCACCCCGAGGGTGGCCTTCTGGCGCGCCAGCTGAAGGACGGTGGCGTCAACGCCGTCATCATCGGCGGCGAAGGCCTGTCGAACACCGAGTTCTGGGCGATCGGCAACGAAGCCGCTGCCGGCACGCTGTTCACCAATGCGACCGACGCACTGAAGAACCCGGCCTCGGCCGAGGCGGTCAAGGTTCTGACCGACAAGGGCATTCCCGCCGAGGCGTTCACCCTCAACGCCTATGCTGCCGTCGAGGTGCTGAAGGCCGGCATCGAAAAGGCCGGCAAGGCCGACGACGCCGCAGCTGTTGCCGCCGCGCTCAAGTCGGGCGAGCCGATCTCCACCGCCATCGGCAACCTTACTTATGGCGAAACCGGCGACCTGACTTCGCCGAGCTTCTCGCTGTTCAAGTGGGAAGGCGGCAAGATCGTCGCCGCGGAGTAACTTCCGGGCTAGGTAGAAACGAAAAGGCCGGGATGCAGCAGATCCCGGCCTTTTGTGTTCGTGGCTGCTGGCATCTCAGCGGGTGCCGAAGATCGCCGAGCCGACCCGCACGCTGGTGGCGCCGAATGCAATCGCAAGTTCGTAGTCGCCCGACATGCCCATCGAAAGCTTCGCGACATCGGCTTCGCGCGCCAGTTTTTCCAGCAGGGCAAAATGCGGGCCGGGGTTTTCGTCAGCCGGCGGGATGCACATCAGGCCTTCGATGGCGAGGTTGTGGACCTCGCGGCAGCGCTTGACGAAGGCGACCGCTTCGCGTGGCTCGATGCCAGCCTTTTGCGGTTCGGAGCCGGTGTTGACCTGGACGTAGAGGTTCGGCGACCGGCCCTGCTTCTCGATTTCCCGGGCGAGCTCGGCGGCAATCTTCTCGCGGTCGACAGTCTCGATGACGTCGAACAGGGCGACCGCCTCCTTGGCCTTGTTGGATTGCAGCGGGCCGATCAGATGAAGCTCGATGTCGGAAATCTCCGCCTTCAGCTGCGGCCACTTGCCTTGCGCTTCCTGGACGCGGTTTTCGCCGAAGACGCGCTGTCCGGCCTCGATGACGGGGCGGATGTGCTCGGCATCGAAGGTCTTGGAGACCGCCACCAGCACTGTCGAGCCCTCTGGCCTGTTGGCCTCGCGCTCGGCCGCACCTATCTTATGCTTCACCAGAGTGAGCTGTTCGACCGACTTTTCCATGCCGCTGGCCCTGCTGCTTTTTGCCCGCCTCCAGCCTGCCGGAGTTGACGGGTCCGGGAATCCATGATGAACACCCGGCAACGATTTCCTGAACCGCGGGTTTTCGCCCCGGTCCATGCACGCTTTTAAGTGAAAAACATCCGATGGCAACCGAACGATACAATCCGCGCGCGTCCGAACCCAAATGGCAGAAGGCCTGGGGCGAGGCAAAGCTCTTCGAGACCGACAACGACGATCCCCGGCCGAAATACTACGTGCTGGAAATGTTCCCCTATCCGTCGGGGCGCATCCATGTCGGCCACGTCCGCAACTACGCGATGGGCGACGTCGTCGCGCGCTTCCGCCGCGCCATGGGCTACAACGTGCTCCATCCGATGGGCTGGGATGCCTTCGGCATGCCAGCGGAAAACGCTGCGATGAAGAACAAGGTCCATCCCAAGGACTGGACCTACCAGAACATCGCGACGATGCGCACGCAGCTGAAGTCGATGGGCCTGTCGCTCGACTGGAGCCGTGAGTTCGCCACCTGCGACGTCGACTATTACCACCGCCAGCAGATGCTGTTCATCGACTTCGTCGAGAAGGGACTGGTCACCCGCAAGTCGTCCAAGGTCAACTGGGATCCCGAGGACATGACCGTGCTCGCCAACGAGCAGGTCATCGACGGACGCGGCTGGCGTTCCGGCGCACTGGTCGAACAGCGTGAACTGACGCAGTGGTTTTTCAAGATCACCGATTTTGCACAGGACCTGTCGGACGCGCTCGACGGCCTCGACGAGTGGCCCGAGAAGGTCAAGCTGATGCAGCGCAACTGGATCGGCCGTTCGGAGGGCCTGCTGATCCGCTGGCCGCTGGCCGCCGGTACCGCACCTGCGGGTGAGAACGAACTGGAAGTCTACACGACGCGTCCGGACACGATCTTCGGCGCCTCCTTCATGGCGATCTCGGCCGACCATCCGCTGGCCAGGAAGGCCGCCGAGAGCAAGCCTGAGCTCGCCGCCTTCATGGACGACGTGCGCCGCATGGGTACGTCGGTTGCAGCGCTTGAAACGGCCGAGAAGAAGGGCATGGACACCGGCATCCGCGTCGTCCATCCGTTCGACCCGAGCTGGACGCTGCCGGTCTATGTCGCCAATTTCGTGCTGATGGACTACGGTACGGGCGCCATCTTCGGCTGCCCTTCGGGCGACCAGCGCGACCTCGATTTCGCCAACAAGTATGGCCTGCCGGTGGTTCCTGTCGTGATGCCGGAGGGCGGCGATGCCGCGACCTTCCAGATCACTGAGGAGGCCTATACCGACGATGGCGTGATGATCAATTCGCGCTTCCTCGACGGCATGAAGCCGGAGGCGGCGTTCAACGACGTTGCCACCCGTCTCGAGCAGATCTCGATCGGCAATCGCCCGATGGGCGAGCGCAAGGTGCAGTTCCGCCTGCGCGACTGGGGCATTTCGCGCCAGCGCTACTGGGGCTGCCCGATCCCGATGATCCACTGCGAGGATTGCGGTGTCGTGCCGGTGCCGAAGGCCGATCTGCCTGTCAGGCTGCCCGACGACGTCGAGTTCGACCGTCCGGGCAATCCGCTCGACCGTCACCCGACCTGGCGCCACGTCAACTGCCCGCAATGCGGCAAGGCGGCACGCCGCGAGACCGACACGATGGACACGTTTGTCGATTCGTCATGGTATTTCGCGCGCTTCACCGCACCTTGGGAAAACGAACCGACCGATCCGAAGGCCGCCAATGAGTGGCTGCCGGTCGATCAGTATATCGGCGGCATCGAGCATGCGATCCTGCACTTGCTCTATTCGCGCTTCTTCACCCGCGCGATGAGCAAGGCCGGCCACCTCGACCTGTCCGAACCCTTCAAGGGCCTGTTCACGCAAGGCATGGTCGTGCATGAGACCTACCGTCTCGGCAGCGGCCCGAACGGCGAGTGGGTTTCGCCAAGCGACGTCAAGATCGAGGAGACCGACGGCAAGCGGCGGGCGACGCTGATTGCGACCGGCGAGCCGGTGGAGATCGGCTCGATCGAGAAGATGTCGAAGTCGAAGAAGAACGTTGTCGACCCCGACGACATCATCGCGAGCTATGGCGCCGACACTGCGCGCTGGTTCGTGCTCAGCGATTCGCCGCCCGAACGTGACGTGGTGTGGACCGAGGCCGGCGTCGAGGGCGCGCATCGTTTCGTGCAACGCGTCTGGCGCCTGGTGTCCGAATCGGCGGAGGTGCTGGCCCAAGCGGAAGCCAGGGCAGCCGGCGAAGGCGATGCGGCGGCCGTCTCGAAGGCGGCGCACAAGGCGCTGAAGTCGGTCGGCGAGGACATCGGCAAGCTCGCCTTCAACAAGGCCGTTGCGCGCATCTACGAGCTGACCAACACGCTGCAGGGGCCGCTTGCCGACGCTGCCGCCGGCAAGGCTTCGGCCGAGATGGTCTCGGCGCTGCGCGAGGCTGTCGACATCCTGATCGTGATGATCGCGCCGATGATGCCGCATCTGGCCGAAGAGTGCTGGGCAGCGCTGCAGGGCGATGGCCTGGTTGCCGATCGTCCGTGGCCAAAGTTCGATGCAGCACTCGTCGTCGACAACGAAATCACTTATCCGGTCCAGATCAACGGCAAGAAAAGAGCTGATTTGACAATCGCCCGCGACGCAGATCAATTGACCGTCGAAAAAGCGGCGCTGGCACTGGAAGCAGTGCAGAAGGCGCTGGATGGGAAGTCGCCGCGCAAGGTGATTGTTGTGCCGCAGAGGATCGTCAATGTCGTTGCCTGAGGCGCGGAATTCTGCCCGTTCGTTGCGTGTTGCTGCGCGTCTGGCTTTGGTTGCCACGCTTGCACTGGCATCTGCCTGCACCGTGCGCCCGCTTTATTCGGACGGTCCGGCACAGGCGGGTGTCGAGGCCGGCACGGCGACACAACTGGCCTCGATCAACATCAAGCCGGTCAACACCCGCTATGGCCAGGAAGTCCGCAACCATCTGATCTTCATGTTCAATGGCGGTGCCGGCCAGCAAGCAGCGGCGCCATACACGATGGATCTGGCGGTCACAGCGTTGAGCGAATCGGCGCTGCTCGCCGCCGTGACCACCAAGGACGACGAGCCCACCACCGGCACGATGACCCTGACCGGCACCTATATCATCACCGATATCAAGACCGGCAAGCGTATCGCTTCGGGCAAGCGCAACGTCTCGGCGTCGTTCGACCGGCCGCGCCAGGAGTTCGCCACGCTGCGGGCGCAGCGTGATGCCGAAAACCGTGCGGCGCGCGAACTGGCCGAACTGCTCAGGCTGGCCATCGCCCAGGACATGTCCAAGGGCTGACGCCCTCTTCAAAGGGATGGGTCGATGCGGCTGACATCCTTTTCGGCCGCAGGCTATCGATCGCTGCGATCGATCCGGCTCGACATCGGCCAAGTCTCGATTTTCGTCGGCGAGAACGGTGTCGGCAAGTCCAATCTCTATCGGGCGCTGCAGCTCATCAAGGCGTCCGCCGAGGGAACGCTGGCGCGCGAGATCGCCGGCGAGGGCGGCATGAACTCAGCCCTGTGGTCGGGCACTCGCCGCATCGGGCAGCCGGCCCGCGTGATCATCGACGCTCAATTCGTCGATGACGAGACGGCCGTGTGCTATGCCTACAAGGTAGAGATCGGTCTGCCGCCGCCGCTGTCGGCGGGTTTCGCCTTTGAACCGCACGTCAAGGAAGAGAGCCTGACCATCGAGGCAGGACGTCGACCGGTCGAGATGATGTCGCGCAAGGGGCAGGCCATTTTTGCCCGCGACGGAGACGGTCGCCGGTTCGAGCACCCCGAACGTGTCCTGAACTCAGAAACCGCGCTGGCTCTGCTCGGCGGCGCTGGCCGCTATCCCGAGGTTGGCGACATGCGCGCCGCCGTTGCCGGCTGGCGATTCTATCACGGCTTCCGAACGGACACGGATTCGCCGGTGCGGCGGGCAGCACTTGCAACGACGTCGCCCATGCTCGACGAGGACGGGGCAAATCTGGCGGCCGTCTTTGCAACGCTGAGGCATATCCGCGAGGACACCGTCGATCTCGACCGCTGTATCGCCGATGCGCTTGGCGGTGCAAAACTCGACGTGCCCGTGCCGGGAGAAACCGCGACATTCGGGCTGGTGTTGCCCGAATTCCCGCAGCGTGTGTTCAGGCCGCAGGAACTGTCGGACGGCCAGACCCGCTTCCTGGCGCTGGCGGGTGCGCTTTTGTCCTACAGGCTACCGAAACTCATTGCGCTCAACGAGCCCGAGTCGAGCCTGCATCCGCGCATGATGCCGGCACTCGCCGACATGGTCGCGCGGGCCGCCGAGCGCACGCAGGTGTGGGTGGTGACACATTCGCGCGAGCTTGCCGACCTGATCCGAGACCGCACCGGGTCGCGGGCGCTGACGGTGGTGCGCAATGAAGGTGCGACGACGATCGAAGGCATGCGCGCGACAGGGCAGATGCCCGACGACGATTGATGCCGGCTCAGGCACGCGCAACGCGCCGCTTCACCAACGTCCAGCCGAGCGTCATCCCGGCGGCGGCGATCAGGATCGCTGCGGCGCCAAGCAGCTGCAGCGGCTGCAGACGATGGCCAAAGGCCAGGAAGTCGGCCAGGATCGCAACGACTGGATAGATGAAGGACAGCGCCCCCACGAGGTTCGTCGGCAGCTTCTGGATCGCGCCGTAGAGCAGGATGTACATCACGCCGGTATGGACGACGCCGACCGCGACAAGCAGCGTCCAGGTCTTCGCGTCGACCGGAAGCGCGGCGGAGTTGGCGAAGGGCGCGAGCATGAGGATGCCGACGGTCACCTGGATCAGCGCAATCAGATGCGGCGGCACACCCTTGAGCTTCTTGGTGATGATCGCCGCGATGGCGTAGAAGAAGGCAGCACCCAGCGCCAGCAGGATGCCGGAGAGATAGTCGGTGCCGACGGCGCCGGCGTCCGGCTTGGACTGGACGATCAAAAGCATGCCGCCAAAGGCGATGCCGAGCCAGCTCAGCTTGGTCAGCGTCAGCCGCTCGCCGAACAACGTTGCCCCGAGCGCCACCAGCATGAAGGGCTGGGTGTTGTAGACGGCGGTCGCGATCGAGATCGAGGCGCGCGGGAAGGCCGCGAACAGCAGGATCCAGTTGGAGACTATAGCGACACCGCCGGCCGCGGCCCAGCCAATCTGGCGGCGCGTCATCACCTCGGGCCTGAACAGGCCGAGTGCGGCGCAGACGATCAGCAGGGTGATGGCGCCGAAGGCGCAGCGCCAGAACACCACATCCATCACCGGCTGGCCGGACAGGACGACGAACAGCCCGATCGTTCCCGAAATCACCATGGCGGCGGTCATTTCGACGGTTCCGCGCATCTTGTCCGACATGTCCCTGCTCCCTTGTTAGGCTGGGCACATTCTGCGCGGTCGCAGGGCGGAAAAACATGGCATTGAAGAGACGCTTTCTCGGTTCTCCCTGATAATGTAAGGTTGATGAATGATTTTGCCTTTGAGGTGAAAAATGCTTGATGACATCGACCGGCGCATGGTCGAAACCCTGGTCGAGGACGCCAGGATTTCCCTGAAGGAACTGGCCCAGAGGGTCGGGCTGTCGTCCCCGAGCGCATCGGAACGGCTGAAGCGGCTGGAGGAGCGTGGCGTCATCCGCGGCTTTACTGTCGATGTCGACCCGGCGGCGCTTGGCTACACGCTGCAGGCCATCGTCCGCATCCGGCCGCTACCGGGCAAGCTGCATGTGGTGCAGGACCTGATCCAGCAGATCCCGCAATTCTCCGAATGCGACAAGGTGACTGGCGACGACTGCTTCGTCGGGCGGCTGCACATCCGCTCCATCGACGAGCTCGACACGATCCTTGACCGCATCGCCGACAAGGCGGAAACCAGCAGCTCGATCGTCAAGGCGCAGCCGGTCAAGCGCAGGCTGCCGCCGCTTCTCTGAGCAGCAGACACAAAAAAGCCGGCGCTGATGGCGCCGGCTTTCGTCGTTCTGGCTGGAAGATCAGCCGATCTTCTGGCCGGTCTTGGCCCAGTCGGCCAGGAACATCTCGAGGCCCTTGTCGGTCAGCGGGTGCTTGACCAGTGCCTTCAGCGTTGCCGGCGGGATGGTGGCGACGTCGGCGCCGATCAGGGCGGCGCGCTTGACGTGCTCCGTCGAGCGGATCGAAGCGGCCAGGATCTCGGTGTCGAAGCCGTAATTGTCATAGATGTGGCGGATCTCGGCGATCAGCTCCATGCCGTCGACGGCCATGTCGTCGAGACGGCCGATGAAGGGCGAAATGAAGGTGGCACCGGCCTTGGCGGCGAGCAGGGCCTGGTTGGCGGAGAAGCACAGCGTGACGTTGACCATGCGGCCCTCCGAGGTCAGCGCGCGGCAGGCCTTGAGCCCGTCCAGCGTCAGCGGCACCTTGATGCAGATGTTGTCGGCGATCTTCGACAGCACCGCCGCTTCCTTCATCATCTCGGCATATTCGGTGGCAGCGACTTCGGCCGAGACCGGGCCTTCGACGATGTCGCAGATTTCCTTGGTGACTTCGGCGATGTTGCGGCCGGATTTGAGGATCAGCGACGGATTGGTGGTGACGCCGTCGAGAAGGCCGAGCTCGTTGAGCTCGCGGATGTCCTTCACGTCGGCGGTGTCGACGAAAAACTTCATAACTGTCTCCTTGGTGATGGAAGGGTGCCTCAGGCACACCGCACATGTCGGCCTTTGCTCTAAACCAAGTTCGGGGCAAGGTCACGCGTCATGACCGCCGATTCGCCAAGAACCAGGGCCGCCCCCGTGCTGGTGCCGATGCCGGCCGAGCGCGCCTACTCCTATGCCGTTCCCGACGGCATGCAGGTGGTGCCCGGCTCGATCGTGCGCGTGCCGCTCGGCCCGCGCGAGGTGGCAGGCATTGTCTGGGACGGACCGGTCGAAGCGGTCGATCCGAAGAAGCTCAGGCCGATTGCGCATGTCTTCGATTGTCCCCCCGTCAATGACGAGATGCGCCGGCTGGTCGACTGGATCGCCCACTACACCCTGTCGCCGCCCGGCATGGTGGCGCGAATGATCCTGCGCGCGCCCGAGGCCTTCGATCCGGAGCCCTGGACGGAAGGGCTCAAGCGCAGCGACGGCGAGCCCGACCGAATGACTGCGGCGCGCGCCCGTGTGCTCGAAATGGCCAATGACGGCATAGCCTGGACGCGCTCGGGCCTGGCGCATGCTGCCGGCGTTTCCTCCACCGTCATCGACGGGTTGAGGGCGCAAGGCGTATTCGAGACGGTGATGATCCCGCCGCGCCCGGTGGTGGCGCCGCCCGATACGTCCTACACCAGCGCAGAGCTCACCAATGACCAGGAGGCAACCGCGGCAAGCTTGCGCGCCCAGGTCGAGGCCGACAAATTTGCGGTCACGCTGATCGACGGCGTCACCGGCTCGGGCAAGACGGAAGTCTATTTCGAAGCGGTGGCGGCGGCGCTCGACAAAGGCAAGCAGGTGCTGATCCTGCTGCCTGAAATCGCGCTGACGCAGGCCTTCCTCGAGCGCTTCCAGAACCGATTTGGCACCAAGCCCGCCGAGTGGCATTCGGACCTGCCGCCGCGGATGCGCGAGCGCGTCTGGCGCCAGGTCGCCGAGGGTGGCGTGCGGGTGGTGGCTGGCGCCCGCTCGGCCCTGTTCCTGCCGTTCAACAATCTCGGGCTGATCGTCGTCGACGAAGAACATGACCCTGCTTACAAGCAGGAGGACCGCGTCTTCTACAATGCCCGCGACATGGCGGTGGTGCGGGGCCATATCGGCGGCTTTCCTGTCGTGCTGGCGTCAGCCACGCCGTCGGTTGAGAGCCGGGTCAACGCCGAGCAGGGCAAGTATGCGCGTTCGGTGCTTTCAGCCCGTTTCGCCGAGGCGGCGCTGCCACAGCTGGCGACGGTCGACATGCGGCGCTCGCCACCGGCGCGCGGCGGCTTCCTGTCGCCGGTGCTGCTCGGCAAGATGCGCGAAACCCTTGGCCGGCAGGAGCAGTCGCTGCTGTTCCTCAACCGGCGCGGTTATGCGCCGCTGACGCTCTGCCGGGTCTGCGGTCACCGCTTCGGCTGCCCGGTCTGTTCGGCCTGGCTGGTCGAGCATCGCTTTCGTGGCCAGTTGGTCTGCCACCATTGCGGCCACAACGAGAAGCGGCCCGAGGCCTGCCCGGAATGCGGCACCTTCGATCATCTCGTCGCCTGCGGGCCGGGCGTCGAACGCATTGCCGAGGAAGTGGTTTCGCATTTCCCCGACGCGCGTACCATCGTGCTGTCCTCGGACATGCTGGGCGGCGTGAAACGGCTCAGGCTGGAACTGGAGGCGATCGCCAATGGCGAAGCCGATATCGTCATCGGTACCCAGCTCGTCGCCAAGGGGCACAACTTTCCGAACATGACGCTGGTCGGCGTGGTCGACGCCGATCTTGGCCTCGCGAATGGCGACCCGCGTGCCGCCGAGAGGACCTATCAGCTGTTGTCGCAGGTGACCGGCCGGGCAGGGCGCACCGGCAAGAAGAGCCTTGGCCTGCTGCAGACCTTCCAGCCCGACCATCCGGTCATGCGGGCGATTGTCTCGGGCGATTCGGAGGCCTTCTACGATCGTGAGATCGCCGAGCGCGAGCGTTCCGCCCTGCCTCCCTACGGCCGGCTCGCCGGCATCATCGTCAGCGCGGCAACGCGGCCCGAGGCCGAGAGCCATGCGCGTGGTCTGCGCCGCGCAGCCCAGGTGGCGCAGGATGTCCATGTGCTCGGGCCAGCGGAGGCGCCGCTGGCGCTCATCGGCGGCCGCCATCGCTTCCGTTTGCTGGTCCAGGCCGACAGGAAGGCCGACATACAGGGCTACATCCGCGCGCTGCTTGCCGCCGGGCCCAAGCTGCGCGGATCGGTGCGCGTGCAGGTCGACATCGATCCGCAGAGTTTCCTGTGATCAGGTCATGGGCCGGGTGATCATGCCGAGCAGCGGCGGCGTCGCTGCAGGGCCGTACATGGTTTTTTCCAGCACATAGCCGCCCGCCTTGAGGCGCACCTCGATGGCGTGCGCGATAGCTGAGATCTGGCCGGCGCTTGGCGGCTCGAAGAACAGGTACAGTTTGCCCTCCGGGGCGAGCAGCGACCGGATCAGCTTGAGTTCGCGCGCCGCCTCCAGCCAGAACAGGTTGACGTTGATGGCGAAGATCTTGTCGAAGTGCCGACCGCCACCGCTCCAATCCGCGAGTGCCCCCTGCGCCAACGCTGCCTTGCCGGCCGATATCGCCGCGCGGTTTCTCTCGTCGGCGGAGCTTACGGCGCTGTCCGAGCGATCGAGCCCGGTAATGTGACCATCGGTCAGCAGCGGCGTGATTTCAGCCATGGCGATGCCCCGCCCGCAGCCGATTTCCAGCAGCCTGTCGCTTGGCTGAATGCCGAGGTGACTGATCGCCCAGACTATTCGCGCCGGTATGGCCATGGTCCCCTCCATCAGGCCCGCCGACCGCAGCATACTTGTTTCGGCCGTTCACACCAGTTGCGCTCTGGCGCTCGACACACCGTCGGATATGATCCCTGTGGATTCGAGGCCTGACCGGAGGGGAAATATGGAGTTCGCATTTCCGTGGCCGGCGAGCCAGGGCGAGTGGCTGGCGTGGAGCTCGGCGGCGGTCACGCTGCTGTTCGGCGTCATCCTGTTCTTTGCCCCGAGAATCGCCTTCCGCCTGCTCAGGCTGCAGGCAAGGCCGGACAATCCGGAAGCCATCGCCCAGGGCCGCGCCACTATGGCAGGCTTCTTCCTCGGGGTTGGGCTGTGCGCGATTCTGCTAGCCCAGCCATTGCTTTACATGGCGCTCGGCGTGTCGTGGCTGTTCACGGCCTTCGGCCGGATCGTCGCCATGATGTCGGACGGTGCCAACACCCCATACAATTGGGTGGCGATCGTTGTCGAACTGGCGCTGGCGGCCCTACCCCTTGGGTTTGTTTTCGGCTTCTGGCCGTGAATCGCCGTCAAGCCACAGCTCCGATGCGCAAGATGCGACAATAGTGCCTCAAAAGCCTGTTAGAGGACGTGTTGCGGTCCTCAAAAGCCTGTGCTAGACGGCAATCGACTTTCGGCCGGGGGGATGCGGCTGTCGCGAGCTCCGGGGTCAAAAAACGCAGTAAGGTCAAAGATTTAGCTAGAGTCTCACACTCGCGCCAACAATCTTGCGGCCTGTCAGACAAGAGAAAAGACGGTCCGTGACCCAATCTTCCTCGCCAATCTCCGGTGTTGCTGAGCGCTATGCGGGATCGTTGTTCGATCTCGCACTCGAAGCAGGCGCTGTTGCAAAGGTAGAAGCCGACCTCGGTCGTTTCGCGGTGCTGCTTGACGGCAGTGCTGATCTGGATCGCCTGATCAAGAGCCCGGTGTTCTCCGGCGAAGATCAGGAAAGGGCCATCTCGGCGATCGCCGACAAGGCCAAGATCACCGGCCTGGCCGGCAATTTCCTCCGCCTCGTGGCGCGCAATCGCCGCCTGTTCGCACTGCCCGGCATGATCAAGGCGTTCCGCCAGATCGCCGCCGAGCATCGTGGCGAGACCTCGGCAGAGGTGACTTCGGCGCATGCGTTGACCGCGGCGCAGGAAACGGAACTCAAGTCGGCGCTGAAGAGTGTCGCCGGCAAGGACGTGGCGATCTCGGTCGCGGTCGATCCTTCGCTGCTCGGCGGCCTGATCGTGAAGATGGGCTCGCGCCAGATCGATACGTCGCTCAAAACCAAACTCAATTCGCTCAAGCTTGCACTGAAAGAGGTCGGCTGATGGACATCCGCGCCGCGGAAATTTCCGCAATTCTGAAAGACCAGATCAAGAATTTCGGCAAGGAAGCCGAAGTTACCGAAGTCGGTCAGGTTCTGTCAGTGGGTGACGGTATCGCCCGCGTCTACGGTCTCGACAACGTCCAGGCGGGCGAAATGGTCGAGTTCCCGGGCGGCATCCGCGGCATGGCGCTGAACCTTGAAAGCGACAACGTCGGCGTCGTCATCTTCGGTGCCGACCGCGACATCAAGGAAGGCGACACCGTCAAGCGTACCGGCGCGATCGTCGACGTCCCGGTCGGTCCGGAGCTGCTCGGCCGCGTCGTCGACGCGCTCGGCAACCCGATCGACGGCAAGGGCCCGATCAAGGCGAAGGAGCGTCGCCGCGTCGACGTCAAGGCGCCCGGCATCATCCCCCGCAAGTCGGTGCATGAGCCGATGTCGACCGGCCTCAAGGCCATCGACGCCCTGATCCCGGTCGGCCGCGGTCAGCGCGAACTGGTCATCGGTGACCGTCAGACCGGCAAGACCGCCATCATTCTCGACACCATCCTGAACCAGAAGGCGATCCACGTCGCTGGTCCGGAGAAGGAAAAGCTCTACTGCGTCTACGTCGCCGTCGGCCAGAAGCGCTCGACCGTCGCGCAGTTCGTGAAGGTGCTCGAAGAGCGCGGCGCGCTCGAATATTCGATCATCATCGCCGCCACCGCCTCCGATCCGGCCCCGATGCAGTTCCTGGCTCCGTTCGCCGGCTGCGCCATGGGCGAATACTTCCGCGACAACGGCAAGCATGCCCTGATCGCTTATGACGATCTGTCCAAGCAGGCCGTCGCCTATCGCCAGATGTCGCTGCTGCTGCGCCGCCCGCCGGGCCGTGAAGCTTACCCGGGCGACGTCTTCTACCTGCACTCGCGCCTGCTTGAGCGTTCGGCCAAGCTGAACGACGAAAACGGCGCCGGCTCGCTGACCGCTCTGCCGGTCATCGAAACGCAGGCCAACGACGTCTCGGCCTACATCCCGACCAACGTGATCTCGATCACCGACGGCCAGATCTTCCTCGAGACCAATCTGTTCTTCCAGGGCATCCGTCCTGCCGTGAACGTCGGTCTGTCGGTGTCGCGCGTCGGCTCGTCGGCCCAGATCAAGGCGATGAAGCAGGTTGCAGGCTCGATCAAGGGCGAGCTCGCGCAGTACCGCGAAATGGCTGCCTTCGCGCAGTTCGGTTCCGACCTCGACGCGGCCACCCAGCGTCTGCTCAACCGCGGTGCGCGCCTGACCGAGCTGCTCAAGCAGCCGCAGTTCTCGCCGCTCAAGACCGAAGAGCAGGTGGCGGTGATCTTCGCCGGCGTCAACGGCTATCTCGACAAGCTGGCCCTCAACCAGGTCGGCAAGTTCGAGCAGGGCCTGCTGGCTTACATGCGCTCGGAAGGCAAAGACGTTCTCGACGGCATCCGTACGGAGAAGGCGCTTAGCGACGATCTCCGCGGCAAGCTCAAGGGGCACATCGACGCTTTCGCGAAAAACTTCGCCTGACACTGACGGATAAGGCATGGCCTCGCTAAAAGACCTCCGCAACCGTATCGCCTCGGTCAAGGCGACGCAGAAGATCACCAAGGCGATGCAGATGGTCGCCGCGGCGAAGCTGCGTCGCGCCCAGGAAGCTGCGGAAGCCGCGCGTCCCTACTCGCAGCGCATGGGTGCGGTTCTCGCGAATATCGCCCAGGCTGTCGGTGGCGGTGGCGATGCTCCGGCGCTGATGACCGGCACCGGCAAGGACGACGTGCATCTGCTCGTCGTCTGCACGGCCGAGCGCGGCCTGTGCGGCGGCTTCAACAGCCAGATTTCGCGTCTGGCTCGCGACCATGTCCGCAAGCTCCAGGGCCAGGGCAAGACGGTCAAGATCATCACCGTCGGCAAGAAGGGCTACGATGTCCTGCGTCGCGACTTCGCCTCGCTGATCATCGACCGCGTCGAACTGCGCGACGCCAAGCAGGTTGGCTTCGTCCATGCCGACATGATCGCCAAGAAGGTGATCACCCTGTTCAACCAGGGCGGCTTCGATGTCTGCACGCTGTTCTACTCCGAGTTCAAGTCGGTGATCAGCCAGGTTCCGACCGCGCAGCAGGTCATTCCTGCCGCCGCTCCTTCGGCCGGCGCCGATGCCGCGACCAGCGGCGGTGCGGTCTACGAATACGAGCCGGAGCCGGGCGAAATCCTCGGCGATCTCATTCCGCGCAACATCTCGGTGCAGATTTTCCGGGCGCTGCTGGAAAATGCTGCCGGCGAGATGGGTGCCAAGATGAGCGCGATGGACAATGCCACGCGCAACGCAGGCGACATGATCAACAAGCTGACGATCACGTACAACCGCCAGCGTCAGGCCCAGATCACCAAGGAACTGATCGAGATTATTTCGGGCGCCGAAGCGCTCTAGCCACGTGATGGCTCGCCGCAAGGCGGGTCCGCGTGAAACAACGAACGGACACAGAGGTTAAACGATGGCTAAAGCAGCTACTCCGAAAGCCGCTCCGGCGGCGGAAAAGGCCCCCGCAGCAAAGAAGGCGGCGCCTGCCAAGGCGGCCGCTGCCAAGGTCGAAAAGTCGGCGGTCGTCGCCTCCGGCGCGGGCCGCGTCTCGCAGGTCATCGGCGCTGTCGTCGACGTGCAGTTCGACGGCGAACTGCCGCCGATCCTGAACGCGCTCGAGACGATGAATGGCGACAACCGCCTTATCCTCGAAGTGGCACAGCACCTGGGCGAAAACACCGTCCGCTGCATCGCCATGGACATTTCGGAAGGCCTCGTTCGTGGCCAGGCCGTCCGTGACACCGGTTCGCCGATCATGGTTCCGGTTGGCGACGAGACGCTCGGCCGCATCATGAACGTCATCGGCGAGCCGGTCGACGAAGCCGGCCCGGTCAAGACCAAGTCCAAGCGCGCCATCCACCAGGAAGCGCCTGCCTATGTCGACCAGTCGACCGAAGCACAGATCCTGGTCACCGGCATCAAGGTCGTCGATCTGCTGGCTCCTTATGCTCGCGGCGGCAAGATCGGCCTGTTCGGCGGCGCCGGCGTCGGCAAGACCGTTCTGATCCAGGAACTGATCAACAACGTCGCCAAGGCGCACGGTGGCTACTCGGTGTTCGCCGGCGTCGGCGAGCGCACCCGCGAAGGCAACGATCTGTATCACGAAATGATCGAGTCGGGCGTTAACAAGGACCCGCACGAGAACAACGGCTCGACCGAAGGTTCGAAGTGCGCCCTGGTGTTCGGCCAGATGAACGAGCCGCCCGGTGCGCGCGCCCGCGTCGCCCTGTCGGGCCTGACCATCGCCGAGCACTTCCGCGACCAGGGCCAGGACGTGCTGTTCTTCGTCGACAACATCTTCCGCTTCACCCAGGCGGGTTCGGAAGTGTCGGCTCTGCTCGGCCGTATTCCTTCGGCCGTGGGCTATCAGCCGACGCTGTCGACCGATATGGGTGCGATGCAGGAACGCATCACCACCACCAACAAGGGCTCGATCACTTCGGTGCAGGCGATTTACGTCCCCGCCGACGACTTGACCGATCCGGCGCCGGCAACCTCGTTCGCGCACCTTGACGCGACGACGGTTCTCAACCGCGCGATCTCGGAAAAGGGTATCTACCCGGCCGTGGATCCGCTCGACTCGACCTCGCGCATGCTCGATCCGCTGATCGTCGGCGAAGAGCACTATTCCGTCGCCCGTCGCGTCCAGGAAATCCTCCAGCGCTATAAGTCGCTGCAGGACATCATCGCCATCCTGGGCATGGACGAGCTGTCGGAAGAGGACAAGGTCACGGTCGCCCGCGCCCGCAAGATCGAGCGCTTCCTGTCGCAGCCGTTCTTCGTCGCTGAAGTGTTCACCGGCTCGCCCGGCCAGCTGGTTCCGCTCGAAGACACCATCAAGAGCTTCAAGGGCCTGGTTGACGGCGAGTACGATCACCTGCCGGAAGCTGCCTTCTACATGGTCGGCGGTATCGACATGGCGATCGAGAAGGCCCAGCGCCTGGCTGCGGAAGCGGCATAATCATAACGCCGCAGCGCGGGCCCATGGTCCGCGCTGTTGCACCGATGACTGCCCAGTTGCGGGCAGGTCTGCTCGGAACTCCGTCCAAGCATTTGTGAGACACCATGGCTGAAGCATTCAAATTCGAACTGGTCTCGCCCGAGCGTCTGCTCGTTTCGGAGCAGGTCGAGTCCGTCGTCATTCCCGGTGCGGAAGGCGAAATGACTGTCATGGCCAACCATGCGCCTGTCATGACCACGATCAAGCCGGGCGTCGTGACGGTGAAGGCCGTTGGCGGCAAGGAAGAGCGCTACGTCGTGTTTGGCGGTTTCGCCGACATCGTCCCGGCAGGCTGCACGCTGCTTGCCGAATCGGCGACGCCGGTGAAGGACATCGACCGCGCCGAACTGCTGCGGCGCATCCAGGACGCACGCGAGGACGTCGCCGACGCCAAGGAAGACCAGGCCCGCACCAAGGCGGAAGCCTATCTCAACCACCTTTCGACCCTGGAAGCCGCGATCTGAGGATTTCTCGCCGGGTCAGGCACGTTCGACAGAATTGCTCAAGCCGTCGGCTCCACCGGCGGCTTTTTGCATTTTGGGGGTCTGTCGGCTGGGGTGGAGAGCTCGCGAGCTGGAGTTAGCCGCTCCACGCCCTGACCGCCTCGGCCAGCGGCAGCACCTCTCGAGGTCGGGCGCGCGCCTCGGTCGGCGTGCCGGAAAAGCGCGGGGTCGGAGCTGGTTGTGTCAGCCCGTTCAGTTGAACAAAGCTTTTCCGGGCGATGAGATGAGGATGTTGCGCCGCCTCGTGAAGGTCGAGCACCGGTGAAACGCAGGCGTCGGAGTGTTCCAGCAGAGCCAGCCATTCGGAGCTTGGGCGTCTGATGATCAGCGCTGCGATCTCGTCTTTCAGTGCTGGCCAATTGCGCCGGTCGGCGCGCAGGGCGTGGGCGGTGTCGTCCAGCCCGATGGCCTGGCGGAACAGTTCGAAGAACTGCGGTTCGATCGGACCGATGGCGATATGCCTGCCGTCTGCGCATTCATAGGTGCAGTAGTAGGGCGCGCCGCCGTCGAGCAGATTGGCTGCGCGCTGGGGCTGCCACTGGCCGGCGGAGGCCAGGTCGTAAGCCATGGTCATCAGTTGGACGGTGCCGTCGCAAATGGCAGCATCGACGACTTGCCCGGTGCCTGTACGCTGCGCCGACAGCAGGGCCGCGAGCATGCCGGAGACGAGGAACATGGCGCCGCCGCCGAAGTCGCCGACGAGGTTGAGCGGCGGCACGGGATGGCCGGCGGGGCCTATCGCCGCGAGCGCGCCTGATATGGCAATATAGTTGATGTCGTGGCCCGCATGGGTTGCCAGCGGACCTGTCTGCCCCCACCCCGTCATGCGGCCGTAGACGAGACGCGGATTGCGTTCCAGCAGGACATCAGGTCCCAACCCCAGCCGTTCCATGACAGCCGGCCGGAACCCTTCGATAAGGGCGTCGGCACTGTCGCAGAGTGTGCGAACCATCTCGGCCTGGACGGGATCCTTGAGATCGGCCTCCACGGTTGGACGCCCGCGTCCCGAAATCGGATCGGGAATTTTTGGCGTGGCCTCCGGGCGCGCGATGCGGATGACGTCGGCCCCCATGTCCGCGAACTGCATGGCGGCGAAGGGTGCAGGTCCGAGACCGACGAATTCGACGACGCGAAGCCCGGCAAGCGGGCCGGTTGCCGGTTTGGTCATGGTCCGCACTCCTTGTGGCGAAAACGAGAGGCTGGCGGAGGGGCTTGTGAAACCTTCCGGCCGGATTGGGGTGAAGAGCCTAGGATTGGGACTGTGCAGCCTGCCACTCGGCGTAAAGATGCTGGTGGTCCCGCGGGCGCACCGGGAGATATGCGACTTTCATCGTCTGTTCGGTCGCTGGCCGCGCCAGGTCGGCATAGACAGCTGCCGTCGACAGGCCATAGGGCGCGCCGTCGTCATTCGAATATGCATATGCGACTTCGGTTATGCCGGCCATGCGCATCGCGCCCATGCACATCGGGCAAGGATGGCCGCTTGCATAGACTGTGCAACCGTCGAGCCGTGGCGAGGCCAGGGCCTGACTTGCCGCCCGGATGGCCGACATTTCGGCATGGGCAGTCGGATCATTGGACGAGAGCACTTCATTGACGCCACTGGCGACGACCTCTCCGTTCCTGACCACAACCGCTCCAAAAGGACGGCTACCTCTCGAAATGTTCGCGCGCGCCAGCTCGATTGCCTGGCAAAGGAACTCACTCGACTTGTCCAATTCGGCCTCCTCAGCGGGCGCCGGCGGCAACCAGGACCTTCTCGATCTCGGTGAAGCCGTGCTTGCGTGCGTTCTGCAGCGGCGTTACGCCGTCGCCGTCGGCAAGGTTGACGTCAGCACCGGCGTCGACGAGCAACTTGACGATCGCGACGTGGCGGGGACCGCCATCGCCGAGTACGATCGCCTCCAGCAGAGCCGTCCAGTTGAGCTTGTTGACGTGGTCGACCTCGACACCGGCCTCGATCAGCGTGCGCACGGTTTCGACATGACCGCGTTCGGCGGCCGGGATCAGGGCGGTGCCGCCATAGCGGTTGATGCTCTTGAGATCGGCGCCGTGGGCCAGCGTCATCTTCAGGATCTCGAGGTGTCCGCGTGCGCCGGCATAAAGATACGGGCTGTCATTGATGGCATCCTTGGCGTTGACGTCGGCGCCTGCGTCGATCAGCACCCTGGCAGCTTCGATCTGGTTGCCGTGGGTGGCGAGCAGAAGTGCGGTGCGGCCGCTGTCGTCGCGTGCGTCGATGCTGGCGCCCTTTGCAAGCAGGTCGCGGACAGCTGTCGCGTCACCCTTGCTCGCGCTTGCATGCAATTCACGTTCGAGCATGTTTTCTCCTGCGGCTGGTGCAATCCATGCCATGGCGGCGAATGCCAGGACAGAGGCGATCTTGAGCAATAGGCGGTTCATGTTCCTAATCTTTCGATACGTGTGGCCGAGCGGCTGGATAGCGGGTTCCGCTCCGCAAGTTTTACCTTCTGAAACCAAATCTGTTCGTGATTGTGGCAGACGAAGGTGATGTCTTGTTTGTGCGTCCCATACGGTCTATTGCGGTTTGTCAGCCGGGACGGGGGTCAGAAGGCAACGACACCAGGGATGTACCGTGAAGGGAATTATACTTGCGGGCGGTAGTGGCACGCGACTCTACCCTGCAACACTTGCAGTATCGAAGCAGATACTTCCGATATATGATAAGCCGATGATCTATTATCCGCTCGGCGTTCTCATGCTGGCGGGTATTCAGGACATCCTTATCATCTCGACGCCGCGCGATCTGCCGCAGTTCCAGCAGTTGCTCGGCGACGGCTCGGCGTTTGGCGTGTCGTTTTCCTATGCCGTCCAACCTTCTCCCAACGGCTTGGCCGAAGCGTTCATCATCGGACGCGAGTTCATCGGCAACAGCCCGGTGGCGCTTATACTTGGCGACAACATCTTCTATGGCGACGGCCTGTCGGAGCGCTGTCGGGCAGCCGTTGCCCGCGAGAGCGGCGCTTCGGTCTTTGCCTACCATGTCGAGGATCCGCAGCGTTATGGCGTCGTGTCATTCGACCGGGAGACCCAGCGTGCCCTGTCGATCGAAGAAAAGCCTGCGCAGCCGCGCTCGAACTGGGCGGTGACAGGTCTCTATTTCTACGACAATTCGGTGGTCGAAATTGCCTCGTCGATCAAGCCATCGGCGCGTGGCGAACTGGAGATCACCGACGTCAACCGCACCTATCTCGAGCGCGATACGTTGCATGTCGTCCGCCTGGGCAGGGGCTACGCCTGGCTCGATACCGGCACTCATGACAGCCTCCACGAGGCGTCGTCCTTCGTGCGCACCATCGAGCATCGCCAGGGCATCAAGATCATGTGCCCGGAAGAGATCGGCTTCGAACTCGGCTGGGTCAGCGAAGAGGACGTGTTGCGCCGTGCCGCCGAGCTCGGCAAGACCGACTATGCCCGCTATCTCGAGCGCCGAGTCTGGGAAATCAGTCATGGTTGAGGTGAGCAAGCTCGGCCTGGACGGCGTTTGCGAAATACGCGTCCCCAGGTTCGATGACGCACGCGGTTTCTTTTCCGAGACCTGGAATGCTGGGAAGCTTGCCCAGGCAGGCATCGCCGTCGATTTCGTGCAGGACAATCACTCGCTGTCGCGGGAGCGCGGCGTGTTGCGGGGGCTGCATTTCCAGAAGCCGCCCTTTGCACAGGACAAGCTGGTGCGGGTCCTGCGCGGATCGATCTACGACGTCGCCATCGACATTCGCGTGGGCTCGCCGACCTTCGGCAAATGGGTGGGGCTGACGGTTTCCGCCAAAGAATGGAATCAGATATTGGTGCCCAAGGGCTTCGCGCATGGCTTTGTTACGCTCGAGCCCGACACCGAAGTTGCCTACAAGGTGTCGGCACCCTATTCGCAGCCGCATGACCGTTCGATCCGCTTCGATGACCCCGACATCGCGATCGACTGGCCGGTAGCCGCACAAGAGCTGATCCTGTCGGACAAGGATGCTGCCGCCCCCTTGCTGACTGATGTCGAAACCGGATTTGTCTACCCGTGAAAAACGTCCCTCAAACTGTGCTGGTCACCGGTGGCGCCGGTTTCATCGGCTCGGCCGTCTGCCGGCATCTGGTGGCAAGCGGCAAGTACCGCGTCGTTAACCTGGACAAACTGACCTATGCCGGCAATCTGACGTCGCTGCGTGATCTCGATGGCAATCCGAACTATGTCTTCCGGAAGGCCGACATCTGCGACACCGACAAGGTGCGCAAGATTCTCGCAGACGAAGCCGTCGATCTCGTCATGCACCTGGCGGCAGAAAGCCACGTCGACCGATCGATCGACGGGCCTATGGCCTTCGTCACCACCAATGTCGTTGGCACGGCGAGCCTGCTGCAGGCCGTGCTCGACCACTGGCGCAGCCTTGGGGAGGAGGCACGCAAGCGCTTCCGCTTCCATCACGTCTCGACCGACGAGGTGTTCGGCGACCTGCCTTTCGATTCCGGCGTCTTCACCGAGGACTCGCCCTACAAGCCGTCGTCGCCTTATTCGGCATCGAAGGCGGCGTCCGATCACTTCGTGCGCGCCTGGCACGAGACCTACGGATTGCCGGTTGTCCTTTCCAACTGTTCGAACAACTACGGGCCCTACCACTTCCCGGAAAAGCTGATCCCGCTGGTCATCGCCAACGCGTTGGATGAGCAGCCGCTGCCGGTCTATGGCAAAGGCGCAAACATCCGTGACTGGCTGTTCGTCGAGGATCACGCCAGGGCACTCGAAGCGGTCATGACCGGGGGGCGGATTGGTGAGAGCTACAACATCGGCGGACGTGCCGAACGCACCAATCTCGAAGTTGTCGAAGCCATCTGTGCCCTGCTTGATGCACGCCGCCCCCGCAATGGCGGCCGCTCGCATCTCGACCTCATCACCTATGTTACCGACCGGCCCGGACATGACCGGCGCTATGCGATCGATCCGACCAAGAGCGAGCAGGAACTGGGCTGGACGCCGCTGGAAACCTTTGAGACCGGCCTCGCCCGGACCGTCGACTGGTATCTCGCCAATGGCTGGTGGTGGCGCCCGATCCGCGAGCAGCGCTTCGACGGAACCCGCCAGGGACTGGTCGCTGCCAAGTGAAGATTCTGGTTACCGGAACATCCGGCCAATTGGCGCTCTCGCTTGCCGAGCGCGCCAAGGGAAAAGCAAATATCGTCCTTGTCGGTCGGCCTGACCTCGACCTTGAAGATTTCGCGACTTTTGCCCCGGTCCTGAAATCGGTCGCGCCTGATATGGTCATCAATGCCGCCGCGCACACCGGCGTCGATCAGCAGGAAGACGAACCCCAGCGCGCATTTCGCATCAATGCCGAGGCGCCGGCGGAATTGGCTCGACTGACCAGGCTTGCGGGCATCCCGATCGTCCAGGTTTCGACGGACTACGTGTTTGATGGCAAGGCGGCGCAGCCTTACTCAGAGACGGACATGCCCAACCCGCAGACGGTCTATGGCCGCAGCAAGCTGGCGGGCGAGGAAGCCGTCCGTGCCGGCAATCCGGACCACCTGGTGGTGCGCACGGCCTGGGTCGTCAGCCGCCATGCCCGCAATTTCGTCAAGACGATGCTCACGCTCGCGGCGACACGCGACAGGCTGCAGGTCGTGGCCGACCAGTTCGGCAATCCGACGGAGGCCCGTGATCTCGCCGACGGCTTGCTGGCGGCAGCTGCCTCGTGGCACAAGCGAGGCGGCTTTCCGCACGGTCTCTACCATCTCGCCGGCCAGGGCCGCGCCAATTGGTTTGAGCTGGCCACTCACGTCTTTGCTGTCAGTGCGTCGCTCGGCGGACCATCCGCGCTTGCAGAACCTGTCGGCAGTGAGCAATGGCCAGCAAAGGCCGCGCGGCCGGCGAATTCGCAACTGAGCTCGGACGCCTTTGCCCGCGATTTCGGCTACCGTGCCGGCGAGTGGCGAGAGCGGGTCGCGGGCCTGGTCACGGAACTGGTCGGATCTGCAAACAGGTGAATCTGACCCTGAGCGCTTTCGAAAGCGAACGCCAGTTGCCCGTTGCCGGAAGGTTCCCGTTTGGTTGATCACCCGATTGCTACGGCGGAAAGAAGCTGTGATTGTACAAATGTTGTCCGGACAGCCGTTTCGCTGCATAGATGCGAGACGAGGAAAAGCTCACTGCTTTGGGTAGGAGTCGACATTTACGTTAAGTCAAGTTGATGCGGACGACTTTATGAAACCGGAAGTGGATCTGATCGTCGTTACCCACAACAGCGGCTCGGTCTTGCCAGTGTTTTTGGCGACTGTTCCGAGTTGTGCAAACGTTGTTGTCGTCGACAACGCCAGCGTCGACGACTCCGTGACGCTTGCCGAGGCTGCCGGGGCGAAGGTCATCGAGATCGAGGAAAATGTCGGCTACGGCAGCGCCTGCAATGTCGGCGCGGCCGCCGGCAATGCGCCATTCCTGCTGCTTGCCAATCCTGACCTTCGCTTCGAGGCGGGCGCGATAGAGGCGCTTGTTGCTGCAGCCGCTGCCCATCCCGACGCCGCCTTCAATCCGCGTTTCTATTCGGGCTCGCGCCGGCGCTTCAGACGGTGGTCGCGACTGCTGCCGGCGTCCGACTTTTGGCACGGGGCGCCACCCAACCATGATTGCGCCATCCCGGTCCTGCATGGCGCCTGCATCTTCATCAGGCGCAAGCATTTCGAGCAGGTTGGCGGCTTCGACCAGAACATCTTCCTGTTCCACGAGGACGACGACCTCAGCGTGCGGCTGCTGCGGGTCGGTGTCGAGCTGCGGCTTGCTGCAGGTGCTGCCGTCGACCATGCGGAAGGCCGCTCCAGCGCGCGGTCGGTCGAGTCGGGCCGCGTCAAGGGTGAAGCGATGGGCCGGTCGCTGGTCTATGTCATGAACAAGCACCAGATGCCGCTTGACGTACCTGCCGAACGTTTCCGTACATGGCTGAAGCTGCTGTGGCCGCATGTGCTGTTCTCCAGTGCGCGACGCTCCAAGCTTCTGGGATTTGCAAACGGATTGAATGGCGGCCCTATGGGCAGTTTCGGGAAGCGCCAGTGAACGCTCTGTCAGGCGCCCCGTGGCGTGAAAGGCCATCCTTCTTGCGCAGAGTCTGGGGAAAGTTGCGGCGGATCGCGCAGCCGTCCCGATGGCTGGCGAGGTCACAGCCGTCGGACCGGCTACACGAGACACAGGTCCGCAATCTCCTTGGCCATTATCCGGCCGGTGACTATAAGCCGATAGCAAGCGAAAAGCCGGCCGCGACCGACGTCCGCCTGGTGGCGTACTACTTGCCGCAGTTTCATCCGACGGCGGAGAACGACGAGTGGTGGGGGAGCGGCTTCACCGAATGGCGCAACGTTGCGCGCGCGTTCCCTGTCTTCGAAGGTCACTACCAGCCGCGGCTGCCGGGAGAACTGGGCTATTATGACCTGCGGTTGCCTGAAGTCATGCGCCGGCAGGTCGAACTGGCCAAGCTCTACGGCATCTCAGCCTTCTGTTTTCATTTCTACTGGTTTGGTGGTCGGCGTCTGCTGGAAGGTCCGCTGGACCATTATCTGGCAACCGCCGATCTCGACCTGCCATTCTCCCTGTGCTGGGCCAACGAAACCTGGTCGCGACGCTGGTCCGGGCGCGAGCAGGACGTGCTTCTGGCGCAGCGGCATTCGGCGGAGGACGACATCGCGGTCATTCGCGGCCTCGACAAATATTTCCGCGATCCCCGCTATCTGAAAATCGACGGCAAGCCGGTTTTCACCGTCTATCGCGCGAGCCTCTTCCCGGACATGAAAGCCACCATCGCACGCTGGCGCGCAGAGATGACCAAGCTCGGATATCCTGGGATCTACCTGATCGCGACGAATGCCTTTGATTTCAGTGCGCATCGCGACCACGGCTTCGATGCGCTGTCCGAGTTTCCGCCGCACAACATCCGCACGCCGAGTATCGAAAGCAGCTTGTCCGTCTCACGCTTCCGGGACAGCGGTCGTATTCGACGCTACGCCGATGTGGTGGCAGCGGAAAAGGTGAAGTCGGTCGAGGCAGGCGTCGTCCATCCCGGCGTCATGCCGTCATGGGACAACAGCGCGCGCCGTCCGACGTCTGCCCAGATCTACCATGGCTCGACGCCCGATCTCTTCGAGCAATGGCTCGGGGACGCGATGGAGCGCGCGCAGGCCAATCCTGCAAACGAGCGCCTTGTCTTCATCAATGCCTGGAACGAGTGGGGCGAGGGGGCGTATCTCGAACCCGACCTGAGATATGGTTACGCCTATCTCGAGGCCTGCGCGGAAGCCCTTCGGAACCATAAGTGACAGCGGCGCCGTCTCGCATAAGGCAATTTCCATCGGGGCGCTGGGCCTGTACAAGGCGCGCTGACATCTCACTTGCATTGGAGAGTACCTATGGCCGGTGGACAAGACCGCATCGTCTGGCTGAATGGCAGCTACCTGCCGGCCGCTGAGGCCAAACTGTCGATCTTCGATCGCGGCTTCCTGTTTGCCGACGGCATCTACGAGGTGACGGCGGTTCTCGACGGCAAGCTAGTCGACAGCGACCTGCACATGGCGCGTCTGGAGCGCTCGGCCCGTGAACTTGGCTTGCGCCTGCCCATCACCACCGCTGCCATCGAAGAGATCGAGCACGGTCTAATCGAGCGCAACGGTCTGCAGGAAGGGCTTGTCTACCTGCAACTGACGCGGGGCGCCGAAGAGCGGAACTTCCTGTTCGGCGAGGAGCTGGAGCCGACACTCCTGCTGTTGACGCAGGCGAAGGTGCTTGTCGATGTTGCCGCAGCAAGGACCGGCATTGCCGTCAAGACGCTGGCCGACCTGCGTTGGGCAAGGCGCGACATCAAGAGCGTGTCCCTGCTGCCGCAGGTCCTGGCCAAGCGCGAGGCCAAGGCGGAGGGCTGCGACGAGGCGTGGATGGTCGAGGACGGTCATGTCTCCGAAGGTGCGTCGTCGACCGCCTATATCGTTACCCATGACGGCAAGATCGTGTCACCCGCCAACAGCCAGCGCACGCTGCCCGGCTGTACGCGGCAGGCGCTTGTCCAGTTGGCCGAGGAGGGCGGCCTGACGCTCGAGCAACGCCGCTTTACCGTCGAGGAAGCCCAGGCTGCTGCCGAAGCCTTCATCACCAGCGCTTCGACCTTCGTCATGCCGGTGACCCGCATCGATGGCAAGCCGATCGGCGACGGCAAGCCGGGACCAGTCGTCACGCGGCTGCGCGAGATCTATATCGACCATGCGCGCGCGAGCGCACGCTGACGGGCAAGGGCTGACCCATCCGGGCCCGTAGCCAGCTGGGCCGGCAAACGCCGTCGCGGCTGCCGAAGATACACGACCATCTTCAGGTCCTGGTAGTCGTCCATGGTCGGCATGGCGTGCATGAAGACGGCTAGAACCGCACCGCAAGGTTTGCCTTGAAGCTGTGATGCTGTGCGTCGGATGCCAGTTGGCCATGATAGGCAAGGCCGACGCTTGCAGCCGCGGAGATGTCGAAGTCGAGCCGGCCTCGGCAATGGCGCTGTCTCTGGCGATCGGTGCCCCCGCGACAGAGAAAGCGCTGGAGTAGCCAAAGGCATTGACTGACGAGGGAAACATGTTGCCGAAAGCGTGGCGCCAGCCGAGCATGCCGCGTGCCCTGGTTTCTATGCCGGCCACTGTAAATGCGGTCGAGGCGCGCAACCCGACGGTGGTGAAGGTGACGTCGGTCGAATCCCTTGCGACGGTGAGAGCCGCAGCGCCGCCCTGTTCGGCAAAGCCATCCGTGTGGAGATTGACGGAGGCGAGATTGGCGAAGGGTTTTGTCGATGGGCAAATCGCGCAACTTTCCGGCGCTGAGTACCTAACCTACGAATCTGCCGGTTGGTGGGAACACCAGGATCTTTATGTCATCCGCAAACCTTCCGCCGCTGCACACGCTGGGATCCAAATGAAGACAGCTGGAGAGTAATATCGGTCGAGTAGATCTACAGCGGAGTGGTTAGCGGACATACAGATCAGGGCTATAAGGCGGTATCAGACTCTAATGCGGTCTCGCACGTTCATGAGCGCGAAGCCGAGCAAATTGTCGCCACGCCACAGGAGTGGATTGGCTGCTCGCTTGTCATCAGCGGCCAAGCCGATGCCCCACACGCGGTCCACCGGGCTTGCTTCAACTAGAATCTGATTGCCGGTAGACAGCAGAAATGCCCCGAGCGCCTTGTTTTGGGAGAACTTTGCGAAGCTTCCTTCAGTGACGATGCGGCGCTTCTCTCCATCCCAACGCGCCTCATCAAAACCGCGCACCTCGCGACCGATCTGCTTTGCCTGCTTGGGACTTCGCGCCTTAAGGACGTGCTGCACCGCTTCTTGGTCGCCAAACAGCCGCGCCTTCTCAGCCGTGGGATAGCGGATGCTGGCCACCTCAAAGGCCGCAGACCACCACTGGCTGAAGCGTGAGGCAGTTATCCGTCCATCTTTTGCAGGCTGGTGCCCCCAGAAGAAAAGGAACTTCAGGCGTGCCTTGGCACGGAACGCTGTCTCAAGGTGGGCGCGATCATGAACCATAATCTGCACTCTAAAGCAGCAATGCCGAACATCGGCAATGAAGGCAGGAAGCCGCCGTTGCGGCCTCAAGATATTTAGGGCTTTAAGCGTAGAAGCGGCGGTGTCTGGCGGAGAGGGAGGGATTCGAACCCCCGATGGGCTTGCACCCATGCCGCATTTCGAGTGCGGTGCATTCGACCACTCTGCCACCTCTCCGCGGTCGTGATCGGCCGTTGCCGGCGCGGCGCAGTAGATAACGGCTCATGGCCTGTCGCACAAGGCCAAATGTGACCGAGTTGGCGTATCTTTTTCATTGAGCCGATTTAGCCAGATGGACGCTGCGTCAGCCCGGTGGAAAATCTCGGTCAGAGAGACTGGCTTCACGGGCGTTTGGGTTATGCGGGCGTCGCCTCGGCAGTTGTTCGCTTGAGCTGAAGCCTGTATCCGGGACTGGACTGCGTGAGGCTCGCGTCTGCACGGGAGGCCTGGCCGGGCTCGAAAGCGCAGCTTTGCCAAGGTGTTCGCCTTGACTTCATGGCAACCTTCGGTTACGGGACCCCTGCAATCGGCGTGGAGGGTCCTCTGCGCCGTTTGTCATGAACCCGTAACGACTGACAAAAAGACGGCCGAAAAGGCCGACCGAACAGCGAAAGGCACAAAATGTTCGCAGTCATCAAAACGGGCGGTAAGCAGTATCGCGTTGCCGCCAATGATGTGATCAAGGTTGAGAAGCTCGTCGGCGCCGCCGGCGACACCGTGGAATTCGTTGAAGTGCTCGCCGTTGGCGAAGGTGAAAACGCCGAGATCGGCGCGCCCTTCGTCGCGGGCGCAGTGGTGACGGCTGAGGTGGTCGAGCACGGCCGCAACAAGACCGTCATCGCCTTCAAGAAGCGTCGCCGCCAGAACTCGCGTCGCGCCCGCGGTCACCGCCAGCACCACACCACTGTCCGGATCTCCGAGATCCTGACCGGCGGTGCGAAGCCTTCGAAGAAGGCGGCAGTGAAGGCCGAAGCCGCAGCTGATGCAGCTGCAGAAAAGCCCGCGAAGAAGGCAGCGCCGAAAAAGGCTGCAGCCGTCGCGGAATCAGAGTAATCAGAGCGCTGAAGGAGAACATCCATGGCACATAAGAAAGCTGGCGGTTCGTCGCGCAACGGTCGCGATTCAGAGTCGAAGCGCCTTGGCGTCAAGAAGTTCGGTAGCGAGTCCGTGATTCCGGGCAACATTATCGTTCGTCAACGCGGCACCACCTGGCATCCCGGCGTCAACGTCGGCATGGGCAAGGATCACACCCTTTTTGCGCTCGAAGCCGGCGCCGTGACCTTCAACAAAAAAGCCAATGGCCGAACCTACGTATCGGTGAATCCGATTCTCAAGGCCGCGGAGTAGCCGGTTCCGCACTACAACACCGGCGCCCCATCTCGGGAACCGGTGTCTGGCCAAGCCAGGAAAAGGATCAGGGGAGATGGGTTTCCATCTCCCCTTTTTCATTTTCCTGGAGGATTTCACATGGTTGCCGAGAAGGAAGACAGCGAAGACGAAAGGCTGTCGATCGACTGTCCGATATTGCTGACCGAGCGCCTGGTCCTGCGGCCACCGCACGAGGACGACATCCCCGAGCTGGTGCAGCTGGCCGACAACCGCCACATCGCCGAGATGTTGTCGCGGATGCCGCATCCCTACGGCGAGGCCGAGGCGCGAGCCTTCCTGTCGATGGCGCGTAGCAGGCGCGGCGGGGTGGTTTATGCCATCACCATCGCCGACACCGGTGCCTTCGTCGGTTCGGCCGGGCTAAACGTCACCGACCGCGGGCTAGAGCTCGGCTACTGGATCGGTGAACCCTACTGGAAGTCGGGCTATGCCACCGAGGCCGCGCATGCGCTCGTCGATCTCGCCTTCCGGGCAACCGATGTTGCCGTGCTCAACGTCTCGTGCCGGGTCATCAACCCGGCGTCGCGGCGGGTCATCCACAAGTGCGGCTTCCAGTATGCCGGCCAGGGCATGCTGAACTCGATCGTCGCCGGCCAGGTCCCTGTCGAGCGTTACCGGCTCGACCGCAAGACCTGGGCGAGCCTCAGGTCGTGGGCGCGGTTCTAGGCGGACGGCTCAGGCCAGCTCGACCCACACCGGCTGGTGGTCGGAACCTGCCGCATCGCTGTCGATGCGGACGGATTTGACCTTGGCGGCCATGTTGGCCTGAACGAAGACGTAGTCGATGAGGCGGGTTTTTTCCGGATGGGTCGTGTCGGTCCAGGAGACCGACCCATCCGGAACTCCGCCCGCCAGCGTATAGGCGTCGACAGGGTGATGGGCGACGATCTGTGGACCTTCCACCGGGTCGGGCACGCCGGTCATGACGAGATGTTCGGGCGAGCCCGGCACCATGTTGAAGTCGCCCATGAGAACGAATTCCTCGGGGCTGGGGAGCTCGGGGAAACCGTATTCGGCAGCACCGGTGAGGACGCCGCCTTCTGCGGCAAAGGCGTAGACCCGTTCCTTGAGGTGACGGATCTGGGCGATGCGCTCCTCCTGGCTGACGTGGTCGGTGTGTACGGAGTAGACACGCAGCGGACCCGACGGTGCCATAACAAGCGCTTCCAGCGCCGAGCGCTGCAGGTTGCCGCGGCTGAGGCGTTTGCTGCGCGGCAGGAGCAGGTTGCGCGACGCGACGATGGGCCAGCGCGACAGCACCATGTTGCCGAACTGCAGCCGCTTGTTGGCGGGCTTGCCGTCGGTGCCGAGCATGCCGAAGTCGATGTCCATGGCGACGCCGTAGACATGGAAGTAGTCGGGCAGCAGGCGGGCAAGGCCGTCGACCATGTCGGCCATGTCGTTGCGCATGAAGTTGCGGGTCACCTCCTGCAGCGACACGATGTCGGCGCCGTCGACGGCGCGGGCAATGCGGTCGAGGTCGTAGCGCGCGTCGCGGCCGACGCCATACTGGGTGTTGTAGGTGACCAGTTTCATCTACGTCCTTTCGATACGGGCTTCGCGGCCCAATCCGCTCTCGCCCTTCGCCGCGCCTTGCGCTATGGCAAGTGCGCTGAAACAACGAAATAGCAGCAGAAGACGAAGAGTCCGATGAAATTTCTCGATCAGGCCAAGGTTTACATCCGCTCCGGCAACGGTGGCGCGGGTGCAGTGTCGTTCCGGCGCGAAAAGTTCATCGAATTCGGCGGCCCCGACGGTGGCGATGGCGGCCGCGGTGGCGACGTCTGGCTCGAGGTCGTCGATGGTCTCAACACGCTGATCGACTATCGTTACCAGCAGCATTTCAAGGCGCAGACCGGCATTCACGGCATGGGCCGCAACATGACCGGCGCCAAGGGGGCCGATATCACGCTCAAGGTCCCGGTCGGCACGCAGGTCTATGAAGAAGACAACGAGACGCTGATTTGCGACCTGACCCAGGTCGGCCAGCGTTATCTGCTCGCCAAGGGCGGCAATGGCGGTTTCGGCAACCAGCATTTCAAGACCTCGACCAACCAGGCGCCGCGGCGAGCCAATCCCGGCCTCGAAGGCCAGGAGATGTGGGTCTGGCTCAGGCTCAAGCTGATCGCCGATGCCGGCCTCGTCGGCCTGCCCAATGCCGGCAAGTCGACCTTCCTTGCCTCGGTCACGGCGGCAAAGCCGAAGATTGCCGACTATCCCTTCACCACGCTGCATCCGGGCCTGGGCGTGGCCCGCATCGACGCCCGCGAGTTCGTCATCGCCGACATTCCCGGTCTGATCGAGGGCGCGCATGAAGGTGTTGGCATCGGCGACCGTTTCCTTGGCCATGTCGAGCGCACGCGCGTGCTGCTGCATCTGGTCTCGGCGCGGGAAGAAAGCCCTGCCAAGGCCTACAAAACGGTGCGCCGCGAGCTTGAGGCCTATGGCCACGGTCTCGACGAGAAGTTCGAAGTGGTCGCACTTTCCCAGGCTGATACGCTCGATCCAGATGAACGCAAGAAGAAGATGGCATCGTTGAAACGCGCGGCTGGGCGCGCGCCTATCCTCCTGTCGGCGGCGACGCGCGAGGGCGTCGAGGAGACGCTGCGCGCGCTGATGAGCGTGGTCGAAGAGGCACGTCAGGCAAGCGGCGAGGTGGCGCCCTCCGACGCGCGCTGGACGAAGTAGACTGCCATGACGATCCCTACGCTTCGAAGCTACAAGCGCATCACAGTCAAGATCGGCTCGGCGCTGCTTGTCGACCGCTCGACCGGTCTCAAGCGCGAATGGCTGGCCTCGATGGCCGACGACATCGCAACGCTCGCCGAAGGCGGCGCCGACGTGCTGGTCGTCTCGTCGGGCGCGATCGCGCTTGGCCGCACCATCCTCGGTCTCGGCAAGCGCGCCTTGAAGCTGGAAGAGAGTCAGGCCGCCGCGGCCGTCGGCCAGATCGCGTTGTCGGGCGCCTGGGCGGAAGAGCTCGGCCGCAAGGGGCTGAAGTCGGGCCAGATTCTGGTCACGCTCGGCGACACCGAGGAGCGCCGGCGCTATCTGAACGCGCGCGCCACCATATCGACGCTGCTCAAGATGGATGCTGTGCCGGTCATCAACGAAAACGACACGGTGGCGACGAGCGAAATCCGCTATGGCGACAATGATCGCCTGGCGGCGCGTGTGGCGACGATGATGGGATCTGATCTTTTGGTGCTGCTGTCCGACATCGACGGGCTCTACACCGCCCCGCCGGCAAGCGACCCGAATGCCAAATTCATTCCGGTCGTCGACCGCATCACGCCTGATATCGAGGCGATGGCCGGGGGAGCTGCCTCCGAACTGTCGCGCGGCGGCATGCGGACGAAGATCGACGCCGGCAAGATCGCCACTGCGGCCGGCACGGCGATGATCATCACCGCCGGCACGCGGCTGTCGCCGCTGATGGCGATCGAACGCGGCGAACGCTCCACCCTGTTTCGGCCGAGCGGCAATCCGGTGAAGGGCTACAAGACCTGGATCGCCGGCCAGCTCGAGCCGGCAGGACGGCTGACCGTCGATGCGGGTGCCGTCGGTGCGCTGCTGTCGGGCAAGTCGCTGCTGCCGGCCGGTGTGAAGCTTGTCAGCGGCAATTTCTCACGCGGCGACACGGTGGCGATTCTGTCGCCCGAGGGGCGCGAGATCGCGCGCGGGCTGGTTGCCTATGACGCTGCGGATGCCGTAAGGATCGCTGGACTGAAGACGGCGGAGATCGAAACCGTTCTTGGCTACGAGGCACGCTCGGCGATGATCCATCGTGACGACCTCGTGGTCAGCCATACGGACAAGGTTGCGGTGCAAGCGGAAGGGTAGGACATGCTGAAGGCGCATGAGAAGTCCCATGAGGATACGGCGCGGCTGATGGCTGATATCGGCCGCAAGGCTCGTGCCGCCGCCCGCCCACTCGCTGTCGCCTCCGCCGAACGCAAGCATGCTGCCCTCATCGGCATGGCCGAAGCCATCCTGCATCGCGAGCACGAGATCCTCGAAGCCAACGCCATCGACGTGAAGAACGGGGAAGAAGCCGGTCTCAGCGGTTCGTTCATGGATCGTTTGAAGCTGACGTCGGGCCGAATCCGCGACATGGCCGACGGCATCCGCGCCATTGCCGATCTCAGGGACCCGGTCGGCGAAGTGATTGCCGAATGGGACCGCCCCAATGGCCTGCATATCGAGCGCGTGCGCACCCCGCTCGGCGTCATCGGCGTGATCTATGAAAGCCGTCCCAATGTCACGGCGGATGCCGGTGCGCTGTGCCTCAAGGCCGGCAACCCCGTTATCCTGCGCGGCGGCTCGGATTCGCTCAACTCGTCGCTGGCGATTCATTCTTGCCTCGCCGAGGGACTGAAGTCGGCCAACCTGCCCGAGGACGCGATCCAGTTGGTGCCGGTGGCCGACCGTGCCGCCGTCGGCGAAATGCTGAAGGGCCTGTCGGGCAATCTCGACGTCATCATCCCGCGCGGCGGCAAGAGCCTTGTCGAACGCGTTCAGACCGAGGCGCGAGTGCCGGTATTCGCCCATCTCGAGGGCATCTGCCATCTCTACATCGACAAATCGGCCAAGCTCGACATGGCAGTGGCGATCGCAGTCAACGCCAAGATGCGCCGCACCGGCATCTGCGGCGCGGCAGAGACCTTGCTCGTTGATCGCGCAGTTGCGGCGACACATCTGATTCCGGTGCTCGAAGCGCTGCGCAAGGCAGGCTGTGAAATTCATGCCGACGCGGATGTGGTCACGGCCTTTGCCGACGCCAAGCCGGCGACCGATGCCGACTGGGTGACCGAATATCTCGACGCCATCATCTCGGTGAAGCTTGTCGACGGGGTCGCCGGCGCCATCGAGCATATCGAGACGTTCTCCTCACACCACACCGAGGCGATCGTTGCCGAGGATGCGAAGGCCGTCGAACGTTTCTTCAACGAGATCGATTCGGCGATCCTGCTGCACAACGCCTCAACCCAGTTCGCCGACGGCGGGGAGTTCGGCATGGGTGCGGAGATCGGCATCGCCACCGGCAAGATGCATGCGCGCGGACCGGTCGGCGTCGAGCAACTGACCTCGTTCAAATACCGTGTGCGCGGCAACGGCCAGCTTCGGCCGTGACGGAAAGCATCGGGCTGGTGTGACGGCTCAGGGGGCCTAAAGTTGCTGTTGCCTTCGGAGCCGCCAGTTTCCCAAAAGTACCTTCGCATGCCGCATGCCATGAAAGGCATGCAGGTCGGGCTGTTCGGCGGGTCGTTCAACCCGCCGCATGCCGGCCATGGCCTCGTCGCTGAAATCGCCATGCGCCGGCTGCAACTCGACCAGCTGTGGTGGATGGTCACCCCAGGCAATCCGCTGAAAAGCACACGCGAGCTGGCGCCGCTGGCCAGACGCATCGAACTGTCCGAGCAGATCGCGGAAAACCCGCGCATCAAGGTCACCGCCTTCGAGGCGAGCCACAATGTGCGCTACACCGCCGACACGCTGGCGCTGATCAAGGCGCGCAACCCGGGCGTCGATTTTGTCTGGATCATGGGCGCCGACAATCTGCGCGATTTCCATCGCTGGCAGCGCTGGCGGCAGATCGCGACGACCTTCCCGATCGCCGTCATCGACCGGCCGGGGGCGACGCTGTCATTCCTGTCGTCTGTGGTCGCCAAGACCTTCGACTATGCACGTGTCGACGAGGGCGACGCGCCGCTGCTGGCGCGGATGAAGGCCCCTGCCTGGACCTTCATCCACGGACCCCGTTCCCTGCTGTCGTCGACGGCGCTGAGGAACGGGACGGCCAAGGGCAAGTCCTAGCCGTCCGGACGGAAAACCGCGGTACAGTTTTCCTGGAATTGCGTCAGCCTTTGATCGGGATCCAGATCTCGTAGCCGCCATTGCCCGTCGCCGGGTCGAAGCTCTCCGGGTAGAGCTCGAAATTGGGACCGTCTGCGGCTTCATGCCCCGATGTCGGCAGCCACTTACTCCACACCGTGTGGGTGATGCGACGGATCATCGAAATGTGGTCGGTGGTGGCAAACACCGCATAGCGCTGCGGCGGGATGCGCAGACGGGTGTACTCCGAGGTCAGGTCGGCGAAATCCTTGACCTCGACGCCGGCGATGTACTCGAAACTGTCGTCGTCGAAATTGCAGCAGACGCCATAGCCGACATGGTTCTTCTGGCCGGGCACGCTGCCAAAATGCGGGCCGAAGCGCTGCCACAGCGACGGGATCGCCAGGCTCGTTTCGCTGGTGTAGCGCTGGCCGAAGCCGGCTATGAGCAGGGGGCCGCCATCGACGAAGCGCGACGGGGCGAGATTTTCGACGAAGGTCTCGTCCATTTTGAGAAGCTCCAGGCATTGGGTCTGTGAAACGGAGCCATTGGCGCGCACCTCCTCGGGCGTCTGCCCAAAGCGATCGCGGAAGGCCCGGGTGAACGCCTCATGCGAGCCGTAACCGGCGTCGAGCGCGACCGCCAGAATGTCGGGCGCGCCCTTGGCCAGCGCCAGCGCGGCATCGATCAGGCGGCGGGCCCTGATATAGCCCGTGACCGATTGGCCGGTGGCGGCAGCGAAGGCGCGCGACATGTGAAAACGCGAGACCCCGCCAGCGGCGGCGATGTCATCGAGGCCGATGTCCTTGAGGTAGTGGCTCTCGATGTACCAGATGGCTTTCTGAACAGGGGTCATTGTTGTTTCCGGCATGAGGACGACCCCGATATGCCTGCTTGCGGGGAAGTCCATTTGATCGTGCTTGCTGCACAGCGCTTTTTTGCGCCGATGTCGATGGCAATAACGCCGGTCGGCCCGTCTTGATCCAGTCCGGACTATTGGCTGAACCTGCACGGCCGATGTCGCAAATGCAGCGGCGCCAATGTATCGCAGCCGCGAAACTGGCTGCATGGAACAACGGCACGGGATGATCAGCGAAGTCGAAGAGGGCGACCACACGCCGGCGATCGCCGTTGCCGGTGTGATCCTGGCGATGGCGCTGCTCGCCGTCGGCAACGGCCTGATGTTCGGCTACATCCCTGTCAGCCTGGGGGCCGCGGGCTATGGGCCGACCTGGGCGGGCACGATGCTGACCGGCCTGTCGGCGGGCGGCCTTGCCGGCTGCCTGCTCACCGGAGCGCTGGTGCGCCGTGTCGGCCATGCCCGTGCCTACATGGTGTTTTCCGCCCTGATCGTGCTGTCCAACGTTGCCGTCGCTGCGGGCACGTTCCCCTTCGTCTGGATCGCCGCTCGGGCGCTTTATGGCTTTGCCATCTGCGGCTTGTTCATCGTCGCGCAGAGCTGGCTTAACGACGCCGTCGGCAACGACATACGCGGCCGGGTCATGGCGATCTTCTACGTCGCTTATGTCGTCGGCCTCGGTATCGGTTCGTTCCTGCTGCGCTTCGTCGACATCGCAACCGCGCAGGCGCCGTTGCTTTGCGTGGCCTCCGCCGCCATCTCGATCCTGCCCGTCGGGCTGACCCGGCTGCGGCAGCCGCCGCCACCGCTGGCGGCCTCTGTGGCGCTGGCGCGGGCGTGGCGGATCTCTCCCGTCGGCGTCGCCGGTATGCTTGCGGTTGGTGGTCTGTCGATGATGATCGCCGGCTTCGCGCCGATCCACGCCACGGCGAGCGGTTTCAGCCAGCAGGAGGTGGCGACGCTGTTGTTTGCCATGCCCCTCGGTACGCTCCTGTTCCAGATCCCGCTGGGCTGGATCTCCGATCGAACCGACCGGCGCTATGTGCTGGTGGCGGCGGGGCTCCTGGTGGTGATCGCCGGGATTGCGGCAAACCGTTTCGACGGCAGTGCCCTGCCGCTGATGGTCGCGATCTATGTCGTGTGGAGCGGCACCAGCGAATCGATCTACTCGCTGTCGAGCGCGCATGCCAGCGACCGCGCCCACAAGGACGACCTCGTGGCACTGTCGAGCAGCATGCTGTTTGCCTGGTCGCTGTCGGGCTTCATCGTTCCCGGCCTCGGCACCTTGCTGACGGCTTTCTACGGAACCCAGGCTTTCATGTATGTCGCCACTGCCATCGCGGCGTTGTTCACCGCTTTCGTGCTCTGGCGCCTGCGTATCAGTCCGGCGGTGCCGGAGGCCGATGCTGGCAGCTTTGCGCCGATGTCGGCCCAGCTGCCGCCGTCGACCGAGCCATAGGAACCCTGGCGCGAGGGCTGCCGGGACGATCAACTTGTTGTCGCTGTCTTGAAACTGTAGCCTAACTCTGCCTATCTAAATGGTGTCGCCCGAGTTCAGGGTGATTTGGTTGTTCCTGTCGGAAAGGAAAGACACTGAGAACAGCACTTCGGAAGAAGGCGGAAGTCATGCCTTCGCCGGCCGGGGTAGGCGAATTCGACGCCGTTGCCCGCGCCCTCAAGACAGTCCTTGACAGTCTGGAAGACTCCAAGGCCGAAAACATCGTCTCCATCGACATTCAGGGGAAATCGAGCCTCGGCGACTACATGGTCATCGCCTCGGGTCGATCGCACCGTCATGTCGCGGCGGTTGCCGATCATCTCCTCACAGCGCTGAAGGATGCCGGTCTCGGCGCCGCCCGCGTCGAGGGGCTGTCAGGTGCCGACTGGGTCCTCATCGATTCAGGCGATATCATCGTCCATGTCTTCCGGCCCGAAATCCGCGAGTTCTACAACATCGAAAAGATGTGGCAGGCGCCGGATCTCGAGGAAGAAACGGTTCATTGAGCCGCTAGACGCCAGGGATGAAAGTCTGGGTACATGCCGTGGGCCGGATGAAAGCCGGCCCCGAGAAGGAACTCGCCGACCGCTATCTCGATCGGTTCTCGAAAAGCGGCGGCCCGCTCGGCCTCGATTTTTCCGGAGTTACCGAGATCGCAGAAAGCCGTGCCCAGACCGTTGATGAGCGGCGGCGCGAAGAAGCCGATAGGCTGCGCGCCCAGATGGCGCCGGGAACCGCACTCATCCTGCTCGACGAACGCGGCAAGAATCTCTCCTCGCAGCAATTTGCCGACAAGATGTCGTCGCTGCGCGACGGCGGCCAGCGCGGCGTGATGATTGCCATTGGCGGTCCTGACGGCCACGACGAGGCGCTGCGCAACGAAGCCCAGATGCTGATTTCGTTCGGTGCCGCGACCTGGCCGCACCAGATGGTCCGCATCATGCTTGGCGAGCAACTCTATCGCGCGGCGACCATTCTTTCAGGGCATCCCTATCATCGCGCGTGAATGGGCTGACATGTCGGCAAGCGCCTTGTCAGTTAGCATTTCCGGGCAGGATCTGGCGAACCGTTCAGCAAATGGATCCGGCACCATGTATGCGCCTCTGGTTCGGGAATAGTAGACCACGTGCTCGTTTGGATTACCGCACAAGGTCTGCATATTGCAGCAGAAAACGCTGGTGCCGAAGTACAAAGGCGGCGTCGTCCTTTTCCGGCACGCCAAGGCTGCGAGCTTTTCTTGGGCTGCCCCGGTAAGGTCCTGACCAGACAAGTATTCGTAGAGCGAATATACGTCGCCTATGGCGCGGCTCTCGATGGTCAACGCATCCGTCGCTGCGATAAGTGCCGAGCAGATACATGCCAGTGAGAGGAACCTCTTTGGTCTTGTGATGTGGGTTCTCCGACAAGGCGTATCGCGTCCACTATACAAATTCGAACAGGAAAATAATGGCAGCGTCCGGAATTTGACAAAATGGCTGGGCAAAAGTCCGCCCGCGGTCGTGCCCGGTGAACATGGTTGATGGTTCGTTAACGATGCCGCCGCTAAGGTCGCAAGCATACAACCGGATCATCGCATGGCGCGGAATTCCCCAGTGAAGTCGTGGCTCCAACCATGCCGCGGCATCGTCGCCGCAGGCTGGATCGCGCTCGCCTGCGGAGCCGCATTGGCCCAGGTAGGCCCGCCCTTGCCGGACCCGGACCGTACGCGGTCCGAACTCGAGAACCTGTCGCGCGTCATCGAGGTTTCAGCCGAGCGGCGCGAAAAGCTGGCGGCCGAGATTGCCCAGGTGAAGAAGGATCACGCCTCGATCACCGCGGCGCTGATCCAGTCGGCAAAGACTGAGCGCAAGCTCGCCCAAGACATCGAAGATATCGCCGGCAAGGTCGAAGGGCTGAAAGAGCAGGAGGCGGGCATCCGCACCTCGCTCAACATGCGCCGCGGCGTGCTGGCGGAGGTGCTTGGCGCGTTGCAGCGCATGGGCCTCAATCCGCCGCCGGCGATCCTGGTCAAGCCGGAAGACGCGCTGTCGTCGATCCGCAGCGCCATCCTTCTCGGCGCCGTGGTGCCTGAGCTGCGCTCCGAGACCGAGATTCTGATGGCCGACCTCAAGGAGCTGTCACGGGTTGTGGCCTCGATCGAGGCGGAACGTGACCGCCTGACAACCGCGATGACGGCGCAGGCCGGCGAAAAGGCGCGACTGGACCTGCTGCTCGAAGCCAAGAACCGGCTACGCTCGGAATCCGAGACAGCGCTTGCCGAAGAGACGAAAAATTCAGTCGAACTCGCAGCGCGAGCCGAAAGTCTCAAAGATTTGATCGCCTCGCTCGACAAGCAGGCGGCGAAGAAGGCCGCCGACGCAGAGGCCTCTCGAAAGGCTGCCGCGGAGGCAGCCAAGGCAGCAAACGAACCGGTCGTTCCGGTGGTGCCGGAAGCCAACCAACTTGTTGCTTCCGCTCCATTTTCCTTGCTCCAGGGGCAGGTGGCGCTACCGGTCGCCGGGCGTATCAAACGCCGCTTCGGCGCCGACGATGGCATCGGCGGCACCATGCTTGGGGACATGGTTGCGACACAATCGGGCGCCATCGTCACCGCTCCGGCGGATGGAAGCGTTCTTTATGCGGGGCCTTTCCGCTCCTATGGTCAACTCTTGATCCTCAACGCCGGCGACGGCTATCATGTCGTCTTGGCGGGGATGAGCAGAATCAGCGTCGCGCCGGGTCAGTCCGTACTAGCAGGCGAGCCGATCGGTGCGATGGGAGAGGCGAGGGTGGCGAGCACCTCAGCCTCGGACAATGCAAATGCGACGCCGGAACTCTATGTCGAGTTCCGCAAGGATGGAAAACCCGTCGATCCGACCCCGTGGTGGGCGGACCGCACCTCTGGAAGGACATGAAATGATGCGTAAACTGTCGCTTCTGCTTGCCGGGGCGCTGATGGGAGGCTCCGCGATGAGCCTGGTGTACGGTGCGCCCGGCTCGACAGCGAATGCGGCGGGTTCCGAAACCTACCGCCAGCTCGCCATCTTCGGCGACATCTTCGAACGCGTGCGCGGTCAGTATGTGACCCCGCCGGACGAAAAGTCGCTGATCGAGAACGCCATCAACGGCATGCTGACCTCGCTCGATCCGCATTCGTCATATCTCAACGCTGAAGCGGCCAAGGACATGCGTGTCCAGACCAAGGGCGAATTCGGCGGCCTCGGCATCGAGGTGACGATGGAGAACGAGCTGGTCAAGGTCATCACCCCGATCGACGACACGCCCGCCGCCAAGGCAGGCGTGCTGGCCGGCGATTACATTTCCAAGATCGATGGCGAGGAAGTTCGCGGCCTGACGCTGAACGACGCCGTCGAAAAGATGCGCGGCCTGATCAACACCCCGATCAAGCTGACGATCCTGCGCGAAGGCGCCGACAAGCCGATCGAGCTGTCGATCATGCGCGACGTCATTAAGGTCAAGGCGGTCAAGTTCCGCGTCGACAACGATGTCGGCTACCTGAAGGTCACCTCCTTCACCGAAAAGACCTTCGACGACCTGCAAAACGCGATCACGACGATCAAGAAGCAGATCCCGGCGGACAAGTTGAAGGGTTATGTGCTCGACCTGCGCCTCAACCCGGGCGGCCTGCTCGACCAGGCGGTCAGCGTTTCCGACACCTTCCTCGACCGCGGCGAGATCGTTTCGACCCGCGGCCGCGATCCGAAGGACATCACCCGCTTCGACTCGCGTCCCGGCGACGACATCGACGGCAAGCCGCTGATCGTCCTGATCAATGGCGGTTCGGCGAGTGCTTCGGAAATCGTGGCTGGCGCGTTGCAGGATCTGCGCCGCGCCACCGTGGTGGGCACGCAGTCCTTCGGCAAGGGTTCGGTGCAGACCATCATCCCGCTGGCCGAGAACGGCGCGCTCAGGCTGACGACGGCGCTTTATTACACGCCGTCAGGCAAGTCGATCCAGGGCAAGGGTATCACGCCCGACATCAAGGTCGACCAGCCGCTGCCGGCAGACCTGCAGGGCCGCGACGTGACCCGTGGCGAGTCCGAACTCAAGGGCCATATCAAGGGGGCCGAGGAAAGCGACAAGGGTTCGGGCTCGGCAGCCTATGTGCCGCCGGAGCCGAAGGACGACTTGCAGCTCAATTACGCACTGGAGCTGTTGCGTGGACAGAAGACCGATCCGGCCTTCCCGCCCAACCCCGACAAGGCCGTGATGAACCAGCAGTAAGGGGCGACCGGCGAAGCGCTGGCCTGCTTTACGTGACAATGCCATGCTGCCGGGACCGCAAGGTTCCGGCAGTTTGATTCGGGGAGGCTGGCTTCGGCCACAGGGCACGGCGTGGTGCAGATCGAAAAGGAAATCGACCGTCCGCTTGGACAGGCGCCGCGCCGTCCGACTGGCAAGCGCTCTGCCTGGCTGCGCAAGGGGCCGCTGCTTGCCGGCCTGTGCGTCCTGGCATTGGTGGCGGCGTCGGCGTCGATCGCCTTTCGCCAGAAGCCTTATCGCACGCCTGAAGTCGTTGCGGTGGTTACGCCCGAGGTGGTTGCCGCGGCGCCCGCACAACCCGTGGCCAAACCGAAGCCGGCACAGACGCCGAGCGGCGGCCCGCAGATCATCCGCGTCAACCCGCCAGAGAGCGAGGGTGGTGCCGTCGTCGTCCGCGATCCCTCTGCCGTCGGGCAGAATGTGCGCGTCGCCCATTTGCCGGAGAAGGCACTGATCGAGGCCAGCCCCGCCGGGCCGTTGCCGATCCGCGCCGCCGACGGGCGCCGTCCGTTCGACGTCTATGCCCGGGCCTGGTCCGGTGCGCGTGGCGCGCGGGTGGCGATCGTGATCGGCGGGCTCGGACTGTCGCAGACCGGAACCCAGACGGCGATCGGCAAGCTGCCGCCGGAGATCACGCTCGGTTTCGCGCCGCAGGGCAACAGCCTTGGCCGATGGATGCAGGCGGCGCGGCGCGAGGGCCACGAGATCGTCATGCAGGTGCCGCTCGAGCCGTTCGATTTTCCCAACATCAATCCCGGTCGCAACACGCTGACCGTCGAGGCCGGTGCCGACGAGATCCTCAAGAACCTGCGCTGGACGCTGTCGCGGACGACAAACTACACCGCCGTGATGAACTACATGGGGGCGCGCTTCTCGACGAACCCCGAGGCGATGGGCGTGATGATGGCCGAGCTCGGCAAGCGTGGCATCGGTTATGTCGACGACGGCACATCGGCACGAAGCCTCGCACCTGAGACAGCGTTGAAGAACGGCGTGCCGTTTGCTGCTGGTGATGCCATCATCGACGGCGTTCAGGATCGCGGCGCGATCCTCGACAAGCTCGACGAGCTGGAGCGGACGGCGCGCGCAAAGGGCTTTGCCATCGGCACCGGCAATGCATTCGACGTCACCGTCGACGCCGTGGCCTCGTGGGCAAGCGAGGCACGCAAGCGCGGCATCGAGATCGTGCCGATCTCGGCTGTCGCGAGCGACCCCGAACGAGGATAGGACTTGATGTCGAAGACCCTGAAAGCGCCCGCAGATCTGCCCTACCGTCCTTGCGTCGGCATCATGGTGCTGAATGCGAGGGGGATGGTCTGGGCCGGCCACCGCATCGCCGAGCCGGACAGCGAACTGTCTGATACCGACCAGTTGTGGCAGATGCCGCAAGGCGGCATCGACAAGGGTGAAGATCCGTATCCGGCCGCACTCCGCGAGCTTTATGAAGAGACCGGCATGCGCAGCGTCAGCCTGCTTGCAGAGGCGCCCGACTGGATCAACTACGACCTGCCGCCGCATCTGCTCGGCATCGCCCTCAAGGGCAAATATCGCGGCCAGACGCAGAAATGGTTCGCCTTCCGCTTCGAGGGCGAGGAAAGCGAGATCGCCATCAACCCGCCGCCGGGCGGCCATTCGGCCGAATTCGACCGCTGGGCGTGGAAGCCGATGTTCGAGCTGCCGGAACTGATCGTGCCGTTCAAGCGCAAGGTCTATGACGAGGTCGTGGCGGCGTTCAGGCACCTGGCCGGATAATACTTGGCCGGATAGCATCTGGCCGGCCGCCCTTGACAAGCAGGGCGGGGTCGGCGACCCTCCGGCCATGTGCACTTACGCTCATATTGGCAGCTTTGCCTTGTTCCGGGTCTGCCCCATCGCGGGATCCTAGCCCCGGCTCGGTCGCTGTGCGACGTCCGAGCCTGCGGGGCACTTTTCAATGCATGAAATCATGAGCACCGGGCCGCTGGGCGGAACGGTCTGAACATTTGGGCACGTCCGCTTTTGCGCGGACGGACCGGTCGTGAGCGTTTCCGCCACGGCCGGACGAGAATCCGTGGAGTATCCATTGCGCCAGAACATCAAGCAGCGCCGCGAACATGAGATCGTGGTGAGCGAAAACGATCATGCCAGGCTGACCGGCCTCGCCGAATCCAGCCTCGAACGTCTACCTGGAATCGCCGAGGAACTGCTCGCCGAAATGGAGCGCGCCAAGATCAAGCCGCTTAGCCGCATCCCGGCCAATGTCGTGCGCATGGGCTCGACCGTGACGTTCCGCGGCGGCGACGGCGAGGTCAAGACGGTGACGCTGGTCTATCCCGGCAAGGCCGACATCGCCGAAGGCAAGGTCTCGATCCTGACACCGGTGGGTGCAGCGCTGATCGGTCTCCGCGAAGGTCAGTCAGTTGCCTGGACATCGCGCGACGGGCGCCGTCTCGAACTGGAGATCGTGACCGTCGAAGCGCCCCGTGCGGACGCCAACTGACGGCGCGCTCCTGCCAGCCCACTCCTGAAATCCCGCCTGCGCGTCCACCTTGACGCCTTGGCGCTGCATGCCGGGCAACACCCGGTGCTTGCGGAGACAAGCCATGTCCAAATGTCAGCTGACGACCAAGGATTTTGCCATCGTCAAGACGATGCTCGACCGCCTCGCCTGGTCGGGCGGTCCGCTGGTGGCGCTGTTGCGCCGGAAGCTCGCTTCGGCCCAGGTCGTGTTTTCGAATGAGGCCGACGCCGACGTGGTGACGCTGAACAGCCGCGTCACCTTCAGCGTCGATGGTGGCGCGCCGCATACCCGGATCGTGGCGCATGGGCCGATGGACGGCATGGTCGGGCAGATCATCCCGATCACCGTGCCGCGCGGGCTTGCCCTGCTCGGCCTGCGCAAGGGCCAGTCGATATCGATCGACTGCGGCCGCGGTGCAACCGAGACCATCTGCGTCGACGAGATTCACTACCAGCCCGAGGCGGCGCGGCCGGGCATCGCGACGCCGGACCTTCGTCCCGACCCATCTGAACGCCGCTTTCCAGTGCTGGTGTTCAGCGCCGATGAGCCGCAAGCTCTTGGCGTGCCGCGAAAAATCCGGCACATCTCGACAAATGGCGATGATCCGGGCCCGTCTGCGGCCTGACCGGCGCCGTCTGCCGCGCTTCGGAGAGTGCTCGAAGCAGCCGCAAATCGGGAATATGCACGCTCCGAAATCGACCTGATATGTCGGAGCCTGTATCTGGGGGCGCAATGAAGGTCATAGTCGTCGGCGGCGGCGTCATCGGGGTGACGACTGCCTACTATCTTGCCGAGGCCGGCCACGAGGTGGTCGTCTACGACCGCCAGAAGGGGCCGGCGCAAGAAGCCAGCTATGCCAATTCGGGCGAGATTGCCTCCGGCTGTGCCTCGCCTCTGGCAACACCTGGCTTGCCGCTCAAGGCGCTGAAATGGCTCGCCATGAAGGATGACTCCTTTTCCTTCCGGCCGAAATTCGACCCCAAGATGTGGATGTGGCTGGCCCGGGTGCTGCGCAATTGCACGGCCGAGCGCTACCAGGCGAACAAGTCGCTGATGGTGCCGCTCGCCGAATACAGCCGCGACATGTTGCGGGTGCTGCGCGAAGGCACCGGCATCGCCTATGACGAGCTCAGTCATGGCACGCTGCAACTGTTTCGCACCCAGGAACAACTCGACGGCATCGCTGCGGATGTCGCCGTGCTCGACAGGCTCGAGGTGCCGTACGAAATTCTCGATGCGGCGGGATGCGTTGAAGTGGAGCCCGGTCTTGTTCGCTCGCGCCACAGCTTATCTGGCGGCCTGCGCCTGCCTGACGACGAGACCGGTGATTGCAGCTTGTTTACCGAGCGCCTGGTCGAGTTGTGCGCCGCGCGCGGTGTGGTGTTCAAGTTCGGGCAGAAGGTCTTTTCGATCGATGCCTGGGCCGGGAAAGTTCAGCGCGTCACGGTCAACGGCCATGAGGACGCCGACGCGTTCGTTCTGGCGGCGGGCAGCTATTCCGAACGCTTCATGCGTAAGCTGCACCAGCGCCTGCCGCTCTATCCGCTGAAGGGCTATTCGCTGACGGTGCCGATCGCCGACGTCGATGCAGCGCCTGCCTCGAGTGTTATCGATGTTGCCGGCACGGTCGCGGTCACACGGCTTGGCGACCGCATCCGCATCGGCGGCACCGTGGAGATTTCGGGCTTCGATCTGACCCTGCACGAGCAGCGTCGGGTGCCGCTCGAGCGTGCGCTAAGCGAGCTGTTTCCGGATGCCGGCGATCTGCGCGAAGGGCGCTTTTGGTGCGGCTTGCGTTCGATGACGCCTGACGGTCCGCCGGTTCTGGGACGGACCAAGCTGCCGAACCTCTACGTCAACGCGGGCCACGGTATGCTAGGCTGGACCATGGCCTGCGGTTCGGCGAAAATCCTTGCCGACATGATCTCCGGCCGCGAGCCGGAGATCGATATCAGCGGCCTTGGCCCTGAGCGCTTTTGGGCCTGACGTCAGGCCACCTTCAGCGAGCGCGGCGCCTCCGCCGATTGGTAAATCGAGATGACGTGGCCGTCGGGATCGGTGAATTCGGATGACCATCCGCCCGGCGCGTGGCTCACCGGGGTGACGATGGTCACGCCATTGTCGGCCAGCGTCGACACGATGTCATCGATGCCGCCGTCGGCGATCTCGAAGACGATGATCGGTGAGTTGCCGGGCCGGGACTCCATCGCAAAGAAGATCAGGTCGACGCCATTGGCGGTATTGGCGAGCAGCCAGTCGCCGCCGGTGTCGGCGTCGCCTTCCATGCGCTGGACCTCGAGACCCATGACATCGCGATAGAAGGCTTCGGTCTTGTCGATGTTCGAGACGTAGTAGCAGATGTTACCGAGTTTGCTTTTGCCGAACATATGGTCACTCCGTGAGGTCGGTTGCACGCCTGTTGAGTTGCCGTGCCGCCGGGTTTTGTGAGGTGCCGACGACAAAAAGGTGCCCGTCGGGGTCGTGGCTGGCGAGCAGGGCGCCCGGTTGCCTGGCCAAAGCGAGCAGGGAACGCCTGATGCTGCCGAAGGCAAGAGTGCCGGTCAGGCCCGGAATTTCCCCAAAGGAGCCACCGCCATAGGCCAACCAGCGCCGCCGGATTTCTGCGATGCGCTGCCGCAAGGCCGGATCGGCGAGGTGCTGCAGCCAGGCGATTTCCTGCCGCGTATGGCCTGTCAGCGCCAGCAGCGTCGTCGTGCGCAAGCCAGGGGGCAAGGTCGCGACGAACCTGACCGGCAAGGCTTCTTGGGGCTTTGGCTCGCAGCTGATGGCTGCGAAAGGTTGTTCTCGTTTTCTGCGCCGAACTGCCGAACGCGCGTCGAAGGCGGCGCGGCGTCGCAATGCGCCTTCAAGCCAGCGCCGGTTCTCGACATTCGACAGGTCGGTGCGCCCCGCCTCGACCGCCGCGACCAGAACCGTCTGTAACAGATCTTCGGCCTCATCGGCGCGCCTCGTGGCGCGCCGGGCCTTGCGCAGCAATTCTGCGTAGGGACGGGGCAGCAAATCGGTTTCCTCGGTTGGAGTACCGACGTTAGCGGATGTGTGAGCTTGTCGGAAGGCTGTTCAGATGAACAGCGCCCGCTCGCGTTCCACAGCTTTGGTGATGAAGCCCGCCACCGTCTGGATGCGGCGCAAAGGCCGGACGGACTCGTGATAGACAAGCCAGTAGGCGCGGCGGATTGGCGGGATCGCCGTTACCGGCACGATGTCGGCAATCCTGCGGGCAATGAAGGTGTGCAGTATGCCGATGCCAGCGCCTGAGCGCACCGCCTCGACCTGCCCGAGCGCGGACGAAATCGAGAAGGCGGACTCCCATGACGGGCTGAACTCGGCGGCGTAGTCGAGCGATGAGCTGACCACGAGGTCGGGTACGTAGCCGATCAGGCGGTGGGCCGAAAGCTCGGGGCGCGAGGTGGGGAGGCCGTATTGTTCGACATAGGCGCGGGAAGCAAACAGGCCGAGCGAATAGTCGACAAGCTTTGCCGCCACCAGTCGGCCTTCGCTCGGCCGCTCGGTGGTGATGGCGATGTCTGCCTCGCGCCGCGACAGTGAAAATGTCCTTGGGACCGGAACGAGCTGGATGCGCAGGTCGGCGTGCTGGGCGGTCAGCGTGCCCAGGCGTTGCGCCAGGAAGGCAACGCCGAATCCGTCAGGCGCGCCGATGCGCACCGTGCCCGACACTTCGTCGCCTTCGCCCGAAATTTCGGCGCGGGCAGTCAGCATGTCGGCTTCCATGCGCTCGGCGACTTCGAGGAAGCGCTCGCCGGCGGGCGTCAGTTCGCTGCCGGTGGTCAGCCGGCGGAAGAGTTTTGTCTTCAGCGCCTCTTCGAGGGCTGCCACGCGCCGAGATACGGTTGCGTGGTTGAGCTCGAGCCGCCGTGCCGCACCGAGGATTTGGCCGGTGCGCGCGACGGCGAGGAAGATGCGGACGTCATCCCAGTTCATCGGTGGTTCCGACCTCGGGCGAAGGGCTACGATCCGTGCACCCTACTATGCATGAAATCGCATTCAAGCTCCCGTCGGACATTATTTTCTGCACAACGGTTGCGTTCACCCTCGCGTTGCAAAGGCGCGCGTTAAGCGGGACAATGAGCCATCAACAAAGAATTGGGAGAGAAGCAATGGTCGATTACGGTCATTTCATCGGCGGCAAGCATGTCGCCGGCACCAGCGGGCGCAAGCAGGACGTGCTGCAGCCGATGGACGGTTCGGTACGCGCCACGGTGGCACTCGCCTCGGCGCAGGAACTGCGCGCCGCCGTCGAGAATGCCAAGGCAGCACAGCCTGCCTGGGCGGCCACCAATCCGCAGCGCCGCGTCCGCGTGCTGATGAAGTTCCTGGAGCTGGTGCACAAGGAATACGACTCGCTGGCCGAGCTTCTGGCGCGCGAGCATGGCAAGACCATTGCCGACGCCAAGGGTGACATCCAGCGCGGCCTTGAAGTTGTCGAAGTCTGTATTGGCGCTCCACACATGATGAAGGGCGAGTTCACCGACGGCGCCGGCCCCGGCATCGACGTCTACTCGATGCGCCAGGCGCTCGGCGTCGTCGCCGGCATCACCCCGTTCAACTTCCCGGCGATGATCCCGCTGTGGAAGATCGCGCCGGCGATTGCTTGCGGCAACGCCTTCATCCTGAAGCCGTCAGAGCGCGACCCGGGCGTGCCGTTGCGCATCGCCGAACTGTTCCTCGAAGCCGGCCTTCCGGCAGGCATCCTCAACGTCGTCAACGGCGACAAGACGGTTGTCGACGCGATCCTCGACGATCCCGACATCAAGGCCGTCGGCTTCGTCGGCTCGACGCCGATCGCCCAGTACATCTACAGCCGGGGCTGCGCCAACGGCAAGCGCGTGCAGTGCTTCGGCGGCGCCAAGAATCACATGATCATCATGCCCGACGCCGACATGGACCAGACCGTCGACGCGCTGATCGGCGCCGGCTACGGCTCGGCCGGCGAGCGCTGCATGGCGATCTCGGTGGCCGTTCCCGTCGGCCACGACACCGCCGAACGGCTGATGGAAAAGCTGGTCCCGCGCGTCGAGAGCCTGAAGGTCGGCCCGTCGACCGACTCGTCCGCCGACTTCGGCCCGGTCGTCACCCGTGAGGCGCTGGAGCGCATCAAGGGTTACGTCGACATCGGCGTCAAGGAAGGCGCCAAGCTCGTCGTCGACGGCCGCGGCTTCAAGATGCAGGGCTACGAGAACGGTTTCTATATGGGCGGCTGTCTGTTCGACCATGTGACCGCCGATATGCGCATCTATAAGGAAGAGATCTTCGGCCCGGTTCTCTCGGTGGTGCGCGCGCCGACCTACGAGAACGCCATCAAGCTGGCCAACGACCACGAGATGGGCAACGGCGTGGCGATCTTCACCCGCGACGGCGACGCCGCCCGCGATTTCGCTTCACGCGTCCAGGTCGGCATGGTCGGTATCAACGTGCCGATCCCGGTTCCGATCGCCTACTACACCTTCGGCGGCTGGAAGGCTTCGTCCTTCGGTGACCTCAACCAGCACGGTCCGGATGCGTTCCGCTTCTACACCAAGACCAAGACGGTGACCTCGCGCTGGCCGTCGGGCGTCAAGGACGGTGCGGAGTTCGTCATTCCGACGATGAACTAAGCCCAACGGCGTGGAGTTCATCATCCCGACGATGAACTGACCGTTTCTAGCGGGAAAATGAACGGGCGCCCATTGGGCGCCCGTTTTACGTTTCGTCCTCTTCTTCCGGTCCCGGCTGGTACTCCAGCAGGTCGCCCGGCTGGCAATCGAGCTCGGCGCAGATGCGGGCGAGCGTCGAAAACCTGACACCGCGCACCTTGCCGGACTTCAGCAGCGACAGGTTCTGCTCAGTGATGCCGATCTTGGCGGCGAGTTCCTTGGAACGCATCTTGCGGCGCGCCAGCATGACGTCGAGATTGACGATGACCGGCATGTCAGACGAACCGCTTGTTGTCGTCGTCGACCTCGGCGGCCACCGCAAGGAGGTGGCCAAAGACGATCAGTATGCCCGACAGGATCAGGGCCAGCAGTTCGTGCGTGCCGAAGCTGATCGCCAGGAACCGCTGGCCGGCCGGCATGTCGAGGCTGACGATGAGCGAGACCAGCGGCGGGGCCAACGCCATGGCGATCGCGTTGGTCAGAAAAGCCACGCCTGACAGGCGCATCAGGCGCGCGCTTTCTGCGCCGACGATGTCATGCAGGCCGATCTCGCGGAACGCCGCCCGCAGCGTCTGCAGCGCCCATCCGAGCAATCCGGCCTGTGCGAGAAATGCCGCTGCCAGCAACAGCATCGTCGAGGTCGAGAGCAGCGGCGGCCTCGGAAGTGCCAGCCTTTCGATCACGAACGTGCCGATCCAGGTCGGGTCGGACCAGGCCAGTACCAGCCCGTAGAGGGCGAACAGGCCGAGAATGGCCATCAGCACGAGGATGAGCTTTTCCATGCGCCGGCTCAGCAAACGGGCGCGCTCGCGGGCAGTCTCCATTTCGGCCTCTCAAATTCTGTTTGCAAAAATTATCGTAAAACAATAAGTCAGTGCTGTCAAACAACCATATGGAGGCATTATGTCGGTGCGTGGACGTTCGATTGCAGGGCTGGCCTCGCTGTTGACGCTGTCTGCCTGCGCTTTGCTCAATCCGATGGCGCTGACCAGGCTCGCAGCCCTTGATCCTCTAGAGATCGCGCCGGAGCAGATGAGCGTCGCAGCCGTCATGCCTGTTCCGCTCAAGCTGCGCACCGGCGATGTCGTGCTGCATTTCGCGATGGAGGCGCCGGCACCTTATGGACCGGTCAACGAGGCCTTGCCGCTCGAAATCGTATCAGGCGACAATGCGCCGGGCGTGTCGGCCAGCCCTTCCTTCGAAAGGATCCAGGTCGCTCGCGTCGCGCAGGCGGACCTGGCCCGGCTCGCCGCCGCGCAGGCCAAGGCGCGCGCTTTCAAGGCGACCGGCCGGAAGGACGGCAAGGGCAGCATATCCGTGACGATCAAGGGTGGATGCCGCGACGGTGCCATCAACCCCGGCGCGCTCGCGGCAGAGATTTTCATGCGCAGCCAGGCGGACGAACAGTACTTCCTGGTGTCGTCGGTAAACCTGAGAAAACTGCTGACGGACGACGCCATCGCAAAGCTGCCATTGTGTGATCCCCGACAGGGCTGACGTGCCGCCGCTTGTTGCGGCGGTGTGCAGCAATATGCCCCGGGTGCGAGGGCCTGGACGGAATGACGGAAGGCCCAATGCTTCCGGGGCTTCCACTGGCCCTTCGTGTTAAGATGGGTCGTTACCTTCCCGCACAGATGCGGCGGCAAGGAGGTGTCGAATGGCGCTCGTGCCCGCATTCCACACAAGCGGGCTGGCGGCCGTCGGCTTGGCGCTGATGCTGCCGGCCACCCCGGCAGTTGCAGAGCTGTTCTGCAGCGACCATGACGCGATCGTGGCCGGCCTGACGGACAGTTTTCACGAGCGGCGCCTTGGTTACGGCGTCGCCAGCGACGCGGCCATCGTCGAAATCTACATCTCCGACGATGGCACCTGGACCGTGCTGTTGTCGGATGTCAGAGGCCGCAGCTGTGTGCTCGCCGCCGGCGACGGCTGGGAGAGCGCCGTTGACGAGGTCAGGGAAGCCGAACCGAGGCATTGATCGATCATGCGGCCTTACCGCGACGCTGCCGCCTCGGCGTGGGCGCGCAGCATCGCCATCAGCCGCTCGGCTTCCTGCGCTGCACTTTCCTCGTCGTGCTCAAGGATCGAGCGGATCAGCGCGACGTGGTGTTCTGCGGACGCGGCGAGGCCGGTGTCACGCTGATAGCGGAACCAGAAACGCCGGCTGTGGGTCTGCAGAGGTGCCGCGAGGCGGGCGGCGAAATCGTTGTCGGCGGCAAGGGCGAGCGCCTCGTCGAGCGCCTTGTCGGCCGCGAGGAAGCCGAGCACGTCGGCTGCGATCACTGCTTTCTGCATCGCAAGGGCTGCGGCATGGAACTGGTTGGCGGCATCGCGGGTGACGAAGCGCGCCGCCGAGCGAGCGAGCACGACCTCGATGCCGCGGCGCGCGTCGAGCACGCGCAGCCAGTCGCCGGGGTGCAGCGGCGCAATCGCCAGGCCGGCGCGCGGCCTGATCTCGACCAGTCCTTCCCAGGCCAGGCGCTGGATCGCCTCGCGCACCGGCGTGCGGCCAAGGCCAAGCCTGTCGATCAGAGAACCTTCGGTGGCAATGGTCCCAGGGGCGAGCTCGAGGGTGACGATGAGCCGTTCGAGCTCGTGGTAGGCCCGTGTCGCAGCCGGTTCCAGTTTCTCAGCTTGCATGACCGAATCTCTTGAAAGCGCAATGATATATTTTTGATATATCAGATGCGATTGCCAATTGACAATGTTGGTCGCCTAGTCATATATCACTGATATATCAGATGGAGAAAGCGCCATGTGGGCCGGAGTCATCCCAGCAGTCACCACCAAATTCACGGCGGACGATCGCCTCGATCATGCCGAAATGGAGCGCTGCTTCGCGCTGCAGATGGAGGCCGGATGTGACGGCCTGATCGTCGCCGGCTCGCTCGGCGAGGGCCCGATGCTCTCGCATGACGAAAAGATCGAAGTGCTGAAGACCGCCCAGAAGGTCGCCGCCGGCAAGCCGGTGCTGCTGACGGTCAACGAGGCCGGCACCCGCGAGGCGGCGGCCATCGCCAAGCGCGCCTCTAGGGAAGGCGCGTCCGGCCTGATGGTGGTGCCGAGCCCGATCTACCACACCAACCCGGAAGAGACGGTGGCGGCCCTTCGCGCCGTGGCCGAAGCCGGCGACCTGCCGGTCATGATCTACTCCAACCGCCTCGCCTACCGCGTCGACGTCACCGTCGACCAGATGGAGGAACTGGCGTCCGACACGCGCTTCGTCGCGGTAAAGGAATCGTCCGACGACATCCGCCGCTCGACCGAGATCATCAACCGCCTGGGCAACCGCTACGACCTGTTCACCGGCGTCGACAACCTCGCCTTCGAGGCTCTTTCGGTCGGCGCAATCGGTTGGGTTGCAGGCCTCGTCGTCGCCTTCCCGCGCGAGACTGTCGCCATCTACCAGCTGATGAAGCAGGGCCGGCGCGAAGAGGCGCTCGCCATCTACCGCTGGTTCCGCCCGCTGCTCGACCTCGACGTCTCGACCTATCTGGTCCAGAACATCAAGCTTGCCGAGGTGCTGGCGATCGGCTCCCACGATCGTGTGCGCATGCCGCGCAAGCCATTGTCGGGCGAGCGCCGCAACGCGGTCGAGAAGATCATCAAGGACGCCCTGGAAGTCCGCCCCAAACTGCCTTCGTTCTGATCTGGTAAGGGCAGGGCTCGGAGGGGAGCAAGGCATGAGTGCAGCGGTCGACGAGATCGACATTGCCATCATCGGCGCCGGCATCGTCGGCATCGTGGCGGCTGCCTATCTCGCCGAGGCCGGGCGCAAGGTGACGGTCTTTGACCGCACCGGCGTCTGCGAGGAAACCAGCTCCGGCAATGCCGGGGCGTTTGCGTTCTCCGATGTCCTGCCGCTTGCGCACAAGGGCATGATGCGCAACGTACCGAAATGGCTGGCCGACCCGCTTGGCCCGCTGACCATTCCACCTGCCTACCTGCCCAAGCTTGCGCCATGGCTCTTCCGCTTCTGGCGTGCCGGGGCGCCCGCCAACTATGAGGCGAGCCTTGCCGCGCAGGCCGGGCTGATGAAGCTCGCCGAGCAGGAGTGGGCGTCGCTGATGGCGCGCTCGGGTACCGGCTCGATGCTGCGCGAGGACGGTTCGCTTGAACTCTACGAGCGTGAGGCGGAGTTCAAGGCGGCATTGCCGAGCTGGGCGGCGCGTGACCGCTTCGGCATCGCCTACCGGCATCTCGAAAAGCACGAACTCGCAAACTATCAGCCCGGGCTGGCCGACCGCTTCACGCGTGGCACCTTCGTGCCCGGCTGGAAGACGGTGTCCGACCCGAAGGATCTCGGCAAGGCGATCTGGCGTCATGCCGAGGTCAGCGGCGCTTCCTTCGTCAAGGGCGATGTCGGGCTTGTCCGGCCGGCTGGTGACCGCATCCTGATCCAGCTCAAGCAAGGCCGCACGCTGTTCGCCCGCCAGGTGCTGATCGCTGCCGGAGCCTGGTCGCATCTGCTCGCCCGTCAGCTCGGCGACGTCATCCCGCTCGAAACCGAGCGCGGCTACAACACGACGCTCCCCACCAGTGCTTTCGACGTCAAGCGACAGCTGATCTTCTCCGGCCATGGCTTCGTCATCACGCCGCTTGCCACCGGCCTGCGCGTCGGCGGCGCTGTCGAGCTGGGCGGCATCTCGCGGGCGCCGAACTATGCGCGGTCGAAGGCGATGCTGGAGAAGGCGCGCAAGTTCCTACCGGGTCTCGATACTTCGGGCGGGCGCGAATGGATGGGCTTCCGCCCGTCGCTGCCCGATTCGCTGCCGGTCATTGGCGGCTCGCGCAGCCAAGCCGGCGTCCACTACGCTTTCGGCCATGGTCACCTTGGCCTCACCCAGGCGGCGGCCACCGGCCGGCTGGTGCGCGAGCGCATGCTGGGTCAAAAGTCGGCGATCGATCTCACCCCCTTTTCCGCCCAACGTTTCTGACGCAAGGTATCATCATGGCGCGCCACTCCTTTTTCTGTATCGACGGCCACACCTGCGGCAATCCGGTGCGGCTGGTGGCGGGCGGTGGCCCCCGCCTCGAAGGCGCGACGATGATGGAACGTCGGGCGCATTTCCTTGCCGAATACGACTGGATCCGCACCGGGCTGATGTTCGAGCCGCGCGGCCATGACGTGATGTCGGGCTCGATCCTCTATCCGCCGACGCGCGAGGATTGCGATGTCGCCATCCTGTTCATCGAGACGTCGGGCTGCCTGCCGATGTGCGGCCACGGCACGATCGGCACGGTGACGATGGCGATCGAGCACGGGCTGATCAAGCCGAAGACGCCGGGCACGCTGCGCCTCGACACGCCGGCCGGCCTCGTGATTGCCGAGTACAGGCAGGTCGGCGATTATGTCGAGGAAGTGCGCATCACCAACGTGCCGTCCTTCCTTTATGCCGAAGGGCTTTCGGTCGAATGCCCTGTACTCGGCGAGATCAGGGTCGACGTCGCTTATGGCGGAAATTTCTACGCCATCGTCGAGCCGCAGGAAAACTACCGCGACATGGCCGACTACACCGCCGGCGATTTCATCGCCTGGAGCCCTGTCGTGCGGCAGCGGCTGAACGAAAAATACCAGTTTGTGCATCCTGAAAATCCCGGCATCGACCGGCTGTCGCACATGCTGTGGACGGGTGCGCCGAAGCATGCCGAAGCGCATGCCCGCAACGCGGTCTTCTATGGCGACAAGGCGATCGACCGCTCGCCTTGCGGCACCGGCACCTCGGCGCGCATGGCGCAGCTTCACGGCAAGGACAAGCTCAGGGCGGGTGACGATTTCGTGCACGAATCGATCATCGGTTCGCTGTTCAAGGGGCGGGTCGAGCGCGAGGTCGAAGTGGCCGGCAAGAAGGCGATCATTCCCTCGATCGGGGGGTGGGCGCGGATGACCGGATTGAACACCATCTTCATCGACGATCGCGATCCGTTCGCGCATGGGTTCATAGTCAAATAGTCGTATGGCAGGGAGCTGGAGCAGCCAATATGTCTAGACATTCATAGGAAAGAGACCATCGGCAAGACGCAAGAACCTGTTGCTGTTACGTATCTTGGCGCTACATTCTTCGATCATGGCGCGCAAAATCACCGGAAACGGCAAAGACATTGCGTTGAGCCAATGATAGGTTTCGCGATAGTCCAGGGCCTGGACAACAAAAAACAGAGGCGGCGGAAAACGCTGTCCGGCAAGCCGCAACGGGTTGAAGAATCACGTTGCAATCCAGGCTCGAAACTTTAGGACTAGGGGAAATATCAAAAGGAATGCGTGCATCGCGCGACATTCCAGGGGAGCCGCATCCATATGCAATATTTCGTCCAGCAGCTGGTCAATGGGCTGACGCTGGGGTCCATCTATGGCCTGATCGCGATCGGCTATACGATGGTCTACGGCATCATCGGCATGATCAATTTCGCCCATGGCGACATCTTCATGCTCGGGGCGTTTACAGCCCTGATCGTGTTCCTGATCCTGGGCGCCATGTTCTATTCGGTGCCGGTCGTCATCGCCCTGCTGATCATGATGGTCGTGGCGATGCTCCTGACCAGCCTCTACAACTGGACGATCGAAAAGGTGGCCTACCGGCCGCTGCGCGGATCGTTCCGCCTGGCGCCGCTGATCACCGCCATCGGCATGTCGATCGCGCTGTCCAATTTCGTTCAGGTCACCCAGGGTCCGCGCAACAAGCCGATCCCGCCAATGGTCAGCCAGGTCTACGATGTCGGCGGCATCTCGATTTCGCTGAAGCAGATCATCATCGTCGTGGTCACCGCCCTGCTGCTCGCTTTGTTCTGGTACCTCGTCAACAAGACCTCGCTCGGCCGCGCCCAGCGTGCCTGCGAGCAGGACCGCAAGATGGCAGCTTTGCTCGGCATCGACGTCGACCGCACCATCTCCATCACCTTCATCATGGGTGCAGCCCTTGCCGCCGTCGCCGGTACCCTGTTCCTCATGTATTACGGTGTCGTTGCCTTCTCCGACGGTTTCGTGCCCGGGGTCAAAGCCTTCACGGCGGCGGTGCTTGGCGGCATCGGCTCGTTGCCGGGAGCTGTCATTGGCGGCCTGATGATCGGCTTCATCGAAAGCATGTGGTCGGCCTACTTCTCGATCGACTACAAGGACGTTGCAGCGTTCTCGATCCTCGCCATCGTGCTCATCTTCCTGCCCTCCGGCATCCTTGGCCGGCCCGAAGTCGAGAAGGTCTGACAACATGGCCAATATCGCCCAAGCTTCACGCGAAGAGACCGCCAGCCCATTGCAGCACGGCCTTCGCGAGGCCTTCTATGCGGGTATCATCGCGTTTGGCCTTTTCTTCCTCTTCATCGGCCTCAAGACCGACCAGAACATCAGCAACGAACTGGTCCTCGTTCCGCGCTGGGGCCTGCTTACCATCGTCGTCGGTCTGGTCATGCTCGGCCGCTTCCTCTACGTCGCCTATGCGCAGCCATTCATGGCGCGACAGAAGATCGTCGATGTCGCCAGCGGGCTGCTGCCAGACAGCGTGGCGACGCGGTTCTTCCGCTTGCCCTACTTCATTGGGGCGCTGGTCGTCGCGGCGGTGCTTCTGTTGTTCGCCGGCTCGCTTGACGGGATTTTCGGTTCCGGCCTGGCTGGTTACCTGCGCTTCTTCCGCGCGCTGGCGATCATCTATGCGCTGGCCTCGGTGCTGTTCTACTTCCGCGCCTTCATCCATAACCACTTTTCGGCCCTCGGCGTCGGCGTCCTGATCGCCTATCCAATCGTTGTCGTCCTGATCCTGGCGCTCTTGACGGGTTCGATGGCTGGCGGCTTCCAGGGTTCGCTCAAGTGGGTCGACAATTTCGGCATCCAGATCCTGATCTACGTCATGCTGGCCTGGGGCCTGAACATCGTCGTCGGTCTCGCCGGGCTGCTCGATCTCGGCTACGTCGCTTTCTACGCCGTCGGCGCCTATGCCTACGCGCTTTTGGCAACGCAGCTCGGCTGGTCGTTCTGGATCCTGCTGCCGGTGGCCGGCATCATGGCCGCCTTCTGGGGCGTCATCCTCGGCTTCCCGGTTCTGCGGCTTCGAGGCGACTATCTGGCGATCGTCACGCTCGCCTTCGGTGAGATCATCCGCCTCGTGTTGATCAACTGGCGCGAAGTCACCAACGGTGCTGCCGGCATCTCCGGCATCCCGAAGGTCAGCTTCTTCGGGCTGATGTCGTTCAACGTCTCCGATCCCAACTACATCGCCAAGGTGCTCGGCATCGCCCAGTCCGGCGCCTACTACAAGATCTTCCTCTACTACCTCATCCTTGGCCTGGCGCTGCTGACTGCCTTCGTCACCATACGCCTGCGCCGCATGCCGGTCGGCCGCGCCTGGGAAGCGCTGCGCGAGGACGAGATCGCCTGCCGTTCGCTCGGCATCAACACCACCACCACCAAGCTCACCGCCTTTGCGACAGGCGCCATGTTCGGCGGTTTCGCCGGCTCGTTCTTCGCCGCGCGCCAGGGCTTCGTGTCGCCTGAATCCTTCGTCTTCCTGGAATCGGCGATCATCCTGGCTATCGTGGTGCTCGGCGGCATGGGGTCGCTGGTCGGCATCGCGGTCGCGGCCGCGGTGATGATCGGCGGCACCGAGATCCTGCGCGAGATGGAGTTCCTCAAGCACGTTTTCGGGCCGGACTTCACGCCTGAGCTTTACCGCATGCTGCTGTTTGGCATGGCGATGGTCATCGTGATGCTGTGGAAGCCGCGAGGTTTCGTCGGCAGCCGCGAACCCACGGCCTTCCTGCATGAACGAAAAGCTGTCTCCAGTTCCTTCACCAAGGAAGGACACGGCTGATGAACGCGAGCGCATCCATGAGCAAGCCGATCCTGCAGGTCGAGCATCTGTCGATGAAATTCGGTGGCCTTGTCGCCATCGGCGACCTGTCCTTTGAGGCCAAGCGCGGCGAAATCACCGCGCTGATCGGCCCGAACGGTGCCGGCAAGACCACGGTCTTCAACTGCATTACGGGCTTCTACAAGCCGACCGAAGGCATGATCCGGTTCAACGGCCGCGAAGGCGGGGAATTCCTGCTCGAGCGCATGCCGGACTTCCAGATCACGGCCAAGGCCAAGGTCGCGCGTACCTTCCAGAACATCCGGCTGTTTTCGGGCATGACGCTGCTCGAGAATCTTCTGGTTGCCCAGCACAACAAGCTGATGAAGGCCTCCGGATTTACCGTCATGGGCCTGGTCGGCCTTGGCGGCTACCGCAGGGCGTCGGCTGAATCAGTCGAGCTTGCCAAGCATTGGCTCGAAAAGGCCGAACTGCTCGACCGTGCCGACGATCCGGCGGGCGACCTTCCCTATGGCGCACAACGCCGCCTCGAGATTGCGCGCGCCATGTGTACCGGACCAGAGCTGCTTTGCCTCGACGAACCGGCGGCCGGCCTCAACCCCAAAGAGTCGCTGGCACTCAATACGCTGCTCAACGACATCAAGGACAACACCGGCACGTCGATCCTGCTCATCGAGCACGACATGTCGGTGGTCATGCAGATTTCCGACCACGTCGTGGTGCTGGAATACGGCCGCAAGATTTCCGATGGCGACCCGATGTCGGTCAGGACGGATCCGAAGGTCATTGCCGCCTATCTCGGCGTCGACGACGAAGAGGTATCCAACGTTCTGGTCGAGGTTGGCGACGAGCAGGTCATCGAAGAGCTCGAAGGCATGCCGGATCCGGCCCATGGACCTGGTTCGTCTTCGTCGATGATGGCCGGACCGGTGAGCGACACCATTGGCCACAGCGATGATCATGGCGAAGTCGTCTCGGTCTCCAAGGGCGCATCGAAAGCCAGTCAGGTTGAAGTGCAGGCTGCAAGGGCAGCCGCCGCGTCTGCAAGCCAGATGGCTCCCGCCGGAAAGGCGACGAAGGCCAAGCCTGCGGCTGCACCAGCCGCGGGGTTGATGTCTGCGCCGGTCAAGCCTGCGCCCAAGGCGGCAGCCGGCAAGGCATCCGCTGCTGTTGCTGCCAAGTTAGCGGCAAAGGCTGAGACGAAGCCTGCGGCCAGGGCAAGCAGGCCTGCGGTCGTGAAAGAGGCGGTCAAGCCCGCGGCCAAGGCAGCGCCGGCACCTGCAAAGCAAGTCGCCAGGGGGGATGCGCCGAAGGCTGCTGCCAAGACAACGACCAAGGCCCCGGCGAAGGCTGCTCCGGCAGCCAAGCCAGCCGCTGTATCGGCCAAGCCGGTTGCCAAAGCCACGAACGCTGCGAAGCCGACCAGCACGGCCACGCCGCCGGCGAAACCGGCTGCCAGGGCGACACCAGCCGCGAATCCTGCTACCAAGACAGCAAAGGTCGTAAAGTCTGCAGTCACGGCCACGCCGGCACCAAAGGGCAGCGCCAAGCCTGCCCCGGCTGCCAAGCCAGCGGTCGCCAAAGCCGAAACGAAGACGCCAGCAAAACCGTCATCAACGGCTGCGACAAAGGCGCCCGCCAAGCCGGCTGCGAAGGCTGCGGCCAAGCCGGCCGCCAAACCTGCGGCGTCAACGCCCAAACCGACTGCCGCCAAGCCGGCGGCGTCCAAACCTGCCGCCGCGAAGCCCTCAGCTCCGAAGACCATCTCCAACGTACTTGCCGCTCCGCGTGGCGGCGTTGCCGACCGGCTCATCGCGATCAAGGGCATCGGGCCGGTCAACGAAAAGAAGCTCAACGAGCACGGTATCTTCCATTTCGACCAGGTGGCGGCGTGGAAGAAGTCGGACATCGCGGCGGCCGAGGCCTATCTCGCCTTTGACGGCCGCATCGAACGGGAAGACTGGGTGGGGCAGGCCAAGGCGCTGGCGCGTGAAGCGGCCAAGCCGGCGAAAGCCAAGCGCGGAGGTGGCAAGTGACGGCTAAGACCTTGCTCGACATCAAAGGTGTCGAGACCTACTACGGCAACATCCGCGCCCTCAGCGGCGTCGACGTCGCTGTCAATGAAGGCGAGATCGTCGCGCTGATCGGCGCCAACGGCGCTGGCAAGTCAACGCTGATGATGACCATCTTCGGTACGCCAAGGGCGCGCCGCGGCACCATCACCTTCGCCGGAACCGACATCACCGACATGCCGACGCACGAGATCGCGAGGTTGCGCATCGCGCAATCGCCCGAGGGCCGGCGCATCTTCCCGCGCATGACGGTGATGGAAAATCTTCAGATGGGCGCAAGCCTCGACAACCTCAAATACTATGATGAGGACGTCGAGAAGGTGTTCACGCTGTTTCCACGTCTCAAGGAGCGCATCGGCCAGCGCGGCGGCACGCTTTCCGGGGGAGAGCAGCAGATGCTGTCGATCGGCCGCGCGCTGATGGCTCGACCCAAGCTGCTGCTGCTCGACGAGCCTTCGCTCGGCCTGGCGCCGCTGATCGTGAAGCAGATCTTCGACGCCATCCGCGAGCTCAACCGCACCCAAGGGCTGACCGTGTTCCTTGTCGAGCAGAACGCCTTCGGCGCGCTCAAGCTGGCGACGCGCGGCTACGTCATGGTCAACGGCGTCGTCACGATGAGCGGCACCGGCAAGGATCTGCTCGCCGATCCCGAGGTTCGCGCAGCCTATCTCGAAGGCGGCCGTCACTAGGAGACACCATCATGCACGGCATTCTCTACGAGGAAGCCTCGATCTGGCAGTTCCTGTTCGTCAGCTGCCTGCTGGGTGGATGGGCGGCCTGGATGACCGGACGCGCCTGTGCCCAGACCTGGCGCAGCTACGCGCAGCTCGTGTTGTACATTCTGGGGCTTGGGCTCGGCGTACGCTTCATCCACCACGCGCTGTTCGAGGGCACCATGTTCTCGCTGCAATACTATATCGTCGACACCGTCATATTGCTGGTTTTTGCAACGCTTGGTTACAAATACACCCGCACCAATCAGATGGTGAAGCAATATCACTGGCTCTATGAAAAGGCCTCGCCGCTTTCTTGGCGCGCCAAGTCTTGAGGGGGTTCTAACGCGCCGATTCGCCAATGAATCGGCGTGACAACTGCCGGAAAATCGGCAAACTCACCTTTCTGCGATATGGGTGGGCATCGCATGAAAGAACATCCACGCCCACTCAACTAATGGGAGTGTTTCAATGAAAAAGTCACTTTTGTCGGCTGTTGCACTGACCGCGCTTGTGGCGTTCAGCGGCAGCGCATGGGCCGATATCATTGTTGGCGTCGCTGGCCCGATCACCGGCCCGAACGCAGCCTTCGGAGCGCAGCTCCAGAAGGGCGCCGAGCAGGCGGTTGCCGACATCAACGCAGCTGGCGGTATCAATGGCGAGCAGATCAAGCTGGTTGTCGGCGACGACGTTTCCGATCCGAAGCAGGGCATCTCGGTCGCCAACAAGTTCGTCGCTGACGGCGTCAAGTTCGTGGTCGGTCACTTCAACTCGGGCGTCTCGATCCCGGCTTCGGAAGTCTACGCCGAGAACGGCATTCTCGAAATCACCCCGGCTGCGACCAACCCGCAGTTCACCGAGCGTGGCCTGTGGAACACCTTCCGCACCTGCGGCCGTGACGACCAGCAGGGCGCCATCGCCGGCGCATATCTGGCTGAGAAGTTCAAGGACGCCAAGATCGCGGTGATCCACGACAAGACGCCTTACGGCCAGGGTCTGGCTGACGAAACCAAGAAGGCGATGAACGCTGCCGGCCTGACCGAGGTCATGTACGAAGGCGTCAACATCGGCGACAAGGATTTCTCGGCACTCATCGGCAAGATGAAGGAAGCCGGCGTCACCATCATCTACTGGGGCGGCCTACACACCGAAGCCGGCCTGATCATCCGCCAGACGGCTGACCAGGGCCTCAAGGCGAAGCTGGTTTCGGGCGATGGCATCGTCTCGAACGAACTCGCCTCGATCGCTGGCGACGCTGTTGCCGGTACCCTCAACACCTTCGGTCCCGATCCGACGCTGAACCCGACGAACAACGCGCTGGTCGAAAAGTTCCGTGCCGCCGGCTTCAACCCCGAGGCTTACACCCTCTACTCCTACGCAGCGATGCAGGTCATCGCCGAAGCTGCCAAGAAGGCCGGTTCGGTCGATCCGCAGGAAGTGGCGAAGGCAATGAAGGCGAACACCTTCCCGACCGTGCTTGGCGACATGGGCTTCGACGAGAAGGGCGACCCGAAGCTGCCCGGCTACATCATGTATGAATGGGTGAAGGGCGACGACGGCAAGTACACCTACAAGCCGCAGAAGTAATTTCAGCAGGGTCTGCTGATGTGAGATGCCCGGCGCGAAAGCGTCGGGCATTTTTTTGTGCCGTGGAAAAATGCCGGTCTGACCCAACGGAAATTAAATCGATTTAGCAATGTGTGTTTTCGGTTGCACCGCAGCATTTTCCCGCTAATCATTCGCCGCCTCTTAAATATCCGGTTCCCTGGAGCGTATTCGTGCCGATCAGCAAGATCCTCGTCGCCAACCGATCCGAAATCGCCATCCGCGTCTTCCGCGCGGCCAATGAGCTGGGGCTCAAAACCGTGGCGATCTGGGCCGAAGAGGACAAATATTCGCTGCATCGCTTCAAGGCCGACGAAAGCTACCAGGTCGGCCGTGGTCCCCATCTCACCAAGGACATGGGACCGATCGAAAGCTACCTGTCGATCGAGGAGATCATCCGCGTCGCCAGGCTGTCGGGTGCCGATGCCATCCATCCCGGCTATGGTCTGTTGTCGGAGAGCCCCGAGTTCGCTGACGCCTGTGCTGCCAATGGCATCACCTTCATCGGGCCGAAGCCCGAGACCATGCGCCGGCTTGGCAACAAGGTGGCGGCGCGCAACCTTGCCATTGAAGTCGGTGTGCCGGTGATCCCGGCGACCGACCCTCTGCCCGACGACATGGACGAGGTGAAGAGGCTCGCCGCCGAGGTTGGCTATCCCGTCATGCTCAAGGCCTCATGGGGTGGCGGCGGTCGTGGCATGCGCGCCATCCGCAGCGAGGCCGACCTTATCCGCGAGGTGACCGAAGGCAAGCGCGAGGCCAAGGCGGCGTTCGGCAAGGACGAGGTCTATCTTGAAAAGCTGATCGAACGCGCTCGCCACGTCGAGGTGCAGGTGCTGGGTGACACCCATGGCAACGCCGTGCACCTGTTCGAGCGCGACTGCTCGATCCAGCGCCGCAACCAGAAGGTCGTCGAGCGCGCACCAGCACCTTACCTCAGCGAGGAGCTGCGCCAGGAGCTGTGCGGTTATGCCCTCAAGCTCGCCCGCGACACCGCCTATATCGGCGCGGGCACTGTCGAGTTCCTGCAGGATGCCGACACCGGCAAGTTCTACTTCATCGAGGTCAACCCGCGCATCCAGGTTGAACATACCGTCACCGAGCAGGTGACCGGCATCGACATCGTCAAGGCACAGATCCACATCCTCGACGGCTTCGCCATAGGCACGCCGGAATCGGGCGTGCCCGTCCAGGCAGACATCCGCCTCAACGGCCATGCCTTGCAGTGCCGCATCACGACCGAGGACCCGGAGCAGAACTTTATTCCCGACTATGGCCGCATCACCGCCTATCGCGGCGCCACCGGTTTCGGCATCCGCCTCGACGGCGGCACGGCCTATTCGGGCGCGGTCATCACCCGTTTCTACGATCCGCTGCTGGAAAAGGTCACCGCCTGGGCGCCGAACCCGGTCGAGGCGATCGCGCGCATGCATCGGGCGCTGCGCGAGTTCCGCATTCGCGGCGTGGCGACCAACCTGACCTTCCTCGAAGCGATCATCACGCACCCGTCGTTCCGCGATAATTCCTACACCACCAGGTTCATCGACTCGACGCCCGAGCTGTTCGCGCAGGTCAAGCGCCAGGACCGCGCCACCAAGCTGCTCAACTACCTCGCCGACGTCACCGTCAACGGCCACCCGGAGACGCGTGGCCGCGCCGCGCCCAATCCAGAGGCCGCAGCACCCGTCGTGCCGTGGTTCACCGGCCCGATCCCCGACGGCACCAGGCAGATGCTCGACCAGCTTGGCCCGGAGAAGTTCGCGGCCTGGATGCGGGCGCAGAAGCAGGTACTGATCACCGACACGACGATGCGTGACGGCCACCAGTCGCTTCTGGCGACGCGGGTGCGCACCCATGACATCGCCAAGATTGCCGGTACCTATGCGCGCGCGCTGCCGCAGCTGCTGTCGCTCGAATGCTGGGGCGGTGCCACCTTCGACGTCGCCATGCGCTTCCTGACCGAAGACCCGTGGGAGCGGCTATCGAAAGTCCGTCAGGCGGCGCCCAACATCCTGCTGCAGATGCTGCTGCGCGGCGCCAACGGCGTCGGCTACACCAACTATCCCGACAACGTCGTCCAGCATTTCGTTCGCCAGGCTGCATCAGGTGGCGTCGACCTGTTCCGCGTCTTCGACTGCCTCAACTGGGTCGAGAACATGCGCGTGTCGATGGATGCGGTCGGTGCCGAGGGTAAGCTCTGCGAAGCGGCGATCTGCTACACCGGTGACATCCTCGACCCGAACAGGGCGAAGTACGACCTGAAGTATTATGTCGGCCTCGCCAAGGAGCTGGAAGCGGCCGGCGCGCACATCATCGCCGTCAAGGACATGGCGGGCCTGCTCAAGCCGGCTGCGGCGCGCGTGCTGTTCAAGGCGCTGCGTGAGGCCACCGACCTGCCGATCCATTTCCACACCCACGACACGTCGGGCCTGTCGGCGGCAACCGTGCTGGCGGCGGTCGAAAGCGGCGTCGATGCCATCGACGCGGCCATGGATGCCTTCTCCGGGAACACCTCGCAGCCGTGCCTGGGCTCGATCGTCGAGGCACTGCGTGGTTCGGATCGCGACCCGGGCCTGGCGCCCGAATGGATCCGCCGCATCTCGTTCTACTGGGAAGCCGTGCGCAACCAGTATGCCGCCTTCGAGAGCGACCTGAAGGGACCCGCTTCGGAGGTCTATCTGCATGAGATGCCGGGTGGCCAGTTCACCAACCTGAAGGAACAGGCCCGCTCGCTCGGCCTCGAGACCCGCTGGCACGAGGTGGCGCAGGCTTATCACGACGTCAACCTGATGTTCGGCGACATCGTCAAGGTGACGCCGTCGTCCAAGGTCGTCGGCGACATGGCACTGATGATGGTCAGCCAGGAGCTGACCGTCGCCGACGTCGAGAACCCGGCCAAGGACATTGCCTTCCCGGACTCGGTGGTGTCGATGCTGCGCGGCGATCTCGGCCAGTCGCCGGGCGGCTGGCCGGCGGCACTGCAGAAAAAGGTGCTGAAGGGTGAGACACCGATCACCACGCGCCCCGGTTCGCTGCTCAAGCCGGCCGATCTCAAGGCCAACCGCAAGGAAATCGAGAGCAAGCTCGGGCGCAAGCTGTCCGAGGACGAGTTTGCCTCCTGGCTGATGTACCCGAAGGTGTTCACCGACTTCGTCGGCGCCCAGGACACCTACGGTCCGGTCAGCGTGCTGCCGACGCCGGTCTATTTCTACGGCATGAAGCCGGAGGACGAGGTTTTCGTCGATATCGAAAAGGGCAAGACGCTGGTCATCCGTTGCCTCGCTGTCGGCGACGTCGACGAGAAGGGCATGGTGACGGTGTTCTTCGAACTCAACGGCCAGCCGCGCCGCGTCAAGGTGCCGGACCGTGCCCATGGCGCATCCGCCTCCAAGGCACGGCGCAAGGCCGAGGCGGGCAACGACGCCCATGTCGGTGCGCCGATGCCGGGTGTCGTCTCGACGCTCGCCGTCTCAGCCGGCCAGCCGATCAAGGCCGGCGACGTGCTGCTGTCGATCGAAGCCATGAAGATGGAAACGGCACTGCATGCCGAACGCGACGGCACCATCGCCGAGGTGCTGGTGCGTGCCGGCGACCAGATCGACGCCAAGGACCTTTTGGTCGTCTACGGCTGATCTCGCTCAGGGTCGGGGGCTCAGAACAGCCCCTGACCTGCCTTTGCTTCTTCCGCCACGGTGCGGCGGATCAGGTTTTTATACATGTAGCCGCGCTGGCCTTTGTAGACGACCGTGCACCAGTTGCAGTCGACCTCGGCCTCGATCTCGGCATTGGCCGGAACGACGACGATCACCTTGGCCTCGTCGGCAGGTCCGTCACGCAAATTGGCGTATTTCACCACCTTTGCCGGGCGCAACTCCGGCAGCGGACCGGTCGTCGCCTGTGCAACATTACCGGTCTCGCCGTCTATCATGCCGGTCTGCTGCTCGAGCATCGCCACCTCCGTTTCCGTCTCCGCCACCTGGACGTCGATCGAGCCGCGCAATCCTTCCGTTGGAATGACCGTGGTCGGCGCTGGATCGGGCGCCTGGTCGGCGGCCGTGGTCAATGGCGTTGTGGCCGTCTCGCCTCGCTCGTCCGGGCCGGCAGCTGCCGTCGCCTGGGGCTTTTCGAAATGGCTGGTTGCGGGTGCCGAGGCCAGGGCTGACAGGAGCGGGGCCTGTGTTGGCGCTGGCACTGCCGGAACCGGAGCGGCTGCTGTCTGACCGGTGGCCGATGCGATCGGCTTGGCTGTCTCGGCGGGCATTTCCGTGCCGGGGTTCTTGGTTTCGAGGCGCGGGGGCAGGACGGCTGCGGTTTCTATCGGGTCCGGCTTGTCGCTGCCGGTGAGCCCGAATGCGACGATGGCGATCGCCAGCGTCGCAGCTGCGCCAAGCAAGCCGATTTCGAGCTTCGACAGATGCAGCCGGGGCAGACGGGCGGCGAGGCCGCTTGATATCCCGGCAAGCCGGAAGGCGGGGGTATTCATGGTACAAGACTCCACACTGGTACAGCCCGGCGACATGCCGAAGCCGACCCCCAACCCGATTTAGCATGCAATGTATCGAAACGATTGCGAACGTGGAGTGTGTTGCCCGTCCCGCCGCAGTTTCCTAGCTTCCCTGCTAGCCCAGCTATTCGACGGAATTCGGGCAATCGTTAACCTTTGTTACCGTCCTGGCCCAATGCTTGCCATGGAAGCTGACTTGACTGGCTTCTAAATCGATTTAAAAATCAGCATTCGCCTTGAAATGCGGTGGCGACACCGGGACCTGTCGAGCTTGGCGGTCACTTTTTGAATCCGACGATCACGGCAGTTTGAAATCGATTTCAGCTGCCAGGCAGCTATGTTAGGAGTCGCGCTCGATGAGCATCAAAGACGCCACCCCGACACCCGCCAACGCTTCGGCCCGATGGGCCGTCGCAGCAGCATTTTTCATGAACGGCTTCATGACCGGAAGCTGGGCGCCGCAGATTCCGTTGCTGGTCACCCGGCTCGGCATCAGCGAGTTCGTGCTCGGCCTGTTGATCCTTGGTTTCGGCATCGGCGCGCTGACGGCGATGCCGTTCTCCGGTTACCTGATGACCAAGCGCGGCTCACGCCCTGTTGTCATCGGCTTCGCCTGGATTCTGGTCTTTGCACTGCTGATGGTAGCCTTGGCGCCCAATGTCTGGCTGACTGCGGTGACGATGTACATCTTCGGCGCCACGGCGGGCGCCATGGATGTCGCCATGAACGCCAATGCCGTTGCGGTGGAAAAGCGGCTGTCGCGCGCTATCATGTCGTCGTCGCACGGCTTCTGGAGCCTTGGCGGCTTCGTCGGCGGCGGGCTTGGCGGCATCATCATCCAGCAGTTCGGGCATCTGCCGCATGCCTTGTTTGTCACGCTCGTTGCAGCGGCCATGACCGCCTTTGCCCTGCGCTATCTGATCGAGGACAAGCCGGTGGCGCATGAGCATCGGCATTTCCGTATGCCGCGCCTGGCGGCCATTTATCTCGTCGGTGTCATGGCGCTGTTTTCGATGATCCCGGAAGGTGCGGTGCTCGACTGGGCGGCGCTCTACCTCAAGCAGGAACTTGGCGCCGACATCGCTACCGCCGGTTTCGCCTTTGCCGCCTTCTCCGGCATCATGGCACTGATGCGGTTCCTGGGTGATGGTGTCCGCAACCGCTTCGGTGCGGTCAACACCCTGCGCGTCTCGGCACTGGTCGCCGCTGCCGGCATGCTGGCTGCAGGCCTTGCGCCCAATCCCTGGATCGCCATCGCCGCCTTCGCCATGTGCGGGCTGGGCGTCGCCAACATGGTGCCGATCGCCTTCTCCGCCGCCGGAAACCAGCCCGGCGTGGTGCCGAACATCGGCATGAGCGTGGTCACCACGATGGGTTATTCAGGCATACTGGTGGCGCCGTCGGCGATCGGCTTCGTCGCCGGCCATACGGGCTTTGCGCCTGTTTTCGTCACCTTGTCCGGCCTGCTGGTCGTGGTATCCGTCATGGCCGGGCTCGCCCGCCATGCCGACTTCAGGGCAATGACTCAAGCGGCGCCGGCGGAATAACGCTTCAGCTCTACATGCAGGAAGTCGACGACGCGACGGATACGTACGCTTGCGCGCACGTCGCGATGCATGGCGAGCCAGACCGGCAGTACAGGCAGCGGCAGGTCAGGCAGGACGACCTCCAGCCCCGACTCGCGGTGGATCAGCGGCAACTGGCCGATACCCACGCCGTTGCCGGCCCGCACGGCCTCCCAGAGCACGATGTGGTTGTCGGAGCGGAAGCGGAAGGCATGCCGCGTCATCCCGGGGTAAAAGCGTTCGAGGCCGCGGATCATCTCGTCGCTGCGGTCGAACCCGATCAGGTCATGCTGCTGCAGATCCTCCGGATGCCCCAGCCGGCCGCGGCGGTTGAGATAGGTTGTAGCAGCGCACATCCGTAGCACGATGTCGGTGACCTTGCGGGCCACCAGCTCGTTCTGGGCCGGCTGCACCATGCGGATCGCGATGTCGGCGTCGCGGCGCAGAAGATTCTCGACTTGGTTGGACGCGACGACCTCGACCTCGATGCCCGGCTCTTCCATTCCGAGACGTGCCAGCATCACAGGCAGGACATGGGTGGCAACCATCTCGCTCGCCGCGATCCGGACCGTGCCTTCGATCGCTTCCACCGCGCCCAAAGCGAGTCGCGCGAATGATGTTGCCTGTTCGCTGACGGCACGGCCCCGCTCGAACAGCAGGCTACCGGCCTCGGTCAGCACATAACCCTGGCGGCCGCGCCGAAACAGCGTGACGTCGAGTACGTGCTCGAGCTCGGCGATATGGCGACCCAGGGTCGGCTGGCTGGAGCCCAGTTTGCGCGCCGCGGCCGACAGGCTGCCGGTTTCGGCAACCGCGACGAAGCTTCGGATGAGGTTCCAGTCGAGCTCAGGCATCTATACAAAAACGAATATCAGGTTGCCATTTCCAGTCAATTTATTTCCCGAAATGAATGAACGACATTGCGGTCACACAACAGGAGTGACCGACATGACCAAGATCGCAATATTGGGTGGCCGCGGCCGGCTTGGCCGCGCCGTCGCCAAGGCCTTTCTCGACGCGGGATACCAGGTGAGGGCCATCACCCGCGACGGGACGCTGCCGGCTGAGCTTGCTGGCGCCGAAGCGTTCGCCGCCGACGCGCTCGACCGGCAGTCGCTTGTCGCTGCCACACGTGGCATGGACATCGTCTTCAACGGCCTGAGTCCCGTCTACACCGACTGGAGCTCGGTGCTGCCGATGGCCGAAAACGTCATGGCTGCCTGCCACGCCAATGGCGCGCTGCACATGGTTGCCGGTACCGTCTACAACTTCGGCTCGCCGATGCCTGCCGTCATATCAGAGGACACGCCGCAGCGACCGACGACCGACAAGGGCCGCATCCGCGCAGAGCAAGAAGAGCTGTACCGGAACGAGGCCGATGCCGGCCGGGTTCGGACTGTGTTGCTCAGGGCCGGCGACTTCTTTGGCGGCAAGGGCACGGGCTCCTGGTTCGACCTGATCATCGCCTCCAAGCTGGCCAAGGGCGTCTACACCGCGCCTGGCCCCGTGGATCTCGTTCATGCCTGGGCCTATCTGCCCGATCTCGCCAGAACGTTTGTGGCGCTGGCCGACAGGCGAGAGTCTCTCGGCGCCTATGAAAGCTTCAATCTCCCGGGCCACTCCCTGACCGACCTGGAGATCAAGGCGGCAATGGGGCGTGTGACAGGCCGCAAGCTCAAGCTCGCCAGCATGCCGTGGTGGGTGCTGCGCGCCGGTAGCCCGTTCGTGCCGATGTGGAAGGCGATCGTATCGATGTCCTATCTGCGCTTCGAACCGCATCGCCTCGTCTCGATGCGGCTGGGAGCCGCCATCGGCGAGATCCCGCACACGCCGCTGGACGAGGCGGTGAAGGGCGCGCTCGACGATCTTGACTTGCTCCCTTCCAGACTCAAGTCGGCCGCCTGAAGCCTTTCAGCTTCCAGCCGTGACTGTGCATGAGATAGTTGCGTTGGATGAGCGCGTTGACCGGTATCGCCTTGTTGCTCGCAGCTTGCAACGGCGCCGGCCGTGGCCGACACGATCTCCGACAGCCGGGACCTACACGACACGATCTCCGCCCGGTCGGCCGTGCTTGAAAGCCTGATCGAGAAGGTGGACGACGCCGCCCAGACTGCCGCCGACATCGAGAGGCTCGTCTAGCGGGAGAAGGCCTGGGCTTTGAAGGCCATGGATGTCGGCGGGGCCGCCAACCCCTACAGCCTTGAGGCGTCGTCCGACTTCAATGCTTATGTCATCGATGTCCAGCATGCGTTGCGGACCGGGGCGTCCCGGCCCGGCACGATTACCGCAAGGGGCTGGCGACCTGCGCAGGCTTGCTCCAGTCGCCTTAGCCGGCTGGTCCGCTGACGGTCAGATCCGCCCCATCAGCATCAACACCAAGAGCACCACGAGCAGGATGCCGACGATGCCCGATGGGCCATATCCCCATCCGCGCGAGTGCGGCCAGGCCGGCACAGCGCCGAGCAGGATCAGGATCAGGATGATGATGAGCAGGGTTGAAATCGTCATTGTTCATGCCTCGGATTCTTTGGGGTTCATCGAGGCAGCAACGCAAAAGGCCGCCCGGTTGTTCCTGGGCGGCCTTTCATGGGGTCTTGCTTGGTCAGTCTATTCCGCTGCCTTGGGGAAGGCGACAGCAGGTTCGTCGGGGCCAGGCGCCGGGGTGGCGCTAGCCTCGACCTTGTCCTTCCGGTGGAGAAGCTTGCTGAACCAGCCACGCTGGCCGGGCTTGCGTTTCTCGCGGGTGAACACCATCAGCATCGCCGGCGTCACCACCAGTGTCAGCACGGTGGCGAACGACAGGCCGAAGACGATCGCCGAGGAGAGCGCGATCCACCACTGCGTCGACGGGGCGTTGATCGTCGTCTCGTGGTGGAAGATCTCCAGGCCGAGGCCAAAGGCGATCGGCATGACGCCAAGGATGGCCGACAGTGCGGTCAGTACCACGGGCCGCGCGCGTTCGCGGCAGGTCTGCAGCACCGCGTCGAGCTTGTTCCAACCTTCATCGCGCAGCCGATCATAGGTGTCGATCAGCACGATGTTGTTGTTCACCACCACGCCGGCCAGTGCGATGAAGCCGATGCCCGACATGACGATGACGAAGGTCTGACCGGTCAGCAACATGCCGAGCAGCGCACCGATCACCGCCATGACGACGCAGGACAACACCAAGAGCACGCTGGTGAACTTGTTGAACTGCGCCAGAAGCACGATGAAGATCAGGAAGATCGCGGCGCCGAACGCATTGCTGAGGAAGGCAGCTGCCTCCGCGCTGTCTTCGTTCGACCCGGCGAGCTTCCAGTCGACGCCCGGCTTGGCAATCTCACCAACGGCCTTGGCGACCGCAGCCTGAACTTCGGCGACCTGGAAGCCGCCTGCCACATTGGCCTGGATGGTGATGGTGCGCTTGCTGTCGATACGTTTCAGGACGCCAGCGGTCGGCTCCGGCTTGCGCGAGACGAAGTTGGAGATAGGCACAGACCCTTGTGCCGTTTCGATGCGCAACTCGTCGAGCGCCGACAGCGTGCGTCGGTCCTCCGGCAGACGCAGCCTGATGTCGACGGCGTCGTCCGTGCCCGCGGGCCGATAGTCAGTCAGTTTCAGGCCCGTGGTCACGAGCTGAACCACCGTTCCGACAGAGGTCGGGCTGATACCGAACTGCGCGGCCTTGGAGCGATCGACCTCAAGCGCCCAGTCGACCCCGGGGGGCGGCAGGCCATCGGAAAGGTCGATGACGCCGGGAACCTTGGCCACGGTCGCGGCCACCAGCTTGGCATAGTCGTTGAGCCCGGTCGGGTCCGTCGCCGAAAGCTGCACCTGGATGGCCTTGCCGGTCGGCGGGCCGGCGTCCGGAACGCGCACCTCGACATCGACGCCCGGAATGCCGGCCATCGCGACACGCAGGTCTTCGAGGATCTTGTGCGCGGATTCGCGCTCGCGCCAGTCGATGAACTCATAGTTGATGACACCGACGACGTCTTCCGGAACGTCCTCGCCGCCGCGTGTCTTGCCGACCTTGGTCAGTACCGACTTGATGCCGGGCCAGCCGATGATGCGCTGTTCGGCGATGCGTGTTGCGGCGTCCATTTCCTCAAGCGAGAGGTTGCCGCGGGCGTGGACGTAAAGCAGGCCGTAGTCCGGCTCGACCGAGGGGAAGAACTCCACGCCATTGCCGAACTTGACGTAGGAATAGAGGCCGCCGCCCAGCAGCATCAGCGTCAGGACGATAGCGGTGATCGGGAAGGCCACGGCCTTCTTGACGATCGCCATGTAGAGGCCGTCGCGGTTTTCTTCCTCGCCATGAAGCGGCGCCTTGCCGATGATTGCGCCGATCGCCGGGGCAAAAATCAACGCATAGGCCATCGAGGCGGCGAGCGTGACGATCAGCGTGATCGGCAGATACTTCATGAAGTCGCCGACGATGCCTGGCCAGAACAGCAGCGGCGAAAACGCCGCGATGCGGGTCAGGGTCGCCGCGATGACCGGTCCGGCCATGCGTTTGGCGGCTTCCTCGAACGCCTGCGCCTTCGGCATGCCTTCCGACATGCGGCGCTCGGCATATTCGGTGACGATGATCGCATCGTCGACAAGCATGCCAACCGCCAGAATGAGCGAGAACAGCACGATCATGTTGATCGTGTAGCCCATCAAGGCAAGCAGCAGGATGCCGATCAGGAACGAAGACGGGATCGCCAGTCCGATCAGCATCGAGGCGCGCCCCGAAAGCGCATAGAGAATGACGATGAAGACCAGGATGACGGCGATCATCACGTGGTTCTGCAGGTCGTTCAGCAGCTGGTTGACGAAAACCGATTTGTCCTGGGTGTAGGTCACCTGCAGGTCGGGCAGCGCCTGTTTGCTCTTTGCCACGAACTCTTCGGCAACCTTCTTCGAGCCTTCGATGGTCTCGACGACATTGGCGCCGATGCGCTTCTTGACCGCCAGCGTGATCGCCGGCCTGCCATCGATGCGGGCGATCGTCTCGGCGTCCTTGAAGGTCGAACGCACGGTGGCGACGTCGCGAACTCGGACGACAGCGTTCGGGCCGGCCACGACAGGCAGGTTTGCGACGTCCTCCGGCGTTTCGATCAGCGACGGCACCTTCACCGCGTATTTGCCTTCCGCTCCCTCGATGGTACCGGCGGCGACGAGACTGTTCGATGCGCCGACGCCCTGGATGAGCTGGTCGAGCTGCAGGCCATAGGAAGACAGCTTTACCGGATCGACGATCGCCTCGACGAGCTCGTCGCGAGATCCCTGGATCTCGGCCTCGAGCACGCCGGGCACCTCTTCGATGCGGTCGCGCAGGTCCTTGGCGGCGGCGGTCAGAGCGCGTTCCGGAATGTCGCCGGACAGCGTGATGAACACGACCGGGAATTCGGACAGATTCACCTCGTTGACTGTCGGTTCTTCGACGCCCGCGGGGAGGTCGCGCTTGGCGTCCTGCACCTTGTTGCGCGTGTCGATCAACGCGTCGCCCAAATCGACCGACGGATCGAATTCGACGACGACGTTGGCGCCGCCCTGATAGGCGTTCGACTTCATCTCCTTGAGCCCCTTCAGGCTCTTGAGCTGAGATTCGACAGGGCGCAGCAACAGTCGTTCGGCGTCTTCAGGCGAAATGCCGTTGTACACCAGGCTGACATACATGATCGGAATGGCGACGTCCGGCTCGGCTTCCTTGGGCACGGCGCGGTAGGCAAGCGCCCCCGCGATGACCAGGAAGAGCAAGACCGAAAGGGTCAGTCGCGCATTGCGGATCGCAAGGCTGACGATGTCCATTTTTACTGCGTCCCGGCTGCGCTTTCAGCGAGTTTCTTGAGGGCCGCCTCGTCGGCGACCTGGGCCTGCACTTCGTCGCCTTCCTTGACGAGGTCCTGGCCGGCGATGATGACCTTCGCGTCAGCTGGGATGCCACCGAGGACGAGACCCTTCTGGGTGTCGTCGACCAGGTCGATCGGGAAGAAGACCACCTTCGACGCCGCGTCGATGGCGCGGATGCCGAGGTCGCCGTTCTGGCCGAGCGTCACCACCGAACGGGGCAACACCACCGCGTCGGTCGGGTTGGCGCGCACGGTGATTTCAGCGGTCATGCCGGCCGGGATGGCATTGTCCTTGTTGGGGACCGCGATCTCGATCGGGAAGGTGCGGGTCTTGGCGGTGGCGTCGCGGCTGATATAGCGAACCTTGCCCTTGACCACTTCGCCGTTGATCAGGCTGACATCGGCCTCATCGCCGATCTTGACGTAGCGCAGGTCGCGCTCGCTGATCTCGCCCTTGGCGAGGATCGGATCGAGACTCAGGATCGTGGCAACCTCGCCGCCTTGCGCGACCGAGGAGCCGAGCTCCACAGAAACACGATCGACGACGCCGTTGAACGGAGCCTTGACCTGGTTGCGCGACAGCTCGGCTTCGGATGCCTGGAGCTGCGACTGTGCGGTCTGGTAGTTGGACCATGCAATGTCGCCGGTCAGCTTGGCTGCAGAGCCTGCCTTGGTGAGCTTCTGCGCTGCTTCCCATTCGGCTTTGCGCTGCGACAGCACCGCCTTTGCCGTTTCGACGGCTGCGGCCTTCTCTTCGGCGTCGAGCATCAGGATCAGGTCACCCTGCTTGATGTGGTCGCCCTGCTTGACCGGCAGTTCGGCAATGATGCCGGCCGCACGAGTGGCAAGCGTTGCGCGCTTTTCTGCTTCGGTCTGGCCGGAAATGCGGATGGCGCGGGCGTGTTCGACGCGTGGCGGCGCGACAACCATGACAGTGCGCAGCGACGCCTTTGGTTGTTCTGCGGCCTGGGCAGGTTTTTCGTCGGGTTGAGTCTGAGCGCTGCCCACCGAAGAGAATTCGCCAGTGCCCATCCACGCGGCGAATGCCACGAGCACGACCAAGGCTGCAAGCTTATGGAACCTAATCTTCGACATTGTCGTTATCCGTTAAGGACGGTTGCGGCTACCGCCATCTTGCCTGGCGCGTCGCCCCGATATGGTGGCGCGCAATACCGCATTCAATCCGCCGCGGGGGCAAAGCGGCGGAAGGGCGTCTTCTACATCAAATGAAGATTACAAAATAGTGATAAAAAAGAATGGAAACATCATCCTGACAAAACTGGCAGGAGGTGTCAGCACGCCGTGGTTGCTTGTCCCCAATGGCGGATTTTCGCGGGTTAGTTGTGCTGGCGAACGGCAGCTGGCTTGGTTCTGGTGGCCAGAAACTCGCGGACGCGGCGCCCGACCGAGGGGCCATGCAGCGGCTTGAAGCCGTCGTCGAGCTGCCCGGATAGGTCGAGCGTGGCCTTCGTGCCCACCGAATCAAAGTTGTCCTCGAGCCAGTCGCTGGCCGCCGTGCGGCCAAGGTCGCGCAAGTATTCGAGGAACGCCCACTCGGCATTTACCTTCGACGACGCTGAAAGATCCTTGAACGCCTCGTCGGCGTCGATGCGGTGCATGCGGATGTCGCGGAACTCACCATGAGGCAGGCGGCCTGCGGCGATCAGCTCCTTGATGAAGGCGATGGCGCGGAATTCGCGCAGCAATCCGGCATTGAAGGTGATCTCGTCGATGCGGTTCTGGATTTCGTTGGCCGTCTTCGGCGTCTGTTCGCGGATGACGGGGTTGATCTGGACGAGCAGGACGTCGTCCGTTTCATTGGCCTTGAAGAACGGATAGATCGCTGGATTGCCGCCATAGCCGCCGTCCCAATAGGGCACGCCATTGATCTCGACGGCCTGGAAGATCTGCGGCAGACAGGCCGAGGCCATCACCGTGTCGAGGTCGATCTCGCCGTCGCTGAACACACGCAACTGTCCGGTCTCGACATTGGTCGCCGAGATGAACAGGTCGATGTCCTTGCAGGCGCGGACATTGGCGAAGTCGATCTCCTCGGCGACGACGTCCCGCAGCGGGTTGAGGTTCAGGGGATTGGCGACATAGGGCGACAGCACCCGCGACATGGTGTCGAACCAGATGTAGCCGGGGGTGTTCTCGATCGACCAATTGCCCCACAGCACGTCCCATGGCGAACGCTGCACCGGGCTGAAGCGTCCCTTTCGTGCGACTGCCCGCCAGAACCCAGCGAGCTTGGCGCGTGCTCCCTCGGCACCGCCGCGGACCCAGCCGTCGGCCAACGCCACCGCGTTCATCGCGCCGGCGCTGGTGCCGGAGATGGCCCTGATGTCGAGCCGGCCGTCCTCCAGCAGGCGATCGAGCACGCCCCAGGAGAAGGCTCCGTGCGAACCTCCACCCTGCAGCGCCACGTTGATCGGCTTGTTCTCCTCCGCCGTGCCGTTTCCAGTCATGGCGTCATTGTCCTTTGTGTCGGGGTTCGTCCGCCTGGCGGAGCGTTACTGAGCCGTCCAGCCGCCGTCGACCGAGATGTGGGTGCCGTTGATCTGGCTTGCCGCCGGGGAGGCGAGGAAGACGGCAGTCGCTGCGATCTGCTCGACGGTGACGAATTCCTTGGTCGGCTGGCGGTCGAGCATGACCTCGCGGATCACCGTCTCGCGGTCCATGTTGTGCGCCTTCATCTGGTCGGGGATCTGCGCCTCGACCAGCGGGGTCAGCACATAGCCGGGGCAGATGGCGTTGCAGGTGATCTTGTCCTGCGCCAGTTCCAGCGCCACCGTCTTGGTCAGGCCCATAATGCCATGCTTGGCCGAGACATAGGCAGACTTGTAGGCCGAGGCTACCAGGCCATGGGCCGAGGCGATGTTGATGATGCGGCCGCTGCCGGCCTTCTTCATCAGCGGGATCGCGGCCGCGGTGGTGTGGAACGCCGACGTCAGGTTGATGGCGATGATGGCGTCCCACTTCTCTGTAGGGAAGTCCTCGACCGGGGCGACATGCTGGATGCCGGCATTGTTGACCAGAACGTCGACGGTACCGAATTCCTTGGCGGCCCTGGCGACCAGCGCCCGGCATTCGGCCGCCTTGGACATGTCGGCCTTGATGTAGACGACCTCGGCCTTGTGTTCCTTCGACAGCCGTTCGGCGATGGCATGGTCGGCCGGCGTATCGGAAAAGGAGTTGATGACGACGTTCATGCCGTCGCGGGCAAAAGCCTCGGCGATGGCGAGGCCGATGCCGGAGGTCGAGCCGGTGACGATGGCGGTCCTGGTCGCGGTCATGCAGGAAAATCCTTCGGGAATCTTTATGGTGCGATGCAACATATACGTGCTGTGCGGCGCAAAAGAAGCACCGCTGTCGCACAGTTTCGTGAAATTGTGGGGTGAGGACCGAGTTTTTCCTACCAGTCGTCGTAGGCCGGGCACTCGGATGAGGCCTGCTTCGACAGCAGGAAGCGCTTGTCGTCGGCGCCGGACAACAACTCGACCCCGCCTTCTTCGTCCTCGCCGCAATCCGATGTCATACGCAGTCGGCCGAGCGCCTCGAGATCGACCACTATCTTGCCGCCGACGCTGCGTTTGACCATCACGCCGCCGCCGTCGCAATCGACGCCGCAGAAGATCGACTTGCCGTCGTCGCTGGGGCTGCATTCGCCCATCGCGCTGAGCGGCTTCGCCTGCTTGTGGCCGCGCAGCTTGGCCAGGACCTCGAAATAATAGTTGCGCTGGCCCTTGGGGTAAAACGCGTCCGGCTCGTGAATGTAGTAGGCGATGCGGAACTGCATTTCCGTCACCTGCTGCTTCGGATGCGCCTTGAGATGCGCTTCGTCGTAGATCCGGCCGAAACAGGCGCGTGCGCCGGCTTCAGGGGGGATGAAATTGGCGAGTTCACCCTCCTTGCCGGGTTCGATTGCCTGGGTGCGGGCTTGGGCGCAAACTAGCAGTGCTGACAGGGCGACAAGCGGCAAGACGGGACTGCGGAGCGATGCTGCCATGAAATCCCCCATGGATGTGGGTCCACACTACAGCATTGGACGCCGTTGTTCATCTCCGCTTGCTGCCAGGTTAACGCCGCCCTTGGCGGGCGCGACCACCTGCGATATTGACATCGCGCCCAGCGCGCGCCACCTCAGGCGCGGATACCTCGAGCTTCAAGAAGGCCGTCGATGACCGGCTATTTTTCGTCCCCATTTGCCCGCCGCAAGTCGGTCGGCGTCAGCGTCGGCGGCGTGATCGTTGGTGGCGAAGCACCCGTCGTCGTGCAGTCGATGACCAACACCGATACGGCCGACATCGACAAGACCGTCGCCCAGGTCGCAGCGCTTCATCGCGCCGGGTCCGAAATCGTGCGCATCACCGTCGACCGCGACGAAAGTGCCGCCGCCGTTCCGCATATCCGCGACCGTCTCGCCCGCCTTGGCATCAACGTGCCTTTGGTCGGCGATTTCCATTACATCGGCCACAAGCTGCTTGCCGACCATCCCGCTTGTGCTGAGGCGCTGGCCAAGTACCGCATCAATCCGGGCAATGTCGGGTTCAAGGAGAAGAAGGACAAGCAGTTTGCCGACATCGTCGAGATGGCGATCCGCCACGAAAAGCCTGTGCGCATCGGCGTCAACTGGGGCTCGCTCGACCAGGATTTGCTGACCCGGCTGATGGACGAGAACCAGGCGAACGGCTCGCCGCTCACCGCCAGCCAGGTCATGCACGAGGCGATCGTGCAGTCGGCGCTGATCTCGGCGGATCTCGCCGAAGAAATCGGCCTGCCGCGTGAAAACATCATCCTTTCGGCCAAGGTCAGCGGCGTCCAGGACCTGATCGCCGTCTACACAATGCTCGCCGCTCGCTCCAACCACGCGCTGCATCTCGGCCTGACCGAAGCAGGCATGGGCTCGAAAGGCATCGTCGCCTCGTCGGCGGCGATGGGCATCCTGTTGCAGCAGGGCATCGGCGACACCATCCGCATCTCGCTGACGCCTGAGCCCAATGGCGACCGCACCAGGGAAGTCCAGGTGTCGCAGGAGCTACTGCAGACGATGGGCTTCCGCCAGTTCGTGCCGATCGTTGCCGCATGCCCGGGTTGCGGCCGCACCACCTCGACCGTGTTCCAGGAGCTGGCCCAGAACATCCAGGACGATCTGCGCAAGAACATGCCGGTCTGGCGCGAGAAGTATCCCGGCGTCGAAATGCTGAAGGTTGCGGTGATGGGCTGCATCGTCAATGGTCCGGGCGAATCCAAGCATGCCGACATCGGCATCTCGTTGCCTGGCACCGGCGAGACGCCGACGGCGCCTGTGTTCATCGACGGCAAGAAGGCCGCGACGCTGCGCGGTCCAGCGATCGCCGCGGATTTCGAAAAGATGGTTGCCGATTATATCGAGCAGCGTTTCGGCCGCGGCCAGGCGGCAGCCGAATAGGGATGCGCAACCTGTCGAGGGCAGCTCTGGCTTTCCTCGTCTCGCTTGCCATGTGCCTGCCTGCATTGGCCGATCCGCCACGGTCGCCGAAGAAGACCCATGCCGCGCGCGTCTGCGAGCTCATCGACACCCATGCCCGACGCCACGGCCTGCCCAGCGAGTTCTTCGCAAGACTGATCTGGAAGGAGAGCCGTTTCGATCCGAATGCGGTGAGCCCGGCAGGTGCGGAAGGCATTGCCCAGTTCATGCCCGGTACCGCCGCGATGCGCGGCCTCGCCAATCCGTTCGACATGGAGCAGGCGATCCCGGCGTCGGCGCGCTATCTCGGCGAGCTCAAATCCGGCTTCGGCAATCTTGGCCTGGCCGCGGCTGCCTACAATGCCGGCGAGAACCGCGTCGCGGGCTGGCTGTCGTCAGGCGGCTTCCTGCCGCTCGAAACCGAGGACTATGTGCTCGACATCATGGGCGAGCCGGCCGACAATTTTGCCGACAAGGCCCATGTCGGGACGAACCGGCCGCTCGATCCGAACATGTCTTTTGCCGCCGCCTGCCAGAACCTGAAGGTGATCATGTCCCAGACAGTCGCCATGGCCAGCGTGCATGTGAAACCCTGGGGCATCCAGGTCGCCGGCAATTTCCGCCGCGCGGCGGCGATCAGGCAGTGGCAGCGGCTCGAGGGACGATTTCCGAAGCTGCTGTCGTCGCATGATCCTGTCGTAAGTCGGGTGCGTACGCCAATCGGCCGACGTGGCATCTATGCCGTGCGCATCGGCGCCGACGACCGCAACGAAGCAGGCCAGATCTGCCAGAGCCTGCGCAGCATCGGCGGCTCCTGCATCGTGGTCAGGAACCGCTGACGGCCGGTCTGTTCAGGCGGCTGCCGAGCTCTTGAGCGGCTGGTCCGTGAGCAAGCGATGACAAGTGGCAGCGTCGCCTGCCTTGCGCAGGCTTGCCACCACTTCGACGTCGCGCAGCCGACGGGCGATCTTGGCCAGCACGTTGAGATGTTCCTGCGGCGAGGCCTCCGGCAACAGCAGCAGCACGACAAGGTCGACATCCCGGTCATCGATAGCCTCGAAGGCACAGGGGGCGGCCAGTCTTACAAACGCGCCATAGGGCGTCTGCAGCCCACGCAACCTGGAATGCGGGATGGCGACGCCTTGGCCAAGCCCGGTCGAGCCGAGCTTTTCCCTGGCTGCAAGCATCGAACTGATCTCGGCGGCCGGACAGCCGGTGCGGCGCGCGGCATGCGCCGCAAGCGCTTTGAGCAGTCGTGTCTTGCTCTCCGGCCGGAGGTCGAGGACCACATCCTCGACCGAAATGACGTCCGAGATTTCCATTGTCAGCTTGAAAGCATGGTGGCCAACGCCAGGCCGCCCAGCAGCACGCCGGTGACGAAGAACAGGCGGGTGAACATGAAGGGCTCGGTCTGGCCCTTGACCAGCTTACCGTCATTGGCGGCATCACGGCGCGTGGGCTCTGTGGTCCGTGCACTGACGAACCGGTCGGGCATCTGGGTACGAAGCATTTTCTTACTTCCTTGTTGTTCACGCCGGAGCGGCGAGGTCGCCGTCGTCCGGTCGCGTCAGGAAGGTAAAATCAGCCGCATCAGGATTCGAGACGGGCGGAACTGCCAAGAAATAAAGAAGTCATAGGCAGTTTGCGTCGTCACGCAGACTGGACGAGCTCGGCGCTCTCGCTCAGCCAGATGCCGATCTTGGCGCCGAGCTTGTCGGGCGACACCGGCTTGGGCAGGTAATCGTCCATGCCGGCGTCAATGCATTTCTCGCGGTCGCCCTTCAACGCATGCGCTGTCACACCGATGATCGGCGTGCGGCTGCCATTGGCCGCTTCCTCCAAGCGGATGGCGCGTGTCGCCTCGTAGCCGTTCATCTCCGGCATCGAAACATCCATCAGGATCAGCTTGGGCTTGAAGGTGCGGTACATCTCCACCGCCGTGCGGCCATTGCCGGCGATGCGGTGGCTGAGCCCGAGGCCGGATAGAATCTGGCCGAAGACGAGCTGGTTGACCTCATTGTCCTCGGCCACCAGGACGTCGAGCCCGCTGGATTGCAACACTGCCGGCTCGTGATGGGCGACCGGTGCGACGGAAGGGCCGCGGATGACCGTGAATGCAGGTGTGTGTCGGACCGGCTCGCGCACGAATTCGGTGCGGCCGGCCTGCGATCGGGCCTTCTGCACCGCAGCGATCACCGTGCCGAGCAGCACTGCCGAGCGGGCGGGCTTGGTCAGATGCGCGGCGATGCCGAAATCGAGCACCATGCGGGAGAAATCGATTTGGTCGACCGAAGTCAACAGCACCACCGGGATCGACGAGATGCGGCTGTCGGCGGCGATTGCCTTGGCGACATCGGCGCCGTTCATGCCGGGCATCTGGTAGTCGAGGATGACGCAGTCGACGCTGGCGCCGAGCTGGGCGGCGCGGTCCAGGAAGGCGAGGCCGATGGCGCCGCTTTCCGCGGCTGCACAGTCGAAACCCCAGCTCTTCAGCTGCTCCAGCAGGATTTCGCGGTTGACCGGATTGTCGTCGATGACCAGCACGCGCGCGCCGGTGACGTCGACCGGCACGACGCTGCTTTCCTGTTGCGCTTCATGGACCGGCAGCATCGCTGTGAACCAGAACACCGAACCCTTGCCCAGCTCGCTTTCGACGCCGATACGGCCCCCCATCAGGTCGACAAGGCGGGCCGCGATGGCAAGGCCGAGGCCGGTGCCTTCATGGCGACGCGTCGAGCTGCCGTCGACCTGAGCGAATTTCTCGAACACGCTCTGCAGCTTGTCCGCGGGGATGCCGATGCCGGTGTCCTCGACACGGATGCTGAGTGCCACGGTCCCATCGACGACCTCGCCGGTCACGTCGACAAGCACATGGCCGCGCTCGGTGAACTTCACCGCATTGCCGAGCATGTTGGTGATGATCTGGCGGAAGCGCCCGACGTCGCCGGTGACATGGCTCGGCAGGCGGGGATCGACGCGGACGATGAGCTCGAGGTTCTTTTCGGCAACCCGGGCCGAGATCAGCGTCGCGACATCCTCGACCGCCTCGCCGAGATGGAACGGGGCCGGGTCGAGCGTCAACTGGCCGGCGTTGATCTTGGAGAAGTCGAGTACGTCGTTGATGATCGTCAGCAGCGCGTTGCCCGATTTCACGATGACTTCAGTGAAGGTCTTCTGGCGTGGGGTCAGGTCGGTGCGTGCCAAGAGCTCGGCCATGCCGAGGACACCGTTCATCGGCGTCCGGATCTCATGGCTCATATTGGCAAGGAATTCCGACTTTGCCCGGTCGGCCGCTTCGGCCTTCGACAGCGACTCGGCACTTTCGGAGAATGCCTTGCGGATGGCGTGTTCCATCGGGCGGAAGACCCACGCAGCGACGCCGCCGATGACCAGGATCAGCAGTGCGGCGGCCGTGGTCAGCAGCCGGTCGCTGCGCGCTTCGGCATAACGGCGTTCGTTTTCCATGGCGGCCGTGGCGCGCAGCAGCATCGGCTGGGCGAAAAGATCGTTCTGGTTGCGGATCTCGCGATAGCTCCATTCGTCGGAGGTCTTGGCACTCGCCAGCGCTCCGAGGTTGTGGGTGATGTCGCGTGCCGACCAGAACAGATCGCCATTGACGGATGCGCTGTCGAGTTCGCGCACGGATTTGTCGGACAGGCTGGGGCGGACGGTGTCGATCGAGCTGGCCAGGTGGCTGATGCGGGCGTCGAGCCTGAGAGCATGGTTGCGGGCGGCAGCCGCCAGCGCTTCCTGCGTTTCCGGCCGCCAGGTACCGTTCGTCGTCTCGGCGAAGCTGCTGGCATTGCGCAGCTCGCGTGAGAACAGTTGTAGCTCGGCGGCAATGGCATCGACGTCGCGGCGATAAGTATTGCCCTGGCTGAAGGCCAGCATGACGGCGATAGACGTCAGGGCGAAGATCAGGAGACCCGAAAGATATCGGATCCGTATGGAACGGATGAAGGACGAGTGCTCCGGCATGCGCAACCCCAAACACATACGCACAATTTTACAGAGCCGGAATAGACACCATTAACATTAAGAGTTTCTGACCCGCACAACTTGTCCGCGAAATGTTGCTTGCCGGCTGACAGTAAAGATCAGCTGTTGCGCTCTGCGACGAAACTTGCGGCAGCTTTGAGCATGATTGCGCGTTCGCCGAAGGGCTCCAGCAAGTCGTGCGCCTGGTTGACCAGGCCAACAAGCTGGGAGCGGGCCCAGTTGGGGCCGTGGAGTGAAACCAGCGTCGCCTTGCCGGCGGCTGCGTCCTTGCCGGTTGCCTTGCCCATCGTCTCGGCGTCGGCGGTGAGGTCGAGCAGGTCGTCGGCAAGCTGGAAGGCGAGCCCGATCGCCGAACCGAACTCGGCCAGTCTTTCACGCTCGTCGGCAGATGCGCCGCCAACGATGGCGCCGGCCTCGCAGGCGAAGCGGATCAGGGCGCCGGTCTTCATCGCTTGCAGTTTTATGATGCCTGTTTCGTCGGGTTTGTTGTGTTCGGCGTCGAGATCGAGCGCCTGGCCGCCGACCATGCCGCCGGGGCCGGCAGCGCGCGCCAGCGCCAAGACGAGGGCTGCGCGGCGGTCGGCCGGCAACGGCGTCGCCTCGTCGGCAATAATGTCGAAGGCAAAGGTCAACAGGCCGTCGCCGGCGAGGATCGCCGTCGCCTCGTCAAAAGCCTTGTGCACCGTCGGTTGGCCGCGGCGCAGGTCGTCGTCGTCCATCGCCGGCAGGTCGTCATGGATCAGCGAATAGCAATGCACACATTCGAGCGCAGTTGCGACACGCAGAGCTGCCTCGCCATCAGCATCGAACAGGGCAGCACTCTCCAGCACCAGGAATGGGCGCAGCCGCTTGCCGCCGTTGAGCACGCCATGGCGCATCGCCGCCATCAGATGCCCGGGCCGTGCGATCTCGCCGGACAGGGGGCTCTCGCCGAGCAACTGCCGCAACCGCGTTTCGACTGTTTCCGCGCGCATGCGCAGGAAGGTTTCGAACATGATATCGCTGTCGATCGTCATGGCGGCGAGCGGTAGCCGACAGTCAGACGTTGCGCAAGAAGCCAAGCGCCTTTATGCCAAAAGGCTGACAAGACAGGGCGGACGGGTTGTCGGAACCGATCATAGAGCCGGAAACCGAAAGGCTGGAGATGGCAGCAGCGCGACGCGGGATGTTCTCGCGCGGAAGCCTGCGCCGCTGGGTGCGGCTCGGTGTGCTGCTCGCCGCGCTGATGATCGCGCTGCCGGTGGTGTTGACCATCCTCTATCTGCCTCCGGTCGTGCGCCCGATCTCGACGCTGATGATCAAGGATGTCGTCACGCTGCAGGGCTATGACCGCCAGTGGGTGCCGCTCGACGACATCGCGCCCGTCATGGCGCATTCCGTCATCATGTCCGAGGACGGGCAATTCTGCGCCCACAGGGGCGTCGACCTGGGTGAGTTGCGTGGTGTCATCAGCGATGCGCTCGACGGGGAATCGACTCGTGGTGCTTCGACCATCCCGATGCAGACGGTGAAGAATCTTTATCTCTGGAATGGCCGCTCGTTCCTGCGGAAGGCGCTGGAACTGCCGCTGGCGATCTATTTCGATGCGCTGATGCCCAAGCGGCGGATCATGGAGATCTATCTCAACATCGCCGAGTGGGGCCCCAACATCTACGGCGTCGAGGCGGCGTCGCAGCATTATTTCGGCAAGCCGGCCAGCCAGCTGTCGCGGCGCCAGGCAGCGCTTCTGGCGGTAACCTTGCCCAATCCGGCGGCACGCAATCCAGCCAAGCCTGGACCCGGGCTGAGGCGGCTCGCATCGCTCATCGAGCGCCGCGCCACCAAGGCAGGCGCCTATGTGCAGTGCCTGAACTAGATAGACGGCTGTCGGCTGAAAAAAGAGTCGCTTCGGGCTGGTCAAGCCTGCGTTCGCCGTGTATAGGCTCGCCAACTTTCTCAGTTTCCGGCCCATGCGCGGCCCTTTCACGAGGGCGGACAGGGTCATTTGACCGATTGGTGGAGTATATCCATGGCTGTTCCAAAACGAAAAACCTCCCCGTCCAAGCGCGGCATGCGCCGCTCGGCCGACGCGCTGAAGGCCCCGACCTATGTCGAGGACAAGAATTCCGGCGAAATGCGCCGCCCGCACCACATCGACCTCAAGACCGGCATGTATCGCGGTCGCCAGGTTCTGACGCCGAAGGAAAGCTAAGCAGCTTTTCCCGAGGGAAAGCCAAGCGGCTTTACCCGAGCGAGCAAATTGGGAAAGGACCGGCCTTGCCGGTCCTTTCTTTTTGCATGTCCGGATGATGGTGCTGAATTTCCTTGACGCCCGGCCGTCCGGGGATTCTAGAAGGTGCCAGCGCAAAGCGGAGACCGGTCCATGCTCGCGGGCATTCCCCTTCTGATCATCCCCTTCGTCCTCTACAATATCGGCGTGGCCGGCTTGTTCGGCAGCGGCCCCGACGGCAATCCGTGGGCAACCGAGATCCTCACGTTGGGGATGATGTCGGGCGGCAGTTTTGCGCTTACCCTCGGCGACCTGCTGATCGTGGTGGCGCTGCTGCTTTTCTTCGTCGAGATCGTCAAGGCGACCCGCACGGGCAGCGCCTCTGTCGTCGATCACTTGCTTTCGACCTTCGTCTTCGTCGCGTTCCTGGTCGAATTCCTGCTGGTGCGCGGCGCCACCAGCTCGGTCTTCTTCATATTGATGGTGATTTCGCTGCTCGACGTGCTGGCTGGCTTCTCGGTATCGATCCGTTCGGCCAACCGGGACGTCACGTTTGGGCGCGAGTAGAAGCGCGCTCCTCGAGGAGCGCGCTTGGTAGGTCAGACCTTGGCGACGAAGCCGGCCGATTCGATGCCGGCCATGGCCGCCAGTTCGTCATTGTCCGACGTGTCGCCCGAAATGCCGACCGCGCCGAGCACGTCGCCATTCTTGTTGCGGATCAACACGCCGCCCGGCACCGGTACGATCTTTCCGCCCGACACCGCCGAAAGCCCCTGGAAGAAATGCGGACGCTCGACGGCGGCAACGCCGAGTGCGCGCGAGCTCGAGCCGACGGCAAGCGCGCCATAGGCCTTGCCCGACGCCACTTCGGCGCGGATGAAGGGCGAGCCGTCCTGGCGCTGGAAGGCCAGGAGGTGGCCGCCGGCGTCGAGCACGGCGACGCCCAGGGGCTTGAACTTCTGCTCGGCGGCAAGGCCGAAAGCGGTGTCGATGATGGCGTTGGCCTTGGCCAGCGTCAGTTCGGTCATGTGCAGTCCTCCTGATAAGATCGATGGGCGTCTAGCAAACACCCTCCCGACGCCCGGCAAAACCCTGCGTCAGGTTGAAAATCTCTCGTCCTAAAGGGTAGGGGCGGGGGCGTGCTGCGTTGGCTTGCCGGTGGTTCAAGGAAGAGCTCAAGCTTCAAGTCTCTCCGGCCCTTCGCTGTCGCTCCGGGCGTTCGACGCTCGGAAAGCCAAGCAGTTGGCTTTCCGTCGGCCTTAAGTGCCGCAGTTCCCTGCCGGGCCCCGCTGCCTCCGGCAGCTTCCCGGCGTTCGCACCCTTTGAAACGTCCACCGGACGTTTCAATCCGCCAAGGCGGACCGGGTGCTCACCCCATCGAATCGATCTTGCGCTGCATGGCGGCGAGCTGGTCCTTGAGTTCCTTGAGCTCGTCCGGCTTCTCGGGCGTTTCTTTCTTCGCCGGCTCTGCGGGCGCTGCGGTGCCGGGCATCGGAAACGGGGTGAACATGCGCATCGCGTTCTGGAACAGCTCCATGTTGCGGCGCGTCTGCTCTTCCAGCGCCTTCATCGGCGCGGTCCCCTTCATCATGTCCATCGGCGCCTTGCCGAAGGTCGCCTTCATCTGCTCGCGGAAGCGTTCCTGTTCCTTCGAGAAGGCGAGCATGGACTGTTCGAGGAAGCTCGGCACGACCATCTGCATCTGGTCGCCGTAATAGGAGATCAGCTGCCTGAGGAACGGGATCGGCAGCATGTTCTGGCCGTCCTTGTTCTCCAGTTCGAAGATGATCTGGGTCAAAACCGGGTGCGTGATATCCTCGCCGGTCTTGGCGTCCTGCACGGTAAATTCCTCGCCCTTCTTGACCATTTCGGCCAGGTCCTCGAGCGTGACGTAAGTACTCGTGCCGGTGTTGTAGAGACGGCGGTTGGCGTATTTCTTGATTACGATTGGCGTGTCTTTGGCAACCATCAGCATCCTCCCCCGGAAGACCGGAATGCCGTGTAAGCAGCCGGTAACATTTCGCCGGCCACGAGGATAAGCGCAAAGCAATCGCAAATCCAAGTGGTTTGTGCACTGCGAGAAGGCAAGGCGAGGCAACGCCGGCAAAAAAATGCTGCGCAGCATTGCTGCAGTGCGGCCGCAGCATCGGCGATCCGTTGATTTTCCGGTTTGACTCGGGTCCTGGAACGGGCAAGAAAAGTCATGAGCGCCAATGTCCTCGAGGCGCAAGAACCATTCGTCAAACGAAGTCTGGAGAGAAACATGTCCGCCTCGTCCTCCATCGTCGTCGCCAGCGCCGCTCGAACGCCGGTCGGCTCGTTCAACGGTGCCTTCGCCAACACCCCGGCCCATGAACTCGGCGCGGTCGCGGTCCGCGAGGCGCTGGCACGCGCCGGTGTCGACCCCAGGGAAGTCGACGAAGTCATCCTCGGCCAGATCCTTGCCGCCGGCGCCGGCCAGAACCCGGCCCGCCAGGCGGCCATGGCGGCGGGTGTGCCGCAGGAGGCGACCGCCTGGGGCCTCAACCAGCTGTGCGGCTCGGGCCTGCGCACCATTGCCATCGGCATGCAGCAGATTGCTACCGGCGACGCCAAGATCATCGTCGCCGGCGGCCAGGAATCGATGTCGATGGCGCCGCACTGCCAGCACCTGCGTGGCGGCGTGAAGATGGGCGACTTCAAGATGATCGACACGATGATCAAGGACGGCCTGACCGACGCCTTCTACGGCTACCACATGGGCAACACCGCCGAGAACGTCGCGCGCCAGTGGCAGCTGACCCGCGACGAGCAGGACCAGTTCGCCGTCGCCTCGCAGAACAAGGCCGAAGCCGCGCAGGTTGCAGGCCGCTTCAAGGACGAGATCGTTCCGGTCACCATCAAGGGCAAGAAGGGCGACACCATCGTCGACCAGGACGAATACATCCGCCACGGTGCGACCCTCGATTCGCTTGCCAAGCTGCGGCCTGCCTTCGACAAGGAAGGTTCCGTCACCGCCGGCAATGCCTCCGGCATTAATGACGGCGCTGCCGCTGTCGTGCTGATGACCGAAGCCGAGGCTGTACGCCGCGGCCTCACCCCGCTGGTCCGCATCGTTTCCTGGGCGACAGCCGGCGTCGACCCGCAGATCATGGGCACCGGCCCGATCCCGGCGTCGCGCAAGGCGCTGGAAAAGGCCGGCTGGTCGGTCGGCGATCTCGACCTGGTCGAAGCCAACGAGGCTTTCGCCGCACAGGCCTGCGCGGTCAACAAGGACATGGGCTGGGATCCGGCGATCGTCAACGTCAATGGCGGCGCCATTGCCATCGGCCATCCGGTGGGCGCGTCCGGCGCCCGCGTCTTCAACACGCTGGTCTACGAAATGCGCCGGCGCAGTGCGAAAAAGGGTCTGGCGACCCTGTGCATCGGCGGCGGCATGGGCGTCGCGATGTGTGTCGAGGCGATGTAAATCGAAAACAAAAGGGCGGCCGATGTGCCGCCCTTTTTGTCTCTAAAAGCCTCTCGCAAGGGAAAAGCCTGTCGCAAGGGCAGTCCATCAAGCAGCAGAAAAGGGGAAACGCATGAGCAAGGTTGCACTGGTTACCGGAGGATCGCGCGGCATCGGTGCTGCTATTTCGATCGCGCTGAAGGAGGCGGGCTACTCGGTTGCGGCCAACTACGCCGGCAATGACGAAGCTGCGCAGAAGTTCAAGGCCGAGACGGGCATTCCGGTCTACAAATGGTCGGTCGCCGACTACGACGCCTGCGAGGCCGGCATCAAGCAGGTCGAGGCTGACCTCGGCCCCGTCTCGGTGCTGGTCAACAACGCCGGCATCACGCGCGACTCGATGTTCCACAAGATGACGCGCGAGCAGTGGAAGGAAGTCATCGACACCAACCTGAACGGTGCCTTCAACATGACCCATCCGCTGTGGAGCGGCATGCGTGACCGCAAGTTCGGCCGCGTCATCACCATCTCCTCTATCAACGGCCAGAAGGGCCAGGCCGGCCAGGCCAATTATTCGGCCTCCAAGGCAGGCGACATCGGCTTCACCAAGGCGCTGGCCCAGGAAGGCGCCCGCGCCGGCATCACCGTCAATGTCATCTGTCCCGGCTACATTGCCACCGAGATGGTGATGGCGGTTCCGGAAAAGGTGCGGGAATCGATCATCGCCCAGATCCCGGTCAGCAGGCTCGGCGAGCCTGAAGAGATCGCGCGCTGCGTGGTGTTCCTGGCATCGGAACAATCGGGCTTCATCACGGGCGCGACCCTGTCCGCAAACGGCGGACAATATTTCGTCTGACCGTCGGGCTTGCTGCCCCGAAACAAGAAAACGGCGCCGCAAGGCGCCGTTTTCGCGTCTGGCCGGTGAGGCTCAGTCCTTTTCGAACATCGCCTTGTGAACGATGCCGGCGATCGCCGCGCCGACGATCGGGGCTACCCAGAACAACCACAACTGCTGCAGGGCGATGCCGCCGACGAACAGCGCCGGTCCGGTCGAGCGGGCCGGGTTGACCGAGGTGTTGGTGACCGGAATCGAGATCAGGTGGATAAGCGTCAGCGCAAGGCCGATGGCGATCGGTGCGAAGCCGGCCGGCACGCGTCCATGGGTCGAGCCCAGGATGATCATCAGGAACATGAAGGTCAAAACGACCTCGATGATCAATGCCGAGGTCAGGCCATATTTGCCGGGTGAAGCGTCGCCATAGCCGTTGGTCGCGAAGCCGCCGATACCGGCAAAGTCGGCCTTACCGCTGACGATGAGGTAGAGCACCGTCGAGGCGACGATGGCGCCGACAAGCTGGGCGATGACATAAGGCACAAGGTTCTTGGCTTCGAAGCGACCGGCCATCATCAGGCCGACAGAGACTGCGGGGTTGAAGTGGCCGCCCGAGATGCCGCCGACGGCATAGGCCATGGTCAGCACGGTCAGGCCGAATGCCAGGGCTACGCCGGCAAAGCCGATGCCGAGTTCGGGAAACGCAGCCGCAAGCACCGCACTGCCGCAACCACCAAAGACAAGCCAGAATGTGCCGAGGAACTCGGCGAATAGACGTTTGCTCATGATCTTCCCTCCAGATGTCGTGCGCCTGCGTGGTGCGCCGCATTTTCCGGAGGCCCCGCCTGGGCAATCCCCGCCGCGCAGACTCAACATGCGGATGGAGACATGCCTCGCTGTCGCATTCAACGGGTGTGGTTCCCTTAACGTAATGCAATCACAGATATTTTCGTCGAACCAGCGGTGTGCCGCTTTGGCACGCAAAGATTAACGCGCCCGGGAGCCTGTTGTGGACAAGCCTGTGACTCCACGGTGGATAATCGGTGGAGTCGTTGGGGAAGACACAACATCTAGCGGTGAACAAATCAGGAAACTTGTCCTATCAGTGATTCGTCGCCTGTTCGTTCCGCATTTGGTTCAAATCTTAACGAAATGCCGCTCATCGACGATTCCAGCGTTAACCCGGAGATAGGAAACATCAACAAAATCATTATTTTGCGTCGGGTTTGCCAGAGCGTTCGGGCGCTTGGCCGGCAAAGGTTAACAGCAGTGGGCTAAAGCATGAAACGGGCCACTTTAGAGAATCTGCATGTGGTGCGACTTGCCAGCACGAAATCTATATGTTGGGGTGAACAAAACCTGAATCTGCCGGAGTCAGTGATTCGTCGCTGATTCGTTCCAGACTCGTTCCAACTCTTAAATCTGGAACATTCCGCTTTCGCTTCGTCTCGCAAATCCCTATGTGTCCAGTCGTCGTGAAAGCGGCGCAACGCCGGGTGGGCCCGGCGCCGAGGGCGGTTCCTTAGAATGAATGTTCACTCCAAGCAGAATGACCCCCTGATCCTGTCGGGTCGCGATGTGACAGCGGTCCTCGGGCCGACCAACACCGGCAAGACGCATCTCGCCATCGAGCGCATGGTCGCGCATGAAAGCGGCATCATCGGCCTGCCGCTCAGGCTGCTTGCCCGCGAGGTCTATGGCCGGCTCTGCGAGAAGGTTGGTGCCCATAAGGTTGCGCTGGTGACCGGCGAGGAGAAGATCCTGCCGGCCGGTGCCAAGTATTCCGTCTGCACCGTCGAGGCGATGCCGCGTCAGACCGATGCCGCCTTCGTCGCCATCGACGAGGTACAGCTCGCCGGCGATCTCGAGCGCGGCCATATCTTCACCGACCGCATCCTGCACCTGCGGGGCAGGCAGGAAACGCTGCTGCTGGGTGCTGCCACCATGCACGGCATCCTGCAGAAGCTTTTGAAGGGCGTGTCGGTGGTCACCCGGCCGCGCCTGTCGCATCTTGCCTATGCCGGCTCCAAGAAGCTGACACGCCTGCCGCGCCGCTCGGCCATCGTCGCCTTTTCGGCCGATGAGGTCTATGGCATCGCCGAGCTCATCCGCCGTCAGCAGGGCGGCGCTGCCGTCGTGCTCGGCGCGCTCAGCCCACGCACCCGCAACGCCCAGGTCGAACTCTACCAGTCCGGCGACGTCGACTACCTGATTGCCACAGATGCCATCGGCATGGGCCTCAATCTCGATGTCGACCATGTTGCCTTTGCCCAGAACCGCAAGTTCGACGGCTACCAGTATCGCCAGCTGACCGCCGCCGAGCTTGGCCAGATCGCCGGCCGTGCCGGCCGTCATCTTCGCGACGGCACCTTTGGCGTTACCGGCCAGGTTGATCCGTTCGACGAGGAGCTGATCGAGAAGATCGAAGGGCACGATTTCGAGCCGGTCAAGGTGCTGCAGTGGCGCACCGCTTCGTTCGACTTCACAAGCCTCGACACGCTCAAGCGCTCGATCGACACGGTGGCGCCCGTCGAGGGCCTGACGCGGGCGCTGCCTGCGGTCGACGCCCAGGCGCTCGAACACCTGTCGCGTGACGAAAACATCCGCTCGCTCGCCACCGGTCGCGAACGTGTCGCCCTGTTGTGGGAGACCTGCGCGCTGCCCGACTATCGCAGGATTGCGCCTGCCCAGCACGCCGACCTCATTGCGTCGATGTATGACGATCTCGCCCGCAACGGTCATGTCGACGAAAACTACATGGCCGAACAGGTGCGCCGCGCCGATTCCACCGAAGGCGACATCGACACGCTCTCCCACCGGATCGCACAGATCCGGACCTGGACTTTTGTCTCAAACCGCCCTGGCTGGCTTGCCGATCCGGCACACTGGCAAGAAAAAACGCGAAACATCGAAGACAGATTGTCGGATGCACTGCATGAGCGGTTGACGAAACGCTTTGTAGACCGCAGGACTTCCGTCCTCATGCGCCGCCTTAGAGAAAACACTATGCTTGAAGCCGAAATAAGCCCGTCCGGAACTGTCCTCGTCGAGGGCCACCATGTCGGCGAACTGCAAGGGTTCCGTTTCACCGCAGATCAGAGCGCTGGCGGAGAAGACGCCAAGGCCGTGCGCACGGCAGCACAGAAGGCGCTCGCCACAGAATTCGATGCCCGCGCGGAGCGTTTCTCGGCGTCGCCCAATGGCGATATCGCGCTTGGCTCCGACGGCGTTCTGCGCTGGATCGGCGCGCCGATCGGCACGCTGGTCGAGGGCGAGGACGCGCTCAAGCCGCGCGTCGTGCTGCTCGCCGACGAGCAACTGACGGGCCCGGCCCGTGACAAGGTCGCGGCGCGCGCCGACCGTTTCGTCAATTTCCAGATTGAGTCGCTGCTCAAGCCGTTGGTCGATCTCAAGGCCGGCGAACAGCTTTCCGGCATTGGTCGTGGCATCGCTTTCCAGTTGGTCGAGAATTTCGGCCTGATCAATCGCCGCGACATCGCCGACGAGGTGAAGTCGCTCGACCAGGAAGGTCGCGCAGCACTTCGCCGTCTCGGCGTCCGCTTCGGCGCCTACCACGTCTTTGTACCGGCGCTGATCAAGCCGGCACCGTCCGGCCTGGTGACACTGCTCTGGGCGCTCAAGAATGACGGCAAGGACAAGCCGGGCTTCGGCGATGTCGTCCATGCGTTGGCCGCCGGCCGTACGTCTGTTGTCATCGATCAGGCTTTCGACAAGACCTTCTACAAGCTCGCCGGATTCCGCAATCTTGGCCGCCGCGCCGTGCGTGTCGACATTCTCGAACGTCTCGCCGATCTGATCCGCCCGGCGCTTGCCTGGAAGCAGGGCATCGGTGCGCGTCCTGACGGAGCCTATGACGGCAGCGCCTTCATCGTCACGCCGCAGATGATGTCGATCCTCGGCGCAACCGGCGACGACATGGAAGAAATCCTCAAGGGCCTCGGCTATCGCGCCGAGCCGAAGCCGGCTGCCGAGGTCAAGGACAAGCTCGAGACGATCGATGCTGCCACGCGCGAGGCCGTGGCCAAGGCGCAGGCCGACAAGGCCGCAGCGGCAGCTGCCGCTGCCGGCCAGGCCGCCGAGGTTTCCACGGAAGCATTTGCCCAAGACGCGCAGGAAGCGGATGCCGAGCAGGCGCCGGAAGCTGTTGCCGAGGTTGCAGCTGAGGTCGTGGCCGAAGTGGCGGCCGAGCCTGCCGTCGAACCCGAGGCAGTTGCTGCACCCGCCGCAGAAGTGGAAGCCGTCGCAGAACCTGTAGCCGAAACGCTGTCGGAAGCGGCGGCCGTCGAGACTGCTGCAGCCGAAGCCCAGCCGGCAACTGCCGCCGCGGAGCCTGCCGAAGAACCCAAGCCGATCCTTTTGTGGCGTCAGGGCCGCTTCGAGCAGCGCCCGCGTCATCGCCAGGACAATCGCCCACGCGGCGGCCAGCGCGAGCAGCGTGCCGCCGGCGCACCCGCAGCCCGTCAGGGCCAGGGCGAGGGCAACCGCAGTGGCGGGCGCGAGGGTGGCGAAGGCCGTGATGGCGGCCGTCCGCGTTTCGACCGCAAGCCCGGCGGCAAGCCGCAGGGCGAGGGTGGGCGTCCCGAACACCGCAATCGCAATGAGCGTCCGCAGGGCGACAGGCACGGCGGCGACCGCAACGGCCCCAAGGGCAAGCCCGCCTTCCAGCCCAAGCCACGCGAGGAGCGTCCGGTGCGCATCGATCCGGATTCGCCCTTCGCCAAGCTCGCCGCGCTGCGCGACCAGCTCAAGAAGTAAGCGCCTTGGCCGGCGAGGGAAGACAGCGCATCGACAAGTGGCTGTTCTTCTCGCGCGCGGTCAAGTCGCGCTCGCTTGGCGCCAAGCTCGCGCAATCTGGCGGCGTCAGGTGCAACGGCCAGAAGCTCAGCCAGGCCTCCGACATCGTCAAGGCAGGCGACGTGCTGACGATTACGCTCGATCGTCGTATCCTGGTCTACAAGATTCTGCTGGCTGGCGAGCGTCGCGGGCCGGCCGAAGAAGCACGCAAGCTCTACGACGACATCTCTCCCGCACCCACGCCGAGGGATGAGGCGCCGCCCGACGCCAGGCCGCCGCTGCGCGAGGTTGGCAGTGGCCGTCCGACCAAGAAAGAACGGCGGGCCACCGACAGGCTGCGCGACCAGTGACGCAAAGGCTCTGGAGCGGCGGCAACGAAGTTGAGAATTACGTTCCGCAAACGTGCTTCTGCGCGGAATGGCCGCCCTTGCAACGACCCCGCAAAGGGGATACCTCACCCGAAAGATACAAACTACGGGAAGTCCCGGAGCCTGCTTCATGACCTACGTCGTCACCGACAACTGCATCAAATGCAAATACATGGATTGCATCGAGGTTTGTCCGGTCGACTGCTTCTATGAAGGCGAGAACATGCTCGTCATTCATCCCGACGAGTGCATCGACTGCGGCGTCTGCGAACCGGAATGTCCGGCCGACGCGATCAAGCCTGACACTGAGTCGGGGCTCGACAAATGGCTGCAGATCAACACCGAATATGCCGAAAAATGGCCGAATATCACGGCAAAGAAGGAGCCGCCGGCAGACGCCAAGGAATTTGACGGCGTCGAAGGCAAGTTCGAGAAGTTCTTTTCGGCCGAGCCTGGCGAAGGCAACTGAGGGTAGCGCGCCCTAAATGGCGCTAGATCGTTGGATTGAGAGCCGCCGTCGACTCTTGACGCGGCAGATTGTTCGCGTATGCAGCAAAATCTTGATTCTTCCGACTTTTTGTGTTAGAGCTAGCCCAACATGCCGATGACACAACGTCGATTTATGGCGCATAGCCTAATTCACTGAAAGGTGACAACCCTAATCCGGACCAGAGTAATCTGGGCCCGGCGGTCGCAACGTTTTGCGGTTTGCCGGTCCAGGCTCTTCCGATTGGGGGTCGAATGTCGTGCGGCAGAAGGTCGCGTTTTGCGACCGTCCCGATCAACCGGCCTCGGCGGGCCGGTGTCACAAGAAGGAGTTCAGGGCGTATGGCAACTTCCATCCCGCAGAAGAAATCCGCAGCACGTCACGGTTTCAAGACTGGCGAGTACATTGTCTACCCGGCGCACGGCGTCGGCCAGATCGTATCGATCGACGAGCAGGAAGTGGCGGGACACAAGCTCGAGCTGTTCGTAATCGATTTCCAGAAAGACAAGATGCGCCTCAAGGTGCCGGTCGCCAAGGCAACGTCCATCGGCATGCGCAAGCTGTCGGAGACCGACTATGTCGAGCGTGCGTTGAAGGTCGTGCAGGGCCGCGCCCGCGTCAAGCGCACCATGTGGTCGCGCCGCGCCCAGGAATATGATGCGAAGATCAATTCCGGTGATCTGATCTCGATCGCCGAGGTCGTGCGCGACCTCTATCGCGCCGACAACCAGCCGGAGCAGTCCTACTCCGAGCGCCAGCTCTATGAAGCAGCGCTCGACCGCATGGCGCGCGAACTGGCAGCGGTCAACCGCCTGTCGGAGACCGAGGCTGTCCGTCTCATCGAGACCAACCTCAACAAGGGTCCGAAGCGCGGCACCAAGGCTGACAACGAAGAAGCCGACGCCGAGCAGGAAGAAGCTGCCTGATAGGGCTTGTAAGATCCGCTATGAAAAACCCGGCCATTGGCCGGGTTTTTTGTTTGTCTGCCGAGAGGCAGTGCGTCTCAGCAGACAATGGTGCGTTGCGCGGCCAATCGGCTGAAAGTCACTTCTGGCAAATATCCTAGAGGCTCTGGCTGGATGAGATGCCGCCACTTCTGGACCGTCACCGCGGTTGCCGTGACCCTGCGACCGATGGGACAGGCCAGAAGGTGGCCCTGCTGGCCGAGCAGTTCGGCGTGAAAGCCGCTACTGAGCCGATCGGTTTTGCTGTATCCGACGCCAATCTCGCAACAGGAGAGGCAGCATATGGGCACCGCACTTCTTGTCATCGACGTGCAGAATGCGATCCTGAGGGGCAAAGGCACCTCGGAGCGGCAGCCACTGCTCGAGGCTGCGCTCGACGATACCATTGGCAGGCTGCGTGATCTCCAGGACAGAGCGCGTTCTGCGGGCGTGCCGGTCATAGTCATCCAGCATGACGGCCCTGCGGGCCACCGCCTGGCAGTTGGCACGGAAGGTTGGGAAGTCCGGCCGGAGCTGGCCCCGCGGGCCGGTGACCTTCTCGTTCGCAAGAAGAGCTCGGACTCGTTTCACGAGACCGAGCTCGGCGCCCGCCTTGGGGAGCTTGGTATCTCGCATCTTGTCGTCGGCGGCTGCATGACCCAGTTCTGCGTCGACACGACTGTGCGTCGGGCCGTGTCGCTCGGTTACGACGTCACGCTCGTCGCTGACTGCCATACGACCGCCGACTCGGCCCATCTCACCCATGTCGACATCATCGCCCACCACAACGAAACGCTCGACGGTTTTGGTGCCGGCGATGCCGTGGTCGATGTCCGCCCGGCCGTGGCAATCTCGTTCTGACCACTGCCTGGGGCGGCAGCGAGATCTAGCCTTCGCCGCCCTTGCCGTGGTCGTGCTGATGCGTGATCGTCGCGATGAACCGTTTGGTGCGCTCGTGCCTGGGATTGCCGAACACCTCGTTGGCAGGGCCCTTTTCAACCACCGAGCCCGCTTCCAGGAACAGCACCTCATGGGCAATCTTCGACGCCAGGCGCAGATCGTGCGTAGCGATCACCATTGTCGTGCCCTCGCGCGCCAGCTGGCCGAGCACGTCGACCACTTCCTGCGCCAGTTCCGGGTCGAGTGCCGAGGTCGGCTCATCGCACAACAGCACCTTGGGCGACGGCGCCAGCGCGCGTGCGATGGCCACGCGCTGCTGCTGACCGCCGGATAAGGTCGCGGGCCAGGCGTCGAGCTTGTGCGCCATGCCGACCTTGTCGAGCAGCGTCATGGCCCGCTCGCGTGCCTTCGCATCTGGCCATTTCAGCACCGTCACCAGCCCTTCCATGACGTTCTCGATCGCCGTGCGATGCGGAAACAACTGGAAGTTCTGGAACACCATGCCTGTCTGGCGGCGCAACTGCTGGATTGCCTTGGTGGCGACGCGGTGGCCGGGGCGGAATTCGAGCGTGTCGTCGCCGATGCGCACAGTGCCGGAGGTCGGAATTTCCAGCAGGTTGATGCAGCGCAGCAGCGTGCTCTTGCCGCCGCCGGAAGGCCCGACGAGGGCGGTGACGCTGCCCTCGCGGATCTCGACCGAAACATCCTTGAGCACGACATTGTCGCCGAATTGTTTGACGATGTGAGACAGTCCGATCATGACCGTGCCTCCAGGAAGCCGCCGTAACGGTTGAGCCGCTTCTCGAGCCTGACCTGAAGCGACGACAGCACCGAGCTCATTGCGAGATAGAGTATGGCCGCCTCGACATAGAGGATCAGCGGTTCATAAGTGGTGGCGACGATGCGCTGGGCTGCCTGGAACATCTCCGGCACGGTGATGGCGGCAGCCAGCGAGGTGTCCTTGACCAGCGAGATGAAGGTGTTGGACAGCGGTGGCACGGCGACGCGGGCCGCCTGCGGCAGGACTGTGCGACGCATCGCCTGCGACCATGTCATGCCGATAGAGTAAGCCGCTTCCCACTGCCCCTTGGCCACCGAGCTGATGGCGGCACGAATGATCTCGGAGGAATAGGCGCCGACATTGAGGGTGAAGCCGATCAGTGCCGCCGGAAAGGCGTCGAGCACGATGCCGATGCTGGGCAGGCCGTAGAAGATCAGGAACAGCTGCACCAGAAGTGGCGTGCCGCGGATGATCCAGACGTAGAAGCGGACGATGCCAGAAAGCCAGGTAGGCCCGAACAGGCGGGCAAGGGCTGCGCCCAGCCCCACGGTCAGGCCGAAGGCGAAAGAGAGAAGCGTCAGCGGGGCTGTGAAAACGAGCGCGGCCCACAACAGTGGGCCGAGCGAGTCCAGCATCAATTGAAGCCAGTGTGGCAAGATGAATGCTCCCTCTCCACAACAAACAAGCCCGGAAAATCGCAGATTTTCCGGGCAAGTTCATGGGAAAAAATGAGAGGTGGAAAATGAGCGCCTGACAGGCGGCCGCCACGCCGGGCGCCGCCTGAAGGGCAATGCTGTTACTGCGAGACGTCGGCGCCGAAATAGGTCTCGGAAATCTTCTTGTAGGTGCCGTCGGCCTTGATCTCCGCCAGCGCCTTGTTGATTGCCTCGACCAGCTCGGGCTCACCCTTACGCACGATCACGCCGGAGAAGTCGGCCTTGGCCTCTTCGGCGACGATCTTCACGTCGGCGTCGGGCTTGTGCTTCTTGAAGTCGAAGAACGATAGCGAGTCGTTGATGGTGGCGTCGGCGCGGCCGTTCAGCACCAGCTGGATCGACTGGTCGAAGCCATCGGTGCCGACGAGCTCGGCGCCATTGGCCTCGGCGATCTTGCCGAAATTGCTGGTCAGCGACTGGGCCGACTTTTTGCCCTTGAGGTCGGCGAAGCCCTTGATGTCCTCATTCTTGCCGCTGACGATCAGCACTGCCTTCGAGGCGATGTAGGGATCGGAGAAGTCGTACTTGGCCTTGCGCGCCTCCGTGATGCCGACCTGGTTGATGACGGCGTCATAGCGCTTGGCGTCGATGCCGGCGATCAGGCCGTCCCACTTGCCTTCGAGAAACTCTGCCTTGACGCCGAGGCGCTTGGCGATTTCCTTGCCGATCTCGACGTCGAAGCCGACGAGCGCTCCCGATGCGTCGTGATAGGTAAAGGGCGCGTAGGTGCCCTCGGTGCCGATCTTGAATACGCCGGCTGCCTTGATCTCATTGAGATTTTCACCGGCATGGCCGGCGGCGACGGCTGCGAGCTGGATCGTTGCGGCAACGGCCAGCGACTTAAACCACTTCATTTTGTGTGATCCCGATTTTGTGCCCGGCTTGCTGGCCGGGAAAGTTGTGATTGGCGGCAATCTGTCAGAAGCCAGCTCTCGACATAAGGAATGAAATTTCAAAATCGACGCAATACTGGAATGCGAATCTACGCAACTGAAGGCCGCCAGCCGCCCCGGAACATTCGACGATACGGCGCGTTAATGGCGCTGCGGGGCAGCGCGGCAATTGCGGTGCGCGTCTGGCTGCTCTCAGGACAAGGGGCGCAAGATGTATATGGATCGGGCAGGCCTGTCTGGCGAGCAGATGATGCTGAGGGCGGCGTCGCGCGCGCCCTATCTGGAGCGCGGCGAAGAGCTCGAGCTGGCGATCCGCTGGAAAGAGCGGCACGATCAGGATGCGCTCAACCGCATCACCACCGCCCATATGCGCCTCGTCATCGCCATGGCGGTCAAGTTCCGGCGCTACGGGCTGCCGATGGGCGACCTCATCCAGGAAGGCCATGTCGGGCTGCTTGAAGCGGCGGCACGCTTCGACCCGGAGCGTGAGGTCCGCTTCTCGACCTATGCGACCTGGTGGATTCGCGCCTCGATGCAGGACTATATCCTGCGCAACTGGTCGATCGTCCGTGGCGGCACGAGTTCGGCGCAGAAGTCGCTGTTCTTCAACCTGCGGCGCATGCGCGCCCGGCTCGCCCAGGGCGGCGACCCGCTCGGCGGCACCGCAGCCTATCAGGAGATTTCGGTAGCCCTTGGCGTGTCGGAAGCCGACGTCGCGCTGATGGACATGCGGTTGTCGGTGCCCGACACCTCGCTCAATGCGCCGCTCAGCGACGATGGCGATTCGGGCGAACGGATGGATCTGCTGGTCTCGGACGATCCCTTGCCGGACGAGCTGGTCGGCGAGGCGATCGACATCGAGCGCCGCTCGGGATGGCTGCATGACGCGCTCACCGTGCTCAATGCGAGGGAACTGCAGATCATCGAAGAACGTCGGCTGACGGAGGAAGGTGCCACGCTGGAAGAGCTCGGCACCTCGCTCGGCATCTCGAAGGAGCGGGTTCGCCAGATCGAGACCCGCGCCATGGAAAAGCTGAAATCAGCGCTGGAGCGGAAGAACTCGGCGTTCCAGGTCGCCTGAGCGCTGATCTCTTGGACCTGCATCGTGCTTGCCGAACGTCCCGATTTCCGGGCCGATGCGCTACCGGTCGGTGACGATCTTGACCTTGTCGCCGGCGGAGACCGAGGCGCCGGGCGCCAGCGCATTCAGAACCCTGAACAGGTCGAGCTTGCGGTCGACGCCGACCATGCTGGCGGCGAGCGAGCCCATGTTCTGGCCGGGCTGGACGGTGACGACGCGGATGCGCAACGGCTTCAGACCAGCCTTCTCCGCTGCCGTCATGACCCGGAAGCTGGAGCTGACCGAACGGGCGATCTGGTCCAGCGCGGTGCTGGCCGTCGGAGCGGCCGTCAGCAGGCGATAGACCTGCGCGCCATTGCGGATCACGACGATATCGAACTGCCAGCCTTCGGCGCTGGCGCGGGCGAAGGCCGCCTCGTTGCCGTTGATCGTATCGGCGCGCACGCTCGACGGGTCGAGGCCTGCGACCCAGCCGCTCTTGACGTAGTCGGTCAGTGGCAGCTTGGCGTCGATCGCCACGCCATCGAAGCGGATAGCCGTATTGTCAGGTCCGGTCGCTGTGACGGCGGCTGCCGTGTTGTCGATGACAAAGCCTTGCGGCACGGCAAACGAGATGCCGAGCTTGGGGTGCATGAAGGTGGTGCCGCGCACATAACCTTCGTCGGGCGTATCGCCGAACAGCAGGCCGTCGATGCCGGCGAGGAAGGAATCGCGATCGCGGCGGCCGATGCCGGGCGCGCCGAACTGGCGGGCGTGGCGCTGGGCAAGGTCGATGCGCTGCGGCGCGTTGGGGTGGCTCGCCAGGAAGTCGAGGCTGGCGTCGGTGGCGCCGCTGACCGCGCGCAGGTCGGAGTAGGCGGCCATCGACTGCAGGAAGCGTCCTGCGGCAAACGGATCGTAGCCGGCCTGGCCGCTCATCTTGATGCCGATGCCGTCGGCTTCCAGCTCCTGATTGCGCGAGAACTGGGCGAGCCGGAGCTTGCCGCGGATCAGCGCTGCCTTGGCGGTCGGGCTTTCGCCGAGCACGTCGGTGACGACCTTGGTCGCCAACACTTCCTCGGCTTCCTTCTGCTGACGCTGGATGCCGTGGTTGGCAGTGACGTGGCCCATCTCGTGCGAGATGACGGCGGCAAGCTCGGCCGAATCATTGGCCAGCGCCAGCAGGCCGCGCGTCACGTAGAGATAGCCGCCGGGCAGCGCAAAGGCATTGACGTTGGGCGAGTTCAGGATAGTGATGCGGTAGGTCTGGTTCGGGTTGCTCGACACGGTGGTCAAGCTGCCGACAACCTTGGCGACCATGCGCTCAAGCTTGGGATCCGAATACTCGCCGCCATAGGTCGCCAGAATGCGCGGATGCTGCGCCTTGGCGATCTCGGCGAGCTTGTCGTTGCGGGTGACGTTGTCGACGGTGACAGGATTGTTGGACGGCTGGAAGCCTGACTCGCGGACATCGGAGGGGTTGAGTATCTGGCAACCCGAGACAAGCGCCGACAGCGCGACGGCAACCATCAGGCGCGCATAGCGGGGCGTTCTCGTCTCGATCAACATGTCGCGGCAGGTGGGCAGAGCTCGCGTCCTTTCGAAGTCTTTAGGCGGCAGGCAAAGCAGAAGCGGGCCCGACCAGATGGACGTAGCCACAGACGACTCGCCGACACAATAAGGCCGATACCGCCAATGTGGCGATTTGGCTGTAAATTATGTCCGCTTCCGGGCAACCCGGCGTGATCGCGTCATCACCGTTCACCGCCGATATAGTGTCTGAACGCTTCAGGTCCAGCATTGGTGAAGAAATCCGCAGTCTTTCCAGCCGCCGCGACAGTGCCAGCCTCGACGAAAACCATGTTTTTAGCCAGTTTTCGGGCATCTTCGGGCTGGTGTGTCACGAAAAGCACGGTCATGCCGCGTTCTGCATGAAGGCTCGCCACGAGATCCAGCATATCCTCGCGCAATGCTGGTCCAAGCGAGGCAAAGGGTTCATCCAGCAGGAGAATCGGCCGGTCGCGGACAAGGACGCGCGCCAGCGCCACGCGCTGGCGTTCGCCGCCCGACAGTTCGCGGGGCAGGCGCTTCTCCATGCCGGCGAGGCCGACGCGTGTCAGTGCGGTTGCCACGTCCCGCCTGTCGGCAGTGGCCAGGCGCAGCGCAGGCGAGCGACCGAGCCCGACATTCTTCTCGACGTCGAGATGGGCAAAGAGGTTGTTTTCCTGGAAAACCATCGACACCGGCCGCTCGGATGGCGGTGCGATCGTCACGTCGACGTCGCCGATCAACACGCGGCCTTCGCGCGGTGTCTCAAAGCCGGCGACGAGGTTGAGCAATGTCGACTTGCCGGCGCCGCTCGGTCCCATGATCGCGGTGATCTCGCCCGGTGCAAAGGTCACGTCGAAGCGCACCATGGTGTCGCTATAGCTGAACACCACATGGTCGAGGCGTACCGCGGCACTGGTCGAGGTCATTTCGCAGTCTCCCTGCCGAGGCGGTCGGCGAGCATTGTCAACGCCAGGCACAACAGGCCGAGCATCAATGCAAGTCCCGCCGCGTCATCTGTGCGGTAGCTGCCCATGCGGGCGAGCAAAAGGTAGGGCAAGGTCTGCACCGCGTCGCTGCCGAACAGCGCGATGACACCGAGATCGCCGAGCGACAGCGCCATGGCAAAGGAGAATGCCGTTGCAAGCGGGCGCTTGAGCACCGGCCAGTCGATCAACCGCAGCCTGTTCCAGCCTGAGATGCCGAGCTGGGCGCACAGCCTTTCGTGACGTTCGCTGGCCGCGTCATAGGCAGGGCGGACGGCGCGGACGGCAAATGGCATGGCCATAACGGCGTTGACGGTGACGACCATGAATGGCGCCAGCGAAAACACCTCGACCGACTGCCGCACCAGCACGAACCAGCCGGCACCGATGACGATCGGCGGCACCACCAATACGAAGCCGGCGCCGGTGTCGGTGAAGCGTTCGAGCAATGTCTTTTCGCCGCCTGTCCTGCTGCCGGCCAGTGCCCGGCGCGCCATGACGAGGGACAGCGCAAGCATGGTTGCGAGTGTTGCCGACAGCGTCGCAAGCACGATGCTGGTCAGTGTCGCACGCTGCACCGCCGCTTCGCCGGCGAGGCGGCCGAGATTGGCCTCAAGCCCGGAGACGATTGTCGCCAGCATCGGCCCGCCGACGAAGACGAGCGCCACAACGATGATGGCGGTGTTGAGCGCCTTCTCGCCGGTCTTTGCCTTGATGTAGTTGCGCTGGGCCACCGGCAGATTGGCGTCGCCGGTCGTGTTGGCACCGAGCCGCATCAGCGCCAGAACCACAACTGCCGTGAGCGCGATCTGCAGCAGGGTCAGGGCGACTGCGCGCGCGGGGTCGAAGTCGAAGCGCAACGCCTGATAGATCGCAACCTCAAGCGTTGTTGCGGCCGGGCCGCCGCCGAGCGTCAGCACGATGGTGAAGGAGGTGATGCACAGCATGAAAACGAGGCCCGCAATGCCGGGCAAGGCTGCTCGGATTGCCGGCCATTCGATCATGCGGAAGCTCGACCGTGCGCCCATGCCGAGCTGGCTCGCCAGCCGCCACTGGTCCGCCGGCACCGTCTGCAGCGCCTCCAGAATCAGCCGCGTCGCCAGCGGCAGGTTGAAGAAGACATGGGCAACGAGAATGCCGGACAGCCCATAGATGCCGGGCCAGGTGCCGCCGGTCAGCGCCGCCAGCGGTTCAGCGAAATAGCCGGCGCGGCCGTAGAGCGACAGGATGCCAAGGGCTGCGACGATCGCCGGCAAGGCGAGGGGAACGGCAAACAGGCGCAGGATCAGCGCGCGGCCGGGAAAGGCGGGATGCCGTGCGAGCGCTCGGGCAACGAAGATCGCCGGCACAACCGACAGCAAGGTCGACAGCAGCGCCTGCCACAGGGTGAAACGGGCAATGCGGAAGAGATAGGAATCGAAGGCGTCGGCAGCACCTTGTGGATTGCGTGCGGCCTCGATGCCAAGACCGGCAAATGCGCCGCCGATCAGGATGCCGATGGCCGCCAGCGCGATGATGCCGGCGGCGATGCGGGGGTCTGTACGGCTCACCGACATGCAGGGCCGCGATTGGCTAGGCGCAGGTGCGGCAGCCGCGATGGGTCGCGCTCTGTCCCACCCCCCTCTGGCCTGCCGGCCATCTCCCCCGCAAGGGGGGAGATCAGCGGCTTGGATGCCCACGCACCACCGGCAACCTCTGGGGTTGGCGAGAGCCATTCCACTACCAATCTCCCCCCTTGCGGGGGAGATGGCCGGCAGGCCAGAAGGGGATGTTCAAGCGCAACCATGGCAGGTCGACAGAGCCTTACTTGCTCATCACGCCGAGCCACTCGTCGACCCAGGCCTTGCGGTTGGCAGCCACCTCGTCGGCGCTGAAGATCAGCGTCTTGGTCGGCTTCACCAGCTTGTCGAAGGCAGGGTTGAGCGGCTTGTCGGTCTTGCCGGCGGGCAGCATCCAGTTGGTTTCGGGTACGGCGTCCTGGAAGCCTGGGCTGGTCATGAAGGCCATGAACTTTTCGGCCAGCGGGTTCTTGGCGCCGGTCGTGGTGATGCCGGCGACCTCGATCTGCAGGTAGTGGCCTTCCTCGAAGGACGCCGCCTGGTAACGCTCGGTGTTCTCGGCGACCATGTGGTAGGCTGGCGAGGTGGTGTAGGACAGCACCATCGGCGCCTCGCCCTTGGTGAACAGGCCATAGGCCTCGCTCCAGCCCGGGGTGACGGTCAGCACGCGGCCCTTGAGCTTGGCCCAGGCTTCCGGCGCCTTGTCGCCATAGACCGACTTGACCCAGAGCAGCAGGCCGAGGCCCGGCGTCGAGGTGCGCGGATCCTGGATCGCGATCTTTTCTTCCGGATTGCCCTCGACAAGTTCCTTCAGGCTTTTCGGCGGGTTCTTCAGCGTCTCGGTGTCATAGACGACGGCGAAGTAGCCGTAGTCGTAGGGAACGAAGGTGTCGTCCTTCCAGTCACCCGGAACCTTGACGTCGGCGCCGGCGGCACCATGCGGCGCAAACAGGCCGGTGGCCTTGGCTTCGGCTGTCAGGTTGGTGTCGAGGCCAAGCACGATGTCGGCCTTGGTCGATGCACCTTCGAGCTTGACGCGGTTGAGCAGTGCTACGCCATCGGCGACCGAGACGAAGTCGACAGTGCAGGCGCAGTCGGCTTCGAAGGCCTTCTTGACCTGCGGGCCGGGGCCCCACTCGGAGGTGAAGCTTTCATAGGTGTAGACGGTAAGCTTGCCTTCGGCAGCGGCAGGGAAAGCAACCGTGGCCAGCGCCAGGGCGGAAGTCATGGACAGGATCAACGAGCGCATCGGCGCCTCCTTCATAGGTGTTGAAAGGGAATTTGAAGCGCCGGGCGTCCGAAGCATCTAATCCCTCCGCCGGTACAAACCGGATCAGGTTCAGCGGGTTGGCCGGGACGGTTCCCTATGCCTCTCAGCCGGCACGCAATTGCGCGACCGGCACCCCGTTAGAGCGGTTCAACAAATAGGCTCGCGCATCAGGCCACGCAAGCGGTAGTTTGCCGGCCACCGACCGCGTCGCGGCCTTCCGTTTCGGCTGCCGGGCTGGTAATGCGCATGCCATGACCCGGTTCACCATACTTCTCGGCGGCGAGCTTTTCCGCACCCCGCGCCTCGACCGCCAGGTGGCGGGCAGCAGGGTGATTGCGGCAGATGCCGGTATCCGCCATGCCGCCACGCTCGGGCTGATGCCGGAACTGTGGCTCGGCGACTTCGATTCCGTGCCGGTAGATCTCGACCCGCGTTTTGCCGACCTGCCGCGGGCGACCTTTCCGGCCGAAAAGGACAGGACCGACGGTGAACTGGCCATCGATGCCGCGCTTCGGCTCGGCGCGACCTCGCTGGTGCTTGTCGGCGCCTTCGGCGGCGCCCGCGCCGACCACGCCTTCCTTCATTTCGCCCTTGCGCTCAGGCTTGCCGAAGCCGGCATCGAGGTGCTGCTGAGCAGCGGGCGCCAGGAGGCTTTGCCGCTCCTGCCCGGCAGCGCAGGCTTCGACTATGAAGACGGCATGCTGTTTTCGGTGCTCGCCTTCTCCGAGCTGACCGGGCTGTCCGAACAGGGCGCCAAGTGGCCGCTCGACAATGTCGACGTGCCGTTCGGTTCGTCGCTGACCCTTTCCAATGAAGTGCGGGGTCCGTTGCGGATTTCGCTCGGCAGCGGCCGTGCCCTACTCCTCGCTCATCCCTTTCCTGCCTCGGATTTCTGAAACATGGCGCCTCCGCTTCTCAATCTCGACGGCATCCGTCTGACCTTTGGCGGCACGCCGCTGCTCGATGGCGCCGCACTGACGGCCGCTGCCGGCGACAAGATCGCGCTTGTCGGCCGCAACGGCTCGGGCAAGTCGACGCTGCTCAAGATCGCGGCGGGCATGATCGAGCCGCAGGACGGCGTGGTGTTCCGCCAGCCGACGGCAACCATCCGCTACTTGCCGCAGATGCCCGACATGGACGGCTTCGCCTCTGTCCGCGCCTATGTCGAAGCCGGGCTCGGACCTGCTGACGATCCGCATCGCGCCACCTATCTGCTCGACCATCTCGGCCTGACCGGCGAGGAGCCTCCGGCCGACCTGTCGGGCGGCGAGGCGCGCCGCGCAGCACTTGCCCGCGTCATGGCGCCCGAGCCCGACATCCTGCTGCTCGACGAGCCGACCAACCATCTCGACCTCTCGGTCATCGAATGGCTGGAAGAGGAACTGATCCGCACCTCCTCGGCGCTGATCCTGATCTCGCACGACCGCCGTTTCCTCGAGCGCGTCAGCCGCAACACCGTCTGGCTCGATCGCGGCCAGACGCGCCGGCTCGACCGCGGCTTTGCCCATTTCGAGGAATGGCGGGACCAGATCCTGGAGGAAGAGGAGCGCGAGCAGCACAAGTTAGGCCGTCAGATCGTGCGCGAGGAGCATTGGCTGCGCTATGGCGTGACGGCGCGGCGCAAGCGCAACATGCGCCGTCTCGGCGAGCTGCAGACGATGCGCCAGACGTTCCGCAGCCATCGCGGTGCCGAGGGCGTGGCAACCATGGTTGCGAGCGAGGCGGCAGAATCCGGCAAGCTTATCATCGAGGCCAAGAACATCGACAAGAGCTTTGGCGAGCTTTCAGTCGTCAAGGGTTTCTCGACCCGCATCCAGCGCGGTGATCGCGTCGGTCTCGTCGGCCCCAATGGCGCCGGCAAGACGACCTTGCTCAAGATGCTGACCGGCGAGATGGAGCCCGATGCCGGCAGCGTGCGGCTTGGCGTCAATCTGGAGATCGCCACCCTCGACCAGAAGCGCGAGGCGGTCGATCCGAACGAGACGCTGTCGAGCTACCTGACCGATGGCCGTGGCGAAAACCTCGTCATAAATGGCGAGCAGCGCCACGTCGTCTCCTACATGAAGGACTTCCTGTTTAAGCCCGAGCAGGCGCGGACGCCGGTGCGCGAACTCTCCGGCGGCGAACGTGCCCGGCTGATCCTGGCGCGCGTGCTGGCGCGTCCGGCAAACCTTCTGGTGCTCGACGAACCGACCAACGATCTCGACATGGAGACGCTGGAACTGCTTCAGGAACTGGTCGCCGGTTTCGCCGGCACCGTCATCCTGGTCAGTCACGACCGCGATTTCCTTGACCGCACCGTCACCAGCATCATCGCGCCCGACGGCGAGGGCCGCTGGATCGAGTATGCCGGCGGCTACGCCGACATGCTGGCCCAGCGCGGAGGCACCAAGCTCGATGACCGCAAGTCGCGCAAGGCGGCCAGTGGTCAGGCCTCAGCCGGCCGCAGTGAGGCCGAAGCGCCCAAGGCCGCGTCGAAAAAGCTGTCGTTCAAGCAGAAGTTCGCGCTCGAAAGCCTGCCCAAGAAGATGGAGGCGGTGACCGCTTCGATCTCGCGGCTGGAAAACCAGATCGCCGATCCGGCCTTCTACGAGCGCGACCCGCACGGCTTCCAGAAGACCATAGCCGCGCTCGACAAGGAGCGCGCGACGCTGACCGCTCTCGAAGAGGAATGGCTGGAGCTGGAGATGCTGCGCGAGGAACTGGAAGGCTAGCCAGGGGCCTAAAGGCAGGCTTCACAGATCGCCGCGATATGGCGATGGTCGGTGCCGCAGCAACCGCCAAGAACCTTGATGTGGCCGAAGCCGTCCCGCATTGCGCGATAGCGGCGGGCGAGATCGTCAGGATCGCCGGGGTCGAGCTCTGTTGCGGCATCGAGTTCGGCGTGGCTTTTTGTCGATGCGTTTGCCCGCACGCCGCCAATACGCTGGACCCAGCTGCCGGCGTCCGCCAGCACGTTCTGGAAATGGCTGGGATGGGCGCAGTTGATCATAAAGTAGGTGGGCGCGCCGTCCGTCTCGTCATCGACGATCTCGATCGCTTCCGCCAGGCTCTCTCCCGACGGCAACCGCCCGTCGGTCTCGACCGTGAAAGAGATCACCGATGGCAGGCCCTCGCCCATGGCGGCACAGCTTATGCCGACAGCTTCCTCCGGATAGTTCATGGTCACGGCGCTGACCATGTCGGCGCCGGCGTCGCGGAATGCGACGACCTGGTCGCGATGATAGTCTGAGGCCTCGACAGGCGTCATCTTCATGTCGGGGCGGTAGCCATCGCCACGCGGCCCGACCACGCCATTGACAAGCACCGTCATGCCGCGGGCGAGATAGGGCGCCCGCAGCGCCTTCGCCTGGGCGACGGCGCGACGATTGATGTCCGAAAGTGCCGTACGGGAGTAACCGAGCTTCTCACCCCAGTCAGGATTGGCGCGCCATGTCGGCGTGTCCAGCACGAAACTCAAGTCGTGTTGTTCGGCGATATCGAGGTAGCGCCTGAAATAGCCGTCGAGCCTGTCGCAGCCGGCCGCATCGAGCAACAGTGGAAACGCTGCGAAACACGGCAGGTCCATCCCGTCCAGGAAGACCAACGTTGTCTCGAGGCCGCCGTCGGTGAGTGCGACGGAAGCGCCGAGATGCGGAAGATCTGTCGTCGCAGCGCACATGATGTACCGAAGGCGTTCGGCTTTCCGTCGGCTGGGTCATATCCGTCAGCCTGGACGCGGCCGAACGCGTTCTTCAGCCTAACATCTTACTTCAGGGGTTTCTACTTTAAGCCGCCGGCTGGAATCTCTGGCGTGAGACGACGCGCGAGGACCGAAAGGTACGTCTCGGTCGTCGTGCACGCGGCGGTCATAGTTGCCCTGCAGGCGCGCCGTTCCAAGGCTACTGACGCGGAGGATGATCATCCGCGCCAGCGAAAGCTCCAGATCAGCCGGCTTCCTTGGCCTGCCAAGCCTTCATCGCGTCTTCGAACACCTTGTCGCCAGGGATGCCCTTTTCGAGCGTGAACAGCGCGCGGCGGCCCGACTTGTAGACGACCGGCACGTCGATCCAGCTCTGCCGACGCAGGAGGTTCAGATTGGCGTCGACCTCGGCCTTGGTGTCGTTGAGCGCAACGAGGAAGAAGCCGTCGGCGATCTTGGCCGGAATGCCGAGCAGCGAATTGCCGGCGTCCTGTTCCGAGCTCTTCATCGCCACGCGCAGGATGTTCTCGATGCCGCCGCCGTCAAAGCCCTGAGGCGTCAGGAAGATCATTTCCAGGATATGGCTCGCCGGCAGCGTCTTGTCGGCGTTGCGGCGGATGGTCATGCGCAACTGGATGTCCTTGCCGGGGATTGTCGCTTCGGCGCGGATGGCAGGCTCGGGCGGCAGGTCGCCGCCGGGCGATTCCTGTACCACCGTCCAGACGACGGAACCCGGCTCAGCCGAGCCTTGGGCGACGTTGGTGCGCTCTTCGTAGAAGATCGCCTTCTGGCCGACGGCCACGGGTGCGTTTTCGCCTGCCGCAGGCGTTGTCGTCGCCGGTGTTCCCTCGGCGGGTGTCGCGGGCGTGGCAGGGGTTGCCGGCGCGGTCTCGGGCGTCGCCGGTGGCGTTGCCGGAGCCGGCTGGGTCAGTGCTGCAACCGAGGTGCCTTCGCCGACGGTGTTGCTGCCGCTGGCCGGGCCAGGATCGACCTCCTTGCCATCCGCGGTCATGCGCTGGGTGAACTTGCCGGGCTCGTCGCTTGCCGGCGCTTGTGCTGCCTGGCCGCCATTGGCGGGCGGAGGAGTGGCTGCTTCATTCGTTGGCGGGGGCGTTTCCGCCGCCGTGTCGCCGCCACTGCCGACAAAGGCATCGCGGTTGGACCACAGCGCATAGCCGCCGGCGCCGACCACCACCACGGCAAGTGCCGCTGCGATAAGGCCGCCGCTGATGCGCTTGCGCGGCTTCTGCCGCGTGTTGGCGAATGGATCGCCATTGTTGGCTGCGGCGTCGCCGAAGTTGTTGTCGCCTTCGCCGTCCTGCGCTTCGTCATCGTCGCTTGCCGAGAAGTCGGGCAGGGGCTCGCGCTGCTGCGGCGTGTAGGCCGGAATGGGGTCTGCGGCAGGCGGTGGCGCGACCGGGGTCACCGGGCTGCGTGGCTCCGGTGCAGGTGCTGCCCTGGTATAGGCCGGCTGATCCTTGTTGCGGGCGATCGAGGTAAAGACGTTTTCCAGCTCGGCCAGCGGATCGTCTTCCACAACGGGCGGATGGAATTCCGCCTCGACGATCGCGATCGCGTCCTCGAGCGACTTGGTCTGGCGTTCGGCAACGGCTGCGGGCGGCTGCGGGTTGAGCGCGGCGAGCTTGGCCGCGATGGTGCTGCGGGCCTTGTCATACACCCGCGCGCGCATCGCCGGCGTGGTGTCGCCCATGCCATCCAGCGTCTTTTTCAGAACCGCTACGAAGTCTGCCATTCTCTCGTCGACCTATCTCTTCTTCTGGGCCGCGGCGATTCCGGCGGCAAATCAGCCGCCGGAAAGTTGCCAAAACTAGTCTTCAAACGGATCGGTCACAAGTATCGTGTCATCCCGCTCCGGGCTGGTGGAAAGCATGGCCACCGGGGCGCCGATCAGCTCCTCGATATAGCGCACATACTTTACCGCCTGGGCCGGCAGGTCGTTCCAGCTGCGGGCGCCCGCGGTGGTGCCCTTCCAGCCTTCCAGCGTCTCGTAGACCGGCTCGACACGCGCCTGGGCGCCCTGGCTCGCCGGCAGGTAGTCGATCAGTTCGCCGTCGAGCATATAGCCGGTGCAGACCTTGATCTCGTCGAGACCGTCGAGCACGTCGAGCTTGGTCAAGGCGATGCCCTTGATGCCGTTGACGGCAACCGCCTGGCGCACCAGCACGGCATCGAACCAGCCGCAGCGGCGCTTGCGGCCGGTGACGACGCCGAATTCGTGGCCGCGGGTGCCGAGGAATTCGCCGACTTCGTTCTGTTGCTCGGTCGGGAAGGGGCCCTCGCCGACGCGGGTGGTGTAGGCCTTGGTGATGCCGAGCACGTAGTGGATCGAGCCCGGGCCCATGCCGGAACCCGCTGCCGCCTGGCCGGCGACTGTGTTCGACGAGGTCACGAACGGATAGGTGCCGTGGTCGATGTCGAGCAGGGTGCCCTGGGCGCCTTCGAACAGGATGCGTTCGCCGGCGCGACGCTTGTCGTCGAGCACCTTCCAGACGCGGTCCATGTAGGGCAGGATCTTGTCGGCGATCGAGGTCAGCTCGGCCATGATGACGTCGTGCGTCACCTCGGGATGGCCAAGCCCGCGGCGCATGGCATTGTGGTGCGTCAGCAAACGGTCGACCTTCTGGGGGAGCGTTTCCAAATCCGCCAAGTCCATCACCCTGACGGCACGGCGGCCCACCTTGTCTTCGTAGGCGGGGCCGATGCCGCGACGGGTCGTGCCAATCTTCGTTCCGGAATTGGAGGCGGCGTCCTCGCGGAAGCCATCCAGCTCACGATGCAGCGACAGGATAAGCGCGGTGTTTTCGGCTATTTTCAGGCGATCGGGGCCGATCTCGACGCCCTGGGCGCGGATTTTCTCGATCTCGGCGACAAAGGCATGCGGGTCGAAGACCACGCCATTGCCGATGATCGACAGCTTGCCCTCGCGCACGACGCCGGATGGCAGCAGCGACAGCTTGTAGACCACACCGTCGACCACCAGCGTATGGCCGGCATTATGCCCGCCCTGGAAACGCACCACCACATCGGCGCGCTCCGACAGCCAGTCGACGATCTTGCCCTTGCCTTCGTCGCCCCACTGGGAACCGACGACCACCACATTGGCCATAATATTTTCCTTCCGACATCGCGGCTAGGCCGCGAACAGTGCAAAATGACAGGCCTCTATAACGCCAAGCAATTGGATGTGCGACCTTTCTTTGCCGCCTCAGGCACAACAAATTCAGCCTTTGGGCGCATTTACATGCCGACAGCCAGCACCTAGGTCGGCATGGTGCCCCTCGCCAGCGAAAGTCCGGCCGCATGCATCGAAACGCCTATGTCCTGCTGTTGGCGACTACCCTGTTCTGGGGTGGCAATGCGGTGGCGGGCAAGCTTGCCGTGGGCCACGCCTCGCCGATGCTTTTGACCTCATTGCGCTGGGCGTTCGCCGCCGCATTTCTCGGCGCCGTCGGCTGGTCCAGGCTCCGGGTGGACTGGGCGGTGGCGCGCAGGCAACTCTGGCTGCTTGTCGCCTTGGGCGGGTTAGGCTTCACCGCCTTCAATGCCGCCCTCTATTCCGCGCTCAATTTCACCTCGGCCATCAATGCCAGCATCGAGCAGGCGGGCATGCCCATGGTCATCTTTGCTGCCAACTTCATCCTGTTTCGCATGCGGGTCAGCTGGGGCCAGATTCTGGGCTTCCTGTTGTCGCTGACAGGCATCGCGCTGACCGCCAGCCATGGCGATCTCAGGAGCTTGCTCGCGCTCGACATGAATTTCGGCGATGCGCTGATGCTGATCGCCGTTCTCGTCTACAGTGCCTACACGGTTGCGCTGCGCTTCAAGCCGGACATCCACTGGCTGAGCCTGATGATCGTCATGACATCGGCCGCATTCGTCACCTCGCTTCCGTTCGTCGCCTGGGAAATCGGCACTGGCAGGGCCATCGCGCCCGATGCGACGGGCTGGGCGATCACCGCCTACATGGTGCTGTTTCCCTCGATCCTGGCGCAGATCTTCTACATCAGGGGTGTCGAACTCATCGGCGCCAATCGTGCGGGCCTGTTCATCAACATGGTGCCGATCTTCGGCACGTTGTTGTCGGTGATGATCATCGGCGAGGACTTCCAGCTCTACCACGCAGTCGCCATCGTGCTGGTGCTTGGCGGCATCTGGCTTGCCGAGCACTCCGGGCGGAAAATGGCGAGCGCCGAGGAGCTTTTGGCTGCCGAAGAACACAGCTCCGATGCCTGAAAAGAAAAAGGCGCGGGGATCGGCCCGCGCCCTTTGGTGCCTTGGGAGGCTTTGTCAGATCCCGTTGATGTCGAACTGCAGGCGCTTGGCCGAGTCGATCGACTTGTGGTCGCGCACCTTGGCGAGCACGTCTTCGGGGAACGGTGCGTCGAGATAGAGCAAGGCGATCGCATTGCCACCCGGCCGGTCGCGGCCGAGCTGGAAGTTGGCGATGTTGACGCCGCTCTCGCCGCACACGGTGCCGAGCAGGCCGATGATGCCAGGCGCGTCGGCGTTGGTGGTATAGAGCATGTGTTGGCCGACCTCGGCATCGAGATTGATGCCCTTGATCTGGATGAAACGCGGCTTGCCGTCGGAGAAGCACGTGCCGGCGATCGAGCGCGTCATATGCTCGGTCTTCACGCTCAGCTTGATGTATCCGTCGAACACGCCCGACTTGTCGCGCTTGACCTCGGCGACGATGATGCCGCGCTCCTTCACCATGATCGGCGCCGACACCATGTTGACGTCGGAGACCTGCGGCCGGATCAGGCCGGCGAGCGCAGCACTGATCAGCGCCTTGGTGTTCATCTGTGCGGTCTGGCCGTCGAACAGGATCTCGACCTCGGTGATCGGGTCTTCCGTCACCTGGCCGACAAAGGCGCCGAGCACTTCGGCGAGCTTGACGAAGGGCTTGAGCCGCGGCGCTTCCTCAGCGGTGATGGACGGCATGTTGATGGCGTTGGAAACAGCACCCTTGACCAGATAGTCGGCCATCTGCTCGGCCACCTGCAAGGCGACGTTCTCCTGCGCTTCCGAGGTCGAGGCGCCGAGATGCGGGGTGCAGACGACGTTGTCCATGCCGAACAGTTCGTTTTGCTCAGCCGGTTCCACCTCGAACACGTCGATGCCGGCGCCTGCCACTTTGCCGCTTTTCAGGCCGGCGATCAGGTCCTTCTCGACGATCAGGCCGCCGCGGGCGCAGTTGATGATGCGCACGCCCGTCTTCATCTTGGCGATGGACTCGGCGTTGATGATGTTGCGCGTTTTGTCGGTCAGTGGCGTATGCAGCGTGATGAAGTCGGCGCGGGCGAACAGCTCGTCGAGCTCGACCTTTTCGACGCCGAGTTCTTCGGCGCGATGCTCGGACAGGAACGGATCGAAGGCAACGACATGCATCTTGAGGCCGACGGCGCGCGTGGCGACGATCGAGCCGATGTTGCCGCAGCCGATCAGGCCGAGCGTCTTGCCGGTGATCTCGACGCCCATGAAGCGGTTCTTCTCCCACTTGCCGGCATGGGTCGAGGCATTGGCCTCGGGCAACTGGCGGGCGACCGCGAACATCAGCGCGATGGCGTGTTCGGCGGTGGTGATCGAATTGCCAAAGGGCGTGTTCATGACGATGATACCGCGCCGCGAGGCGGCAGGAATATCGACATTGTCGACGCCTATGCCGGCGCGGCCGATGACCTTGAGATTGGTCGCTGCAGCGATCAGCTTTTCGGTGACCTTGGTCGCCGAGCGGATGGCCAGGCCGTCATATTGGCCGATGACTTCGAGCAGCTTTTCCTTGTCCTTGCCGAGGTCGGGCAGGTAGTCGACCTCGACGCCACGATCCTTGAAAATCTGGACGGCGGTGGTGGAGAGTTTGTCGGAAACGAGAACGCGAGGCATGGGTCTTAATCCCTTTGCGATTGGTCTGCCTCCCCCTTGTGGGGAGGTCGGTCGCGAAGCGACCGGGTGGGGGAATGGGTTGAACGCGGGGATGGGAGCAAAGTCTGATGCGCCCCCAATCCCAATCCGCCGTGCGGATCGACCTCCCCCGCGCGGGGGAGGGCAAGGGCGTCAGGCCGCAGCCTTGAGCGCTGCCTTCTGGTTGGCGAAGGCCCAGTCGAGCCAGGGCATCAGCGCCACCAGATCGGACGTCTCGACGGTGGCGCCGGCCCAAATGCGCAGGCCGGGCGGCGCGTCGCGATAGGCGCCGATGTCGAAGGCGACGCCTTCCTTTTCCAGCGCTGAAACCATGCCCTTGGCGAAGGCCGCCTGACCGTCCTTGTCGAGAGCGGCGACCTCAGGGTCGACGATCGACAGGCAGACCGAGGTGTTGGAGCGCGTCTCCGCAACGACGGCCAGGTTGGCGAGCCAGCCGGACTTTTCGACGAACGCGTCGATGGCCGCGAAGTTCGCGTCGGCGCGGGCAACAAGCGCATCGAGGCCGCCCAGGCCCTTGGCCCAGTTCAGCGCGTCGAGATAATCCTCGACGCAGAGCATCGACGGGGTGTTGATGGTCTCGCCCTTGAAGATGCCTTCGATCAGCTTGCCGCCCGAGGTCAGGCGGAAGATCTTGGGCAGCGGCCAGGCCGGCTTGTAGCTCTCAAGGCGTTCGACGGCGCGCGGGCTGAGGATCAGCATGCCGTGGGCGCCTTCGCCGCCGAGCACCTTCTGCCAGGAGAAGGTGACGACGTCGAGCTTCCGGAAATCGAGCTTCTGGGCGAACGCCGCCGATGTGGCGTCGCAGATGGTCAGGCCCTTGCGGTCGGCGGGGATGAAGTCGCCATTGGCGACGCGCACGCCCGAGGTCGTGCCGTTCCAGGTGAAGACGACGTCGCGGTCGAAATCGACCTTGCCGAGATCGGGCAGCTCGCCATAGGGCGCCTCGAACTTGCGCACGTCTTCGATCCTGAGCTGCTTGACCACGTCGGTGATCCAGCCTGCGCCGAAGCTCTCCCAGGCGACCATGTCGATGCCACGTTCGCCGAGCAGCGACCACATCGCCATCTCGACGGCGCCGGTGTCGGAAGCCGGAACGATGCCGATGCGGTAGTCCGATGGGACCTGGAGAACTTCGCGGGTCAGCGCGATGGCCTGCTCGAGCTTGGTCTTGCCGATCTTGGCACGGTGCGAGCGGCCGAGCGGCGCGTCAGCGAGGGCCTGGAGCGACCAGCCGGGACGTTTTGCGCAGGGACCTGAGGAGAAATTGGGGTTTGCCGGACGGAGTCCGGGTTTGGCGACGATCGTCATCGTGGTTCTATCCTTCCAGATAGTTGGCCCCTCGTTGGGGAGGGGTGGCCCACGGACGGCGATATGCGTTTAGCGTTCGGGCGTCAAGAGGAAAGTTTCTGTCGCAAAGAGGACATGCCGTGACGGTGCGGAAATGCAGGCAGCGCTGGTCGCCGACCGGGCATGCCCGCAAATCGCCACCTACTCTGCCGGCAGATAGCCCGCATGGACCAGATGGTCGTGGAGCAACTCCCGGATGGCTTCCTGCCGGCTGGCGTCGCTCTGCTTGTTGCGGCGATATTCGTCCACGGCGTCCAGCACGGTCGATGGAAACCTCATATGCACGGCCTCGGTCCCCGCCGGCCGCCGCCCTCGTTTCGGAAGTTGTTCACGCAAGTCCGCCCCCCCAAGTGAAGTCTAATTTAGAGAATCGTAAATTCTGAAAGATGAAATTGCAATAACGAAGTGGCTGGTGGGAAGGTGGCGGAAATGCCTCCAACGCTCTTTGTGGGCACAGGGAAGACCGGTTTATGTCAGCGGTTGTGCGGCGATTGGAATTAACGCAGAACGGGCATCGGTTTGCAGGGCTTGCATTGGCGGGGTGGTTCGTGGCTCACGTGTTTTCACTCGGACTGCGGTTTCAGGGGCTGATTGCCGCTCGTCCGCAAGCCGTGACCGTGGCTTCGCTGGCTGCAATCGTCGGCATTTCTCTGGCCCTCGGATTCTACAATCTCGACTTCCTCTATGGCGCCCATGTCGACGAACCAACGAAGGTGGCACTGGTCGCGGACAAGCCCAACAATTATTTCCACCCACCGTTACTGATCGTTCTGGCGAGGGGCGTTGTGTGGCTCGTGTCGGCTTCCAGCGACCTGGATCGGCTTTGGGCCGGCCGCTTCGTCAGTGTCATGGCAATGACGGCCGCAAGCGCGCTTTTCTACCTTGTCATGGCGCGCTACATTGATCGCCTGCAGTCCGTTATCTGGAGTTGCGTTTTCGCGTCGTCTCCGGCAATCGCCGTGCACGCCCATTTTTTCAAGGAAGATGCGTTGCTCGTGCTCGCCATTTGCCTTGGCCTCCACGCGCTGGTGCGGCTTGTGGAAAGAACCGACCTGCACAATCTGATCTATTTGGGCATTGCTCTCGGTCTTGCGCCGTCGGCCAAGTATGTTGGTTTCCTGAACAGCGTCGGGTTGTTCGCCTTTGCCCTGTGGTACTGCCGGTTAGGCGTGAGGGGGGGCGCATTGGTGGTCGTCGCGGGCGCCGCCACCATTCTCGCCGTTCTGCTCGTCTCCTTCGCGGGCGAAAGCGGAACCGGTCTTGGCGATGTGTTGACTGGCCTCGCAAGGGAACTCAGGCATGCCGAGGATGGTCATGACCTCAAGGAATGGGTCTGGGCAGGCTATGGATTCACCCATCTGCGTCACCACCTGCTTCCAAGCATCACGGCGATGACGTTTCTGATCGGTCTCGGGGCAATCTGTTTGGCGCTGGTCAAGGACCGAGACCGGCAAGTGGCAGCCTTTGCGGCGGCCGCGATCATATGGTTGTTCGCGCTTGAGCTCTCGCCGCTCAAGATCGTGGGGCAGATGCGCTATGTGCTTCCAGTTGTCATCTATTTCCTGCTCGCCGCTGGGATTGCCTGCTCGCGCTCGGTCGCCATTCGAAGCCGAGCCGGAGCCATGGTGTTGGCCCTTGTTGCGCTGACGGTCACAGCACATGCGGGGATTTCCTATGTTCGGAACATGAATCCCGGCAAGGACACGCGGACGAGGGCAGTCGAATTCCTGACGGCAAACGGGATGACCAATGTGGTCTCCGACTATCCGATCGGTCATCCAGTGGCGCAGACATGGGACTATGAAGCGCTGGCCTCGTATGACTATCTGCTGTCGCTCAGATTCGAGCGCTATTTGCGCGGTGGCGAGCTGAGAGCACAAGACTCGCAAGTCTACGAGCTGGCATCGATATTCCATTGCCTCGACGGGTATGCTGTCGCAACGATTTCCCGGCTCTATGGGGACTACGGCTTCGTCGCGCCGACTGTCAGGATATACGATCTCAAGCGCGGCGCCTCATGCATCCCGGCAGCAAAAAGCCGGATGTGAGGCACGGCTGGCTTCTTCGAGAGAACGCAGCGCTTCTAGAAAGCGAACGGCGGGCAATAGCCCGCCGCTGTCATCATCTTAGGGGAGATCAGGCGCTTACCAAAGATCGTAGCGCAGGCCGACCTTGACCTGGTGGTAGTCGAGGCCTTTCTTGGTGGTGAGCGTGCTGAAATCCATGTATTCCAGATCGGGCGCGCTCAGATACTGGTAGCCGACGTCGATCGAGGTATTCTGGGCGACGCGATATGCGACACCGGCGCCGACCGAGTATGCGACCTTGTATTGCGCGTCGCGGGCATAGAAGTCGAGTGTCGGGTCGACATCGTCGATGCTCACGCGCTGGCTTGAATAGATCAGGCCCAGGCCGGCGCCGACATAGGGCGTGAAGCCGGCGACGGTGCCGAGATCGGCATAGACATTTGCCATGCCGTTCCAGAAGCTGTTCTTCAGCGAGACGGTGGTGTCGGCATCCGAAGCGCTGAAACTGTCGGTGCCCAGGAAGCCGACATTGAGCTCACCGCGCAGGAAATCACTGAAATGATAGCCCGCACCGATGCTGCCGGTGATGCTGGTGCTGTCGGATTCAACACCGAACAGCGTGAAGTCGTAGGGCGACTTGGTGATGTTGTAGCCGACGTCGCCGCGCAGGTACCAGCCGGAACCGACTTCGACCGGGACATATTCCGGGGCCTCGTCGATGGCGATTGGCGGGTCGTAGTCGGCAGCGCCGGCTGCAAGTGGCCAAAGCATGGTCGCGGCCAGTGCCAGCGCTATGCGAGACGTCAAGGTCATGATCGCATTCTCCCGAAATGGCGCCAGATGTTGCCGATGAGCCCAGCAGCCGTTCAGCTCATCATTAACCATAGAGGTTAAGTCACAGTTAAGGATAACAGATGGTTAGCTGGTGTTTGCGGACGTCGCCGCAAAGAAAAACCGCCCGGCGAGCCGGGCGGTTTGGTGTCAGGAAAATCCGCTTGGACGGTTAGTTCAGCGAGTAGCGGACACCAAGCTTGAAGTCGTGCGAGGTGATGTCCTTGAACCGGATGCCGTCATTGGCAGGCGGGAAGGGGAAGGACGGGTCGACGTTCTTCAACTCACCGGTCTGGCCGTCGCCGAGATTGACGAAGCTGTAGCCGAGGTCGATGGTCATGCGCTCGGTGGCCTTGATGCCGAGACCGGCATGAAGTGCCCAGGCGAGATCCCAGCGCGACTTGTCGGCGGCATAAGCGCCACCGCCCGTCTGCGGGTTGGTGTCGGTGAAGCTGGAGATCGTGTTGCGCGACGCGCCGATACCCGCACCGACATATGGCGTGATGCCATAGAACGTGCCGACGTCGGCATAGGCGTTGGCCAGGAACAGCCATTCCGACTTTCTGCCGCGATAGTCGTTGGTTGTTACCGGATCACCGGGAGCCGTGGCCCTCAGCCAGTCCTGTGCGGTGAAGTCCGCCGCGCCGCGATACTCGGCGGTGATGTCGCCACGCAGGAAGTCGTTGAACTGATAGCCGACGCCGAGGCCGAAAGTCGGCGCCGAGCCGAAGCTGCCGTCATCGTACCAGCCATGTTCGAACGGGATGTCGAACAGCGGCGATTCCAGTCGCTTGATGCGCTGGTTGCTCATGCCGATGTGGCCGCGCAGATACCAGCCGCCATAGGATGGCTGCTCGACCTCGATGATCGGCTCGGGCATGTCGGCGGCGAAAGCCGGCCCGGCGACCCCGACGAGCAGCGCGGCGAATAATGCGTTCCTTCCAATATTGAACATTGCCCATAACCCTATACTTGCGGACCCGCTACGCGCCCGACGTCACTAACCGGGATGGATAATGCTTGGTATAGGTTAAGGCCCGCTTAACCCTGGCGATTAACCATGTTTGCCTGCGCTCAATGGTTGCCGAGGTTGTGGCCTCAAGCTTTTGAACAACAAAAAAAGCCCGCCAGAGGCGGGCCGCCAGAGGCGGGCCTTTCAGTGTCTCTCAGATATCTTGGCTCAGGCGGCCGAGCGGCTTTCCGATATGACGCCGACGATGTCGTTGACCACGGTTTCGACCAGTTGCGGGTCGTCGCCTTCGGCCATCACGCGGATCAGGGGCTCGGTGCCCGACGGGCGGATCACCAGACGACCGGTCTTGCCCAGCCGGTTGCGGCCGTCTTCGATCGCCGCCTTCACCAGTGTCTCCTCCAGCGGCTTGCCGCCGGAGAAGCGGACGTTCTTGAGCAACTGCGGCACCGGCTCGAAGGTGCGGCTGAGCTCGCTCATCGGCTTGTTGGAGCGCTTGATGCAGGCAAGCACCTGCAGCGCCGCCACCAGCCCGTCGCCCGTGGTCGAGTAGTCGGTCAAAACGATGTGGCCCGACTGCTCGCCGCCGATGTTCAGGCCATGCGCGCGCATGTGCTCGACGACATAGCGGTCGCCGACCTTGGTGCGATGCAGTTCGAGGTTGAGCTCGCCGAGATAGCGCTCCAGGCCGAGGTTCGACATCACGGTCGCCACGACGCCGCCGCCGGCGAGACGGCCGCTCTGCTGCCAGGATTGCGCGATCAGCGCCATGATCTGATCGCCGTCGACGACGGTGCCGTTTTCGTCGACGATGACGACGCGGTCGGCGTCGCCGTCAAGCGCGATGCCGATGTCGGCGCGAACCTCGTGGATCTTCTTTTGCAGGCCGGCCGGATGGGTCGAGCCGCATTCGGCGTTGATGTTGAAGCCGTTGGGCTCGACATTGATCGGGATCACCTCGGCGCCGAGTTCCCAAAGGGCGGCAGGCGCCACCTTGTAGGCTGCGCCGTTGGCGCAGTCGACGACGATGCGCAGGCCCGACAGAGACATCGAGCGCGGCAGGGTGCGCTTGGCGAATTCGATGTAGCGGTCATGCACGCCATCGACGCGCTTTGCCCGGCCGAGCCCGTCGGAATCGGCGAGCAGCGCCTCGACATCCTGGTCGAGCATCGCCTCAATGCGTTCCTCGATCTCGTCGGAGAGCTTGTAGCCGTCTGGGCCGAACAGCTTGATGCCGTTGTCGTGGTAGGGATTGTGCGATGCCGAGATCATCACGCCGATGTCGGCGCGCAGCGAACGCACAAGCATGGCGACAGCCGGCGTCGGGATCGGGCCGAGCAGGAACACGTCCATGCCGGCTGCGCACAGGCCCGACACCAGCGCGTTCTCGATCATGTAGCCCGACAGGCGCGTGTCTTTGCCAAGCACGACGCGGTGGCGGTGATTGCCGCGCTGGAACGACAGGCCGGCAGCCATGCCGACCTTCATCGCAACCTCAGCGGTCATCGGAAATTTGTTGGCCCGTCCGCGAATGCCGTCGGTGCCGAAATAGCGTCCAGCCATGTTAGCCTGTCCCCGTGGAGTCCACCCGCGCCTGCTTTGCCACAACGCGGGCCGACCAACGCATCACATTTGGTGATTTTATGTCACAAAAGCTTAGAAAAGGGTTGGGGTTTTTCGCGGCAGTCTCCCCGACTTGAAGGTGGGTTGGCCTTTCTCGGCCCCCTGATGCCAGGCTACAAACGTGGCGCGGCTCCAATTTGGGCAAACCGTTTGTTGGAGCCCGACAGGATCCATATCGCACTGGTTGCAGAAGTTGCTTGGCTGTCGGGCGCAGATGCAGAAGGCGCCACCTTGCCAATTCCTTGAATCCAGCTAGACAGGAACTCCGGCTCACTCGAAGGAACACGATATGCCGGAACTCTCCACACTCATGCTTTTTGCCGCCGCATCGGTGGTTCTGACCGCCACGCCCGGTCCCGACATGCTGCTCATCGCCTCGCGCAGCATCAGCCAGGGGCGCTCGGCGGGTTTCCTGACCTATCTCGGCATCGCGCTCGGCACCTATTGCCATGCGCTGGCCGCGGCCCTCGGGCTTTCGCAGCTGTTTGTGGCAGTGCCTGTCGCCTACGAGATCGTGCGCTGGGCCGGTTGCGCCTATCTGCTCTACCTTGCCTGGAAGACGCTGCGCTCCGAGACATCGGCCTTTGCGCCGGTGTCCGGTCTCAAGCGGTTCTCGTCAAGGCGCATCCTCGGCGCAGGGCTTGCCACCAACCTGCTCAACCCCAAGATGGCGTTGTTCGTGCTGGCGCTGTTTCCGCAGTTCATCCGTCCCGACACCGGATCGATGATCGTGCAGACGCTGGTGCTGGCGACCGTGCTCAACGGGATCGGCTTCATCGTCAACGGCTCGGTCATCCTGCTGAGCAGCCACCTGCGCCAGCGGGCAGGCGGATTGGTGCGGCTGGGCAGGCTTCCTCAATATTTCCTCGCCAGTGTCTTTGCCGGGCTGGCATGCCGGGTGGCGCTGGGCAGCCGAAACTGAGCATCGCCGGCTGCTGAACCGAAGATGCAAAACCGCCGCTGGGTGTCCTCAGCGGCGGCTCCCTGAGAACGCTATCGACTCACGTCGCAAGTTTCGCGCCGGCCAGTAGGTCGTCGATCACCGACGCCCGGAACGCGCCGCTCTCTAGAGTGCCATCGTTGTTCATGAGAAGTGCCGCCACGTGGTTCTGGTCCTCCGACAGCGCCACGATGTTGGAGGCGCGGTTGTCGCTGCCTGTGTGGCCGACGACTTTGCGGCTGGCACTTTCCTCTTCGGTCCAGCCGAGCCCTTGATAAGGGTAGATCTTCGGGTCGACCTGCCTGCGCAGCATTTCGGCGGATGCTCGCTGGGACAGGACGGCATTATGGCTTCCCCACAGCATGGCATGCAGCGACTTGACGAGGTCGCTCACCGAGCAGCGTAGCAGTCCGGCCGGAACGTCGGGATAACCCTGCTGCGGCAGTTCGACGAACGTGCCGTCCTCGAAGCTGTAGGGCTTGGCAAGCACATCGCGCTGAAATTGCCTCAGATACCAATGGGCATTGATGACGCCGATCGGGTCGAGAATGTTCTCCTTGACGTAAGCCGGGAAGCTCGTCCTGCTGACGCGTTCGACGACGTAGCTCGCGAGCGCAATGGAGACGTTGCTGTATTCCCACTTTGTGCCCGGCTCCGCCTGGAGGAAGGATGTCCCGGGTGCATAGGTGCTGCCGCCACTCACAAGATAGTTCCGCAGGAAGTCCGACAGGCTCTGCGTGGGATCGCCCGGGAAAGAAACGTCGCCATGGCCTTCGTCGAAAATGCCCGATGTGTGGGTCAAAAGGTGGTGCGGCGTGATCGGCAACTGTGGATGGTGCGGGTTGCGGACCTGAAAATCGATGAACCCGCTGACGTCGCCCTGCAGGTCGAGACCCTTGCGTTCGAACAGCTGCACCAGGGCGGAAGCCGTGAAAAGCTTGCTTATGGACGCCAGGTGCATCGGGGTGTCGGTGGTGAGCTTTCGCTGCTGTTTCAGGTCGGCGAAGCCGAAGGCCTCGGCGAAGAGCGTGGTGTTTTCCCTGGATGCGATTACAACGGCCGCGCCCACGACGTTTGCCGCCTTCATCCGTGCAGCAATGCCGGCTGCGAAGTTGCGGCGCCAGTCTTCGAAAGACGGGTTCCTTGCGTCGACCGCAAAGGCCAAGGATCGCTGAGGGATGAGCATGCCGGTCAATCCCAGTTTGAGCAGTGAACGACGCGATGCGACCATAATCTGTTCCGCTTCGGTCTGCCGACTGGATGCGATTCGGATGCGTGCCCGAACATTGGCGGCAGCGTGCCGATGACCTCTGCGAAAACTTGGCGGAAACGGTCATCTGCTTGGAGGCAGTCTGCGACCGCCCAGAATGCAAAAACGCCGCCGAGTTTCCTCGACGGCGTTTTTCATTCAGTACCGCTGTCCGGGCCTCAGCTCGACGGCTGGGGTTCCATGCCGCCTTCGGGCTCCGAACCCTTCTTCTTGCCGCGGGTCGAACCGGCCTTCGGCACGGCCGAGCCGCGCGACGGCGGGGTGTCGTCACCCATGTCGCGGGCGGGCTTGCTGCCGGCGATCAACTGCTTGATCTCTTCGCCCGACAGCGTCTCGTATTCGAGCAGGCCTTCGGCGAGTGCGATCCAGTCCTTCTTCTTCTTGGTCAGGATGGTCCTGGCCGTCGAATAGGCCTCATCGATCAGACGGCGCACTTCGGCGTCGATGATCTGGGCAGTCTCTTCCGAGATGTTCTGGGTGCGGGCCACCGAGTGGCCGAGGAACACCTCTTCCTGGTTGTCGCCGTAAGCGACGTGGCCAAGCTTGTCGGAGAAGCCCCAGCGGGTGACCATGGCGCGCGCCAGCTTGGTCGCCTGCTCGATGTCGGAGGAGGCACCGGACGTGATGTTCTCCTTGCCGAACTTGAACTCCTCGGCAACGCGACCGCCCATCATGATCGCCAGACGCGAGATCATGTACTTGTAGCTCATCGAGTAGCGGTCGCCTTCCGGCAGCTGCATGACCATGCCCAATGCGCGGCCGCGTGGGATGATGGTCGCCTTGTGCAGCGGGTCGGCGGCCGGCACGTTGAGCGCCAGGATGGCGTGGCCGGATTCGTGATAGGCAGTCAGCTCTTTCTCGGCCTGGGTCATGGCCGAGGAGCGGCGCTCGGCGCCCATCATGATCTTGTCCTTGGCGTCCTCGAATTCCTGCATGGTGACCAGGCGCTTGTTGCGGCGCGCAGCCATCAGGGCGGATTCGTTGACCAGGTTCATCAGGTCGGCGCCGGAGAAGCCGGGGGTGCCGCGTGCGACCGTCTTGAGGTCGACATTGGGCGCCAACGGCACGTTGCGAACGTGAACCTTGAGGATCTTCTCGCGACCGACGATGTCCGGGTTCGGCACAACGACCTGGCGGTCGAAGCGGCCCGGACGCAGCAGCGCGGGATCGAGAACGTCGGGACGGTTGGTCGCGGCGATCAGGATGATCGACTCGTTGGCCTCGAAGCCGTCCATTTCGACCAGCAACTGGTTCAGCGTCTGCTCGCGTTCGTCGTTGCCACCGCCGAGGCCAGCGCCACGATGGCGGCCGACGGCGTCGATTTCGTCGATGAAGATGATGCAAGGCGCGTTCTTCTTGGCCTGCTCGAACATGTCGCGGACGCGGCTTGCACCGACGCCGACGAACATTTCGACGAAGTCAGAACCCGAGATGGTGAAAAACGGCACATTGGCTTCACCGGCGACCGAGCGGGCAAGCAGCGTCTTGCCGGTACCGGGAGGGCCGACGAGCAGCACGCCTCGCGGGATCTTGCCGCCGAGGCGCTGGAACTTCTGCGGGTCGCGCAGGAACTCGACGATCTCTTCCAGGTCTTCCTTGGCTTCGTCGACACCGGCGACATCGCCGAAGGTGACGCGGCCGTGTGCTTCGGTCAGAAGCTTGGCCTTGGACTTGCCGAAGCCCATGGCGCGGCCGGAACCCGACTGCATCTGGCGCATGAAGAAGATCCACACGCCGAGGATCAGGATCATCGGCAGCCAGGACAAGAGCACCGAGAAGATCGAGCCCGAACCGTCATTTTCAGGGCGGGCGTTGATGGTGACGTTCTTCTGCTCGAGGCGCGACACCAGCGTCGCGTCGCCCGGCGAGTAGGTCTGGAAGCCTGTCGAGTTGTCGATATAGGTACCGCTGATGCGGTCACCGGCAATCGTCACCGTCTTGACGCGGCCAGAGTCCAGATCCTGGAGGAACTGCGAATACGCCACTTCGCTCGACGCGCCGCGGGTCTGCGGGGTCTGGAACAGATTGAACAGGGCGATGAGCAGAACGGCTATGATCGCCCACAGCGCGAAGTTGCGATAGTTCGGATTCATCGAGTTTCCCGTTGGCGCCCACGAGGGGCGCGTATGGTGAGAGTAAGCTTGCCCCTAACATAGGCACGGCCTCGGACATTGCCAAGCGCGTCCCTAAGTCTCGGTTAAGGTCAAACAGCAATGTGACCACGGCATGGCGAGACCGGGATCGCTCGCCCGCCAATCAGTTCTGACACTGCCTGAGCCGGAGCCAGGTCGAAGCCGGGGAGGAAACGCGCCCAAGGGCCGGCCAGCGCGTCAGCATTTGTTAGAAAAGCCAATCCCGCCAATCTTTCGCCGCGCCACAAGGCGGGCTCGGCCTGAAGTGCCGCCCGGACAAGACTTTGCGGTGCATTCACCTCCGACGCCATCGAGATGGCGGCCGTCAAACCGAGTGGTGCGACGGTCATTTCAGCCTGTCCTGGTTGTGGGGCCGCAATCCTGTAGCGGCCGTCCCACAGACCCGTCGCCAATGGCGTTGCCCGCGGCAATCCGCGTCCCTCGCGCAGCAGGAAAATGCCTGTGCTTCTGATGTCGACGAGCGCGCGCGACAATGTGGCGCGGGCCGGTTTTTTGTTAGCCGGCCCATCGGCGAGACGCTCCAGCAGGTCGCGGACGCGTGCCTCGTCAGGCAGATGCGGCACGCCGCCTGACACCGCAATCAACACACGTAGCGCGTAGGCCGCCGCATCGCTGTCAGGTGTCTCCGCGAAGGCCGGGTCGAGACGGTTCAGTCCCGGGCTGACGCGACTGGCATGGGTGGCGATCAGCGCTGCCGCACGCTCGCCCAGTTTGGTGCGCGCCGCGCCTGCCTGCCGGGCGTCGCTTAGGGCGGCCTCGATCCGCTGGATGCCATCGTTCTGCAGCGACAGCCGCATGCGTGGCCGCTCGTAGGCGTCATTGGTGTTGGTGGGGTCGTCGATCCAGCTGGTCCTGAGCGCCCTGAGCATGTCGCGCAGCCGCTCGCGGCGCTGCCCGAGCAGCGGGCGGACGATCCAGATGTCGCCGTCGAAAAGCGTGGCCGAGGCCATGCCGGCGGCACCGCGGCCCGTGCCGCGCGCGCTGCGCATCAGCACCGTCTCGGCCTGGTCGTCGGCGGTGTGACCGGTGACCAGGATCGTCGCACCCGCCTCGCGCGCTGCCTGGGCGAGCAGATCGTAGCGCGCATTGCGCGCGGCGGCTGCGATGCCGGTCGACGGCTTGTCGCCGGTCCAGTGCATCGTGCGATGGGCAATACCAAAGCGGGCGCAGAGCTGCCCAACCGCGTCGGCCTCGGCGTCCGAACCGGGGCGCAGCGCGTGGTCGACGGTCACCGCCTGCAAGCGCGTCGTCGGCGCGTGCCTGTCGAGATGGGATTTGAGAAGAAGGAGAAGCGCTGTCGAGTCGCTGCCGCCTGATGCCGCTGCGATGATCGTTGCGTGCGCGGCAAAGTCGAACTCGGAAAAGTCTGCAAAGAAGTCAGCGTCGATCGGCTGCGTCAGCACGCGGCGAGAGCCCGTTCCTGCTTGACCCGTTCCTTGATGGCGCCGGAGACGTCGGGATAGCGCTTGCCAATCTCGCCGAAGGTGGCGCAGGCAACATCGCGCTGCTTCAGGCCGACAAGCGAAACGCCGAGCTTGAGCATCATTTCAGGCGCCTTCTTGGACTTCGGATATTCCTTCGAGGCGTTGAGGAAAATCTCGGCAGCGTCGCGGTACTTCTTTTGGCCGAGAAGCGACTCGCCCAGCCAGAAGCGCGCATCGGCCGTCTTGGGATCGGCGGGAAAGCGCGAGATGTGATCGCGAAAACCCTGTTCGGCGGTGGTGTAGTCGCCCGAAAGCACGAACTGGTAGGAGTTACGGTAAAGCTCGTCCGGATCGTTGGTGTCGGGCAATGCGGCAACAGCGGTGCCATTGCTCTTCGGTTGCGCCGGTTGCGTTGCGGCAGGCGCGTGCGGTTGGGCCGGTGCAGCGACCTGCGGATTGGCGCTTTCCGAGACGACGTTGCCATTGGCATCGACGGTGATGGTGCCGAATGTCGTCGGCGGCGCGCCGGTGCCGCCACCGGCAACTGCACCGGGCTCACCGGTGCCGGAATCGGTGATTACGTCTTCGACGCTGTTTGCGCCTGGGGCGGGAGCGGTCGCCGTCTGGGCCGCGCCGGGTTGAGGCGCCGTGGGCGCCTCAACGATCGAGCTGTTGCTCTTGCCGGAGGCGTCGGACTTCTTCTGTCCGCCGCCCTCAAGCTCCTGGAAGCGGAACTCGTTGTCTTCCTGCATCTTCCGCATCTGCTCCTGCATCTGCAGGATCTGGAAGTTCAGCTCCTCGATGGAGCCGTTGAGCTTGCGGATTTCCTCCTCGAGCGCGGTGACGCGCGGATCGCCCGCCTGGGCGAGCTGGATCGGAACTTCGGTGCTCTCCGTCTTGCTGCCGAAAACACCCGGCAGGCCGATCTTGGGGAAGTCGATGCCAATGCCGTCGCGCGCGTGCGCTGCGGCCCCCGACAGAAGGAAGATGGCAAGTGTGCCACTCAGGATTGATCGAAAATGCATTAGCCTCTCGCCGTGGAAGAGAATTTGGTTGCTTCGCGCCGATGCGCTCTCGTCATTTATCAGGACCGGAGACTTCGGCCAAATTTTGTTTCGGACTGCCAGATAAGCAAAAGGCGGCCCGAAGACCGCCTTTCGTTTCACTCAGTGGCTTCGCGCAGCTCAGCTGCCGGCGCCCGACAGCGTCGTGACGGCGCGGCGGTTCTGCGACCAGCAGGAGATGTCGTCGCAAACCGCGACCGGACGTTCCTTGCCGTAGGAGATCGTCTTCAGGCGATTGGCGGCAACGCCCTGCGAGATCAGGTAGTCGCGGGCGGCAGCGGCGCGACGTGCGCCGAGAGCCAGGTTGTATTCGCGGGTGCCGCGTTCGTCGGCATGGCCTTCGACAACGACTGCGTACTGGCCGTACTTGTTCAGCCACTGCGCCTGGCGGCTCAGGATGCCCTGGGCGTCGGCACGAACCGACGAAGAGTCGGTGTCAAAGAAGATGCGGTCGCCGACATTGACGGTGAAGTCCTGCGACGAGCCCGGCGTTGCCGAGCCGGCGCCGCCGCCGAGGCCGAGATCGGCCGCGTTGTTCGGGGTCTTCTTCGAGGCGCAGCCGGCAATCGCCAGAGAGGCGATCAGGGCCACGACCACGGGGTTGGTTGCAAATTTTGCGATACGGCGCATCCCGCCTCTCCTTCGCATTCGAGTGATTTCGTTGAACATCCAGTAACCACGTTGGGGTTAACCGGCATTCAAGAAACGTGGTTAAAATATCGTTGCTGCTCGCTGTAGTGTCCCCGCATGCGGCAGCCGTCGAACATGCACTTCGCCGCGCACCGTAGGCGAAAATACGGCAGAAAGGCGGCGTCATTGGTCAATTGACGCCGCCTGGTCCATTCGTCGCGCCTTCACCGGAGAAGGTTAACAACGGGCCCCTGTGGCACTGCGTGTCAGCTGGGACGCGCAAAGGGCGCTGTCACACTTTGACACGGGTGACTGCCCCGTTGCGAAGTTCGAAACCGATCTTCGCGCCCGTGCACTTAGTCGAGCAGCGGCGACCAGGCCGGGTCGGAGGCAAAGCCCGAGGTCGGGATCGCCTGCTCGTTGCGGCCGGTGAGGTCGACCGAGTAGAGCTTGGGACCGCCGCCGCCGGGCTGGTCGCGGAAGAACATCACGACGCGGCCATTCGGCGCCCAGGTCGGGCCTTCCTGCTGGAATCCGGTCGACAGGATGCGCTCGCCCGAACCGTCGGTCTTCATGACGCCGATCTGGAACTGGCCGCCCGACTGCTTGGTGAAGGCGATCAGGTCGCCGCGCGGCGACCACACCGGGGTCGAGTAGCTGCCGCCGCCGAAGGAAACGCGGGTCTGGCCCGAGCCGTCGGCGCCCATGACGTAGATCTGTGGCTGGCCGCCACGGTCGGAGGTGAAGACCACCTTGGAACCGTCGGGCGAATAGGATGGCGAGGTGTCGATGGCGCTGGAGTTGGTCAGGCGCGTTGTGGTGCGGCTGCGCAGGTCCATCGAGAAGATGTTGGAATTGCCGTCGTCGCGCAGCAGGCTCATGATCACCTTCTGGCCGTCGGGTGAAAAGCGCGGCGCAAAGGTCATGCCGGGGAAGTTGCCGACGAGTTCGCGCTGGCCGGTCTCGATCTGCAGCAGGTAGACCTGCGGCTGACCGCTTTCGTAGGACATGTAGGTGATTTCCTGGCGCGTCGGCGAGAAGCGCGGGGTCATGGCGATCGAGCGGCCATCGGAGAGGTAGCGCACATTGGCGCCGTCCTGATCCATGATCGCGAGGCGCTTCTTGCGCGCGGTCTTGGCGCCCGACTCGTCGATGAACACGACGCGGGTGTCGAAGTAACCCTTCTCGCCGGTCAGGCGCTCATAAATGGCATCGGCGATGATGTGGGCGATGCGGCGCGAATTGGCCTTGTTGGCGAAGAACTGCTCGCCGGCAAGCTGCTGGCCGGCAAAGGTGTCCCACAGCCGGAACTCGGCCTTCAGCCTGCCGTCCGCTTCCTGGCTGACACGGCCGGTGACCAGCGCCTGGGCATTGATGACCTTCCAGTCCTCGAAGCGCGGTGCGACATCGGGGTTGGAGATCTTCTCGATGAAGGCGCCCTTGTCGATCGGGGCGAACAGGCCCGAGCGCTGCAGGTCGGCGGCGACGATGCCGGCGATCTCGGCACCCATCGCATCACCTGACAGGAAATCGGTGATGGCGATCGGCAGCGGCTCGACATTGCCCTTGTTGACGTCGATCTCGACCAGCGCGCGTGCGGGCAAGGTTGCAAACGCGGTCATGCCGCTCGCCATGGCGCCGATCAGAAGGATCGCTTTGATTACATGCTTCATTAGACAGGCCTCTTAGTTCCGGGTGAGCGTGTGGGCGCTCAGAACATTTCGCTCGGGTCGAAATTGACGATGACTTGGTCCCAGCCGCCGGCATATTTGTCAGCCGGCAGATTGTACGGAGCACACTGGAGGACCGCGCGGCGCGCCGACTCGGCTGCCGCCCGCTCGATGCCGGCCGAACCACCACCGGAGATGATCTCCGGCCGTCCCTCGACTTCGCCGCTAGGGGTGAGATTGAACTGAATGGAAACCTTGAGGTTGCCGCCGTCCATGGCGCCTGCCGGCACGTTCCAGCAACGCTGGACCTGACCGCGAAGGGCGTCCATCTCGCTCTGGCTCAGCTTGTTGCCGCCGGTGTCCTTCTTGCCGCCAAGCGACGCCTGTTCGGTGGAGCGCTTGGCGCCGCCGCCCGAAGGCTTCTGTTTGTTGAGAAGGGCCGCAACCTCGTCGGCGTTGAATTCCTTTTCTTCCGACTTCGGCTTGGACGAGGCCTGCTGGGTCTGCTTGTCTTCCTGCTTGCGCTCGGGCGTCTTGGCCGTCTGCGCCTGCGGAGGCTGCGGCTTGGCTTCGGGTGCCGGCGCATTCTCGGGCAGCTTGACGGCTTCCGCCTCAGCCTGGTCGTTGACGATGGTCTCGGCAACCGGGTCGGGCTTGACTTCCTGCTTGGGCTGGGGCTGCGGCGTCACTTCGGTCGCCGGTACCGGCACAGGCTTTGGCTCGGCCTGCTTCACCGGCTCGGGCTTGGGCTGCTCGACCGGTGTCGGCTTGGGCTCGGGCTTGGGCGAGGGCGGCGGTGCGGCTGCGACATCCACGTCCTTCTGCGTCGGCTCGGGCGTCGGCGGCTTGTCGCTGTCGGTCTTGTTGTCGCCGACATTCTGGGCGTCCGGCACGATGTCGGGACGGCTTGTCGGCTTGGGCGCCGGCTTTTCGTTGGCCGGGGCCTTCTTGTCGCCCTTCTGGATCTGGGTGATCGATTCCACCGGCACGATGTCGACCGGGAACGCCTCGACGTCGGCGACTTCGAGGGCGCTGGGTGCCGACAGGGTGAACAGGCCGAAACCCAGCACCGCTGCATGCAAAACCACAGATGTCGTGATGCCGGTCTTCATTTTGCGGGCTACTGGTCCTGTTCCTGCAGCGTAACGAGGCCGATCTTGTTGTAGCCGGCGGCCTGGATACGGGCCATGACCTTCATCACCGTACCGTAGTCGGCGGTCTTGTCGCCGCGCACGTAGATGCGTTCCTCGTAGCCGGCCTTGGCGATGGCGCCGAGCTTGGCGACGACCTCGTCGATCGGGATCTCGGTTTCCTGGATGTGGATCTGGCCGGCCTCGTTGATGGAGATGGTGATCGGCTGTGTTTCCGAATTCAGCGCTTTGGCCTGGGTCTCGGGCAGGTCGATTGGCACGCCGACGGTCATCAGCGGTGCGGCCACCATGAAGATGATGAGCAGCACCAGCATCACGTCGACGAACGGCGTGACGTTGATTTCGGACATCAGGCCGTGGTGGCGGCCGCGCCGCCTGTGGCCGCGCCCGCCGCGGCCCGAACCGCCCGCGCTAACTGACATACCCATGGTCTACTCCTCAGGCCCGCTGCGCGACTTTTTCATCGATTTGGCGCGACAGTATGGCGGAGAACTCGTCCGAGAAGCCCTCCATGCGCATGCCAATCTTGCCGGCGTCGGATGACAGCTTGTTGTAGGCGATGACCGCGGGAATAGCGGCGAGCAGGCCGATTGCGGTTGCCAGCAGTGCCTCGGCGATGCCGGGGGCGACGACGGCGAGGTTGGTCGACTTCGAGCCGGCAATGGCCTGGAACGAGGTCATGATGCCGACGACGGTGCCGAACAGGCCGATGAAGGGGGCGGCCGAACCGATGGTGGCGAGGAAGCCGAGCCGGCCTTCCAGCCGCTCCATCTCGCGCGTCAGCGCCAGGTCCATTGCCTTGTCGATACGGGTCTGCAGCGCCAGCGGCGATTTGGCGCCCTTCTCGAAACTCTTCTTCCACTCCTTCATGGCAGCGACGAAGATCGCGCTCATGCCTGTGGTCTTGCGATCGGAAAGGTTGCGATAGAGCTCTTCCAGCGACTGGCCCGACCAGAAGATCTGTTCGAAGCGGTTCAGCGCTGCGCGCATGCGGTTGTAGGCAACCAGCTTGTCGACGATGATCGCCCAGGTCCATACCGACGCGCCGAGCAGGCCCAGCATCACCAGCTTGACCACCCAGCCGGCCTGCCAGAACAGCGCCCAAATCGACAATTCCGCGCCGGTTTGGGCGAGAGGTAGGTTTTCCATCTTGTAACAGTCCTTAAGATTTCCGGGCCCGGCTCGCAGCTAGCCCTTGCGCATCATCCCATCGTGGTCCGTTCGCGCGAAGCTTCCGGAAGTGCCCCAAAATGCGCCTTTTCGGCCTTTTCGGAGCCAATTTTGGTGAAAGGAAGGCCGCTCGGAATACTTACGACTTTCACCGACCCCTTAATGGACCGTTATGGTTAAAGATGGGTTAGGAACATGATGGTGCGCCAACCTGCCACCCGGTGCGACGGGATTGCAGCGCTCCGGAGCCCAGTAATCGCTGCGCGGCGTCACACGATCTCGTGATCAGTGAACTCTCATGGCAGGGCCGTCGGCGGTGTGCCGCCGCTCGGCCGACATTACCGTCCGGGCATGAAGGCTTCGATCCAGTCCTTTGGGAAACGCCTGGGGCGGCCATTCTCGCCGATAATTGCCGCTTCGACCTTGGCTTCGACCAGCACCTCGTCACCGCGTTTCAACTGCTGGGCCATGGTGATGCGGGCGCCCGAGACGTCCTGCGTCCGGGTTTCGATGGTCAGGATGTCGTCGATCTTGGCTGATCCGCGGAAATCGATCTCCATGCGGCGCACCACCCAGACGATCTTTTCGCCATGCTTGCCGTCGACAAGTTCGGTGTGGTGGACGCCGGCGAGGCGCAGGAAGTCCGAGCGCCCGCGTTCAAAGAATTCGAGATAACGCGCATGGTAGACGACGCCGGAGAAGTCGGTGTCGGCATAATAGACCCGCGCCATCAGCCGGTGGCCGAACGGCGTCAGGGCGCCGGATAGGCCGGCCGCCAGCAAGTCCTGGTCCACATCATCCGCCATTGCACATCCTCTTTGCGGTCCATTGTCGGCACGATCCGGCAACAGGGCAGGGAGTCCGATGGCATTATCGGTGGCAACGATCAAGAACTGTCTGGCGCATTGCCGGCACGGGTTTGTCGACAGCCGAGCAGCCTTGGCCACGGCAGCGCCTTGCGGCAGTTCCGTCAGACCTTTTCGCCCTGCCTTTCGGCAGGTGCGACGCTCAGGTCCTGGCATGCCTTCTGCAGTCGAGCCTGCGTACCTATCGGCCCCGGACGTTTGCGCGAAAACACCAGCAGGTTGGTCCGCATGGCCGGCGGCATGAGCCATTGCAGCAGCGAGACGAAGGCAAAGCCCGCCGCCGTGCCGCCATGATATTTCGGCGTGCCGTTGGAAACGTAGCCATGGTGCGACCAGCTCTTTTCGTCGAAGGCGCGCCGAATGCTGCCCAAGGTGTTCATGCGGTAGAATGTCGGAAACGCATCTTCCCGTGGCCGCTCGGGCCACACCAGCCTCATGATGCGATCCTTCACCGTTTCCGGCACCAGCGTGGTGCCAATCCCGACATAGCCAAGGCGGTTCGGGGTGAGCGCGCAAAGCCATCCGCCGGGCTTGAGCACCCGGTGGATTTCCTGCGCGAACTGCCGGGGATGTTCGACATGCTCGATCACCCATTCGCAGATGATGATGTCGACGCTTGCGTCTTCCAGTGGCAGGCGGCCGCCAGGTTCAATGACCCGCGCCTCGTCGAGATGCGGATGCGTCATCACCACCGGGTCGACGTCGATGCCGATGACCTTCCTCACGCGGCCATGGAAATTGCAGAACCACTTGCGGAAAGGCGCACTCCCGTGGTCGAAACGGGAGCCGCGCCCGGCCCCCAGGTCGACGACCACCATATCGGGCTCCACAAGGGCGTTGACGCGCGTGTAGAACTCGATCGCCTCATCGTCCCGGGTAAATCCGCCGGCTGCTGTCTCAGGCCGCCATTGGTCAACCACCGTCATTGCATAACCCCCGCTGCGCAGTCGATCGAAATTCCATCAATAGCTGTGATCTGCAAACAAGTATCCATGCTGAGCAGACAAATCATGAAGATCATCGTTTACGGTTAACCTGAACATTTATCGAGTTCGATGCGGATACATTCAAAATGGATCTCGCGCAGATTCTGTGATGAATCGTGCCGACGAATCTGTCGACGTGTTGTTTAGAGGATGCTTTAGTGCGTCGGTGGCCTGGACTTTCACCATGTTCGGCCTTGGGGCTTTCCTTTCTCCGGGCTTTTGGGCACCAGTTCTGTCTGACCGAGAGGGTGGCGATGGTGGTGATGATCCGAACCTCAATGATGGCCTTGCTTGTGCTCGCGTTGCCGCTCGGCACGGCCGACGCCGCGACTTTCACGATGAAGCGGGGCATCAATCTCGACATCTGGGAAACCTGGCCAGGTGAGGACAAATGGGACGACGCGAACGTCATCCTGCCGTTTCCCGAATGGCGCCAACGGCTCGGTGAGGGCGACCTGAAAACGCTCAAGGCCGGCGGGTTCGACGTCGTGCGCATTCCCGTCGACCCTTCGGTGTTCCTGTCCAAAAAGACAGAACCGCTGCGCGAACAATTGCTTGAGAGCGTCCTGGAGTCGGCGCGCATGGTCAACGCGGCCGGGCTCAAAGCGGTGGTCGACCTTCACCTCATTCCGTCAGGCGGCAATGGCCAGATCGGCATGTCCGAGGTGATGGACGATCCGGCCAATTTCGACCGCTATGTCGAGCTGGTCCGGCAGATGGGACTCACCTTGGCCAAGGAAGATCCGGGCCTGGTCGCCTTTGAGCTGATGAACGAGCCGGTCGTCGATTGCGAACAAGGCGAGGCCAAGCTCTGGCCTGAACGTCTCAAGCGCCTTTATGCCGCCGCGCGCGCAACGGCGACCCGCCTGACCCTTGTGCTGTCAGGCAGTTGCTGGGCCGGTGCGGAAGGTCTCGCCACGCTCGACCCCAAGGATATTCCCGACGACAATGTCATCTGGACGTTCCATTCCTACCAGCCGTTCCTGCTGACCAGCCAAGGCGCCACCTGGGCCGGCGACTTCATTCGTTATGTTACCGGGCTGCCTTATCCGCCCTATGCCGTGCCTCGCGCCGAGCTTGATGCTGTGCTCGACAAGGTCCGGGCCAAGATCCGGGCCGAGGCGCCGATGCTGCGCCGGGCCGGCATGCTCGCCTATCTCGATGAGCAGATCGCCCTGATCGACAGCAAGGAAAAGCTCGAAGCCGAGCTCGACGCGCCGTTCCGCCAGGTCGACGCCTGGGCGAAGAAGCACGACATCTCGCCCGACAATATCTATCTCGGCGAGTTCGGCATGATCCGCCAGGAGTACAACAATCCCTACGTCATGCCCGGTGCCTGGCGCGCCGCTTATGTCAACGACATGATCGCTCGCGCCGAGGCGCGCGGTTATGCCTGGTCGATCTGGGGCTACGGCGGCGCTTTCGGCATCGTCGACGAATTCGAGGGGCGGAAGGCGGAACCTGACGTGCTCGAGGTTGTGAAGGGGCTGAAGTAGCTTCGCTTCAGCTCAACCCAGGTCGATCGTGAGGATTTCCGGACGCACGCCGAAACGGATCGGTGCGATGCTGAAACCGAGGCCGCCCGAAATGATGAGGTTGCGGCCAGCTTCGACGACGTGGCCATAGGCGTAGCGGTTGCCGTAACGCGAGGGAACGACCGGCGAATAGCCGAACAGGCGCACCTGGCCGCCATGGGTGTGGCCCGACAGGGTCAACGCAACGCGGCTGGGAACGTCGGGGAAAATGTCGGGCTCCAGCGCGTTGGCTTCTTCCGCCAACGAAGCGATGCGCTCTGGCGTCATCCATGGCCGGCAGGCGTGGATGTCGGCGAGCGCCACGACGCGCAGCTTCAAGCCATCGGGCCAGTTGGGCGGGGTCAGCGCGTAGCGTTTCACCCGTGTCAGCAGCATCGGTTCGATGCCGACCGCATAGCTGCCAAGCGCCGCCGCAGCCAGGACCGAACCGCCGAGAAAACGGAAGAAGCCGCGGCGAGTGATCAAGCTTTGGCACCCGTGCGATGGCGCTCGAAGCGCTGCTCGCGCACGCCGCCGGACCACTGGTCGTGTTCTTCCTCGGCAACGAGGTTGAAGCCGAACGATTCATAGAGATGCCGGGCCGGACCGAGCCCGACGAATGTCGTGAGATAGACGCCGGGAAAACCCTTGGCGTCGACATGCGCCATGGCCTTGTACATCAGCCGGCGCCCGAGGCCCGTCCCGCGCGCGCCATCGCTGGTGATGAACCAGCGCAGATGCGCCAGCAGCTCCGTCGAGGTCGGAGCCTCCAGGCTGATCGTGCCAAGCAGGGCGCCGTTGTCGTCATCCTCAGCGGCGAAGAAGTCGAGGCCGGGTCTGAAGTCGCGCATGAAGGCGGAAAGCTCGCTGGCGACCTTGGCCTCGAAAGGCAGCCCAAAACCCCAGTCGCGGGCGTAGTAGACGGCGTGCAGTCCAACGATGTCGGCTATCAGTCCGGGGCGATAGCCGATCATGTATCAGTCTTCCTCTTGGAACAGGTTGATCTGCTGCACGGCAAGGTCGCGCGGGATCTCGAGGCCAAGGTGCTTCCAGGCATTGGCCGTCAGCACGCGGCCGCGCGGCGTGCGTTGGATGAAGCCCTGTTGGATCAGATAGGGCTCGATGATGTCCTCGATGGCGTCGCGTGGCTCGGACAGGCCGGCGGCGATGGTCTCGATGCCGACCGGGCCGCCGCCGAAATTCATCGCGATCATCGAGAGGTAGCGCCGGTCGAGCGAATCGAGACCGAGTGCGTCGACCTCCAGCCGCGACAGCGCCTCATCGGCGATGCGGCGGTCGACCGGACCGGAGCCGGCGACGGCGGCGAAGTCGCGGACGCGGCGCAAGAGGCGGCCGGCGATGCGCGGGGTGCCGCGGGCCCGGCGCGCGATCTCGATGGCGCCGTCGTCGGCGAGCGGCATGCCGAGGATGCGGGCGCCGCGCCGCACGATCAGCTCGAGCTCCTCGACCGTATAGAAATTGAGCCGGGTCGGGATGCCGAAGCGGTCGCGCAGCGGGTTCGTCAGCAGACCGAGACGGGTGGTCGCGGCGACAAGCGTGAACTTGGCCAGGTCGATCTTGACCGAGCGCGCCGCCGGACCTTCGCCGATGATCAGGTCAAGCTGGTAGTCCTCCATCGCCGGATAGAGGATTTCCTCGACTGCCGGGTTGAGGCGGTGGATCTCGTCGATGAACAGCACGTCGCGTTCTTCGAGATTGGTCAGCAGTGCGGCAAGGTCGCCGGCCTTGGCGATGACCGGGCCGGAGGTCGAACGGAAATTGACGCCGAGCTCGCGTGCCATGATCTGGGCGAGCGTCGTCTTGCCGAGGCCGGGCGGACCGACGAACAGCACATGGTCGAGCGCCTCGCCACGGCCCTTTGCCGCCTCGATGAAGATCTTGAGATTGGCGCGCGCCGCCGCCTGGCCGACGAAATCGTCCAGCGTCTGCGGGCGCAGGCTGTTGTCGGCATCCTCGCCGCGTTTGTCGGGGGTGATAAGACGGTCAGGCGAATTCATGCGTCCGTCCTCGCACGGAGACCGGCTGCGAGCAAGGCGCTCACCGTGCCAGCTCCTTCAGGCCGAAGCGGATCAGCTTGGAGGAATCGGCGTCTTCGCCGACGCTCTTCATGGCGGCGGCAATGGCGTTGGCCGCGATGTCGCGAGAATAGCCGAGATTGACCAGTGCCGAGACCGCGTCGGCGATGGGGGCAGGGGCGACGCCTTCGCCGAGTTCCTGCTTGAGCCCGATCGTGCCCGTTGCCTCGCCGGCGAAAGCCGGGGCCTTGTTCTTGAGCTCGGTGACGATGCGCTCGGCAACCTTCTTGCCGACGCCGGGCGAGCGACTGACCATGGCGATGTCGCGCAGCGCGATCGCGTTGGCGAGATCGGAAGGCGCCAGCGTCGACAGGATCGCCAGCGCCACCTTGGCGCCGACGCCCTGGACGTTGGCCATCAAGAGCTTGAACCACTCGCGTTCCAGCTCGGTCTTGAAGCCGTAGAGCCGAATCATGTCTTCACGGACATAAGTCTCGATGAACAGGATCGCGGCTTCGCCGGGGCCGGGCAAGGCTGCGAGCGTGCGCGTCGAGCAATAGGCGACGTAGCCGACGCCATGCACGTCGAGCACGCAGAAATCCTCGCCGATCTCGTCGACGGTGCCCTTCAACTTGCCGATCATGGTTCAAGCCTCGTCATGGATGGGTATCGGGCGCGATGATTTCGAGCTCGGGGAAATAGGTGCGGTAGCGGGTGGCGTCTCGGGTCAACAGGCGATGTCCGGACACAAGTGCATGCGCCCCGATGAGGAAGTCGGGCAGGGTCCGCTCACCGCGACCGCCCCGCTGCCGGTATTCGCGGTGCGCCCAACCGGCGGCCAGCGCGGCCTCGAAAGGTATGTCCTCGAAGGTCCATAGCGTCGAGACAAAGACGCCTTGATAGCGCTCCGCCGAAACGAACTCATGCGAAACTTCGGCTGCGACAATGGCATTGAATATCAGGTCGCCATACCGCCGTGCTTCTCGAATCTGCTGCCTGGACCAGCTCGCCCACTGCGAGCCGGGCTCGACGACATCAATGATGACGTTGGAATCAATGATTGTCGCGGACATCACGATCCCTGGTCATGGCCATGATGTCATCGGCAGTCAGATTGCTGTCGCCCGTCCCTTCGATACGCCGGAACCAATCCTCCAGGCTGCGGTCAAGCGCCTTCGCCCGCATATCTGGCTCGGTGCCGCGCACCAGTTCGACAGCGCCGTCGGCGCGTTCGACAAAATCCACCTCCGACCCTGCCTCGATGCCGAGCCGGTCACGGATTTCCTTGGGGATCGTCACCTGGCCCTTTGTGGTCACGCGCATGGTAATACCTCGTAGGTATTACTTAGTGGCGATGTGAGAACAAGTCAAGAACACGTAGGTCGCGGCGAGGGTGTGGTGTGCGGTCGGGGCGCCTGACTGGACGTCACCGGCCCTTCACCAGCGCCAGCATTTCGTCACCATTTGTCGCCAGATCCCCGGCGCCTTCGAGCCGGTCGAGAATGGCCAGGAACCGGTCAAGCCGGTCGCGGTCGGCCAGCCTGTTGATCTCATCCTTGGGCACGATGGTGATCTTGCCGCCTTCGATACCGAAAATCACCTCGGTGTTGGCGCCGATGCCGAACGTCTCGCGCAGATCGCGAGGGATCGTCACTTGGCCCTTGCTGGTAACCCGCATGGAATCATTCCTCTTCTTGCCGGAAAGGAATGTTGCAGCGATGAGAACAAGTCAAGAACATCACGCGTGAGCGGCAGCCAATGCAGCCAGCCTGTATGCCGGGCTCTGGCGGTGGTGGGCATGGCAGATGGCGATTGCGAGGGCATCAGCGGCATCGGCGGTGTCGAACACCGACTTCGGCAACAGCACCTTGACCATCATGGCGATCTGCTTCTTGTCGCCGTGGCCGACACCGATGACCGCCTTCTTCACCGCATTGGGTGAGTACTCGGCTACGACGAGCCCGGCGCGGGCCGGCACCAGCATGGCGATGCCGCGCGCCTGGCCGAGCTTCAGGGTTGCAGTGGCATCCTTGTTGACGAAGGTCGCCTCGACGGCCGCCTCATGCGGCATTTCGCGGTGAAGCACGTCGGCTAGGCCGTCATGCAACTGGCAAAGCCGGCTGGCGAGCGCCGCCTTGTTGTCGGAGCGCACGGTGCCGGCGGCGACGAACCGCAGCGCGTTGCCGAGGCTCTCGATGATGCCCCAACCGGTGCGCTGAAGGCCGGGATCGATACCAATGATACGAATCGTCTCTCTCATCCGCGAACTCTATCTTCACGGAGACAAGACGCCAGAAAAATGTGAACAAAACAGAAACAATCCCCGCGTCATCGCAGGGATTGTGCTGCGTCAGTTGCGGGCAAAGGCCGTGTTGAGCAGGCTGATCTGGTCGGAAACCGGGTTGCTGCGGCGCATCGCCTGCACCGGCACGACGGTTGCGCCGTTGCCATAGATTTCATCGTCCATGCGGCGCACATGCGCCTGCAGGCGCAGCGAGCGGCGCACCAGGTCGACGAAATCGGCGGGCAGTTCGTTCCAGCCGGCGGCGTCATGGGCGGAAGCCGTGTCGAGCCGCACCTTGGACTTCTCCGAGGCGACCTGGTCGCGGGTCATCTCGCCTGAGTTGGCGGCGCGCTGCAAAAGCAGCCACGAGGCGATCTGCATCAGGCGGGTGGTCAGCCGCATCGATTCGGCGGCGTAGAGGGTGGCGGCAAGCCGCGACAGCTTCTTGGCCTCGACGCGGCCGGCACCGTCGAGATACTCGGCGGCCTGTTCGACCAGGCCCATGCCCTCATTGTAGAGGGGCTTGAAGGACGGCGAAAACACCCGCCTTTCGGCGAGCTTGATCGTGTTTGCGCTTTCCCTCGAAGGCTCGTTCATCATCGCTACCCTGCACCCTGTTCGCGTTCTGCCCGTCTTTCCCGACGGATTCTGCGCGGCCGTTCCTATACGCCAAGCCCGATGAAAATGCGCTTCCGCCGATGTGAACGCAAGCGCATGTTTAACAAAGGGTTAACGCGCCGGATCGGATAGCTTTTGGAGGGCATTTCCGAAGGCGCGCGGGCGAAAAAAAAGAGCCGCGGAAAAGCGCGGCTCTCAGGAGTTTAACAGGGAGGCGTCAAACAAAGTGGCTCCAACCACTCGGTAAGAATCCAGATGACTGGATACGCACAGTAAACACTGGGAATGCTTAATGGGCGCTTAAGATCGGTGCCGATTTCGCCTTATGGCGCGTTAGACTGTGCCGGCACGGCACAACGGTGTGGCGTTGCCGGCAGGCAGGATCTTATGCCGACTCAGGACTTCCACACCGTCGGCAGGGCGATGAAGGCAAACAGCAGCATCGCTGCGTAAAAGCCCATCGACGACATCGCCACCACAGGTTCGATCGCCGCATTGCCGCCGAGCAGGAAGAACAAGCCGACCAGAAGGCCGATGCCGCTGACCGCCGTCAGCCAGAAATGGACCTTGGCCAGCGTCTTGTCGCGGGCGACAGGAAAAAGATGGTAGAAGAAGGCGAACACCGCCGACATCAGCCAGCCCGCCACCATGGTGTGGGCGTGAACCGGCATCTGGCTGTGGTCCTGGCTGATCGACATGTGCAGGCCAAGCGCCATGCCGCACAGCGCGTAGACGACCGCGAGCGTGAAGAAATTCCGTGCTACCCCTTGCATTGTAGTCTCCTGATGCCTTTTCCCCCAGCAGGGAATGGGTTGATGTCGGCCCGTGACGAACCGCTGTTACGGCGCATGTGCACCGGCCGTGTTTCCGCAGCATGCCGCACGGCCAGGCCGCGCGCATGTCGGGTCGTTACATTGCAGATATCGTCAGGATGATGTGTCCGGCCATTCGCCCCCCGCGGCCGGTTGGATACGCGCCCCTCCAGCGCATGAAGGACGATATCACGTCGCCCGGTCGGCATTACATGCCTTGTAGCTGAAATGACGTGTTTTCCCCTGCCACCTTGTGGGGCCCCCGACCATCGTTTCCATTGCCGAAACATCCCGCCGTTTTCATCGACACACTACCGAAACAGCACCGGCGCTATTAGCCGGCCCGAAAATGAGCGCGGCCTGAAGTGGGTGCTGCGATTTCGCAAAACCGGATTGGAAAGGTCAGGAGTATGGATTGGTACTCTCTCTTCAAGTTTCTTCACGTCGTCGCAGCCGTTCTCTGGGTCGGCGGCGGCTTCGCACTGATGCTGCTCGCGGTTCGCGCCGACCGTGCCGGCGACACCGACGGCATGTTGCAGGTCATGCGTTCGGTCGGCGAACTCGGCAACCGGCTGTTCATGCCGGCATCGCTGGTCACGCTTCTGCTCGGCCTCGTCATGTGCTGGTTCTGGGTCGGCTTCACCGATCTCTGGATCGTGCTCGGGCTTGCAGGTTACGCCATGGCCTTCCTGATCGGCACCCTGGTGTTCAAGCCGACCGCCGACCGCATGGCTGCGATCATCGCCCGCGATGGCGTGACGCCTGCAGCGCTCGATCAGGGCCGGCGCATCCTCAAGGTGGCGCGATTCGACTATGCGATGATGCTGATCATCGTCGCCGACATGGTGCTCAAGCCGACGGCTTCCGACCTACCGATCCTCTCGGCGATGGCTGTCGTTTTCGCGGCCGGCTTGTGGGCAGCCTTCGATGGCCTGCACCCGTCCACCGTGGTTGCGGCCTGAAGGAATGGGCGCGCTTCCGGCGCGTCGCCCTCGATCCTTATCCCTTGGCCATGTTGCGCAGCCGGAACTTCTGGATCTTGCCGGTCGAGGTCTTGGGAATCTCGGCGAAGATCACCGCCTTCGGCACCTTGAAGCGCGCGAGCAGGGAGCGGCAGTGCTCGATGATTTCGGCCTCCGTCGCTTGCCTGCCTGGCTTCAGCTCGACATAGGCAATGGGCACTTCGCCCCATTTGTCGTCGGACCGCGCCACCACTCCGCATGAAGCGACCGAGGGGTGCTTGTAGAGCGCGTCCTCGACCTCGATCGACGAGATGTTTTCGCCGCCCGAAATGATGATGTCCTTGGAGCGATCCTTGATCTGGATGTAGCCGTCCGGATGCATCACACCGAGGTCGCCGGAATGGAACCAGCCGCCGGCAAAGGCCTCGTCGGTCGCCTTCTTGTTCTTGAGATAGCCCCTCATGACGATGTTGCCGCGGAACATCACCTCGCCGATGGTCTCGCCGTCGGCGGGTGTCCTTTGCATCGTCTCGGGGTCCATCACGGTCAGGTCCTCGAGTGCGGCATAGCGCACACCTTGGCGCGCCTTCTTCGCCGTGCGCGGTTCCTTCTCGAGTTTGTCCCATTCGCCGTGCCATTCGTTGACGACCGCAGGCCCGTAGGTCTCGGTCAGGCCATAGAGATGGGTGACGGCGAAGCCGGCGTCGGCCATGCCAGACAGCACCGCTTCCGGCGGCGGCGCGGCAGCTGTGTTGAAGGTGACCTGCTGCTGAAATGTGCGCTTGTCCTCGTCCTGGGCATTGATCAGGATCGACATGACGATCGGTGCCCCGCACAGATGCGTCACGCCATGGTCGGCGATGGCATCATACATTTGCCTCGCGCGTACCCAGCGCAGGCAGACATGGGTGCCGGCCTGCACGGCGAGCGTCCACGGAAAGCACCAGCCGTTGCAGTGGAACATCGGCAGCGTCCAGAGATAGACGGCGTGCTTGGCCATGCCGGCGTGGATGGTGTTGGTGTAGGCCATCAGCGCGGCACCGCGATGGTGGTAGACCACACCCTTGGGATTTCCGGTCGTTCCCGATGTGTAGTTGAGTGAGATCGCGTCCCATTCATCGTCGGGCATCGACCATGCGAAAGCCCTGTCGCCTGTCGCGACGAAGTCTTCGTAGTCGAGGCTGCCGATACGCTCGCCCTTGGGATAGGGGGCGTCCGCGGGGTACTCAGGGTCGTCATAGCAGATGACCAGCGGCTTCACCGTTGCCAGCGCCAGAGCCTCCTTGACCACGCCTGTGAATTCGCGGTCGACGATCAGCAGCTTGGTCTCGGCATGGTCGAGCTGAAAGGCGATGATCGCCGCGTCGAGCCTGGTGTTCAGCGAATGCAGCACCGCCTTTGTCATCGGCACACCGAAATGCGCCTCCAGCATCGGCGGGGTGTTGGACAGCATCACCGTCACCGTATCGCCCTTACCGATGCCGCTCGCCTTGAGCGCCGCGGCAAGTTTCAGTGACCGTTCCCACCATTGCCGGTAACTCGTGCGCTGGCTGCCATGGATGATGGCGACATGGTCTGGGAACGTCTTTGCGGCGCGTTCGAGAAAGCTCAGCGGCGTCAGCGGCTGGTGATTGGCGGGGGTCTTGTCGAGGTCTTCCTCGTACTTGCCCATGACAGTTCTCCTCCCTGGTCGCGACGAGCCTATTCCACCGCCGCGAGGCGGTCATCCTCACATAAAGTCGACCACCCCGTCATAAAGCAGCTTCAGGGCGACGATTGCCACCGTCGCGTAAGTGAAGGGGTAGAAGATTTCCGGCCGCATCCGCCTGACCAGCCAAGCGCCGGCCAGCGTCGCCAGCGGTGCCAATGGCATCAGCGCCAGCGAGGCGGTCAGATTGGCTGTGTCGAACTGGCCGAGCGCAAAGTAGGGCACCAGCTTGATGGCGTTGGTGACGGCGAAGAAGATGACGCTGGTGCCGGTCAGCACCTTCGGATCCATCCTCAGCGGCAAGGTGTAGACCTGGAATGGCGGGCCACCGACATGGGCGACGAAGCTGGTGAAGCCGGCGATCGATCCCCAGAAGGCGCCGGCGGCGCCGTTCGGCTCGGTCTTGTGGTCGGCGCCGTGGCGCAGGCTGGTGTAAATCCAGCGCGCCACGAAGATGAAGGCGATGGCGCCGACGATGAAGCGCACATTGTCGGCAGTCACGACAGAGGCCATCAGCCAGCCGATGCCGATGCCGATGATCGAGCCCGGCAGCATCTGCCACAGGATCGTGCGGTCGAAGACGCCGCGCCAGGTCCACAGCGACACCACATCCATCAGGATCAGGATCGGCAAAAGGATTGCAGCAGCCTGCACCGGCGAAATCACCAGCGCCATCAGCGGAACGCCGACGAAGCCGACGGCACCGCCAAAGCCACCCTTGGAAAGGCCAACCAGAATCACGGCAGGAACTGCCGCTGCATAGAACCACGGGTCGAGAAGAAGGTCGGTCATCGAGGGCCTCTCGAATCCGCAATATCGGGATGCCGGGCAGTTGGCGAGTGCCTTCCCCATGTTTTCATATGCTTGGGCTTTGCCGCCCATCCTGTTCAACGGCAGCACTTTGTTCTATGCCCCAATGCAAACATGATCGCCTTGCATAGGCGACAAGCACCCGGATCGATGCACATGAACCCAACCACGCCACCCAATCGCTGCCGTATCGTGCTGATCGCGCCGCCGACAGTCGCCCCGCAACAGGTCGAGGCGGCACTCGCCGGTGGCGACGTCGCATCGCTGATCCTGCCCGGCGAGGGCGTCGATGAAGCGTCGTTCCAGAGCTTTGCCGAAAAGGTCGTGGCCGCCGCGCAGAAGGCCGGGGTGGCAGTGGTCGTCGCCGGCGACACCCGCGTCGCCGGGCGTGTCCATGCCGATGGCATCCATATAGAGGGCAACAAGGAAGAGCTTGCGGAGGCCGTCGAAAGCTACCAGCAGCGCATGATGGTCGGTGCCGGTGGCGCAAAGACGCGCGACGATGCGCTTGAGCTCGGCGAAGAGCGACCAGACTACATCTTCTTCGGTCGCTTCGGTTACGACAACAAGCCCGAGCCGCATTCGCGCAATCTCTCGCTCGGTGAATGGTGGTCCGAGATGATCGAGATCCCGTGCATCGTCATGGCCGGTTCGGACATCGCCTCGGTCGAGGCAGTGGCTGCTACCGGCGTCGAATTCGTTGCCCTGTCGTCGGCGGTGTTCGGCGAAGGCATCGACCCGCGCGAGGCGGTGGCCCGCGCCAATGCGCTGCTCGACGAAACCGCGCCGCGTTTCGAGGAGTAGTCATCGATGGATCGTTCGCGCCTTCTTGCCGCTTTGCTGTGCCTGGGCTTTGGGCTCGAGCCCGCGATTGCCGTCGAGAGCGCGCCGATCACGCCGTCCGACCAGGGAGCCATTCCTTCGCTCGGCAAGCCGCTCGACCTGATCGATCCAAATCGCTTCGGACCGGCGCCGATGCCGCTCGACGCCGCGCCCATGCCGGTCGTCGAACCGGTGCCCGCACCTCAAACTCCAGACCTCGGCGCCAATCCGGCGGCCAAGACGACAGACGGCATCGACCCCAACCGTTTCGGCGGCAAGCATTCTGACGAAGCCTACGGCGCCTTCCAGCGTGGCCTCTACAAGACGGCCTACAATCTTGGCATCACACGTGCCGAGGCCGGCGATGCCGCTGCGCAGACGCTGGTCGCCGAGATCCTTTCGCGCGGCCTGGGCGTCGCCCGCAACGACAGCGAGGCGGCCAAATGGTATGAACGCGCCGCAGAACAGGGCATTCCCGAAGCCCAGTTCCAATATGCGCTGATGCTGCTCGATGGAAGATACGTTACCCGCGACGACAAGGCCGCCAATGCGCTGATGCAGGCGGCGGCCGAAGCCGGCAACCGTTTCGCCCAGTTCAACTATGCCCAGATGCTGGTGCAGCGCGAACCGGGCGGCAAGGGCCTCGAAAAGGCCGTGCCCTATTACGAGCGCGCGGCGGCCACCGGGCTGCCCGATGCGCAATACGCCATGGCCCAGGTCTACGCCAACGGCGTCGGCGGCAAGCGCCGCGACGACAACCAGGCGCGGCTGCTGCTCGTCCGTGCCGCCAGGCAGAACTACGACTCGGCCCAGTTCGACCTCGGCTTATGGATGGCCGATGGCCGTGGCGGCGATCGCGACCTGAAATCCGCCTTCGGCTGGATGAAGCTTGCCGCCGATGGCGGCAATGTCGCGGCGCAGAACCGGCTCGCCAAGTTCTATATGGGCGGCATCGGCGTCGATCCCGATCCCATTCTGGCGGCGGCGTGGTACATCAACGCCCGCCGTGCCGGGCTCAACGATCCCGAGATGGACGACTTCCTGCGTGGCCTGACCGACGCCGAGATGAAGCAGGCGCTGGAACGTGCCAACCGTCTGCGCTGATCCAGCGAAAATCTCGACTTCTCTTGCCTAAAAAGCCATTTTGTGGTCTTGGAGGCGCCGATAGCGCCCCTTCCGGCGCAAACCTCTCTTCCGGAATCCAATCATGGCCAAGATCAACGGCAACGAAATCCGTCCCGGCAACGTCATCGAGCATGACGGCGGCCTCTGGGTGGCGGTCAGGACCAATCACGTCAAGCCCGGCAAGGGCGGCGCCTACAACCAGGTCGAACTGAAGAACCTCATCAACGGCACCAAGCTCAACGAGCGTTTCCGCTCAGCCGAGACCGTCGAGAAGGTCCGCCTGGAGCAGAAGGATTTTTCGTTCCTCTACGAGCAGGGCGACGCCCTGGTGTTCATGGACACCGCCAGCTACGAGCAGCTCGAACTGCTCAAGGATTTTGTCGGCGATCGCGCTGCGTTCCTGCAGGACGGCATGATGGTTACCGTCGAGCTCTATGACGAGCGCCCGATCGGCATCGCGCTGCCCGACCAGGTGACGCTGACGATCACCGAAGCCGATCCTGTCGTGAAGGGCCAGACGGCTGCGTCGTCCTACAAGCCGGCCGTGCTGGAAAACGGCGTCCGCGTGCTGGTTCCGCCGTTCATCTCTTCGGGCGAGCGCATCATCGTCGACACCAACGAAATCACCTACGTCCGCCGCGCGGACTGATTTCGACACTGCTGAGGTTGTAGAAATGGCGCGTTCAGCGATCCTAAATGTTATGGTGCAGGCCGCCATGAAGGCCGGCCGCTCGCTGGCGCGTGATTTCGGCGAGGTGCAGAATCTGCAGGTCTCGCTGAAAGGCCCGGGCGACTATGTCAGCCAGGCCGATCGCAAGGCCGAAGACATCATCTTCACCGAGCTGTCCAAGGCACGCGCCGGCTATGGCTTCCTGATGGAAGAGCGCGGCGCCGTCGCCGGCGAGGACGACCAGCATCGCTGGATCGTCGATCCACTCGACGGTACCACCAACTTCCTGCACGGCATTCCGGTGTTCTCGATCTCGATCGCGCTGGAGCGCCAGGGCCAGATCGTTGCCGCCGTCGTCTACAACCCGGCGATGGACGAGCTCTACACCGCCGAGCGTGGCGGTGGCGCCTTCCTCAATGATCGCCGCCTGCGTGTTTCCGGCCGTACCAAGCTGGTCGATGCCGTCATCGGCTGCGGCGTGCCGCATCTCGGCCGTGGCCATCACGGCAACTTCCTGCTCGAGCTGCGCAACGTCATGGGCGAAGTGGCGGGCATCCGTCGTCTCGGCTCGGCCGCGCTCGACCTGGCTTATGTCGCTGCCGGCCGCATGGACGGTTTCTGGGAGACGTCGCTGTCGCCCTGGGACGTCGCTGCGGGTATCCTGCTCGTGCGCGAAGCCGGCGGTTTCGTCTCCGACGACAAGGGCGGCCAGGACATGCTCGACGGCGGCTCGATCGTCGCCGGCAACGAGACCATACACCGCGCGCTCATCAAGACGCTGAAGCGCCCGGTCACGCCGCGCTGATCCGCCGCGTCGCCGGTTTCTTGCCATCGTCAATTACGCCTGCCCATATCTACAGTGCCGCGCGTCCATGTGGACGCGCCAAGGACGCTGTAGAACGTTTGAGCGGTGCATGATCCTTTCCGAAATCGGTACCGATTTTCGAGGTCATGCACCATGAAGGGCGCAGGGACGGACCATGTCGGACACGCAGCGCAAGCCTGACACAGCTGTGCCCTTCGTCGGGCGCTACAGTCATTCGCGCGCCGAGCTGATCGCCGACGGCGTGGTCCATGCGGTCGGCATCGTGCTCGCCGTCGCCGCCGGTGCTGTGCTGCTCTCCGTCTCCGCATTCTTTACGGCCACGGGCGAATATCTCGCCGCGATCGTCTTCGTCGTCGCCCTGCTTACCGTGCTGTCGGTGTCATGTGCCTACAATCTGTGGCCGGTATCGCCGGCCAAGTGGGTGCTGCGCCGCTTCGACCATGCCGGCATCTACCTTTTGATCGCCGCCACCTACACGCCGTTCCTTGTCCAGCTCGACGATCGCGTCACGGCAGGCTGGATGGCCGGCATCGTCTGGTCGGCGGCGGCAGCCGGCATGGCGATCAAGCTGTTCCTGCCCGGCCGGCTCGACCGGCTGGCGATCGCCTTCTACCTTGCCATGGGCTGGAGCGGCATCGTCATCCTGCAGCCGCTGATCGCCACCTTGCCGGCGGCGACGTTGTGGCTGCTGTTTGCCGGCGGCATGGTCTATTCCTGCGGCGTCTTCTTCTACGCGTGGCAGCGGCTGCGCTTCCAGAGCGCGGTCTGGCATGGCTTCGTTGTCACCGGCGCTGGCCTGCATCTGGCCGCAATGATGGACCTTCTGGTCGTGGCGCGGCTTTGACCGACGGCCGGTCCCAGCTCAGCGCGCGCAAGCGTCTTTCATTTTCGTCACATTTCCGCTTACAGTCGTAGTCCACTAACGTAACGCGCCGAAACTCATGAAAAGCTCGGTGCATAGACTTTACGGCGATGGAGCAGCCCGGGCGCATCCGTATGGATAGGCGGGGCTCCGATCGCAGGAAACCGGAACCGGGGCGCCGATGGCATTGTTGAAATCTCTCGGGGTGGGTAAAGGCTCCGATGTGCTGAGCTACGACCCGCACCGCCTGTCCTCTCCGCAGGTGTTCCTGCTGACGATGATCATCTTCCTGGCAATCGTCGCCTTCATCGCCGCGATTCTGACGCGGCAGATCTCCAGCGCTTTCGGCACAAATCCCGGCCTCAACGGTCTGATCCTCGGCGTGCTCGTCGTCGGCATCGGGCTGGCCTTCGTCCAGGTCGGCCGGCTGTTCCGCGAGGTGCGCTGGGTCAATTCCTTCCGCGCCGGCTCCGAAGCCACCGAACCGGTGCTGCTGGCGCCGATGAAGGCGATGCTCGGGCGTTCCGCATCAATGGCATTCTCGACCAGCTCGATGCGCACGATGCTCGATTCCATCGCGACGCGCCTCGACGAAAGCCGCGACGTCTCGCGCTACCTCGTCGGCCTGCTCGTCTTCCTTGGCCTGCTCGGCACCTTCTGGGGCCTGCTCGGCACCATCGGCTCGATCGGCGAGACCATCCAGTCGCTTGATCCCGGTTCGGGTGATGCCTCGGCTGTGCTCGAAGCACTGAAGGCCGGCCTCGCGGCACCGCTGCAAGGCATGGGCACGGCGTTCTCGTCGTCGCTGTTCGGTCTGTCCGGCTCGCTGGTGCTCGGCTTTCTCGACCTCCAGGCCGGACGTGCCCAGACGCGTTTCTACACCGAACTGGAAAACTGGCTGTCGTCGGTCACCGATCTGTCCTCCGACATGGTCGTCGCCGACGCCAAGAACGGTTCGGCCGACGAACTCCGCGTGCTCAGCGAGCGCCTGCGCAACATGCAGGAGCAAGGCGGCTCGAACCCGCGTGTCGCCGCCGCCATGGCCAATCTCGCCGATGGCATCTCCGGCCTGGTCAAGAACATGCGCAGCGAACAGCAAATCATGCGCGACTGGGTCGAGGCGCAGTCGGATGAACAGAAGGCGATGCGCAACACGCTCGAAAAGATCGCTGACGCCCTGAAGAAGGAAGGGGTGCACTAAGGTGGCATTGGCGCGCGGGCGGCGCGGCGACCGCCGGATCGACTATTGGCCGGGCTTTGTCGACGCTTTGTCGACGCTGCTTCTGGCCATCATGTTCCTGCTCTCGGTCTTCGTTCTGGCGCAGTTCCTGCTCAGCCGCGAAATCTCCGGCAAGGACGAGGTACTGACCAGGCTCAACTCGCAGATCAACGAGCTGACCCAGCTTCTGGCGCTCGAAAAATCCAGCTCGCAGGACGCCGAAGATGCGCTCGCCAATCTGCAGGCCTCGCTCAATGCGGCCGAAAGCGAAAAGAGCCGCCTTGAACAGCTGCTGTCCCAGGGCGCCGGCGCCGGCGCCGAGGCCAATGCCCGTATCGGCACGCTGTCGGGCGAACTGGAGAGCGAACGCCAGGTCAGCCAGCGCGCGCTGAGCCAGGTCGAGCTGCTCAACCAGCAGATTTCGGCGCTGCGCCGCCAGATCGGCGCCCTCGAAGAGGCGCTCAACGCGTCCGAGGCGCGCGACAAGGAATCCAACACCAAGATTGCCGACCTCGGCCGCCGGCTGAACGTGGCCCTGGCCCAGCGTGTGCAGGAGCTCAACCGCTACCGCTCCGACTTCTTCGGCCGCCTGCGCGAGATCCTGTCCGACCGCGAGAACATCCGCATCGTTGGCGACCGTTTCGTGTTCCAGTCGGAAGTGCTGTTCCCGACCGGATCAGAACAGATCAACGAGGCCGGCCGTGGCGAGATGAAGAAGCTCGCCGACGCCATCATCGAGCTGCAGAAGGAAATTCCGCCGGAAATTAACTGGGTGCTGCGCGTCGACGGTCACACCGACAACATTCCGTTGTCAGGCACCGGACGCTATCGCGACAATTGGGAGCTTTCCTCGGCGCGCTCGACCTCGGTGGTCAAGTTTCTGATCGAGAACGGCGTTCCGGCCAATCGCCTCGTCGCCGCCGGCTTTGGCGAATTCCAGCCGCTCGACGACAGCGGCACCGACGAGGCGCGCTCCAGGAACCGCCGCATCGAGCTAAAGCTGACCGAGCGCTAGCCCGCAGCACCGGACTCAGGTGAGGCCGTTCTCAAGATTTCGTGTGTGAACAGGCCCGCCCCATCGGGGGTGGAGTTGCGGCAGGCCGAGGCCGAATGTGGCGGCCAAGATCATCTTTTCTTAACTAGGTTTCTGGCGGTGACGCGCCTAGTTTTCGCTGGCGGTCCGGGAACCGCCGGCGATGACCTCCCACCGTGACACGACGGTTCCAGACGGCCTGCTATTGACGTGGCGTCCTGTCGCGTCCGGCGGGTCCGCAAGTCGCAAAAACGCGCTCTATGGCATTCAAGGCGGCGCTTGCCGCAATCCTTGCTTCAACGCCCCTGGCGACGGCTTTCGCCAAGGAGCATCACGGAACGATGCGCGAGTTTTCGTTCCAGAACAGCCCCAGCGGCGGCGATAAGCCGGACGCGCCGGTGCACTGTCCGACGGTTATGCGACCGGCGGCCAGTTGCGCGCCATCCTTGAGGATCTCCAGGCTGACGATGCCCGCATCATGAGCGACAGCAAGGCAAGGCTGATCACCCCGGCCGAGCTTCGCAGTCTGCGCGGCGAAGAGGCGAGGATCCGCAGGACCGCTGTCCGTGATTCGGCCCGTGACGGCGGCAACATTCCTGCTGGCGCGTACGACCAACTGATGGCGGAGGTCAACGATCTCGGCCTGCAGCTCGACCACGACGCCGCTCTCCGCTAGGAGAAGCGAGTACCCAGTCCCCCCGGATCGCTCCCCGGGGGTGACTGGGTTTTGAGCTACCAGCCGAGCCAGAGTGCCGCCAGTGCCAATGCTGCCGGCACGGTCTGGATGTAGAGGATCTTGCGGCTGACGGTCGCCGCACCGTAGAGCCCGGCGATGGCGACGCAGAGCAGGAAGAAGACCTTGACCTGGAAACCCGCTTCGCCGAGCCACAGGCCCCAGATCAGGCCGGCGACGAGGAAGCCGTTGTAGAGCCCCTGGTTGGCCGCCAGCACTTTCGACGCCGTGGCGAAGTCCGGCTTGAGGCCGAACGCCTTGTGGCCGCGCGGCGTGTCCCACAGCACCATTTCGAGACAGACGATGTAGAGATGGATCAGGGCGACGAGCCCGACCAGTATGTTTGCGACCATAGTCGCCCCCTTCGACCTCAGTTGCACAAGTTGAGCATGCCGGCTGCCGTTCCGGCAAGTGGTGGACCAGCCGAACGGTCTTGCGAAGGCGCACGGATTGGTATCCTCTCGCCGCGACTTTGAGACAGAGGAAATGCCATGTCCTTCGCAAGATTAGACGAACTCGGCCGCAAGCTCGAAGCGCTCGAACATGCGCTCGCCATCCTCGGCGCCGACGAAGCCACCCATATGGCGGTTGGCGGCGGCGCCAAGCGCGCCGAGGCGCTGTCCGCGCTCGCCGGCATGCATCACCGCCAGGCAACCGCGCCCGAAATATCAGACTGGATCGCTGCCGCCGAGACCGAGGCGCTCAATGACGATCAGCGCCTCGCCGTGCGTGAGTTCCGCCGCCAGTACACCAACATGACCTGCCTGCCGACGGAATTCGTCGAGCGCCAGACCGCTGCCCGCCTGCGTTGCGAACAGCTGTGGCGCGACCTCAGGGCCAAGAACGACTGGGCCGGCTTCCAGCCGGCGCTTGAAGGCATCGTCGCCATTGCGCGCGAGGAGGCGGCGCTGCGGTCAGAAGCGCTCGGCCTCGATCCTTATGATGCGCTGATGGAGCAATACGACCCCGGGAACCGCGTTGCCGACATCACACCCGTTTTCACCGACCTCAAGGCCTTCCTCAGGGATTTCGTGCCGGAGGCGCTGGCTGTGCAGCAGGAGCGCCTGGCCAAAAGCCCGAAGCGGCCGCTGTCGGGCGTCTATGCCATCGAGCGCCAGCGCGAGCTTGGCCTGGCGATGATGGGCGCCGTCGGCTTCGACCTGACCCGCGGCAGCCTGTCTGTGTCGCACCACCCGTTCTGCGGTGGCGTGCCGTCCGACGTGCGCATCACCACGCGCTACAAGACTTCCGATTTCCTGTCGGCGCTGATGGGCGTGCTGCATGAGACCGGCCATGCGCTCTACGAACAGAATTTGCCGGAAGCCTGGTCGCACTGGCCGCTCGGCAAGGCGCGGGGCATGGCAGTGCACGAGAGCCAGAGCCTGTTTGTCGAAAAGCAGCTCGGCCGCAACCCGGCCTTCTGGCAATGGGCGCTGCCGCTGGTCGAGCAGCATCTCGGCGAGCGCTGGTCGATGGAGGAGATCCTGCCGCATGTGCACCATGTCGAGCGCGGACTGATCCGCGTCGACGCCGACGAGGTCACCTATCCGTTGCACGTCATCCTGCGTTACGAGCTCGAGCAGGAATTGATTTCGGGTCGTCTTGCGGTCGCCGACCTGCCCGAGGCCTGGGACGCCAGGATGCGCGACTATCTCGGCCTGTCGACCATCGACAATCCGGCCGACGGTCCGATGCAGGACGTGCACTGGCCGAGTGCTGCCTTCGGCTACTTCCCCTCCTACACGCTGGGCGCGATGATGGCGGCGCAGCAGTGGGCAGCGCTGAGCAGGGAACATCCTTCGGTCGACGACGAGATCGCACGCGGTCATTTCGAAACGGTCAACGCCTGGCGTCGCGACAAGATCTGGTCGCAGGCCTCGCGCTGGTCGACCCCCGACCTGCTCGAACGCGCCACCGGCGAAAGGCTCAATGCGGCGCATTTCACGGCACATCTGAAGAAGCGCTACGGCAGGTAACAAAAGCGCGAGGTCTTCTTTCGAGGCCTGGCCTTTACTTCCCGATTGATCCCGCCGACAACATCGCTGTTGTTGTTCGGCGGGGTTTTGGTTGTGGGTTGCAGTATTTCGGCAAGGGACTGGCTCCTCGCCAGCCTTGTTCTGTTTCTGATGGTCTTGCATCCTCGACTTGCCAATGCTGGCAGTGACGTTGGCAAGGGACCTGCCGAAAGCTGGGTAACTGAAGTCGATATTCCGACTGCCGACCCGACCCGGGCCGACCAGATCCGCAACGGAATTTCCAGCCTGCTTTCGGATTGGCAGGTGATGTATCGCCCCGGCGGTTATGTTGAATATGAGCGCGAGGTCTACAAGGTCGTCGACCGCCCGGGGCTCGAGCAGGCTGCGACGATCAACCTGAACTTCGATCCGGCGCGGCATAGCATCAAACTGAACCATCTGCGGGTCATCCGCGACGGTGTCGTGCAAGACAGGCTGGCCGAGGCCACCTTCGATATCTATCGACAGGAGCGCGATTCGGTGCGCGGTGTCTTTGATGGTTGGCTGACGGCGCGCCTCGATGTCAGGGACGTTCGCGTCGGCGACACCATCGACTATGCGACCACGTCGGACAGAAAACAGCTCGTCGGCGAAGATCTGTTTTACTATCGCTTTGCCACCGAGTGGGAGATGCCGATCGGCATGATGCGACGCGAGATCATCTGGCCGACGTCGCGCCCGCTGACGCTCAAGGAGGAGCGCACCACGGTCAAGCCGAAGATATCGAATGTTGCCGGGCACACGCGCTACCTCTGGGAGATCGTCAATCCGGAGCCGGTCAAGGTTGAAGACAATCTGCCGGCTTCATTTGCGCCTTGGGGTTATGTCCAGATATCGTCCACCACAAGCTGGCGAGACGTGGCTGATGCGGTGGCCGCGAGCTATCAGCCGGTCAACACCTTCCCTCCTGCCTTCGCGGCGAAGCTCGATGAAATTGCTGCGCACCAGAGCGATCCGCGGGAACGCATGGTCGAGGCCTTGCGCATCGTTCAGGACGAGGTTCGCTACATCAGCCTCTCGATGGGCGCCGGGTCATACCTTCCGCGTGACCCTGCAACCGTGATCGCCAGCGGCTTTGGCGACTGCAAGGACAAGGCGCTGCTGCTTGCGTCGGCTCTGACCTATCTCGGGGTCAAGGCCGAGGTTGCGCTCGCCGACCTTGATGGCGGTTATGGCCTGGCCAGCTTCCTGCCTGCGTTGCGGGCATTCGACCACGCGATCGTGCGCGCAGAAATCGGCTCCCGCGTCTTCTGGCTGGATGGTACTGATTACCTCCAGGGGGGCCGCGGCGGCCGGCTCGTCGAGCCCGACTACGGCTATGTTCTGCCGCTCTCGAGTTCGAGAGGCGAGCTGGAAAAGATGCAGGCAGCCGAGGCCCACGAACCGACGACTGCCGTTGCCGAGGAGATCAGTTTTCCTGTGCAGGCCGGCGATCCGCTGACCCTGAGGACGGTCAGCACCTACCGTGGCGCCGACGCGGATGCGATGCGGCGCAAGCTGGCGGGCCAGTCGCTTCAAGAGTTCGCCGACAGCTACCTCAAATATTATGACCAGCAATATCCTGGTATTCGCAGCGTGGCGGCGTTGAAACCGGTGGATGATCGCGATCGCAATGTGATCACCTTGTCGGAAGCCTATGAGCTGTCTCCGGAGGCTCTAGCTGCGAACGACCTGGCCAAGAAGTTTCCACTCCGCGCCGATCTTGACGACGGCAGCTTTCCCAAGCCCGCAATGATTGGCCGGGTCGGTCCGATATGGATTGGCAATCCGATGTTTCGCCGCCACAGCGTGGTGGTCAAGAACCTGAAGGCCCGGTTCGCCGGGCCGGAGGCGCCGAACGTCATGACGCCGTACATGACCATGCGGATCGAATGGAGCAACACGCCAACGGAGTTCACTCTCAACTGGGACCTGAAAAAGCTGGCATCTGAGGTGCCGGCGTCAGCCGTGGGCGACTACGTAGCGGCGGTCGGCAAGATTACCGACAATACACGGTGGTTCTATGATTTCACCCATGAGGAGCCCGACGAAGAAGAGGGCATGTCGGGACTTCAGGCGATCACATTTGTCGCATGGCTGTTGGCCGTGCTTGCGACCTGTGTGGTCGAACAGCGGACCTTCAAACCACGGCCCGGCCAGCTTTACTGGCCGATCTCGCCTCAGAAGTTCGTCGTGATGACGGTGATGACAGGAGGGTTGTACGGCATGCTGTGGGGCTGGCGCGTGTTCCGCCAGCAGAACCTGGCATATGGCGCGCGTTATTGGTCGTTTCTGCGCGGGGTCTTTCTGTCGTTCTTCGCAGTACAGATTTTCCTCCGCGTCAACCGAGACCTCGGCGCCCGGCAGGTCGCAACCGGGCTGGGCGTAGTAGCCGGATTGCTGCTGCTGGGCAGTGAAGTCTACACCTTTGCGATCGAGCCACCCGAAGCATTCTGGGCGAATGGTCTCAGGATATTCGGCGGTTTGGCCATTTCCGCGCTCGCGCCGCTGCCACTCGTTGTCGCGATCAATCGCATCAATGAAAGAAATCCCGAGTATCTGGCTCGAAACGCCCTGCTCAGCGGCTGGGACAAGGTTTGGATGGTCTTCGGGGTCTTCTTCACCGTGGCTCTGACTCACTACGATCTGACTTCCGGCTGACCGCTCTTTCCCCAGCGGAACCAATGCGGCCAGACTTTCTGCTTGATCTTGCCGTCCGTTGCCCGAAACTCGCCGCGACAGCAGAGGACCTTGGGAGGGGCAGTTGGCTGACCAGGCGGATGCGATCGTTGTCGGTGGCGGACTTGCCGGTCTGGTTGCCGCGGCAGAGCTGGCCGATGCCGGCAAGCGGGTCATCATGCTCGAGCAGGAGAGCGAGAACTCGCTCGGCGGCCAGGCGTTCTGGTCGCTCGGCGGGCTGTTCTTCGTCGACAGTCCCGAACAGCGCCGCATGCGCATCAAGGACAGCCGCGAGCTCGCCTTGCAGGACTGGATGGGATCGGCGCAATTCGACCGGCCAGAAGATCATTGGCCGCGCAAGGTGGCCGAAGCCTTCATCGATTTCTCTGCCGGCGAGATGCGGCCGTGGCTGCATGCCCAGGGCATGCGCTGGTTTCCCGTCGTTGGTTGGGCCGAGCGTGGCGGCGCGCTGGCGCATGGCCACGGCAATTCGGTGCCGCGTTTCCATGTCACCTGGGGCACCGGCCCGGGCGTGCTCGAACCGTTTGTCCGTCGTGTCCGCGATCATGCTGCGGCGGGCCGGATCGCGCTGAAATTCCGTCATCAGGCCAGCCGGCTGATCAAGACCCATGGTGCAATGTCCGGTGTCGCCGGCGAAATCCTGGAGTCGTCTGCCGTCGAGCGTGGCCAGCAATCCGGCCGCAAGGTGACAGGCGATTTCGAATTCCATGCCGACGCCGTCATCGTTACCTCGGGCGGCATCGGCGGCAATCACGACCTCGTTCGAACGGCTTGGCCGACCGACAGGCTCGGGCCGGCGCCCAAGAAGATGGTCGCCGGCGTGCCGCACCATGTCGACGGCCGCATGGTCGCGATCACTGAAGCCGCCGGCGGCGCGGTCATCAACCGCGACCGCATGTGGCACTACACAGAGGGCCTGACCAACTGGAACCCGATCTGGCCCAACCACGGCATCCGCATCCTGCCGGGGCCGTCGTCGCTGTGGTTCGACGCGCTGGGCGAGCGGCTGGAAGCGCCGTTCCTGCCTGGCTTCGACACGCTCGGCACACTCCGGCGCATCCTGTCCGCCGGCCACGAATACTCCTGGTTTGTGCTGACCCAGAAGATCATCAAGAAGGAGTTCGCGCTGTCCGGCTCGGAGCAGAACCCGGACCTGACCTCCAAGCGCTGGATCGAGGTGCTGAAGAGCCGCCGCGCCAAGGGCGCGCCGCCGTCGGTCGAGGCTTTCAAGCAGCATGGCGAGGATTTTGTCGTCCGCGACAATCTCCGTGATCTTGTGGCCGGCATGAATGTGCTCGCCGGCAACGACCTCATCGACCATAACCGACTGCATGCCCAGATCGCAGCGCGCGACCGCGAGATCGACAATCCCTACTCCAAGGACGCCCAGGTCACCGCCATCCATGGCGCCAGGCGTTATCTCGGCGACCGGCTGGTGCGGACGGCAAAGCCGCACAAGATCCTCGATCCCGCCAACGGCCCGCTGATCGCCGTCCGCCTCAATGTGCTCACCCGCAAGACGCTGGGCGGGCTGCACACCAATCTGAATGGTCAGGTGCTCGGTGCCAATGGCGAGCCTATTCTCGGCCTCTATGCTGCCGGCGAGGTCGCCGGCTTCGGCGGCGGTGGCTATCACGGCTACAACGCGCTCGAAGGCACCTTCCTCGGCGGTTGCATATTCTCCGGCCGCAACGCCGGCCGGCACGCGGCGCGCTAGCCGTTTTCGGACCTGTCGCGGTCCAGCTCGCGCATCTCGCGCGGCGTCATGCCGTAGCGATTGCGGAACATGCGGTTGAAGTTGGAGGGATCGAGGAAGCCACAGCTGGAAGCGATCTGGGCGACGCTGAGGTCGAGCGCCGGGCTCAGCGTCAGCATGCGCCGCGATCGTTCGAGCCGCGCTGTCCAGATGGCAGGCGCGACGGACTCGGCCTGTCCCGAGAATGCGCGATAAAGCTCGGAACGCGAGCATCCACCGCGGGCGGCAACGCACCCCGGCGACGGCTCCGCATCCATGTGGCGCTGGTCGATGATCGTCCGCGCCGCGGCCAAAATATCCCCCGGCAGCAGGCTTTCCTCCTCTTCGGCGGCTTGGCGCAGGCGGGGGGCGCTGCGGTATCGACCGCGGCCTCGCGCCCGATAGCTGAGAAGCTGCGCATGCGTCTTGCCACGGCCTATGTCGGCCAGATCGGCAACAGTACGCGTGACCACGGGGCCAGGGCCACCTTGGCGGTGAAGTTTTGAGCCATGGTGCCCGCTGGAGCCGCGTGGCCCTAGTCTGTCAAATGCCGGTTTCCGGAATTAGACCCAAAAATGGCGCGGGACGAAATCTTCCCAACCACGGTGTTGTCGCTTAGGTGTGGCTCATCATTTAGGGGCCTGCCTGAGGGATAAGCTCCCCTCCCGACGGCAGGTGGGGAGCAAGCAGTGCCTGCCATTTTTTCCAGAACGCGCGCTCTTTCGGGTGTGCCACTTTTTGCTCTGTGCGGTTCGCTCCAGCCTGCCTGGGCCGATCGGTGGTCCCTGGGTGGTCAGGACATCACTGATGACCTTCTCATCTGTTCGTTCGAGGGCATTTGAGGCGTGGTGTATATCGAGGGAGTAGAACAGTCGCAAATGCCTGCTGCCCCATTTGGCATTTGCTGGCGCATTTCACTTGCATGCGCGAGTCGTCTCGAAACGTCGGTGAGTGGAGTTGGCGGTTGTACGAGTTGAAGCAAGTTTAATGCTTCATACCTAATATTCTCTGTTGCTGAATAAGCTTGGCTGTTCTAAGCAAAATCTATTGTTGAGTTTTGGGTGGAGATTGGGGTCTCCGCACAATGCCTTTGCCCGGTTTGGGCGTGCATATAAGTGGTGGGGATATCATGCCTTTTTTTGACCGCAGCTCTGCTGCGCGGACTCATTTGGAATCGGCTCAAGCCAACAGGACCTCTTCCAGCCAACCCTCGAACCGACCAATCGCCCGTCTCGCCGCCTTGCGGTCCGGCACGGCGCTGGCGACGCTCGCGGCCGTGGCGGTTGTGCTCGGCGCTGCGTCGCCGGTCCTTGCAGACCAGTATTGGGATGGTGCCGACATCGTTGCCAATGGTGCCGTCAATGGAGGTGCCGGCACATGGGTTGCTGGCAGCACCAACTGGACCGACGTCACCGGCACAACAAACCAGCAATGGGTTGGTGGCACAGCGGTGTTCGGCGGCACTGGTGGAGGGGTAAACGTCCAGGGGCACCAGAATTTCGATACACTTCGTTTCACGGCCAGCGGCTACAGGCTTACGGCTACTGCTTCCGACTCGCTTACCTTGGCGCCGGCAATCGGCTCGGCGACGATAAATGTGGGTCCTGGAGTTTCCGCCGAGATCGGCATGGTCATCAAAGGGTCAGCCGGGCTCGACATTGTCGGCGGCGGTACGCTGAAGCTCAGCGATTGGGTCAACACCTATACAGGCGCCACCACGATCGGCTCCGGTACGACACTCCAGATGGTTGGCAGCAGCAGCAGCATCAGCGCCTCCAGCGGATTGACGGTCGACGGTACGTTCGACATCTCGAACAAGGGTGGCGGCGTCAGCATCAAGGCGTTGACGGGCAGCGGTCTGGTCAAGCTCGCTGACAAGATTCTCAACATCACAGCGGCCAGCGGCACCTTTTCCGGCGTGATCGATGGCAGCGCTGGCATCAGCATCGATGGCGGGACACAGATTTTCACCGGCAACAACATCTTTACCGGAAGCACGGCCATCTCCAGCGGCGCAACGTTGCAGCTGGGATCTGGTGGCACGTCAGGTTCTCTTGCCGGCGCGGTCAACAATCACGGTACGCTGGTCTTCAATCGCTCCGACGACCTCGTTGTTGCCGGCCAGATCAATAGCGCAGGCTCGTTCCAGCATATTGGCGGTGGCAAGTTGACCCTTACCGGCGCTGGCAACAGCGGCAGCGGCACGGCCACCGTGCTGATCTCTAACGGCGGTACACTCCAGTTCGGTGACGGCGGGGCGAGCGGTTGGTTGGGTGGGACCGATGGCAAGATCACCATCGACGCTGGCAGCAAGCTGATTTCCAACATGTCCAATGGCCTGGGCTACCTGCCGCAGAACGTTAAGCTTGCCGGCGCGGGGCAGTTCTTCAAGCAGGGATCGGGCACCATCACATTAAGGGGCGACAGTTCCGCATTCGCCGGCGAAACCTTCGTCAACACCGGCATGCTGAATGTCGGTTACAAGGGCATTGGTACGCTGGCTGGGCCAGTCTCCGTTGACTCCGGCGCTCGGTTCGGCGGCAGCGGCACGGTTGTCGGCAACGTGACAATCGCATCAGGTGCAGCGCATGCTGTGGGCGACAAGGCGAACCCGGCTACAACGGGCCTCGTCCATACCCAGACCGTCAACGGCGACTACGTCAATCACGGCATCCTCGAGATCGAGGCGACGCCGACGACAGCCGACAAGCTGACGGTCAACGGTACGGTCGACATATCGGGTGCGACGCTCAATCTGGTACTGACACCCAACGACCCGAGCGCGGCCGGAGGCTGGGATCCGCTCAACGGGCCGTTCACGATCATCGCCAATGATGGCGGTGACGCCGTCACCGGAACCTTCGCCTCAGTCGGTAATCTCAACAACCTGCTCTTCCTCAATCATCTTATCAGCTACACCGGTGGCGACGGCAATGACGTAACGCTGGCGCTCAGCCGCAACGACCTGTCGGTCGAGGAGGTCGCCCAGTCGCCGAACCAGTCGGCCGTCGCGGGTGCCGTCGACACTCTGCCGAGTGGCAATCCGGTGCGCTCGGCCTTGCTGATGTCGACGGACGAGGACGAGGCACGCGACGCGCTCGATCAGCTTGCCGGTGACGTGCATGCTTCGGTCAGCGGCGGCACGACGCAGACGAGCCAGTTCCTCGGCGAGTTCGCCAACGACCGCGTGCGCTCGGCCTTCGGCGATGTCGCGGCACCCGACCTGCCCGTCATGGGCTATGGCGAGGGCGGTCTCGAACTTGTCGCCGCCGATACCGACCGCTTCGTCGTCTGGGGCCAGGCGCTGGGCAATTGGGGTTCGTTCGACGGCAACGGCAATTCGGGCGGTTTCAAGCACGCGAGCGGCGGCCTCGTCGCCGGCGGCGACACCATCGTCGGCGACGGCTGGCGTCTCGGCCTGCTCGGCGGTTACAGCCGCACCAGCTTCGACACGGATGGCGGCGCCGCCTCGGGCGACAGCGACAACTTCCATGTCGGTGTCTATGGCGGCCGTCACTTCGGCGCCGTCGCGCTGCGCGCTGGGGCGTCCTACACCAGGCACGCGATCGACACGAGCCGCACTGTCTCGTTCCCCGGTCTCACCGAAACGCTCAAGGCCAGCTACGATGCCGGCACGGCGCAGGCCTTCGTCGAAACGGGCTACAAGGTCGAGATGGGCCGCGTCGCCTTCGAGCCTTTCGCCGGCCTTGCCTATGTCTCGACCTCGACCGACGGCTTCACTGAAACCGGCGGCGCGGCGGCGCTGACCAGCACCGACAAGAGCTTCGACAGCACCACGACCACGCTCGGCCTGCGCGCCGCAAGCGACTTCAACCTTGGTGACGCCAAGGCGACGGTGCGGGGCGGCCTCGGCTGGCGCCATGCCTTCGGCGACGTCACGCCTGCCTCGACAGTCGCCTTCGCAGGCGGCGGCGACAGCTTCACCGTCCATGGCGCGCCGATCGCCCGCGATGCACTGTTGATCGAAGCCGGTCTCGACTTCGCCGTCTCGCCCAAGGCCAATCTGGCCCTCAGCTACAACGGCCAGCTCGCCAGCGGCGCCCGCGATCACGGCGTCAAGGCAAGCCTCGGCGTCAAATTCTAGTCGTGGAACAAGGCGACGCCGCTCCAGGCGTCGCCAATCCCCGTTGACGCGGGCAATGGCATTCGAGATTGTCGCCGCAATCGACAATCCTGGGGAGCAACCATGACCGTCTCAACCGCACACACCTACCGCACGCTGCCGCTGCCCGACTACAAGGAAAAGCCGGTCGAGGAGATGCGCGCCGGCGCAAAGTCGTTCTACGACGAGATCCGCACGCGCCACACCGTGCGCGATTTTTCCTCGCGGCCGGTGCCGCGCGACATCATCGAAACCTGCATCATGGCTGCCGGAACAGCACCCAACGGCGCCAATCACCAGCCTTGGCATTTCACCGTCATCGGCGACGCCGACATCAAGCGCCAGATTCGCGAAGCGGCCGAGATCGAGGAGCGTGCTTTCTACGAGGGCCGCGCCGGCGAGGAGTGGCTGAAGGCGCTGGCGCCGCTCGGTACCGATGCCTCCAAGCCCTTCCTGGAAGAGGCGCCCTGGCTGATCTGCATCTTCGGCGAGCGCAAGAGCCGCTCGGCCGACGGTGTCTCGCGCAAGAACTATTACGTGCCCGAATCGGTCAGCATCGCCACCGGCTTCCTGATCGCCGCGCTGCACCGCGCTGGCCTGGCGACGCTGACACACACGCCGAACCCAATGAGCTTCCTCAACCAGATCTGCGGCCGCGACCCGCACGACAAGCCTTACATCCTGATGGTCGTCGGCTATCCCAAGGAGGGCGCCACCATCCCCGTGCATGCCACGGAGAAGCGTCCGCTGTCGGAGATCGCGACCTTCCTGTGAGGCGTTATTCCGCGGCGCCCTGGAAGGCGCTGGCGCCGGTGTCGAATTGCAGCTTGGCGAGGCGGGCATAGATGCCACCCTTTGCGACGAGGCTGGCATGGGTGCCTTCCTCGACAATGCGGCCGCCATCCATGACCAGGATGCGATCGGCCTTCAGCACGGTTGCCAGCCGGTGTGCGATGACGATAGTGGTGCGCCCCTGCATCAGGTGCTCGAGCGCCGTCTGGACCTGCCGCTCGCTGTCGGCGTCGAGCGCCGATGTCGCCTCGTCGAGCAACAGGATAGGCGCGTCGCGCAGGATGGCGCGGGCAATGGCGATGCGCTGGCGCTGACCGCCGGAGAGCGTGACGCCGCGTTCGCCGACTTCGGTGTCATAGCCGTCCTGCAGCTTCTCGATGAACTCGACGGCGAGCGCGGCCTCGGCTGCCTTGACGATGTCGGCCTGCGAAGCACCGGGCCGGCCGAAGCCGATGTTCTCGCCTGCCGTGCTGGCAAAGATCGTCACGTCCTGCGGCACGATGGCAATGCGGTCGCGCACGGCCTGCGGGTCGGCCTTCTGGAGGTCGACCCCGTCGATCAGCACAGCGCCGGCTTCGGGATCGTAGAAGCGCAGCAGAAGCGAAAACACCGTGCTCTTGCCGGCTCCCGACGGGCCGACGATGGCGACAGTCTCGCCCGGTTTCACGGTGAAGCTCAGGCCGCGCACGGCGGCGCGGTCGGGCCTGACCGGATAGGAGAAGGTGACGTCGCGGAATTCGATCGCGCCGCTGCTCCTTGCTGGCAGGGCGACGGGGGCTGCCGGTGTCGCGACGGTGGGCTTTTCGGCGAGGATCTCGGTGATGCGTTCGGCAGCACCTGCGGCCGAACTGAGTTCGCCCCACACTTCCGACAGCGCCCCGAGCGCGCCCGCGGCGAACACCGAATAAAGCAGGAACTGGCCGAGCGTGCCGGGTGACAGCGTGCCCTCAAGCACGTCGCGCGAACCGAACCACAACACGGCGACGACCGAGGCGAAGATGGTGAAGATGGCAAAAAAGGTCAGCACGGCGCGGGCCAGCACCGAGGCGCGGGCGGCGTTGAAGGCGGTCTCGACGGCGGCAGCGAATCGGCCCGTCACCAGCTTTTCGTTGGTGAAGGCCTGCAGCGTGCGGATGGCGCCGATCTGTTCGCTGGCAAAGGCCGTGGCGTTGGCAAGCGTGTCCTGCGCCAGCCGCGACTTGCGCCGCACCGAGCGACCGAAGGCGACCAAAGGCAGCACGATCAACGGGATCGCGGCGATGACAAGGCCCGACAGTTTCGGGCTCGTCACCACCATCATGGCGAGCGCGCCCAGGCCGAGGATGATGTTGCGCAGGGCGACGGAGGCGGTGGCACCGACGGCCGACTTGATCTGGGTCGTGTCGGCGGCCAGCCGCGACACGATCTCGCCCGACATCGCCGTGTCGAAGAAGGCTGGCGAGAGCGAGGTGACGTGCGAAAAGACGTCGCGGCGGATGTCGGAGACGACACGCTCGCCGAGCGTGATGACGAAATAGTAGCGGCAGGCAGAGGCCAGCGCGAGCAGTGCAGCGATCGCCACCAGCATGGCGAAATATTTGGCAATGAAGCTCGAATCGGCGGAGGAGAAGCCGTGGTCGATCATCCGGCGCACGGCGATCGGCAGGGTCAGCGTGGTGACGGCGGCGGCGACAAGCGAAATGATGGCGCCGATGACCAGCCTGGGATAGCGGTAGAGGTAGGGCGAAAGCCTGCTCAGCGGGCGGAGCGAACGTCGGCGCTGTTCATTGGCGGCCGTTGTTGTGTTCGCCATGTCAATTCCCTCTCGGCCGCGGGCCATTTGCCGGCTGCGCGGCCTTGTGATTCGAAATCGGCTGATGTATAGGCACGCCGACCGTTTCTGAAGCCGTGGCCTATCTAGCCGTGGCTTCGAATTTTCGAAAGAGGCGCATCGCCGCAGGATACCTGCGCAAGCCGCGCCGCGACAGCAGGAACAGAGCGATGAAAGCCGATATCCATCCCGACTACCACACCATCAAGGTCGTCATGACCAATGGCACCGAATACCTGACCCGCTCCACCTGGGGCAAGGAAGGCGATACGATGAACCTCGATATCGACCCGACCACGCACCCGGCCTGGACCGGCGGCCAGCACAACCTGCTCGACCGCGGCGGCCGTCTGTCGAAGTTCAAGAAGCGCTACGAAGGCCTCGGCATCTAAGCCGACCCGCTTCCAAGAATATAAGAACCCGCCTTCATGGCGGGTTCAGACTGCTGACAAACCCCTGGCGAGAGTTGGGGGTTTGTGATTCAGTGGGTGATGTTGAAGCGAGCCGGCCCTGAACAAACCGCACTTGAGATCGTCACGCTCGATCAACTGGTTCCAGTTGATCACCTTCTGCGCAAGATCGATGGTGTTATCGATTTCTCGTTCATCCACGATCTGACAGCGCCGCTTTACTGCGCCGACAATGGTCGCCCGCCACTCGATCCGACCTTGATGTTCAAGGCGCTGTTCATCGGCTACCTGTTCGGGGTGCGCTCGGAGCGGCAATTGGTGCGAGAGATCGAGGTCAATGTCGCCTACCGGTGGTTCCTGCGGCTGAAGCTGACGGACAAGGTGTTCGACGCCTCGACATTGTCGCAGAACCGACGCCGGCGCTACCAGGACGAGACGATCGCGCAGGCGATCTTCGACCGCATTGTCGAGCAGGCGATCGGGGCAGGCTTGGTCGACGGCACGGTGCTCTACACCGACAGCACGCACCTGAAGGCCAATGCCAACAAGGGCAAGTACGACCTTGCCATGGTCGCCAAGTCGCGTGCCGACTACTGGGGCGAGCTCGACCGGGCGATCGATGCCGAACGGGCGTTGCACGGCCAGAAGGCGCTGAAGGAGCAGGAGCGGCAGCCTGCGGTGAAAGAGACGAAGGTCTCGCGCACCGATCCTGAGGCTGGCTATATGGTGCGCGAGGGCAAGCCGAAGGGCTTCTTTTATCTCGATCACCGCACGGTGGATGGCGGCTTCGGCATCATCACCGACACGTTTGCCACGCCGGCCAACGTGCATGACTCGATCGTCTATCTCGACCGGCTCGACCGCCAGGTGGAGCGTTTCGGCTTCGACGTCACGGCGGCGGGGCTGGATGCCGGCTATGCCACGCCAGGCATCGCCAAGGGCCTGGAGGACAGGAACATCCAGGGTGTCGTCGGCTATCGCAACCCGCCCCGGCCAAAGCCTGGCAAGATGAGGAAGGGCGCTTTCGTCCATGAGCCGGACCTTGACGGCTATCGTTGCCCGCAGGGCCAGTTGCTCACTTACGCCACCACCGATCGCGGCGGTTATCGCCACTACAGGAGCGACCCGACGATCTGCCGCAACTGTCCGCTGCTGGCGTCTTGCACATCAAACGCCAAGGCCGAGCGCACCATCACGCGCCATGTCTGGCAGGATGTCCGCGAGCGGGTCGATGCCAACCGCTTAACCGCATGGGGCAAGGCGATCTATCGACGCCGCAAGGAGACGGTCGAGCGATCCTTCGCCGATGCCAAGCAGCTCTTCGGCCATCGTTATGCCCGCTTCCGAGGGCGAACACGCGTCGCCTGCCAGTGCCTGATCGCAGCCGCCGCCCAGAACATGAAAAAGATCGCAATCAGCCTCTGGCCAAAGCCAGAACCAAGCCTCGCATGAGGCCAAAGCCAGAACCAAGCCTCGCATGAGGCCAAAGCCGGCTCGCAACGGCACTGGCATCTGCCCCCCGACATCAATCCAAAAGCTCAATCAACCCACAAAACAAAACCCCGCCGAAATTCGACGGGGTTTGTCAGCAGTCTGAACCCGCCTTCATGGCGGGTTTTTTGTTGCCGGCGGACGGGATATTCATCTCGCTTCACGGGGTGAACGTCATGCTGAAGTCGAGTGATGAACGATGGTCTCGCCTGACTGGCGGATACAAAGTCGCTTATGACGCCCGTCAAGCCTTCGCTGCACTTTCCAGGAACTACCGCGACAGCGCCGCCTGGGAGGAACTTCTGAATGAGCTGCATCATCAGGGGGATGTCGGGGAGGCGTCCTACGCAGCTATTCCTGAGCTTGTCGGCATCTCTGCCCAACACCGTCCTGCACACTGGGCGCTTTACGGTCTGGCGGCAACGGTCGAGGAAGCGCGGCTGGTCTTTCCACGAAATCCACCGGTTCCCGAATGGCTGGAACGCGACTATGCCGAGGCATGGCAACGTCTCTTTGAGTTCGCCTTGCGCGACTTGGGGACCGAGTCGGAGCCAACGATCGTGACCTGCGCGCTGGCCGTCGTCGCGTTGCACCGCAAGCAGTTGTCACTGGGACGCCTTGCTCTTTGTGACGACGATGAACGAACCGAAATGCTTCAGCACCAGTTCGGCGCGGTCTAGTCGCAGTTCCACCAGCGTCTTCTCAGGCTAGGTCGCCCCGATCTCCCGCAGTGCCATCGCCTTGTAGTCGGCCACCAGCGTGTCGCCTTCGGCGCGGTCGACCGAAATCGCCAGCCGCATCGTGGCCTCGCCCAGCGACATGATCAGGAACGCCTTGCGCTCTATGCCGGCAGCATCTGAAGCGGGCGCGACCCGCTGCCACGCCTTTGCCAGCAGCGCGCCATTGGCCCTGGAATCGCGCAGGTCGATGTCGCGCAGCGCCTTGTCGGCCTGGGTGCCCGACCAGATGTCGCGCATCACCGGTTCAGCGAGGAAGATGCCGTAATAGACGTCGATCAGCCCGCCGAAGGCGTTGATCAGCCCCTTCATGTCGTCCACGCCCGCCAGCCCGTTTGAAATGCAGGCGCGGCCTTCGGCGTTGTAGCGCTCGGCCAGGGTGCGGATGATCGCGCCCTTGTCGGGAAAGTACTGGTAGAGCGAGCCGATCGACACGCCGGCGCGTTCGGCCACCTCGCCCATGCGCATGGCGTCGCTGCCGCCTTCCGAGATGAGCGCGCTCGCAGCCTGCAGCATGCGCTCGACGCGCTCCTGGCTGCGCTTCTGGCTCGGCGCGCGCCGCAGCGCCTGGCCCGAACTGTCTTCGATCGCTTCCATGGTTCTTCCGCCCGCTGCGAATCCGCTTGACCGCCATAATATGAGGGTTTATCACATTTGCAAATGTGAGGATTACTCACGTTAACGAAGGAGGCCAAGATGACCGCATTTCAGCATGACCTGAAGCCCATTCTCATCCTTGGCGGCACCGGCAAGACCGGCCGCCGCATTGCCGAACAGCTTGCGCAGCGCAATCTGCCTGTTCGTATCGGTTCGCGCGGCGCCATCGCCTCCTTCGACTGGGAGAACCGCGCCAGCTGGGCAGGCGCAGTCGAGGGCGCCTGTGCCGTCTACATCTCCTACTATCCCGACCTCGCGGCCCCCGGCGCTGCCGAAGCCATCGGTGCCTTCGCCGACCTCGCCGTCGGCATGGGTGTCAAGCGCCTGGTGCTTCTGTCCGGTCGCGGCGAACCCGAGGCGCAGCGCGCGGAGGAAAGGGTCCAGCAATCCGGCGCCGACTGGACGATCCTGCGCTGCAGCTGGTTCATGCAGAACTTCAGCGAGAGCTTCCTGCTCGACGCCGTGCTTTCAGGCGAGGTGGCGCTGCCGGTGGGCGGCGTCCGCGAGCCCTTCGTCGATACCGACGACATCGCCGATGCCGCGGTCGCCGCCTTGTCGGACGACCGCCATATCGGCCAGCTCTATGAACTCACCGGGCCGCGCATGCTGACCTTCGCCGAGGCAGTCGCCGAGATATCAGCCGCCGCCGGCCGCGAGATCCGCTTCGTCGAGATCAGCGCTGCCGACTTCAAGGCCGGCCTCACCGAACAGCAACTGCCCGCGGAGCTCATCGACCTGTTGATGATGCTGTTCACCGAGGTGCTCGACGGCCGCAACCAGCATGTTGTGGACGGTGTCAGCCGGGCGCTCGGCCGGCCCGCGCGCGACTTCACCTGTTATGCCAAGACTGTCGCTGCAACCGGTATCTGGGGAGACAAGACATGATCGCTGCCGCCTTCACCGCTCTCATCTTTCTTGCAGCGCTCGGCAGCGGCATCGCCGCCGGCCTGTTCTTCATCTTCTCCAACACCATCATGGCGTCGTTTGCCAAATTGCCGGTGCCCCAGGGCATCGCCGCCATGCAGCAGATCAACGTCACCATCATCAACCCGCTGTTCATGCTGGTATTCATGGGGATGGTCGTACTGTCGCTGGTTCTCGGCGCCAAGGCGATCTTTAGCTGGAGCGAGGCGGGCGCGGCCTGGCTGCTTGCCGGCAGCGTTGCCTATCTCGTGGGCTGCTTCCTGGTGACGATGGTCTTCAACGTGCCGCTCAACGATGCGATCGCCGCCGTCGACCCGGCAAGTGCTGAAGGTGCCGCCATGTGGACGCGCTATCTCAAGGAATGGCTGCCGTGGAATCACGTGCGCACGGTTGCCTGCCTGGTGTCGCTGGCCTCGTTCGTCATGGCCTTTGCCCGCACCGCTTGACGCATCGGCTCGGAGCTCGCGTTCGATCTTCGCCAATGCGCAAAGCAGGAAACGAAAAAGGCCGGGCGTGTCCCGGCCTTTGCTGTTTCAAGCCTGGCGCTGCCAGCGCGCCACGGCGTGTTCGATCAGCTTTCCGACCAGATCGGGGTAGGGCACGCCGGAGGCTGCCATGGTCTTCGGATACATGCTTATGTTGGTGAAGCCGGGGATGGTGTTGACCTCGTTGACCAGCGCCGACCCGTCCGCCTTCACAAAGAAGTCGACGCGCGCCATGCTCTCGCAGCCGAGCGCCAGGAAGGCGCTGCGGGCAACCTCCTGCAGCCTGGCCTTGGCCGCATCGGGCAGGTCCGCCGGGATGCGCAAGGCAGCGCCGTCGGCATCGATGTACTTGGCCTCATAGGTGTAGAAGCCGTGGCTCGCCGCTGGTGCGATCTCGCCCGGCACGGAGACGGAGAGCGATCCATCGGGCGCCTCGAGCACGGCGAATTCGACCTCACGGCCGTCGACGAACTCCTCGATCAACACCTTGCGGTCATATCTGAAGGCCTCGGCCAGCGCCTTGTCCAGCTGTTCCGCCGTCTCGGCCTTGCTGACGCCGACGGATGAGCCTTGCCGTGCCGGCTTGACGAAAACAGGCAGTCCGAGCTCGGCCTTGATGGCGTCGAACGTGGGACGGACACCGAAATGCACGGTCACGCCACGCGCCACCGGCACCCCGGCCTCTCTCATCAGCCGTTTGGCGACGTCCTTGTCCATTGCGTTGGCCGAGCCGAGCACGCCCGAGCCGACATAAGGAATGTCGGCCACCTCGGCCAAACCTTGGACCGCGCCATCCTCGCCGAACGGGCCATGTAGCACCGGAAACAGCACGTCGACCCTGGGCAGCTCGAACGGCACTTCGCCGGCTGGCAGGGCGATCAGCCGCCCTTTGCCGCCCGGCACCAGCGCCACCTCGGCGCCCCCGATGGGCACGGCCTTGGGCAGTGCGCCGTCGCGGTCGAGTTGGGCCAGGAACCAGCGGCCGTCGCGGGCGACGCCGATGGGCACGACCTCGTATCTGGACCCGTCGATCGCCTTGACGACGTTGCTTGCCGACATGAGCGAGACGTCGTGCTCGGAGGAGCGTCCGCCGAAAAGAACTGCGATGCGTGGTTTGGTGGTCATGGGTGCTTTCCGCTCTGCCGCCAGGTTCGCGCCATGCCGCGGCGCGATGTCCCTGCTTGCTCAGCAATTCGAGTTTATCTGTGGCGCCGTTTCAGGGCGCGGTGTTCTTGCGCGATTTTCGCCGTGGGCATGCGCTCAGGCCTGGTCCTTGGCCTTGTGACCCTTCCTGTCGGAATGGCCGAGATCGCGCTCGGGGTCGATGATGTCGCGCACCAGCTGTTTCAGCTTGGCCGCATCGGGGAAGCCGCCATCGCGCTTACGGTCCCACACCAACGTGTCATTGCAGGTGATGGTAAACACGCCGCCTGTGCCCGGCACCAGCGTCACCTCGCCAAGCTCGGTGCCGAATGTCGACAACAGCTCCTGCGCCATCCAGCCGGCACGAAGCAGCCACATGCACTGGGTGCAGTAGGTGATGCGGATCTGGGGCAGGAGGGAGTCGGTCATTCGCAACCCGGTGCTGTGTTGTGCGTCTTACGAGCCCCGCTTCGCGGCACCTCAGGATGAGGGAGGTTCGTGCCATCCGCCCACTCTTCGACGTTCGGGCAACTGGCAGCGCATAGTCGTGCCGGACGCCGCGGTCCTCTTCCTGAGGTGCCCGCGGAGCGGGCCTCGAAGGAGGCTGGAGAAAGGCCTCAAACGAAAACGCCCCGGGTTTGCCGGGGCGTGTCAAAAATCAAGCCGCGCTGAGCTTGGCCATCGTCGCCTCGTCGACCTCGAAGTTGGCGTAGACGTTCTGCACGTCGTCGTCGTCTTCGAGCGTGCCGACCAGCTTCATCAGCGACTGGGCGCGTTCTTCGTCGACGGGGATGTTGTTCTGCGGCTTCCAGATGATCTTCACCGACTCGGCGTCGCCGAGCGAGCTTTCGAGCGCCTTGGACACTTCGCCGAGGTTTTCGAAAGCGCAGGTGATGGTGTGGCCGTCTTCATCCGACTGCACGTCGTCGGCACCGGCTTCGATGGCCGCGTCCATGACCTTGTCGGCGTCGCCGGCGCCTGCCGGATAGACGATTTCACCGACGCGGTCCCACATGAACGACACCGAACCTGTTTCGCCCAGTGCCCCGCCGGCCTTGGTGAAGGCTGCGCGCACGTTGGACGCCGAACGGTTGCGGTTGTCGGTCAGCGCCTCGACGATGAGGGCCACGCCACCCGGGCCATAACCTTCGTAGCGCACTTCTTCGTAGTTCTCGGCGTCGCCCATCGAGGCCTTGGAGATGGCGCGGGCAATGTTGTCCTTGGGCATCGACACCGCCTTGGCGTTCTGGACGGCAAGGCGAAGGCGCGGGTTCATCGAGGGGTCGGGCACGCCGGTCTTTGCTGCAACGGTGATTTCGCGTGCAAGCTTGGAGAACATCTTGGACCGCACCGCATCCTGGCGGCCCTTGCGGTGCATGATGTTCTTGAACTGTGAATGGCCGGCCATGGGACCCCTGTTTGTCGCTTCGGCAGTGTTTGAATGGGCCGCCTTATAGATAAATCGGCTCAATACGTCCAGACTTCAAGGCTTCCCGGCCCTCGCGAAAACGTGACTCCGCGCGTCACGCCGCTGCTGGGATAGTGCGTTTCGCCCCGAACGCCCGAGAGCGCCATGCCCCTTCGCCTGTTCGCCGCCTGTCTTGCCACCCTGCTTTTAGCGTCGATCCCGACATGGGCGGCGGACGATCCGGTGCCGAGCAAATGCATGGCTATCGCGCAGGCGCTGCCCGACGTCACCTATGCCAGCTTCTATCAGGCCCAGACGTTCGTCGATGGCGACGTCTCCATCACCTATGCCGGCCACTCGACCTATGTCATCGAGACGCCTGGCGGCGTCCGCATCGCCACCGATTACAGCGGTATTTACGGCTCGAGTCCGTTGCCGCGCATCGTCACCATGAACAAGGCACACCGCACCCACTACACCGACATGCCGGACCAGGCCATCGACCATGTCCTGCGCGGCTGGAACCCCGAGGGCGGGCCGGCCAGGCATGCGCTGGTCGTCGACGATGTCTATGTCCGCAACGTGCCGACCGATATCAGGCGCTTTGGCGAGATGGAGCGCGACGGCAATTCGATCTTCATCTTCGAGGTCGCCGGCCTGTGCATAGGCCATCTCGGCCATCTGCATCACCGGCTCGAGGACGCACATTATGGTGCCATCGGCCGGCTCGACGTCGTCATGGTGCCGATCGACGGCGGCATGACCTTGTCGATCGATGCGATGACCGAGATCACGACCAGGCTCTATTCGTCGATGATCCTTCCGATGCATCGGCATTCCACCCCGATTGGCGAGTTCACCGGCATGATGGGTGATGGTTTTGCCGTCGAATTCCGCAACAGCCGTTCGCTCACCGTGTCACTGAGGTCGCTGCCATCGCGGCCAACCATCGTCATTCTCGACGGTGTCTGACCTCAGCGTTCAGTTCAAGGTCGGCGATGTTGCCTCGGGCTGCCGGGCGCCGACCCGAACCATGTTGCGTCCAGCTTCCTTGGCTTCGTAGAGGGCGCGGTCGGCGGCCAGCATCATGTCGTCGAAATCAGTGTATTCCCCCGGCGCGCGCGTCGCCACGCCGATACTGACGGTGGCCCACACCTCGCCGCCCGACGGCATCTCGATCGCCCGCATTTCAAGTGCCTGGCGGATGCGCTCGGCGACGGAGGTTGCCGCGATCATGTCGAGGCCCGGCAGCACCACGGCGAACTCTTCGCCACCCATGCGGCCGAACAGGTCGGCCGGGCGCAGCAGACGGGAGATCAGGACGACAAATTCCTTCAGCATCGCGTCGCCGCCGGCATGGCCGAATCGGTCGTTGATGTTCTTGAAGTGATCGATGTCGAGCATCAGCAGCGCCGTGCCTTGGTCCCGGTTCGCTTGCAGGCAGGCTTCGCTTCGCTCAATGAAGGCACCGCGTGACAGCGCGCCGGTCAGCGAGTCGTGGTTGGCCGCGCGCGACAGTCGTTCGATCAGCTCGACGCGGGCGGCGTTGATGCTGGCAACAGTCAGCGGGCAGAGCGCCATCAGGGCGATGCCGAGCCGCAGCGAGTCGAGCGAGCGCAGCGGGTCGGGCAGTTCCGGCAACGGGATGAGGTTTGCCGGGATCGAGATCAGCAACCACACGCTCAGCAGCATGGTCAGCACCGAGGTGGTGAACGTCTTGTAGGTCAGCGAGCACCAGAGCAGGGCAGGGATGGGCATCGCTAGAGCACCTGGTCCGCCCAGCATGATGGCAAGCCCAACCGAAGCCACCAGCACCAGCGCCGGCAAGGCATGCTGGAAGAGCGCGGGCGAAAGACCGGCCGGCCAATGCTCGCGCAGCCTGCGGAAGCCGGGGAAGGTCAGCAGCACCGGAAGGATGATCAGGCTGTTGACCAGTTCGGTGATGAACCAGAAGGTGATGCCGCTGAAGAAGTCCTTGCCAAACAAAAGGCGTGCCGCGCCGCCGCCGGCGATCGAGGCGGCCAGTGCCACCGCGCAGCAGATGGCGAAGAGGTGCAGCACCGATGACGGCCGTTGCAGCCAGCGGTCGCTCTCCGGCACCAGCCGGAACAGCAGGTACCCGGTCAGCGCACCGGTGATGTTGGCAGTCGTCAGCCACAGCGTGACGAAGAAGTTTCCACCTGTTGAAAGGTCAGCCACGATGTAGCCGACGAAGGCGGCGAGCCAGCCCAGTGGCGTGGCGTAGCTCGGGTTGCGCACCATCATGCCGAGCAGGATGGCGTTCGCCGGCCAGACCGCGGCGAGGAAGCCGACCGGCCGCGTCAGTATGCCGAAGAACGATGCGAGGAAGACGATGCCGGCAACGATCAGAGCAATCGCAAGTTGCGGTTGTGTGTCTGGCCTGACAGGCAGTTCCCGGGTGGCAGTCAGCATTCCCCGTCCGTATGCAAGTTCCTGTTCGGATTGTTGGCCAACAAGCGTTTATCCGAGCTTAATAAGTTCCTTCTGATGTACATTGAGATGCTGGCCACGTCCAAGCATTTCGCTGGCCGCGTTGATGCCTCCGCAACCGATGGGTGCGAGAGACGTGACAGGTCAAGCGGCGATGCGCGGCTCCAGCTCCTCGACCGTGGCGTGACCGCGGAACCCGCCCAATGACACGGCTTCCCGCTCCTCCTCGATGGCATGGGCGAAGATCACCGCCGGGTCGGCTTCGAGTTTTTGCATGTGCTTGTGGATGCCGGGGAACTCGCTCGCCATGTCGAACAAGTCGAGATCCGAGCCCCAGCGCGCGATGCCGATGAAGTAGGCGTCGGCCACGGTTCTGTGGTCGCCAATCAGCCATTCGCTGTTTTCGAGCACGCGCTGCAGGAAGGCGAAGTCCATGGCTGCCTTTTCGCGCGCCATCTTGCGCAGCATGTTGCGCCCGGCGTCGTCGTCTTCGACCAGCTTGAAGGCGTTCCAGCCATAGCCGAGATCGGAATGCAGCGTGGTGTGCAGGTGGGACAGCATCCAGTTCAGCCGGTCGAATTCCTTGCTGCCCTGGGCAAAGCCGAGGCCATTGTCGAGGTCGCGCGCGGCGATGTTGTGCAGGATCGCCAGGCTCTCGGTCAGCGTGCCGCCATCCTCGGTGACCATCGCCGGCGTCTGGCCGAGCGGGTTGACCCTGGCGAAGGTGCGGGAATGCTTGGCTGTCATGTCTATGCGGTGCAGGCGGTAGGGCTGGCCGAGCCATTCGAGTGCCACGATCGAGCCGAACGAGCAACCATGCGGCACGCCGTAAAAGAGCACAGGTTCCATGTCATATCCTCTTGAAATCGGACCGCGAGACAGTCGCGGCGTGCCGCAGAACCTATGCATTGAACTCGTTCCAACAAGTACCTACATTTCGGTAAGGTACTGACTTCAAAGTGAGAATTGAGGATTTCTTGGCGAAGACGCAGCCAGAAAGTTGTGGCCTCGGCCCCGCCTTCCAGGTCATTGGCGGCAAATGGAAGGCGTTGATCCTGTGGCTGGTGCACACCGAGCCGCGCCGCTTCGGCGAGCTCAAGCGGCTGGTGCCCGACATCAGCGAGAAGATGCTGATCCAACAATTGCGCGAAATGGAGGCCGACGGTCTCGTCCACCGCGAGATCTTTCATGAGGTGCCGCCGCGCGTCGAGTATTCGGCGACGCCGCTCGGCCAGTCGCTCGATGAAGCGCTCGGACCGCTCGCCAGCTGGGGCAAGGAGCATGGCGCCGCCATCGAGGCGCGGAAGGCGAAATCGCCTGGTCACTAGCTGACATCAAAGCACGGGACGCGCCTCAGCCTTCCAGGTCGAGCTTCAGCCGATCGAGAATGCTCATCGCGTGGCTGGCATATTCGCTGATCCAGCGGTCGTGAATCTCTTTGATCGGCATCGAGTTGAGGTGGTTCCAGCGTTCGCGGCCTTCGCGCCGGGCGACCACCAGCTCGGCCTCCTCCAGAACCTTCAGATGCTGCATCACGGTGCAGCGGTCCATGTCGTCGAAACGCTCGCACAGGGCGCCCGTCGTCAGCGCGCCATCCTTCAGCACGTCCAGCATCAATCGCCGGCGCGGATGCGCCAGAGCCTTGAAAACATTGTCGTCTTTCGAATCGCTTGACATGTTATAATTTTATAACACATTGTTGCCGCGTGCAAGCATAGGAGGCTGACAATGTCCTTGGGGTTCAAGGTTTCGGGACGTATCGCCAAGCCCGTCCACGAGGTGTTCGACGCGGTCGTCAATCCGAAGAAGCTGAGCGGCTATTTCACCACGCTGAACGGCGCCAGCGCGCCGCTGGTCGCCGGAACCACCGTCACCTGGTGGGGTTCGGTGCCGGTCGAGGTCGACGAGATCGAGTTGGACAAGCGTATCGTACTGCGCTGGGACGCCGAGGTGGCCGAGGGCCAGCCGGCCTACAAAACCCGGATCGAGATGGGCTTCGACGTGCTCGAGGACGGCTCGACCTTCGTTACCATCGGCGAATCCGGCTGGGTCGAGGACGCGGTCGGGCGCAAGGCGTCCTACGGCAACTGCGAGGGCTGGGCGGAAATGCTGTCGGCGATGAAGGCCTGGCTCGAATACGGCATCAATCTGCGCGAGGGTTTCTACCCCTCAGAGATGCGCGGCGAGTTGCCGACGACAAGCGAACGCAAGTGAGGAGAAAGACAATGGGTGCCAAGATCGAAGGCGGCATGAACATCGCCATGAAGGTGCCGAGCCACCAGTACGAGGCGACCATCGCCTTTTACCGCGACGTGGTCGGCCTCGAGGGTATCCCGGAGAAGCTGCCCGCGGTTGGCTTCAAGCTCGGCCCGAACCAGCTCTGGATCGACGAGGCCCCGACCATGAGCCAGGCTGAGGTCTGGCTGGAGCTGTTCACGCCCGATTTTGCCGGCACGCTCAAGCAACTCGGCGATGCCGGTGTGGTGCGCTGCGACCCGATCGAGCCGCTCGGCGAAACCTTCCGTGGCGGCTGGATCATGAACCCGGCCAACATCGTGCACATGGTGCGCGAACCCGACGCCTGGTGAGGCTGGAACAGTTCGGGCGGCGGGCATTCCCGCCGCCCGGTCTTGTCAAACCGAGTGGATTCGCACTTCGCCATTGGCTAGGAAGCAGGCCTTGTCGAACAGCTTGAGATCCAGCGGATTGGGCAGCCTGACGTCGCCGAGTTCGGGCATCGTCTTCGTTGCCGGGTCGTAGGAGCGGTCGATCTGCGAGATCATCACGACGATCAGCCCCTTGTCGCGCGCCAGTGCTCTCAGCGCCCGCACCTGTTCCATCAGCTTCGGATTGTCGCGCTTCTGGTCGAGCAGTTGCAGGTAATCGACCACCACCATCGTGCCGCGCGGCGCCGAAGCCATGCGCCCGGCGATATGGGCCGCGCTGATGATGTCGGAGCTGTCGAGCTCAAACAGGCTGCCAAACTGCGCCCGGTCGGCGCCGATGGCGCGGAAGCGATCGAGCACTTCCTTTTCAGTGTATTCGAGCGTGAAGAAGCTGCCGCGATGGCCCGATTTCATCGCCTCGACGGCGAGTTCGAGACCCATCAGCGTCTTGCCCTGGCCGGGCCGCGCGCCGAGCAGGACCATGTCGCCGGGAGCGAGCCGTGCGAACAGTCTTGCCGCCGGGCGCACGGCAGCGGCCTTGGCGGCAAGCAGGCTCCAGCCGGCAATGCCTTCGCTGGCTGCCACCTCGTCGAGTGCCTGATGAAGTGGGATCGTCTTCGTCCTGGCCAGAAGCCTGGCCTTGCGCTTCAGCACAGGAATGGGCGCGGATAGTTTCATTGTGCGAACCTCCAGATACGAGCTGTCGTCGCAACCCCTCCTTATGCACGTGCTCGAACAGATGGTTCGGTGATTTAGGCACCCTGCACGATCAGTACTTTCCCGCTGGAGGGGGGAGGCGTGGGCCGCGCCAGAATCAGATGATAGCCCGGTTCCGGTCGGTGTGAAATCGCTGGCCGAGACGAAAACGGCGGGCTTTTGGCCCGCCGTCGTCATGTTCATCGGTGGCCGCCACTTTTCCTGCGGCGGTTCCGCTGCAGCATGTTGAGGCCCTCGACCAGCGCCGAGAAGCCCATGGCGGCGTAGATGTAGCCCTTGGGCACATGATAGCCGAAACCATCAGCAATCAGCGTCATGCCGATCATCAAGAGGAAGCCGAGCGCCAGCATGACGATCGTCGGGTTCTTCTCGATGAAGGTCGCGAGCGGCGTTGCAGCCAAAAGCATCACGGTCACGGCGACGATCACGGCGATGTACATGATGCCGATCTCGTCGGTCATGCCGACAGCGGTGATGATCGAGTCAATCGAGAACACCAGGTCGAGCAGCAGGATCTGGAAGATCGCAGCGCCCATCGAAAGCTGCAGCGTACGCGATACCATCTCGTCCTTGTGGTCCTCGGGATCGACCGAGTGGTGGATTTCCTTGGTCGCCTTCCAGACCAGGAACAGGCCGCCAGCGATCAGGATCAAGTCGCGCCAGGAGAAGCCGTGGCCGAAGGCCGTGAAGACGGGTGCCGTCAGCGCGACGATGAAGGAGATGGTGGCCAAAAGCACCAGGCGCATGATCAGGGCCGCCCCGATGCCGAGCCGCCGCGCCTTGGCGCGCTGGTGCTCAGGCAATTTGTTGGTCAGGATCGAGATGAAGATCAAATTGTCGATGCCGAGCACAACTTCGAGCGCGATCAGGGTCAGCAGTGCCACCCAGGCGGTCGGGTCGTTGATGAAGCCGAAATACGGCGCCAGGAATTCGATCATCTAAGTGTCCCCGTTGTTCTTCTGGATACGATGCGAGCGGCCGGCGGCCGCTCGTTCACATGCTACAGTGCCGAGACATGGTGCATCCGGATAGATGCATCATGCTCTAACATATGCTGACGTGCGGCGGGCAAGTAGGTTTCGACTGGCCCCACGTCAATGTCAGGACCAGAAGGATGGGACGGTTTCTTCGAGCCTAGGCCCGCGACGCAATGGCGCAACCCGTTCGGCGAGGCCGGTGCGGTCGGAAATGTCGACGCCGACGCCGCAGATGGTGGCCGGGCCGTTGGCCGCCTCGAAGCGGCCCTTCGGCACCTTGGACAGGAACCGGTTGAGCGGTTCTTCCTTGTCCATGCCGAGCGAGGAGTCGTAGTCACCGCACATGCCGGCGTCGGTCAGATAGGCGGTGCCGCCATTGAGGATCTGGTGGTCGGCTGTTGGCTGGTGGGTATGCGTGCCGACAACCAGGCTGGCGCGGCCGTCGACGAAATGTGCAAAGCACATCTTCTCGCTCGTCGCCTCGGCGTGGAAGTCGATCACCACCGCATCCGCCTGTTCGCCCAATGGGCAGGCGGCCAGTTCCCGCTCGCCGGCCTGGAACGGGTCGTCGAGTTCAGGATGCATGAACACCCGGCCCATGATGTTCGAGACGAGAACGCGGGCGCCGTTCCTGGCGATGTAGAGGCCGGAGCCGCGTCCCGGCGTGCCCTTCGGGAAATTGGCCGGGCGCAAGAAGCGTTCCTCACGCGGCGCAAACGCCAGCGCCTCGCGCTGGTCCCAGACGTGATTGCCCGTCGTCACCACATCGGCGCCGGCAGCAAGCGTTTCGCGGAAAATCTCCTCGGTGATGCCGAAGCCGCCGGCGGCGTTCTCACCGTTGACGATGACAAAATCGAGCCGGAAATCAGAAATCAGGCCGGGCAGCTGATTCCACACCGCAGTGCGTCCGGCCTTGCCCACCATGTCGCCAAGAAAAAGAAGTCTCATGAAAAATGCTTCTACAGGGCCATTGCGAAATCATGCAAGTGGAGCCGGCCGAATTTGCCCGGAGCGGATTCGCGCTGGCCGATCACCTCACGCCGGCTCGAAACGGCGCAGCCCGCTTTCCGTCAGTATTTCGGGGATGATGACGTCGTGGTTCTCGTCGGGAACGCGCTCGACCTCCTGGCAGTCGAAGGCGATGCCGATCAGCCTGGGCTCTATGCCCTTGTCCTGCAGCTTGGAGATCGCCCGGTCGTAATAGCCGGCGCCATAGCCGATGCGGTGGCCGCGTTTGTCGAAAGCCGCCAGCGGCACCAACATGATCTGGGGATCCAGCACCTCGGCTTCCTCATGCGGCCCGACGGTGCCAAAACCCATATCGACCATCGGTGCCCCGCGCACCAGTTCGCGGAAGACGATCGTGTGCTTGTCGAGGATCGCCGGCAGGCAGAGCCGTGCACCATGCTCGCGCAGGGCAAACATCATCGGCCTGACGTCCACCTCCGATCGCATCGGCCAGAAGCCCGAGACGATCGTGCCGGGCTCGAACTGCAGATTGTCGCGCGCCGTCTCCGCCATCTCCAGCGACGCTTCGATGCGCCAGAACTGATCGAGCGCGTCGCGCCGGGCCAGCGCTTCCTTGCGCAGCTGCTTCTTGATTTCGCGATGGGAAGTCATGCCGGTGTTCGCCCGTTCTGCTGTCGTTCGCCACGTGTTTGGCACATTGGCCGTTGCACCGGCAACGCGGAAACCGACGCTTTCAGGCGTCGGGTGGGCAGGTTTTATCCTGACAGGGAGGTGACGATCCACACAACCGGTGAAGAAGTCGATCCCGGAGACCTACAAAGTAGGTGGGCGCCGTATGGAAGAACCCACGGGTCCTCCCAGGGACAGCTCCCTAAGGATCGTTAAGGCCCCGGGGAAAATGCTCTCCTGCCGGGAAGCGCAGACCGTCACCGCCAATATAGGCGCTGTGGCCGCAATGCGCCATGGCAGTGGGACGCTTCGTGCAAGGATATTTGCGGGGCTGTGGTGTGGAGGTTTTTTCATGCTCATGCGCTTTGTTGTCTGTTCGAGCGAGAGCTCTGCCTCCTGTACCGCGGCGGCCCCGAACGCCTATCACGACGGGACGTCCCGCTTGCCCCACCGGCCACACCTCCCTAGTGTCGGCGCCGACGAATTTGGAGTTTCGCATGCGCTTTGAAGGAACGTCGGCTTATGTCGCCGACAAGGATCTGATGGTGGCGGTCAATGCGGCGATCGCTCTGGAGCGGCCGCTGCTGGTCAAGGGCGAGCCGGGTACCGGCAAGACCGAACTCGCCCGCCAGGTGGCATCCGGCCTCGGCCTTGAAATGATCGAGTGGAACGTCAAGTCCACCACCAAGGCACAGCAGGGTCTCTACGAATATGATGCCGTCTCGCGCCTGCGCGACAGCCAGCTCGGCGACGGCCGCTTCAACGACATCAAAAACTACATCAAGCGCGGCAAGCTGTGGGATGCGTTTGCCGCCGACAAAAAGGTCGTGCTTCTGATCGACGAGATCGACAAGGCCGACATCGAGTTCCCCAACGATCTGTTGCAGGAACTCGATCGCATGGAGTTCTTCGTCTACGAGACCGGCGAGACGATCAGCGCCAAGGTCAGGCCGATCGTCATCATCACCTCGAACAACGAGAAGGAACTGCCCGACGCCTTCCTGCGCCGCTGCTTCTTCCACTACATCCGCTTCCCCGACGTCGACACGCTGCACAAAATCGTCGAGGTGCATTATCCCGGCATCAAGCAGAACCTGGTGCGCGCCGCACTGACCCAGTTCTACGAGATCCGCGAGGTTGCCGGCCTCAAGAAGAAGCCGTCGACCTCGGAAGCGCTCGACTGGATCCGCCTGTTGGTCGCCGACGATATCGCACCGGAAGACCTGCGCGCCGACCCCAAGAACGCGCTGCCCAAGCTGCATGGCGCCCTGCTCAAGAACGAGCAGGACGTGCATTTGTTCGAGCGCCTGGCATTCATGGCGAGACGGCAGGGGTGAAATTTTGGCGGCATCGTCCGGTGACCAGAGGGAAGTCGATGTCTCGATCATTCGCTGGGTTGACGACGAACCGTAGCCGGAAATCATTGAATTCGTCTTGAGCGACCGATCTGGGCGCCAATGGCATTTCCATGAAGAATGTGCAGTGATTTCGGGAGAGTTGTTGGATGCGGCCAGCGTCTATCCGAACCCGGCACATTGCGTTGCACCGTATTGTCTCAAGGCTGCGATCCGGAAGGACGATCAATAGCGGAAGTCGATACGTATCGACCCTGGTTTGTGGAATCTCTGGAGGGCACCAGGCGATTTGAAGTCATTTCCAGCCAACTGTTGCCCGAAAGCCAGGAGCAGCGATTTGGCAGCCCTGGACCCTTGTCCCATCAGAGATTTCTGAGGACGCTGGTGCATCCAAGGAGAGAGAGCTTCATGACCGACATCACCATCCGCCCGCTCGAGCTTGCCGACCACGAGGACTGGCGCCGACTGTGGACCGCTTATCTCGATTTCTACAACACGGTCCTGCCTGAAAACATCTACAAGCTCGCCTGGAAGCGCCTGTTCACCGAGGGCGAGTTCGAGCCCAAGGGTCTGATCGCTCTCGTCGACGGCAAGGCGGTCGGCCTGACGCACTATCTCTACCACCGCTCGGGCTGGTCCGAGGCCAACAATTGCTACCTGCAGGATTTGTTCGCCGACCCGGAGGCGCGCGGCAAGGGCGTCGGCGCCGCCCTGATCGAAGCCGTGAAGCAGGAGGCCGGCAAGCTCGGCGTTACCAATGTCTACTGGATGACCCACGAGACCAACGCCACGGCGCGCAAGCTTTACGATCGCGTCGCTCGCCGCACCGGGTTCATCGAGTACGACCTGCTCTGAGGCGACAGGCAATCACTGGCCAGGACCCGCGGGCGATCAGCCCGCGGTGCGTTCCAGCCACTGGTTCCACTGGGCTGCGCTGCCGCGGAAGACGTTGAGGTCGATCTTGCCCTCGACACCATGCGACAGGCCCGAGCCCGAATACTGCCAGAACACCCAGTTGCGGCCGGGATAGACCTTGGATGGCGGCTCGGCCACGGCGCGTAGCCAGAACGGATAGTTCTGGAAGTGGCCGCGCAGATTGTCCTTGTAGAAGTCGGGCGCGGTGTAGATTACCGGACGCTGGCCGTAATGGCGCTCCAGCTTGTCCATGAAGACCTGCATCTTCTCGCGGATCTTTTCGGGGCTGTGGCGGCGCTTGCAGCTCGATTCGCCATTATATTCGACGTCGATGACCGGTGGCAGCGCGCCGGGAACCCTGGGCACGTTGCGGATGAACCAGTCGGCCTGTTCGCCGGCGGTGCGGCACCAGTAGAAGAAGTGATAGGCGCCACGCCTCAGGCCGGCGGCCTCGGCCGCGCGCCAGTTCTTGCGGAACATCGGGTCGAGATGGTCGCCGCCGTCGGTGGCCTTGATGTAGGCGAAGTTGGCGCCCTGGGTGCGCAGCTTGGGCCAGTCGATCTCGCCCTGCCAGCGCGACACGTCGACGCCGTGGACGGCGAAGTTCTTGGGCGACATGGTTCGGCCGAAATTGATCGGCTTGGCGTCGCGGAAGCGGCGGCCATAGATCTTGCCCGGCGCAAACGGCGTTGCCTTCATCGGGTTGGACGGCGCCACCAGCGCGATCGGCTTGGCGTCGGGCGTCGGCATGTCTTCAAGCTCGATGGCAGGCTCCATCGGCGTCCTTGGCATAGGCGTGGGCATTGCCATCGCCACCTGTACCGGCGCTGCCGTCATCGTGGTCACTTCGACTGGCGCTGCCATGACCGGCTGGGGCGCCGGCGCCTGCGCGACCACGGGTGCGATGTCGGCCGACGGCCGCATCACCGAACTCGTTGTTTCAGGAGATGGCGACGCCTGCTCCATCAGGCTGCCGAGGCCCGAGCTCGAGGTGCAGCCGGCAAGAGCCAGGCTGGCGAGAACGATCGCTGACGCCGCTGAGAAACGCATTGGTACCCGTACGCAAAACAAACTCGGATCGGAGGCAGACTCGGGCCCCGCTCCCCACTGACGGCAATTGCTAACGGGAAATTACCAAGAAAGACTGAATCCGATTTTTACTTTAATTAGATTTTGGGTGTTGCAGCGCTGCCAATGCGCCCATCGCCTGATTGTCGGCACTGCTGTGGCATCGGCGGACTTGCCTGCGGCAGCGCGCCGAAGCAAAGTGCCCGCCATGTTCATACCCTTCTTCCTCGAGCTCAAGGCGGCCAAGGTTCCGGTGTCGCTGCGCGAATATCTGGCCCTGCTGGAGGCGCTCGACGCCGATCTCGTCAGCTATGACGTCGAGGGCTTTTATTACCTCGCCCGTGCGGCGCTGGTGAAGGACGAGCGCCACATCGACCGTTTCGACAGGGTTTTTTCCCACTACTTCAAGGGCGTCGAGACCGTTGCGGGCGAGGGCGGGGTCGACGTTGCCAACATCCCCGAGGAATGGCTGCGCCGCTTGGCGGAAAAGACGCTGACCGACGAGGAGAAAAAACTTGTCGAGGCGCTGGGCGGCTTCGAGAAATTGATGGAGACGCTGAAGCAGCGGCTCGAGGAGCAGAAGGGGCGCCACCAGGGCGGCTCGAAATGGATCGGTACCGCGGGCACTTCGCCCTTCGGCGCCTATGGCTACAATCCCGAGGGCGTGCGCATCGGCCAGGAGACGAGCCGCCATCGCCGCGCGGTGAAAGTGTGGGACAAGCGCGAGTTCCGCAATTTCGACGATAGCGTCGAGCTCGGCACCCGCAACATCAAGGTGGCGCTGAAGCGCCTGCGCCGTTGGGTGCGCGAGGGCGCCGAAGAAGAGCTCGACCTGCCCGGCACTATCCACGCCACCGCCGACCACGGTTATCTCGACGTCAAGACCAGGCCCGAGCGGCGCAATGCGGTGAAGCTTTTGATGTTCTTCGACGTCGGCGGCTCGATGGACGACCACATCAAGGTGGTCGAGGAGCTGTTTTCGGCGGCGCGCGTCGAGTTTCGCCAGCTCGAATATTTCTACTTCCACAATTGCCTCTACGAAGGCGTCTGGAAGGACAACCGCCGCCGCCATGCCGAGGTCATGCCAACGCTCGACGTGCTCCACAAATATGGCCACGACTACAAGGTCATCTTTGTCGGCGACGCTTCGATGAGCCCCTACGAGATCGCTTATGCCGGCGGTTCGGTCGAGCACTGGAACCCGGAGTCGGGTGCTATCTGGCTGCGCCGCGTGCTCGACCAGTGGCCGAACGCCGTCTGGCTCAATCCGACCCAGGAAAAGCACTGGGGCTACACCAGCTCGATCAAGATGATCTCGGAGATCTTCGCCAACCGCATGTACCCGCTGACGCTGGCCGGTCTGGAAGCAGCGACCAAGCAGCTGTCGCGCAAGCACTGAGCCGCTTCAACAGGATTTGATGCCCTGTCAGTCGGCACCTTTCGTAACTATCTGTGCGAAGACCGCGAACAAGAAGAACAATCGAGGGAGATCCCCGGAATGGATGCCAAGACCTATCCCGTTACCCGTACCGACGCCGAATGGCGCGCGATGCTGACGCCCGAGCAATACCAGGTGATGCGCCACCACGGCACCGAGCGGCCGGGCAGTTGTGCGCTCCTCTACGAAAAGCGCGCCGGCACCTTTGCCTGCGCCGGCTGCGATCAGCCGCTGTTCGAATCCAAGCTGAAGTTCGAGAGCGGCACCGGTTGGCCGAGCTTCAACGACCCGGTCGAGGGTTCGGTCGAAACCACCGTCGATCGCGGTTACGGCATGGTTCGCACCGAGGTGCATTGCGCCAATTGCGGCAGCCACCTCGGCCACGTCTTCCCCGACGGCCCGCCGCCCACCGGCCTGCGCTACTGCATCAACGGCGTGGCGCTGAATTTCGAGCCGGCAGCTTAATTCGCTCTTTTGACAAGAGACGCCGCGGGTGCTGACCGCGGCGCGATCGTCTGATGGCAGCACCAGTGCTGCTCAGAGCAGGCTGGCGAGGATGATCCACAATGTGGCGCTCAGCTTGACAGCATTGGCATTCGGCGTGCCAGCCATGTCAGCCGTCCTCAGTACGCTGCCATAGAGGAACAGATTGTAGGGCAGCGGGATCAGGTGGACGGCGACTGCGAGCAGCGCTGACATTTTTGCGGCCAGGATCAGCAGCGCGACGATCGTCGTGGCGACGTTGATGATGCTGCCAACCACCACCATGTCCCACCAGAACAGCTGGCCGAGCGGCACGTCGCCGTTCCAGCGGCGCGAAAAGAATGCGGAAAGTCCGCTCTGTCCGCCCAGGGGATTGTCGGAGGGGTGGAAGTGCCCGGTCTGTGTCATCGCTGGTGACCCCGCGCCATTGCCGCTGATGTGACAGTCTAGCTCACAAATAGGGCATCAAATCTGCCGTGTTTACAAGTGCGCCGATAGTCTCGTTTCACAACAAGGTGAACGCCGTACGACGGCTGCAAGTTCCTCAGCCGGCCGCCTCAATCTCTGCAAGCAGTCGCTTCGATGTGGCCAGGCCGCGCCTCGCCCTCTCCTGCGGCAAAACCGTGTTCGCCAGCCGCAGCATCGGGATCTCGATGCTGAGTGGCCGGTCAGTTGGCAGAGCGGCGAGATAGGCCCTGAGCGGCAATGCCCCTTCGCCAGGCAGGTCGCGGTCGAAGGCCGAATGGCGCACCATCGTTTCAAGATCTGCTGGTTTGGGCGGGGCGTCGCACAGATGGACGTTGTGCAGCAGGCTACGGTCGAGCATCGCCAGCTCAGCTGGCGAAATGCCCATGCGGTCGATATGCAGCATGTCGAGGATCAGCCCGGCACCATGGGGTGCACCCGCCGCTATCACCGCCAGCGCCTCGTCGAGCGTTCCCGCCGCGCGATGGGCAATCGGCTCGAAGTCGACGCCGAGCCCAAAGCCCGAGGCCATTTCGGCGAGACCTGCGAACCTATCTTCGATCTCGGCCTGTTCGATCGCGCCGCGCATGTCAGCTACGGCGATCAGGCGTGGTGAACCGAGTTCCGCTGCAGCCTCCATGGCGCCGGCACTGTGCGACAGGTCGAAGCCTCGGCGGATCATCCAGCTTTCGACCTCCGTCACCGTCAGCCCGCTATTGTCGAGCCGCCGCCTGCACTCGGCGGCCAGCGCCTTGTTGCCGAGCAAGGGCGATGGCGCGTCGGCCGCCGCTGTCGGATGGATGCGCAACCCCAGATGATCGTAGCCAACGTCAGACGCGATGCGGATCGACTCGAGCGGCGAGACGACTGGGGCCGTCAGATACGACATCGAAAATCGTCTCATAGCCAATATCCTATCTGCGATGCGTTGAAGCTGGATGATCGTGGGCCGTGCGCGGACCCGCGCCCGTCACCTTTTCGCGCAGGGTGCCTTTTGCGTATTCGGTCTTGAACATGCCGCGCCGCTGCAGTTCGGGAACCACCATGCCGATGAAGTTCTCCATCGTCTCGTGCGCCAGGATGCGGGCGATGTTGAAGCCGTCGACATCGGCGTGCTCGACCCATCTGGCGAGCTCGTCGACGACTTGTCCGGGTGTGCCGACCACCAAGAGATTGCGGCCACTGACCACCATGCTTTCGGCTGCCTGGCGCACCGTCCAGCTGCCCTTGCGCGTCAGGATCTCCAGCTGCGAATGCGCCGCGTCCGTCTTTTCGTAGCGGATCGGCTCGTCCAACGGATATTTAGACAGGTCGATGCCGAGTGCTGCCGACAACTGGCTCAGCATGCCTTCGACGCTGGTGTGGCGCTTGTAGTCCTCATAGCGGGCGCGGGCGAGCGCTTCGGTTTCGTCGACGATGATGGTGGCGCCGGCGAAGAATTTCAGACTCCTGGGATCGCGGCCGAGCGCAGCGGCGCGCTTGCGCATGTCGGTCACCTGCGGCGCCACAAGCTCCAGCTTCGGCCCGTTGATGAAGATGCCCTCGGCATGGGTTGCTGCAAAGTGGCGGCCGCGCGGCGAGCCACCCGCCTGGAACAGCATCGGCGTGCGCTGCGGCGAGGGTTCGGCAGCACTCACCGCCCGGATTCTGTGATGCGGGCCGTCGTGATCGAGCTCGGAGATCAATGCCGGATCGGCATAGATGCTGCTCGCCTTGTCGCGCTTCAGCGCATCGTCGGCCCACGAGCCTTCCCACAGCCCGTACATCACTTCCATGAATTCGTCGGCGGCGTCGTAGCGCGCGTCGTGCTCGGCCAGTTCGTCGCGGCCCATGGCGAGTGCGCCGCTGCGCAGGAAGGAGGTGACGATGTTCCAGCCGATGCGTCCGCGTGTCATGTGGTCCAGGGTCGTCATGCGCCGGGCAAACAGATAGGGCGTCTCGTAGGAGGCGCTGCCGGTGATGGCGAAGCCGAGGTTTTTGGTCACCAGAGCCATGGCCGGTACGATCACCGCGGGATCGAGGCTCGGCGCCAGCGCGCCGCTGCGGAAAGCCGATGCGAAACTCTGCTTGTAGGTGTCGGGCACGCCAAGCGAGTCGGCCAGGAACAGCGCGTCGAACAAGCCTCGTTCCAGCAGGCGGGCATAGTCGGCCCAATAGTCGATGCTGGTGAAGTCGAGGGCCTTGTCGCGCGGATGGCTCCACAGGCCGAAGGCGAGGAAGCTCGGATTGCACTGGTCGAGCGCGTTGAGCCTGATTTCCCGGGTCATGCGGCGGTGTTCTCCACTTGCGTTTGTGGCACAACTTCCCGGAGGCGAGAGACTGGATCAAATGACCGTTTTCGACGAGGCGATCTCGAAATCAGGCCACACCTCCCGCGGTCCCGAACTGCGCCGCCAGTGTCTTGGCAAAACGCAGCAGCACCGGCGTCTCGATCTCCTCCCGCCAGAACAGCTTCAGCGGCAGCGGCACCGAAAATCCGGCGACGTCACGAATGATGACATTCGGCGGATGCCGCCCTGCCTGCGAGCGGTTGACGAAGGCGATGCCGAGCCCCGCGGCGACCAGGCTCAGCGTTGCCTCGGTGCTGCCGGTCTCCATCAACACGCGGATGGTGACGCCGCGTGAGTGCAGTGCCAGCGCGACCTTCTCCGCCATCAGGCCAGACTGGGCGAGGTCCATGCCGATGAAGTAGGCACCCTCGAGGTCTTCGACCACAACCTTTGGCCGTGAGGCGAGCGGATGATGCTCGGGCAAAGCGAGCGCCAGGTCGTCCAACACAAGCTGTCGCGACTTCAGGCTGTGCGGGTAGCCGAGATCATAGGCCAGGCCGAGGTCGATTGTTCCCGCCGCCAGCGCTTGGAATGCCTGCTCGGACAGCATTGGCGTCAGTCGGAGTTCGACCGTCGGATTGGTGCTGCGGAACGCCTGCAGACCGTCGGGGACCGGCGCAAACATCATCGCAGCACCATTGAAGCCGACGCGCAGCAGCGACACCTGGCCGCTGTCGATGAGGTCGAAGCGGCGGATGGCGAGGTCGACCTCGCGCAGGATGCGCGATGCGTCTTCCAGCAGCGCTGCGCCGGCCAAGGTCAGCCGCACGCCGGTCGGCTCGCGTTCGAACAGCCTGCCGCCGAGCTGCGCCTCCAGATCGCCGATGCGCCGCGACAGCGCCGACTGCACGATCGCCAGCCTATCGGCCGCCTTGTGGAAGCTGCCGAGTTCGGCGGCGACGACGAAGTGCTGCAGGTTCTTCAGGAGCTGGGCCCGGCGTATGCCGAGCCGGCCGAAGCTGAGGCTGTCGTTGGGGGTCTGAGCCTTTGGCTCGTCTGCACTGCCGGTCATCTGGGCACCACGCGCAAATGTTTGGTCGTACCGATTGTGCCGATGCCGAAACGAGATCGCCTCGTCCGAAAAGGTCATTTGCCGCTAAATGCCGTTGCCTGTCTCCTGAAGGCCGAAACAGAGATGCCTCGGGAGGACAGAATGGCTGCGAGACCCCTAATCGTCGGGATCGGCGGAACGACACGCAACGGCTCGTCTTCGGAGCGGCTGCTGCACCGGGCGCTGGCAGCGGCGCAGGCGGCAGGTGCCGATACGCTGGCCTTCAGCGGCGAAGGGCTGGTGTTTCCGATCTATGGCACTGTCACGCCCGGCGCGGCCGAGCTGGCGTTCGTCGAAGCCCTGCGCCGCGCGGACGGCGTCGTCGTTGCATCACCGGGCTATCACGGCTCGGTGTCGGGCATGGTCAAGAATGCGCTGGATTACGTCGAGGAGTTGCATGGCGATATCAGGCCGTATCTCGAAGGGCGGCCCGTTGGGCTGATCGCCGCAGCCGCCGGCTGGCAGGCTGGCGGCTCAACGCTGCAGCATCTGCGCTCGATCGTGCACGCCCTGCGCGGTTGGCCGACGCCGTTGGGCGTCATTGCCAATTCGTCGCTACCGGACTGTGATTGTGGAGACCAGATCGCGCTGATGGTCAATCAGGTCTTGAACTTTGCGGACGCGTTTGGCGTGGGGAAAGCCAGTATGGCTGCGCCGTTGCAGTCCCGGAACGTGGCGTAGATTGCTTGCCACGATGGCTGCGGCGGGGTCGCATGGATGCGCCGCAGCCATATTGGCCTCAGCTCATGCCGAGAGCAGCCTTGTACAGGTCAAGGATCGCCTCTGCCTCGTCGCGCTCGGCCTGGTCCTGCTTGCGCAGGCGGATCAGGGTGCGCAGCGCCTTGGTGTCGAAGCCGGTACCCTTGGCTTCGGCGTAGACGTCCTTGATGTCGTCGGAGATGGTCTTCTTTTCTTCCTCAAGCCGCTCGATGCGCTCGATGAAGGCGCGCAACTGGCCGGCGGCAACGGTCTGGCTGGTATCGGTGATTTCGTCGGCCATGGGGCACTCCGCAATTGTGATTGGAACAGCGCGACTCGGCGCGCCATGGGGCATTTCGGCCCGGTTCGATGCCCGATGACGGGAGGAGGGTCAAGGGGACGCAGTCGCGCAGCTGACACGACGCGACGTAAAATCGCCTAGTGATCCTTGGGTCGGCTGGCCTCGAAGGCCGTCTTTTGCGCGTCGCTGGCGTCGCGCTGGTACTTGGCCTGCCACTCGGCATAAGGCATGCCGTAGACGATCTCGCGCGATGCCTCCTTGGACAACTCGACGCCGGCGCCTGAGGCCGCGTCGCGATACCAGTTGGACAGGCAATTGCGACAGAAGCCGGCGAGATTCATCATGTCGATGTTCTGCACGTCGGAGCGCTCGCGCAAATGTTCGAGCAGGCGGCGAAAGGCAGCCGCCTCGAATTCGCGCTGCTGCGTTTCGCTGAGTTCGGCCATGGTAACCTCCATCACAGTGGCCCGGTGCGCGAGCCGAATTGTCTGACTTCGTGTATGTCGGCACGACGGTTGATCGCGTCAACGATTGGCGCCAGCCGATTTGCCCAGGCGCTGGTTCCGGCCTCGTCGCCGATCAGGTCCTGCCTGATTTCGATCAGCGCATGGGCAAAGCCGTTGACGATGCAGTGCTTGTACATGGTGTCGCCGCGCAGCGCCCCATCATAGGGCTCGTTGTCGCCGACGACGATGTCCTTGTCCTCGGCCAGCATCTCGATCAACGGCCAGGCGGCGCGATGGTCCATGTCCCACAGCACGCCGGCATGCCACGGCCTGGCACGGCCCTGCATGACAGGGGTGAAGGAATGCACCGACAGGATGAAGGGTGTGGTCCCGGTCTCCTTGTGCACCGAGGCGATCATGGCGCCGACAGCGTCATGATAGGGTCGGTAGAAGGTGTCGAGGCGGCGCTCGCGCTCGTCCCCGGACATCGGATAATTGCCCGGGATGACCGAGCCGTCATAGAGCTGGCGGATCAGCGTCGGGTCGTCCTCGCCGCGGTTGGGGTCGATCAGAAGGCGCGAAAAGTTGGCCAACACTGCCGGAGCGCCCATCATCGCCGCCAGCTTGCGGGTCACCTGTTCGGCGCCGATGTCGTAAGCGATGTGGCGCTCGAATTCCGCGGGCCGCAGGCCGAGGTCGCCATATTCCTGCGGCAGGTCGCGCCGGGCATGGTCGCACAAAAGTACCAGCCCCTGGGCGCGGTCGCCTTCGATGATTTCGAACGGGGCAAAGAGAGTGTTTCGCGTCATCGGAGGCAAATTGTCCTTCGGCACGGCTTCGGTTTAGGTTTTGACGCCGCTGCTGCTGTGGGGATATGTGCTAACGCCGTTGTTTTGCCAACCTTTTTTCGAATATGCCAGATGGGGCGGCAAATCACGGCGGCCGAGCGCATCTAAATCGATTGGATAAGCGCCGTGCCATGCGTTGACATGCGCTTGCACATTGCCGAAAAGGGCACCAGAAAATGAAAAATACGTCGAAGAGGGGCTTGGGGATGGAACTTGCCGGGAGGCCGCGCGCACGCTCAGCCTTCGCAATGCTTTTCCTTTTCCTGGCGGTTCCCCTGTTTGCCTCCGTTGCTGCTACGCCTGCACGCGCCGATTTCAGGGTTTGCAACGCGACCCAGAGCCTCGTCGGCGTCGGCATCGGCTATCGCGCCAAGGCGGGCTGGATCACCGAAGGCTGGTGGCACATCGAAGGGCAGACCTGCAAGACGCTGATCGAAGGCCCACTGTCATCGAGGTTTTATTATCTCTATGCAGAAGATGCCGAGCGGGGCGGACGCTGGGACGGCCCCATCAACATGTGCGTGGCTGAAAAAGAGTTCAAGGTCGCCGGGGTCACCGACTGCGTAGCGCGCGGTTTCCAGCGTGCCGGCTTCCAGGAATACGACACGGGCGAGCAGGCGAACTGGATGGTCCAGCTCACCGACGAGCCCGCAACGGGCGGCGATGCGGCCGCCTCGGGAACGAACGGTCAATGAGACGTAGCCGCAAGGTCAAAATACTCGCCACACTCGGTCCGGCCTCCTCCGACGAGGTCATGATCCGGAAGCTCTTCGATGCGGGCGCCGACGTCTTCCGCATCAATATGAGCCATACCGACCACGATTCGATGCGCACCCTCGTTGGCCGCATCCGCGCGGTTGAAGAGGCGGTTGGTCGGCCGATCGGCATTCTCGCCGACCTGCAGGGACCCAAGCTCCGCGTCGGCAAGTTCGCCAATGGCAAGGAAGAGCTGTCAGTCGGCCAGACCTTTACCCTCGACGACAACCCCGACCTCGGCACGTCGAGCCGCGTCCACCTGCCGCATCCTGAAATCCTCAAGTCGGTCCAGGCCGGCCACCGTCTGCTGATCGACGACGGCAAGCTGGAGCTTAGGGCAACCAAGGTCAACGGTAAGTCGATCGTCTGCACGGTCGTTGCCGGCACCAAGATTTCCGACAAGAAGGGCGTCAGCCTGCCCGACACCGACCTGCCGGTCGGCGCGCTGACCGAAAAGGATCGCAAGGATCTCGACGCGGTGCTCGAGACCGGCGTCGACTGGGTCGCGCTGTCCTTCATCCAGCGTCCCGAGGATCTGGCCGAGGCGCGCAAGATCGCCCAAGGGCGTGCGCTGCTGCTGTCCAAGATCGAGAAGCCGCAGGCGGTTGCCCGTCTTGCCGAAATCATCGAGCTGTCCGATGCCTTGATGGTCGCCCGTGGCGATCTCGGCGTCGAGATGCCGATCGAATCCGTGCCCGGCATCCAGAAGCAGATCACCCGCGCGGCCCGCCGCGCCGGCAAGCCGGTGGTTGTCGCCACCCAGATGCTGGAATCGATGATCACGGCACCGGTGCCGACCCGTGCCGAAGTCTCCGACGTTGCGACGGCGGTGTTCGAAGGTGCGGACGCCGTCATGCTGTCGGCCGAGTCGGCTGCTGGTCAGTACCCGGTCGAGTCGGTCGCGACCATGGACCGGATCGCCCAGCAGGTCGAAAAGGATCCGACCTATCCCGGTATCATCAACGCCCAGCGTTCGCAGCCGGAGGCCACCGGCGCCGACGCGATCTCGCTTGCGGCGCGTGAAATCGCCGAGACGCTGAAACTGTCGGCAATCGTCACCTACACCGCCTCGGGCACCACCGGGCTGCGCGCCGCGCGTGAGCGGCCCCAGGTGCCCGTGATCGCGCTGTCGCCGATCCTCGCCACCGCCCGCCGCCTGTCGCTGCTGTGGGGCACGCATTGCGTCGTCTCTCCGGATGCGGTGGATCTCGACGACATGGTCGACCGCGCCTGCAACGTCGCCTTCAACGAAGGCTTTGCCGCTGGCGGCGACCGCATCATCATCACCGCCGGCGTGCCGCTGCGTACCCCCGGTTCGACCAACATGCTGCGCATCGCCTATGTCGGACCGGAAGGCAAAGGCAGCAGGTAATTTATGGGAGTAGGGGAGTAAGGAAGTAGGGAAATAGGCGGCTCAAGCCGTCCTCGTTCCCCCATGCTCCCTACTCCCTTAACTCGGCGCCTTCTCGTTCACGCAGATGTCCGTGCCGAACGCGTCGCCAGCGATGCGGGCCTCGATCTGTCGCGCCATGGCCTGCAGGCCGTGCGGCTGGCCGGCGAGCTTTTCCACCGCAGCCGCCACCAGATCGGGCGTCACCCAGTCCGGCTTATGGCCGAGGTTGCGGATCCAGACCAGTTCGGCGCCAGGAATGTCGCGGGCGAGGCCGATCGAATGGATCTCCTCATAGACGACCGTGTCGGCATCGCCCGATATCACCACCGTCGGTGCCTTGATCTCTGAATAGCGCGGCGCCGTCTTCAGCGCGTGCCGGTACAAGGCCTCGACATCGATGGCATTGGCGCGAAACGGCTGCGGCCGCAGCACCAGCTTGATCGAGGCCTCGTCGACATAACCATCAGGCACCTTGTTGGGCGAGAAGACGCAGGTCGTCGCCGCATTGATGCGCATCAGCCCTGCCGGATTGGCAACCGTCGCGGCAAACAGCCACCCGGCCACCGGCCTAGCGCTCAGGCTGTAGTACCAGGAGGTTTCGCCGCCTGGCCAAGGGTGTGTTGCCGCGGACAGGAACAGCAGCCCGCGCGTCTTCTGGGGATGCTCAAGCGCAAAGGTTGCCGCGATCGAGCCGCCGAACGAATGGCCGACAATGATCGCGTCCTTGATGCCGAGCCTGTCCATCAGGGCAGCAATCGTCGCGGCCTGCCCTTCCTGCGTCTCGTTGTTGCCGGGCCCGCGTTCTGACCAACCATGGCCGGGGCGGTCGAGGAACAGCATCTCGACGCGGCCTTCGAACTGCGGCCTGAGCGGCAGCATCTGATCCTTCAGGTTTGCGGACGCACCGTGGATGAAGACCAGCGGCGGCAGGTCGGCCCCGGCAGCCGCCGGCACATGGACAAAGTGGATGTTGGCGCCATTGATGTCGATGAAGCTGCCAACAGGTGGGTTGCGGCGCTCGATCAGCCATGCGGCCGCGCCGGTAAAGCCGGCCAGCGCAAGCACGACCGCAACGAGCAGGACCAGGACGAAGGCGAGGATGTTCATGCGGCTCGGGGAGGGGGGAGGGAGGGGAGTAAGGGAATGGGATAGTAGGGGAGTAAGAAAACAAGAAAATAAGAAAACAAGGGGGATGCGGCAGGACGTTGGCGATGTTTACCTATTACCCTAATCCCTTATCCCCTAATTGCTCAAATCCCTTCGCCCGCCAGCTCTTCCGACAGCCGCGACACCTCGTTCTGGGCATTTCGCAGCATCGGGTAGATGACCAGAACGCGCTGCCAGGCCTGCAGCGCCAGCTCGTTGTGGTTGGTGGCGGCCATGATCTGGGCCATGCCGGAGAGGGCGCCGAAATGGCGCGGCTCGAGCTCCAGCGTGCGTTCGATGTCGGTCATCGACTTGCGGAAATTTCCCATCATGAAATGCACGGTGGCGCGACGGTTCCAGCCCTCGGCATATTGGGGCTGCAGGGTCACGACCTGGTCGAGGAAATCGAGGGCGACGTCGAACTTCTTGGCTTCCAGCGCCTGCTGCGCCCAGAGCATCATGAGGTCGACGGAGGTGCTGCCGGACCTGTACCAGGCTTCCCAGATCCGGTTGGCGAGGCGTTCGGCGGCCTTTTCGTTGCGCTCGCGCTTGAGGTCGGAGAACAGCGAATCGAGCTGGGTGTCGGCTTTGGCGACGACGGTATCGCCGCTCGACTGGGCAAACGCCTGGAGCGGCAGCGGCGTTGCCGCGATGGTCAGGACAAAAAAGGCAAAAACGCTCCGCATGCGGAAATTCTAGACCCCCGCATGGGAACGTCAAACTGAAATTGCCGTGATGCGCCGGCCGCGAGCGGCCGTGCGTGCATCAGCCCTGGCGGGCCTTGTAGCGCGGCGCAGTCTTGTTGATGATGTAGATGCGGCCCTTGCGACGAACCAGCTGGCAGTCACGATGGCGGCCCTTGAGCGCCTTGAGCGAATTCTTGATCTTCATGTCACTAACCCGTCAGATGGGGCCCATCTTCCGGGCCGAAACCAAAAGCGCGCCCAAAGTGCACGCCCAATTTGTGTGAGTGGCTCTTAGACGAGGAGTCTTGGCCAGTCAACCGCGAGAGGGCACAGCATGACGGATTGATCGGCTTTTTTGCCGGCAATGATCATGGCGATGCCAAAGCGGGGACTTGCCAGTCGACAGCCTCGCTGGAATCCTCCGCTTCGTCCAGGCAACGGAGGGGCAGATGCGGCTTTCGATTCTCTTGATCTCGATGGTTGGCGCGATGGTCGCGTCCGCAGTGTCGGCTGCGGAGTGCAACCGCAACGACCAGACCCAGTTGGGCATGAACATCTGCGCGGCCCAAGACTACGCGGCCTCCGACGCCAAGCTCAACGTCGCCTATGGCGACATCATGAAGCGCCTGTCCGACAATTCAGGCGCGCGCAAGCTGCTGCAGGACTCCCAGCGCGCCTGGATCGCCTTTCGCGATGCCGAGTGCAAGTTCGCGTCCTCCGGCGTCGAAGGCGGATCGGTCCAGCCGATGATCCATTCCGGCTGCCTGCAGGGCCTGACCGACGCGCGCGTGGCGCAGCTCGGCACCTACCTCAAATGCGAAGAGGGCGACCTCAGCTGCCCGGTGCCGGGGCAGTAGGAAAAGCAAGACAAGCCTCAGGCATATTCCGCCTTGTCCTTGATATTGCAGGGAAGGCCGAATTGCGCGCCCCAGCGGCATAGCGAGTCTGCTGCCGCATTGAGTGCTGCGCCGCGTTCGGTGAGCGAATAGACAACCTTGGCCGGCAGTTCCGAATAGACCTTCCGGTCGACAAGGCCGTCCGCCTCCATTTCGCGCAATTGCTGCGCCAGCATCTTTTCGCTGATTCCGGGGATCGACCGCCTCAGCCGGCCAAACCGCCGCGATGCCGTTCCGAGCTGGCAAAGGATGTCGATCTTCCATTTGCCTTCGGTCATCCTGACAGCCGCGGCAAAGCCATTGTCCGTCATCTTGTCCATGCAGTTCTCCTTACCGCCAGGTGACCACTTACGTCCCGGTTCGTATTGTGTGCCGCCCATCTCGCCATATCTCCACGACGTCGCGACCGAAGTCGCATCGTGGCGTCGCCACTGGATATGGAGAGTTGGAATGAAGCGTTCAATCGCGGTTGTCGGAACAGGCCGCATGGGTTCGGCGCTCGTCCGCGCCCTGCTTGCATCAGGCCATCGCACGACGGTCTGGAACCGGACAAGGGAGAAGGCCGAACCGCTGGCCTTGCTTGGCGCCACCGTTGCGCCGTCGGTGCTGGAGGCCGTCACTGCAGCTGAAGTCATCATAGTGAATGTCAGCGACTACGCGGCGTCTGCAGCGATCCTACGCGACGCCGCCGTCACGTCCGCCATCCGCGGCAAGCTGATCGTCGAACTGACGTCGGGTACGCCGCACGGGGCGCGCGACGTCGCCGAATGGTGCGCCCGGCACGGCGCCTTCTATCTCGACGGCGCGATCATGGCGACGCCTGACTTCATCGGTACGGATGCGGGCACGATCCTGGTCTCAGGGCAAGGCCAGGCCTTTCATGACAACGCCGCCGTCTTTCGCGCATTGGGCGGTAACGTCCAGCATGTCGGACAAGATCCAGGACGTGCCAATGCGCTTGATAGCGCTTTGCTGGCCTTGATGTGGGGCGCATTGTTCGGAGCGCTCAACGCAATCGCCGTGAGCCAGGCCGAAGGGATCGATCTGGGCGAACTGGGCGGACAGTGGGCGGCGACAGCGCCTGTTGTCGAAGGGCTTGTCACTGACCTCATCAAACGCACCGATGCAGGGCGTTTTGCCAGCGACGCGGAGACGCTGTCGTCGATCGCCATCCATCACAGTGCGTTCCAGCATTTGATGGAGCTGATGGACGCGCGCGGAATCGACCGCGCCGTGGTTGACGGCTATGGCTCCATCTTCCAGCGGGCGATTGCAGCCGACCAGTTGCACGGAGATTTCGCGGCGTTGTCGCAGTTTATGGGCAAGGTCGCCTGAGGGCTGCGGCAACGAGGAGGCTGGCCGCCTTGCCGGTCAGCCTCACACCCGACGCTTGATATGAAGGAAACCGAATGTCCCTGACGCTTCTCGTCGACACCTATTGCGCAGCCTGGTCCAGCGAGAGCGCCGCGCAGCGGCGCGATTTGCTGCTGTCAGTCTGGAGCGACGGCGCGAGCTACACCGATCCGACAGTCTATGCCGTTGGCGCAGAGGAGTTGCTTGCGCATATCGCGGGAATACAGGCGAGGTATCCCGGAGCCCGCATCCTGCGCACCAGCGACGTGGACATTCATCATGGCGTCGCGCGCTTCGCCTGGAAATTCGTGCTGCCGGACGGGAAATCGCCGCCCGAAGGCCTGGACATCGCCTTCGTCGATGCCGACCAGAAGCGCATAACACGCATCATCGGCTTCTTTGGCTCGTTGGTTAAGTCGGCCGTCTGATTCCGCGCCGCAGTTCGCCCTTGCCGTCGTCTCCTAGCGGTGCGGCAACAGCCTGGTGAAATGGCCCATCTTGCGGCCGGGGCGGGCCTCGGCCTTGCCATAGAGGTGGACCGATACATCGGGTTCGGCGAGCAGCGCCGGGACCTTTTCGATATCGTCGCCGATCAGGTTTTCCATGACGCAGTCGGAGTGCCGGTTGGCGTCGCCGAGTGGCAGGCCGGCGACGGCGCGCATGTGCTGCTCGAACTGCGAGACCACGCAGGCGGCTTCGGTCCAGTGGCCGGAATTGTGCACCCGTGGCGCCATCTCGTTGACCAAAAGCGAACCGTCGGCAAGCACGAAGAACTCGACGCCGATGACGCCGACATAATCGAGTGCTGCCAGGATTTTCCGCGCCGCGTCGCGTGCTGCCATGGCGGTGTCGCTGTCGATCGCCGCCGGTACGGTCGAGGTCGCCAGGATGCCGTTGCGATGTACGTTCTCGGCCGGATCGAAGACGGCGATGCTGCCGTCGGTGCCGCGCGCCGCGATGATCGAGATTTCGCGTTCGAAGGCGACGAAGGATTCGAGCACCAGCGGTACATTGCCAAGCGAGGCACAGGCGCCGTCGAAGCCGCCCGTCGTCATGTTGCGGAAGACCATCTGGCCCTTGCCGTCATAACCCATTCGGCAGGTTTTCAACACGCCACTGCCGTCGAAGGCCTTCAGCGCTTCCGCCAGCTCGGCATCGTTGCCCACAGGGCGGAAGCCGGCGGTGGATATCCCGATGCCATTGAGAAACGTCTTTTCGACGAGCCGGTCCTGCGCCACCTCAAGGGCGCGCGCCGGCGGATAGACGGCGACCGAGCGGCCGAGCCGTTCGGCAGCGACAACCGGCACGTTTTCGAATTCATAGGTGACGACGGCACTTGCGCGCGCCAACTCGTCGAGGGCGGCGGGGTCGTCATAGGCCGCGACGATCTGGCGGTTGGCGACCTGTGCCGCCGGGCAGTCGGCTTGGGGCTCCAGGACGATCGTCTGGTAGCCGAGGCGAGCCGCCGCCATGGCCAGCATGCGGCCGAGCTGGCCACCGCCGATGATGCCGATGGTGGCGCCGAGGGGAAGAGGGGCGCTCACGCGTCGTCCGTCGGTTGTTCGGCGACCCGTGCGGTCTGGGCGGCGCGCCACTCGTCAAGCCGGGTGGCAAGCGCGTCGTCGGAAAGGGCAAGTACGGCCGCGGCAAGCAGCGCTGCATTGGCAGCACCCGCCTTGCCGATGGCCAGCGTGCCGACGGGGATGCCGGCCGGCATCTGAACGATGGAGAGCAGCGAATCCTGGCCTGACAGAGCCTTCGATTCGACCGGTACGCCGAACACGGGCAGCGAAGTCATCGCCGCCGTCATGCCGGGAAGATGGGCGGCGCCGCCGGCACCGGCAATGATGACGCGGAAACCGGCTGCCTTGGCGCCCTTGGCGAATTCATAGAGACGGTCGGGGGTGCGGTGGGCCGAGACGATGCGCGCCTCAAAATCAATGCCGAGCACATCGAGCAATTCGGCGGCATGGCGCATGGTCGCCCAGTCGGACTGGCTCCCCATGATGATGGCGACGTCGACCCTGTCTTTGCTCACGCGCGGCACCCCTGCTTGATAAGCCTGCGCTTAACCGAAATGCACCGCCATCGCAACCAAAAGGCCGCCCGAAAATGGCGGTTTCTCAGGCGATGATGTCGGGGATGATGCGGTCTTCGATCTGGGCGATCTTGTCCTTGAGGACCAGTTTCTTTTTCTTCATCCGCTGGATCTGCAAGGGGTCGCAACCCATCGCGATCATCGCGTTGATCGCGGCATCAAAATCCGCATGGTCCTGCTTCAAGCGTGCAAACTCGAGACGAACCTCGGCTTGTTCCTGTTCCGACATGTCTACCGTCTGCAAAGTCACTGGCGCACCCGGGGCGCTCCTAAGGCGGGGTCGGCGACTCCTTGTCACCGGCGCGAAGCCCTTATCACATTTCAAGCTGTCAGGAAATGCTACCACGCTTTATTCGACATCGCCGGCCGGGGATGGCAGAGTGTCATGGTTCCGTCACAGAGCACTGTCTGCGGTGGGCAGGGCTGTGCCCGGAGCATCGAGGAAACCATGAAAGGGAGAACCAATCATGTCTCTTGCTTCCCATCTTGAAGAACTTCAGCGCAAACATGGTGACGTCGAGCGCCAGCTCGGCGAAGCAATGAATCATCCATCCATGGACGACCTGCAAATCGTAGCGCTGAAGCGTCGCAAGCTGGCTCTCAAGGACGAGATTGAAAAGCTGAAAGGTGACCCGACGCAGCACTAGGCTCAGTCACGAGGTCTCCAACAAGGCCCTGATTTTCGGCAAGGGTCCGACGCCGGCGGCGAACAACATCGCCGCCGGGACAGCGCGATGTTTTTCAGCCGGATAAGCCGCTTGATCCCAAGATTGCTGAACCGAAGCCGGCCGCTTTTGTGCGTCGGGGGGCGGTGTGATTATGTTGTGGCTTTGGTCGGCGCGCATCCGGCCTAGCGGGGCCAGCTAGGCATTGTTTCGCCCGAGGTGGTCGCCGGCGTCAGGACTTCAAGCGTCCCAGAACTGGTCCAGCCAGATGTTGAGCTTGCGGAAGCCGCTGACGCTGACCGCGTAGACGCGGCGCGTGCCTTCGGCGCGGGCGCTGACGAGGCCTGCATCGAGCAAAACCTTGAGGTGCTGCGACACCGCGGGCCGCGAAACCGGCAGCCCGGCGGCAAGCTCACTGACCGTCTTGGGACCGCGACGCAATTCTTCCAGCAGATGGCGCCGGTTGGCATCCGAGATGGCGAGGAAGGGTGCGTCAGTTGTCATGGCCCATTTGTGCCGCAACATCAGCGAAATCTCAACTACCGGTCGCAATCGCCATGCGGGCCCGTCGTCGCAGCGCTCTGCCCGTCAGGCCGCGTCCTCGTGCCTGGGGTCGAGGCGCAGCGATTCCGGGGTCGCGCTGCGGTCGGCCGGTTGGGTCTTGAAGGCTTCGCGATCCTCGATCGGTACCGGCGCGCGCCGCCTGATACGCAGCGCGGTGTAGCCGGCAAGCAGGAAGTGGGCTGCGGCGGTGGCGAGGAAGAGTGCCTCGGGCCGCATCACATCCATCAAGCCGGCGCCAAGCAACGGGCCGACCATGGTGCCGAAGCCGTAGAGTAGCAACAGTCCGCCCGAAACCTTGACGAAATCCTCAGGCTTGGCGTGGTCGTTGGCATGCGCCACCGCCAGCGAATAGAGCGTATAGGCAAACGCGCCGTAGCAGGCGGTCATGGCGATGACGAAGGCGCCGGAGCGCGGCGCGACGAGGAAGATCAGCACGGCGGCCACCGCCGAGGCGAGCGAGGCGCCGATCAGCACATAGCGACGGTCGGTGCGGTCGGAGACCTTGCCGATCGGGATCTGCAGTGCGGCGCCGGCGACGACCACCAGGCTCATCATCAGCGCGATCTCGGGCGTCGAAATGCCGATGCGCGCGCCATAGACGGCGCCGAGCGTGCCCCAGTCGCCATTGGCGACGCCAATGAGGAAGCAGGCGACGGAGGCGACCGGCGAATTGGCGTAAAGCCCCTTGATGTCGAGCGAGACGTCCTGCAGCGGCTTGGGGTGGGCGGCGCTGGAGACGGCTGTCGGGATCAGCGACAGGCAGAACAGGATGCCGGTGACCATGAACAGCGAGGCGCTGGTAACGTCGCCGCCGGCGACCATCATCTGACCGGCCATGATCGAGGCGTAGGTGACCATCATGTAGAGGCCGAAGACGGTACCACGGTTCTCGTTGGTGGCGCGCTCGTTGAGCCAGCTCTCGATGACCATGAAGGCGCCGGCCATCGCGAAGCCGGTAAAGGCGCGCAGCAGGATCCAGACATATTCGTTGACGATCAGGCCGGTGAGCAGCGCGATGATGGCGGCGGATGCGGCAAAGGTGCCGAAGGCGCGGACATGGCCGGCGCGGCGGACGACACGCGGGGCAAAATAGCAGCCGGCGACGAAACCACCGGCCCAGGCCGTACCCATCAGGCCGAGCGCGGTGGTGGAGAAACCTTCTTCCTGGCCGCGCAACGGCAGCAATAGCCCGTGCAGGCCCGAGGCAGCGAGCAGGAAGGCAGTGCCGCGGAGCAAAGACAGGATCGGCCGGTAGGTTGCGAGCATCAGATATCCCACCACGAATCAAGAAGGCATTGGCACCTGATGATAACCCGTTTGGGGCATATCGGTGGCGGTGCGCGGTTCAGCCGCGCTTAAACAGCGCCTCGGCGGCCGATTTGGTCGAGCCCTTGACGGTGAGCTCGGCCTCGAGCCGGCCGATCTCGGCGCGCAGCGCCGATATGCGCTCGTTGAGCTCGCCGACCGACAGCAGCGACAGATCCTGGCCGATCTCATGCACAGTCTTTTTCTTCACCGGCTCGTCGTCGAACAGCGCCATCTCGCACTCCTCCATCGCAGACAGGCGTTTGCCTGATTTGCCAATCAGAATACATAGTGCGTTCAACCACATGTAAAGTCCGGGGCGCGCCGGACCAGCGGAGACCGAAAGACATGGCCAAGCCTGCCAAACTTCCCGAAAAGATGCTGGCCGTGGCGATCAGCCAGCCGGGCGGGCCTCGCGTGCTCAAGGCCGAGAAGCGCGACCTGCCGGAATTGGCGGCCGGCGAGATTCTGATCCGGGTGCATGCGGCGGGCGTCAACCGACCCGACGTCCAGCAGCGCAAGGGCGCCTATCCCGCGCCGCCGGGCGCCTCCGACCTGCCCGGGCTCGAAGTGTCGGGTGAGGTGGCTGCACTTGGCGAGGGCGCCACGCGCTGGCGCATCGGCGACGCGGTCTGTGCGCTGACGCCGGGCGGTGGTTATGCCGAATATGCCAGGGTGCACGAGACCAATGCGCTGCCCGTGCCTGCCGGCTTCACCTTCACCGAAGCTGCGGCCGTGCCCGAAACCTTCTTCACCGTCTGGCACAACGTGTTCGAGCGTGGTGCGCTGAAGGCGGGTGAGACGCTTTTGATCCATGGCGGCTCGTCGGGCATTGGCACCACCGCGATCCAGCTCGCTTCGGCCTTCGGCGCTTATGTCATCGTCACCGCCGGCTCTGACGACAAATGCGCCGCCTGCCTCAAGCTCGGGGCCGACCGGGCGATCAACTACCGCAACGAGGATTTCGTCGAGGCGGTGAAGGATGCCACCGGCGGCAAGGGTGCCGACGTCATCCTCGACATGGTCGGTGGCGACTATGTCGGCCGCAATTACAATGCTGCGGCCGTCGACGGCCGCATTGTCCAGATCGCGACGCAAGGCGGGGCGGTGGCGAGCGCCGATTTCTCGAAACTGATGGTCAAAAGGCTGACCCATACCGGATCGACGCTGAGGCCGCGCACGACCGAGTTCAAGGCCGGCATCGCCGCAACTCTCGAAGCCCAGGTTTGGCCGCTGCTGGCCGTTCGCCGCGTCGCGCCTGTCATGGACATGATCTTCCCGCTCAAGGAAGCCTGGCGGGCGCATGAACGCATGGAAGAGGGCGAGCACATCGGCAAGATCGTGCTGGATGTCGGGTGAAGGGGCTTCGCCCTCCCTTTGGTCGGGAGGCGGCGACGCCCTGCGTTCCCAAGAGCGACCAGCACATCGTCGGTGTTTGCCCTACCCTCATGGTCAGTCCGCCGAACCAGGTGGTTCCGTGTCGGCAAGGCAGCCTTGTGGTGCGACAGTACTTTAAGGACTGAGGAAAGCCTCTGTCGCCCCGTTGTATCTGCCGGCGTCGATTCAGCTCACAATCCCGCGCACGGCCCAGGCGATGTTGGCAAAGGAGCGCGGGCCGTCGGGGCGGCCGGCCTCGTAGGCATCGCGGACGGCAGCTTCGGCGCTCGCCTTGTCCGCCTGGTCGAGCGTGGCGATAAACTTGCCGATCGGACCTTCGCCTGCGCCGATGGGTGCCCAGAGATCGTCGAAGTCCGCATAGTCCATGCGCAGCAAAAGCTGGGTCTCCTCGACGCCTGACAGCCCCTGAGCGGCGAAGGCGGCTTTCATTTCGCCCTGCTGCATCATCGGCTGGAAGCAGTAGCGGGCGCGCAGTTGCCGGCCGGTTTCACTGAGCGCCGCCAGCGTGTCGACGACCATACGCATGCCGGGCATGCCGCCATAATGATCCCACACCGTGGCCGCGACCACCCCGCCCGGCCGTGTCACCCTGGCCATCTCGGCGATCGCCTTGGGCGCCTCGGGCACGAAATGCAGCACCAGAAGCGCCAGCGTCCGGTCGAAGCTGTTGTCCGGGAAGGGCAGGCCGCAGGCGTCGGCCTGACTGATCGTTATGCGCGGATCCGTATTGCGCGCCTGAGCCGCCGCGACAAAGACCGGCGAGAAGTCGATGGCTTCGATTTCCCCGAGATTTGCCGCCTTGGCCAGCACGAAGGTCAGGCTGCCGGTACCGCAGCCGACGTCGAGCACTTTCTCGCCATCGGCGAGGCCGGCAAAGTCGATGAAGGGGATTGCGAGTTTCTGGCTCCAGCGGCCCATCAACTGCTCATAGCCGGCCGCATCCTGCACGTTGAAGCTTGATGTCATCGAAGCCTCCTATGCCAAAAGGCATGGTAAGCCGCCGCGAACGAGATGGGAAGAAAGACTGTCGACTGATCCACACAGGCTAGCTCGTGAATGACCTGCGCCCATTCTCGCCGTTCAGGCAGACGCTGCAATTTCCTGTCATCGGCTGACAGCCTTGGCACACCACCAGGTCGGTGTGGAAAGCAGCCATTGGGATGGTTCAAAGCCAACAGCATTTGGTAGACTAGGAGTGCTCGCAATCAATCCCGCCGACGCGGCAAGCACGCAGTGGCGCTGGAATGCCGGGCGTCCCGCCTGCTAGGGCTGGACTCCAGTCTTGAGTGGAGAGGCGGGTGCCGAACACATCAGGTGGCCGACCCAGTCGATCGCAATGTCTTTGGTCCTGGTGCGCCATGTCCGGAAAGGCTCGCCGTCTTCGGCCATGCCGACGCGAGCCCAGTCGCTCCAATCCCGCATGGCCCAGATCAGCAAGACCTCGGAATCATTGCGCATGGCGGTGCGAAAGGCGCCGACAAGCTGCAGCCCCAATTCCATTGCCTGGCCAAGCCAATGCTCCGACACCAGCCGCAAATAATCCTGCGCCAGGCCTGGCTTGATATTGACTGTCTCGTGCAGGAATACCTTGGCGCCGACCACACTGCCGTCGGCACAAAGTTGCTCTATGTCGGGTGAGTAAGGGGCTGCGATCAACAGGCGGTCGAAGCCGCCGCTGCGGTATTCTCTCGCCGTTTGCCACCACGTCTCGAGCGCCTTGTCCTGCATCGTCTCGGTGCCGGTCTCATGGGCGAAGCTGGCAGCCAGGCTGTCCCAGCCGTCATATTCCCACAGATTGACCACTTGCGGCCAACGGCCGGTGCTGCCGAGCGTGCCCCAGACGCCGAAGCATTTCTGCAGCCGTTCGGCGCTGTGCCGGCCCCAGCCTGTCGTCATGTGCCTGAAATAGTTGGCCCGGTTGGCGCCGATGATGTCGACATATTCGTGGATGTAGATTTTGGGATTCATTCGGGCCTCCCAAAGGTCAGCTAGCTGCCACGCCCTGCCGGGTGGCACTACAAGGGCAGACGAAGAATGATGCCCATCTCGCCGAACGCCCCCGAAGCGCGCTATCGCATTTCGGGGCAGTTCGGATGCTGCGTTGGATCTAGCGGGATCCTTTGGTCGAGGACGCCGTCCAGGGCAGCATCAACCGTCCGAGCCAGCGGACCAGCGAGCTGAACAGGAAACCCATGAGGGCTACGGTGCAGATACCGACATACATCCGGTTGGCCTGAAACAGCGACCACGAATGCCAGATGCGATAGCCTATGCCCTGGCTTGCCTGGACGAACTCGACGCCGACGATGACCAGCACCGCCGTGCCGATGGCGATGCGCATGGAAATGAACAGCTGTGGCAAAAGTGCCGGCCAGGTGACGTGCCTGAACATATTCCAGCCCTTGGCGCCGAAGGAGCGGGCGGCCTCGTGATAGTTCTCGGGGATGGCAAGCACTGCCTCCATGCACTGGATCCAGACCAGGAAGAACACGGTCATGCCGACAAGCAGCACGCTCGGCAGTTCGCCAAGTCCGAAGATCAGCAGTAGCAACGGCAGCAGGGCGAGCTTTGGCACCGTGTAGAGCGCGGTAAGGAACGGCTCCAGCGCGGCGCGTGTCAGGCGCGACAGGCCGAGCAACAGGGCGGCGCCAAGGCCTGATGTGACGCCGATGGCGAAGCCGGCGAGCACACGCAGAGCACTCGCGATCACATCCTGCTGCAGCATTCCTGTGCGCAGCATTTCGACCGCTGACAGGAAGATCGCGCTCGGGGCGGGAAAAAAGCGCGAATCGAGAAGGCCGGCGCGGGCGCAGATCTCCCACAGGATGAAGAACACGACGGGCGTCGCCATCGCCAGCACCTTTTCCTGCCTTCGCGCCCGCAGCGCATAACCACGTGGGTCGCGCTCGGCTTCGCCCGGTCTGATAGCGATGGTCTTTTCCATGCTCGTCGCTTCCTCCGCGTCGATGTTTGTTTCAGGCAGCGTGCTTGCCGACCTGCTCTCGCAGCAGGTTCCAGATTTCCTGCTCGAGCTTGGCGAACATGGGCTCTCCGCGGATTTCCGGCGCGCGTGGTCGGGCGAAAGGCACCTCGAGTTCGGCGATGATGCGACCTGGCCGCGCCGACATCACCACGACCCGGTCGCCGAGCAGCAACGCTTCTTCAAGGCTGTGGGTGACGAAGACGACTGTGCGTCTGTCTTCTTGCCAGAGCGTCAGCAACTCGTCCTGCAGGATGCGACGGTGCTGGGCGTCGAGCGCGGCGAAAGGTTCATCCATCAGAAGGATTTCAGGCTCGACCGCCATGGCGCGAGCGATGGCGACACGTTGCAACATGCCGCCGGAAAGAGCCGGCGGATATGCATTGGCGAAGTCGGCGAGGCCCATCTTGCCGAGCCAGGCCGTCGCGCGCCTGTCGGCCTCGGCGCCAGACATGCCTGTCATCTCCAGACCGAAGCGGACATTGGCCTGGATCGTCTTCCACGGAAACACATTGTAACTCTGGAACACCATGGCGGTGGGAACCGCGCGCGTGCCACTGGCATGGACGAGGACCTCGCCCTCGCTCGGCCTGTGCAGGCCGGCAATCATCCTGAGTACCGTCGACTTGCCGCAACCCGACGGACCGACGAGGCAGACAAACTCGCCACTCCTCACCTTGAGATCGACACCGGCAAGCGCTTCGACATTGCCGTTGGCGTCATAACGCTTGCGCACCCCTCGCACTTCTATCTTGGCAGGGGCCTCGGCGACCAATGGCATGGCAGCTGATATGTCGGTTCTGCGCAATGAGTTCATCTGTCGCTCCGTGAGGAAGTACAATCCAGCGAGCGCCAAGGGCATCCGCGGACGGGAGGCTAGGCCGATAGGCGAAATCAAAACAATCGCTTCCGCAGATTTTCCGGATAGCCGGAAAAGTGCCGGTTGCATTTGACAGCTTGTTCCGTTCGACGCCTTATCGACGTGTCTCAAGTGGCGGAAATCGTTGCCGCCTTGGAGAGCGGCGGCGGCTTTCGTTCCCCGCAGGATTGTTTCAATTCCGTGCCGGATTTCCGGCGTTCACGGCAGGCCACCAACGGCGAGCGCCATGCGTTCGACGGACGGTGGACTGCGACCTGAAGAGTGATTTGCGAGTTTGCATATGCAGATCGTCGGCATCGACACTGGCGGCACCTTTACCGATACGGTCATTCTTACCGGCGACGGCAGGATCGGGGTCGGCAAGGCACTGACGACGCACGGCCGCCTGATGGAAGGTGTGATCGCCTCGCTTGCTGTCGCCTCCCGCTCGCTTGGCAAGAGCCTGCGCGAAATCCTCGAGGTGACCGACATCCTGTCGCACGGCACCACCGTCGGCCTCAATGCCCTGCTCACCAACGCCGGCGCCAAGGTTGGCCTGCTTGTGACCTCAGGCTTTGAGGCGACACTGCCGATGGCGCGTTCCAACAAGGTGCACGGCCTGCCCGACGAGGACAGCATCAATGCGCTCAAATGGCGCAAGCCGGATCTGCTCGTTCCCCGCCGCCGCATCATCGGTGTACGCGAACGCATCGACGTCGATGGCAACATCATCGTGCCGCTGGATGAAGAGCAGGCCCGGCAGTCGATCCGCCAACTGGTCGCGCGCGGTGCCGAGGCGATCGGCATCGCGCTGATGTGGTCGCCGGTCAATGGCAGCCACGAGCGCCGTCTCGCCGAACTGGTCGCCGAGGAGGCCCCAGGCCTGCATGTGACGCTGTCGAGCGAGCTTGCGCCGCGCATCGGCGAATATGAGCGCACCGCGACCGTTGCCATGAATGCCTATGTCGCACCTCTTGTCGGCGACTACCTGACCTCGCTCGACGAGGCGTTGCGCGATGAGGGATTTTCGGGCCTGTTCCTGATCGTGACCATGGGCGGCGGCGCGCGTCGCGCGAGTTCGCTGCACGACGCCCCGATACATCTGCTTCAATCCGGACCCGTCGGCGGCATCATGGCCGCCCGCCAGATCGGCGCGCGGCTTGGGCATGTCGACGTGCTTGCCACCGACGTCGGCGGCACGAGCTTCGATGTCGGCCTCGTCGTCGGTGGTGCCCTGCCGACCGCTTCCCGACCACGCATCGACCGGCATAGCCTGGCCGTTCCCGTCATAGACCTGGCCTCTATCGGAACGGGTGGAGGCAGCATTGCCTATGCCGATCCCGAACTCGGCGTGTTGCGGGTCGGACCGCAAAGCGCCGGTTCGATGCCCGGCCCGGCCTGCTACGGCCGCGGCGGCACGCAGCCTACAGTGACGGATGCCGCTGTCGTTTTGGGCCATCTCGATCACCTCGGCGGCGCGCTCATCCTGGATCGCGACGCTGCGCGGTCGGCGCTTGCGCCGCTTGCCGGCAAGCTCGGCCTTGAAATCGAAGAGGCGGCCGAGGGGATCTTGCGCGTCGCCAATGCACAGATGGCCGATCTCGTCCGCCGCGCCAGCGTGCAACGCGGCCATGATCCTCGCAACTTCGTGCTTTATGCCTATGGCGGGGCAGCACCTCAGCATGTCGGGCGCTATGCCGCCGAGATCGGTGTGAAGGCAATCGTCATACCGCGGCTGGCGCCGGAGTTCTCCGCCTGGGGGGCAGCCTCCAGCGACATGCGGACCTCCTATGAAATCGAGCTGCCCGCCCGGCCGCTGCAGGACTTCCGTGATGGCGAGATCGACGCCTTCGGTCGGCTTGAGCAGCGCGCCCGAGGCGAATTCGAGGGGCTGGCGGAGGCGAGCCTGGCAGGTGCCGTTGAGATACGGCGCAAGATCGGTCTGAAATTTTCTCGCCAGCTGCACCGGATCGACATCGAAGTGCCGTCGTCACGGCTTGGTAGAGCCGAGATTGCCGCTGCCGAGGCCGCGTTCCGGTCCCGCTACGAGCAGATCGTTGGTCGGGGTTCGGCCCATGCAAAAAGCACGATCGAACTTGCGGCCGTCGTCGTTGAAGCGCGTATGCCGATCGTCATGCCCGACAGCGCCCCGACGGGGATGCGCGGCGCGCTCCGGCCCAGCCGGCAACGGCGGGCCTGGTTCGGGGGGCGTGAGCAGGAGACGCCGGTCTTCCTGTGGGCCGAGCTTGGCGTGGGTGTCGTGATATCGGGACCTGCCTTCATCGAATCCGACCAGACAACGGCAGTCATCTATCCCGGCCAGACGGTGACGACCGACGTGGACGGCAACCTAACCATGACCGTGCCTGCGGTGCACAAGCGCTCGCCTTCGCCCAGCATCGGGGAATTCGCATGACAATCGGTCCGATCGAGCTCGAAATCATCCGCCACCGACTTGAAGCCATCAACGCGGATGCAGGCGAGACGCTGGTCCGTGTCTCGGGTTCGCAGATCGCCTCCGAGGCGAGTGATTTCAACACCGCGATCATGACGGCCGACGGCACCGTGATCTCGTGCAGCAAGTTCATTCTGGTGCAGTCGACATCGCTCAACCTTATCGTTCGCGACATCCTCGATCGCTATGGCGAAAACCCGGGTATTGGTCGCGGTGACCAGTTTCTTACCAACGATCCCTATCTCGGGACGCTGCATCAGCCCGATGTGACGCTGGTGGCACCGATCTTTCACGGCGACAGGCTGATTGCCTGGGCGGGGTCGACGGTGCACGAACCGGATGTCGGCGGCCCGGTCAGTGGCGGCTTCAACTATGCAGCCCGCTCGATCTTCGACGAAGCGATCCCGATCCCGCCGGTCAAGATCGTCGAGGCAGGCAGCGTCCGCCGCGACATCGAGCGCGACTACCTTGCCCGCACCCGAACACCCGAGCTCAACGCGCTCGATTTGCTCGGCCAGATCGCGGCGAACCGCGCATCCGAACGTCAGGTGCTGGAACTCTGCGCCGCCTATGGCACCGATGGTCTCGTGCACGCGATGGACAGGCTGCTTGCTTCGACGGAGGCAGCCTTCCGGCGCCGCCTCATTGAGCTGCCAGATGGCATTTGGCGCGAGAACTCGTTCATTCAGCATGAGCAGCGTAGCGGCGCCGACTATTTGCCGAACCAAGTCTACGCCGTCCGCCTCGCCATGGCCAAGGCAGGCGACAAGCTCAGCTTCGACTTCACCGCCAGCGACGACCAGGCTCCTGGCGCGGTCAACTCCACCTATCCGACGCTGGCCAACTTCACCATGGCGGCGGTGCTCGTCCACATCTGCCAGGGCCTGCCCTGGATGCCCGGCGCCATATGGCGCACCATCGACATACATACTCGAAAGGCTTCGATCGTTGATGCCGAGTGGCCGGCCGGCGTCGCGATGAGCACAGGCACCTCGGCACAAGCGATCCGCAACTGCGTCAGCGGTTGCCTCGCGCGCCTGCTCGACGGATCGGCGGCGCATGCGCACATGGCCATGGCCTCGTCGCAGTCCTCGGGCGCCGGCGGCATGTCGATTTCGGGACACCGGCGCGACGGCACCCCGTTCACCACGCTGTTTCTGGATGAGCTGAGCGGCGGCGGCGGCGCCACCGTCCGTGCCGACGGGAGCGACACGTCGGGTACGGCGACGTCGCCGGGCGCGACGCCGTCGAACCTCGAAACCAACGAAGCATACTATCCCGTGCTCTATCTGACGCGCCGCGAGTTGGCCGATTCCGGCGGTCCCGGCATGCGACGCGGTGGCGTCGGCGCAATGCATGCCTATCGCCCGCACCAGACCGACCGATCGATCGCACTCTTGTCCATGGCGCAAGGCTTGCAGCATCCGGCGACAATGGGCGCAGCAGGCGGTGAACCCGGTTTGCCCAGCGGCTTCGCCATCATGAGTTGTGACGTGCCGGTGGCCGTTTCAAGCGGCTGGGCGGAGCTTGCTGATGCCACTGATTTTCGGCTGCCCGATGCTGCAACCAGGCTCTATCCGGATCAGATATTGGTCACGTCCTCGCAAGGGGGCGGCGGCTTTGGCGATCCGCTCGAACGCGATCCGGCTGCGGTTGCCATGGATGTGCTCGATGGTCTCGTCAGTGTGGGCAATGCCTTGCGCGACTTTGGCGTGGTCCTGCGTCTCGACGGCGACCAGGTAGAGATCGACCGTGACGCGTCAGAGGCCGCGCGAAAAGCACGGCTCAAGGTTCGGCTCGGCGGTCGCGATCCGCGCACGATTGAAGGTCCGGTCAGCGGACGTCGCCTGTCCAGCCATTTCCGGGCCGTCGCAGTCTCCGGTGGCGAGCAGGTCGTATGCGCCGTCTGCGGCCATGGTATCTGCGACGCTGGCGAGGACATCTACGCATCCCTTGCCGTCCATGAAGCCGTCGCCGGCGAGCGATCAGCCATCACCGACCGCTATCCCGGCAGCGAACGCTTCCGCATCCGCCATTTCTATTGTCCCGGTTGCGCCCGACAGGTCGACGTCCAGGTCGCGCTTTCAGGCGATCCGGTGCTTGAGGCGATTGAATTGCCGTTTCCCCGCAATCCGACAGAGACAAGACCATGACAGCCATCCCTTTGCCCTATGCTGACGATCCCGACACGGCGGGCTTCTGGGACGCGGCACGCGAGAGTCGCCTCGTCGTCCAGCGCTGCAAGGCCTGCGGCCATTGTCAATTTCCACCACATCCGTTCTGCGCCGCCTGCGCCCATGCCGAGACGGAATGGGCCGAAACGTCCGGTCGAGGTTCTGTCTGGTCGTACGGTGTTGCGCATGGTCCGACGCTGCCTGGTTTCCAGGATGTGGTGCCGTATCCAATGATCGTCGTCGAATTCGAAGACCATCCGCAAATCCGCATGGTCGGCAGCCTGGTTGCGGCACCCAACGCTGCCATCAACAGCGTACCAGTTTCGGCAATCCGCATCGGCATGCCAGTCGACGTCACCTTTGCTGCCGTCTCCGACGACATCACCCTGCCGCGCTGGATGCCGCGCGTTTCCGAGAGCCTGAAGCCATGAGCGATATGATCTCCCTCAAGGACCGGACTGCGATTGTCGGTATTGGCGAGACCGCCTTTGGCAAGGCCATGGTGCAAAGCGAGGAGCAGCTTGCCTGCATGGCGATCAAGGCGGCGCTCGACGACGCCGGCATCTCGCCGTCGGAGGTCGACGGCCTCTGCTCGCTCAATATGGAGAACGTCTTCCAGCACGACATCGCGCGTGATCTCGGCATGAAGGAGGTGACCTATTATTCGCAGATGCCCGCCGGCGGACATGGCGGCTGCGGTACCGTCGGCCATGCGGCCATGGCGATTGCCACCGGCCAGGCCAAGGTGGTCGTCGGCTGGCGCTCGCGCAAGCGGAGCGGCCGTGCAAGCCGTGTCTGGGCGCAACTGGAGCAGCGCATTCAGGGCAGCCGTGACACCTGGCTGAGACCCTGGGGCATCATCCGGCCTGTCGACGAGGTCGGCGTGATGTACACCCGCTATATGCACGAATTCGGCGCCACCCGCGATCATCTCGCCAATGTCGCATTGGCGTTCCGAAGCCATGCCAACCGCAATCCCAAGGCCTTCATGCATGCCAAGCCGATGAGCCGCGAAGACTATTTCGCAGCGCGCTGGATCAGCGAGCCGCTTTGCCTATTCGATTGCTGCCTCGAGACGGACGGCGCGATCGCCTTCGTCGTCACAGCAGTGGATCGCGCCAGGGATTGCCGCAACAGGCCCGTCTACGTCCACGCCGCAGCCCAGGGGTTCGATGGCGGCAGCGCCATCCTTGCCAACTACTTCACGGCCGATCCGATGCGCTCGCAGGCTGCGACCTGCGCGAAGTCCCTGTGGCGCCAGAGCGACTTCCGCGCTGCCGACATCAAGGTGGCGCAGTTCTACGACGCCTTCACGCCGGAGGTGTTCTTCACCCTCGAAGGCTACGGCTTCTGTGGGCGAGGTGAAGGCGCTGCCTTCACCGAGGATGGGGGCGTCGCGCTCGGTGGACGCCTGCCGGTAAACACCGGCGGCGGCAGCCTCTCCGAGGTCTATCTGCATGGTTTCAACATGATCACCGAAGGCGTGAAGCAGATGCGCGGCACCTCCACCGGTCAGGTCGAGCAAGCCGACTGCTGCTTCGTGAGCTCGAGCGATCTGGGCCCGACCTGTGCGGTCGTGTTGCGCAACTGAGAGGGGGGCATTGATGCACGATACCATTGTCTGGATCAGCGGCGCGACGCAGGGTGTGGGCCTCGGGCTTGCTCGCAACGTTCCGTTCAAGAATGCCCGCGTCATCAATCTGTCGCGTCGGAAGCACCCCGACTATGAGAGCGTCACCTTCGACCTGACCGACCCCGCGTCATGGGATCGCGTCCGTGGGCATTTCATCCGGGAGCTGGCTGCCTTTCGCGGCAAGCGCGCCATATTCATTCACAACGCATACTATTCCGAAGCGATCGGCGTGGTCGGCAAGGTCTCCTCTGAGACATACGAGAAGGGCGTTCTTGCCAATCTCGCTGCACCCTTCGTGCTTGCTGAAGCGTTTCTCGACGCTTGTCGTCCCGGCTATGAGGCAGGGCTGGTGATGCTCTCTTCCGGAGCCGCAGTGGCAGCGCTCGAAGGGCTGGCCACCTACTGTGCGTCCAAGGTTGCGGTCGAACACTGGGTCGAAGTCGTCGCACGCGAACGCGAAAGCCGCGGCGGAACCGGGCCATGGGTGGTGGCGGTACGGCCGGGCGGCGTCGATACGCCGGCCCTGCGCGCGGCAGCCGAAGTCGATCCCGAACTCTATCCGCGCGTGGCGAGCCTCAAGCGCAACATTCCAAATCGCGTCGACATAGACACGGCGGGCAGACGGATCTGGGCAGCACTGCCGCCGGCTCCGGATACCGCGGTCATCTCATTCGCCGAGCCGCCTGATGACCCGGCATTCCAGTTTGGTGGTCCGCGCATAAGGCAACTCGCCGGGTCGAGCTGGAAGCTGGTCTACGACGCGGGCTGACAAGCGCATCGGTCCGAATCCGGAACGCTTTCCGGAGAGCACGAGGTGCAGGGGCAATGGATCAGGGCGTCCTCTTGCGTCCGTTCGGACGCACGACGCTCCAGGAGGTTGCCGACCGGTGGAGGACCGGCGGCGAAAAGAAGCAACAGGGAGGAAGCAATGAAATCTCTATGGAAGAAACTGGCACTCGCCGCCGCCGTGATCGGGGCAAGCTTCGGCGCCCGTGCCGAAGGCTCCGACGCGCCGAAGCCACTACCGCAGCGTGAGAAGGTGATCGTCGCCATGACCGCCAAGGTCGAGGCCTACATACCGATGCTGCTTGCCGACCGGATGGGGGAGTTCGACAAGGAGAACATCGACATCGAATACACCTTCGCCAAGTCGAGCGACGGCATCGTGCTCCTGTCCACGGGGCGCGCAGACGTGCTCGGCGGCCAGCCGAGTGCGGCCATCTTCAACGCCATTGCCAGTGGCGCAGACATTCGTGTCGTGGCGCCGCTCTTCGTCCAGTCGCCCGGCTCGAAACAGGGCATCTGGGCCAATAATGCCTTTCTCAACGGCCGCAAATTCACCGTCGACCTGTTCAAGGATCAGACGGTTGCCAGCGCCATCGGCCTCGGCTCGACGGCCTCCTACTTCCTGCAGACAGAGCTGGAAAAGGTCGGCCTGTCGCTCAAGGACGTGAAATTCCAGACCATGGCTTCTGCCGACATTCTCGTGGCCCTGGAAAACGGTGCCGTCAATTTTGGCTACCTGATCGATTCCATCTGGCAGAAGGCCGACGAATCCAAAGTGTCTTTGGCCTTCGTCCAGGGGCCTGAGATGTCAGCAGGCTCGTGGAGCTTCGGTCCGCGCCTGCTCAAGGAGCGGCGCGACGTGGGCGAGGCGGTGATGCGGGCACTGGTGCGCACGACGCGCACCTACCTGCAGGGCGACTACCACGCCAATCCCGCGGTCATGAAGATCATGCTCGAGGAACTGCAACTGCCCGAGGAGACGCTGAAGAAGGGCGTATCGCTGACCTTCGATCCCAATCTGTACATGCCGGCCGATCTCGCCGCGCGCCTGCAGAAGACCTACGCGCTCATTCCCGAGGTGCTGTCCTACACCGAATTGGTGCCGGAAGACCGTGTCGTCGACCAAGGCTTCATTGCTGCCGCGGGAATTCCCATTCCGGCGAAATAGGCAGGTCGTCATTGGCCCGGTGCAATTCCGCAAGGCGTTGATGCCGGGAAGCTATCTGCCGGAGGGCGGATCCCAAGGCCGCCGTGGCGGGACTTTCCTCGGGATCGGCACTGACGAGCCCGACGGCGACCGGAACACGCATGAACTTCGACTGGAAGGGTGCAGCCACTGCGGTAGCCCCTTCCGCCGAGAAGCCGCGGGAGGTGGCATAGCCTTGTTTGCGAACCGATCTGACCTTGTCGAGCAACGTGGCCACACTGGCCACGCGCCTTGCCGGCGGTTCGGTGCGAAACATGCGCTTGGCAATCTCCACCACCACCTCCTGCGGCTTGCCAGACAAAAGCGCCATGCCGGCCGCTGTCGACCAGTCGTAGTCGGTGAAGCCTTCGACATGGACGCCGGCGTGAAAGTCAGAGCCGGCGATGATCGCCGAGCACTGGACCCAGCGATCGTTCTGCATGCACAGCCATACCGTCAGGCCGGTGTGGCGATGCACTTCGTCCATCAGGTCGGAGACTGCCGTGCCGCCGAAGAAGGAACCTTCGATGCGCCGGGCCAGAGTGACGATCCGGTAGGAAGGCAGGTAAACCTTCTGACGCGGGTCGAAGGCGAGGTAGCCGGTGCGCACCAGCGTCTTCAGAATGTCGTCGGCGCTGGAATTGGGAATGGCAAGCGCACGGCTGATCTCGGTCGTACGCGCCGGCCGCGGATTGGCCTGGAAGTATTCGAGCACGGACAGCACGCGCAGGCTGGATTTCACCACGCCGCCAGAGCGGTCATTGGTGACGCCCCGCAGCAATTCGTTGGGCTCCTCGAATCCCAACTCCGCCCGTCTCGCCGTGTTGGCCGCGGTTCCCATGGCGCTCTCCTCTCCTTGCGCCGGCGTGCCGGCACAGAGCGTTTCGCCGCCAGTTTGGCACCTTGCCGAGAAGCTGAATTCGGCCATTTGGCCTAGGCCAATCGCCCGGAAATCCGACAAACCGAAAGACCCGACATCATGCAGACCATCCCAAAGGCAATCCAGCACGCCCGCGAAGAACTCGACCGCAGCCTGGTCGATCTCCAGCGCATGTTTCGCAAGAAGAGCGGCATTGCCTATGTCGGCCGTGTCGACGCGTCGCCGCAAGCGCATAGCTGGTTTCGCCGCTTCGGCGATGACGTGCGGTTTTGCTACGTCAATCCGCGCGGCGGTGAGGCCGGTGGTGTGCCTGTCTTCACGTCGATGGCGGAGGTGCCTGATCATATCGACCTCGCCGTGGTCAAGGTGGCGCCGGCGATCGTTCCGCAGGTAATCGCCGATTGCGGTCGTCGCGGCGTGCGCGATGTCATCGTCTTCAGCTCCGGTTTTTCAGAAGTGGGTGCCGAGGGTGCCGCGCTCGAGGCCAAGGTCGCCGAGGTCGCACGTGAACATGGCGTGCGTGTCATCGGGCCGAACACCAACGACAACACATTCGAGCAGTTTCCCGTGCCGGAGCATCATCGCGGCGGCCTCGTCGGGTTGGTCACCCAGAGCGGCTTCAACGGCCGGCCCATCGTCGAGGGCATCGCCATGGGTGCTGCCTTCCGGCGTTGGGTGACGGTGGGCAACGAGGTCGATCTCGAGGTTGCCGACTTCATCAACTACTTTGCCCATGATCCGCAGACGTCCGTCATCGCAGCCTATGTCGAAGGCTTCAAGTCGATCGCTAAGCTCAGGCTGGCGCTTGAGGCTGCCAATGCAATGAAGAAGCCAGTGGTCATGCTCAAGATGGGATCGACCGAGCGTGGTGCGCGCATGGCCGCGTCGCATACAGGCCACCTCGCTGGAGCGGATGCGGTCATCAACGGCTTGTTCCGGCAGTATGGGGTGATCCGAGTCCGCGATCTCGACGAGTTGCTCGAGACGGCCAACCTGCTCGCCAAGCTGCCGGCGGGCACCGGCCCGAACTGTGCGCTCTACTCGGTTTCGGGAGGCTCGACGACGCTGATGGCCGAGCTGGCCGACAGCTATGGCGTGAGCTTTCCCGATCTGTCGCAGGCGACGATCGAAAAGCTCTACGCCTACCTGCCCAACTACGTCACCGTCTCCAATCCGATCGACAATGGCGGCGGCTTTGTCATCGCTGCCCCGCAGCAGCAGCGTATCGAGGTGCTTGAAGCCATTGCCGCCGACGCAAACGTCGATGTCATCGTGGTCGGGCTGACGGCGGCCCTTGGCCTGCTGTCCGACAGCTTTGCCGCCGACGTGCTGGCTTTCGCACCACGTTCGCCCAAGCCTGTGGTCGCGGTGTGGGGGTCGGTGCTGACCGACAGTCCCGGCTATCGCGACCTGGTCAAGTCAGGCGTGCCGATCTTCCGCTCATTCCGCAAATGCTTCCGCGCCATGCGCGCGCACGCTGACTACGAGGCCGCAAAGGCGGCGTTCCGCAGCCGCTCCTGGGATGCAGCAGCATTGTCGGCCAGCCAGCAAGGCGCGCTGAAGCAGGATGGAATTCTCGACAGCGGACAGGTGGCCGCATTGCTCGACGGCTCAGGCATCTGCCGTGCTGGCGAGCGCCTGGTTACCTCGTCCTCCGAGGCAGCAGAAGCGTTCGCGGCCTGGGGAGGGCGCGTCGTCATGAAGCTGGCTTCGCCCGACATCGCCCATAAGTCAGATGCGGGTTTGGTGCTGCTCGACATCGGTGACGCTGTGACTGCCGCAAGCACTTACGAGAGCCTGGTGGCAAAGGCGAAGACCCATTTTCCGGCGGCTCGGATCGAGGGTGTGCTGATGCAGGAACTGATCGGCACCGGCGTCGAGATGATCGTCGGACTGACGCAGGATCGCGATCTTGGCCCAACCATCACCGTCGGCGCCGGGGGCATCTATGCCGAAATCCTGAAGGATGCGGCTACGCGACCGTTGCCTGTCGACAAGGACGATATCAGCGACATGATCGCCAGCCTGAGGCTCTCCCCTTTGCTCGATGGCGCCCGCAGCGCGGAACCCTCGGACAAGGAAGCCCTTGTCGATCTGGTTTTCAAGCTGGCGCAACTGGGGCTGGCCGCCGGTTCCGCGATAGCCGAGCTTGACCTGAATCCGGTTATCGTGCTGCCGGACCGGGCTGTGGCTGTCGATGCGCTTGTCGTCGCGGCCAACTCATCGACATAGCCGCACGATGGCGCAATTCTGCGGCGTTTGAAGGGAGAATTGGGATGCGCATCCAACAAGGGTAGGAGGTCTTCAAATGCGATCGGGCGACCGACCGCGAGCCTCGTGTTGACCCCCACGCCGGTGATCGACGGTCAAGTGAGCCCCTGCCGGCTACCTGATGTGCCAGCATTGCGCCCCAACTCGCCGCAACCGGACCGACTGGTATTAGCGCCAAGCAGGGCATCGCGCCATCGCTTGATAAGGTAACCTTTTCGTTGACAGACGCGCCGTTCCCTTCTGCTTATCGCGTAACCATGGTGGTGCCGACTTATGCCCATGCCGACACCCCTCCATCCCTGCCTCTTCGGCCTCGCGCATTGGCTCGCCGCACTTATGGCCTTCGTCGTCGTGTCGATGGAGAGGTGACGGGGCGGACGCTGCACCGACCTGATCTCGCAGCGTGCGGCGCAGCCCTGTCTGACCACGCTGATCGCGCTGTCGAGCGGGGCCGAGTCTATGGCTGAAAGGGATGTGCGCCGTTGATGGCTAGCATCCCACAGTCTTATCCGCGCATCGTGTGGCGCTACTTTCGCTTCAGCGCGAGAGGTAGCGTTGCCGAGGAGCCTGAGCCCGAAGAGCTTGGAGCGTTTTCGTTAGTCGGTGATCAGGAACGTCCTGTTGCTGGCCACGTCGAGCAAGGGCAGTTCCTTGTTGCCGGTGACACTCTTGCTCGCCGCGTTACCGCCAAAGCAGGCAATGCCGACAGAAGCGCTGAACTGCTCCTGGCCTGAGCCGAGTGGGCCGGAGGGCGTGCGTGGCGCCAGAAGGCGCAATTATCGCTTCTTCCCGCGCTTGCACCCGCACTCCCGTTGGTCAAACAGAGCCCTCAAACGACAGCTAACGCTTGGTCTTCGAATGGAAGCTTCCAGTCCCCTCCCGGCCCAATCTGATCATTCCGATGCGAAGTCCTCTTGTCCTGCAAGCATCCAGCAATCGCAGCCGGGGTGCGGAGCAACATAAGTACGAAAGAGACTTGCGTGATCTAGCGATCCCCCGAACAAGATTGGGATAGCGACCGCTGTATCGTCTCGAAAACCCTGCTGTTGCCGATTTGTGAGACGTTGAACCTCATCAGGTCTCCTGCCGTCTGGGCAGGGCTGAAAGCGTTCCCGGGCGCCAGGACGACACCATCGACAAGTGCTGCCCTTGCCACTTGTGCCGACGATCGAGGACCAGGAACTCTACACCAGAGAAACATCCCCGCCTGCGGTTCCAGCAAGGGCACGATGCCTATCTCCCGCAACTTCGCTCCGACTTCGTGGCGTGCTCGAGCAAGGCGCATCCGCAGTCCCTCGAGATACTTACGATGGCCACCGTCACTGAGCACGCTGAGGACGAGCTCCGCGTTGAGACGCCCGCCGCCGAATGTTGTCGCAATTTTCAGGTCGACGATCCCGTCTATCCAATCCTTTTTCGCGGCAATGAACCCGCATCGGGCTGAAGCAGAGAGGGTTTTCGAGAAGCTGCCGATGTGGATGACTCGGTTCAAGCCGTCGAACGCGGCGAGCCGCGGTCCGGGCACGTGCTCAAAGTCGGCGAATATGTCGTCCTCGACGATTGTCAGACCATGCTGTTCGGCCAGCATCAGGACACGATGGGCGATAACAGGAGAAAGCGTCGCTCCCGTCGGATTATGGACCGCCGAGTTCGTGATGTAGAGGCGTGGCCGATGCTCTGCGAGCACGGACGCGAACACCTCGATATCGGGCCCATTTGGGGTGTAGGGAACGCTGACGACCTGAACCCGGTGCGCTCTCAACAGCGCCTGGAAGTTGAAGTAGCAGGGATCGTCGAGAAGCACGGTATCGCCAGGGTCGATGAGATAGCGACAGAGAAGGTCGATGGCCTGGGTGCCGCTTTCGGTCAGGATGACCTGGTCCGGTGGCGCCTCAATGCCCTTCTCTGCCATTCGCCGGGTGATCAATTGCCGAAGGGGTGGCAAGCCCAATGGCGATCCATATTCGGCCAGGGCAATCCCCGAAGCCCTGGAAAGTGCGCGTAGACCGCGCCGGAGGCCAGCCTCGGGAAGCCAGTCAGGGGGCAGCCACCCGCAGCCCGGCTTCTCGGTATTGTCGGTGGCTTCCAGCGATTGGCGGGACACCCAGAACGGATCGATAGCTCGGTCGAGCTTCGGACCAACCTCGGACAGCAACAGTGGGGCGGTCTGTGTCGCCACGTAGAAACCGGAACCAGGACGGGATAGCACCACCCCCTCGGCAACGAGGCGGTCATAGGCTTCTACGACTGTCGAAACCGAGACGCCTGACGTCTTGGCGTGTGCCCGTACGGACGGAAGCTTGCTGCCTGGCAAGAGGCTGCGTCCGGCGATTCGACGCCTGATCTGCTCCATCACCATTTCGATACGGGTTGTGTCCATCTGTATTGCCTTTGTGGCCATAACAGTAATGTCAAACTGTACCTTACCGTATCTGGCGGTTGCAAGCGGCTGCCTGCATAGGTCCATGGACAAAGGGGGTGCCATGGAACGGTCGACAAGCGGTTGGTTGTACGGATTGATAGGTGTGATCATCTTCAGCGGGTCACTGCCCGCCACGCGCGTTGCCGTGCAGTCTCTTGATCCGGTTTTTCTGACGGTTGCTCGTGCGGCAATTGCCGGCATTCTCGGAGTTGTCTTACTAGCCGCCTTCAGGGAGCGCCGCCCGGAACGTCGCGATCTTGTTTCCCTGGTGGTCGTTGCCCTCGGCGTGGTGGTTGGTTTTCCGCTTTTGACGGCTTTTGCCCTTCAGCATGTCACGTCGGCCCACTCGATCGTGTTCATCGGCCTCCTTCCGCTCTGCACTGCGATCTTCGCCGTGATCCGCGGCAATGAGCGACCCAAGCCGATCTTCTGGCTCTTCTCGGTTCTCGGAAGCGCATTGGTCGCCGGGTTTGCGATTAGCCAGGGGCTGTCTGCCTCGCCTGTCGGCGACGCGCTCATGCTGGCCGCGATCATCGCTTGCGGGCTCGGTTACGCCGAAGGGGCGACGCTCTCGCGCAAGCTCGGTGGATGGCAGGTCATCTGCTGGGCGCTGGTGATATCCCTTCCGGTGATGCTGATGCTCACGGCGATCTATTGGCCTGCCACATTTGAGAACGTGACGATTCCGGCATGGACAAGCCTGGCCTACGTTTCCCTGTTCAGCATGCTCATCGGCTTCGTCTTCTGGTATCGCGGCCTTGCGCTTGGCGGCATCGCCTCGGTCGGACAACTTCAGCTCCTGCAGCCATTCTTTGGCCTCGTGCTTGCCGCCACATTGCTCCGCGAGCCCGTGACCCCCGTGATGTTGGTCGTCACCGTCGCTGTCATCTGCTGCGTCTTCGGGGCGCGCAGATTCGGCAAATGAGGAAGAGTTGGATGTGTGCGCCAGCCGCTGCAAGGAGGCTGCTCTGCCGGGCGTTCATCGTAGGGCATACCGCAGTCGGCCCCATGGTGGCCGCGCAGTGGCGCTGTTGATCAAGGCCAACCCCATTCCGACCAGCGATACCGCCGTTGTATCCATCAACACTGCGAAAAGAGCCGACAACGCATACGAGGCGAACTCGCACCGCGCTGTCGGCAGGCGGGGGCCGAGGCGAACGGGCTTGGCCCAAGTTAGTCAAGGCTGCGTCCAGCCCGTCGATGCTGCCTGGCGGATCAACGGAACGGCTGCAGGTGCAATTGCGATGCCCGCGCAGCCAGGGGGCGCCAGCCCCGCTGGAGTGCGCTTGTCATGCTCTGACTACCAGAGCGGCTTATCCAGCTTCGTGCAGGCTATGGAGTTTGCCTGGCTTTCAGGCAGATGCTTGAAGAAATTCAGGTTGGTCACGCAGATGTCGCCATTGCCGAAGGCGATGCTTGCGGGTGCCCCGAGAGGCGCCTGGAGCGGGTTGCCCAGCTGCTGCCGCTTCTTGGCGTCGGCACTGACCTTCCAGACTTCGCTGCGCGTGGTCTCAGTCAGGTAGAAATTGCCGTCCTTGTCGACCTCCAGGCCATCCATGTTGTCGTAGCCGAAGGCGAGCATTTCAGCCTTTCCGGCACTGCCGTCATCCTGGATAGGCACCTTGACCAGCAGCGGGATGCCGCCTGTCACGCCGTAGAGCGACTTGCCGTCCGGCGCCAGCGCTATGCCATTGACGCCCACCGGATAGCCGCTGAGAGAGCGGTCTCCCGGACTGAACAGTGGGTCCTTCGACCACAACTCAGCTGATTTCTGCTCGGGGTCTATTTTCCAGATGGCCTGGAGGCTGAGATCTGACAAGTAGATCTTGCCGTCCGATGCTATGACCGGGTCGTCGGGGAAGCAGAACGGATATCCGTCGGCCCGTGTCACCACCGGCTCGACCTTGCCCGTCGAGATCGTGACCTGGTACAGGCCGGACTTGGTGACCGTTGCATCGCCGCACCCCTCGACCGCCAAATCGGCCTTGGCAGGCCACGGAAAGCGTTTGGAGTATTCGGAAAAGGCGACGTAGAGGTGATCTTTGCCGTCCCAGTCGATGCCGACGGTGCTTCCTTTGGCATCTCCGATCACCGTCCTCAGATCGGCGATCTTGGTCGAGGTGCCGTCGGTTGCGACCTTCATGACCAGCGCGGAATGAAACAGGCTGACATAGAAATTGCCGTTGGTGTCGCCGACGAGCCCTTCGGGCGCATCGTTGAACTGTGCAAGAATTCGCCAATCTGCTGCCATTGTCTGTGATGCAAGAGACGATGCAAAAAATGTCAGAAGTGCGCCACGACGCAACATTTCTCTCTCCCATTTTGTAGATGATAGGTCCTCGCCCAATAAAGGGTGGCCGCGTTCAAATGCTCTGCATCGTCTGTTCGGACTAATGTTCTGACGTGCTTTCGCAGCTCCGCCTTGTTCCGAAGCGCATGAATATTTGCTTCGTCACGACTGCCCGGCAGCTGTTTCGGTGGGCGTCCTCAGATCGCCGTTGCGAACTTCCAGGCGGGATCGGCCGCGCGCCCCCGGGCAAAAACAAGCAGGTCCTCGGCCACCTGGCTGACGGCGGCGGAATGCACGCGATATCGGTTGACCGCGAGTGCCCAGGTGACATCGAAGCCCTGGATCACCGCCATCGAAACCTTGTCGTCGCGCTTGTGTTCGTAAATGGACGAATAGGGCAGCATGGTGTAGCCGACGCCGGCGCGCGCAAGCTCGTAGCACATGGCAACCGACTCGACTTCGACAACAGTGTTGATCGAGAGATTTCCGGTTCCGAGCTTCTGCTCGAGATATCGCCGTATCGGATTGCCGGACTCAGGCAGCACCAGCTTGTGCTGCACCACGAAGTCGGCCGACACCATCCCTTCGACGCCCAGTTCCGCGCTTTCGGTTCCGAGAAGCATCATCGGCTCGCGAACAAGCGGCGTCAGGCTGAAACGCTGCGTTCGCGGCTGCAGCGCAGTGATGGCAACGTCGAGGGTCCGCCGCTGCATCCACACCTCGAGTGCGTTGGAGACGATTTCGCTGACACGCAACGTGTAATGCGGATGTTCGCGGACGACCTTCTCCAGAAAGGGGATGGCCAGCAGGCGGTTCAGCGAAGAGGGCAACGCCAGCGACACGGACGTCGAGCTTTCCTGGGCGATCTCCTCCTTGATCAGGACGGCCTCGCGCAAAAGCTGCGGCGCACGTCCGGCGAGCAGCAAGCCGGCCTCGGTCAGCTTGGTTCCTGTCGTGTCCCGGCGGAACAGCGAGGCTCCGATTTCGCCCTCGAGAAGGGCAATCTTTCGGGAAAGCGAGGGTTGGGACAGGTTCAGATCGGCAGCCGCACGGTTCATGCTGCCGAATTCGGCGACACGCAAGAAGCACTCGAGAAGTCTGAGATCCATATACCGCTCGTTATTCAGAAACCGTTGAAGTCATATGACCATTATAGGAATAGTGGAGGATCGGTTCTCGCGCTAGCCTCCGGGACAGTTGAAATCGCTGAGCCTTTTCCGATGCCTGAAGCCTACATCATCGATGCCGTGCGCACGCCCGTTGGGCGCAAGAAGGGTGCTCTCGCCAGCATTCACTCAGCCGATCTTGGCGCCCATCCGATCAGGGAACTGGTCAAGCGCAGCGACATAGATCCGGCAGGCATCGACGACGTCATCTTCGGCTGTACGGAAACCATCGGTCCGCAGGCCGGCGACATTGCTCGAACCTGCGCTCTGGTGGCCGGCCTCCCCGAACATGTGCCGGGGGTGACAATCGACAGGCAATGCGGATCGTCGCAGCAGGCAATCCACTTCGCCGCCCAGGCCGTCATGAGCGGAACCCAGGATCTTGTCGTTGCCGGCGGCGTGCAGAACCTCAACCTCATTCCGATGGGGGCGGCCATGTCGGTCGGCACGCAGTTCGGTTTCGACGACCCGTTCAGCAGCTCGCCGGGCTGGCAGGCACGCTACGGTCAGCAGGAAGTCAGCCAGTTCAGGGCCGCCGACATGATCGCTCAGAGGTGGAGCTGCAGCCGCGAAGACATGGAACGATTTGCGCTTGAAAGCCACAGGCGCGCCATCGATGCCATCGATCGGGGACTCTTCCAATCCGAAATCGTTCCCATCGGCAGCTTTTCCGTCGACGAGGCGCCACGCCGTGATACCAGCCTCGCTAAGATGGCTGCCCTGGCTCCACTGCGCGCCGGCGGCCGGGTCCATGCTGGTGTCGCCAGCCAGAACACCGACGCTGCCGCTGCCATACTGATTGCGTCCGAACAGGCCGTGAAGGACCACCGGCTCAAACCGCGCGCACGAATCCACCACATCTCGGTCCGCGCTGCCGATCCTGTCTGGATGCTGACCGCCCCTATCCCGGCCACCCGGCATGCGCTGGCCAAGACGGGTATGCGGATCGACGACTTCGACCTGTTCGAATGCAACGAGGCTTTCGCTTCCATCCCCATGGCCTGGATGCGCGAGCTCGAAGTGCCGCACGAAAAGATGAACGTCAATGGCGGCGCGATCGCGCTCGGTCATCCGCTCGGTGCCACCGGGGCGCGCATCATGACTTCGATGTTGTTCGAGTTGGAACGACGCAACGGCAAGTTCGCCCTGCAGACCATGTGCGAGGGCGGAGGGCAGGCAAACGTCACCATCATTGAGAGGATGAACTAGGCAGAATCAATAAAACATCACTCCAGCACGAACAACATGAGTGATCCGACCAGGTTTTGTCGGAGATGTATTTTTTTGTTTCTTATAACTACTTAAGTAAAGCAAAATATATCGTCCAAATAGACGATTTATAGGTAGATTTCGTAAAATATTGTCGTCGAGGGCGCCCCGCATATTCCGAGTCCCGATTGGAGACTTGCCTACTCGCCCACATCCACATCTGGCCTCGTCAATCAATTAGGAGACCTTGATGATATCGAATACCACGGACGTACTTGTCATCGGCGGCGGACCGGCCGGTTCCACTGTCGCAACCATCCTTGCCCGGCAAGGGATCAAGACCACTGTTCTGGAACGCGACGTGTTCCCGAGATATCACATCGGCGAGTCGCTTCTTGCCTCGCTGATGCCGATGCTCGACGCGATCGGCGCCGGGGAAAAGATGAAGAAGCATGGCTTCGTCGAGAAGCCTGGCGGCTACTTCAACTGGGGTAACGAAAAGTGGTCGTTCCGCTTCGACGAGATCGAGGGCGCACCGAACCACTCCTACCAGGTCAAGCGCTCGGAGTTCGACAAGCTGCTGCTCGACCACGCTGCGGAAAATGGCGCGAGCGTTCACCAGAACGTCAAGGTCAGCAAGGTCGAGTTCGACAATGGCCGGGCGGTCTCGGCGAGCTACCTCGACCGAACCTCAGAGACGAGAGGCAACATCAGCTTCAAGTACCTGGTCGACTGCTCCGGCCGCAGCGGCGTGATCGCCAACGAATATGCGAAGGACCGGCATTTCCACAACGTCTTCAAGAACGTCGCCATCTGGTCCTACTGGTCCGGGACCGACCTCTTTTACGACGATCTGCCCGCCGGCTCGACCCGTATCATCTCGGTGGAGGCCGGCTGGATCTGGTTCATTCCGCTCAACGACGGCACGGTCAGCGTCGGTACGGTGATCACCCGCGATCAGCTGCGCAAGGAACGCGATGCCGGGCATAGCGCCGAACAGGTCTATGACCGGTTGCTTGCCGACAATGAGGAGGCGCGCATCATCCTGAAGGATGCCAAGCGCACCGACATCAAGATGGAAACGGATTATTCCTACACGTCGGAGCGCTTCTCGGGGCCGGGCTACTTCATGTGCGGCGATGCCGCGTGCTTTCTCGACCCGCTGCTCTCGAGCGGCGTACACCTTGCGATGGTCTCGAGCCTTGTTGCCGCCGCGTCGATTGCGAGCATCCTGAAAGGCCATGTCGACGAGGCGCGGGCGGTCAATTTCTTCGAGACCAGCTACCGGCAGGCCTATCTCAGGTTCCTGATGATGGTTTCCTCCTTCTATGACCTCAACAGAGGACAGGCAGGCTACTTCTGGGAAGCGCAGCGGCTGACCTCCAAGGACTATTCGGACCGCGACATGAAGAAGGCGTTCGTCAGCATCGTGTCTGGCGGCGCCGACTACACCGAGGTCAGTGATGGCCGCTACGGCGAAATCGTTGCCAAGCAGGTTGCCGAAAAGCTGAGGCAAGGTGTCGACATGCGCCGCGGAACGGGCCAGATCGGCGACGAGACCAAGCGCGAGAACATGCAGTTCATGGATGCTCTCAACGGACTGCAGTTCCTGCAGGCCAACGCGGCGATCGACGGCCTTTATGTGGTGACGCAGCCAGAGATCATGCTGGCTCAGACCGCAGCCTAAAGAGCCAGGGCCGGGCAACAGCCCGGCCCTTTCCCCGACATCTGTCCTGGGCGCCGAGGCGACCAGGATCTGGCGATGCTATGAGGTCTTGCGATGGAGAATTGGCTCGCATTTTCGGCCGCTACGATAACGTTGCTTTTCGTTCCAGGACCGACCAACACGCTGATTGCAAGCAACGGTGCGCTGCTCGGCTGGAAATCTGCGCTCAGGCTTTTGCCTGCAGAGCTGGTCGGATACCTCTGCGCCATCCTTGGCTGGTCGCTCGGCCTGTCGCTCGCCACCGGCTTCGTTCATTCGGCCGCATCGTTTGCCGCAATAATCGCTGCGGCTGCACTGCTTGTGTCGGCGCGCAAGCTTTGGAGCTGGGATATGGCGCGTCAGAGCCGTCGCGGCTCACGAGCCCTCGACATCTTCATCGTAACGCTTTGCAATCCCAAGGCGCTGCTGTTTGCACTCACCATCGTTCCACACCTGCGTGAAGGCGATGTTCCGGCCGCGCTGCCATATCTGGCGTACCTGTCGCTGCTGATCCTGACCATCGGGTCCATCTGGACCCTGATCGGTGCAGGGATCGCCCGACGCTTCCGGCATTTTGCCTCGTCTCGGCTTTTCGCCCGTTTGGGGGCGGCCGTGCTGGTGTTTTTCGCCACTTCGCTTGTCGTGACGACCCTTCTGCGGGCCTTCGAGCTCTAGCAGCCCATCGATCCTCACGACAATTTCCAACCAGACTCGTTCGCCCCGCGTGGGGCCAACGACGACCTTCATCGTACCCAAGGCAATCAGATGATCTCAGAAGACGCCGACTGGAAGTTCACCACCATTCCTGCCCTCTGCGCGCGCGCCGCCGAGCTCTATGGCACACGCACGGCAGTTGAAGACAATGGCGTCGTGCTGAACTTCGTCGAGCTCGACACGATGCGCAAGCGCGTCGCCAAGGCGATGATCGCAGCCGGTGTCGAGAAGGGCGACCGCATCATGGTCTGGGCGCCCAACACCTGGAAATGGTTCGCCACAGCCCTTGGCCTCGTCACCGCAGGCGCCGTGCTCATTCCCGCCAGCACCCGCTTCAAGGGCGCGGAAATCGCCGAACTGGTGAAGCGCAGCGGCACCTCGGTGCTGTTTTCGGTCGGCGACTTCCTGGGCACCTATTACCCTGACCAGCTCCGTGCCGAGACGCGCGACCTGCTGCGCGAAGTGGTCGTCATCGGCGACGGCAGCAAAGGCGATCGCGACTGGGAGAGCTTCGTTGCATCGGGCGACAGCATCAGCGATGCCGAGCTTGCCGCACGCGAGGCCACTGTCGGTCCCGATGATCTCTGCGACATGCTGTTCACCTCGGGCACCACGGGTTATCCCAAGGGCGTCATGTACGGTCACCAGCAGTGCCTGCGGGCGATCGACGCCTGGGCGACGCGTGTCGGCATCCGCGAGCATGACCGCATCCTGGTCATCCCGCCGCTTTTCCACGTCTTCGGCTATCGTGCCGGGGCAATGGTGGCACTTATGCGCGGCGCCGTCTTCTTGCCGCATCTCACCTATGATGCCGGCGAAATTCTCAAGCGCGTCGCCGAAGAGAAGATCAGCGTCATCCCCGGTCCGCCCGCCATCTTCCAGGGCATGCTCCAGCATCCGGGACTGGCAAAATTCGACACCTCCAGCCTGCGTCTGGCCGTTACGGGAAGCACGACAATTCCGCCTATTCTGGTCCATCGGATGCGAACAGAACTTGGCATAGCGGGCGTGGTGACAGGCTATGGCCTGACCGAATGCGGCGGCTATGGCACGATGTGCCTGGCGACCGATCCGGATGAGGTGATTGCCAACACCGCCGGCAAGGCTGCTCCCGGCGTGGAAGTGCGTATCATGGCCGACGACGGCCATTTCCTGCCCGACGGCAAGCCCGGCGAAGTGGTGATCCGCGGCTACATCGTCATGAAGGGTTACTTCAACGATCCGGAAGCCACTGCCAGGACCATTGATCCGGAGGGGTGGCTGCACACAGGCGATATCGGCTGCTTCGACACGGATGGCAACCTGCGCATAGAGGGCCGTCTCAAGGACATGTACATCACCGGCGGCTTCAACTGCTATCCGGCCGAGATCGAGCGCATCCTGAGCCAGCACCCCGCCATCGGCATCGTTGCCGTCATCGGCGTGCCTGACGAGCGTCTCGGCGAGGTCGGCAAGGCCTATGTCGTGCTGCGCCCGGGCACTAGCGCCACCGAAAAGGACATCATCGACTGGTCGCGTGCCAACATGGCCAACTACAAGTGCCCGCGCAGCGTCGAGGTCCGATCCTCATTGCCGACCAGCCCGCAGGGCAAGGTCGTCAAGGACCTGCTCGAGGCTACGCTTACAAAATGTGCCTGAAGGGACCTCGTTTCTCTCGTCTCGTGTGATCGCCGTGCCAGCGCCCGTCGGGACTGAGCGCAATAGGTCTGCATCAATTGGCCTTTGCGTCGAACAGACACGCCGTTCCCTTCTGATTGGTCCGCGACTATGGTGATGCCGACTTCTGGCCAGCATCAACCCGACGTGACCTCACCCCTCTCCAATCCCCGCCTCCTTGGCCTCGCGCTCTGGCTCACAGCCATGGCGGTCTTCGTCGCTCTATCGGTGGAGACGTCGCGGACGCGCATGGCGGACGAGCTGGAGGTGGCGGCACGAACGTTGCACCGACTGATCTCGCAGCGCGTGGCGCAGCACGACGCGCATCTGACCACGCTGATCGCCCTGTCGAGCGGGGCCGAGCCGGCGTCCGGCGGCGCCGTGCGGCAGGTGATGGAGAGCATTTCGCGCTTCTATCCGCGCATCGCCTGGCTGTCGCTTGTCTCGCTCGACGCCCAGACGGCGGCCGGTGGCGAGATGGGCGGAAGTCAGGGAGCAGCGACGTCCGGCAGTTCGGGAGCATCGTATCCGGCAGGCACTTCGGCCGTTCTTGTGCGCGAGGTGGTCGATGTGCCCGCGGGCGGCGGGCCCGAGTTGACGCCGCTCGCCGCGGAGATTGCCGCGCAGGTGCGCGGCAGAGCGAGCGTCTACGCCGCCGGCGCGGGGCGCTATCTCCTGGCCAAGCGCGCGCCGGCGCCGTCCGACCACGCCGTGGTGCTGATGATCGAAGCGGCCAGGCTTGTGGAGCCGGAAGAGCGACCAGGCTTTGCGCATCTCCGGATCAGCCTCGACGATGCTGCCCTGGTCGACCTCCCTGCCGATGCTTCATTCGGCCCCGGCGTGTCGTGGCTAAAGCCGCCGCATTTCGAGAAGGTGATCGACGGCGAGGGGCAGCGGCTGTTGCTGTCGCTCGACCGATCGCTGCCCTTGGCAGCCCTGGTGCCGCCCGGGCGGCTGCTGGGTTTTGCCGTGGTGGCGGGGCTGCTGGCGGCTGCCCTGAGCTTCGGGCTGGGGCAGAGGGCGGCGGTGAAGCGCTCCGAGCTTGTGGCGCAGGCGGCCGAGGCGCGGGCGCTGTTGCAGGAGCGAGAGACGCTTCTGGCGCATGCCTCGCGCGTCAACGCCATGGGCGAACTGGCGTCGGGCATCGCGCATGAGCTGACGCAGCCGCTGACCGCGCTGCTGAGCCGCAGCCAGGCTGCCCTTCGGCTGTCACAGGCGGACAGGCCTGACATGGCGATGATTTCGCAGGCGCTCGACGTTAATGTGCGCGAGGCCAAGCGTGCCGGCGAGATGCTGAAGCGGATGCGCGACTATGCCTCCAACAAGGCGCCTGAACGGGCGCGGCAGGACCTGAACGCCATCGTGGCCGAGGTTGTGGCGCTGACCTGCACCGACCTCGAGCGGCGCGGGGTTGCCCTGGTTCTGGAACTCGCGCAGCCGGCCCCGGAGGCGGTGGTCGACGCGATCGAGATGGAGCAGGTGCTGCACAATCTGATCCGCAACGCGGCGGAGGCGACCGGCCGCGGCGGGACAGTGAGGATTGCCACCCTGCGGGAGCAGCGCGAGGCGAAGCTTGTGGTCAGCGACGACGGGCCGGGCATCCCTGACGAGGTGCTGCCGAAGCTGTTCACGCCGTTCTTCACCACCAAGGCCGACGGCATGGGGCTGGGACTGTCGCTGTGCGCGTCGCTGGTGGAACGGGTGGATGGACGCATCGCCGCGGAAAACGGAGCGCCGCGCGGGGCGCGCTTTACGGTGACATTGCCCCTGGCAGGGGAGGCCAGGGGAGCGCGGGCGGCGGCGGGCAACGGGTCGCCGAGCGCGGAAGGCAGAGATGATGCATAAGGTCTATCTGGTCGACGACGATGAGGCGGTGCGCGAGGCGCTGGCGTTCCTGCTCTCGACCTACGGGATTACGGCGGAGACCTTCGGCGACCCGCAGACATTCCTGGCACATGTCGACGAGAGCCGGCCGGGCGTGCTGGTGGTGGATCTGCGCATGCCGCTGGTGTCGGGCCAGCAATTGCACCAGAAGCTGCGCGAGCGCGACATCGACTGGCCGACCATCATGATCACCGGGCATGGCGACGTGGCTGCCTGCCGGCGGGCGTTCAAGTCGGGCATCCAGGATTTCCTGACCAAGCCGGTCGACGGCGAGGTGCTGGTCGATGCGCTGCAGCAGGCTTTTGCCAGCCTAGACGCTGGGCTGGAGAAGCGCGAAGCCCGGGCGCTTCTGGCCAGGCTTACAGAGCGCGAGCGCGAGGTGCTCGACATGGTGGCGCGAGGCTGGGCGAGCAAGGAAATCGCCGCGAGCCTCGAGGTCTCGGCCCGCACCATCGACGCGCACCGGGCGAAGATCGCGGAGAAGCTCGGCACCAGCGCTGTGGCCGAGCAGGTGCGGCTGGCGCTTCTCGCTTAGCGAGGCGGCGGCTCTCCGGGAAACGGTCTACGCGATCAGTGATGCACGGCGGGGTCGGCATAAGCGGGTGACTGCGCCTTGCGCGGTCCAGCGCTTGCGGAAAAATGTGCCGGCATCCGAAGGCAGTAGGTAATCCTACCTAGGGCAGGTGGTGGCATCGCGGATTCTGCCCGGCGGCGGTTCGGCGTAGTTCTGGCATCGGACAAGCAAGACGCTTTCTCCCGAGCAACATCAGGACAGGAACCCAGTCATGATCAAGAGCATTTTCCTCGCCGCCGCTGCCACCGTCGCCATCTCCGGTGCTGCTTCCGCACAGGTGCTGACCGAGAAGAACATCTCGTCGAGCCTCGCCGTCGAGATCGCCCAGAACGCGGTCGCAGCCTGCGCCGCCGACAAGTACAACGTCACTGCCGCAGTGGTTGACCGCGCCGGCGTGCTGCGCGCCCTGGTCCGCGCCGACAATGCCGGCACGCACACCGTTTCGGCTGCCCAGGACAAGGCCTTCACCTCGGCCTCGTCGCGTACGCCGACCTCCAAGATGGCCGAGAACGTGCAGAAGAATCCGGGCGCTGCCGGCCTGGTCGACATTGACGGCTTCCTGGTGCTCGCCGGCGGCATGCCGATCAAGGCTGGCGACGCTGTCATCGGCGCCATCGGTGTCGGCGGCGCGCCGGGCGGCAACTTCGACGAGGCTTGCGCCGTTGTGGGCATCGAAAAGGCTGCCGACAAGCTGAAGTAAGCCTGTCCGGCACATTGCCGGCAATAACGAAGCCCCGCTTCCCATCTGGGGAGGCGGGGCCTTTTCGTGTGCTGGCGCGGGTCAGAAGCCCATGGCGAAGGTGCCGCGCAACTGGTGCGCTGCGGTACCGTCGCCGACGGCACCGGCATAGCTGACATCGATGCGGGCATTGTCCCTGACGGCAAAGCTCAGGCCGGCATCGTAGACGAAGGCATCCGACGCTAGGCTGTCGCCGAGGACGGAAAACGGTGCCGTGCCGGCAAACGCGAGGCGCGACAGCGGTGCGTCGCTGTCGGTGTGACGCCAGCCGAGCATGCCCTGCAGCGTGACGGATCGCGCGCCGGCCGGCAGTTCGGTGCTTGCCCTTATGCCGAGGGTGGAGATAGTCGCATCCTGATCGCCGGCTGCCCCGGTCAGTGCCGCGGCGCCGCCGGTCTCGGCAAATCCGTCGCTGCCGGTCCTGACATAAGCGATGCCGGCAAACGGCTCGACATAGGACGCGCCGAGGCCAAGGCGGTAGCCGACGTCGCCATGGACGAGGGTCGTTGTTGCGTCGTAGCCGGCGGCGAGACTGTCGGAGAAGCCGCCGAAGGCGACGCGGCGTTCGGTCGACAGATCGTGCCACGCCTGGATGGCGCCGAATTGCAGGCGAAGCGCACCAAGTTCGGCCCCGGCATAGAGGCCGGCATGCAAGGTGTCGGCGGTACCGGTCGAGGCCTGCCCACCCCGAGAGATGCTGCTCCTGGAATAGCCGGCCATGGCGCCGAGGCGGATGCCTTCGGCGACTTCGCCGTCGAGGCCGCCGAACAGTGCCGCGGCCTTGACCTTGAAGCCTTCCGTGTCGTCCACACCGGATAATTCCGAGATATTGCCCACACCCTCGACCCAAAAGGCACGCGACGGCTTGCCGGCCGTCGCGTGGCTGTCGAAGGTCTGGCGGATGCGGTTCTGCACGGCATCCTGTGCCAGCGTCGAGGCAATGATGCCGGCGTTCATCAGCGAGGGGTGGATGTCGCCCGACAGCTGGTCGAGCGCGTCGCGCGCGCCGCCGAAGGAAAGGCCAAGCAGGCCGCCGACCATCGGGTTGCCGGCCGAAAGGTTGTCGAGAGCGCCGGCCACGGCATGCTGGTTGTCGGTGATGGCGACGGTGCCGAACGCGGCACCGTTGAATTGCAGGGTGAGCCAGACCTCGCTGGCGTTCCTATAGTCGAGTGCACTGTCGAGGAAGGCAAAGTCGTCGGTGACGCCGCCAAAGGCGCCGGTCAGCGCTCCGGAGGTCGACAGGATCAGATACTCGTCCGACAGCGCATCCATGCCGTTGGCGACGACATTGACCGAAGACGTCGCATCGATGGTGGCGGTGCCGGCGGCGATGCGGCTGGCTGCACCGCCAATGCCGACTTCATAGAGCGAGCCTGCCTGAAAGGCGAAATCGCCCGCCACATCGAAGGTTCCATCGGGCGCGACGATTGCACCGGAGCGGATCGTGACGTCGCCGAGATCGCCGCTGCCTTCAAGCCTGGCGGTCGAGAAGACGTCGATCCCGCCGCCGAGGCCATCGCCGATCCATAAGGTCCCGCCAAGCACGTCGGTTGTTCCGGTGAAGCTTGAGCTGTTGGCGAGCAGGCGGCTCGTTCCGCTCAGATGCCTGATTGAGCCGTCGCCCGAAATGGCCGCGGCAAAATCATGGGCATCGTCGGTATGATTGAAGACGAGCGTGCCGCTGCCTGGTCCGAAAACGATTTTCGGTGCAGCGATGTTGCCCGCAGCGACGGCCGCGTCGCCCTCGGCTGCGCCGATGTTGAGCGTGCCGGTGGAACCGCCGGCGAAGCCGATCTGTATGCCGGCAGCTGCCGTTGAGATCGTGCCGCCGTGGCTGACCGTGGCGGTACCGTCGCCATTCCATCCCAGCATGACATATGTGCCCGACTCGACGCGGGAGCCCGAGCCGGAGACGATGAGGTCGCCCACGCCGGATGCGTCGGCCCCGACGATCACAGCTGCGCTTTGCAGTTTGCCGCCTGCAGTGACGCTGACCGAACCAGCCGATTTGACGCCGATCCTGATGTCGACTGTCGAGGTGAGGGCAGAGCCCGTGCCGCTGATGGTCAGTGTGCCCGAGGAGCCGGCTCCGCTGCCCAGAAAGGTACGATTGTTGGCCGTAACCTTCGCGCCGCCAGAGATATGCAATTCACCGACGCCGGACTGGCCGAGGACGAGGTTGGCGTTGGTGATCTGCCACAGCGTATCGGTCCCCGAGACGTTGGCGATGCCGTGGCCGCTCGCCTGCTGGCCCAAGGTCGCCACATAGCTGCTCGCACTTGCGCCTTGGCTGACATTGAAGGTTCCCTCGCCGCCATCGCCGACGATGGTGCCACCGTTGCCGGTGTTGAGCCATTTCGAGTTCGCTCCGGTCACGTTGACCAGGCCGACACTGCCCTCCTGCGTGGCAAGCGACGCCTGCGCGGCTTCAACACTGCCGCCAGCCGCGATGTTCAGTGTCCCTGATCCGTAGAAGCCGACATCGAGTGTGTCGGTCGTCCAAGTGGAGCCGCCCGTGACCGTCGCTTCGCCTGTCTGGCTGCTGGCAGGCGGCGCGCCGTTGACCGATGAGTTGCCGATTATCGCCGATGTCGAGGTCAGGCTGCCGCCATTGACGATGTCGAGCGAGGCACCGGTGACGCCGCCGATGAAGATGGTGCTCGTGCTGGCCCCGGGGGTTCCGATGCTTGGGGCATTGGGTGCGCCCGGCTGGTTGACTATGACGGCTGTTCCGGCGGGGGTGCTGCCGGCCGACCAGTTGTCGCCGTTGAACCAGTCGCTGCTTTGATCTCCCTCCCAGGTCTGGGCATGAGAAGCGGCGGCAAGGCCGCACAAGACAGTGCTGGCCATGCCGGCCATCGCAATAGCGCGCAAAAATCCGCGCTTGGCCATGCTGTGGTCAGTTGTCATGATAGATCCCCAAAAAAATCGCTGTCTCAAAAATGGTGCTCCACAGCAGCAGGCTACCGCTCGAGTGGAGTGTTCAAATATGCCACCAGCAATTCCGTCCAAGTGATGACGTCGCCTGCGTATCGCAAGAGCTGAATACCGGACGAATAGCTTTCAGAAAATTTGCATTGCCCCTTTCCACTAAGTAATAAGCTTTTGCTTATAGATCAACCGGCTCAAGGTCGGTTTCTACACTTGGCGGCTATTCATTTCGGCCCGGGGCATCTGCGGCCTTGCCAGAGGGCGGCCCGTATTCGGAATGCGGCTCCGAAGGCCGCTTCGGGATGGTTCCAAAATCGTTGCGGTGGCGGGCGAATGCGTCTATATACGGGCCGAATTTCCCATTTTCTGGTGGTCTGACCACCGCCCGCGTGAGGGACGCGGGCGAGCGAAGAGGATATATCGCATGGCCAATACGCTGCTTATGCCCAAGGCGACCGCTGTCTGGCTGGTCGACAACACAGCGCTTTCGTTCGACCAGATCGCGCAGTTCTGCTCGCTGCACCCGCTCGAGGTGAAGGCGATCGCCGACGGCGAATCGGCCCAGGGCATCAAGGGCATGGACCCGATCATGACCGGCCAGCTGACGCGCGCCGAGATCGCCAAGGGCGAGGGCGACATCAATCATCGCCTCAAGCTGTCGGATCCCAAGGTCCGCGTGCCCGAGACCAAGCGCAAGGGCCCGCGCTACACGCCGCTGTCGAAGCGCCAGGATCGCCCGAACGCCATCTACTGGCTGGTCAAGAACCATCCGGAGCTCAAGGACGCGCAGATCTCGCGCCTCGTCGGCACCACCAAGGCGACGATCGAGCAGATCCGCGAGCGCAAGCACTGGAACATGGCGACGCTGACGCCGCTCGATCCGGTGGCGCTCGGCCTGTGCTCGCAGATCGACCTCGACATCGAAGTGCAGCGCGCCTCGCGCGGCCGCGAAGCCGCCGCCCCTGTCGGCGACACCTTGCTGCCGGCCTCGCTGACCGAGCGGTTGACGCCGGAGCAGGCCGCACCCAAGGACGAGGACAAGGAACTCGACGCCAACGCCGTGTTCGCCAAGCTCTCGGCCCTTCGCTCGAAGACGCCGGACGAGGACGAAGACGACAAGTTCTGAGGTTTTCCTCACACAAACTAAGGCCCCGCATTGCGGGGCCTTTTTCGTTTCCGGGTTGCTCCGATGTCTGCGGTCAGCAGGTCAGTCCGACAGCCGGGATGCCGGCATGTCGCGGCCGAAGCGGTGCAGGGTGAGGCCAGGTGATCGGTTCGATGCAGGGGCTGCGAAGGTGATGGCCGCCTCGACTTCCTTGTAGAAGAAGCGGTGCTCGCCTTCGGCGAACAGCCGCAGTTTCGGCTGGCCGCTGAACTGGGCGTAAAGTGCGTCGTCCTCGCGCAGGACGGTGAGTACCACGTCGGGGGCGAGTTGGTAACGGCCGACATAGGTGTCGAACAGGCTGGGATCGACGGCGGCCTCGCTGTGCCGTGGCTTGACCCTTGTCAGCGGGATCTCGCGATTGAGCAGATGCAGGCCGATGTCGCTGACGCCTGTGTTGGCGTTGGACAGGACGACGACACCTCTGCGCGAGCCGGGATGAAAGCCGATGAAGGCGCTGTAGCCGCCGGTGCCGCCATCGTGCCAGGCAATCTCGCCATTGCTGCTTTTGGTGACGATCCAGCCGAGCGCCGCCGAGGTCTCCTGTCCGCCGATGGCCCGCCGTGTCGCCAGCGTGCCGGCCAGGGCAATGGTCAGCGGAGTCTTGTTCGTGCTGACCGTCACCTGCAGCAGGTCGAGCAGGTCGTTGGCGCTTGAATGCAATGCGCCGGCGCCGGCAAAAGCGGGCATCTCCCAGTTGGGCGCAATCTCCAGCATGTCGTTGTGGCCGGTGGCCAGGCGCTTGCCGAGACGAGGCGGCAATTCGATCGCCGTGCTGCGCATGGCCAGCGGGCCGCTGATGCGGTCGTGGACGAGGGCCTCGAAGCCCTTGCCGGCGCGGTGGGCAAGAGCCTGCCCCAGCAGCGCTGAGCCCAGGTTTGAGTACTCATATTCTGTACCGATGTCGCGTGGCAGCTTGTAGCCTGACACGAAGGCATTCATTTCATCGACCGTGTAGTCGGCATAAGGATTGGTCTCATCGACCGGCTCGAAATTGTCGGGCATGCGTGGCAGGCCGGAGGTTTGCGTCGCGAGGTCAACGAGGGTGATCGCCTTGCCGCCCCGTTCAGGCACGGCGACGTTCATCGGCAAGTACTTGGCCACCGGGTCGGTCAGGGCGACTTCGCCGCGCGCTGCCATATCGGCCAGCAACAGCCCGGTAAATACCTTGGTCACCGAGCCGATCTCGAAGACGGTGTCGCCGTCGACCGGTCGCGGATCGAAACCGCCGAGGTCGCCATGGGCAATGATGCTGCGCCCGTCCGGCCCGATGGTGCCGACGACGATGCCGACACTTCGCCTTTGGACGTCGATCCGGTCGGCGAGGATGCGGCGAATCTCCGCCCCGGTTGGCATCTGACCCGACCAGTCGCCGGCAACTGCGGACAAGACAATGGGCCTGTCTTGCTTGCGGTCGAGATAGAGCAGTCCGCCGGTCACGGCCGCTACGGTGAAAATGACGGCGGCTGCAGTCAGTGCACCTGAAAATGCGGAGGGTGTCCTGAGGCGTCTCATGGCGATGCTGTCTCTCGGCGCTTGTTCGGCGCGACTGGCAAATCAAACAGCACTGTCTGGTCCCGGCAGATTGCGAGAGCATTGCGGCTGCCGCGCTTGGCGCGGGTTGGCGGCTCGTTGAAGACGTCGCTTGCGTTTGCAGACGGCGCGTCGGTCGCCGCCGCTCCCTCGTTGTCGTCGGGCCAATCTTTGACGTCGCCGCCTTCAGATGAACGCCTCTTTCAACTGCCGGCTGGACAGCCGCCAAGCGCTCCGGGAAGATGTGGGCGCAAAGCGTTTGGGCGTGTGGTTGTGAATCCCAGGGAGGCGGCCATGAGCAGCGATACCGAGTATCTACGTCTTGCCGTGAAGATCGCCGGGGAGAGCCGGGCCAGCGGCAACCATCCGTTCGGGGCGGTCCTTGTCGGGCCGGAGGGCGACGTGCTGCTTTCCTCCGGCAACACCTACGCGCAGGATCGCGGCGTTGGCCATGCAGAGGCGAATGTGGCCCGCGCGGCCGCTCAGCAATACCAACCGGCCCTTCTCGAACGATGCACCTTGGTGACCTCGGTGGAGCCGTGCTGCATGTGCGCCGGGGCCTGTTACTGGGCTGGCATCGGCACCGTGGTTTATGGGCTGAGCGAAAAGCGGTTGGCCGAGCTCACCGGAGACAACCCGGAAAACCTGACGCTCGACCTCAGCTGCCATCAGGTGTTTGCCGCCGGACGGCGCCATGTCGCGGTTCGTGGTCCATTCCCTGAGCTCGAAGACGAGATCGTCAACGACCATAAGGGTTTCTGGTGACAGAGCCCGTCAAGCCGGGTTGATGGAAGAGTCAGCCTGATCACGTCATCGCCAATGCGATTGGTGGCAATCAGCACGAACTGCGCGCCGCCCGTTTGGCGTGACGGGTAGCCAAAACGACAGGCGCGCTGCGCCCAGTGGATCGGCGGCCACGCGCCGGAGGCGTTCCCGGCTCCCCGCCCCAAAGCGAAAGGCCCCGCGTCGACGGGGCCTGTTCTTTGTTCATGGGCAGGTCAGTCGGTCACGCGCGGGGCTGAAATGTGCTCGCCGAACTGATGCAAGGTCAGGCTTGGCGAGGGGCTGGCATCGGCTTGTGTGAAAGTGATCGCGGCCTCGACGTCCTTGTAGAAGAAGCGGTGTCCTCCCTCGGGGAAGAGACGGAACCTGGGTTGGTCGGTCAGCTGGGCAAACAGCTTGTCGCCATCGCGGGTGATGTCGAACACCATCTTCGGTGCCAGCTGATAGCGGCCGACATAACCGTCAAGCAGCTTCGGGTCGATGACGGCCTCGACCGGCTTCGGCTTCGGCTCGGAAAGCGGAATGTCCCGGTTGAGCAGGTGCATGCCGATATCGTTGACGTCGGCGTCGGAATTGGACAGCACGACGACACCCGTTCTGGAGGCCGGATGGAAGCCGAAGAAGCTGACGAAACCACCGGTGCCGCCGCTATGCCAGACGATGTCGCCCGATGAGCTTTCGGTGATCATCCAGGCGAGGCCGACCTGCGTGCCGTCATTGACCGGCTTGCGCTTGACGCTCGCCGCGGCAACAGCGTCGCTGAGCGGCGACTTTTCAGTGCTCACCGCCATGGCCAGCAGGTTGAGCAGATCGTTGGCCGACGAGCGCAACGCGCCGGCACCGGCTATGGCCGGAAGATCCCAATTGGGAACAGGCTGCAGGTCGCCATTATGGCCGGTGGCCATGCGTCCGGCGAGTTCGGGCGAAAGCGTGATGGCCGTGCTCGACATGCCGAGCGGGTTGGTGATGCGCTGGGTCACCAGCGTCTCGTAGTCGACGCCGGCGCGGCGAGCCAGCGCATGGCCGAGCAGGCCGAAACCGGTGTTGGAATATTCGAAATCGGCACCGATGTCGCGCGGCAGCTGATAGCGCGACAGGAAGCGATAGAGCTGTTCGGTGGTGTAGGCGGCATAAGGATTGAGCGTGTCCGGCGGCTCCAGGTCGTCGGGCAGGCTCGGCAGGCTGGAGTGATGGGTGGCCAGGTCGGCAAGGGTGATCGACTTGCCGGCGCGCTCGGGCATGGTGACGCCTTCAGGCATGTATTTGGCAAGCGGGTCGTCGAGCCCGACTTCGCCACTGGCCACCATGTCGGCGAGCAGCAGGCCGGTGAAGCCCTTGGTGATCGAACCAATCTCGTAGACGGTGTTGCCGTCGACCTTGCGCGGATCGTTGGCGCCAAACTTGCCATGGGCAACGATGCTGCGGCCATGTGGCCCGATCGTGCCAACGACGATGCCGACGCTTTCGCGCCTTATGTCGATACGCTCGGCAAGGATCTTGGCGATCTCCTTGTCGGCGGGGAAGGAACTGGACGGCATGCTGGCCGAGGCTTTGGTCACGGCAAAAGGTCCTTCGATCTGGCGGTCAAGGGAAAGCAGGCCGGTCACAAATGTGGCGACGGACAGGATTGCGGTGGCGGCAGCAATCGCGCGTGAGCGCATAAAGGATTTTCTTGCGGATTTCATCGGCTTGCTTTTCGAACTGGCGTTGTCGCTTGGGAACTGGTGCCCATCTGACAGGATGAGATTGCAAGAGCATTGCGGGGGCATGCCTTGTCCGATGAGCAAAAAAGTCCCCGCCTGGGTGAGCCTTTTTCGTTGACGCCAATGCTGGAGGTCAGAGGCTGGTCAACCGGGAATGGGGCCATTGGCGGGCAGGACGAGCGACCTGAGCACCTGCACGCCGATGTCCTCGATGCCGACATTGGTGTTGGACAGGATGACGACGCCGACTTTCGTTCGGGGGTGGAAGGCGATGAACGAGCTGAAGCCGCCGGTGCCGCCATTGTGCCAGATGACCTCGCCGGTGGCGTTCGTGGTCACGACCCAGCCAAGGGCGGTGGCTCCGCCGTCGGTGATCTGTCTGCGTGTCGCGAGCGTTGTGGCAAGCGTCTTGGAAAGCCGCACGGCCCGGGGTGTCTGGCGCTGGCCAAGCGCCATTTCGAGGAAGACCAGCAGGTCGTTGACCGACGAGCGCAGCGCGCCCGCGCCGGCGAGTGTGGGAAGGTCCCAGTTGGGAACGCCGGCCAGCGCGCTGTCATGTCCGCGCGCCATGCGTTTCGCGAGGTCGGGGGTGAGCGTGATTGCCGTGCTGGACATGCCGAGCGGGTCGGTGATCCGCAGCCTCACAAGCGTTGCGTAGTCGACGCCGGCGCGGCGGGCGAGCGCATGGCCGAGCAGGCCGAAGCCGAGATTGGAATATTCGTACTCGACGCCGATCCTGCGCGGCAGGATGTAGCCCGACAGGAAGGCGTAGAGTTGTTGAGTGGTATAGTCGGCATAAGGATTGGCCTCATCGGCTGGCGCCAGATTGTCGGGCAGCCGCGGTAGCCCCGACATGTGGGTGGCAAGGTCGGTGAACGAGATCGTCTTGCCGTCGCGTCCGGGCATTGTGACGTCTTCGGGTAGGTATCTGGCAACAGAGTCGTTCAGGGCAACTTCGCCACGCTCGGCCATGTCGGCAAGCAGCATGGCGGTGAACACCTTGGTGATGGATCCGATCTCGAACAGCGTGTCGCCATCGACGGGACGTGGATCGGCGATGCCGAACTTGCCATGCGACACCACGCTGCGGCCCTTGGGGCTGACGATGCCGACGACGATACCGACGCCTTGCTTGTGTTCGTCGATACGCTCGGCAAGCAGCGCGCGAACCTTGGCGCCTGCCGGGATGCTGCCGGCGGCATTCGCCGTCGAGGTGACCAAGGGGCGCTCGATCAGGCGGTCGAGATGGAGCAGGCCGCTCGAAAAGGCGGCGATCGTCAGGATCGCGGCGGTGGCTGTCATTACGCCCTGGAGCGCCGTCTTCTTCTTGGCTGGGCCAGTCATTTCGCACATGTCTCGTAAATCATCCGGGACAGCTTGGTGGCTGGTCCGGGTTGCGAGAGCATTGCGTGTGGCGGACCGTCTCGCGGAGACGGTCCGGAACGCGCCAAAAGTCGAGCCGGCTTATGTGCTGGCGATGAATTTCAGGATGCCGGCAATGCCCGAGCCCGTGGTGCCGTCCTTGCGGTCGGACGGATGGTTGATGCCGTCCATGACCGGGACCTCGATGAAGTCGAACGGGCTGATGCCCTGAAGGACAGCGGCATTGACGCCAAACTGGTTGGGGTTCGAGCGGCGCTGGTGATGGGTGTAGATGCCGCATTTCGAGCAGAAGTAGTGCTTCGCCGCCCGGGTGTTGAATTCGTAGGTGGTCAGGGCTTCCTGGCCGGCCAGGACATCGACGCCGCCGAGATCGGCCGACAGTGCAACCGCGCCTCGCATCCGGCAATAAGAGCAGGTGCAGCGCCGAGCGCTGCGCAGGCCGTCCGACAGCCTGACGCGCAGGCGCACCGTGCCGCAATGGCATGCGCCGTCGATTTCTCGGATATCCATGTCCATGTGCAGTCACCTCTTCCGCCTCGTATCCCGAACCTAGTGGCATGCAGGATGGTTGGGTATGGCTGCGGGGCACAAAAGAAAAGTCCCGGCGCGTTGCCGGGACAGTTTGGGAGGGGCGGGGAGGGAAACTGCGGTTGTCAGCCGCCGGAGCTGCGGTCGTGTGTGCCATAGGATTCGCTGCGTTCGACGCTGCGGTAGTAGTCGACAAGCAGCTTGCCGCGCTCGGGCTTGAAGCCGCGGCCGGCAGAAGTGACCGCCGAGATGCGGTCGATGCGGAAGGCGCGGAAGTCGTTGCGCATCTCGCACCAGGCGATCAGCGTCCAGACCTTGCCCCAGAACCATAGGCCGAGCGGGCGGACCTCGCGGGCAGAGCCGCGGCCGGCTTCGTCATTGTAGTCGAGCTTGAGCACTTGGCGCTTTTCGACGGCGCGCTCGATCAGGTCGATCGCCTCGCGGTCGGCGTCTGACACCACCCACATCGGCGTGTGGATCTCGGTGCGGGCGATGCGGTCCTTTTCCGAGTCGGGCAGGACCGCGCCGATCTTGACCAGCGCTTCGTCGGCGGCACGCGCCATGGCGGCGCCACCAAAGGCGCGGACCATGCGGGCGCCGGCAACCAATGCTACGATTTCGTCCCGTGTGAACATCAGCGGCGGAAGGTCGAAACCCTCCCTCATCATATAGCCCACCCCGGCCTCGCCATCGATCGGCACACCCGTCGATTGCAGGTCGGCGATGTCGCGATAGATCGTGCGCTCGGAAACCTCGAGCCACGCGCCCAGCTTGTGCGCGGTCACCAGGCGGCCGCCGCGGAGATGCTGTACGATCTGGAACAGCCTGTCGGCGCGTCTCATCGATTACCCCTCAAGTCTCGCGCTGTTCTTGGCCAAGTGGGGGCGCCTGGCGTCGATGACAATGCGCGTCGTCACAATCTCAGTCTGTAATGTCGCTAGGCGCCTGGCACAGGGCGACCGATATGCGAACCGTTCATCCTATCATCGCACAAGGCTCCTGACAGCGTATTGTCAGGAGCCGTCACCATGTCCGTGCGCTGCCCCGGCATGCTCGCGGGCAAACATGGCGCGCATCTCGCCGATCTGGCTGACGAGTTCGGGGTAGAGCATCTCGAGGAAGGCGGCGGCGAAGGTGCCGGGCGCGGAGCCGGGGGCGGAGACAATGTTGCTGTCGGCGACGGCGTGCGGCACGTCCTGGTAGCCCTGAGCGCCGGCGTAGGCAGGCTCATGCCCGAGGATCCAGTCGCGGCCGTTGCTGGTGTGGGAGACACCGTCGAACAGGCCGGCACGGGCGAGCGCAAGGGTGCCGGCGCAGATGCCGCCGACGACGCCGCCGCGCCCGGCGACAGCCTTCAGCAGTGGCGAGACATCAGGCGCGTCCTTCGACGCCCAGCGATCCGAGCCGATGACGGCGACAGCGTCAAGATCCATGTTTTCCGCGGGGTTGGCGCCGCGTGTCGGCGACAGGCTGAAGCCGGCGATCGAGGTCAGCGGTGCCTCGTGCGGCGAAATCGCGATCGCGCGCGCGCCGAACCATTCGGCCGCCGAAGCGGCCAGAAGGCCATACTCCCAGTCGGCATAACCTTCGATGAACAGGACACCGATCGTCTTGGCTGTGGTCATGGGCGTGTCCCCTCTGTCGGGTGTGTCAATTGCGGTCGGTACGGCGGGCGTCGAAACGGTCGGGCCAGCCGATATCCTTGCGGATGCTTGTCGGCAGAGAATTCATGAGGCGCTCGGTGCGGATCTCATTGTGCATGGTCCTGACCTTGCCAGCATAATGCCTGATGGTGCGAAAGATGACAGGCGTAAACGTGTTCATGGCGGGTCCTCCTTATCTTGTACGGGAGGAGTATCGCACACCCCTCCTGACAGCAGTCTGTCAGGAGCACGCGGTCGTGCGCGACTATGTTTCCGTCAGGCTTTGGCAGCAACCGTGCCGTTGAGCGCGAGGCGCCCGCCATCGGCGAAAATCGTCTGCCCGGTGATGTAGGAAGCATCGTCGGAAGCGAGGAAAGCGGCGATGGAAGCGATCTCTTCAGGTTCGCCGATGCGGCCGAGCGGGGTGCGCGACAGGATGCGGGCCTTGGCCACCGGATCGGCCTTGGCACGGGCCAGCATGTCGGTCGAGATCGAGCCGGGGCCGATGGCGTTGACGCGGATGCCATAGGGCGCGAGGCCGAGCGCCATCACCGTCGTCAGCTGGCCGACACCGCCCTTTGACACGGCATAGGGCACCTGGTCGGGATGGGCGACGACCGAATTGATCGACGACATGTTGATGATCGTGCCCGCAGGCCCGCCTGCCTTGACCCTCTCGGCCATGATGCGGGCGACGGCTTGGCCGGCTAGAAAAGCACCCTTGAGATTGACCCTCAGCACGCGGTCGAAATCGTCTTCGGCAAGGTCGAGGAAACTGGCCTGGTGGTCGATGCCGGCATTGTTGACCAGCACGTCGATGTCGCCGAAGGCGTCGATGGTCGAAGCGACGAGATTGTGGACGTCGAGGCGCTTGCCGACATCAGCGCGAACGAACCGCGCCTCGCCGAGCTTTTCCAGATCGCGCTCGGCCGTATTGCCCTCTTCCTGGTCGATGTCGGCGATGACGACACGCGCGCCCTCGCGCAGGAAGCGCTCGGCGATGGCATGGCCGATGCCCCTGGCGCCGCCGGTGATGATCGCCGTCTTGCCGTTGAGCTTCATTGTCCGCTCCTGCCCTTGTCGCCGCGCGGGCGAATCCTGTGGCGGACACTGGCGGGAAGGGCAAGCGCGGTCAACGGGGATGGGTGACGACCGCCGTCCTGCTCAGTCGCCCGATGCGGCGATGAAGACCGCCAGTTGAGCGTCGAAGGCGCGCTTGTAGGCGGGGCGGGCCTGGCCGCGGGCGACATAGGCGGCTAGGTTTGGATAATCCTCGACGATGCCGTCCCCCTCCAGCCGGCGCAGCACCATGACCATCATGAGGTCGCCGGCGCTGAACGCGCCGTCGAGCCACTCGGCTTCGCCAAACCTGTCGGAAAGCTGGTCCATCCGGACACGGATGCGATCCTTGAGCATCGGGATACGTTCCGCGAGCCAGGGCTTGTCGCCCTCCACGAAAGGCGCCTGTTCGAGCTCGACGATCGGCGGCTCGACAGTGTTCAGCGCGGCGAACATCCAGGTGATGGCGCGCGCCCGGGCGTTGGCTTCGCTGGGCAGCAGCCCGGCATGGCGCTCGGCGATGTGGAAGATGATCGAGCCCGATTCGAACAGGACGAGGTCGCCTTCCTCATATGTCGGGATCTGCCCGAAGGGATGACGCGCCAGATGCGCCGGCTGCTTCATCGCCTTGAACGACACCAGACGGACGTCGTAAGGCTGGCCCACCTCCTCGAGCGCCCAGCGCACGCGCATGTCGCGCGCCAGGCCCATGCCCTGGTCGGGCGAGGCCTCAAAAGCGGTGATGGTGGGGATCATCGGCAGGCTCCGGGTTGGTGCATATCCTTGCTTGGTGCCTCCAGAGGACGAATGGCAGGCAGGGTTTCCGACAGGCGCCCGAATTTTCTTCGACAGGCGTGGCAAGTTTCACAATGAAATCAGTAATGTATTTCCCGTATTCCGTTTCGACCATCCAGCGCGGCTAGTCAGCCAACACCAAAGGCGCCCTTATGACCGATGACAGGCCTGCCGCTCTGCCAAGCGGTGAAGGCGCCAAGGAGTTCGATGCCGCTGCGTGGGTGGGTGAGTCGGACAACCGACCCAACGATGAATTCATGGTGGCACGCGCCAAAGTCGCGTTCTGGATGTTTGTTCTTATGACATGTGGCTTGGCAATTTACGTCACTGCACGGCTGGCCCTTCGAATTGTGGAGCTTCTGTACCAAGCTTGACAAAAGCCAGCCTCCAAGCTGTCGATTGGCAGGCCACGCAAACTTGCCAGTGGGCTGGACAATGGCCGCCGCGCCCCTATGTCGGAAGGGCGGGACGGTTACGCCGAACTGGCCACATGCGAGAGGAGCGCACAATGCCAACTGCCAAGAACACGATCTGCCTGTGGTACGACAAGGATGCGGAGGCCGCGGCCCGATTCTACGCTACCGTGTTTCCCGACAGCAAGGTTACGGCCGTGCATCGCGCGCCGGGCGACTATCCCTCGGGCAAGGAGGGCGACGTGCTGACGGTCGAATTCACCGTCGCCGGCATTCCCTGCATCGGCCTCAATGGCGGCCCTGTCTTTACCCACGACGAGGCTTTCTCGTTCCAGATCGCCACCGACGACCAGGAAGAGACCGACCGCTACTGGAACGCAATCGTCGGCAATGGCGGCCAGGAAAGTGCCTGCGGCTGGTGCAAGGACAAATGGGGCCTCAACTGGCAGATCACGCCGCGCGTGCTGACCGATGCCATGGCTGCCGGCGGCGCTGAAGCCAAGCGCGCCTTCGCGGCGATGATGGACATGAAGAAGATCGACGTCGCCGCTATAGAGGCGGCGCGGCGGGGGTGATGCTGACGCAGTAGGGTTTGTCCAACCGGCAAGGCAGGTTAGCAAAGGTCCTTTTCCAGCCGGACGGCTGATGCCAGATCCGTCTGCACGGATGCGGTAAAGCGGAAGCCTGATGTCTCGTAGAACCGGCGCGCCCGTTCGCCGGCCACGACCTCGAGCGTTTGCGCGCCGAGCGCTTTGGCGCGTCTTTCGGCTTCGGCGACAAGCCGGGTGCCGATGCCCTTGCGCCATGCTTCCGGTGCGATGAAGAGATCCTCCAGCTCGGCCCGAGCGGCGTCGTCACCCGGAAGAACCGTCACGAAACCGACGATCTCCCCGGCCAGTTCGGCGATGGCGACATACGGCAGGTGCGCGGCCGGAACCTCCCTTGCCCCCGGCATCGCAAGCAGCTCCTCGACATGGTCTCCCCAGGCCAGCGAAGAGCGCAGCTTGAGCGCGCCGAGGATGTCGCGATCCTCGGTGCGAGCGGGTCGAATACTGACGGTCGGTCCAAGTCCCTCGGCCAGTGACATCATTCGAGCACCAGTTGGACGTCGTCCTCGGCCTCGTCTGCACCCGGGCCATGGCACTGAATGATCTCGACCAGCCAGTCGAAGACTGTCGGGCCAATGCCGGCACGGGCATCGGCAAGCTTTTGCTTGACGTTGACCCTATTGGCTGGATGGCACTGTGCGAGCTGGAGCTCCAACTGGCGGGCCGTCTCCGGGTGCCCGAGGTTTAGCCTCGATTTCTCGGAATGCCTCCACCTCAGCGCAATCGGCTCAGGCGTCCCGAAGCCGCCTTTCAGGATGTCGTTGAACGCGTCGAGATTGCGGCCCCAGCGATGGCCGGGGATCAGAACACGGCTGATCTCGTCGTAGAATTCTTCCAGCGAGCCGATGCGGGAGCCGTCGATCGTGTATTCGGTGGTCACGCGGCTACCTCGAACTGTAGAGCGGTTATCGAATGGCCGACGCGGTCGATATGCTTGCTGACATGCAAGTTCCGGAGTTCGCAATGGCGGTTGAACGATCGAAACACTGGTTGATTGCGAGCGATGTCGCTGACCGGGACGGCATTGGCGTCGAACTTTACGTCAATGGCAATCTTGTAGTTGAGATTTTCCGCGACGACACCAAGAAAACACGTGAGGTAACACTCTACGAGAAAGATGTTCCCTTGGAATATGTTGAGGAAGCCATATCAAAGTTCAAGACAGAAACTCCATGGGAATTCCTGGATTGATGCAGCAGGTCGAGCAGGGCGTGTATTTGCGTGCAAGCCTCACATCTTCTCGCCAGGCAAGGCACTTGCCTGCCTGACCCAGTCGGAGAACTGGACTTCATCGAACCGTCTGTCCTCGTAGATGTCGAGATAACGCACGTCGGCCTGCTTGGAGGCGCCCGGCGGCAGCGGCACAAGCTGCGCGCCCTTGAAGAAGGCGACCTTGACGTATTTGCTCATGCAGTGGAAGCCGAGGAACCAGACGTCCTTCTCCATGCCGTAGAAGGGCGAGTTCCACTTCACCGCCTTGACCACGTCGGGGACCACCGCCGTGACGAGGGCGTCGATGCGGCGGCCGACATCCTGTTTCCAGCCGGGCATGGCGTCGATATACGACTGGAGGACGGCGTCGCCATAACCCTTCGCGATCTGCGGATTGCCGCCCGACAACAGCTTGGGTGCCGCGTCCTTGGCCATTAGGCATGGCCCTTTGCCGCCGGCAGCGTGTCCCGTCGACCGCTGAAATAGGGCGCGAAGAACATGTAGATGCCGGTCGGGATCAGCACGAACAGCGGCGGCAGCGGCAGGTAGTAGTACCAATCGGGCAGGGTGGTGACGGCCATGCCGACAAAGATCGAGGCGACGACCAGGCTGAAGAGGAGCGAGGTCCAGCGATGGATGATGCGGATCACTGAGTTCATTTGCATTACTCCCTGAAATCGACGTCTGCTCAGTCGAGCTTCGAGACGACGTTGCCCAACTGGTCGAAGAAGCGCGGCCAGCCGACTGATGCACCCTGGAAGTAGGATTTCTGGGCGGTGGTGAAGCCGTGCTGCTCCATGCGCAGGCTGGTGCCCGCCGCGGTCGGCGCAAGCGTCCATGTGACGATGCTCCTGAGGTCCTTGGTGTCCCAGCGATAGGACAAAGCGCGGTGCTCCTCGACCGTCTCGACCTCGCAATCGACCTGGCCCCAGTCGGCGGACAGTGTGAAGCGGCGGCCGGCGACAGGGATGAAGTCGTTGTTCATCAGCCATTCGGCGATGAGGTGCGGCTGGGTCAGCGCGCGCCAGAGCTTTTCCGGCGGATAGGGGAAATCGCGTTCGACCACGACCGAGCGCGTGGTTTCCATCGTTTCGGTCATTGGTCCATCCTCTTGAGTAAATTGTCGAGATCGTCGAAGCGGTCGTTCCAGAAGCCGGACATTTCGGACGTCCAGTCGATCAGCGTCCGCAGCGCATCGCGCTCGACGCTGTAATAGGTGTAGCGGCCCTGCTGCCGGTCGCGCACAAGTCCGGCCGTCTTCAGGATCTTCAGATGCTTGGAGACCACCGGCTGAGAGACACCGGCCTCGCCCAGCAGGCCGACAACAGTGGTGTCGCCATTGCGGCAGAGACGCTCGAACAGCCCGCGGCGTGTCGGATCGGAAAGCGCGCGAAAGATCGCGTCCTGGGGTTCGGTCATGAGTCATACCCAAATGGCTATGAGTTAATGCATAGCCATTTGGGTATGGGATTGTCAATATGGGATAGAAATGTCATGCCGCCGCCCATGTCGGCGGCGGCGATCTGCGTCGGAATAGGCTGGCTCCTGAGCCAGATCAGCCTTGTGGTGACGCGGTCTCGACGTCTTCGATGTCGTAGGCCTCGACAAGCTCGGGCTCGGCCTCGGCATAGACGGCGGTGGGCGTGACGAGGTCTTTCAGGCTGCCGCCCGCGCCATCCATGCCGGCGGCGGCCAGGAGCGCGTCGACAAGCGGCTTGTTGCCGGTGAATCGCAGCAGCTGGTCGGCGAGGTCGGCCGGCGCCGGAGCGGTTGGCGCCGTCGCTGCCGGAGCGACCGGCGGAGAAGCCCTGAGTGTCGAACACGCGGATGCTCTCGATGCGGCTGGCCGGCTCCATCAGTGCCTTCAGCGCCTCCGGCAGCATGCTGATGCGAGCCTGCGTCAGCTCGAACTGGATCATCTTGTCGGACAGCGTGTTGGAGGCTTCGTTGCGCGCCCGGATGGTCTGGGCGTGGGCTTCGCCCTCGACCTGGATGCCTTCGGCGCGCACCTTCATCGCCTCGGCACTGGCGCGGGCCTCGACGAGGGTCGCCTCGGCCCGGTCCTCGGCCGCGGCCTTCTCGGCGGTGGCGCTGACGGTGACGGTGATGGCTTCGGATTCGGCCGCTTCCTGTGCCTGCAAGATGGCGATCTGGCGGTTACGGTCGGCGATTTCGCGCTCGCGCGCCGTCTGCACCTTTTCGTGGGCGGCGACGCTGAGCGCCTCGGCCTCGCGGGCCTTGGCCTCGGCGCGCAAGGTCTCCTCGCTCTTCTTGGCAATGGCCACCGCCATGGTCTGGCGGCTCAGCTCGACGTCGCGCTCGGAGTTGATGCGGGCCTCTTCCTTGGCCTTGCTGGCCGCTGCCGAACGCTCGGCGATCTCGCGCTCGCGCTCGATCTGGGCGCTCTGCTCGGCAAGTTTGGCGTCTTCCTCGGCCTTGGCCTTTTCGGCGCGGGTCAGCGCCTCCTTGTTGGCGACGTCGCGCTGCTGGTCGAGGCGGGCCTCTTCTTCCTGGCGCTTGAGCGCGAAGCGCTGCTTGGCGGCGGTCATGTCCTGCTCGGCGATCGCCACTTCGGTCTGGCGGGTGATTTCGTTGCGCTCCTTGCGGCGCTGCTCGGTAATGATGGTGAGCTTGGCCAGGCCGACGGCGTCGAACGCGTTGGTTTCGTTGAAGAACTCCTTCGGCGTCTGGTCGAGGCCGGTGAGGCTGACTGATTCCAGCTCGAGGCCGTTGGAGCGCAAGTCGGTCTCGACAGCGTCCTGCACTGCCTTGACGAAGTCGGAGCGGCTCTCGTGCAACTGGTCGAGCGTGTTGCGGGCCGCCACCGAGCGCAGCGCATCGACCAGCTTCGCTTCGACCAGGTCCTGGATTGCCTTGGGGTCGTTGACCCGGTCACCCAGCGTCTGGGCGGCCAGGCCGATGCCGTCGTCGGTGCCGTCGACGCGGACGTAGAACTCGGCGCGGATGTCGACGCGCATGCGGTCGGCAGTGATGAAGGCGTCCTCGCGGCGGCGATCGACCACCAGCTTGACGGTGTTGAGCTTGACCCGCGCCAGCGCATGGACGACCGGCAGGATGAGCGCGCCGCCGTCCTTGACGACGCGGCGGCCGCCGACGCCGGTGCGGACGAAGGCCTCATCGCGCTCGGCGCGGTGGTAGAGCCGGCCGAAGGTGAAGCCGATGGCGGCGACGATGACCGCTGTTATGGCGGCCCAGATCAGGAATTCCTGGATAGCTTCCAAAGTCCGCTCCTATCGTAATGTGCAGCCGGCGGCTTTGCCGGCCAGGAAAGCCAGTCCTTCAGGCGATCTCAGTCGCTGGTGAAGGGGATAACAAGGAAGATGCGGTCGCTGCCGGGTGCCGCCGAAACCACGACGACCTCGGCACCCTTCTGGATGACGCTGCCCTGGTCTGCGGGGCGCGCCTTGATCGTGTGAAGGTCGCCATGTTCGTCGCGCACGCGGATCGCGCCGGGAACGCCGTCATCGAGCGGGCCGAGTGTGACGACGCCACGCCGGCCGATCATGTGTTCGCGTGTCACCGCGTAGCTTTCGTCGCGTGGCAGCACCTTGGCGATGCCGTTGCCGACGAGCTTGGTGACGGTGACACTGGCCGGGACGGCAACCACCAGGTAAGCCCAGGCCGGCAGGCCAGGGACCGTGCCGTCGACCAGCATGCCGGTTGCGCCGAAGGTGGTGAGCAGCAGCATGCCGAGGATCGAGAATGGCACGCGACCGAAATTCAGCCAGTCGAACAGCTCGCCGATGCTGGTGCCGTCGATCATGTCGGCCACGGAATCGCCGAGCGATACACTGCCGGCGAAGTAGACGACGATCTGCAACACACCGAGGCAGAGCCCGGCGAGCAGAGGATAGAGATAAAGCGCTGAGGCGGACGCGAAGTCCTGGAGCATCGCTTATTCCTTGTCCTTGATCTGGTCACGCAGGGCGGCGAGCCTGTCGTCGATCCGGCGGTCGCGTCCGAATGCCTCCAACTCGGCCAGGTCGTCGCTGCGGGACACGCCTGCGGGCAGTTCGGTCAGGCGGCCGACGGCGCTGAGGGCTGCGGCGATCCTGTCCTCCGGCGACGGATGCCGGATGCCGGCGGGTGTCGGCCGGCCCTGCGCCCGATGCTGGTTGGCGCGGCGTGCGATCTTGACCCGTTCCTCGGCATCGCGGCGCGCGGCGGCGGCGGCATTGAGAGCGGCGCGTGAATCGGCGATGCGGATGTCGACGTCGTCGATCAGCTTGTCGATCGAGGCAACCTGGGCGTTGATGTCGTCCTGCCGGCCAACGCCCGCGCGCGCCAAGTCTTCGCGGCCGGAACGCAGAGCTACCAGAATATTGGCCTCCAGCGCCGTGTGCTCCTCAAGTAGATCGTCGCGCTGCATGGCGTAACGCTTGCGTTCGGCGATGAGGGCGGCCAGACCCGACTTCAGCTCGTCGGCAGCCTTGTCGATCTCGCGGATGGCCTGTTCGGCGACGGCCTCAGGTGCCTTTTGCTCCAGGCTTTCGATCACGGTGGTGACGAGGCCTGCCGCGAGGCGGGAAACCCGGCCGGAAATGGACTCGGTCTGCATGGCGTCGATCTCCTTGTTTTGCATTTCTCGGGAAAGAGGCACGGATAGCGAATAGGTCCCATCCTGTCGGATGAGGTGAGAAAGCGAAATCTTTTCAGGAATGTCGCTGTATCCTGTGACCAGGAAGCCGGCGAGCACGCGGCCGTGGAGGCTGGCCAGCGAGAGGGTGTCGACGCCCTTGAACGACATCAGCTTTTCGTCGAGCGGCAGCCTGTCGGCCGACCACGATCCGGCTGCGTATTCGCGGATACCGTTGGTCACCAGACGGGCCGGCAGACCGGTCTGCAATCTGATCTGCTCGTAAGCGAGGCGCTGCAGCTCGAAGGTATCGGCGCGGTTTGACGGCGTGTGGGCGTCCAAGATGTCGCGAATACCGGCATAGGCGCGAAATGTGTCCGCAAGATCATTGCGGCCGCTTTCATCTAGGATAAGCTTGTAGTTCGCAGACTTCATGCTTGCCTCCTTACTTCAATCACTTAGGAGGTGATTTCGTCATTGTCAAGAAAATCACCAAATCGGTGATTGAGGAATTTTGCGTCGGGCTCCGTCAGGTTGTGCTCGTGGCTCGCAGGCCGTTTCGGCTGGCTGGCGCCCTGTCCGCACTGCCGCGCAAATATGGACTGCGTCCCGGCGTGGCCGGCATCGCCAAGGCCCCGGCCGACCAGATGGTCCATTTCGCCGGGGGCGACCGGGTCGCGCCGGCATCTTGCGAAATGCCGGGACCCTGTTGCACAACAGGGCATGTCGAAGGCCACTCCCGCCACACTCGCCTTGACCAAGTCCGGCATTCCGTTTGCGCTCGCGACCTATGAGTATGACGCCGGGGCGGAGCGTGTCGGGCTGCAGGCGGCGGAGGCGATGGGGGTCTCGCCCGGCATCGTGCTCAAGACCCTGATGGTCGAGGTCGACGGCAGGCCGGCTTGCGTGGTGGTGCCCTCCGACAAGGAGGTCAACATGAAGAAGGTGGCGGCCGCCTTCGGCGGCAAGGCGGCGCAGATGATGAAGCCCGACGCTGCCGAGCGACTGACCGGTTACAAGGTCGGTGGAATCAGTCCCTTCGGCCAGCGCAAGCAGGTGCCGACGGCGGTCGAGGAACTCGCGACGCTTGAGGACGAGATCTTCCTGAACGGCGGGCAGAGGGGCCTGCAGATTCGCATGCGGCCCGGTGACCTGATCGCGGCACTGGGCGCCAAGGCCGCCGACCTGATCCGCTGACGTTTCGATCCGGTAAGCTTCTTTCTGCCAAGTCGATGCAAGTCCGGCAGCACCGCTGTTTTCAGGGCCGCACGGGTCAATCGCTACTTCCGCTTGTCGGCAAAATGCTGCTTCAGCCTGGCGATCTCGTCAGGCGACAAGTCCTTGATGTCGGCGACCTGCATCCAGGCGTCGATATAGTGCTCGGCGGCGTAGACGTGGCCATAGCCCATCGGCGCGGTGGTCGCCATGGCGAGGTCGAGCGTCAACTGCAGGAAGGTGACGACGGGGTACCAGCGCAACTCGGGCGAGACGTCGGGGCCGCGTGGCGTCTTCATCCAGTCCGGCTCGCTGTAGAGCGCGTGGGTTTCATAGAAGGTGATCGGGTCGGAGGCGTATTGCAGGTAGACCAGGCGCAGTGGACCCCATTGAGCGCCCGGAATGTCGAGCGCGTTCTTCTGTGAGGTGAAGCGGACATAGGAGCCGTCACGGAATTCGGGTAGCCACTCCGGCGAGCCGGGATTGCGGTCGTCGGTGATCGAGTGCCAGATCCGGCTGGCGAAGGGCGGGCCGCTGAGCAGCGCGCCTTGATAGGGATCTCCGAGGACCTCGAACAGCTCGTTGGACAGTTCGGTGCTGAGCGCACCAAGGCTGAGGCCGAAGAGATAGAGTTTCGGGCGCGTATCCCTGGGCAAGGTGTGCCAGTAGCCATAGATTTCGCTGAACAGAGCGCGCGACTGCTCGGCACCGTAGCCGGGCTCGACCAGGAGCGACAGCCAGCTGGCAAGATAGGAGTATTGGGCGGAGACGCTGGCGACGTCGCCATTGTGCAGGAACTCGATCGGGTCGATCGCCTGCTCGTCGACCCACCCGGTGCCGGTGGGCGTGACGATGACGAGCGTCGAACGCTCGAAGCCGCCGGCGCGCTTCAACTCCTCCAACGCAAGTTTGGCGCGTTGCTGCGGCGTGTCGCCCGACTGCAGGCCGACATAGACGCGGATGGGTTCCTTGGCCGGTTTGCCGGTGAGTTGGCCGATGTCGGCGGCAGTCGGGCCGGAGGCGATGTAGGAGCGCCCCATGCGGCCGAGATCCTGCCAGCGCACTAGCGACGCGGCGCTGCCGGTCTTGCCAGGCTCGGCGGGCTGGCGGGTTTCGGCTGGCATCAATTCATCGAGGCGCTGGAACGAGCTGTCCATCACACGCAGGCCGTAACGGAAGATGATGCCATCGGCGGCCGACCAGAACAGGAATACGGCAATCGTGGTGCCGATGACGTAGGAGACGCGCGTCGGCACGAAGCGGCGCAGCTTTTCCGAGACGAAGACAAGGGTCCGCTTGAACAGACGGCCGAACGCCACGAGCACGACGAAGGTGACCAGCGCGATGGCGCCAACCTCAAGCGGATGGGCGGTGTCGACCGGGGCAAGCTGCATCAGCCGGCGGATCGAGTTCTGCCATTCCGACGCCTGCCACAGGAAAGCGAGACCGACGATGCCGCAGGCGATGGCGGCGATCAGCTTGCCGGTGATCAGGATGCGGGCGCGGAGTTCGGGCAGCTCGAGATAACGCCAGAGCCAGCGCAGGAAGAAGCCGCAGCCATAACCGACGGCAGCGGAAAGGCCCGACAGCACACCTTGGGTCAGGTAGTTGCGCGGGATCAGCGTGGGCGTCAGTGACGCTGCGAAAAACAGCGTGCCGAGCAGCAGGCCGGTGGTCGAGAACGAAAACCAGTAGCGGACGGCCCAGTTGCGCAGCATGCCTATGCCCCCAATCCTATCAGGCCAACTTGCCGCGTGCCTTGTGCTCAGGCAATGGCACAGCGTCCAAATCTGAGGGAAAGGCAAAGCCTTAGCTGGGAGCGAGCGCATCCATGTTGCGGTCCGCTGGCATCTTCACGTTTCGGGCGCAGTTGAAACTGCAGCCTTTCGGGATCTTGGCGTCGCCCACTCAAATCCTCATGGTGAGCCTGTCGAACCATGAGGATTTGGTGCCGTGAGGGCCGTCAGGCCACGCCGATGCCGCGCGCCTTCAGCGCCTCCGTGATCTCGTCGAGGATGACGGGGTCGTCGATGGTGGCGGGCATCTTCCAGTCCTCGCGGTCGGCAATCTTCTGCATCGTGCCGCGCAGGATCTTGCCGGAGCGCGTCTTGGGCAGCCGCTTGATGGTGACCACCATCTTGAAGGCGGCGACGGGACCGATGCGGTCGCGGACGAGGCCAACGACCTCCTTCTCGATCGCTGCCGTGTCGCGGGAAACGCCCGAGTTGAGCACGATGAAGCCGCAAGGGATCTGACCCTTCATGGCGTCGGCGATGCCGATGACGGCGCATTCGGCGACATCTGGGTGTTCGGCCACGACCTCCTCCATGCCGCCGGTCGACAGGCGGTGGCCGGCGACGTTGATGATGTCGTCGGTGCGGGCCATGATGAACAGATAACCCTCGTCGTCGATGTAGCCGGCGTCGGCGGTCTTGTAGTAGCCGGGGAACTCGGCGAGGTAGGCGTTGAAGAAGCGCTCGTCGGCATGCCACAGCGTCGGCAGGCAGCCGGGCGGCAAAGGCAGCTTGACCACGACATTGCCGAGCGTGCCGCGCCCGACCTCATGGCCGGCATCATCGAGTACGCGCACGTCGTAGCCAGGCATCGGCACGCAGGGCGAGCCGTATTTGACCGGCAGCAGACCGAGCCCGACCGGGTTCTGGCTGATCGGGTGGCCGGTCTCGGTCTGCCACCAATGATCGATGACAGGGACTTTCAGCTTGTTCTCCGCCCATTTGATGGTTTCTGGGTCGGCGCGCTCGCCGGCGAGGAACAGGGTGCGGAATTTCGTAAGGTCGTATTGCGGCACGAAGAGGCCTTGCGGGTCTTCCTTCTTGATGGCGCGGAAGGCAGTGGGAGCGGTGAACAGGGCAACGACCCCGTGTTCCGAAATGACACGCCAGAATGTGCCAGCATCGGGCGTGCCGACCGGCTTGCCCTCGAACAGGATGGTGGTGGCGCCGTGTAGCAGCGGGCCATAGACGATGTAGGAGTGGCCGACGACCCAGCCGACATCGGAGGCTGCCCAGAAGACTTCGCCCGGCCTGACGCCGAACTCGTTTTCCATCGACCATTTGAGCGCGACCATGTGGCCGCCATTGTCGCGCACCACGCCCTTGGGCTGGCCTGTCGTGCCCGAGGTGTAGAGCACATAGAGCGGATCGGTGGCGGCAACGGGGACACATTCGACCGTGCGGCCGGCAGCCTTGGCGGCACCGACCGTTGCGGCATAATCGAAGTCGCGGCCGGCGACGAGATCGCAGGCCAGCTGCGGCCGCTGCAGGATGAGGCAGTGTTCCGGCTTGTGGCTGGCGAGCTCGATGGCACCGTCGAGCAACGGTTTGTAGGCGATGACGCGGCCAGGTTCGATGCCGCAAGAGGCCGAGATGATCAGCCTCGGCGTGGCGTCATCGATGCGGGTGGCGAGCTCCTTGGCGGCAAAGCCGCCGAACACCACCGAATGTATGGCGCCGAGCCGGGCGCAGGCGAGCATGGCAAAAGCAGCTTCTGCGACCATCGGCATGTAGATGATGACGCGGTCGCCTTTTTGCACGCCCTGGTCCTGCAGCACGCTGGCGAGCGCATTCACTTCGGCGAGTAGCCCGGCATAGGTGAATTTCTGCTGCGTGCCGGTGATCGGGCTGTCGTGGATGAGGGCCACCTGTTCGGCGCGGCCGTCCTGCACATGGCGGTCGAGCGCGTTGTAGCAGGTGTTGCATTCGGCCCCTGCGAACCACTGGCCATAAACGCCGCCCTCGGCGTCGAAGACCTTGTCCCAGGGCTTGAACCAGTCGATCGCCCGCGCAGCCTCGGCCCAGAACCCCTCGGGATCGTGGGCCCAACCGTCATAGACCTCGTGATAGCGAGATGGCATGGCGTTTCCTTCCCAGGACAGTGGCCCTTGAGGCCGTCATTGTTGGCTTAGTTTGTACCCGCCGGCTCGACCGGGCGTCCATTTGACCTTGGTTTAAGAGGCTGTCCGCAAATGCCGTTTTCGACGCGTTTTGGTGCACTGCCGCTGTTCTCAAATCGTAGTGCTTGCTGCCGCACTGTAGCAGATCGGCTCATCGCCTTTGACAGGCACGCGCGAAGTTGATCAAAGACGGCATGTCCAAGGCGCTGTCGCTCCTCATCCTCGCCATCATGGCGATCCAGCTGGTCAAGCCGCTCGGCCTGCCCGGCCTGAGGCGGCGCCGCGATTTCTGGAAGCTCGCGGTGCTGGCGCTGGCGGCGATTTCTGCGACCGCGCTGCTGGGGCACTAGAAAGCCGGCGCCAGGCCCTGCCACGAAATATGCGCGCCGAGCAGGGCCAGGCCGGCAAAGAACCAGCGCCTGAAGGTTTCAGCCGCGATGCGACCGCGCAGCCAGCCGCCGAGCCACATGCCGGCAAGCGCCGGCAGGATCGCGAAGGCCGACATGCCGACCTGATGGAGCGGAACCGCATCGTTGGCCCACAGGCCGATACCGAGCGCGACGGTCGAGACGGTGAAGGACAGCCCCAGCGCCTGCACCAGATCGTCGCGGCCAAGGCCGATCCCGCCGAGATAGGGCACGGCCGGGATGACGAAGACACCGGTGGCCCCGGTCATGATGCCGGTGAGCGCACCGACAACAGGGCCGGCCCAAGGTTCGGCGACCGGCGGCACCGACATGTTCAGCTTGAGCAGGCCGAGCGCTGCATAGGCGAGCAGTACAAGCCCGAGGCCCGCGGTGACGATTGATGTGTAGCCGCTGGCGATCAGCCCGGTGAAGGCGAGCGTTGCCGCGGACACGGCTGTCATCATCGGCCACAGGCGCCGCACGAGTGCTGCGACATCGGGGCCGGCGAGCAACTGCCAGATGTTGGTGACGAAGGAGGGCAAGAGCAGGATGGCGGCGGCTTCCGCCGGCAGCATGACGAGGCCGAGCAGCCCCATGGCGACTGTCGGCAGGCCAAGCCCAACCACGCCCTTGACCAGCCCGGCAAGGACGAAGACGGCGCCGACGACGATGATGAGCAGGTAGGGCTCAGGCATGGCCGTGACCATGCAATGGTGCCTGACATACAGGCAAGTGCCCCCCACAGTTATGGGGGGTTCGCCGGGGCAAAACCCCATCCCAACCCCGGCGAACCTTACCTGACCGCAAGGGTCAGGCTCCGGCCATCGCCGGCAGCTCATATCAAGCAGGATGCGTGCCAGCTGTTTCTGTGCCGGATTGGGACAAGGCGCCGGGCTGTCGCCCTACAAGTTGACGACGTAAGATCTTGGCGATCGGCTGATGGTCCGTCATGAAGGGCGAGGGGATGACAATGACCGATGGCGATGTAAGACCCAGCAGCCGCGTTTTGTGGTATCTTGATACGTCCAGCGTTGGGAGCGGGGGATGAATTCCCAAGGTGTTGCCAAGGTGCCGTTCGGGCCGACGACCGCTGCGGCGATCGTTCTTTCGCTGATGATCTGCACGCTTGTCGCCTATTTCGTGATGGCTGCTTTGACGATTGCTGTCGGGTGGTTGCCGATGCTCGATGATCTGATCGCGGGCACGTTCCAGCAGGCGCGCTACATCAGGATTTTTGCCGCGATGATTGGCGCTGCCGCGGGCGGGTTTTCCGGTGTCTGGGTGGCGCGGGCGGTCTGCGATTTCGCCTTCGCCGCCTATGTGCCGCGCGCGGTGTTTTACGCCATGGCCGTGCTCGCCGCGGCCGGCCTTGCCAAGTGCTGGTACTCGGGATCGCTGGCCGAAAGCGCCGTGGTGCTGGCGCAACTGGTCGCGACCGTCGTCGGCGCCTTCATCTGGTTCTGGCCCGATCGTTCGCCGATCACCATGGGCAACGGCATCATCAGGTCCGACTGATCGGGGAGCAGCCCGATCCGGCCTGACGCGTGACCTGCCGCACCATCGGCAATCGGGCGCGAGCTGCTGGACTTGCCGGCTGCCGGCAGCTACCTGTGGCTGATGAAGCAGAACAATCTCTATCTCATCATCGGCGCACTCGCGGCTGCCGTCATCGCGCTCGGCATCTATGTCTATCGCCAAGAGACCAAGCCCAAGGGTGTCGAGTTGCGCATCGACGAGACCGGCATTTCGGTCCAGGAAAAGTAATCACGGTCTTTGCCGCCAATGCCGGCGTCGCCTCGCTGGCGAAGGCCATGGCAGTGTGTTGACGTTGGCAAGATCTGCGTTGCCGCGCTCCAGGCTTGATGGAATGATGGGTTATGGCGAGATTGACGAACACGGCTCCGAACCGGGTGTTGGCCGTCGACACGATGGTGGTGAACGAAGAGCCGCTGCTGGCGCTGCTCAACCTCGAGACCGATGACGGCGCCGTCGAGCTTGCGATCAACCGCACGATGGCCGAACTGATCGTCGATCAGCTGCTGACCCTGCTCGGATACGACGAGGAAGAATAACCCTCCGCCTCGGCCATCATGGCGTTTTGAACGCCGTTGATGGAACGCTCTGCCGCATCAGGGGTTGTCTCATGACGAGACGAAGGAACCTGCGATGTACGAGCTTTTGCAGAATCTTCTGGCCGCGACCTGGTACGGCCAGCCCGCCGAGGGAGTTGGCGACGCCTTGCCCGACGAGGCGGCCACCGGGAGCGTCAGCGCGCGCCTGCATAGCGATCTTGATACCTGTTTCCAGGCGATCCACGAGCAGATTTCCGAGCGCGAGCGATGAACTATCGCTACGACGCCGCAGGCTCCCTGATCAGGGCATCCCTGGAACGATGGAGAGGGCGGCCAATCACGTTCGGAAACCAGAATGGCCGCGAAACGGGTGCACGCGCGCCGCGGGTTTGGCCCCGATCCGATCCTGGTGGCGCGGTTTCTCGGCACGCAGCGAGGAACAGGAAGCCAGCGGACGAATATGGCAACACGGAACGGGTCGTTGAGGCGCCGGAGAAGGTCTCGGACGGCCGGAACCCGCCGAAATCAAAGCCGCCCACCGGGTCAGGAGAGGAGTGAGCCACGTGAACGTCGCTAACCTGCAGCTCGAGGGCCTGCTGATGGCCATCGCCACGATCAACAACGTGCTGGTTCGCAAGGGCGTGGTTTCCAGCGAGGAGATCGACATCGCGCTACGCAAGGCCGAAGCCGGCGAGACAGCGGCAGAGCGCTCCGGAGAGTTGTCGCCGGCAAATCGCGACGCCGTCAATTTTCCGATCCGCCTGCTGCAACTGGCCAACCAGTGCCAGCCGGAAACGGATATGCCGTCGTTTTCGGCGCTGGCCCGCATGGTTGGCCAGATGAAGGAGCCCTATAACGACCAAAGGTGAGCTCTGCCTCAACCCTTTTGCCGTCGTGCCACATGCCGCGCTGCTTCGATTGTTTTCAGATGGCGCGGCGTGAGGCAGCCGCGGGGGCAGAATGAAGATCCTTGTTTTCCAGCATCTCAGGGTCGAGCATAGCGGCATCTTCGCCGCGTTCTGGCGCGAGGCTGGACATAGCGAGCATGTCGTGGAGCTGGATGAGGGCGAGGGGATTCCCGACCTCGACAACTTCGACATGCTGGCCGTCATGGGCGGACCGATGGACGTCTGGCAGGAGGAGGCGCATCCGTGGCTGAAGCCGGAGAAGGCAGCGATCCGGCGCTGGGTGCGCGAGCTCAAGCGGCCCTATCTCGGCATTTGCCTCGGTCACCAGCTTCTGGCTGACGCGCTAGGCGGCAAGGTCGGGCTGATGAAGGCGCCGGAGGTTGGGCTGGCAACCGTCGAGCTGACGCAAGCCGGTCGCACCGACCGACTGTTTGCGGGCATCGGCCCTGACATCGAGACGCTGCAATGGCATGGCGCGGAGGTGTCTGTGTTGCCGGAGGGTGGCGAATCTCTCGCCGCCAACCTTGCCTGTCCGATCCAGGCGCTGCGTGTCGGCGAAAGGGCCTACGGCTTCCAGTATCACATGGAAATCACCGACCGCACCGTCGGCGACTGGTCGGAAATTCCGGAATATGCCGCGAGCCTGGAGCAGGCGCTGGGGGCCGAGGAAGCTGCACGCCTGGCGCAGACGGTGGCGCCGCACCTGCCGGTATTCCGCAAGACGGCGAGCCGCATCAACGACAATTTCTTCGCCGCCATCGGCGGCTGAGATACAGCCGATTCCGGCCCTTGTCGGCCACAAACCGCCATGGCCGGGTTGTATTCGCTGGCGTATCGCCCTAGGCAGGCATGAACGAGAAGAAGAGGACAGAACATGCCCAGGCCAACGAACTACAATCAGGACCGTCGCGACCGCGACCGCGCCAAGGCAGCGAAGAAGGCCGACAAGTTGGCCGCCAAGGCCGAAGCCCGGCTGCGCGGCAAGGCCGGCTCGGAGCTCCAGTCGGAGCCCGAAAGCGAAACCGAAGAGTAAGGTGCTTAATGCGCCCGACCGGGCGCATGTGAAACACGAACCTGTGTATCCGGCCTTGGCCGGTGCGCCGGTCAGTCCTTGTCGTTGATAAAGATGCTGGCTTCGCGCGCCGCGGCGACAAAAGCCCGCCGCGCCGCCATGGCCGGCTTTTCGCCCGAAATAGCGTCGGAGCATGCCTGAAGGGCGGCCCGATGCTTCGGGCTTTTCTTGCCAGACCAGCTGTTGAGCAGGAAGGCTGAGGCTTCCTTGGCGCTGCGAAGCAGCAGGGGCGTACCGGCGGGGTCGCCCTTTACGGTGATGGGCGTTTCGAACCTGATGTTTTCCATGGTCGCTCTCATACGCGAAAGTGCTGGGGGAAGCGAGCCGCATAACGCCTGGTGGTTGAAGCGTGGCCAGCATGCGGCGCAGCGCCTCCACATTTGGTTGAGAACAGACTGGCACTTGTGAGGCTGGAGCTGGCATGAGAGAGGAGGCGGGCTCGGCATGCATCGTGCCGGACGAGGGGGAACAATGACAAGCAAACGGATACTGCCTGCTGTTCTAGGCCTGTTGATTGCCAGTGCCGCGCCGTCATCGGCCGAAGGCGACCGCTACCGGGCCTTCAGCACCACCGCAGAGAGCATCACCGGCGACATCTCGATGGACGATTTCTCCATCACCTTCGCCAATGGCCGATCGCTGAAGTTCGCCGCCTTGCTGGGCGACCATTTTACTGTCGACGGCGAACGGGTGAACGCCTCGGTCTACAGCGTCGAGGACCCCTCGGATCCCGAGCTGGAAAACGGCAATAGGCTGTGCGGCGCCGGCGACGTGACTTACCTGGCGAGTTGGTCCGGCGGCGAGGGCCTGACGACCGTTGCTGTGTTCACCGGCGACGAACCGCCGGAAAGCAGCGCGGATATGTGCGCGTCGTATACGTATCAGGATTGATAGGAGCTGGTGGGGGGTGCCCGAGCTACTGTTTCGGTGGCGCCTGCTGGTTTGAGGACAGCGCGCCGCACGGTTTCCCTTGTCGCGGCGGCGATCCTCTTGGTCAGCAATTGTGAAGATGACGGCAAAAAATGCCGCCAGACCGATGCCTGCTCCAAGAAACCAACCGACCGCTCCGAACAATGTTCCAACCATCCAGACGCAAGCGCCAACAACAAGCATGACAAAAAATGCTTGGGCCGTGAATTTGGGGTCTCCGGGCATGGAGAAAATCCAGGCGATCAAGGAGGCGCCTGCAATTGTGCGACATTGACGTTCGCGGCGCATTCTTGCCGGCATAAACAAAAAAAGCCCCGGATCGCTCCGGGGCTTTCGCATTTCTGCCTGATGGCCTGGCTTACGCGGCCTTTTCCAGCGCGGACCTCCACTGGCCGAGGGCGGCCAGGTGGTTCATGTGGGCGCGGTGGGTGAAGGCGGCCTGACCGGCGGCGAGGTTTTCGGCCTTGCCCGACCATGCCTTCTGCGGCGCTGCCTGCAGCGCGCGGCCGTAGGAGAAGGTCAGCTTCCACGGGTGCGGACCGATGGCGTTGATGGCGTTGAGGTTGGCGGTAGCCTCCTCGTCGGACTGGCCGCCCGAGAGGAAGGCGATGCCCGGGACCGCAGCCGGAACCGTCTCGCGGAACAGCTTGATGGTCTTTTCTGCGATTTCCTCGGCGCTGGCCTGCCTGGCGGCCTTCTTGCCGGAGATGACCATGTTTGGCTTCAGGATCGTGCCTTCGAGCACGACGCGGGCGGCGTAGAGCTCGTCATAAAGCTTGACCAGTGTTGCCTTGGTGACGTCGTAGCAAGTGTCGATGTCATGTGCGCCGTCCATCAGCACTTCCGGCTCGACGATCGGCACGATGCCGGCTTCCTGGCAGAGTGCAGCGTAGCGGGCGAGTGCCTGGGTGTTGGCCGAGAGCGAGTAGGCCGACGGCACGTTCTTGCCGGTGTCGATGTCGATTACGGCGCGCCATTTGGCGAAGCGGGCACCGAGCTTGTAGTACTCGGCCATGCGCTCACGCAGGCCGTCGAGGCCTTCGGTGATGGTGTCGCCGGGGAAATTGACGATGGCCTTGGCGCCGGCGTCGACCTTGATGCCGGGAATGGCGCCCGATGCCTTGATGAGATCGACCAGCGGCGTGCCGTCGGCGGCGGACTGGCGAATTGTCTCGTCGTAGAGGATGACGCCGGAGATGTACTTGGTCATCGCCTCCTTGGTGCGGAACATCATCTCGCGATAGTCGCGGCGGCTGTCGGCCGTCGACTCGACGCCGATGACGTCGAAACGCTTCTTGATGGTGCCGGAGCTTTCGTCCGCAGCCAGAATGCCCTTGCCGTTCGCCACCATGGCGACGGCGATGTCTTCGAGACGTTCGCTCATACAATTACCTCCTGGTCAGATGCGGCGCGCATAGCAGATGGTTTTCCTGAACGGAATGCCGGCAACAAGCCTATAACCGATTGAAATTATTTCAATCGTTTTAGCTCGCGGGCAAGATTTACGACCGGTTGTTACAGATTTGAACTTATGACTAGACGAATAGCAAAAGGTACAGGATGCGAGGTATCGGAACCGGTCAATTCGACTCGGTCTGACCATACGTGATCGGGTCATCTCGGCCGACCGTGCCGGCGTCTGTCTATCTATTATATCAGTGGATGCTAAAATATTAGCTTGCCGCATGCGCCTGTGCGCATGACGATGATGGGAGGCTGCCATGGCTGATGGCGCAATGAATGTCTCGAAATTCGAGTTCAAGTCCCACAATGAGCCGGACGAGATCCGCTCGCCGGACAAGACCCGTGTCGAAGTGGTGCGGCTGACAGGCTTCACCCTCGGCCGGCTCAATATGGAGCCGGGCTGGCGCTGGTCGGAATGCGTGAAGCCGGTGGTGAAGACCGACAGCTGCCAGGTCTCGCATGTCGGCTATGTCGTTTCGGGCACGCTGACGGTGAGGCTGAATGACGGGACGCAGAAGACGCTGACCAAGGGCACCTCCTACACCATTCCGCCTGGGCACGACGCCTGGGTCGAAGGCAACGAACGTTTCACCTGCATCGAGGTGATGAGCGCCGAGCAGTATGCCAAGCCGGCATAGGTGGGTTCAGGCTTGGGCTGGGAAGCTAGACGGGACGGGCGCAGACGGTGTGGACCCCTCTCCGTCTCGCCCTGCGGGCGAGCCACCTCTCCCCAGAGGGGCGAGGAACCCAAGCTGGAGAAGCCTCGCGCCCAATCCGCGTCTTAGCTGAGCTTGCGGGTAGCTCAGCCTGGCCTCTGGTGTGTCAACCGAACCGCGGATGCTTCCACCGAGAATGCCAGGGAGCTGTCGGTTCAGGACCGGCTTCCTCGCCCCTTTGGGGAAAGGTGCCGAGCGCAGCGAGGCGGAGAGGGGTGCCTGGCGCCGACTAAGCTGGCGTCGCATGAAAAGGGTATTCCCTCGCGATCGCGAGGGAGACAGACTGCTGCACGTCAGGCCTTGAGCACTTCGACGCCGGGCAGTTCCTTGCCTTCCATCCATTCGAGGAAGGCGCCGCCGGCGGTGGAGACATAGGTGAAATCGTCGGCCACGCCGGCATGGTTGAGCGCTGCCACCGTGTCGCCGCCACCGGCGACGGAGACCAGCTTGCCGGCCTTGGTGCGGGCGGCCGCGTGCTGGGCGGCGGAGACAGTCGCCTTGTCGAAAGGCTCGATCTCGAAGGCGCCGAGCGGGCCGTTCCAGACCAGCGTCGAGGCGCGGTCGATCCAGTCGTTGACTGAAGCGACGGTCTTGGGACCGACGTCGAGGATCATGGCATCGGCAGGCACTGCCTCGATGGCGACGACCTCGTTGGCGGCACCCGCCTTGAACTCGCGGGCGATGACGCCGTCCGACGGCAGGATGATTGCGCAGCCGGACTGGGCAGCCTCGATCATGATCTGCTTGGCGGTAGGGGCGAGGTCATGCTCGCACAGCGACTTGCCGACATCGGTGCCGCGCGCGGCGAGGAAGGTATTGGCCATGCCGCCGCCGATGACGAGTGCGTCGACTTTCTTAACCAGGTTCATCAAGAGCTCGATCTTGGTCGAGACCTTGGCGCCGCCGACGATGGCGACGACCGGCTTGACCGGGTTGCCGAGGCCTTTTTCCAGTGCCTCGAGCTCAGCCTGCATGGTGCGGCCGGCAAAAGCGGGCAGCTTGTGGGCGAGGCCTTCGGTCGAGGCATGCGCGCGGTGGGCGGCAGAGAAGGCGTCGTTGACGAAGATGTCGCCATTGGCGGCGAGCTGCTCGACGAAAACAGGGTCGTTCTTTTCCTCGGCCTTGTAGAAACGGGTGTTTTCGAGAAGCAGGATGTCGCCGTCCTTCATGGCGCCGACGGAGGCGGCGGCCTGTTTGCCGATGCAGTCGGCGGCAAAGCCGACCGGGCGCCCGATGACCTGCGATGTGGCGGTCGCGATGGGCGCCAGCGACAGGGCCGGATCGGGGCCGTCCTTCGGGCGGCCGAAATGGGCGAGCAGGATGACCTTGGCACCCTTGCCGGCAAGCTCGGTGATGGTGGGTGCGACACGCTCGATGCGAGTGGCATCCGTCACCTTGCCGTCGGCGACCGGCACGTTGAGGTCGACGCGGACGAGAACCCGCTTGCCGCTGACGTTGCCGATGGTGTCGAGAGTCTTGAAGGCGGCCATAAGGTTCCCTTTCCTATGGAGAGATTGCGCGGACCATACAAATCGCGGGCGCGGATGCAAGGTTTGCGCGGCGGAGTGGGTGAAATTTTGATGCTCACGGCCCTTCCTGTTGCGGTCGTGAGCGGCTATCGCCGGAGAAACGAGGGGAAGCATGCGCATCGCGGTCACCGGCACGCACGGCAGCGGCAAGACGACCCTCATCGACGACCTTGTCGCCGCACATCCAGCCTATGAGCACGAGCAGGAGCCCTATTGGGCGCTGGCGCAGCATGGCACGCCATTCGCCGACGGTGCCACATCGGCTGATCTCGAGGAGCAGCTGGAGCAGAGCTGCGCGATGATCCTGGCGTCAGTTGCTTCGCCCGACATCGTCTACGACCGCTGCCCGCTCGATTTCGTCGCCTATCTGGAAGTGGTCGCAGTCCGGGAGGGCTTCGAGTGGGTGCCGAGCGGCAAGCTGCTCGGCAGGATCGAAAAGGCACTCGCGTCGCTCGGCCTCGTCGTCTTCCTGCCGCTGTCGCGGCCGGACGAGATCGACGTGACGATCGAGCTTCCACGGCTGCGCAGCAAGGTGGATACGCGGCTGAAGGCGATCATCCGCGACGACAAGCTCGGGCTTCTCGAAGGGCGCCCCAAAATCCTCGAACTGCGGGGCACGCGGGCGGAGTGGCTGGCGCGGCTTGCGGAGATTGTGGCCGGGTGAAGACGGCGCTGCTTGCCGCGCAGTCTGCCGGCAATCTGCGGGATGCCGAATCCGCGCACCGTCCGGCCTTAGATGTTCTTGATATGTTCCAGTCCGGCTGATACATTTCTGCGGAATGCTGGAGGATAATGACGATGAGTGCTTATGCCACTGTTGGTGCGATCGACGGTGCCAAGTCGAACGCCTTTTATGACGCGACCTTAGCTACGATCGGCTGGAGCAAGCACACGGAGTTTCCGGGTTGGCGCGCCTATTCGGAGGGCGGCAAGGGCGATGGCTTCGTGCTCTGGGTCTGCAAGCCGTTCGATGGTGAGCTCGCCAGCGGTGGCAACGGCTCGATGGTCGGCTTCATGGTCAAGTCCACCGCAGAGGTGGATGCGTTCCACGTGGCGGCGATGCAGCATGGCGGAACCGATGAAGGCGGGCCGAACCCGCGTCCGCACTACGGGCCGGACTGGTATTCCGCCTATGTGCGTGATCCCGCCGGGAACAAGCTTGCGGTGGTCTACAACGGGTGAGGTTGAGGACGGGCGGTTGCTGTCAGGCGATCCTTCCAGGGCGCGGCCCCTGTCGCAGACGGGCTGCAAGCAGAGAGGCTGAGTGCTTGATAGGCGCGACGTCGATGCCCTCCCTACTCCTTGTGGGGAGGGCTGTAGGGGTGTTTTGGGGTGTCGCGCGACGTGTACCCCACAAGCGGAGGGGTGCGCCTCACGCGTCCTCGGATAACCCCTCGGAGGTCGTCGACGCTTCCGTCTTGGTCTGCTTCTCCGGCCGCTTGGCGAAGAAGCGCCTGATGCGGTCGCTGATCTCGCCGCCGCTGAGGAACACCGGGACCGGCGGCGGGGGCGGGGCGGGCTCGATCGACAGGCCGACAGAGACGATGCGGCCCTTTTCGTCGACGTCGCGGACGATCAGGTCTATGAGGCCGAGCGAGACGCGGTCGGCATATTCGACATGGCCGCGCAGGCGCAGCTTGATCAGCTCGGCGATGGTGAGCTTGCGCTCTTCTTCCTTGACGGTCGCGCCATAGGCGGCTTCCAGCTCGCCGGCGAGATGGGTCTGGTCGACGGTGAAGGCGCCGAAGAAATCTTCGTCCTCGGCATCGACCTCGGCACGGCTGGCGAAGAGCCGGTCGAGCAGGCGCGGGTAGCGGTCGGGCACGAAGATGTAGACGTTGTCTCCTGCCTGAAGGCGGCCCATGTCCTGGAAGCGCATCGAGCGGCCGTCGCGCACGACCAGCGAGGGCCGCGCCCAGCGCGGGATTCGCTGCCCCTTGGCGACCGGCGAGCCCGGTACGACGCGATAGGCGAGCAGCTCGTGGTGAGCGGAGCCGGGCAGTTCGAGCTCGACCTTGTCGAGCGGGCCGAAGCGCTGCGGCACGATGAGGCCGAGGCGGCGGGCGAGCGGGCCGACCGTCCAGCCCTGGATGACGAGCGACGTCAGCACGATGATGAAGGCGATGTTGAAGATATCCCTGCCGTTCTCCAGTCCGCCGAGCACGGGGGTGATGGCGAGCAGGATGGAGACGGCGCCGCGCAGGCCGACCCAGGAAATGAAGGCCGTTTCCTGGCGCGGGATGTTGAACGGGATGAGGCAGAGCCAGACCGCCACGGGGCGTGCGACGAACATCAGGAACAGGCCCAGCACCAGTGCTGCGACCAGGATTTCAGGGAACTGCGACGGCGTGGCGAACAGGCCAAGCACCAGGAACATGATGATCTGGGCGAGCCAGGACATGCCGTCCTGGAAGCGCTTGAGCGTGGATACGGCGCGGATGTCGGAATTGCCGGCCACGAGGCCGGCGAGATAGACGGCGAGGAAGCCCGAGCCGCCAACAGCGCCGGCTGCGGCGAAGACCAGCAGCGACAGCGTCAGCACGAAGATCGGCAACAGGCCACGGTCGAGGTTGAGCCGTTCGACCAGCTTGACGATGAGGAAGCCGCCGAGCAGGCCGATGGCAGCACCGAGGATCATCTGGACGAAGAAGCCGACGACGAGATCGACAAGCAAAAGGTCGGTGTCGGGCTTGGCCCCGAGCGCGATGATCTCGACAAGGGTGATGGTCAGGAAGATGGCGATCGGGTCGTTGGTGCCGGACTCGATTTCGAGGGTCGAGCGGACGCGCTCGCGCAGGTTGATGTTGCCGGCGCGCAGCAGGAAGAACACGGCGGCAGCGTCGGTCGAGGCAACGGCGGCCCCGAGCAGGAAGGATTCGAGCCAGGTAAAGCCGGTGAGATAATAGGCGGCGATGCCGAAGACGACTGTGGTGATGCCGACGCCGATGGTGGCGAGCGTAAGAGCCGGCATGCCGGCCTGGCGCAACACGCCGACGGGCGTGCCGAAGCCTGAGTCAAACAGGATGACGGCAAGTGCTATGGCGCCGACGAAATAGGCGATGTGGGCATTGTCGAAGACGATGCCGAGACCGTCGACGCCGCTGGCAAGGCCGATGCCGAGGAACAGCAACAGCAGCGGGGCGCCGAAGCGGAAGGCGATCAGGCTCGAAAACGCCGCCGCCACGACCAGCGCGGTGCCTACCAGCGTGATGAGATATACCGCCTGTTCCATCCCCGACCCGTCTGCGAACCACCTGTTAGCTGCGTCGGTTGAGAGTGCGGCGAAGAAAAGGCCATGTCCAAGCAAGAATGGATTTTTGCCGGCTTGGACCAAACATTTTTGCATTGCGGTAGAAATGAAAACGCCCGGCCGAAGCCGGGCGTTGCCAATAGGTTAGTGCATGACCCCGAAATCGAAAGTCGATTTCGGAAAGGATCATGCAGCCGTTAAGTGCTACAGCGTCCTTTGCGCGTCCTGGCGGACGCGCGGCGCTGTAGTCGCCCGAGGCGGGCGCGGCAATCAGCCGATGGTGCGGCCCATCACGACGGCCGTGTCGGCCATGCGGTTGGAGAAGCCCCACTCGTTGTCGTACCAGGACATGACGCGCACGAGGTTGCCCTCGATGACCTTGGTCTGGTCGAGCGCGAAGGTCGACGAGGCCGGGTTGTGGTTCATGTCGACGGAGACCAGTGGCTCGTCGGTGAAGGCGAGGACGCCCTTGAGCGGGCCGTTGGCGGCAGCGATGAGCACCGCGTTGACCTCTTCGACCGTGACGTTCTTCTTGGCCAGGAACTTGAAGTCGATGCAGGAGACGTTCGGGGTCGGCACGCGGATCGAGACGCCGTCGAGCTTGCCCTTGAGTTCCGGCAGCACCAGGCCGACGGCCTTGGCGGCACCGGTCGAGGTCGGGATCATCGACATCGCCGCGGCGCGGGCGCGGTAGAGATCCTTGTGCATGGTGTCGAGCGTCGGCTGGTCACCAGTGTAGGCATGGATCGTGGTCATGAAGCCCTTTTCGATGCCGAAGGCATTGTTGAGGACCATGGCGACGGGAGCCAGGCAGTTGGTGGTGCAGGACGCATTCGAGATGACGATGTGGTCCTTGGTGATCTTGTCGTGGTTGACGCCGTAGACCACGGTCAGGTCGGCGCCGTCGGCGGGTGCCGAGACGATGACGCGCTTGGCGCCGGCGGCGAGGTGCGCCGAAGCCTTGTCCTTCGAGGTGAAGATGCCGGTGCATTCGAGCGCGATGTCGACGCCGAGTTCCTTCCACGGCAGCTGCGACGGGTCCTTGATCGCGGTGACCTTGAACTTGTCGGTGCCGATGTTGATCTGGTCGCCCTCGACCTTCACTTCGTGCGGGAAGCGGCCATGCACGCTGTCGTAGCGCAGCAGGTGGGCGTTGGTCTCGACCGGGCCGAGATCGTTGACGGCGACGACGTCGATGTCCTTGCGGCCCGACTCATAGATGGCACGCACGATGTTGCGGCCGATGCGGCCGAAACCATTGATGGCAACTCTAACGGTCATGTTGGTTCTCCTGGGGGACGTCTTATGCCTGAAGCCGAGCCGTGGCGGCCTTTGCGGCAGCCTCGGCGGTGATGCCGAAATGCTTGTAGAGCTCTTCGATCGGGGCGCTGGCGCCGAAGCCGTGCATGCCGATGAAGACGCCGTCGGAACCGATGAAGCTGTCCCAGCCCTGGCGGATGCCAGCCTCGATGGCGACCTTGACCTTGGCATTGCCGATCATCGCCTTGCGATATTCCGGGCTCTGCTGTTCGAACAACTCGAAGGCGGGGACCGAGACGACGCGGGTCGGGTGGCCGGCGGCCTGCAGCAGCTTGCGGGCGTCGAGCGCGATCTCGACCTCGGAGCCGGTGGCGAAGATGGTGACTTCGGCATCGCCGTCGGCAGTGGCGAGTTCATAGGCGCCGTAGCCGCAGAGGTTTTCCTCGACATATTCGGTGCGTACCGCCGGCAGGTTCTGGCGGGTCAGCGCCAGCGTCGAAGGGGTCTTGCGATTCTCCAGCGTCAGCTGCCAGCACTCGGCAGCTTCCGTGGCATCGGCCGGACGGAAGACGATGTGGTTGGGGATGGCGCGCAGGGCCGCCAGATGCTCGACCGGCTGGTGGGTCGGGCCGTCTTCGCCGAGACCGATCGAATCGTGGGTCATGACGAAGCCGACGCGGATGCCCATCAGCGACGCCAGGCGCATGGCCGGGCGGGCATAGTCGGAGAAGCACAGGAAGGTGCCGGAGTAGGGGATGACGCCGCCATGCAGCGCCATGCCGTTCATCGCCGCGCACATGCCGAGCTCGCGGATGCCGTAGTGGACGAAGCGCTGGCCGTAGTCCTCGGCCGTGATGTTCTTAGTCTGGCTGGTCTTGGTGTTGTTGGAGCCGGTCAGGTCGGCCGAGCCGCCGATGGTTTCGGGCACGACGCCGTTGATCACCTCGAGCGCCATTTCCGACGACTTGCGGGTGGCGACCTTCGGCTTGTCGGCGGCGAGCTTCTTCTTGTACTCGGCGATGGCGGCGTCGAAGCTGGCGGGCAGGTCGCCGCGCATGCGGCGCTCGAACTCGCCACGGACTTCCGTGCCGGCCTCGGCGAGGCGCTTTTCCCAGTCGACGCGCTTCTTGGCCGAGTTCAGGCCGGCGAGACGCCATGCGTCAAGGATGTCGGAGGGGATCTCGAAGGCAGGGTATTCCCAACCGAGTGCCTTGCGGGTCGCCTCGATTTCGGCAGCACCCAGCGGCGAGCCATGCACCTTGTTGGTGCCGGCCTTGGCCGGCGAGCCGAAGCCGATGGTGGTCTTGGCGGCGATCAGCGTCGGGCGGTCGGAGCGCTTGGCGGCCTCGATGGCACCAGCAATGGCTTCCGGATCATGGCCGTCAATGGCCAGCGTGTTCCAGCCGGATGCAGCGAAACGCGCGAGCTGATCGGTCGAATCCGACATCGAGATCGGGCCGTCGATGGAAATGTTGTTGTCGTCCCAGAAGACGATCAGCTTGTTGAGCTTGAGGTGACCGGCAAGCGACAGCGCCTCCTGCGAGATGCCTTCCATCAGGCAGCCGTCGCCGGCGAGCACGTAGGTGTAGTGGTCGACGAGCTTGTCGCCGAACTGGGCATTCATGATGCGTTCGGCGAGCGCCATGCCGACGGCGTTGGCGAGACCCTGGCCGAGCGGACCGGTGGTCGTCTCGATACCGGCGGCGTGGCCGTATTCAGGGTGGCCGGCGGTCTTGGAGCCGAGCTGGCGGAAATTCTTGATCTCGTCGAGGCTGATGTCCTCGTAGCCCGAGAGGTAGAGCACCGAGTAGAGCAGCATCGAGCCATGGCCGGCCGACAGCACGAAGCGGTCGCGGTCGTGCCAGTGCGGGTTTGCCGGATCATGCTTGAGGAAGCGGGTGTAGAGCACGGTCGCGATGTCGGCGGCGCCCATTGGCAGGCCGGGATGGCCGGAGTTGGCCTTCTCGACCGCATCCATGGACAGAAAGCGGATCGCATTGGCCATCCGGTCGTGTTTTTCGCGCGAGGACATCGTCCCTCCCATAGCCGAGAAAAGGGGCCGCCGACGGCCCCAGAAAGGTGGGGGGACACATAGCAGGCACAGGGCTTGAGTCAACAAATCGGTGCGTTTTCGCGCCCTCATTGCGGCGCGAAGTCACGCCCCGGTCGCTTCGCTGTGTCGGCTTGGACACGCTTAGTGGGGGAAAGACAAAACAGCTTTGTTGACGCCTCCTTCAACCGGTGCCTAATGTTTCCTTGATAACGCGTTCTGAAACGTGCGCGATTCGGTGATGGGCGGGGGTCTACGAGAGCCATGACCGGGGATACGACACTCAGGGAAGTCATTGGCCGGCTAGGCAGGGCGATCGATACGCTCGAGGGCGCGGTCGCCGCGCGGCTCGAGCACGATCAGGACTACGGCGAAGCCGAAGCCGAGGTCCAGCGCATGAATGCCGACCGGGCGCGGCTGGCGCAGGAACTCGACAATTCCGAAGCCCGGGCCGAACGGCTGGAAGAAGCCAACAAGGAAGTCTCGCGGCGGCTCGTGACGGCGATGGAGACGATCCGCGCCGTGCTGGACAGGTAGGGTGGAGATGGCGCAAGTCACCGTTACCATCGATGGCAAGCAATACCGCATGGCCTGCGACGAGGGCCAGGAAGAGCACCTCATCGACCTTGCCAACCGTTTCGACCGCTACGTGCTGCATCTCAAGGATTCGTTTGGCGAGATCGGCGACCAGCGACTGACCGTGATGGCCGGCATCATGGTGATGGACGAGTTGTCCGAGCTGCAGAAGCGCGTCAAGGGCATGGAAACCGAAGTGCTGACGCTGCGCAAGACGCGCGACGATGCCTTGACCAAGGCCGATAAGAACGATGCGGCGCTGATCGGCGCGCTGGGCTCGCTGGCCGAGCGCATGGAGCAGCTGGCGCTGAGCCTGACGAAAAAGGCCTGAGCGCGGGGAAAGTTCTGGGACGGGCTTCCACCTTCGGGGGAAGATGGAGACCGAAAGAAGAACGCGCCGGCATGCCGGCGCGTTTTTTGTTTCAAGTTGAGGCCGATTGTCAGGCGTCGATGGTGCGCAGCGCCTGGGCCTGCTTCTTGGCAGCGGCCTTGACCGCGTCCTGGACCTTTTCGAAGGCGCGGACCTCGATCTGGCGGACGCGCTCGCGGCTGATGTCGAATTCGGCCGAAAGCTCTTCCAGCGTCAGTGGCTCGTCGGCAAGGCGACGCGCCTCGAAGATGCGCTTTTCGCGGTCGTTGAGCACCGACATGGCGCTCGCCAGCATGCCGCGGCGGTTGTCGAGCTCGTCCTGCTCGATGAGCATGGTTTCCTGGCTGTCATGGTCGTCGACAAGCCAGTCCTGCCACTCGCCCGACTCGCCTTCGCTGGCGCGGATGGGTGCATTCAGCGAAGCGTCGCCCGACAGGCGGCGGTTCATCGACACCACCTCGGCCTCGGAGACATTGAGGCGCGTGGCGATCTCGGTGATGTGCTCGGGCTTCAGGTCGCCGTCGTCGAGCGCCTGAATCTTGCCCTTGACCTTGCGCAGGTTGAAGAACAGACGCTTCTGGTTGGCGGTGGTGCCCATCTTGACCAGCGACCACGAGCGCAGGATGTACTCCTGGATCGAGGCCTTGATCCACCACATGGCATAGGTGGCGAGACGGAAACCGCGCTCCGGCTCGAATTTCTTGACGGCCTGCATCAGGCCGACATTGCCTTCCGAGATGACTTCGCCGATGGGCAGGCCATAACCGCGATAGCCCATGGCGATCTTGGCCACGAGACGCAGGTGGCTGGTGACCAGCTTGTGGGCGGCGGTGGTGTCTTCATGCTCGTTGTACCGCTTGGCGAGCATGTACTCTTCCTGCGGCTGGAGCATCGGAAAGCGACGGATTTCTTCCAGGTAGCGGCTGAGGCCGCCCTCGCCGGAAACGATACTGGGTAGTGACTGGGCCATAAAGCACCCTCCCTCTTTGCGAGATATGCCCCCTGATCCAGGCGAGCATGTGGCGCGGCTGCCGAATGCCTGTCGCGCTATGGGTCTTATACAGGAACAAAACCAGAAAAGACACTATTTGTTCAACGCGAAACAGAGTGTCACGCCTAAGTGAACAATACGAGTCAGGTTTTCTGATCGAAGGTTCAGAGATTGCGAAAGCCTTCGACCAATTCCCCCATGTCGCGAGGCAAGGGCGCCTCGAACCGCATGATGAGATGGGAAGCCGGGTGGCGAAATGCAAGGAGGCGGGCATGCAAAGCCTGGCGTGGAAATGCCTTGACCGCGGACTTCAACGGTTCGGGCAGCCGGTTCGACTTGGTCCGGAAGGCCTGGCCATAGTCGGGATCGCCGACGACGGGGTGGCCGATATGGGCCATGTGAACGCGAATCTGGTGGGTGCGCCCGGTTTCCAGCCGGCATTCGACAAGGCTTGCCGTGGTGAATTCGGCCTGGTCCTGGCCGAACCGCTCCTGCACGGTGAAATGGGTGATGGCGTGGCGGGCGTCGTCGCGGTGTTCGGGCACCACGGCGCGGCGGACACGGTCGGCGTGGCGGCCGAGCGGAGCGTCGATGGTGCCGGTCATGCGCTGTGGAAAGCCCCAGACCAGCGCGTCATAGGCGCGTTCGAGGTCGCCGGTGCGGCCATGGTCGGCAAAGGCCTCGGACAGCGACTTGTGGGCGCGGTCGGTCTTGGCAACGACCATGACGCCCGAGGTCTCCTTGTCGAGGCGATGGACGATGCCCGGCCGCTTGACGCCGCCTATGCCCGACAGGCTGTCGCCGCAATGGTGGATCAACGCATTGACCAGCGTGCCGGTCCAGTTGCCGGCGCCGGGATGGACGACGAGGCCGGCCGGCTTGTTGATGACGATCAGCTCGTCGTCCTCATAGAGAATGTCGAGCGGTATCGCTTCGCCCTCGGGTTCGGCCGGTTCGGCCTCGGGCATGTCGATGGCTATTTCGTCGCCGGCATCCAGCTTGCGCTTGGCCTCCTCGACGACCTTGCCGCCGATGCTGACCGCACCCTGCTTGATCAGCGCCTGGACGCGGCTGCGCGACAGATCGGGCGCAAGGCGGCCGGCCAGCCACTGGTCGAGCCGCACACCTGCGGCATCGGCGTCGGCTTCGAGCACTATCAAAGTGCCTGTCGCTTCGCTATCTGATGCGCTCATAACAATTGTTCCGGAAGTTTTGCCATGTCTCGGCCCGCTATCGAAGAAGAAGACAAGCCGCTCGACCCGTCGGTTGAGCGTGTCCGCAGGAAACTGGTCCGCTTCTTCATCATCAATATAGGGCTGTTGTTCATCGCCCTTATGGCCGTCCTCGGCGGCGTTGTCTACAAATCGCGGACGCCGGAGGCGGCCGCTCCGGTGGCGAGCGGCGACATCCAGGTGCCGGCGGGCGGCCAGATCAGCGGCGAGATCATCCTGCCGGTGGGCGCCAAGATCATGTCGCAGGCGCTGTCGGGCAACCGCATCTCGATAGACGCCGAACTCGTCGACGGCAGCAGGACCATCTTCCTCTACGACATGTCAGAACGGCGCCTGATCGGCCAGTTCCAGGTCCGCACCAAGTGAGCGGCTTCGCCGCCCGGCGCCGCATCGCCACCGTCTCGGTGGTCGTCGCCGATTACGACCAGGCGATCGCCTGGTATGTCGGCAAGCTCGGGCTTTCGCTTGTTGAGGATGTCGACCTCGGCGGCGGCAAGCGCTGGATAACTGTCGAGCCGGGCAGCGGGCAGGGCGCAAGGCTGCTGCTCGCCAAAGCGGATGGCGAGAGCCAAGTGGCGGCAATCGGCAACCAGACCGGCGGGCGTGTGTTCCTGTTTCTGGAGACCGACAATTTTGCCCGCGACCATGCGGCGATGCTGGCCAATGGCGTCGAATTCCGTGAAGCGCCGCGCCACGAGGCCTATGGCACCGTCGCCGTGTTCGCCGATCTCTGCGGCAATCTGTGGGATCTGATCGAACCGAAGCGTTGATGCCCCTGCGGCAGCCTGGACAAGTGCAAATAACGCGTGCCGGGCTGTTGCTTTTTCGAAAACGCCAGCCTATATGGCCGATCTCGGCTGCGCCCATCGTCTAGCGGTCAGGACACCGCCCTCTCACGGCGGGAACAGGGGTTCGATTCCCCTTGGGCGTACCAAGTTTTCCAAGCACTTGTTTTACTTCGGGCCGAAGCCGTCAGATGACGGTCAGGCGAGGTGGCGTTCGTGATCGCGTGGTCCTTGCTCGGCTATTGTTGAGGGTTCACCGTCACCCGTAGGCTGCTCGCTTAAGCAAATCGTTCACGGAAATTAATTGATTTCACTCCTGCCAGCGACCCGCTGTCTATAGTGTCGATGCTTGCCGCGAAGATTACGCGATCTTACATTGGCGTGGGCGGCTAGTCTTACAGCCCGCGGGGGATCCCTGAATGACAGAAGTCGAGAACGAGTATCTTGAGCTTCCCGACGATCCCGACGAGGGTTTCGCGGTATTGCAGCGCCGCAAGTATGCAAAACTGGAGGAGGCTTGGAATAACAATGAGGGCAACAGCACCTGGTATCTCGAACGGCAATACGTCGATCACCTGACCGCGTTCGATGAAGTTCACGCGCTTGGTTTGCTGATAGCTTTCCGCAACCCTCCCAAGGGTGACAACGAGTTCTCCAACTTCTTTCAGGACTTCCGACGACATGCGGAAATCTCGTCGCAAAAAATACTTATGGAAGCGGCACGGCGTCAGAAGGTCAACGCCGAGAACATCATAGTGCTGGACGCTACTGCCCGCCAGACGATCCACACGCTAATCGCGGCGATACGTGAGCGGCTCACCGAAATGGTGTTGCCCGAGGAACTTCGGCAGTCTCTGTTCAATAAGCTCAACACGTTTGCTTCCGAGGTTGACCGCACCCGGACGCGCACGGAAGCCTTCTTTGCCTTCGCAGTACAAGCTGCCCGCACCAGCAAACACGTCAATGACGAACTCAAACCCCTGCAACAAACTATCGACCGCATTTTTGACTGGATCGAAAAGGCCAAGAAGTTGAAGGACGCGCTCCCGCCGTGGAGCGAGCGGAAACAAATCGAGCCGCCCAAGAAGGCTCTTCCAAGCCCGGACAAACCGACTAGGGGGGGGCAGCCGGGATTTGGACGATGACATACCGTTTTAGGGATGGGCGCGATGGCAGGACTTGAACCTGCATCTTCCCGCCATTACTCTCCTAGTGCGACCAAGGATTTCGTTAGCAAGCGGGTGCTCTATCCAGTTGAGCTACATCGCGAAACTTTGTGCAGATCTGCCAAGCCTTGACAAGCCGTCTAGCGGCTTCAGCTGGGATTTGGACATGATCCCGTTTAGGGGTGGGCGCGACGACAGGACTTGAACCTGCATCTTCCCGCCACTACTCTCCGAGCGCGACCAAGGATTTCGTTAGCAAGCGGGTGCTCTATCCAGTTGAGCTACGTCGCGAAACTCTATGCGGCTCCTTCTACCTTCTTCTGCCGGATTTTTCTCTGTTCCTTTGCCTTGCGGAACTCCGGCTCCACGGCTCCCAGTTTCCAAACCAAAGGCATCAGGTCGTATCCATTGGCGATCTGGGACTTGCGGCCTGAGAAGCGGTTGATGCGCCGGATGAAGCCGTCCTTTTCCAGCGTCGTAAGATGCCGCTGGACTTGCCGGGGGCTGAGACCCATACGGCGTGCTATGCTTTCCTTGGCGGGATGCGGTTCTTTGTCGGCATCCCACCAATGGTGGATGAGTTGGACAAGCACATTGAACTCGGCATGTCCGATTTCCAGTCTGCCTTGTGCTTCCATAAGAAGGTTGGGCAGCATCGTGTATCCGTGCTTCATCACGGGCGCGCCGAACTTGTCTTCGGCCCGGCGCTTGTCCTTCTTGGCGAAGGGTAGCTTGATCACGGTGGCAGTTGTTGGCGCGATTTCATTTGTCATGAGGCGAATATGCTCATCACCCGTGCTTAGCACAAGGGCTCCAAGAGGCGGGACTGGGAGACAAAACTGACTAGGCCAGAGGCGTAGTGTTGCGTGCTACTGGACGCTTACGTGCTACCTAGACTAGTTGTCTCTAATTCGTAGGACATCTGCGACCGCCCCTGGAAGTCAAGATTGGCTCCCGGTGGAGAGACAAATTCGTCTCCCTGAAATGTGCTGCGGGTCAAAATTAGCTGTATCGGCACGTCGCCCGCTGCATGTCCTGAGCCTGCTTGGAAAGCGCTTGGCTTCGCGAATGGTGGAAGCTGTCCGGCTGATTGGCCACTCGGGAGCAATCTTTTACGGGCGGCCGAAGCGGTGACAGTTCGATGGCGCAGATGATCCGGAAAAGCCGGCAGTTTCTCCAGGCCCATTCATTAATCGAACGGCCGCAGGTGAACGGGCAGGCATAAAGCCCGAAACACTCACTTCGTCCGGCAAAGTCCGGTCTTGGTGATTTCCTTGTCGCCGTCGTGATAGGCGATGCCGACCTTTTCGCCGGCAAGCGAGGTGATAGTGCCCTGTACCACTCGCCGGCGCTCTTGAAGTTGCACTCGACCTTGGAGCCAATCATCCAGTCGTAGCGACGGTCGTTTCACGCTCGTTGTCGTCGTAGCGGACGGTGATGGTGTCGCCATCGATCTTTTCGATGACGCTGGACGTGCTCGATCAGCAGCTGGTGACGATTGCGGAACTTCGCCTTTGCCGAAGCGTTGCGGGTGGCAGAGGAGAATGTTGCCATGCTTCGAACGTTAGCATTGCTTGTTGTCGGCTACGCTGCCTACCGGGTCGGTCGGGAGTTCATCGCCAGCGTGCCGTCGGATTTCGATCCGGTGCCGGCGCCCTCGGCTCAGCCCAAGCGTCGCCGCAAGCCGGCCGCGAAGCCGAGTGCCACTGCCACGGCTACCACACACTGAGATTGTTGCCCGCCCAGTCTCAAACCGGTCGAACGAGTTCACTCGAACGTGGCACTTCCATCTCGTCGGTTCGAATCCGCTCCAGCTGTCCGGTTTCGGGTTCGGGCTCGACATCTGCCTCACGGTCGTGGTCGAACTGCTGCGCCTCGGGCAGAGGATGCAGCCAGTTTTCCCGTCGGCCAGTCCAGAGTTCATATTGAGGCGTCAGATCGGAGGGCACCACGTCGAGACTGCCGAGCATGACTTCGGCCTCGTCGTCGCTGACGAAGGTGACGCGGCTGCCGCAGGTGACGCAGAAGCTGCGGTTGCCATATGTGCTGACCTGGCCCGTCTGTTCGAGGGTCGAAACCGGCCAGACGGCATAGGCGGAAAATGCCGAACCGCTGGTCTTGCGGCAATCGGCGCAGTGGCAGATTCCGACACGCAGAGGCTCTCCGGTCACGCGGAATGTGACGGCACGGCAATAGCAGCTGCCGAATCGGATTGTCTCGCTGCGACAGTTTTCCATGGCAGAGCTCCTTTCCGCTTCAAAGGAAAGCCACAGGCAAACGTTCCCTGGGTTAGAGGGGCATGCGGCCGCGTTTCGGCGTTACGATCCATGGCTCGATCGACACCGCTTCGGTTTCGCGGATGCCGACGGAGCGGGCAAAGCCGGCAAAGGCATTGCGGGCACCATCGACCGACAGCCGGTCCTCGCGTGCCGCATGGCAAGCGCGCATCGCCGTGTTGTAGATCGGTCCGCGCCTTTGTTCGGGCCACCTTGCGAGGAAGCCGAGCGCATCGGCGACACTGGCAATCTGCAGGATGGCCTGATCGGCGTCCCTGACGAAGATCGGGGTGGAAAAGGTTTTGGCTGTCATCACTTCCTCCCGGGTCATGGACCGTCTTTCGAGCAAGCGAACCTGCCGGCTTTCGGCGCGACAGGCAGACCAGGAAAATGGCGACGGCAGCCTTTCCCGTCAAGAATGGAGTTCAAGCCGCATCCGGCGACGCGGCCAGTATTCCGGCCTCGTTGCAAAAGCTTTCGAAAGCTTCCCTTGCCTCATCGACAGGGATCGAGCCGTTGATCGCGGCCTGGAGGGCGTTTTCTGCAAGATAGAAGAACGGGTTGCGCTTGTCTTGCGGCCAGCCGTCAAGAAACTCCACGGCATCCGGCACCGAGACGACCTCGCGCAGCGAAAACTCTCCATCTTTGACCCAGACGTTCGGTGTAAAATCCATCCACCAAAACGCGCCCGATGGCGGAGAGTTGCATCGGCGGGCCTCAGTGCGCAGTCGATCGATAGCATTTTTTCTTAACAAGAGAGGGCATCGGCCGACAACGCTCGAGGTGCCATGCCGCCGCGAAATCATCCTGTGCTATCGGTTCTCCTGTAGGGATCGGCAAGGTTCAATTCAGGATTGCTTGATATCAACTGGCCGAGTTACTGACCGGAACTGGAGCCGCCTTTGAAGGGGGCTCATTGCCAAAAATGCAATTGCCATCGCGACTTTCATGCACATGCCCGCCCAGAATCCGCCCCGCCGCCCGACAGACCCGATGAGCGCAGCGGAGCTGACTGCGCATCCGCTCTTTCCACGCATCGACCGGCGCCTGGCTCTCCATCTGATCGCCATCCACGAGCAGACGCCAAGGCTGGCGCGGCTCAAGGCTTCGCACCGCAAATGGCTGATGACCCAGTCGCTCTATGCGCTTACGCTCGAGCGCACGGAGGACGACCCTCATTCCGGCCTTTCGCAGTCGCGCCTGGTCGACATCGCCACCAGCATCGGCGCTGTCAGCCACAACACGGCACGAGCCTTTCTGCAGGAATTGCTGACCTATAAGTTTCTGACCGAGATCCCCACCCCGCATGACAAGCGGCTACGCCTGCTCGACACGACCGAGGCGAGTCGGAAGGCGATGACCGGCTGGTTCATGGGGCATATGAGCTGCCTCGATGAACTGGACAATGGCGGGCGGCACGCCCGCTGCACCGCCGACGACAGGATCTTCCGCGCCGCCCAGCCACGCGCAGCCCGGCGGCTGATCGAGAACCCGGTGTGGCGTTATCCGGCCGAAAGCATCAATTCGTTCCTGCAGTCGGAACTGGGCGGGATGATCCTGCACGAGCTCATATCGCGCATCGAAGATTTCATCCCGCAAGACGGCAAGGTGATCGTCGGTCCCTCCAGCCTGGCGGAACTCGCCACGCGATACTTCATCTCCGTCACGAACCTGCGCAGAATGTTCAAGAAAGCGGAAACAAGCGGGCTGATGGGCTGGTCGGAGGCATCGGACCAAAGGGTGTTGTGGCTGTCGGCGACGTTCCTGGACGACTATTTCCTGTGGCAGGCGCAGAAATTCGCTGCCCTTGACGAGGCCTATTGCTGGGCGGTCCAGAACATTGTCGGGCACAACCACTCTGCAACCGGCTGATCCAAGCGCGACGATGTAGAAATGCCGCGACATCAACAGGCGGCAAGATAGAACCAGATTTGGTCGTTTCCGGACGCGCAGGCAGCCCTTATCACGCGCTGAAGGGCGTGCGGCAGTCAGGTTCAGGGCAACGAAAGGTTGTCGTGCCGTGCCCCTTCATTCCAGGGGTTTTTCATGAAAACAGTTCTTCTTGCTTCGACCTTGATGCTTGCCGTTGCGGGCAGCGCGCTTGCCGCCGATGTGGTTGCCCACGAGCCGGCGCCGGCGGAGGCGCCCGCTGGTTTTGTCTGGACCGGTGGCTATGTCGGCCTGCATGGCGGCTACGCCTGGCTCAATGGTACGGTCGATGTCGCCACGGCCGAACGGCCCTTCGATATCGATGGCTTCGACAACGGGCTGCTGGGTGTCCATGCCGGCTACAATTGGCAGCTTGGCGGCGGTTTCGTCGGCGGTATCGAGGTTGACCTCTCGCATGCCTGGACCAAGCGGGACTTGGTCGTCCGTGTCAGCGTTCCCGATTTCCCGCCGATGGACATTCCCGTCGAAGCCGGGACCAACTGGCAAGGCAGCGCGCGCCTGCGCGCCGGCTATGCGATGGACCGTACGCTGCTTTTCGCGACGGGCGGCGTTGGCTTCGCCAAAACCTACGTGAAGATGCAGGCCTATGACGAGAGCAAGACGTTCCTCGGCTGGACAGTGGGTGCCGGCATCGAGCACGCGTTCACCGACAACTGGATCGGCCGCCTCGAATACCGTTATGCCGATTTCGGTTCGGAGACGTTTCCGGGCGACATCAAAATCGGTCTCAACGAGCACACCGTGCGCGCCGGCATCAGCTACAAGTTCTGACCGGCACTGCCCGACTAGAAAAGAGCCCGGCTTCGCGCCGGGCTTTTTGCGTCATGGAACGGCTGGTCCGGCTGGACCTCACTCGGCTGGCAGGCTGCGCACGAATTCGACGCCGTCGATGACAAGCAGGTGTGGCTCGGGTGCGGCGGCGATGCGCTGGACGCCGTCGCTGCAGGTAAACACCGGCCAGCCGCTGTCGGCGCACAGGATCTCGACGAACCAGTTGCCGAGCTGGTCGGTCAGGCTGATGCGCAAGGCGCCGTCCTTGAGGCGCCGCGCATGGGAGCCGTTGGTTGCAGTCCAGGTCCAGGGTCCGCCGAGAGGCGGCCGGGAGAACATGACAAAGGGATAGGTCCTGGGCGGCAGGTCTTCATATTCGGCCGCCAGGCGATAGCGCATCATCGCGGTGGTGTAGTCGGCGGCGATGGACGGCCAGCGCGCATAGAGCATGCCGACGCCGTGCGGATGCGGATCGACAAGCAATTGGCGAGCACGGCTCTCGGCAGCATGGGCCGCCGTTGCCATGGCGACGGCGGCGATGGCAGCAAGCAGCATTGCGATGCGTCGCGACATGTGCCCGGGCCTCAGAGCCCATCCCGGATAGGAACGAGCGCTCGTTGGAGCGTGACCTTGCCCGCGAACCTGTTTCCCAGTTTTCGGGAAAGAATCAGTCGACATCATTGTCGCCGCTTGCCGTAGCGGGATCAATGGCGGGATGATTTCTGCCTTCGGACCGCAACAGGGCAGGGCCGATCGGAAAAAATCTTGGGAAAATTGAATCGGGGTGAAAACCCCGAACGCCTCCTGCGTACGGGCATCAGGTCGATGCCAGAACCTGGTGAAGCGCGCCAACAGGCTGGCGTCCAATTCACCCGGTCCCGAAAGCCTGATGCTTTCGGGCTAGCAATTCGGGGTTGCAGACCGCCTTTTCGTCAGGCGGCGGCTCTTGCCCTGAAACGGGGTATGCTTGCCAGCAGCAGATCCTTGTCACGCACGCCGCTACGATAAAGCTTGAGGAGCGTCCTCGCTATCTCGCTTGCCCAGACGGAACTCGGGTCTTCGCCGCGTTCGTGGCAGATCTGGTCGAACACATGCTGAAGAAGCGCGAGATCCCTGGGATAAATCGGGGAGTTAGGCTGGGTGAAAAGTACGTGCTCCATAGTCTTCTCCCATATGGTGTTTGTTCTTTTGTCTTATGCTTTGCTGCTGAGTTTTTTCCTGCTAGCTGCCGCGGTCAGCAAAGCTGATCGCGATCAAGAACCAAATCCGCGCTCATGCCCTTGGGTATAGAACGAGGATAGAGTTCAGCATCGTCACGTATGTGGAAGCATCTGCCGCAGGCGATCGCATCAATATGCCTCCTTGAGGCAAAGGTTGCATGCAGGCGTGGGTCATTTCAGGGCGGAAATTCTGCTCTACAACCTGTGTGATGTCGAGTCACTCTGGGTTGCAACGGAGTTGCAGGAAAAGGTGCTCGAATGAAGGTGAAAGGGCCCGCCAGGAGGGGGACGGCAGGCCCTTTCTGGACGTGGCTGAAAGGAAAAGACCACGCCCGGTGTGCCAGAACGCAACTCTTCGGGGTGGGAAATGGTTCCCTTCAGGCGCGCTTGCTTTACATCAGGACATCGACAGTGATCATTTGCCTTCATCATTTGTTCACCATCAACTCCCCACCATTCATGTGCGCAATGTATCGAGTGCGCGTCTTTGGCAACGCCCGGCGGGCTGCACAACCCTTCGCCCGCCGGTGCGCCTCAGGCCCCTGACATGGCCTTCCCAACGCTGCCTGCATGACTTAGCCTGACGCTATCGCCGCTGCCCGCTGGCTCGCCGCGGGATCGCAGGAAAGGCATAAGCTCTTGGCTGAAATGACCATCATCGTCGAATTCGAGACAGTGGACGGGGCGGAGGAGCAGTTCCTCGACCTGATCTCGGAACACGCCCGTGCCACGCTGCAGGAAGAGCCGGGCTGCCTGCGCTTCGAGGTCATCAAGCCGGTGGAGCGCGACGGCACGCCGATCGCGAACAAGGTGATGGTCAACGAACTTTATGCCGATGAAGCGGCTGTTGCCGCGCATGAGCGGAACCCGCGCATGCCGGATGTGCAGGCGGCACTTTCGCCCTTGCTCAAGTCGCGCCGGCTGATCCTGGCGCGGTCGCTCGGCCTCGTTGATCCCAATGGCGGCATGCGGCCGGAAGAGCTCAACGCGGCCAATGACGATTAGCGCGGAGGTTTCAGGCCGACCTGGCACCGCTCGTGGCGATTTCCCGGTTGCCCGATGCTGACGTCGCGGAAAGTAAGCGCAGGTCAGGTGTGGTTTTTCGTGGTTTCTCGCTCCAGTTACATTTGCAATTGCTGATGTGCGGCGCTGCGATGTTAAGGTTAGTCAGTCGTTAATGCTTCTGCGGCAAGGTTTGTCGTGGCGGTCTGCGGGGGAGCAGCATCGCTCCATGCATGCAGGGCTGACGGATGCGGAAAATTCTGGGCTCGGACGTCAACGATCCGACCGGCGAGCCGGCCAATGAGCGGGCGCTGACGAACGAGGCTGGCGGCGCGCGGGCCCTGGACGATCTCGACCTGCCTTATGCCGATCTCGAACGCACCATCGAATCGATGAACATGGGCGTGGTGCTGGTCGATGCCGGCCTCAACGTGCAGTTCATCAACCGGGCTTTCCACGACATCTGGAGGCTGACAGTGGGCCAGGTCGCCGTCGGCTGCCCGTTCAGGGCGTTGATGGACATCAATCGCTACAGCGGTGTCTATGCCGTCGCCGACGCCGACTGGGAAAGCTACGTCGCCCTGCGCGAGTCCGAGATTGCGGCCGGTGATGTCGCGCCGCGTGAATTCCGCCGCGCCGACGGCTGTACCATGATCTATTCGGTCACTGCCCTGTCCGGCGGCAAGCGGCTGGTTTCCTATTACGACGTCAGCGAGATGAAGCGCCGTGAGGTCGAAGCGGTCGAAGCCCGCCATCGGCTGGCCGAAGTGCTGGAATCGCTGCCGGCCGGCGTCGTCATCTATGACCGCGACGACCGTTTCGTGCTTGCCAACCGCAAGCTCAAGAGCGCCTTGCCGGCACTCCATGACGTACTCACCGAAGGTCGCACGCTGCGCGACAGCATGGTGGCAGCGCAGCGCTCGGGCTACTTCCGCGACACCAGCGACGACGACCTTGATGCCCTCTATGACGCCGATCCTGAGGCGTGGGTCGAGGGCATGATGGAACGCTATCATTCCAGCCAGGCGGTGCGGGAGCGGCGCAATCCCGATGGCCGCTGGTACCAGATCTTCGACCAGCGGCTGGCCGACGGCACCTTCATCGGCGTGCGTGTCGACATCACCGAACTCAAGCAGCGCGAGCGTGCGCTGCAGGACTCGATGCGCGAGAACGAGGTGTTCCGCAGCCTGATCGACAATGTTCCGGTGTCGATCTACGCCAAGCACCACGACCTCAGGCTGATGTATGTCAACCAGGGTTGGTGCGAGCTGACCGGCTATTCCAAGGAAGAGGCCATCGGCAAGACCGATCTCGAGATTTTCGGCTCCGAAGGCGAGCCCTTCATGGAGGCCGACCGCGAGGTCATGCGCCGCGGCACGACGGTTGAGATCGAAGAGACGGCGACATGCGCCGACGGGACGATGCGCCACCAGTTCGCGCGCAAGAGCGCGATGGTGGCCTCCGACGGTTCGCTCTATTTGATCGGCTCGACAACCAACATCACCGAGCTCAAGCAGCGTGAAGTCGAACTCGAGGAAGCGCAGCGCCGGGCCGTGCTGGCCGACCGCGCCAAATCCGAATTTCTTGCCAATATGAGCCACGAAATCCGCACGCCGATGAATGGCGTGCTCGGCATGGCCGAGCTTCTGGCGAAATCCGACCTCGACCCCAAGCAGAAGACCTTCACCGACATCATCGTCAAATCGGGCAATGCCCTGCTGACGATCATCAATGACATCCTCGATTTCTCGAAGATCGACGCCGGCCAGCTGGTGCTCGACCCGATCCCGTTCAACCTGTCGGAAGCGATCGAGGACGTCGCCACGCTGATGTCGACGCGGGCCAAGGAGAAGGATCTCGAGCTGATCGTCAGGATGCAGCCCGATCTCCGGCATCTCTATGTCGGCGACGTCGGCCGCATCAGGCAGATCATCACCAATCTGCTCGGCAACGCGGTGAAGTTCACCGATTCCGGCCATGTGCTCGTCGACGTGACAGGCCGCAGCGACGGCGAGCAGACCAAGCTGCATGTCGCGGTGACCGACACCGGCATCGGCATCCCCGAGGCCAAGCTCAAGCTGGTGTTCGAGAAGTTCAGCCAGGTCGACTCGTCGTCGACGCGGCGGCACGAAGGCACCGGCCTCGGCCTTGCCATCACCTCGCGCCTCGTCGACATGATGGGTGGCGAGATTGGCGTGGAGAGCGGTGAGGGGGCGGGTTCGACCTTCTGGTTCTCCTTGACCCTGCCCAACGCCGGCCGGCTGGAGACGCGGCCGGCAGCACTGATCGACGTCACCGGTGCGCGCGTGCTGATCGTTGACGACAATGCCGTCAACCGCACGATCCTGACAGAACAGATGCTGTCGTGGGGCTTTGATTCCTGTGCCGCCAAGAGCGGCGCCGAGGGACTGCAGGTGCTGCAGGCCGCGCAGGCGATGGGCATCAATGTCGACTGCATCGTGCTCGACTACCAGATGCCGGGCATGACCGGTGCCGAGATGGCCCGGATCGTGCGGCAGTCGCCGACCCTGTCGGACACGCCCGTCGTCATGCTGACCTCGGTCGACCAGTCGCTTTCTGGTCCTGGGCACCGCGATCTCGCAATTGATGCCCAACTGATCAAGCCGGCGCGCTCGTCTGCTCTGCTGGAGGCGCTGGTCGCGGCGATCCAGCGCAAGCGGGCGCCCAACCTCACGCCGGCGCAGATGGTTGAAGCGCAGGTGCCGGCTAAGCTTCCCAGCAGCCCTGCGCCGCAAGCAACGCGCCTCCGCGGCGGCCAACGGCCGGGCGGCGATGGCGGGCTCGACATTCTCGTTGCCGAGGACAACGAGGTGAACCAGATGGTGTTCAGCCAGATCCTGGCCGAAACCGAGCTCAGCTTCGAGATTGTCGGCAATGGCAGGCGCGCGGTTTCAGCCTATGGCGAGCGTCGTCCCAGGATGATCCTGATGGACGTGTCGATGCCCGAGATGAACGGGCTCGAGGCGACGAGCGAAATCCGCAAGCTCGAACGCGGCACCGGCATGCGCGTGCCGATCATCGGTGTCACTGCGCACGCACTCAAAGGCGACAAGGAACGCTGCCTCGAAGCCGGCATGGACGACTACCTGCCCAAGCCGATCAGTCCGCGGGCCCTGCTCGAAAAGATCGAGCGCTGGTCGTGGCAGGACGAGGAGCGCCGCGGCGCCGTCTGACCCGGATCCGGAACACGCGCCGGATCGGCTCTGAAAGATTGTGGAAATGTGACAGTCTGCGGCGACAAAGACCGGCCTGCCGTTGCGTAGGCGGCTTGCTTTCGTTGCCTGCCTGTTGTTTGCCTCGCGCCGGCAAAGGACCGAGGAAACGACCCCTTCAGCGCCATGCACAGCAACCGTTACAGGGGTGACACGAAACTGTCATGCAACTGTAATAGAGGGGGGCTATTGGCTCACCGGGCGCCGAGGAAAGGCGTCATAAGAGATACTCCAACAGGAGCAGGCCCCAATGAAAAAAGCTCTTCTCACTGCGTCGGCTGCTGCCTTCGCGATCGCAGCCTCGGTAGGCTATGCCTCGGCCCGCGACCAGATCCAGGTTGCCGGTTCCTCGACCGTTCTGCCCTATGCAAAGATCGTTGCCGAACAGTTCGGCGAGACCTTCACCAACTTCAAGACCCCCGTCGTCGAATCGGGCGGTTCGGGCGCTGGCATCAAGGAATTCTGCAAGGGCGTCGGCGAGAACACCATCGACATCGCCAACTCCTCGCGTCCGATGAAGAAGGACGAGATCAAGTCCTGCGTCGACGCCGGCGTCAAGGACATCCAGGAAGTGAAGATTGGCTATGACGGCATCGTCTTCGCGACCGACGTCAAGGGCCCGGACTGGGCGCTGACCCCGGAAGACGTCTACAAGGCGCTCGCGGCCAAGATCGCTGTCGACGGCAAGCTGGTCGACAACCCGAACACCAAGTGGAACCAGGTCAACCCGAACCTGCCCGACTGGGACATCGCTGCCTACATCCCGGGCGAAAAGCACGGCACCCGCGAAGTGTTCGAAGAAAAGCTGCTGATCGCCGGCTGCAAGAAGCTCGGCGGCGTTGACGCCGGCAAGGCTTCCGGCCTCGACGACAAGGCCGCGGAAGCCGCCTGCAAGGCCGTGCGCAAGGACGGCAAGGCTGTCGACATCGACGGCGACTACTCCGAGACGCTGGCCCGCATCGACTCGAACAAGACCGGCGTCGGCGTGTTCGGCCTGGCCTTCTACGAAAACAACGCCGACAAGCTGAAGGTCGCCACCGTCGGCGGCATCACGCCTTCGGTCGAGACGATCGCCAAGGGCGAGTATCCGGTGTCGCGTCCGCTGTTCTTCTACGTCAAGAAGGCGCATCTCGGCGTTGTTCCCGGCCTGAAGGAATATGTTGAGTTCTTCCTCGACGACCAGATGGTCGGCCCGGAAAGCCCGCTCGCCGACTACGGTCTGGTTGCTGCTCCGGACGCAGAGCGCGCTGCCCAGCGCGAAGCCTTCGGCGCCGGCAAGACCATGTAATCAACGAACTGCCACGGGGCGTCGGAAAAATCCGGCGCCCCGTGGAATATTTCGCCGACTGTCCCGTTCGGCACAAAGAACCGAATTCACCGAGGCCGGCCCATGTCATTCCTGCTTGTCTTCGCCATCGTGCTCGCAATAGGCTTGGCCGCCTTCGTGGTTGGCCGGCAAAGGGCGCGCGCGCAGGATGATGGAACCGTCAAGCCGCACTCGCGGGCGCACTACCATGGCTGGTGGGCATTCCTGACCGGCGTCGTGCCGGCGGTGCTGTTCCTCGCCGCCTGGGACATCGGCGCCAGCGCCTATCTCAACAGCCACATCCATTCGTCCCTGCCGGCCGATGTCGCAGACGGCACCGTCGCGCATGAAGATCTGTCCGCAGGCCTGGTCAAGAGCCTCGCCAGCGGATTGCGCAAGCTCGACAGCCAGACGCTTGCAACACTGCCCTCGACCTTTACCGAGCTGCAGCCGATGCTTGCCGCCAAGGGCGTGGCGCTGGCTCCCGACACACAGGACTACATGATTCCGATCGCGACTGAGACCAACAGCGTCTCCGACCGCCTCGGCATGATCTCGGCCGTCGTCTCGATCGGCCTCGCCCTGATCGGCGTCGGCTTCGGGCTGAAGGGCATCAGCCCGCGCGCCAGGGCACGCAACAATGTCGAGAAGGTGATGCTGTGGAGCCTGCTCGGCGCCTCGACGCTCGCCATTCTCACGACCATCGGCATCGTTTTGTCGATGCTGTTCCAGACGATCGCCTTTTTCGAGAAGGTGCCGCTGACCAACTTCTTCTTCGGCGCGGTGTGGGATCCGCGCTTCGCCGCTGCTGGTGCGGGCGCCAGCGAAGGCCAGTTCGGCCTGATCCCGCTGCTTGCCGGCACGCTCTACATTGCCTTCGTCGCGCTGCTGGTCGCAGTGCCGATCGGCCTGATGTCGGCGGTCTACATGTCGGAATACGCAGCACCCAAGGTACGCGCGGTGGTCAAGCCGGCGCTCGAGCTGCTCGCCGGCATCCCGACAATCGTCTATGGTATCTTCGCGCTCGTCACGCTTGGGCCTTTCCTGCGCGACATCAGCGCGGCGCTCACCGGCGGCACCCCGTTCATCCAGGCGCAGTCGATCCTGACCGCCGGCCTGGTCATGGGCGTGATGCTGATCCCGGTGGTCTCTTCGCTCTCCGATGACATCATCACCGCCGTGCCGCGCGCCATGCGCGACGGCTCGCTCGGCCTTGGCGCCACGCGCTCGGAAACGATCAAGCGCGTCATCCTCCCAGCCGCTCTCCCGGGCATCGTCGGCGCCATCCTTCTGACCGCCTCGCGCGCCATCGGCGAAACGATGATCGTGGTGCTGGCAGCGGGCGTTGCCGCCAACCTGACACTCAACCCTTTCGAGGCGATGACCACCATCACCGTCAAGATCGTCAACCAGCTGACCGGCGATCTTGAATTCAACACGCCGCAGACGCTCGTCGCCTTCGCGCTCGGCATCACGCTGTTCGCGCTGACGCTGGTGATGAACATCGTCGCCCTTTACATCGTCCGGAAGTACCGGGAGCAGTACGAATGACCGATATTTCGCTCGACACGCTGACCGCGTCAGCTGCCCGTCCGCGCCGCGACATCGGCCTCAAGAAGCGCTATGCCGCCGAACGCCGCTTCCGACTCTATGGTGTGCTGGCGATCGCCATCGGCCTGGCCTTCCTGGCAGTGATGCTGACCTCGATCGTTTCCAAGGGCTACACGGCCTTCTGGCAGACGACGGTGACGCTGCCGATCAACTTCGACGAAAAGATCATCGACCCGTCCAACAAGCGGGCGACCGATCCGAATGTGCTGATCACTGCGAACTATCCCAAGCTCGCCGAACAGGCGCTGATCGAGAAGCTCGGCATCGACCCGAACAACAAGGCCGATGTGCGCAAGCTCAAGGGCTTCCTGTCCGACAGCTCGCGGGTACAGCTCCGGGCGATCGTCGCCGCCGACCCGTCGGTCATCGGCACGACCCGCAACGTCGACATCCTCGCCGCCGCCAATCTCGACTCGGCCTTCAAGGGTCAGATCGACCTCGACGTGCCGGAAAGCCGCCGCAAGGTGTCGGACCAGCAGGTCGAGTGGATGAACAAGCTCAAGGCCGAAGGCGTGATGGCCGAGCATTTCAACACCGGCCTGTTCAGCTACGGCGCATCAAGCCGTCCTGAAACGTCGGGCGTCGGCGTAGCCCTCATCGGTTCGTTCTACATGATGGTGATCGTGCTTTTGCTGGCGCTGCCGATCGGCGTCGCCGCCTCGATCTATCTCGAGGAATTCGCCAAGAAGAGCCGCTTCACCGACCTGATCGAGGTCAACATCAACAACCTCGCCGCCGTGCCGTCGATCGTTTTCGGTCTGCTCGGCCTGGCCGTGTTCATCAATTTCCTCGACCTGCCGCGTTCGGCATCCTTCGTCGGCGGTCTGGTGCTGACGCTGATGACGCTGCCGACCATCATCATCGCGACGCGCGCCGCCTTGGCTGCCGTGCCGCCGTCGATCCGCTCGGCAGCGCTTGGCCTCGGCGCCTCGAAGATGCAGATGGTGTTCCAGCACATCCTGCCACTGGCCGCCCCCGGCATCCTGACCGGCACGATCATCGGCCTGGCGCGTGCGCTCGGCGAGACAGCACCGCTTCTCTTGATCGGCATGGTCGCCTTCGTCGCCGACTATCCCAAGACGCCGTTCGATCCCGCAACCGCACTTCCGGTGCAGATCTACATGTGGGCGAACGAGGCCGAACGCGCCTTTGTCGAGCGCATGTCGGGCGCCATCATCATTCTTCTCATCTTCCTCATGGCCATGAACATCGTCGCCATCGTCCTGCGCCGCCGCTTCGAGCGCCGCTGGTAGGGCATGGACAAGGAGCATCCTGCTATGAACATCATGACCGAAAAATCCCTCGACGACGCGGTGAATGCTGAGATGAACGCCAGAACGAACGAAATCATCAAGATGCGCGGCGACAAGGTGACCGTGCACTATGGCGAGAAGCAAGCGCTGTTCGGCGTCGATCTCGACGTTCGCCAGAATCAGGTGACGGCGCTGATCGGCCCGTCGGGCTGCGGCAAGTCGACCTTCCTGCGCTGCCTCAATCGCATGAACGACACCATCGACGCAGCCCGCGTCGGCGGCAAGATCACACTCGACAGCGAAGACATCTACGATCCCAAGATCGACGTCGTCGAGCTGCGCGCCCGCGTTGGCATGGTGTTCCAGAAGCCGAACCCGTTCCCGAAGTCGATCTACGAGAACGTCGCCTACGGCCCGCGCATCCATGGTCTCGCCAAGAACAAGGCCGAACTCGACGTGATCGTCGAGAAGAGCCTGCAGAAGGCCGCTCTGTGGAACGAAGCCAAGGACCGTCTCAACGAGCCGGGCACCGGCCTGTCGGGCGGCCAGCAGCAGCGCCTGTGCATCGCGCGCGCCATCGCCGTTTCGCCCGAGGTGATCCTGATGGACGAGCCGTGTTCGGCGCTCGACCCGATCGCCACCGCCAAGGTCGAGGAGCTGATCGACGAACTGCGCGAGAACTACACGATCGTCATCGTTACGCACTCGATGCAGCAGGCGGCGCGCGTGTCGCAGCGCACGGCGATGTTCCACCTCGGCTATCTCGTCGAGGAAGGCCCGACCGACAAGATGTTCACCAACCCCGACGACAAGCGGACGCAGGACTACATCACCGGCCGCTTCGGCTGAGTGGGTTTCGTCGCGGCACACGATACGAGGAAGAAATCATGGGCGAACATACAGTCCGGTCCTTCGACGAAGAACTTCAGCACGTCGACCAGCTCATCCGCGACATGGGCGATCTTTCTGGCGCAATGGTGGCCGGCGCCATCCGCGCGCTTCTCACGTCCGACCAGGCACTGGCGCAAAACGTCGTTGCCGACGATACGATCATGGACGCCAAGCAGCGCGATCTCGACAATTCGGCGATCACGCTGATCGCCAAGCGCCAGCCGATGGCGCAGGATCTGCGCGCCGTGGTCGGTGCCATCCGCATGGCGGGTGACCTCGAGCGCATCGGCGACCTCGCCAAGAACATTGCCAAGCGCGTCGGCGCCGTCGGCCAGTCGCCGACCCCGCGCAATCTCTCGCATTCGATCGATGCGATGGCGCAGCTGGTGCTCGGCCAGGTTCGCGGCGTCGTCGATCTCTATGTCGCGCGTCAGGCCGAGGGCCTGAAGGATCTGCGCGCCGACGACCAGAAGATCGACATCCAGTACACCGCCGTGTTCCGCGAACTCCTGACCTACATGATGGAAGATCCGCGCAACATCACGGCCTGCACGCATCTGCTGTTCTGCGCCAAGAACCTCGAGCGCATCGGCGACCATGTCACCAACATCGCCGAGAACGCCTATTTCGTCGTGACGGGTACGCAGCTGCCGCTGAACCGGCCCAAGGTCGACGAGACCACGACGACGGTTCCGGCCTGAGCATTTCCGCAACCGCATGCGTTTGGCGCGGGGGCGCTGCATAGGTTAAATCAGCGCATGGTCCAGAAGCGGCCATGCGCAAGGACAAGGTATAGCCAATGATCGCTCCCAAGGTCATGGTCGTCGAAGACGAAGAGCCGCTGGGCGTGCTGCTTCGCTACAATCTCGAATCCGAAGGCTATCAGGTCGAGGTCGTCACGCGTGGCGACGAGGCCGAGATCCGGCTCCAGGAAAACGTGCCCGACCTGCTGGTGCTCGACTGGATGGTGCCGGCGCTGTCGGGTATCGAACTGTGCCGCCGGCTCAGGATGCGTCCCGATACCGAACGCCTGCCGATCATCATGCTGACGGCGCGGGGCGAGGAAAGCGACAGGGTGCGTGGCCTTTCGACCGGTGCCGACGACTATCTGGTCAAGCCGTTCTCGACGCCGGAATTCATGGCGCGCGTCAAGGCGCTGCTGCGCCGGGCCAAACCCGAGGTGCTGTCCTCGGTGCTCAAGGTCGGCGACATCATGCTCGACCGCGAGTCGCACCGCGTCTACCGCAAGAAGAGCGAGATCAAGCTCGGGCCGACCGAATTCCGCTTGCTCGAATTCATGATGCGGCACCCGGGCCGCGTGTTCTCGCGCAGCCAACTGCTCGACAATGTCTGGGGCGAGACGATCTATATCGACGAGCGCACCGTTGACGTGCATGTCGGGCGCCTGCGCAAGGCGGTCAACAACGGCCGCATGCCTGACGTGATCCGGACCATCCGCGGTGCCGGCTACGCCATCCGTGAGGACTGAGCCGCTTCGGGCTCTTTCCGCTCAGCTAGAGAGTTTCCGCTTTTCTTCGAATCGCGGAATCTCTCTATGTCTTTCTTTTTGAGCAATTCCGGACGGAAAACCGCTGCACACTTTTCCTGGAATTGCTTTAGGCGACGTCGGCATCGGCACGGCGTGGAGCCGTGCCTGCGGCAAAGACCTCCTGATCAACGGCAAGCAGCGCGCGCATCATCGCGCCCTCGCGTTTGAGTGGAACCTCGTTGGGTTCGGTGTCGAAGGAGATCGCCTTCGAGTGCAGCCCGCCCGCCGTCTTGGCGATGGCCGCGCGCACATGTGGCTCCATGATGTCGAAGGCGGTTGCGCCGACGCCGACGAAGGCGAGGGGGGCGGGGTCGAACAGCGCAAACATCGAGCCGAGACCAAAGCCGATGGCTTCGCCGGCCTTGCGGAAGGCCTCGCGTTCGGGGCCATCATGGTCACGTGCCGCATCGGCCACGGCCCTGATGTCGTCGTCGGACAGGTCGGCCAGCGGCTCGGCATTCTCGTCGCCAACCCTTGCGTTGCGCCAGATGGCGTAGTTGCCGGCATAGGCCTCGATGCAGCCGCGGCGGCCGCAGCGACAAAGCGCGCCGTCCGGGCGATGGATCATGTGGCCGAACTCGGCACCCGACGACTGCGTGCCGGTGAACAGCTCGCCCTTGATGACGAGGCCCATGCCGATGCCGTGCGAGAGCAGGATGGCGATGAAGTCGTCGCGATAACGCACCGGATCGCGCCAGCGCAGGGCCTCGGCGATCATGTTGCAGTCGTTCTCGACCGACACAGGCACGCCGAACTCCTGCTCCAGCCGGTCGGCGAAGGGGATGTCGTCGTAGCGGGTGATCGGCGACCACAACAGCTTGCGCGAGGCGGCGTCGGTGATGCCCTGGACGGCGATGGCGATGCGTAGGACGGCGCCGCCCGAAACGCCGGCGCCGTCGATCAGGCGCCGGACCATTCCGACGCATTCGTCGACCAGCGCCTCCGCAGGCATCTGCTGCGTGACAAGCCGCCGGGTCTCTTCGGTCACGGTGTTGCCGGCATAGTCGATGACGGCGGCGGACAGGCTGTTGAGCGAGAGCACGACCGCAACGACAGACGCAGCGTCGGCATCGAGCATCAACCCGACCTGCGGCCGCCCCCGTTTCATGGAGACGGGTTCGCTGAACTTGGCCTCGGCAAGGATGCCTTCTGATATGAGATCAGAGGAAATCGTCGAGATCGTCGAATGGCTGAGGCCGGTGGTGGCGGCGATTTCGGTGCGCGATGGCTGGCTGGCTCGGCGAACCGCGGATATAACCATGGCGCGGTTGCGCCGTCTCAGATCGTCGTGACGTATGCCGACCGACATGTGCTCGTCTTCCTCCCGGCGAAGCGCTGCCCTTCTTAAGCGGCAGTCCCTTACGCGCCAAGTGATTGTGACAGAGCCAGCGCCAAATGTCTCCATTTATTTCGGGCTCCGAAAAAAATAAGGAGCGCTCGCGAAACCATGTTGACAGTGGCCAGGCATTGAGTCAGTATTTTTTCGAGGCTCGAAAAAAAGAGCTTCTCCAAGGGCTATCGCGAAGTAGGCGCGCCCATTGGGCGCAGGGAGGAAATAATGAAAAAGTTTACCACCGCCATCCTGGCGGGCGTTGCCATGACTCTGTCGCTTACGGCAGTGGCTTCGGCAAAGGACAAGGTCATCGGCGTCTCCTGGTCGAACTTCCAGGAAGAGCGCTGGAAGACCGACGAAGCCGCCATGAAGGCAGCCATCGAGGCCGCCGGCGACAAGTACATCTCGGCTGACGCGCAGTCGTCGCCGGCCAAGCAGCTGACCGACGTCGAAAGCCTGATCTCCCAGGGCGCCAACGCCCTGATCATCCTGGCTCAGGACGCCTCGGCCATCGGACCGGCTGTCGACAAGGCCGTCGCCGAAGGCATTCCTGTTGTCGGCTACGACCGCCTGATCGAGAACAAGGACGCCTTCTACCTGACCTTCGACAACAAGGAAGTCGGCCGCATGCAGGCCAAGGGCGTGTTCGCCGCCAAGCCTGAAGGCAACTACGTCTTCATCAAGGGCAGCGGTGCAGATCCGAACGCCGACTTCCTGTTCGCCGGGCAGATGGAAGTGCTCAAGGAAGCCGTCGACGCCGGCAAGATCAAGAATGTCGGCGAGGCCTATACCGATGGCTGGCTGCCGGCCAATGCCCAGAAGAACATGGAACAGTTCCTGACCGCCAACGACAACAAGATCGACGCGGTCGTGGCTTCGAACGACGGCACCGCCGGCGGCGCGATCGCAGCGCTTCAGGCACAGGGCCTTGCCGGCTCGGTGCCGGTGTCGGGCCAGGACGGCGACCATGCCGCGCTGAACCGCATCGCGCTCGGCACTCAGACCGTCTCGGTGTGGAAGGACGCGCGCGAGCTCGGCAAGAACGCCGCCGAAATCGCCTCGCAGCTCGCCGATGGCAAGAAGATGGAAGAGATCGCCAACGTCACCAAGTTCAAGACGCCTGGCGGCCTCGAGCTGAACTCGGTCTTCCTGACGCCTGTTCCGATCACCAAGGACAACCTCAACGTCGTCATCGACGCCGGCTGGGTTGGCAAGGACGTGGTCTGCCAGGGCGTGGCGGCCGGTTCGGTCGCAGCCTGCAACTGAGATCGGTTCGATCCGGTCGGTCAAACGCCGCGGCTTGCCCGCGGCGTTTTTCAAAAGCGCCCGCTTCATGACATGGCGGATTGACCCTATCATGCGCACACCGGCTGCCGCTTAGACGGATATCCGGTCGGGAGGTATCAATGACAGACACGACAACCAACGCGCCGGCAGACCGAGCGCGAACGACCGAACTCAGCCCGGTCGGACGCTTTCTCAAGGCAACCGAGATCGATACGCGCATGCTCGGCATGGTCGGTGCGCTGCTCCTGATCTGGGTCGGGCTGCAGGTGATTTCGAGCTTGCGCCTTGGCGTCAACCCGTTCGAATTCGACAGCCGCACCTTCCTAACCGCCCGCAATCTGTGGAACCTGTCGGTGCAAGCGTCTGCCGTGGCGATTATGGCGACCGGCATGGTGCTGGTTATCGTCATGCGCAATATCGACCTGTCGGTCGGGTCGGCCGAAGGCCTGATCGGCATGGTGATGGGCTTTGCCCAGGTGCATTTCCTGGTCAAAGCCGTCGGTCTCGAACTTGGTAATCCGTGGATCTGGGCGTTGGCACTTGCCATTGGTATTGCGCTTGGTCTGATGATAGGCGCGCTGCAAGGTTTCGTCATCGCCTACATGGAGGTTCCTGCCTTCATCGTGACGCTGGGCGGATTGCTGATCTGGCGCGGGGCGGCCTGGTGGGTCACGTCAGGCCAGACGATCGCGCCGCTCGATGCCACCTTCCAGCTCATGGGTGGTGGTCCGCAGGGCGCCATCGGAGCGACGTGGAGTTGGATCGTCGGCCTTGTCGCATGCCTGGCTGTGGTGTTCCTGCTGCTGCGTGGCCGCCAGCAACGCAAGCGCTTCAAGTTTCCGCTGCGGCCGGTCTGGGCAGAGGCATTGCTCGGCGCCGTTACCTGCGGGGTCATCCTTGGCGCGATCTGGATCGCCAACTCCTACCCTTGGCCGATCGGTATCGTGCGTCGCTACGCCGAGGCCAACGGCATTACCATCCCTGAAGGCGGCCTGTTCATCGCCCATGGCATCGCCATTCCCGTCCTGATCGCGGTGGCAGTGGGCATCGTCATGACCTTCGTCACCAACCGCACACGCTTTGGCCGCTATGTCTTCGCCATCGGCGGTAACCCGGAAGCAGCCAACCTCGCCGGTATCAACACGCGCTGGATCACCATGAAGGTGTTCATGATCATGGGCGTGCTGGCGGCGATCTCGGCGGCAGTCTCCAGTGCTCGCCTGAACTCGGCTACCAACTCGCTCGGTACCCTGGACGAACTGCTGGTCATCGCGGCAGCGGTCATTGGCGGCACCTCGCTCGCCGGTGGCTCCGGCACCGTTGCCGGTGCCATGCTGGGTGCGCTTCTGATGCAGTCATTGCAGTCGGGCATGGTGCTGCTCAACATCGACACGCCGCTGCAGAACATCGTCGTTGGCATGGTGCTGGTCGTAGCCGTCTGGCTCGACACGCTCTATCGCAAGCGCGTCTAACGAAATCCGGGAGCCAAGATCATGGAACAGACCCGTATCCCGCTCGTCGACCTCAAGAACATCTCCATCGCCTTCGGCGGCATCCGTGCCGTCGACGATGCTTCGGTCGACCTCTATCCCGGTGAAGTGGTGGCGCTGCTCGGTCACAATGGTGCCGGCAAGTCGACGCTGATCAAGATCCTGTCGGGTGCCTACAAGCGCGACGCCGGCACCATCATGGTCCGGGGCGAGGAGGCCGCGATCTCCAACCCGCGCGACGCCAAGAAATACGGCATCGAGACGATCTACCAGACATTGGCGCTGGCCGACAATGTCGATGCCGCCGCCAACCTCTTCCTGGGACGCGAGATCATGACCGCCTATGGCACGCTCGACGATGTCGCCATGGAAGCCGAGGCGCGCAAGGTGATGGGCCGGCTCAACCCGCGCTTCCAGCGCTTCAAGGAGCCGGTCAGCAAGCTCTCCGGTGGCCAGCGTCAGTCTGTGGCGATCGCACGTGCCATCCTGTTCAATGCCCGCATACTGATCATGGACGAGCCGACGGCAGCCCTTGGACCACAGGAGACGGCGCAGGTCGGCGAACTGGTCAAGCAGCTCAAGGCCGATGGCATCGGCATCTTTCTCATCAGCCACGACATCCACGACGTGTTCGATCTCGCCGACCGTGTCTGCGTGATGAAGAACGGCCAGGTCGTCGGCACGGCCCGCACCGAGGACGTGACCAAGGATGAGGTGTTGGGCATGATCATTCTCGGCAAGTGTCCGCCTGGCGCAACGCCCGGACCGGGGGCAATGCAGATCGCTGCCTGAACAGGCCCTTTGCCGGCTCAAGCAGGCCGCACGTCTGGCTCAATGCACGATCGCGAAAAGCAGTTTCACCTTTGCGCGATCGTGCTTTAATGGTGCGTGGGTGACGCGAGCCAGCCGGAATTGAGAAAGTACTTCCCCAGTCTGATCTTTATCGCCGTGACCCTCGTCAGCCTGACGATGGCCGGGCTCGTGTATCTGGCGACCGTGGAGGCGGCGCGGATCAAGTTCCAGTCCGTCGCCGACGACGCGCTCAACCGCATCGAGGGCAGGCTGGAATTCGACCTTGCCTTGCTGCATGCGACGCAAGCCATGTTCGTGGCGCAGAAGGGCCATCTTTCGCGCGACCAGTTCCGCGACTATTTCGCTTCGCTCGATGCGGAGAAGAATTTCCCCAGCCTGCGCGGCATAGGCTTCCTCAGGCTGATCGAGACCAGCCAGAGCGAGACGGTCATGCGCGAACTGAAGGACGGCTACGGCATCGACCGGGCGCTGTTTCCTGAGACGACGCTGAACTGGCGGACGCCCATCGTGCTGTTCGAGCCGATGAGCAAGGCCAGCCTCGATGCGATGGGCTACGATATGGCAACCGACCCGCTGCGCCGGCCCGCCATCGAATCGGCAATGGCGGCCCAGGGCCAACCCAGGGCGACGGGCAGGGTGCTGCTCGGCCAGGGCGACAACGAGAAGCAGCCCGGGATCCTGGTGCTTTCACGCGTCGACCGCCCGGCGGCAGAAGGTCCGGCACCCGCTGGTTTTCTCTATGTCGCCTTCCGCACGTCGGAGCTTTTCCAGGCAGCACTCGGCAAGGCGCCGCTACTGCCGGTGGCGGTGGAGGTATTCGACGGGACGATGGGCGATGACACGCTTTTGTTCCGCTCGCAGGTGCCACCCGATCCCAGCTATGGCAACGAGTTTTCGGTGACGCGCGAGGCCAATGTCGCCGGCCGCAGATGGACCGTCAATTTCAGGCCGAGCACAGCGTTTGCGCCGCCATCGCCGCGTGCCGCGCCGCTGATGCTCGGGGTTTTCGGTCTCGTGCTGGCGGGTGCGATCGCGCTTGTCGCGCGCTATCAGCAGCGCGCCTATGAAGCCGCGGCGCAGTTGCACGAGACGACCGAGAAGAGCCTGCTGGAAAAGGACCTGATGCTTCAGGAAATGAAGCATCGCATCAAGAACTCGATTGCCCGCGTGCTGGCGATGGCGCGGCAGACCGCGGCGCACTCCGAGAACATCAATGACTTCTCGTCGTCCTTCTCGGCGCGGCTTCAGGCAATGGCAGCATCGCAGGACATGCTGACACGCTCGCGCTGGCAAAAGGCCGATCTCAGCGAATTGCTGCGCATCGAGTTGGGCCAGGTGTTCGGCAAGGAATTGCCGGAGGACATGATGCATGGTCCGACGGTCGAACTGGACGAGACGACGACGCAGGCACTTGGGCTGACCTTCCATGAGCTTGCGACCAACGCGTTGAAATATGGCGACGGCGACAACTCGGTTGGCGGCCTGAAGGTGAACTGGCGCATGAACGGCCAGGGCAAGAAACGGCGGCTGGTGCTCAATTGGGCCGAACGCAACGGCAATGGCGTATCGGAGCCTGAGAGGACCGGCTTTGGCACCAAGCTTATCGACATGAACATCACCCGCGAGCTCGATGGCAAGATCATGCGCCGCTACGCCAAGGACGGACTGCTGGTGGAGATCGACATACCCTATCGCGGCTGAACGCCGCGACATCGGCAAGAAGACCCGGTTCACAAAGAAAAACCCGGCGAGGCCAGAGCCTTCGCCGGGTTTTGTCTGCAAAGCCGTTTAGCGGCAGCGCGCCGTGTAAATCTGGCCACGGCTGTTGCGGTATTCGCAGTAGCCATTGCGCAGGTTGCGGACCAGCAGGCCCGAGGCCGCGCCGACCGCACCGCCGATGAGTGCGCCCCGGCCACCGCCGATGAGAGCGCCGGCAACAGCACCTACGCCCGTGCCGGTGGCTACGTCGCGCTCGGTCGTCGTGCAGCCTGAGATTGCAACGACGGCTGCAACGACAAGGATAAGCTTCTTCATGTGGTCAGTCCTCTCACTTTAACATCGCCCGGTGAATACTTAGCGTATCGGTCCAAAAATCGGAATCGTTTTTCCGCTCGCCGCATCAATTCAACGGCTTAGCGTATCCGCATGATGTCGGCTCCTCGGTCTGAAGGGGACAGGCTGATACGCTTGCGCATCAGTGGAGATATGCCGGCTTGCCGCTCGCCGCATCCGCCGCCACGACGACGCTCGAAACCGACAGCGACGCTTCGAGCATACCGTTGGGCAGCACATTCCAGGTCAGTTGGTCGTAGTCGTCCTCTAGCGCGGGATCGACCTCGAGGCATTTGGCAAAGGCGCGTCTGTCGCGCGATGTGAACGCGGTCAGAACCTTCGGCAACTCGGCCTGGCAGGCGTCATATGCCTCGAACAAGGGCGCTGGCGCCGGTGTCTCGCGGCAACCCGTCAAATCCTGCGAGCAGGAAACGACCAACAGAAACGCTGCGATGTGTTCCATGACAAACCACCTCGGCCAAGAAACGGCGGGTGGCGGGCAAAAGTTCCGTGATCCAATCGAGCTAAACCGTTTGAATCTCCGGTGTCATGTGGCGACGGCTAATCCCTGTCGATTTCGAAGTTCGCCTGGGGCATGAGGAGACGGTATTGCAGCCTGTCGACGCCGATTTCGAGTACGGCACTGCCGCTCAGCGCCGCCGGGACGACGCGCTCGAGCGCGACCGAGCCGAAGCGCTTCTTGCGTGTCGTCGCGTCGGCAGTCGGGCCGATTGCCTCCGACCAATGCAGCGCCAACTGCCCTTCGCCATCGGGACCGGATACCCTGCTGGCCGTCACCTCGACGTGACCGTCTGCACGCGAAAGCGCGCCAAAGCTCACTGAATTGACCGCCAGCTCGTGCACGGCAAGACCGATATGCAGGGCGGCATTGGGGGTGAGATAGGGATCCTCGCCAAGGATGTGGACGGCATGCTCGGTGTCGTTACTGTAGCGTTTGACCTGGCCGATTACGAGTTCGCGAAAGCCTGCGCCGCGCCAGTTCGACGACGTGACCAGATCCTGCGACGAGGCGAGCGACTGCAGCCGGCCGCGAAAACGCTCGAGGAAGACGTCGATGGAGCCGGAATAGTGACCGGTCTGGCTGGCAATGCTCTGGATGATGGCAAGCAGGTTCTTGGAGCGGTGGCTGACCTCGCGCAGCAGCGCCTTCAGCGTTTGCTCGCGCCGCTTCTGCTCTGTGGTTTCGATGACGGTGACGACGACACCCTGGACCTGGCCGCTCGACGAATGGTCGGCGTCGATACAGACATCGTACCAACGCATGCCTGCCGAGTTGTCGGCGATGCTGACCTCGAGCCCGTCCGAATTGCCGGTGGCAAGGACGTTCTTCTTTGCAGCCACGAGCCGGTCGGCCTGCTGTTGCGGCAGGGAGTTGACCGTCCCGGACTGCTCCTCCAGCACCTCCGCCCAAGGCGGCTGCAGATTGTGTGACCACACTGTCTGCAGGGTGTGATCCTGGTAAAGCACGGCGATGCCGGCATTGCGGGAGACGTGGAGAAGAGCGGCGTCCAATCGTGAGCTCGGTCCCATTGATGCTGAGGGATTGGCCATGCCACGAGAGCCTTTGCTCTGCTTCTTGCGGTTCAGCCGAATGATTTCGGCTGGAACCAAATGGGACCGCCGGGTAACGCGTCAGTGCTGAGCGCTACCCGGCGGCGCTGGACTCCGACTGAGGGGGCCGGCTTCCAGTCTCGGGTTGGTTCTTCATGTTACCGACGTCATCACGCGCGCCTGAACAGGCCCGCAATGAGCGAGATGACAAGAAACGCCAGGAAGATGAAGAACAAGATTTGCGCGATGCCGGCAGAAGTTCCGGCGATACCGCCGAAGCCGAGGGCGCCGGCGATAATCGCGACGACAAGGAATACGAGCGCCCAATACAGCATGATCTATCTCCTTCAAATGATGAATGAAAAACGTGCCGCCGCAAGGATGGTTCCCTGAGGCGAGGCCAAAAAGCCCTATGCCGCAGCCTTTGCCTGTCTGTCAAAGAACAATGCCTGACTTATCAGCGCCTTGACCATTTCAGGGTTGAACGGCTTGGTGACGAGGAAGGCCGGCTCGGGGCGCTCGCCGGTCAGCAGGCGCTCGGGGAAGGCGGTGATGAAGATCACAGGCAACGGCGCTGACGACAGCATCTCGTTGACGGCGTCGATGCCCGAGCTGCCGTCCGCGAGCTGGATGTCGGCCAGGATCATCTTCGGGCGCGTCCGCTTGAACAGCGCTATCGCTTCCGCACGGGTGCGCGCCGTGCCGACGACGCGGTGGCCGAGGCTCTCCACCATCTCCTCGATGTCCATGGCGATCAGTGGTTCGTCCTCGATGATCAGGATGTCGGTCGCGACCTGGCGCGAGATTTCGCCGCTCGCTTCATGGAGCAGCTTGGTGAACTCTTCCTCGTCGGCGTCGAGCACTTCGGCAGCTTCAGCCTCGTTGAAACCTTCAACGGCAACCAGAAGGAATGCCTGGCGCGGACGCGGCGAGAGTGCGGAGAGATTGGCGGCAGCGCGCTTTTCCCAGGCCAGGCTCGGGCCATCCTGGGGAACGCGGATGGAGACTGAGGTGAAAAGACGGGCAAATATCTTGTAGAGCGCAATGCGATCGTTGGAAGCGGACGGGAACACATCGATGTCATCGATCAGTGCTTCGAGCATCGCAGCCACCAGCGCATCGCCGCTCTCCTGGGATCCTGCCACCGCACGCGAGAAGCGACGGAGATAAGGCAGGTGGGGGGCAATTCTCGTGGATAATGTCATGGTCGACGTCTCCCTCATGTGACGTTGCTGAAACTGTTGTGAAGCGACACACAACGCTTGGTCTATGCAAAAGTTCCTCTTTTGTGGAACCTATCCGCATTTGAGGAGTTGGGTGCAAAATTCGATAAACCGCAAAGGTTGTTGCGCGCCGTTTGGGGCGGGACGTCCGACGGGGCAAAAGGGCAAAGCAAGCATATGACAAGGCAGACAAGTGGCGCCGCCAGCGCCAGGCCGAACCGTCTTCGCGACGGTGAGCCCCTTGGGGCAAATTCAGAAATCGGCCGCAAGCTCAAGCAATATTACGATGAACTGGTGTCCGACGAGGTGCCGGATCGATTTGCCCAGCTGTTGAGCCAGCTGGAACAAGCCGAACCTGAGCAGCAGAAGGACTGACCGGGCATGGCAGCTTCCCAAGGTTTCAAGGGCGACCTGCTCGCGACCATTCCTGGCCTGCGCGCTTTCGCCATGTCGCTGTCGCAGAACGCCGACAGGGCCGACGACCTTGTCCAGGAAACGCTGGTCAAGGCGTGGGACAAGCAGTCGAGCTTTCAGCCCGGCACCAACCTCAAGGCGTGGCTGTTCACCATCCTGCGCAATGAGTTCTATTCGCAGATGCGCAAGCGTGGCCGCGAGGTGCAGGACAGCGACGGCCTTCTGACCGCACGGCTCGCCGTGCATCCGAGCCAGCCCGGCCGACTTGATCTCGACGATTTCCGCAAGGCGCTCGAGCAACTGCCGGAAGACCAGCGCGAGGCGATCATCCTGATCGGCGCGTCGGGCTTTTCCTATGAAGAGGCGGCGGAAATCTGCGGCTGTGCCGTCGGCACCATCAAGAGCCGGGTCAGCCGCGCCCGCAACAGGCTGCAGGAGATACTGGACATCTCGGGCGAGGCCGACTACGGCCCCGACGCGATCGCGGCCCAGGTGATGGGCTCAACTGTCAGCTGAGCGCGCGCGCTTGCGAATGCTCTCGGTGACTGCCTCGATGAGATCGGCGCCGGCGTAAGGCTTGCTCACCAGGGTCACGTCAGGGAAGTCGACGAAGATCTCGTCAAGCTTGTCGTAGCCCGAAGCGAATACGAACGGAACGCCAGCCGCTTCCAGCGAGCGGGCGAAGTCGAAGGTCGGCTCGCCGCCGATCATGACGTCGATGATGGCGGCATCAAAGGGCGCGGAGATTTCACGTGCTTCGCGGAGATTGCCAGCGATGGCGACTTCGCCGGCGCCGTGGTCCCTGCAAAGCTGCTCGACGTCGAGTGCGATCAGCGCCTCGTCTTCGAGAACAAGTATACGCAGTCCTGAAAGCGGGCTCGACACGTCGTGGGGCACTCCATGGAATCGAAGCCGAACATGACGGCAGTCGCGGCTGCTGTCATTTAAAAAAGACATGCTGCGGCAGCGGCGCACCCGTGAGGAACCTTCGGCGCCATCAAGGCGTTGCCGGTCACATTTCTGGAGGAATTCATGACCGAGCAAGGCATTCCGACCGACACTGTGCGGCAGGTTTCGTGCGAGAAGTGCCCGCTCAGGCCGTTGCCGACCTTCCGGCCGTTCGACAATGACGAGCTGGCTTTCGTCAGCAGCTTCAAGCGCGGCGAGCTGTCCGTCGACAAGGGCGCGACGCTGCTTTCCGAAGGCAGCAACAGTGCCCATCTCTACACTGTGCTGGCGGGATGGGGATTTCGCTACAAGCTGCTGGAGGACGGGCGCCGCCAGATTCTCAACTACGTGCTGCCTGGCGACATGATAGGCCTGCAGGGCAGCCTGATGGGCGAGATGCAGCACTCGGTGGAGGCGCTGTCGCCGATGCTTTTGTGCATGTTCGAGCGCGACAGGCTGATGGAGCTTTATCGCGGCTATCCGGGGCTGGCCTACGACATCACCTGGATCGCCTCGCGCGAGGAGCGCATGCTCGACGAGAACCTGTTGAGTGTCGGGCGCCGGTCAGCCCTGGAGCGAGCCGCCTATTTGCTCGCCTTCATTGCCAGCAGGGCGCGGAAGGTCGGCATGGACGGGACCGGCAAGGTGGAGATTCCGATCACCCAGCAGCACGTCGCCGACACGCTCGGACTGTCGCTGGTCCACACCAACAAGACCATCCGCAAGCTGATCGACCGCAAACTCGTGCAGTGGCGCGATGGCGGCTGCAAGGTGCTCGACATCGAGGGATTGATGGCGCTGGCGAACTGGGGCGGCCTCGACGAAGGTGTCCGCCCTCTGCTTTGACAGGAGCGTTGTCTTCTTGTGCTTGCGCAATTCCGGACGGGAAAACGCGGCCAATTTTTTCCTGGAACTGCGCTTAGCGCCCGTATTGTCGGTCGCGTTCGTCGACGCCCCAGTTCACGCCGGGCAGCACATTGCGGATGATGGCGTAGCCGACGAGCAAGGCCGGGATGGCGATGAAGCCGCCTACGGCGCCCCACAGCCAGATCCAGAACGCCAGTGCCAGCAGCACGACGAAGGGATTGAGCGTCATCGTCCTGCCGATGACCAGCGGGGTGACGAACTGGCCCTCGACGGTGTTGACGCCGAGATAAAGGATCACCGGCAGCAGGCTCGTAGCCAGCGTGTCGAACTCGGTCAAGCCGACGGCGAACAGGATCGCCACCATGGCCAGCGGGCCGATGAAGGGGACGAAATTGGTGAGGATGGCGAGCGCGCCCCACAGCGGCGCCGAGGGCACGCCGAGCAGATAGAGGCCGATGCCGACGGTGATGCCCTCGGCGACGTTGATGACGGTGATCGACAGCAGATATTGCGACACCAGTTGCTCGACGTCGCGGAAGATATGGGCGACGCGCCAGCGCAGGCGACGGTTGAAGCAGAGCCTGAGGATGGCGATCCTGGTCTGGTCGCGCGTGGCGACGAAGAAATAGAGGCTTGCGAAGAACAGCAGTATCTGGGCGATGACCGCGGGCGCCAGTGTCGCCATCGTCTCGACGCCCATGCCTTCGTCGACCGAGACCGACACGCCTTCGCCGCCGGTGACCTGGCGCAGCTGGTCGCGCATGCTCTTGAAGGTCTCGAGCGGCCCCTTGAGGTCAGCCAGCTGGGTGGCGAGCTGAGACCAGATCTGCGGCAGACGTTGGAGCCAGAAGCTGAGCGGTGAGCTGACCAGCAGCGCAAAGACGCAGACCGAGACGATGAACAGCAGGACGACGATCGCCGCCGACAGTGCCGGCGGCACCTTGAAGCGTTCAAGCCGCGAAGCAAGCGGGCCGAGCATCAGGCCGATGACGACGCCGAGGCCGATGGGCGTGAGGATGAACTCGCCGGCATGCAGGGCGAACACCGTGACGACGATGCCGATGAAGATGATCGATACCTGTGCGCCGCGCGTGAGAAGAATCTCGAAGTTGGATTTCGGCGGAAGGCGCACGGTCGGCGCCTTCTTGATGGTGCGAGTTGGCATCGAAGATTTTCCAGCTGAATGAGGCTGGCAAAACGTCCGGTGGTCGGCGATGGTTCCTTGGAACGACGGAACCGACAGGCGCATGAGGCGTTTCGACCCCATCGAACGCAAGGAGCAATGACATGGCTGCAGCTGCAGGAAAGGCCGGCAACGGCACCAAGACGACGCCGGACCTCGAGGCCGACATCAAGCAATTGAAGGCCGATATCGAGGCGTTGGCCAAGCAATTGGCGGCGACCGGCGAACATGGCTACGGCGCTGCGCGGCGTGCCGCGGCGCTGGGGGCAGAGCAGATGAAGGCGCAAAGCGACGCAGCCGTCGAAGCGTTGCGCAGCAATGCCCGTGACATCGAAGACCAGATCATGACCACCGTGCGCGAGAAGCCGGTGACGTCGCTTGCCATCGCCGCCGGCGTTGGTTTTCTCGTCGCGCTGCTGGCGCGGCGCTAGCGCGCCGATCGGAGATCAACCGATCTTCGATCGGCGATGCGCAATTTTCAGGCACAAGCCGGGGGACATATGCTGGCATCACTGATTGCGAGTTTCGCGACCGGCGAGACGATTTTGGCACTGAGGCGGACACGTCGCGCGGCAGCTGCCTACCTGGCGGCCGGGATCGCTGGCCTATGCGGCGCGGGCTTTCTCGTCGGCGCCGCCTTCATCTGGGCGGCTGAGAAATTTGGTCACCTCGAAGCGGCAATCGGTTTTGGCCTCGGTTTCCTGCTGCTGGCGGGGTTGATCCTGCTCGTGCACAAGCTGATGGCCGGGTCGCGGGCACGCGAAGACGAGCGTCGCCGGCGCGCCGATATCGCGGCGCTGGGTACGACGGCCGTGATGGCAGTGCTGCCGACATTGCTGCGCAGCAAGGGTGGCATCGGTGCGCTGCTGGGACCGGTGGTGGCGCTGGCCGCCTATGCGATCTATCGCGAGAATCGCAAGCCGGACGACGGCGATGGCGTGGCGGGCGAATAGGCCCGCCAGATGTCAGGCTTCGGCCGTTTCACCCAGCGGCATCGAAATGTGCGCACGCACGCCCTCGCTCGGAAATTCGTGCGTCACCTCGCTGGAGATGACTTTTGCCAGGCTGCGGCGGATGAGGATCGAGCCGAAACCGTGATGGCTCGGCGGGACGACCTCCGGTCCGCCGCTTTCAGTCCATTGTAGCTCCAGCCGCTTGTCGCTGGTCACTGTCCACGACACCACAACGCTGCCACCCGGCGCAGATAGCGCGCCATATTTGAGCGCATTGCTGGCCAGCTCGTGCAGGATCAAAGCCAGGCCCAGCGTCTGATCAGGGCTGAGCAGCGCGTCGGGGCCAGAGATTGAAATACGCGGGGCGTCATCGTCGTCGAAGGGCGAGAGTTCCAGCCGCGCGAGGTCACGGATGCCGATGCCGCGCCATTCATATTCCGACAACAATCCGTGGGCGAGGCCAAGCGCGCGCAGGCGCTGGCTGAAGGCGTCGAGGAATTCACGCGGCTCGCGGGCGTGGCGCACCGTCTGGGTGGCCAGCGCTTGCACGGTGGCGAGCGTGTTCTTGACCCGGTGATTGATCTCGCGCAACAGCAGGCGCTGGCGCTCCTCGGCACTGCGGCGCTCCGTGATGTCGTAGTTGACGCCGAAGACCAGCGTCGGACGGCCGTCGGCGTCACGCTCGACGACGCGGCCGCGGGCGGCGAGCCAGCGCGGCGGGTCGAAGCCGCGGATGCGGTATTCGCCGGAATAGTCGTCGCTGCCCTCAAGCGCTTCCTGGAAAATCTTGCGTGTCTTGCCGATGTCGCGACGGTCGATGGAAACGACGATGTCGCGCGCCCGCATTTTTGCAGCCGGCGGCATGTTGAAGAGTTCGGGCAGCAGCGTGTCGCATTCGACGATGCCGGTGCGCGGATCCCAGACCCAACTGGCAAGGGCAGCGGCTTCAAGTGCTATCGCGCGGCGGGTTTCGGCATGCACAAGCGCGGCCTCGGCGCGCGCGCCAGCTTGCGAGCGGTCGCGCAGGACGACGAGGCTGCCCGCAAGGGCGGCGACGTCCTGCAACTGCGCCTGCCTGTCCGGATCGGGCGCAGGGCGCCGTTCGTTGTCGAGCACCAGCAGTGCTCCGAAGGTGCGTCCTGACATGACGATCGGCGCGCCGGCATGCAGAAAAAGTGTACGGTTGACTGCTTCGGCAGGGCCGTTTGCGAGGAACCCTTCCGCCAGATCCAGTGCCTCAGTGATCTGAGCGGAGGACAGTCCGACGTCCGCCTGGACAAGCTGTCGTCCGTCCTGGTCGGCGAGGGTGAGCAGTGCTGCCGGCGCCGACATCAGGGCGGCTGCAAGCTTTGCCATCCGGTCGAAATCAGGATCGCGCTGCGCGCGCCCTTGGGCCTCGTCGGCGCTGTCGTCGGCGTCGTTGCTCGCCTTGCTTCTGTCGTCTTGCACTTGGCCATCCCTCTTGGCCTGGGGAAACTAGACGGGTGCGGCACGCTTGAAAAGCCTTGGCCGAAACTTGGGAACCATGCCGTTATGCTGTCGTTAGCCCTCCTGGAACCATTTGGGAGAGCAGCGATGAGCAAGATCATTCCAGCCCGAAAGGCGCGTCAGGGGACGCGCGGCCGTCACGTCCTGCTGGTGCTTCTGGCAGCGCTGATGCTGGCCATGGCGGCATGGGGTGCCGCAGAATTCTATGGCGAGATGATCGATCAAGATGCCAACCAGACGACCACGGCTCCCGGCTAAGTATCTTGGTTGCCATGGAGATTTCGTCTCGCCCGTCCAATTGCGGGCGACGGTTTCGAAGGCCAGGCCGGCCAATTCCGACAGGGGAAAAATTCGGAACCATGGCGGGGTCACGGCGTTGTGAACCCGTAGGAGGCCGCGCCCGACCGTTCCGGCAAAAGACAGGTCAAGGCGCGGCATGCATGAACAACACGCACGAGGAGACTTTACCATGATCCGCAACCTCTTGGCCACGACCGCCATTGCAGGCCTGCTTGCGACGGGCGCCTATGCCCAGGACACCACAGCACCTGCACCTGCTCCGGCAGCTCCCACGGAAGCTGCCCCCGCGACACCTGAAGTGATCCCGCATGCCGAGGGCTTCCTTGCCGCCAACATCATTGGCGAGAAGGTCTATAACGGCACCGCCGACGACGCCGAGAACATCGGCAACGTCAACGACATCGTCCTGACCGCCGACGGCAAGGCCGACCAGTTGGTGATTGGTGTCGGCGGTTTCCTTGGTATCGGCGAAAAGAATGTCGCCGTCAGCTTCGACAAGTTCGACTGGGCCGAGAAGAACGGCGACCGCTGGCTGGTGATGTCGACGACCAAGGAGCAGCTGCAGGCGCTGCCCGATTTCAATCGCCGCGCCTATGATCCGGCTCCCGCAGCCGTAGCAGCGACCGATCCGGCCGCGCCGGCCACCGACCAGACGGCGCAGGCGCCGGCAACGCCCGAGGCGACGCCTCCTGCGTCGGAACAGACCGCCCAGGCGCCGGCCGCCACGCCTGATGCGGCGACGGCCGACGACACCAAGACGGCGGCGATCGACAAGTCGACTCTGAAGGAGCTGCCGGCGGCCGATCTGCGCGCCGAAGAGCTGATGGGCACCACCGTCTATGGTGCTGACGATGCCAATATCGGCGAGATCGGCGATATCCTGATGACCGCCGACGGCAAGATCGATGCCTATGTCATCGACGTTGGCGGCTTCCTTGGCGTCGGTGAAAAGAAGGTCGCGGTCGGCAGCGACAACCTTGCCTTCATGGTCGATGCCGACGGCAAGAAATATCTCTACACCACCTTCACCAAGGAGCAGCTCGAAGGCCATCCCGTTTATGACGCGGGCAGCTGGGCCGAAAAGCGCGACGAGCAGCGCCTGATCATCGTTCAGTAGTTGCGGCGTACCTGAGAGGAGGGGCCCGCGCTTCGGCGCGGGCCTTTTCGTTGAGGTTATGGCAAGCGCAGGAAATGGCCTGTCGGGCCATTCTCGGCCAGCTCCGATAGCGCCAGTGACTGGTCGAGATGCCTGGCGCGCCAGGCCAGCAGCCTTTCGGCAAATTCCAACCGCACGGCCAGCCACTCCGGATCATTGGCGAGGTTGCGTGTTTCGCCGGGGTCATTGGCGAGGTCGTAGAGCAAAGGCGGCAGGCCGCCGCCGAAATGCACGTATTTGACCGCTTCGGTGCGGATGACCGACAGGTTGAGCTGTCGCGAACCGGTGCCGAAATAGGCTTCCGTGGTGCCGTTGGCGACCGAGCGGAAATCGTATTCCCAATGGGCGGCGTCGCGCCAGTCGGCGGGCTCGTCGCCATCGAGGAAGGGTTTCAGCGATTGGCCGTCTAGATGCGGCTGCGCCGCTCCGCCGACCAGCTCAAGCAAGGTCGGCATGATGTCGACGGCAGCGGTGAAGCGGTCGACGGTGCTGCCGGCCGCCCGCTCATGACCGGGTGCCTTGACGATGAGCGGGATGTGGTAGGAGCCGTCGAACCAGCCGCCCTTGCCGAGCATGTGGTGGTCACCCATCATTTCGGCGTGGTCGGAGGTCAGGATGACGATGGTGTCGCCCCAGTCGCCCTTGTCGCGGATGCCTTGCCAGATGCGCCCAAGCTGGGAATCGACCTCCGAGATCATGCCGTAATAGAGCGCGCGGATCTTGCGGAATTCGTCCTCGCTCCAGTCGCCGACCTTGCCGGGGGCGCCGGGGATGAAGCTCGACTTACCCTGGTGATGCTCGAGGTGGTAGGCGAGGAAGGGGTGGCTTGCCTTCTCCGCTTCGAAGCTCGGCGCCTTGTTGTAGGCCGGGCCTTCCGCCGGATCGTACATGGTGTTGAACGGCTCTGGCACGATGAAGGGCGGATGCGGGCTGAGGAAGGAGACATGGGCGAACCAGGGCTCGCCCTTGTCCTGTTCGCCGAGCCAGCGCAGGAACTCGCCGGTGAGGAAAGCGGCCGGCGTTTCGTCTTTCGAATAAATGGGAACCGCGTTGCTGACCTCGGGCGCATCGGCATTGGACGGCCGGTGGACATCGGGGAAGCCGGCGCTGGAATCGATGCCGCGCTGGGTGAGCCAGGACAGCCAGCCCTTCTGGTGCTCGGGCAGAAGCTGGCGCGTGGTGAAGCCGGGCAGGACACCTTCATAGCTGCGCAGGAACGGGTCGCCCGGCGCGCGGTTGCGCGGGTCGGGCGAGACGTCGGTGTAGCCGAACAGGGTCGGGTCGTAGCCGACGCGGCGCGCGGCACGGGCGACGTTGTCGTGGCGATCGTCGAGCGGCGTGCCATTGCGGCAGACGCGGTTGTTCATCTGGTAGAGGCCGGTGTAGAGGCAGGCGCGCGCCGGCGAACAGGGGGCCGCACCGGCATAGTGGCGGGAAAACAGCACGCCCTCGCGCGCCAAAGCGTCCGAATTTGGCGTCTTCACCACGGGATGACCGACAGCCGACAGGCTGTCGCCGCGCCACTGGTCGCAAGTGATGAGAAGAATGTTCTGCCGTCTGCCGGTGCCTGCCAAGCTCGCCCCCTGGAACTGAAATCGCGGGCCAAGGAAGCCGGATTCACCGCCATGCGCAAGCGTCCTCTCTGCCGCAGCGGTCATACCAGAAAGTGTGAACGAGCTCGCCTTCATTGTTCACTTTTTGGATACTGACCATTCTGTGACCGGCTACTATGACGCGACAATCGATGCGCCCATATTCGGCCCAACAGAGCGGCAGGGGCCGCGGCAAGCGAAAGGAGCAAGACGATGCTCAACCAGATCAAGGGCCTGCACCACGTTACCTCGATGGCTGGGGATGCGGCTGAAAACAACCGGTTCTTCACCCACAAGCTCGGCCTGCGCCGGGTCAAGAAGACAGTCAATTTCGACGCGCCCGACGTCTACCACCTCTATTATGCCGATGAGCTGGGCACGCCCGGTTCTGTCATGACCTATTTTCCGTTCCCGAACATCGGCAAGGGCCGTCCCGGGGTCGGCGAGGTCGGCACCACTGTGTTCTCCGTTCCCGAGGGTACGCTGCCCTTCTGGGAGAAGCGCTTCACCGAGCAGGACGTCAGCGGACTCGCGCGTGACGAGCAGTTCGGCGAGAAGCGCCTGAGCTTCGCCGGTCCCGATGGCGACGGTTTCGCGCTTGTCGAAGCCAAGGGCGACAGCCGTGCGCCCTGGATCAAGGGCGGCGTCGGCAATGACGAGGCGATCCGTGGCTTCCACTCGGCTTCGCTCAGGCTGCGCGATGGCGGGGCGACCGAAGAGCTTTTGAAGTTCATGGGCTATGAGACGGTCGACACGTCAGGCAACATCAAGCGGCTGGCGTTGAAGGACGGCAATGGCGCCGACGTCATCGACATCGAGACGTTGCCGGGTGCGTCCTTCGCCGGTCTCGGCGCCGGTTCGGTGCACCACATCGCCTTTGCTGTCGAGAATCGGGCCAAGCAGCTCGAGGTGCGCAAGGCGCTGATGGAGACGGGCTACCAGGTGACGCCGGTGATCGACCGCGATTATTTCTGGGCGATCTACTTCCGCACCCCCGGTGGCGTGCTGTTCGAGATCGCGACCAACGAACCCGGCTTCGACCGCGACGAGGACACCGCCCATCTCGGCGAGGCTTTGAAGCTGCCGTCGCAGCACGCGCATCTCAGGGATTATCTGGAAAACAACCTGCAGCCGCTGGGCGACTGAGGAGGGACCGATGAGCAAGGACGCTTACATCCACAAGGTGCTGCCGGGGGAACCCGGCGGACCGCTGGTCTTTGCCTTCCACGGCACCGGCGGCGACGAGAACCAGTTGCTTGGCTTTGCCCGTGAGCTGGCGCCGGGGGCGACCATCGTGTCGCCGCGCGGCGACGTCTCCGAAATGGGTGCGGCGCGCTTCTTCCGCCGCACCGGCGAGGGCGTCTACGACATGGAGGATCTCGCCAGGGCGACCGGCAAGATGGCCGAATTCGTCAAGACGCATGTCGCGGCAGTGGAGCCGTCGCAGGTGCTGGCGCTCGGCTACTCAAATGGCGCCAACATCCTGGCCTCGGTGCTGTTTGCCGAGCCCGATTTGTTCGATGCTGTCGCACTGATGCACCCGCTGATCCCGTTTGCGCCTGACGTGAAGGGCAGCCTCTGCGGCCGGCATGTGTTGATCACGGCGGGGCGGCGCGATCCGATCTGTCCGCCTGACCTGACGAGCCGGCTCGACGCCTGTTTGCGGCAAGCCGGCGCCGATATCAGTCTCGAATGGCATGACGGCGGCCACGAAGTGCGGCCCAACGAAATCGAAGCGGTGAAAAGCCTTTTCGCCGGCGTGACAAAAGGAGCGGCAGCATGACTGAAGAACTGGCGGCGATCGAGCGCGAGGACCGCGGCAGCAAGGGACGTTATGTCATACGCGGTGCCGGCGGCGCCGATGCGGAGATGACCTACAGCAATGTCAGCGAGACGCTGTTCATCATCGACCACACCGAGGTGCCCGATGCGTTCCGCGGCCAGGGCGCCGGCCTGAGGCTGGTGACGCGGGCGGTCGAGGACGCGCGCGCGGCGGGCAAGAAGATCATCCCGCTCTGCCCGTTTGCGGCGGCGCAATTCCGCCGTCACCCCGAATGGGCCGACGTGCTCAACAGCTGACATTGAGAGTTGTTGTCTGGCGTCGGCCAGGCAGCAGCATAGCGATCGCGAAAGGCCGGTGCAGGCGACTGCATCGGCCTTTCGTTTCTTTTCGAATGTGCCTGAATTTCAGGCAGGCTGTTACAAAGGCGACTCTGTCTGTTTCTCGAAATGGTACAGCCTCCAGGTGGAAATGACTGAAATGTCGACTGTTTGTGACCGATTAGACAGAAATGCTGACTGTTTGTGATGTTTATCGGTTGTTGCATTAGGAGTCACTGATCAGCATCGCTGTGTTACAAAGCGCGATTACATTCACATTAACAGGGGAATGAAATTTAACGAAAAGAGCTGCCCAATGTCCGGTTCCACCCAGCTTGCCGAGTTCGACCACAAGTTCCAGCCGCGTTCACACATCTATCACCGCCCGCGCCTTGCCATCCGCCAGCGTGCCAACGAGCACCCGATGGCAATGTTTTCGATTTTCGTATTTGCCTCGCTGGCGTCGATGGCCCTGGCGCCGACCAGTGGTCCGGCCTTTGCCTCGATGGGCACGCGGCTCGGTGCGTTCGAGGGCGCGCACACGACCGCCAAGACAGACCGGCTGCCGCTGTCCGAGACCGATATCGCCTGCCGCGGGCAGGCCTGGGGCGCCGAAAGCAAGATCTGCGTCGAGACCATCGCCAAGGAAACCGGCATGCGCGAAGCCCGTAAGGTCAGGCTGATCGCCAGTGCCGAGCCGGTCCGCACCACGCCCAACATCTTCTAGCGCTCTCCGAGCGCTGCCACCTATCCCCGCGCCTGCACAGATATCCTCCAGCGCGTACCTCCCCCGCGGCCTCGGCTGCGGGGGCTTTTTTTGTTCCGGTGTCGGCCGGCCTTAGTCTCTCGGGACGATGCAGCAACGACCGTCGTCGCGCGACCGTCGTACCCTCAAGCGAGGGGAGCAGCGATGGGCCGCGTCGAAGGAAAAGTTGCGATCGTCACCGGAGCGGCGTCAGGCATGGGCGAGGCGAGCGCCAGGCTGCTGGCCCGCCAGGGTGCCGCCGTCGTCGTCAGCGACCTGCAGGCCGACAAGGGCCGCCAGGTCGCCGAGGCGATCAGGATCGCCGGTGGACGCAGCCTCCATGCCGAACATGACGTAACCTCGGAAGCAGGCTGGCAAGAGGTGATGGCAAGGACGCTCGAAGCATTCGGCGGGCTCCACATCCTGGTCAACAATGCCGGTGTCGGCGCGCCCTTCGGCAGCGTCGAGGACCTCAGCCTCGACGACTGGCGCCAGGTGATGGCCGTCAACATGGAGGGCGTGTTCCTCGGCACCAAATATGGCATCGAGGCGATGCGAAGGACCGCCAAGGGCGGGTCGATCGTCAATTTTTCGTCGACCATGGGCCTTGTTGGAAGCCCGTCGACGGCTGCCTATGTCGCGAGCAAGGGTGGGGTGAAGCTGTTCACAAAGTCGGCCGCCTTGCACTGCGCCAAGCAGCGCTACGGCATCCGTGTCAACTCGATCTGTCCCGGCTGGATCCGCACGCCGATGTCGTCGGGCGCGCTGGACAAGCTGGCTGCGAGCGGCGAAGGCAACAAGGCGGTCGAGCTGACGCCGCTCGGTCGGGTCGGCGAACCCGAGGACGTCGCTTACGGCGTGCTCTATCTCGCTTCGGACGAATCGGGCTTCGTGACCGGCACCGAACTGGTCATCGACGGCGGCTACACGGCGCAGTGAGCTCAGGCTCCGTCGGCGACCTGTTCGCTGACGGCGCTGAGCGCGCTGCGAACGTCGAAAGTGCTGAACGGCTTTTCCAGAATATGCGGCTTGAGGTTGGGCGGCAGCTGCTCAAGCTCGGCTTTGGCGCCGATCAGGTCACCGGTGACGAGCACGAAGCGTGGCGCCATCTCGGGCTGTGTCGCGACGATGTCGCGGAAGATGGTGATGCCGCTGCGGTCGGGCATGCGCAAATCGGAAAAGATGATGTCGGGCTGATCGGCGAGCGCCTCCGAGACCGAGTCCCAGGTCGAAACGATGCGCGACTTGACGCCCATCAGTTCGAGAATGTCGGCCAGCGAAGCGGCAACGTCGGGCTCGTCGTCGATGATGACGGCATGGCGCAGCCCGCTCGACTTCGGCGTCGCTTCGAGCATCGTGCCGTGGCCGTCGCCCATCGGCGGCAGTTCGACGACGAAGCGGGCACCCGTCGGCATCACCGGCTCGAACCAGACCTTGCCGTTGTGGCGGTCGACGATGGCCTTCGAGATGGACAGGCCGATGCCGGTGCCGACGCCGACCGGCTTGGTGGTGAAATAGGACTCGAAGATGCGGTCGCGGATCGCCTCTGATATGCCGGGGCCGGTGTCCTCGACCGAGAAGCCGGCGCTGCCGTCGGCATTGCGGAACGTCCTGACGCGAATGATGCGGTCGCCGGGTGCCGCGGCCAGCGCATGTTGGCTGTTGACCAGGAAGTTGGCGGCCACCTGGGTCATATGGTCGGCATCGGCCATGACGCTCAGCGTGCCCGGCACAAGCTCGGTGGCGATGCTGATGCCGCTGGAACGTGCGCCATAGGCGGTGACTTCGAGGGCGGCGCGGATGACCTGGTTGAGGTCGGTCTCGGCGCGCGAGGTCGGGTGCAGACGGACCATGCCGAGGAAGCTCTTGACGATGCGGCCGCAGCGTTCCGCGGCGGCCCGCACCTTTTCGGCGCGGACCTTGGTCTGTGGGTCGGTGGCAAATTCGTGCAGCAGCGTCGATTGCGCCACCACCACGGCGAGCGGATTGTTGAGCTCGTGCGAGACGCCGGCGAGCAGCGAGCCCATTGCCGCCATCTTTTCGTTCTGATGCAGCTTTTCGCGCTGGCGGTTGATTTCTTCCTCGGCGCGGTGCTTTTCCCTGAGGTCGCGGATCGAGCCGAGCACGAGGCGTCGGTCGGCGAGCCGCATCTCGTTGGCGGTGAGCTCGATCGGAATGATCTCGCCCGACGCGTTCTGGGTCACGGTCTCGAGCCGGTGGCCGACCATCGGCGAGCCACGCCCGGCCAAATATTCGGCACCGTTGTTGTAGCCCTTGCGGTAGTAGGTGGGGATCACCGTGTCGAGCAGGTCCTTGCCCAGGATTTCGTCGCGGGTCCAGCCGAACATCTTCTCGGCCGCCGGGTTGAACTCGATGATCGAGCCGGTCTCGTCGACCACCATGATGGCGTCGAGCGAGGCCTGCAGCATCGTCCGGCGGATGATCTCACTGACATGATACTCCGACAGCGAACGCTCGATGGCATCGCCAAGGGCGGCCGCAATGATCTCGAGTGCTGCGATTTCGTCGTCGTTCCAGTGGCGCTCGACGATGCAGTCATTGACGGCGAGCGTGCCCCAGAGATGGCCATGCGCCGACACCGACACCGACAGGAACGACTTGATGTGCTGCTTTTCGAAGTCATTGCGCAGGAAGCCGCTGAGGTCGCGGGTCAGGCCGGTGAAGATCTTGCCCTGGCGGCCTTCCTCGGCGAGGCGTTCAAGCAGCGGGTCGGAATCGACAAGCGTCTGGTTGATCGTCGTCGGCGGCGCAGCGACGGCGTCGATCTTCGGGTCGACCCAGAATGCGGCGATCGACTGCGCGAAGCCCTGGCCGGGCACGTCGCGCAGCCGGAACAGGATGGTGCGATGACCGCCGAAACCTGTAGCGAGACTGCGCAGGATCGTGTCGATCTCGATCTGCCAATCCTGGGCTGCGCGCAGCCGGCGCACGATCTGTCCGGCCACGATGGTGGGGCTCGGCGTGCCCGACGGGTTGTCGGTGCGGGAGACGGTCAACAATGTCATCGCGGTTCCTGGCGGGGCCCGGAGGCTTTGGTGCGCCATGCGTCCAATAGGACGCACAAAGGACGCTCCAGTTTCATAATCTGCGCATCGTGCTTTCCGAAAATCGACCGCGATTATCGGGTCGATGCGCTAGTAGCCTTCGCTGCCGGGCAAGGAGAAGATGTAGCCTTCGCCACGCACGGTGCGCAGAAATTTCGGGTTCGCCGGATCGTCTTCGATTTTCTTCCTCAGGCGCATGATGCGAATGTCGACGGCACGTGAGGATTCGGGGTCTTCGGCAAAGCCGATGGCCTCGGAAATCGTGGTTCGGCTGAGCAGCCGGTTGGGCCGCGTCAGGAAAACCTCGAGCATGTCGAATTCGCTCTTGGCGAGATCGATGATGGCGCCACTGCTGCCGGTGACGAGGCGACCGTCGAGGTCGGCCTGGAACGGCCCGAAGGCGATGGTGCGGCGCGGCGGCTGGGCGGCCAGCAGCGACTGCCGGTAACTCTCGGGCTGCGGCACGCGCCGGATGACCGAGCGCACGCGGGCCAGAAGTTCGCGCAGTTCGTAGGGCTTGACCATATAGTCGTCGGCGCCGATCTCGAGGCCGACGATGCGGTCGAGAGCCGTGCCTGCGGCGGTGGCGTAGATGATGCCGATCGGCATTTTCGCTCTGAGCCAGCGGCCGAGCGACAGCCCGTCTTCGCCGGGCATGGCGATATCCAGGATGGCAAGCTGGAATTGTTCGGTTTCGATGATGCTGCGCAGGGCAGCGGCACTCTCGACAGCAGTCACGTCGAAGCCGTTCGCGCCGAGATATTCGGCGACGGCATCCCTCAGGTCGGGCTCATCTTCGACGATGACAATCCGAGCGCGCAGTTTAGTCTCGCCTCCGCTACCGGCGGAAAGTAGATTGGGTATAAACATGATGTCCAGCGATCATTTCAGGTGGGCAGTTGCCAATGGCTTCCTGCCTCGTTAGGGGCGATTTTGGGCTAGGGGCGAGGCGACTGGGGACCCATCCCCGGCCGAGCGCATCCCTGGGCATTTTCTTGCCACGGCAGGCGCCGCGCAGTCCGCGCCGGCAGGCCATGGTCGCACGGAGGCTGACGATGCGGGGTGGAACGTGGCTGGAAGATCGGTCGTAGCGCTTATCGCCATTGCGGAGGTGATTGCCTCCGACCTGACCGATCATCTCGAACGGCGCGGCCATGACGTGCGTTGTGCCAAGCGGCTGTGGGAGGCCGAGCCGCTTTTGTCGGCGAAGGGGATCGATGTCGTCGTTGTCGGTGACGGCGTGACGCCGGCCGAGGGGCGTGACCTGCTGCGCCGTTTCGGCGGCGAGGGCGGTCCCGACTTCGTGCTGATCTGCCGACCCGGTGAACTGGTCGACAAGGTGCTGGCGCTCGAACTTGGCGCCGCCGATGTCGTGGAGAGCCCTCTCGTGGTGAGGGAGCTCGCCGCGCGCATCGGCGGCCTCCTCACGCGCCGGGGACGCGGCACGCAGGAATTGGTGGTGCTGGAGAATTCGACGGTCGACCTGCGCTCCGCACTCGTCATGCACAGCACCGGCGAGGAAGAGCAGCTGTCGCCCGGCCAGATCGCGCTGCTCAAGCTGTTCCTGTCGCAACCAAGGCGCGTGCTGACCCGCGACGACATCATGGCGGCGGCGCCGGCTGAAAGTGCCGATGCCTTCGACCGCTCGATCGACTCGCGCATCGTGCGCCTGCGCCGCAAGCTCGACACCGAAAGCATCACGACCATCCGGGGTTCGGGCTATCGTTTCGACCCCCCGACAAGGACGGCCGGCCAGGAGGCCGGCACAACCACTCCAACCGAAAACCCGAACTGATGACGCCGAGTTGACCAAAATGTCAGCTTGCCGGAGCAACGACCGCCGGCGCGGCCATCTCGACAATCGCCGTCTCTTCGGCATGGGCCCTGTCCTTGAGGAGTACGCTCGCTACGCCCGCGAAGCCAAGCAGCCCCTGGGCATAGAGCAGTGCCGAAAGCACCGATGCTGCGAATTGTCTCTTCATTGCAGTGGCCCCGTTTTCCGTTTCAGGGGTTCAATCAAAAATGGCTACCGAGATACCCGCGCCGCCTGACCTGCCGTGGACGGCGCGGGTATCCTGTCCTCGCTGCGAATGACGCGCGAGGGTCTGCTCACCCAGGCCAGGCACCCACGCCCATGGACCCGGCCGATGTGCAGAGTTGCGACGAACAAGGCTGCTGCGAAGAAGATGGCTGCGGAGGCCACCGGCGCCATGTCCTGCACCGGTGGCAATTCAGCTGCCATAGCGTTGCCCGGACTGGCCAGAAAGCCGATTCCTGACAGAATCGCCGTAGCGACGCCCACCCGCAGGAACCATCTCGCAGCCAGCCGTTTCGCGCTCATCCAACCTTCGCAACGTTCGTTTCGTCGTGGCTGAATGTGCCGGCCGGCTGTATCGGGAAGATGCCGCCGGATGGCCTTTAGTGCTTCCGAATGTTTCAAGGACGTTGCCGGGCCGGCCGGCGCTTGCATTGCGCTTTCAGCGGCATAACCCGGCGTCATATCAAACGAATCATAAGCGGCGGCGGCCTGCGAGCGCTGCTTCAGCCCAGTTTGCGTCGCCGCGCGGCTGTTGCAAACCTAGGGACGTCAATGACTGCGAAACCAAACTTGGCAATTTGGAAACGAATATGAAACGTAAAGAATATCTAAACGAAATATGTCTGAAACACGGCTCTGGCAAAAGACGTCCATTCCGAAAATGCATTTTTACTGCCGGCGCGGCCGGCTCAAGGGGGACGTCATGAATTCCGAACTGAAGAAGCGCATCATCAACATTGCTGCCATCGCAATGACCGGCGCTGCACTGCTGCTGGCTGCCGGCCAGGGCAGCGCCATTGCCGCGAGCAAGATCGTGGCGCGGGTGTCGATCAGCCAGCAGCGCATGCATGTCATCATCGATGGTCGATCGGCCTTCATCTGGAAAGTGTCGACTGCGGGCCGCGGCTATGTCACGCCGAAGGGCTCCTACAAGCCGACGCGCATGCACGAGATGTGGTATTCGAAGAAGTACGACAATGCGCCGATGCCGCATTCGGTGTTCTTCAATGGCGGCTACGCCGTGCATGCGACCAACCACATCAGCCGCCTCGGCCGCCCGGCCTCGCATGGCTGCGTGCGCCTGCACCCCGACAATGCGGCCGACTTCTACGAGCTGGTCCAGGCCTATGGCCCGTCCAACACCAGCATCCAGATCGTCAACTAGGCATTCGGGCCAGCCCGGGCGGGCGCGACCCGTCTCGGCTAAAGCGCGTTGTTGACAAACCAGTCGTAGGTCGAGCGGATGCCGCTTTCGAGTTCGATGCGCGGGCGCCAGCCGAGATGGGCGAGCTTGTCGCCGCTCATCAGCTTGCGCGGCGTGCCATCCGGCTTTGACGTGTCGAGGGCGATGCGGCCCTCGAAGCCGACGACACGCGCCACGGTCTCGGCCAGTTCGAGGATCGTTACGTCGGTGCCGGAGCCGACATTGACGTGCTGGTCGCCGGAATAGGACTTGAGCAGGAACACCATGGCGTCGGCGGCGTCGTCGACATGGAGGAACTCGCGCCGCGGCGTGCCGCTGCCCCAGATCGTCAGTTCGGCCGCACCAGACAACTTGGCCTCATGCGCCTTGCGGATCAGCGCCGGAAGGACGTGGCTGGACGTGAGATCGAAATTGTCGCCCGGGCCGTAGAGGTTGGTCGGCATCGCCGAGATGAAGTCGGCCCCATGCTGCTTGCGATAGGCTTCAGCAAGCTTGAGGCCGGCGATCTTGGCGATGGCGTACCACTCGTTGGTGGGTTCGAGCGCGCCGGTGAGCAGCGAATCCTCCGCGATCGGCTGCGTCGCGAATTTCGGATAGATGCAGCTCGAACCGAGGAACAAAAGCTTTTCCACGCCGATCTTGTGCGCGGCATGGATGACGTTGGTTTCGATCGCCAGGTTCTCGTAGAGAAACGCGGCGGGATAGGTGGCGTTGGCGAGGATGCCGCCGACCTTGGCGGCAGCGAGCAGCACCGCTTGTGGGCGGGTCTCGGCCAGCCAGGCCTCGACCTCGGCCTGCCGGGTCAGGTCGACGGTGTCGCGCCCGGCGGTGATGACTTCGCAGCCTTCCCGTGCGAGGCGGCGCATAAGCGCTGAGCCGACCATGCCGCGGTGTCCGGCGACCCAGACGCGCTTGCCGGCGAGCGGATAGAGGATGTCAGCCATTGCTGCGCTCACCGGTTTTTGCCAGCGCGCGACGATCTTCTCGAACCATCTCGGCCACCAGCTGGTCGAAGGTGGTGTTGTGGTGCCAGCCAAGCGCCTGCCGTGCCTTGGAGGCGTCGCCGAGCAGATAGTCGACTTCGGTCGGGCGGAAGTAGCGCGGGTCGATCTCGACGAGAACGCGGCCGGTGGCGCTGTCCATGCCGGTTTCGCCGACACCCTCGCCGCGCCATTCGATGCTGGTGCCGATCTCGGCGAAGGCCTTTTCGACAAAGGTGCGGATCTTGTGGGCTTCGCCGGTGGCGAGCACATAGTCGTCGGGCTTGTCCTGTTGCAGCATCATCCACATGCCGAGCGCGTAGTCGCGGGCATGGCCCCAGTCGCGCCGGGCGTCGAGATTGCCGAGATAAAGCCGGTCCTGAATGCCGGCCTCGATCGCCGCCACGGCGCGGCTGATCTTGCGGGTGACGAAGGTTTCGCCGCGCAGCGGGCTTTCATGGTTGAACAGGATGCCGTTGGAGGCGTGGATGCCATAGGCTTCGCGGTAGTTGGCGACGATCCAGTAGGCGTAGAGCTTGGCGGCGGCGTAGGGCGAGCGCGGGGCGAAACCCGAAGTCTCGTTCTGCGGCGCCGGGATGTTGCCATAGAGCTCGGAGGTCGAGGCCTGGTAGAAGCGCGTCTTGCCGACGAGACCGAGCAGGCGGATGGCTTCCAGCAGCCTGAGCGGCCCGAGCGCATCGGAGTTGGCGGTGTATTCGGGCGTCTCGAAGCTGACCTGGACGTGCGACTGGGCGCCGAGATTGTAGATCTCGTCCGGTTGCGTTTCCTGCACGATGCGGATCAGGTTGGTGGCGTCGGTGAGGTCGCCATGATGCAGGATCAGCCTGGGGTCGGCGACATGCGGGTCTTCGTAAAGATGCTCGATGCGGCCGGTGTTGAAGGACGACGAGCGGCGCTTGATGCCGTGGACGACATAACCCTTCGATATCAGGATCTCGGCGAGATAGGCGCCGTCCTGTCCGGTTACACCGGTGATCAGCGCCACCTTGCCGTTCTTTGCCGGCGCTGATTTCTGCTCGTTCGACATTCCGTTTCCTTGCCCGATTCCTGCGGTTCCTGCGTGCGGCGCACCCTAGAGATGTTGAGTGCACTGCGAAAGAGGCGGCGTTGGGGTCATGCGCCGAGTGCGCTTTCCCGGGCATTTCTCCATGTTTTGCCGCAGCAACATTTTGTGCATTGCACGGCAGTGCATATTTGCGGCATGCAAGGATTGTCCAATCGAGGTTGATGAAGCCAGCAATGGCAAAATTTGGCCATTTCAGACAAAATCATATGTTTTGCACGCCTGTGCAAATTTTTGCAGAATCTGGATTGACATGAACGTACCGTCGATGGAATGAATATGCCAACAGGCACGGGAATGTGCCGCACCGCCGGGAGGCGGCGGTGGTGTCGGAAGCAGGACGGGTGAGGTGTGTCCGGGCGGCTCAAGCTGCGGGGCGCAAGGTCCGCTTCGAGGCGCCCAACGGAGGAGAATTCATGCTCATGCCATCGCATGCAGGCCATGCAGTGCATCTGCGCCGGGTCGTCCCCGGTGACGTGTGCAGCAGCCATGACGGAATCTGCCGGCGGGGCGTGACCTCGTGAGCGGCCAATCGCAGAGTTCTGTCCAGACGGTGGTGAAGCCGGCGACCGTAACCCACGGGACTGTGGCTACCCTGAAGTCGCCGACCCGCTCACAGCGCCTGCGCTACCGGACCAAGGTGGCGCTGCGCGAGCCGACGACGATCATCGGCGTGCTCGCCGCGGCACTGTTTGCCTATCTCATCGTGGTGCCGATCATCTCGATGCTGTCGGATGCGATGCGGGTGCAGTTCGGCGACGAACGCCGCATCAAGCAGGATGTCGGCGAACTGACCTGGTACTACATCGACCGCGTCTTTCTCTCGCGCATCTCGCACGACCTGTTCTGGGAGCCGCTGGTCAACACGCTGAGCGTGGCGGCCGGCGCTATCACGCTGTCGATGCTTGTCGGCGGCACGCTTGCCTGGCTGCTCAGCCGCACCGACATGTTCGGCCGCCGCTGGTTCGCCACCGCCCTCATCGTGCCCTACATGCTACCGGCCTGGACCTTCGCACTGGCCTGGACGACCCTGTTCAAGAACCGAACCGTCGGCGGACAGCCCGGCTGGCTGGAATCGATCGGTTTTTCGCCGCCCGACTGGCTGTCCTACGGCCAGTTGCCGGTGACAATCATCCTGGCGCTGCACTACTCGCCCTTCGTCATCCTTTTGTTCGGCAACGCGCTGCGCCGCTTCGACTCGCAGCTCGAGGACTCGGCCCGGATTCTCGGCGCCGGCAGGCTGACGGTGGCTCGCAAGATCATCATGCCGCTGATGCGCCCATCGCTGATGTCGGCGATGGTGCTGATCTTCGCCAAATGCCTCGGCGAGTTCGGTGTGCCCTACGTGCTCGGCCTGCCGGTCAATTTCGACGTCCTGGCGACCTCGCTCTACCAGAACATCTCGTCGCGCCAGGTCGGCGTGGGAGCGGTGCTGGCAGGCGCCATCATGCTGATCGGCATCATCACCATCACCATCGATGCCCGGCTGATGCGCGAGGCGCGCCGCTTCGTCACCATCGGCTCGAAAGGCTCGATGAACCGGCTGAGCCCGCTCGGCATCCTCAGGCTGCCGGCGACCGGCTTTGCCGCGCTGATGTTCCTGCTCAGCGTTGGCCTGCCGATCGGCACGCTGTTCCTGTCGACTGTGATGCGGGTGCCCGGCCAGTTCAACCTCGACAATTTCACGCTCGACTACTGGATCGGCACCAACCTCAACACGGTGGCGCTGCAGACCGGCATCCTGCTCAGCCCGGATCTTTGGAACGCAGCCTGGAACAGCTTGCGCATCGTCGGTGTCGCCTCGATCACCTCAGGTATCCTCGGGCTGCTGGTCGGTTATGTGGTGGCGCGTACTCCGGTGAAGCCGCTCGGTACCTTCCTGCGCCAGGTGACGTTCCTGCCTTATCTGGTGCCCGGCATCGCCTTTGCAGCTGCCTATCTGTCGCTGTTTGCCGTGCCGCGCGGGCCGATCCCGGCACTCTACGGCACGACGCTGATCCTGATGCTGGCGCTGATCGCCGACCAGATGCCCTATGCCTCGCGCGCCGGCATCGCCGCCATGACACAGCTCGGAAAGGATCCGGAAGAGGCGGCTCAGATCGCCGGCGCCGGCTGGTTCCGCCGCATGATCTCGATCGTCATCCCGATTCAGAAGGGGTCGCTGACGACGGGCATCCTGTTGCCCTTCATCTCGGGCATCAAGGGCCTCAGCCTGTTCGTCGTGCTGGCGGTTCCTTCGACCGACGTGCTGACCACCTATTCGCTCCGGCTCGTCGACTACCACTACACGCAGGCCGCCAACGCCGTCGTGCTGATCATCGCCGGCCTCGCCTATTTCGGCGCGCTGCTCGGCCAGAAGCTGACCAAGACCAATCTCGCGCAAGGACTGGGGAACTGACATGCCGAAGATCAACCTGAGCGGCGTCGAGAAGAACTACGGCGGCAACTCGGCCAACGCAGTGGCCGATCTCGATCTCGAAATCGGCGATGGCGAGTTCATGTGCCTGTTGGGCCCATCCGGCTGCGGCAAGACCACGACATTGCGCATGATCGCCGGGCTGGAGCATCTGACGGCGGGCGAGATCCGCGTCGGCCAGCGTGTCGTCGATTCGGTCGTCGATGGCGTGTTCGTGCCGCCGGAAAAGCGCGAGATGGGGTTGGTGTTCCAGAGCTACGCGCTGTGGCCGCATCTGACCATCGAGCGCAACACCGACTTCGGCCTGCGCCTGCGCAAAATGCCCAAGGCCGAGCGCGAGCAGCGCGTCGACCAGGTGATGAAGACGCTTGGCATCGAGAAGTATCGAGATCGCTATCCCTCGCAACTGTCTGGCGGCCAGCAGCAGCGCGTGGCGCTGGCCCGCATGCTGGCGGTCAATCCGGAGGTGCTCTTGCTCGACGAGCCGCTGTCCAACCTTGATGCCGCTCTTCGTCTTGAGATGCGGGCCGAGCTCAAGCGGCTGCACCGCGAGTTCAAGACCACCATCGTGTTTGTCACCCACGACCAGTGGGAGGCAATGACGCTGGCCACCACCATCGCGGTGATGAGCGAGGGTGAGCTGCAACAGGTCGGGACGCCCAACGACATCTACGAGCGGCCGGCCAACCGCTTCGTGGCGCAGTTCGTCGGCAATCCGCCGATCAACATCGTCGAGCTGGGTGATGGAAAATCGGAGGTGTCGCAGCTCGCCAATGCCTATCTCGGCGCGCGTTTCGCTGAGTTGCGCGACGCGGGCTCGATCGGCATCCGACCGGAGGCGATCCGGCTGGCTGATGCCGAGCGCGGCGTGGCCGACGGCGCCGTTGCCGGCCAGGCCGAGGTGACCGGCATCCTGCCCACCGGCGGCAGCTGGATCATCGAGCTCACCGCTGGCGGCGAGAAGCTGTTCATGACCACGCACCAGTCGCCGGAGGTCGAGGTCGGCGAGGCCGTGACCTGGTGGGCCAAATCAAAGGCGCTGCATGTCTTCGACAAGGCAGGCCAGCGCATAGAAGTGGCCGACAGGCTGATGCGGCCGGCGAAGCTGCATTGAGGAGAATTCCCTTCGGGCGGTGGAGGACTGCCCCGGGGCAAAGCAAGCAGGACCATCGGGAACGACACGGCCGGCATGGCGCCGGCCTGACAAGGGAGGAGAGAATGAGCAGGGATTTCAGTGTGAAACGGCTCCTGGCGGCGACGGCACTGGCTGCCGCTGTCGGATCGTTTGCCGGCGCGACACAGGCCGAGGAATTCGACCTCAACGCGCTGGTCGAGGCGGCGAAGAAGGAACCGCCGATCAATGTCTATTCGAGCACCGGCAAAATCGTGAAGCAGGCCGAGGCCTTCACCAAGAAGTACGGCGTGCAGGCGACCGGCACCAAGGCCAATGCCGCGGCGCAGCTGGAAATGGTGATCCGCGAGGGCCAGGCCAAGAACGTGCAGGGCGACGTCATCCAGATCAGCGACGTGCCCGCCGGCGTGGCGCAGTTGGTGCCGCAGGGCTTCGTCGAGAGCTGGCTGCCGCCGGATCTCGCCGCCAAGATCCCGGCGCAGTACCAGAACCCGCTGACCGTCTCCAACGAGGCCAACGTCTTTGCCTACAACACCCAGCTCAACGAAAGCTGCCCGGTCAAGAATATCTGGGAGCTGACGGAGGCCAAGTGGAAAGGCAAGCTCGCCATGCAGGACCCGCTCAACAAGGCGTCCTATGTCGACTGGTTCAACCAGATGGCGACCAACGCCGATGACAAGGTGGCTGCCGCCTACAAGGAGTATTACGGCAAGGATCTCGAAGCGGGTGAGGACGGCGCTACCGGCGCCTGGGTCAAGGCGCTCGCCGCCAACGGCCCGTTGCTCACCGATGCCGACGAGGCAGCTGCCCAGGCGGTCGGCGCTCCCGACCAGAAGGAGCAGTTCATCGGCCTGATCAGCTCGGCCAAGTTCCGTAACAACCAGGACGTCGGCTCCAAGCTTGGCCTGTGCAAGGATTTGAAGCCCTTTGCCGGTTGGATGTATCCGAGCCTCGGCTTCATCGCCAAGGGCACCGACAGCCCGAACGCATCCAGGCTGTTCATCCACTATCTGATGACCGAGGAGGGCATCGCCCCGCAGGCGGCCGACGGCAAGATGTCGACCAACAGCGACGCCAAGCTGCCCGACGACGAACCCTCTGGCATCGGCAAGGTGCTGGACCAGATCTTCCCCTACGACTCGGCGTCGGCCCAGAGTGACTGGGACGCGCGCCAGGATTGGCAGGACCTCTGGCGCATCAACTACAAGAAATAGCGCTTGCGATTGTCGCGCCCGGCACTGACGCCGGGCGCGTTTCAGCCGGATTTTTGGGGAGGAAACGATGAAACCGGCATTTGGAACGAGCAGGAAAGTTGCACTGGCAACGACGGCGCTGGCCGGGCTGATGACGGCCATGGTGATGGCGTCGGCTCCGGCGCGCGCGGAAACCTTTGACCTCAACGCGCTGGTCGAGGCGGCGAAGAAGGAAGCGCCGATCAATATCTATGACAGCACCGGCAAGATCGTCGAAATGGCCGAGAACTTCACCGCCAAATACGGAGTGAAGGCAACCGGCATCAAGGTGTCGGCGAGCGCGCAGCTCGAGATGATCGTGCGCGAGGGCCAGGCCAAGAACGTCAAGGGCGACGTGGTGCTGATTACCGACGCGCCAGCCGGCCTGGCGCAGTTGCTGCCGCAGAAATTCGTCGAGAGCTACCTGCCGCCTGACATGGCCGACAAGATCCCGGTCAAGTTCCAGAACCCGCTGGCGATCACCACCAATGCCGCTGTCTGGGCCTACAACACCGAGGCCTACGATGCCTGCCCGGTGAAGAACATCTGGGAGCTCACCGATGCCACGTGGAAAGGCAAGGTCGCCTTCTACGATCCGCTGTCGAAGGGCACCTATCCCGACTGGTTCAACCAGACTGCGACGCATGACGACGACAAGATGAAGGCTGCCTACAAGGCGCATTTCGGCAAGGATATCGAGGTCGGCGAAGACAGTGCGACGGCTGCCTGGGTCAAGGGCTTTGCTGGCAATTCGCCGCTGCTTGCGGATGCCGACGACGCGATCTCCGAAGCTGTCGGCGCGCCCGGCCAAAAGGAACCGTTCTTTGGGCTGATGAGCTCGGCCAAGTTCCGCGACAATGCCGACAAGGGTTTCAAGCTCGGGCTCTGCGAAGGGCTCGATCCCTGGCCGGGCTGGACCTATGTCAAGCTCGGACTGATCGCCACCGGCACCAAGAGCCCGAACGCGGCCAAGCTGTTCATCCACTACATCCTGACCGCGGAGGGCATCGCGCCGCAGGTGAAGGACGGCAAGCTGCCGACCAACCCCGACATCGGCCTGCCTGCCGACGAGCCGTCGGGCATCGGCAAGGTGCTGGACAAGCTGCAGCAATACGACGCCTCGACCGCGCTCGAAGATTGGGACGCGCGCCAGGATTGGCAGGACCTCTGGCGCGTCGCCTACAAGAAATAGTTTCCCGGTGGGCTAGGGACGGGGCCCTTCTCCTTCGGCTCCGTCCCGCTTTTTTCCGCTTTCATCGGGAACAACTGGAGACGTGATGATGTCTGACAATTCGGGGCGAAAGCTCGCGCCACCCAGGGCATTGCTGCTCGACTTTGGCGGCGTGATCGTATCGACGACGCACCTGCCCGGCTGGCGGGAGCGGCTGGCCTTGCATGTGCATGGCCTGCTCGTCCAGGCCGGCGCGCAGGCGTCGGCACTTTCGGTCGAGCAGATCACCGCCGACATCAAGGCCGGCGGCATCGCCGACTCGCACTGGAAGGATGCGATGTCGCGACCACTTGCGCCGCGCGAGCTGCGCCACGAGGAGTTCTGGGGCGACTTCGTCGCCGGCGACTGGCCGCAGCAGGCGCGGGATGTCGTCGTGGCCGAGGCCTACGACCTCTGCCGCAAGATGGGCAACTGGAAGAGCGAGCGTGTCTTGCGCACCGGTATGCTCGACCTGCTCGACGCGACAGATCGCGCAGGCGTGCCGGTCGGCATCGTCAGCAACGCGCTGTGCGGCCAGGTGCATATCGATTTCCTCGATGTCCATGGCCTCACCGCGCGCTTCGCCGCCATCGTCCACAGCGACGAGGTCAAGCTGCGCAAGCCGAACCCCGAGATGATCTGGCTGGCGACACGTTCGCTCGGCATCGAGCCGGAGGCGGCGTGGTATGTCGGCGACAATTTCGACCGCGACGTGCTGTGCGGCAAACGCGCCGGCATCGGCGGCAACATCCTGATGGAAGCCAAAGGTACATACGACCTGCCTTATGACCTCAAGCTCAAGCCGGATGCCATCGTGGCGGATCCTGTCGGGCTGCTCGGCCTCTTCCGCGAAGCCGGGCGCGGGATCGCGGCATGACGAGCATAGAAGAGTCGAAGCGCCTGCGGACGGTTGCCGAACAGGCAGCACAGCTGATGCGCACCCCGCTGCTGGCGGCGTTCCGCTCCAACATGGCGGTCGACTACAAGGTCGATCTGCATGATGTGGTGACCCAATACGACAAGGAAGCGGAAGTGGCGATCCGCGCCTTCATCCTGGCCGAGGTGCCCGGTTCCGTGGTGATAGGCGAGGAGGCCGGCGAAAGCGGTGCCGGCCGGGTGCGCTGGTATGTCGATCCGATCGACGGCACCTCCAACTTCGCCCGTGGCTTTGCCTTCTGGTGTGTGTCGGTCGGCGTGGCGATTGACGGCGCGGTCGTTGCCGGCGCGGTCTATGATCCTGTCGCCGGGAACCTGTTTGCAGCCGATCTGACTGGCGCCTGGCTGAATGGCGAGCCACTGCGCTCGTGCGCCATATCTGACGAGCGACATGCGACGCTGATCACGGGCTATCCCGTGGCGCGCGACTTCCGGCGCGACGGGCAAGAGCAGACGCTGGCCAATTTCGCCGAACTGGTCGAGACGTTTTCGACGTTGCGGCGGCCGGGCAGCGGCGCGCTCAGCCTCTGCCATGTCGCTGCCGGCTGGGTCGATGCGTCAGCCGGCTTCGGCTCCAATCCCTGGGACGTGGCGGCAGCGGTGCTGATCCTCACACAGGCCGGCGGCAGCTATCACCCGCTGACCCTTGGCAAGGTCGATGCCGGCGTGCCCGCCTTCATGTGTCCCGGTTATGTCGCACTCGGGGAAGGTGCCGACTATCCGACGTTGATGCGGGTGGCGCGGCGCATCTCCGACGAACGCGATGCAGCCCGTGCGCGAGACGCCGCATGATCGATGGAACGCGTGTGCATCGATGTCAGATCACGGGCTTTCTGCGCCTCTGTCGACTGCAGAAATATTATCCAACTTAATGCGTTGACGATGTTGCACAGCTGTGCAATCTGACGTCAACCACACCACAGGCGGCATAGAAATGACGGTTCACGCAACAGCCACCACTGCAGAAACCGGCCTCGACCGGCGTGCAGCATTCTGCCGCGACATTGCGCGTTCGGCGGGCGCGGTGGCGCTCGATGGGTTCACCAATCGCGTGGCCGGTTTCGACATGAAGGGGCCGCAGGATTTCCTGACCGAGACGGACGCGGCTGTGGAGCGGCACCTCAAGGCGCGTATCGCCGAAGAATTCCCCGAGGACGGTTTCCTCGGCGAGGAAGGCGGCGGGGCGATCAAGGCGGACATCTGGGTTGTCGACCCGATCGACGGCACGGCGAATTTCGCCCGCGACATTCCGCATTTCTGCATTTCGATCGCGTTCGTCAGCAATGGCGAGACCGAGATCGGCGCGATCTACAACCCGGTGTTGGACGAGCTGTATTTCGCCCGCCGCGGACATGGCGGCACCCGCAATGGCAAGCCGTTGTCAGTTGCCAAGACGCGCGATTTCGATGCTGCCTGCGTCGAGTTCGGCTGGTCGAATCGCAAGACCAACACGCGTTATCTCGACGTGCTCTCCAACATCCTCGAGCGCGGCGCCAACGTCCGTCGCGGCGCCTCGGGCGCGTTGGGGCTCGCCTATGTCGCCGATGGCCGCTCGGATGCCTATGCCGAGCTCCACATGCATGCCTGGGATTGCCTGGCGGGGCTGCTGATGGTCAGGGAGGCCGGAGGCGTCGTCGCGCCGTTCCTTTCGGTCGGCGGCTTGACCGAGGGCGGGGCCGTTCTGGCTGCGGCGCCCGGCGTGGCGCTCGGCATGAGCGAGGCCACAGGCATCGCGCTCGAGGCCGGCAAGTGAGAGTCCCAGATACCCTCAAGCGTCAAGGCCGCCAGATGGACAGCAACAGCCCGCGATATGAGCGCCCGGCGCTCAGCCTGATCGAGCGTGACATCGCCGGCTACGGCATCGACATCTATGTCGGCGGTATGGACGGCGCGGGCGACCTCGAACTGCTCAGGGAAAAGAACATCACCACGGTGGTGAACTGCGCCGTCAATCTCGACTTCAACTACGCCACCGAGCCGTTCGGCGAAGGGGAGGCGGCTGACGCGATCTACGGCATCGGCGCCGTGCGCTACTACAAGCTCGGCCTGATCGATGGCCACGGCAATCCCGAGACCATGATGTTGTCGGGCTTCTACCTGCTGCGCGGAGCGCTGAGCCAGGTGCTGCCTGACAAGGCCACCTACAAGCGTCGCGAAAAAGGCAATGTGCTGGTCAACTGCCGTGGCGGCCGCAGCCGCTCGGTGTCGCTGGTGGCGCTGTTCCTGTATGTCGAGATGCCGGCCAAGTTCCCGACGCTGGATGCAGCGCTCGACCATGTGCGCACCCGGCGTGATTTGCGCCGCGACGAATGGCATGAAGCGCCCAAGCCGATGCTGGTCGAGGCCGCACGCAAGGCAGCGCAATGGATCGCCATGATTGACAAGGGCTTGCCTGCGCCGGCCCTGGCCTCCAAGGACTGACGGCGCGCTCGTTTTGCTGTGAGACTGACATGAAGATTGCCGTCATCGCCGACCCGCATTTCCACGACATCGACAATCGCCAGAGCGTGGGGCGTGGGGACAGGGTGGCGTTGCGGACGCTGGCCGACACCAATGCGTCGACGCGGGTGTTCAACGAAAGCTTCCATGCCACGCACGCACTGCTCGACGACATCGTCAGGCGCGGCATCTCGCTTGTCATCATCGCCGGCGACCTGACCGATGACGGCCAGCAGTCGACGATGGCCGCGGCGACGGCGCTGCTTGCCGAGTATTCCAGGCGCTTCGGCCTGCGCTTCGTGGCGACGCCCGGCAATCACGATCTCTATGCGATCCACGGCCGCCACCAGAGCAAGCGCTTCCTCAACCCGGACGGATCGCACATGCTGGTGACGAGCGATCCCTTGGCGGAGCAGGGCGGCTCGGTCGAGCGCATCGTCTCGGACGACATGTATTGCGGCGGGTATGGCGCAGCTATCCCGGCACTGGGTGATCTCGGCTTCTTCAGGCGCGACGGCGACCTTCATTGGGAATGCCCGTTCGGCACCGACGACAGGCTGGAGGCGCGGACCTTCGAGATCGTGTCCGGGGATGGGCAGACGATGCGGCGGATGATTGACGCCTCGTTCCTCGTCGAACCGGTCGAGGGGCTGTGGCTCTTGTCGATTGACGCCAATGTCTTCGAGCCGAAGAACGGCGACCTCGATCCGACGCTGGAGAAGAGTTACCACGACAGCACGGACGCCGGCTGGAACGCGATGCCGCGCAACAAAGGTTTTGTCCTCGACTGGATGAAGGACGTTGCTGCGCGCGCCGAAGCGTTGGGCAAACGGCTGGTCGCCTTCTCGCACTACCCTGTTATCGACCCGCTCAACGGTACCTGGGCGGACGAGGCGAGGCTGCTCAACGACACCAGTTTCCTGCGCCGCACGCCGCGGGCGGAGGTGTCGAAGGCGGCAGCTGCCACAGGCATCAACGTGCATTTCAGCGGCCACCTGCATATCAACGACACCGCCGTCTTCCGCGACGGCGACGACTGGCTGGTCAACATCGCCGTGCCGTCGATGGTCGGCTTTCCACCGGCCTACAAGGTCGTGGAGATGTCCGGCGAAAGACTTGAGGTCGAGACGGTGGTCGTCAGCGACGTGCCGTCATATGACATTGCCTTTGCCCTCTATCGTGTAGAGGCGGAGCAGGAGGGAACGTCGGCTGCTGTGACCGAAGCGACCGGCCATGCCGATTTCCTCAGCCGGCATCTCGCCGAGATGGTCAGGCACCGTTACCTGCCCAAGGAGTGGCCGCAGGACCTGGCTGCGCTCGTGCCGCAGCTTTGCCTCGGCGACCTGGAGATGCTGGCGAGGACCGTGGCGCCGCTGACTCCGAAAGATCTACCCTCGGTCGTTGCTTCGGTGTCCAGAACCGGACCGACGAAGCTGCAGGACTTGCCGTTCTTTGAGATGATCGTCGACTGGTACAGGCTGCGCAAGGGCCGCGAGCTGGCGCTCGACTTCATCGAGCCCGCGCGCATCGCGGTCTATCGTCATCTCGCCGCGCGTTTCGCCGCCGGCGCCTGGCCAGCGGGAAGCCTTCAGGACAGGCTGGCATCGTTCATGCGGATGCTGAGCGACTGGCTGGCCAGTGCCCCGTCACGCGACTTTTCCGTCGACCTCGCCACTGGCGAGGTGATGCCAAGGGATCATTTGGGCCGTACGGTCCGGCGCCAGACCGGGTCGGCGTGAAAGCTGACGCTGCCGCCACGCTGGCGCAGCGGATCCTCGCCGTCGAGCAGCATAGTGATGTGATCGGCCACCTGCATGATCGGTTGGCGGAAGGTGGTCAGCTGGTATGACGCCCAGCCTGCCTGCTCGATGTCGTCGAAACCGACGACGCAGAGTTCCTCCGGCACATTCATGCCGAACTCGACGCGTGCCGCATCCATGAAACCGCAGGCCAAAAGGTCGGTGACGCAGAAGGCGGCGTCCGGCCGGTGCGAGCCGCTGAGCAGAAGTCGTCCGGCCTCGAAACCTGCGCCGTAGCCGGTGGGGCCGGCGCGCGTGATGGTAACATCCAGCCCCGCTTCACCAGCGGCCGTCTCGAAGGCGCGCTCGCGCGCCACCAGGCTCGGCGTTCCGGCCTGCGACGACACCACGGCAATGCGCCGGCTGCCGGCACGGTGCAGCATGTGGAAGGCCTCGCGGGCGGCCGCCGCATTGTCGACGCTGATGTTTTCCGGCCCGTCGAGATGATCGTCGCGGTTGATCAGGATGACATGTTGGCCGCTGTTGAGGCAGGTGTTGATCAACGATGTCGGGGGCGTGCCCGACAGGACGACCGTCGCGTTGGCGCGGTAGTTCAGCGTCTGGCGCAGCGCTGCTTCGACGCTGTCTGTGTCGCCAGAGGTGTTGATGACCATGGCGACGCGGTTGATCGCCTGCAGGCGCCGGGTGATCGCGTCGATCAGGCGCGAATGGTAGGGCGTGTTGATGTCGGCGCCGATGAGGCAGACGATGCCGCTGTCCTCATGGATCAGGCTGCGGGCGAGGTGATTGACGTGGTAGCCGAGCGTTTCGGCGGCCTCGAGCACCTTCTTGCGCGTGGTTTCGGAGACGCTGGCGCCGTCGGTGAAGGTCCGGGACACGGCCGAGCGTGAAACGCCGGCCAATTCGGCGACCTGCTGTGCGCTTACGAATGACCTGCCCGGCTTGAGTTCGGACATCGGCGACTCCAGTTTGGGTCGGTCGTCGACCGCATTTGGCTGCTTGCACAAATGTGCAAGGACTGTTCCCCTGATACAATCGGATCGGGCAGTCTGCAATCCTGGAACCGGAATCTTGCAATGTCGGCGAGCCGAATTCCCCGCCGCCCGCTGTCAGGCGGCGACGGGTTCGGGCTGGAGGAGATCGGCGAGCGTGAGATTGCGGATCAGGGTCGACAGCTCGGGCTCGTCGATGAGCACGGCCGCGTCGGTTGGCGTCAGCCAGGCGCGTTGGCGGGCACCCGCTTCCTGCCAGGCTTCAAGCTCCTCGGTCACCTCGATAAGATAGGCCGTGACCACGACGTGGACGAAGCTGGTCGACAGCCGCTTCCAGTAGCAATAGCTGCCTGCGGGCTTTTTCAGGGCTTTGCCGCGCACGCCGGCCTCTTCGCGCGCCTCGATCAGCGCGGCCTGGCGTCCGCTCTTGCCCTTCATCGGCCAGCCTTTGGGGACGATGAAACGGCGCGTGCCGCGCGACGTCACAAGCATGACCTGAAGCTCGCCGCCCTCGTTCACGCGGAACGGGATAGCAGCGACCTGGGCAATGCGCTCGCCCTTGCTCGCCTTGCGGATGGTCTTCTTGTCCTTCGGCATTTTCGCCCGTTCATTCCTTTGTCGGTATGAAGCACTGTCGGCTTCGATTGTATCGCCTCGGCCCGTTAGGGTTCATGACGCTCAAGATAGTGCAATGAACACTATTGCAAAATGCGCAAAAAGCACTCACTCTGCAAGTGACCAAAGCGACAACAGATCGTTAGACGGCGAATAATTGTGTGGAGGGAATCGAGATATGAAAACTGCCCTTTTGCGTTCGGCCGCGCTGGCCGGGTTGATGATGGCCGGCGGCGCGTCGGCGCATGCTGAAAGCCTGACGCTCTATTGCAGCGCCGACGAGGCCTGGTGCCAGCAGATCAAGACCGGCTTCGAGGAAAAGACCGGCATCACCGTCGATATGACCCGCAAGAGCTCGGGCGAGACCTATGCCCAGGTGCGCGCCGAAGCGAGCAACCCCAAGGGCGACGTGTGGTGGGGCGGCACCGGCGACCCGCATCTGCAGGCAGCCGAGGAAAACCTGACCGAGGAATATGTCTCGCCGATGCGCGGCGAGTTGCACGACTGGGCGATCAAGCAGGCCGAGGCGGCCGGCAACAAGACGATCGGCGTCTACTCCGGCGCGCTTGGCTTCGGTTACAACAAGGACTTGCTCGCCAAGAACGGCTTGCGTGAGCCGAAGTGCTGGGCCGATCTGACCAAGCCCGAATTCAAGGGCCAGATCCAGATCGCCAACCCGAATTCGTCGGGCACCGCCTACACGACGCTGGCGACGATGGTGCAGCTGATGGGCGAGGATAAGGGCTTCGAGTTTATGAAAGCCCTGCACAAGAACGTCAACCAGTACACCAAGTCGGGCTCGGCGCCGATCAAGGCCGCCGGCCTCGGCGAGACCACCGTCGGCATCGTGTTCATGCATGATGCGGTGGCGCAGACGGCCGCTGGCTTCCCGATCGTGACGGTCGCCCCCTGCGAGGGCACCGGCTACGAGATCGGCTCGATGTCGATCATCAAGGGCGCGCGCAATGCTGAGGCGGCCAAGAAGTTCTACGACTGGGCGCTGTCCGCCGACATGCAGGGCAAGGCCAAGGACGTGAAGTCGTTCCAGCTGCCGTCGAACAAGGCGGCGACCGTCTCCGAGCTGACGCCTGATCTCTCGACGATCAAGCTGATCGACTACGACTTCAAGAAGTACGGCTCCAGCGAGGAGCGCAAGCGGCTGCTTGGCAAATGGGACACGGAGGTCTCCTCGCTGCCGCAATAATCCATGCGCTCCCGCGACGTAAGCGGCCGCCTGCATCCGACCGTCGTCCTCTGGACGGTGGTCGGATTGCTCGGCTTTGCCGTGCTGCCCTGGTATGGCGTCGAAGACGGGTTCTTCGGCTTTTCCTGGCTGTTCGAGGGTTATCCGCTCGACAGCGAGTTCGCACCGGTGCTGATCCTCAACCTCAAGGGTGAGAAGCTGTGGCTGGCGCCGCTCGGTCTGCTCCTGGCCGCGCCGCTGTTCTTGTGGGGGCGGACGAAATCCGATCCGATCTTCGGCAAGCTGCTGGTTGCGGTCGGTGCCGCGGGTTTTGCCTGGCTGCTGTTCCAGGGTTTCGCCATCGGCTTGCGGGGCTGGCAGTTCGGCTGGCTCGAAGGACTGTTCGGCGAGCTTGGCGATCGCCAGTTCGGCATGGGTTATGGCGCGCTGCTGGTCGGCCTCGCCTTCCTGTTCCTGTTTTCCGTCGGTCTTGCCGCGCGCGGCGCCGTCGGCGGCGACGTCTTCGTCGTCTCGACAATCGCTTTCGTGGTGGCGGCGGTCGGCCTTTTCATCTTCATGCCGATTCTGCAGATGCTGGCCAATGCGCTGGTCACCGAGGACGGCGGCTATTCGGTCACCACCTTCCTCGGAAAGCTGTTCAGTCCGCGGCTTTGGAGCCTCGACTGCCTGGCCGGCGGCAGCCGCTGCGGCGTCGCCTGGAACTCGCTGTTCCTCGCGGTGCTCGTCGGGGTGCTGACGACGGTGCTCGGCCTCGTCTTTGCGCTGATGGTGACCCGCACCGGCTTCCGCCATGGCAAGCTGCTGCGCGCACTGACGGTGCTGCCGATCATCACGCCGCCCTTCGTCATCGGCCTCGCCATCATCCTGCTCTTCGGCCTATCCGGTGCTGTCACGCAGACCTTTTCGGAGCTGTTTGGCATCCAGCCGACGCGCTGGATCTATGGCCTGCCGGGCCTGTTGATCGCGCAGCTGCTCGCCTTCACACCGATCGCCTTCCTGGTGCTTATCGGCGTCGTCGAAGGCGTCAGCCCGTCAATGGAGGAGGCGGCACAGACGCTGCGCGCCAATCGCTGGCAGACCTTCTGGACGGTGTCGCTGCCGCTGATGCGACCGGGCCTCGCCAATGCCTTCCTGCTCGGCTTCATCGAGAGCATGGCCGACTTCGGCAACCCGCTTGTGCTGGGCGGCAATTTCGACGTGCTGTCGACGGAAATCTTCTTCGCCATCGTCGGCGCGCAGAATGACGAGGCGCAGGCAGCGGTGCTCGCCATCGTGCTGCTCGTCTTCACGCTGCTTGCCTTTTACGCCCAGCGTTTCTGGCTCGGCAAGAAGTCGTATACGACGATGTCCGGAAAGGGCGATGCTGGCGTTCATCCGCAGCTGCCCGCGGGCCTCAAGCGCGCCGTCTACGCCACGGCTGGCTTCTGGGTCGCCTTCACCATCTTCGTCTACGCCACCATCTTCTACGGCAGCTTCGTCAAGCTGTGGGGCGTCGATCACAGCCTGACCTTCGCCCATTATGTGAAGGCATTCGCGGTGGGCTGGAACGAGTTCGGCATCCACTGGAAGGGCTCGGCCTGGAGCTCGTTCTGGACGACTTTGCAGATCGCCTTGATCTCGTCGCCGCTGACGGCGGCCGTCGGCCTGCTCACCGCCTATCTTCTGGTGCGGCAGAATTTTGCCGGCAAGAACGCTTTCGAGTTCGGCACCATGCTGTCCTTTGCCATTCCGGGCACCGTCATCGGTGTGAGCTATGTCATCGCCTTCAACGTGCCGCCGATCGAGCTGACCGGCACCGGCATCATCCTCGTTCTGTCCTTCATCTTCCGCAACATGCCGGTCGGCGTGCGGGCAGGGGTTGCGTCGATGTCGCAGATCGACAAGAGCCTGGACGAGTCATCGCTGACGCTGGGCGCCAATTCGTGGCAGACCTTCCGCAAGGTGGTGCTGCCGCTGCTCCGGCCGGCGATCGTCGCAGCACTCGTCTATTCCTTCGTGCGCGCCATGACGGCGATCAGCGCCATCATCTTCCTGGTCAGCGCCCGCTACGACATGTCGACGAGCTACATCGTCGGCCGTGTCGAAAACAACGAGTACGGTATCGCGATCGCCTATTCGGCGGTGCTGATCGGCGTCATGCTGGCGGTGGTCGGGCTGATGCAGCTGCTTGTCGGTCGCCGCAACATCGGTCGCCGTGGCCATGAACTCTCGCAGTCGCGCACCAATGTGAGCCAACCGGCATTTTCGGGAGGGAGCTGATGATCAAGAGCAACGCCGCTTCGGTGGAGTTTCGCGCGGTCACCAAGGTCTACGGCAAGAGCCCGGCGCCGGCGGTCAACGACGTGTCTTTGTTTGTCGAGGCAGGCAAACTGGTGACGCTGCTCGGCCCGTCCGGCTGCGGCAAGACGACGACTTTGCGCATGATCGCGGGGCTGGAAATGGCGACGCGCGGACAAATCCTTATCGGCGGGACCGACGTTACGCATCTGCCGGCGACCGACCGCGACGTGTCGATGGTGTTCCAGTCCTATGCACTGTTTCCGCATATGACGGTCAATGAGAACGTCGAATACGGGCTGAAATTCTCCGGCTTCGCCAAGCGGGAAATCGGCGATCGTGCCCGCGCCGGGCTCGAACTCGTCGGCCTCGGGGGGTATGGCAACCGTCTGCCGAGCGAGCTGTCCGGCGGCCAGCAGCAGCGCGTCGCCGTGGCGCGGGCGCTTGTGCTGGAGCCGCAGGTGCTGCTGTTCGACGAGCCACTGTCCAATCTTGATGCCAAGCTCAGGCGCCGGGTACGCGAGGAAATCCGCGACATCCAGACCAAGCTCGGCCTGACGGTAGTCTACGTCACCCATGACCAGGAGGAGGCCTTGGCCGTCTCCGACCGCATCATCGTCATGAACAATGCCGTCATCGCCCAGGACGGCACGCCGCGCGAACTCTACGACGCGCCGGCGGATGCCTTCGTCGCCGACTTCATCGGCGAGGCCAATATCTTCGATTGCGATATCGCCTCGGTAGAAGGTGAGCTTGCCACTGTGCGGCTAGGCGGTTTCGAAACGCAGCTCGACGCGCGCGGCATGCGGCCGGGGCCGGCGAAGCTGGCGGTGCGGCCAAGCCGGATCCAGATCCGGGCGGTGGGCGCGCCGAGCACCATTCCCGGGAGGCTCGATAAGGTCACCTATGTCGGCTCCGACCTCGAGTTCATGATCGGCACCGAGTTCGGCGAGGTCTTTGCCGTGTCGCCCGACGTCGATGCGCCGTTCGTGCCGGGGCAGGACGTTGGCGTGGGGTTCGCCGCACGGGGACCGGTGTTGATCAGGGCCTGAGGTTGCCTGTTGCACCGAAGCGCTTCGCTTGAACACAGTTGCCATGCCGTGACCAAGACCTTGCCTCAGGAGACCAGTCTAGACGGGTTGGTCTCAGATGAAACTCTGCGCTGCCGCCGCCACTGCGAGGTAGCGCAGCAGCTTGGCGGCCCCGACCAACCCCAGAAAACTCCACAACGGCTCTTTCAGCATGCCGGCGATCAAGGTCAGCGGGTCGCCGATAACAGGCACCCAGGAGAGCAGCAGCGACCAGCGGCCGTAGCGGTGGTACCAGGCCTCGGCGCGGGCGAGAGCGCCCGGACTGGCGGGAAACCAGCGGCGGTCCTTGAAGCGCTCGACCTGGCGGCCGAGCAACCAGTTGACGAGCGAACCGAGCGCGTTGCCGAGGGTGGCGACGGCGATCAGCAGGGCGAGCGAGTAGCCGCCATTGACGACCAGCCCGGCGAGCAGGGCTTCGGACTGGGCGGGCAAAAGCGTCGCGGCGGCGAAGGCCGCGACGAAGAGGCCGCCATAGGCGGCGAGGCTGGTCATCGAAAGCCGGCTACTGGGTGACGCGGCCGGACAGGCCGTCGATGATCGGGCAGTCCGGGCGGCTGTCGCCATGGCAGTTATGCACGAGGTGGCGCAGCGTGTTGCGCAGCTCGGTCAGCTCGGCGAGCTTGCGGTCGATCTCGGTAAGCTTGGTCTCGGCAAGGGCCTTGACGTCAGCACTTTCGCGCTCCTTGTCGCCATAAAGCGACAACAGCTGGCGGCATTCCTCGACCGAAAAGCCGAGGCTGCGCGAGCGCTGCAGGAAACGCAGGCGGTGCACGTCCGACATCGAATAATCGCGATAGCCGTTGTCGGCGCGGTCGGGGCGCAACAGGCCGATGTCCTCGTAATAGCGGATGGTCTTGGCCGGCAGGCCCGACTTTTCCGAAGCGGTACCAATGTTCATCTGTCACTCCTTGCGCATCCTGGAGCGGCCTTGTGCGTCCATCCGGATGCACCGCGCTCGAGAGCGAGTTGTTGTCATATAAAGCTTCCAGTAACTGGAAGTTCAAGGGGCTGGCGAAATCGTGATGGGCCGGGGCAGCTGATGCCGCCCCGACCCACTTTCAGGCTCAGTCGGCGTAGGCCATCGACGTCATCATGCCGCCAACCATGTGGTAGAGATGGTGGCAATGCAGCGCCCATTTGCCGGCATTGTCGGCGTCGAAGGCGATGGTCACCATACCCATGTTGGCCGGCACCAGCACCGTGTCACGCACCGCGCCGGCAAAACGCTTGCCGTTGACGGCGACCACCTGGAAATGGTGGCCGTGCAGATGCATCGGGTGCGACATCGTGGTGTGGTTCATGAAGGTCAGCTCGAAACGGTCGCCGCTCGCCACCGCCAGCGGCTTGTCCTGGCCGTGCATGGCGCCATCGAGCGTCCAGACATAGTTGGGGCCTTCGCCGAGCATCATCGTGTGCTTGCGAGTTGCTGCCTTCTCGGACAGCGGCTTGGTGGCACGCAGCCTTTGCTCAAGGTTGACGCCCACGGCGGGGAAATCCTCGTCGGCCATGTCGGCAAGCTTGCCGACCGACGCGCCCTTGGCGGCGAGCACGACACCGGTGCGCATGCGGCCACCTTCCTGCACGGCGAAGACCGGCCAGGCAGAGGCTTCCTTCGGCAGTTCGAGCAGGATGTCGAGTCGCTGGGCGACGGCGAACTCGAAGCGCGTGCCTTCAACCGGTTCGACCGGCATGCCGTCGACCGCAAAGAGTTTGCCCTGGAGCTTGCCGAGGTCGAGCCACATGTTGGTCGAGGCGGCGCCGTTGATGAGGCGCAGCCTGACACGTCCGCCTGGCTCGACGGAGAATATTTCTGGGTTGTCGAGGGTGCGATCGTTGGCCAGAAGCGCGTCGTACTGCACGTCCTGCAGGTGGGACATGCCGCCCATCTGGCCGGCCGCCTGGCCACTCATCTGCATGGCGCCCATCGCGCCATGGTCCATCGTGTCGTGGCTTGTCTGGCCGCTGGGCATCGCCGTGCCGGACATGTTGTGGCCCTCGTGGCCGCCGCCGGCTGCTGGCGCGGGTGCGGGAGCGGGCGCCATGGCGCTCATGTCGTGGCCGCCCGCCTTGAGTTCGGCGAGGATCTCCTGCGGGTCGCGGAAGGTGAAGTCGTGGAACAGAACCACCACCTCCTGCACGTCCTGGCCTGCTTCGTCAGGGTCGCGAACGATCAGCGGAGCTGCGAGCATCAACTGCTCCTGAAGGCCGAAATGTGAATGCATCCAGAAGGTGCCAGGGCGGGCGAGGGGGAAGTCGTAGTCGTGGCTGCCGCCGTCGGGGATCGGCTCCTGCGAGATGTCGGCGACACCGTCCTGCTGCCATGGCGGGGTGAGGCCGTGCCAATGGATGACGGTCGGCTCGCCGATGAGGTTCTTCAACCGGACGCGGAAGTTTTCGCCGGCATTCATGACGATGCCGGAAGAGCCGTCGGCTTGATGAAGGCCGAAGACATTGGCGGCCTTGCCCTTGACCTCGATGACGCGCTTGCCGGCGGTGATGACCTTGTGGCCGTCGGCACGGGCCGGGCGGACCGGCATGAGCAGGGACGGGACTGCGGCAGCACAAAGCGTTGCCGCTGATGCCGCGAGGAAGCCGCGGCGCGAAAGGGTGTTCATTTCATTGTCTCCAAACTGATGTCTCCCGGCACGGGAATGTGCCGGGGCGTGCGCGTCCAAACGCGTCAGTTCAGGAGAGGGACGGTGGCCGGAGATGCGGCGAGGCGATCGATCCGTGGAGCGGTTCGGTTCTGGCCGGAGCCGGCGAAATGCCTGTCAGGTCGGGGAAGGCCGTCGCCATAGGCAACGGCGCGCAATAGCTGCACGAGACGAGGCACTGCGCCAGGCATGCCTTCTCGTCCTGCGTGAGGTCGCCACAGCAGGCAATGTCAGCCTTGGCATGATGCGATACGCTCTGGGCAGCATGTGGCTGATGCTGGCTGCCGCCCTGATGCGCGGAAGCTGCCTGGCCTAGCGCGAGGACAAACAGCAGCGCCAGCGGCAACATCAGCCGCAGGATCTTGAACGCCTTGGCCCTGCCGTCGTCCATGACGGCAATGCGCGCGCCAATCTGCCCGCGCCGGTTGGCGAGGAAAGGGCGGGTTGTGTCTGCGATGTGCCGCATGGATTGCATATCCTATCAATGGGGATTGCACCCCTGCAAGGTCAAGCGCCGTTGTTGTCGCTGCCCTCGGGGGTGAAGAAGACGTCGGCGTGAATGTCGAAGGCATGCACCCCAAGCGCTCCAAGTGCCGCCAAACAGGAATCGACCATCGCAGGCGGTCCGGCGACATAGGCCTTGGCGCCGTTGAGGTCGCTGTGGTCCTGTGCCAGCGCATCGGCGACGAAGCCGTTACGCCAGCCATCGGATGCGGTCTGGGACAGCACCGGCATGAAGCTCAGGTTGCGAAACTGTCTTTCCAGCGCACGGAAATGCTCGACCAGATAGAGGTCACGCTCGGCGCGGACGCCGAAATAGACATGGATCGGCTGGGCCATGCCCTGATGCAGTGCCGTCTCGACGATCGACTTGATCGGCGCAAGGCCGCTGCCGCCGGCAAGGGCGACGATCGGGCCTGAATGCACCTCGCGGAGATAGGCGGAACCGGCCGGGCCATCTATCTGGACGGTGTCGCCCGCAGCAAGCGAAGCGTGGATCCGGCCGCTGGTCAGGCCGCCCGGCACGGCCCTGACATGCAGCTCGACAAGCTCCTCGTTCGGCCGGCTGGCCATCGAATAGTTGCGCGCCGGTGCACCCGGCACCGCCAGCGACAGATATTGGCCGGCGGCGAAGCGGAAGCTTGTACGATCGGCGAGCGCGAGGCGGATCGAAAGGATGTCGTGCGTCATGCGCTCGATGGCGACCACCTCGGCCTTCTGTGCCTCTGCCGGCTGAGCAGCGAAGGCTTCGGCCAGCCATTCGACGACGACGTCGTCGCTCGGCACTGCACGGCAGGCAAGGATGAAGCCGTCGGCGCGGTCCTGTTCGGAGAGCGCGAAGGGCGAGTGTTTGCCGAGCTCGACATGGCCTGAGACCAGGCGCGACTTGCAGGCGCCACAGCGGCCGGAACGGCAGCTGTGGGGGTAGGCGATGCCGGCATCGAGCGCTGCCTGCAGGATCGTCTTGCTATCGCCGACCGCGATGCGGCGGCCCGGTTGGGGCAGGGTCAGGTAGGTCATGGTCATGCCGCCCGTGTCAGGTCGAGCAGCGCCGCTATCTCGGCGCGCTGGGTCGGGAAGGTGCCGAAGAAGACGTGCTTGCCGTCGATAATGGTGATCGGTGCGACCCGCACGCCGGTGCGGCGCTTGGCTTCGTCGGCGATTTCAGGGTTGCGCAGATCGCGCTCGACGAAAGGCAGGTTCTCAGCGTTGAGCCAGCGCTTCAGCGCCAGGCAGTCGGGGCAGGTGGGCGTGGTGTAGATCTCGATCCAGGGAGCGTTCGGCATGGTGGCCTCGCGTGATTGAGGGGTTGGGAAGAAGCGGCCTGCTTCATTGCGCGAGCGTGCCGCCGGAAGGTTCCGGTCGCACGCGCCCCCAAGCAGGCCGCTGGACTGACTTATTCGGCCGGGACCAACGACGGTGCGCCGGATACGGTGGTAGCACGGGCCGGAGCCTTGAAGCGCTTCAGCCGCATCGCGTTGCCCAGCACGAAGACGCTCGACATTGCCATCGCGCCCGCCGCCAGCATCGGCGACAGCAGCGTGCCGCTGACCGGGTAGAGCACGCCCGCCGCGACCGGGATGAGAGCGGCGTTGTAGGCGAACGCCCAGAACAGGTTCTGCCTGATGTTGGCAATCGTCGCCTTCGACAGGGCGATGGCGTTGGTCACGCCGAGCAAGTCGCCCGACATCAGCACCACGTCGGCGCTTTCGATCGCAACGTCAGTGCCGGTGCCGATGGCGATGCCGACATCGGCCTCGGCGAGCGCCGGCGCATCGTTGATGCCGTCGCCGACAAAGGTCACTGCCCGGCCACCGGCACGCAGGCGCTTGACGGCGTCGACCTTGCCGTCGGGCAGAACCTCGGCGACGACCTCGTCGATGCCGAGCTGGGCGGCGATGGCTTCGGCCGTGCGACGGTTGTCGCCGGTGATCATCGCCACCTTCAAGCCCAAGTCGTGCAGGGCGCGGATCGCCTGCGGCGTCGTCGGTTTGATCGGGTCGGAGACCGCAATCACCGCAGCCAGCTTGCCGTCGACCGCCGCATAGAGCGGGGTCTTGGCCTTGAGCCCCATGCGGATCGCCGTCTCGGCGAAGCCCTGCACCGAGATGCCGAGCTTGGCCATGTAGCGGTCGGCGCCGACGGCGACGTGGTGGGTGCCGACGCTGGCACTGACGCCGAAGCCGGGCACCGCCTCGAAGGAACCAACCTCGGCCAGAACAAGGCCTTCATCCTTGGCCGCTGCGACGATGGCTGCCGCAACCGGATGCTCCGACTGGGACTCGACGGCTGCCACCAGCGCCAGCACCTTGGTGCGGTTGAAACCTTGGGCGACGTCCAGATCGGTCATGACAGGCTTGCCGGCGGTTAGTGTACCGGTCTTGTCGAGCGCTACGACCTCGGTCGATTTCAGCGACTGCAGCGCCTCGCCGTTGCGGAACAGGACGCCGAGTTCGGCGGCGCGGCCGGTGCCGACCATGATCGAGGTCGGCGTGGCGAGACCCATGGCACAGGGGCAGGCGATGATCAGGACGGCAACGGCGTTGACCAGCGCGAAGGTGGCGGCCGGCTGGGGGCCGAAGACCAGCCAGACGAGGAAGGTCGCAGCCGCTGCCACCATCACGGCAGGCACGAACCAGGCGGTGACCTTGTCGACCATTGCCTGGATCGGCAGCTTCGAGCCCTGGGCCGTTTCGACCATGCGGATGATCTGGGCCAGCAGCGTGTCGGCACCGACCTTGGTGGCGCGGTAGGTGAAGCTACCGGTCTTGTTGATCGTGCCGCCGACGACCTCCGCACCCTCGCCCTTGCTGACGGGAATGGGTTCGCCCGAAATCATCGATTCGTCGACGAAGGACGAGCCTGAAAGCACGATGCCGTCGACCGGAACCTTGTCGCCGGGACGCACCTGGACGACGTCGCCGAAGACAACCTCATCGAGCGGGACGTCGACGAAGCTGCCGTTGCGCTCGATACGCGCCGACTTCGCCTGGAGGCCCACAAGCCGCTTGATCGCCTCGGAGGTGCGGCCCTTGGCCTTGGCCTCGAGCACGCGACCGAGCAGGATCAGCGTGACGATGACGGCCGACGCTTCGTAATAGACGTTGGCGGTGCCGGCCGGCAGCAGGCCCGACGCAAAGGTGGCGACGACCGAATAGGCCCATGCGGCGGTGGAGCCGAGCACGACCAGCGAATTCATGTCTGGTGCCAAGCGCAGCAGTGCCGGCACACCCTTCCTGTAGAAGCGCAGGCCGGGACCGAACTGGACGATGGTCGCCAGCACGAAGAAGGCGATGTAGAGCTGCTGCTGGGGGACGTTCATCATCAACCAGTGGTGCAGCGCCGGGATGGCATGCCGGCCCATCTCCAGCACGAAGATCGGCAGGGTGAGGGTGGCGGCGACGGCGAAGTCGCGCTTGAGGTGGGAGAACTCGCGATTGCGCGCCTCTTCGCGGCTGTCGCTGCTGGCGGCCGCGACCGACGGGTCGGTCCGGCGCGGCTCGTAGCCGGCCTTGCGGATGGCGGCGTCGATGGCCGAGCGGGCGGTGCCGCCCAGCGTCTCGATAGTGGCGCGTTCGGTGGCAAGATTGACTGAAGCCGTCGTCACGCCGGGCACTGCGGCGATGGCCTTTTCGACCCGACGCACGCAGGAGGCACAGGTCATGCCCTCGATCTCGACTGCGATCGTCTCGGCCGGCACGTCGTAGCCGGCATTGCGGATCGCGGCGATGACGCCGTCGGAATTGACGTCGGCGTCGAAGCTCACATCGGCGCTTTCGGTGGCGAGGTTGACCGATGCCGTGACGACGCCGGGGACAGCCGCAATCGCCTTCTCGACGCGGCGCACGCAGGACGCGCAGGTCATGCCCTCGATCGGGAAGCTTTGTCTTGTCGTTGCCAGGTTCAAGGGAGCGTTCATCGGTGCGGACCTCTAGTTAATCACTTTCGGCCCAGAGGTCTAAGGGTTCCAGCGTTGGGAAGGTCAATAGAACTTTTTGCGATTATCGTCGATTTGGTCAACATGCTGAAAATACTGAACTTTCCTGATGGAGAGTGCCGGATCTTCCGGGTTTTCGCGCAATCCCAAGCTGGTAACATATCCGTGATCGACAAATCGATTGACCTTCCTGTAGCTGGAAACACCAGATTGCAGGAACGGCGCGATGCCGGCCCAACCAAGGATTTCTTGAATGCTGAAGATGAATGTTCCCGACATGACCTGCGGTCATTGCGCCGGCATGGTGACCAAGGCCGTGCAGAGCGTGGACGCTGCCGCCCGCATCGACATCGACCTGAAGGCGCAAACCGTCTCGATCGAAACTGCGGCGGATGCCGCCAAGGTGGCCCAGGCGCTCGACGCCGCCGGCTATCCGGCCCAGGCTGTCTGAAGCCTGCCTTCCGGAAGGGCGGCGCGACCGGGGGCGGTGCGCCGCCCGCTTGGTTTGACTTCGCCTTCGACAGCATAAACCTTGCCGCGCAAGAGTTTCCGCAGCCACAAGTGGCCGCGCGAACATGACGCAACCTGCAACCGCCCTCATCCCCTAGTATTTCCGCGCCAAATCAAGCTATGATGCGGCTGGCCTTCCTCAAGGGACAGCGTCCCCTGGAATGCCGGGAGGACAGAGGATGGCCATAGCGCTCGTACTCGTTCTTGTTGTCATTGGCTCGGTGCTGTTCCACGTGCTGAGCCCTTGGTGGTGGACGCCGATAGCCTCCAACTGGGGCTACATCGACAGCACTCTCGTTGCGACCTTCTGGATCACCGGCGCCGTCTTCTCGGCGGTCGTTCTGTTCATGGCCTATTGCGTCTATCGCTTCCGCCACAAGGAAGGGCAGAAGGCCGCCTACGAGCCTGAAAGCAAGAAGCTCGAATCCTGGCTGACAGCGATCACTGCCATTGGCGTGGCGGCGATGTTGGCGCCTGGTCTCTATGTCTGGAAGCAATTCGTCACCGTGCCCAAGGATGCGACCGAGGTCGAGGTCGTTGCCCAGCAATGGCAGTGGAGCTTCCGGCTGCCCGGCGCCGACGGCAAGCTCGGCACCTCCAATGCCCGCCTTGTCAGCTCCGACAATCCGCTCGGCATCAATCCCGACGACCCGAACGGCCAGGACGACATCGTGGTCGAGGCCGCCGACCTGCATCTGCCGATCGACAAGCCAGTCAAGATGCTGTTGCGCTCTATCGACGTGCTGCATGATTTCTACGTGCCCGAGTTCCGCGCCAAGATGGATATGGTGCCGGGCATGGTCACCTATTTCTGGTTTACCCCGACACGGACGGGAACCTTCGAGGTGCTGTGCGCGGAACTCTGCGGCACCGGGCACGGCTTCATGCGCGGCATAGTCATGGTCGACACCGCGCAGGACTACACGACATGGCTGCAGCAGCAGTCGACCTTTGCCCAGTTGAGCGGCCCCGCAAAGGTTGGCGTGCTGGTCGACCGGGGCAAAGTCACGGCCAGCATGGAATAGGAGACACGGCGCGACCGCTCGAAGGCGGCCTCACCGCGAAAGCAGAGGCATAGAGCAACAGGGTGCACGCATGGTCGATGTCACGCCGCATGGAGCAGACCTCATCCCGCCGGCCGAAGTGGGCGAGATGGAGCTTTACCATCCGCACAGCTGGTGGACGAAGTACGTCTTCTCGCAGGACGCCAAGGTCATTGCGATCCAGTATTCGGGTACGGCACTGGCCATCGGGCTCGTCGCGCTGGTGCTGTCCTGGCTGATGCGGCTGCAGCTCGGTTTTCCCGGCACCTTCGATTTCATCACGCCCGAGGCCTATTATCAGTTCATGACCATGCACGGCATGATCATGGTCATCTACCTGCTAACCGCGCTGTTCCTCGGCGGCTTCGGCAATTACCTGATCCCACTGATGGTCGGCGCCAGGGACATGGTGTTTCCCTACGTCAACATGCTGAGTTACTGGATCTACCTGCTCGCCGTGCTGGTGCTGGTGGCAAGCTTCTTTGCGCCCGGCGGGCCGACCGGCGCCGGCTGGACGCTCTACCCGCCGCAGGCGATCTTGTCTGGCACGCCGGGGGGCACGGGGCCGGGCATCATCCTGATGCTGGTGTCTTTGATCCTGTTCATCATCGGCTTCACCATGGGTGGCCTCAACTATGTCGTGACCGTGCTGCAGGCGCGGACGCGCGGCATGACACTGATGCGGCTGCCGTTGACGGTGTGGGGCATCTTCACGGCGACCGTCATGGCGCTGCTGGCTTTTCCTGCGCTGTTCGTCGCCTGCGTGATGATGTTGTTCGACCGCGCCATCGGCTCGAGCTTCTTCATGCCGGCGATCGTCGAGATGGGCGAGCAGTCGCCGCACAATGGCGGCAGCCCGATCATGTTCCAGCACCTGTTCTGGTTCTTCGGCCACCCCGAGGTCTACATCGTGGCGCTGCCGGCCTTCGGCATCGTTTCCGACCTGATCAGCACGCACGCCCGCAAGAACATCTTCGGCTACCGCATGATGGTGTGGGCCATCGTCGGTATCGGCGCACTCAGCTTCGTGGTCTGGGCGCACCATATGTATGTCTCGGGCATGCACCCCTATTTCGGCTTCTTCTTCGCCACCACGACGCTGATCATCGCGGTGCCGACGGCGATCAAGGTCTACAACTGGGTGCTGACATTGTGGCGCGGCGACATCCACCTGACCATTCCGATGCTGTTTGCGCTCGCCTTCATCGTCACCTTCGTCAATGGCGGGCTGACCGGCCTGTTCCTCGGCAACGTCGTCGTCGACGTGCCGTTGTCGGACACCATGTTCGTGGTTGCCCACTTCCATATGGTGATGGGCGTGGCGCCGATCCTCGTGGTCTTCGGCGCGATCTATCACTGGTATCCCAAGATATCAGGCCGGATGCTCAACGAGTTCATGGGCCGGTTCCATTTCTGGGTCACCTTCATCGGCGCCTATCTGATCTTCTTTCCGATGCATTATGTCGGGCTGGTCGGCGTTCCCCGGCGTTATCCCGAGCTCGGCGACACCGCCTTCATCCCGCCGTCGGTTCACACGCTGAACGAGTTCATCACGGTTGCGGCACTCACCGTCGGCTTCGCCCAGCTGGTGTTCCTGTTCAACCTGTTCTGGAGCATCCGCCACGGCAAGGAGGCGGGTGACAATCCATGGCGGGCGACGACGCTGGAATGGCAGACCGCCGGCACGCCGCCGCCGCACGGCAATTTCGGCAAGGAGCTGCCGGTCGTCTATCGCTGGGCATATGACTACAGCGTGCCCGGCGCGCCCGAGGACTTCATCGCGCAGAACGACCCGCGCCCGGTGACGCAAGGCGGGCATGCATGAGCGCCATCCTGATCTTCCTGGGCCTGGTCACCGCGATTGCCGGCTGGTGGCTGGCGCGGCAGCGGCTGATGTCGAAGCCTTGGCTCGAGGTCGGTCCGATCGACGCCTTTCCCGAGACGGAAGCGCCGGTCATGCATCCGGCGAAGATCGGGCTCGGGGTCTTCCTCGCTGTCGTCGGCGCGATTTTCGCGCTTTTGATCAGCGCCTATTTCATGCGCATGGCCTATGCCGACTGGCAAGCGACGCCGATGCCGTGGCTTTTGTGGCTCAACACCGGCATGCTGGTGCTGGCGAGCGTGGCGTTGCAATGCGCGGTGGTGGCCGCGCACAAGGGCCAGCTCGACAATCTCAAGTTCGCGCTGCTGACCGGAGCGCTGACGTCGGTGGCATTTCTGGGCGGCCAGCTGCTGGCATGGCGCGATCTTGCCGCTGGCGGCTACTACGCCGCCGACAACCCGGCGGTCAGTTTCTTCTACCTGATCACCGCGATGCATGGCCTGCACATCATCGGCGGGCTGTTCGTACTTGGCCGGGCGAATGTCAGGGCATGGCGCGGCGACAAGCTTGCGCGGCTCGTGCTGACGACAGAGCTGTGCGCCATGTACTGGCACGCGCTGCTCGTCGTCTGGCTGGTGCTGTTTGCCGTACTGATGGGCTGGGCGGCCGACTTCATCGACATCTGCCGCAGATTGCTGAGCTAGGAGGACACGCCGATGGCCGAGACCTCGCTGGGACATGTCGACCACACCGCGCCGCGGCCGCCGGGCCTGCGCGGCTTCATCGCCGACTGGTCGTCGGACCAGCGCGCCTTCAAGGGCGTGTCCTGGGGGAAGGCGATGATGTGGATCTTCCTGCTCAGCGACACCTTCATTTTCGGCTGCTTCCTGCTGTCCTACATGACCGCGCGCATGTCGACGGTCGTGCCGTGGCCGAACCCGAGCGAGGTCTTCGCCCTGCATCTGTTCGGCCAGAACATCCCGCTGATCCTGATCGCGATCATGACCTTCGTGCTGATTTCGTCGTCCGGCACGATGGCGATGGCGGTCAATTTCGGCTACCGCCGCGACCGCAGGAAGACGGCGGTCCTGATGCTGTTGACCGCGCTACTTGGCGCCACCTTCGTCGGCATGCAGGCCTTCGAGTGGACCAAGCTGATCAGCGAGGGCGTGCGGCCATGGGAGAACCCGTGGGGTGCGGCACAGTTCGGCTCGACCTTCTTCATGATCACCGGCTTCCACGGCACCCACGTGACGATCGGCGTGATCTTCCTGCTGATCGTCGCGCGCAAGGTCTGGCGCGGCGATTACGAGACCGGCGAGCGGGGGTTCTTCACCAGCCGGCGCGGCCAGTATGAGAGCGTCGAGATCATGGGGCTCTACTGGCACTTCGTCGATCTGGTGTGGGTGTTCATTTTCGCGTTCTTCTATCTTTGGTGAGGTGAAGCGATGGCACAGGCAGAGGCGCAGGATCACGGGCTGCACGGACATGCGGCTCCCGCTCCGGCAATGGCGCATGCCGAAGGGCAACAGCACCCGATCAAGCTCTATCTGGTGGTCTGGGGCTGGCTGTTCATCCTCAGCGCCTGCTCTTACGCGGTCGATTATTTCGCCCTTCAGGGCATGCTGAGATGGAGCCTGATCCTGATCTTCATGATGCTGAAGGCGGGACTGATCGTTGCCGTGTTCATGCACATGGCCTGGGAGCGGCTTGCGCTGAGCTACGCCATCATCGTGCCGCCGCTGGTGATCCTGGTGTTCGTCGCAATCATGGTGATCGAATCCCGCTACACCGAAATCACCCGCGTGCTGTCCTTCGGCGCGGGATAAGCCACGTCCACCAGCCGCCCTTCCTTGCCGCGGCAGTTGCAACGGCAAGCTGCAACGGAATGGCGCATGGCGCGTTGCCTTGCGCCGGATTAGTATCGCGCCCGTTGGCGCAATGCGCCGGCCACAGTGAGGAGATAGCCATGAAACTGACGGCATGGGGCGCTCAAGCCCTTTTTGCAGCTTCGGTTCTAGCCACTAATCCGGTTCATGCGGCGGGCGATGCGGCCGCCGGCAAAAAGGTCTTCACCAAATGCATGGCCTGCCACGACATGGCGGTCGACAAGAACAAGATCGGCCCATCGCTGCATGGTGTCATCGGCCGCACGGCCGGCACGCTGCCGAGTTTTGAAGCCAAATATTCCGATGCGATGAAGCAGGCGGGTGCTGGCGGCCTGGTCTGGGACGAGGCCAACATCGCCGCCTACATGAAGATGCCGAAAGAAAAGGTCCCGGGCAACAAGATGGCTTTTGCCGGTCTCAAGGACGATACCGACATCGCCAATGTGATTGCATATATCGAAGAGATGTCGAAGTAGCCGCAAAACGGCAGCCGGATGCTCGCAGGCAGCTCGTGCCTCGCGAGCAGTTTCTGCAACATATGCACATTTATTGTGCGGCATCCTCCAAACGGGGGATGCCGCCGCTGCCCAAATGGTGTTCATGACTGGGCGGGCGCCCTAGCGCCCGGCGGATGCAAATGCATTTTCCGGGCGGCATTGCGGATGGCGGCGCTGCGATTGTAGACCCGGTCTATATTGCAGGTTTGCGTTTTAAATATCTAGCTATTGGTGCCTCTTTGCGGGGGGAAATTGCGGCATTCCTTGGGAGACCACGGAAGCCGCACCATTTCCTTAGGCACGGGCCTGTTCAGACCAGTTGCGAGCGTCGAGAGCGTTTCCTCTTTCTTCTCTTCGCGGAAACTCTCTATCTTCTTGTTTTTGCGCAATTCCGGACGGAAAACCGCCGCACACTTTTTGCTGGAATTGCGCTAGTCCGGTGCGTCGAAATCGGGCGCCACAGCCGCGATATTGTAGGCTTCGAGCCGTGCCGTCGGGGCGTAGGCCGTATCGAAGCTCAGTATCGTTGCAGTACCAGGCGTCACCGGCACGACACGTGAGGGCGGCAGCCCCAGGAAGGCGTGGCAGGCAGCGCGGATGACACCGCCATGGACGATGGCGAGCGTGTCGCCGTTGCACTTCTTCAGGCAGTCCCGCAACCCTTCGACGATGCGGGCGCAGAAATCCGCCCATGCCTCGCCGCTGTCGGGGGTGAAGGTGCCGGCGCGCCAGGCGAGATACTCGTGCGGACGCTCGGCCTCGAGCTCGTGCTTGATACGGCCGGTCCAGTTGCCCATATCGATCTCGCGCAGGCGCGGGTCGAGCGGCGCGTCGCCATAGCCGAGCAGGCTTGCTGTCTGGCGCGTACGGCCGAGGTCGGAGACCACGACGCGGTCGGGCGCCATCGCCCTGGCGAAGGACGCAAAACTCTCGACCTGCCTGATGCCCCGCGGCGATAGCGGCGCGTTGTCGTGGCCCTGGAGCCTGTGCTCGGCATTCCAGGTGGTCTCGCCATGGCGCACCATTACCAATCTCATCAGTCGATCCTTTCACCAGTCATTGCAAAAACCGCGCTCGGCTCGCCCAGGAAACTGAGGCGGATCTGGTCGCCGATCGCCGCGCTGAAATAGCCGTCGGCCATGGCGGTCAGCCGTTGGCCGTTGGAAAATGCCGTCACCATGGTGCGCCCTGCGATAGGGGCGGCTTCCTCGAAGCGCGCGGTGATCGCAGGTTGCCCCTCGATGTCGCCGACCTTGATGTCATGGGCGCGGTAGAGAAGCTGGACGCCGTCATGCGCCTTGGCGCGCTGCGCATCGGCCAGCCGTAGGCCATCATAGACGAGGCCACCGTCCTGTTTCGTCACCGAGATGAGATTGGCCGGCGGCGTGCCGAGGAAGGTGGCGACGAAGGTCGTGCGCGGGTTTTCCAAAAGCTCGAGCGGCGCGCCGAACTGGTCGACCTTGCCGTTATTGAGCACAGCGACATGGCTCGCCATTGTCATCGCCTCGACCTGGTCGTGGGTGACGTAGACAGAGGTGGCACCTGTGGCGCGGTGGATGCGCATCAGTTCGCTGCGCATCTCGATGCGCAGCTTGGCGTCGAGGTTGGACAAAGGCTCGTCGAACAACAGGATGCTCGGCTTGGGGCCGATGGTGCGGGCAATCGCCACGCGCTGCTGCTGGCCGCCGGAGATCTCGGCCGGGTAGCGTTCCTTCAGCGCCGAGATGCCAAGCAGACCGAGCACTTCGTCGACGCGCGCGGCACGATCCGCCTTGCTCCACTTGGCCACCCTGAGCGGCCACTCGATGTTGCCGGCGACCGTCATATGCGGCCACAATGCATAACTCTGGAAGACGAGGCCGGCGTCGCGGCCGCCGGCGTCGGCGACAAGGCCGCGCGTGCCGTCGGAGACGGTGCGGCCCATGAAGGCCATCTCGCCTTCGCTCGGTGTTTCCAGTCCGGCGAGCATCCTGAGCAGCGTGGACTTGCCGCAGCCGGACGGGCCGACAAGCACCAGGAACGCGCCCTGCGGCACCGAGATGTCGACATTGTCGACGGCGGTGAAGCTGCCGAAACGCTTGCTGACGTTGCGGATCGCGATCGCAGCCGGATTGCCGTTGGCGGGGTTCATGCGGATTTCCACTTCTGGACACGGTTCTGCAGGCGGTGCGCCAGGAGCGTGGCGATGACGCAGAGGACGAGGATCACCATGGTGATGGCGTTGGCGAACTGCATGAAGCCTTCGGCGGCATAGCGGTAGGCAAGCATGCTGAGCACCGGCGAGGTCGAGGTGAACAAAAGCACCACCAGCGACAGGTCGCGGACGATCTTGACGAAGACCAGCAGGGCGCCGGCGAGCAGGCCGCGGATGGCGAGCGGCATGATGATCGCGCCCATGCGGCGGAAGAAGCCGGCGCCGGTCAGTCGCGCGCTTTCTTCGATGTCGGCCGAGATCTGGCCGAGCACCGAGCGGCCCGACTGCACGGCATAAGGCAAGAGATGCGCCGAGGCTGCAAGCACCAGGAGGAGGAAGGTGCCGTAGAGCGACGGCAACGGTCCGATCGGCGCCCCGAACAGCGCGATATAGGCGGCGGCGAAGGCGATCGAGGGAATCAGGATCGGGGTGAACGAGACCTGGCCGAGGACGGTTGCGAGCACGCTGCCCTTGTTGCGGGCGATGGTGTGGGCCAGCGCCAGGCCGAGCGCCATGGTGGTGATCGCCACCGTGACAGCCAGCTTCAGCGTCATCCACAGCGCCTCGATCAGCACCGGATTGCGGAAGATGCCGGCCTGGCCCTGGGCCATGTCGGTGCCGCCTTCGCCGATCCAGAAATGCGTCGTCCAGTTGGAGAACAGCGAACCGTTCTGCAAGGCGAAGCTGGAGGCGGTGAGGATCAGCGCCGGCAGGAAGGTGGTGAGCAGGCAGAGCAGGACAGCGACTGCAAACAGCGGCCAGCGCCATCTGCCGAGCGGAAAGCGTTTGGTGCGGCCGCCCTTGCCGGTGACGGTGACGAAGTTCTTGCGGCCGGCGACAAGGCGCTCGCCGAGCCAGAGGAAGGAGGCGGAGACGACGATCAAAAGCAGGGCGATGACGAAGCCGCGTTCGGTTTGGCCGGTCTCGATCATCCCGAACAGGCGCGTCGACAGCGTCTGCATCCTGACCGGCAGGCCGAGCAGGGCAGGGGCGGCGAAGTTGGAGACGGCACCGGCAAATGTCAGCGATGCGGCGGCGATCAGCGCCGGTGTGACCACCGGCAGGATGATGCCGAAGAAGATGCGCGAGCGCTTGGCACCCGCGACCTGCGCTGCCTCGACGAGATCGGCGCCGATGGAGCTCAAGGCCGCCGAGATGACGGTGAAAGCAAGCGAATAATAGTGGGCGATGAGCACGATCAATGTCGGCAACAGGCCCCAGGCGAGCCAATCGGGCACGATGTAGCCGTTCGCCTCGAAGAAGCCGACCGAGCCGCCGAGCCGGCTGTTACGGAATAAAGCACCCCAGGCAAGGGCCGCGGCAAAGCTCGGGATCATGAAGGGCAGAGTGGCGAGCAGGCCGAGCGTCCTTGGCGCCGGCACGTCCGTGAGCACGACGAGCCAGGCAAGGAAGCCGCCCATCAAAAGGCAGCCTGTGGCAACGCCGATGCCGAGCAGCACCGTGTTCAAGAGCGGGCGCCACCACAGGTTTTCGGACATTTTCGAGGCCAGCACCGCCTGCCAGGCGTCACGACCTTCGATGGTCAGCGTCGACAGGACAATCTTGACCAGCGGCGCGATGACCAGGATGCCGACGACAAGGATCAGGATGATGGGAACGAGTGTTTCGGAGCGCAAAAAGCCTCTCCGGGACAACACGGATGTTGTTACGGCGGACATGACATTCTTTCCGGGAATTGCAGTGCGCGGGCAACGGTGCCGCGGCAACACGAGGCGGCGGACAACTGGGCACGGAGAACAGACCGGCGCCTCCCCCAAGGCGCCGGTCCGGCCGCGGTCATTGCAGCGTCAGCACCAGGTCTGCAATACGCTTGCGGGCAGCGGCTGTCTTCACCGGATCGATGCGCCAGGCCTTGAGCTCCTTGAGCGGCACGGAGTCGGCGTTGTCCTTGATCGACGGCCGCACGGCATAGTCGCCGGCGACGTTGAAGGGCTCGAAGGCCGGTCCGCCGGTGGCAGAATCGTCGCCCATCATGAAGTCGATCAAAAGCCGCGCTGCCGCCGGGCTCGGCGCCTTGTCGACCAGTGCGAGAACCGCCGGGAACAGGATGCCGTTGGACGGCTCGACGTCGTTGGCGACCTGTAGTGCCCAGCCTTCCTTCTCGTTGTCGCGGCGGTCGGAATAGGTGGCGAAGCCGACTGGCGGGTTCTTGGCGGTCTTGTCGCCGATCGCCTTGTTGATGACATCGGAGTTGGGCACCAGGACGAGATCGTTGGCAAAGAGGTCGCGGACGAATTGCTCGCCGGCGCCCTGCAGGTCGCTGTCGACTGATATCGGCTTGCCGAACTGCGCCTCATAGGCCTTGGCCATTTCGTCGGGGCGGAGCGAGAACTCGACCAAGAGGTCGAGCAGCTCGCCGCGCTGCAGAGGATCGACCATCAGCACGCGGCCCTTCCATTCCGGCGTCGTCAGTGCCCACAGGTTCTTGACCGGCGCGCCATTGGGATTGGCAACTTCGTTGTACATCAAAACCTTGGTCGACAGGCGCTGGGTCAGAAGCGGCGTCTTGTGCTCGTCGGCGAGTTCGCCCGCCACGCGTGGCGGAATGTAGGGCACGACACGGTTGGTCTTGACCAGGTCCTCATAGACCACCGGCGTGTCGGCGATGTAGAGCACGTCGACGGCGTTGACGCCGGCGGTCTGCTCGGCGACGACGCGGGCGATCTGCTTGACCGAGCTCATGTCGATGCCGACCAGGTCAATGCCGGGATAGGCCTCCTCGAATGCTTTCTCCACCTTGGCGATACGGCTCGACAGCGAGAAGACGGTGACCTTGCCTTCCTTCTGTGCCAGCGGCAGCAGTTCCTTGACGCTCATCGCGTCGAGTTCGGCGGCGCTTGCCGTCAGGGGCAGTATGGCGACCGCTGCAAACAGCGCCCATTTCATCGACTTGAGCATCTTTCCCTCCCAGGTTTTCTCAATCGAATTCGTCGAACAGGCCGGACAGGCGCTCCAGCGCGCCCATGACGCGGGTCTGGTGCCGGCCGGCGATGGTCAGAAGAATGGCGTTGACGATGGCGAACGGCACCGTCGGCGTCTGGAACTCGCTGCCCGAGCGGCCGCGCGGTGCCGCCAGCACGAGGTCGACAGCCGGCTGCATCATCGTGCCGGCGAGGTCGGTCACGAGCACCGCCTTGGCGCCCTGCGCGTGGCAATGCTCGACCAGTGGTGCATAGCTCGCTGGTTGCTTGCGGAAGGCGAGCGCCAGCACGAGGTCGCCCTGCTGCATGCCGACGACACGCTCGGCGATGTCGCGGCCACGGCCTTCGAGCACGATGGTGGTCATGCCGAAGCGGTCGAGCCGGCGGCGCAGGAACTGGGTGATCGACTGGGCATGGCCCTGGCCGAACAGGAAGATGCGTTTGGCATCGACGATCATGTCGGCGGCGCGGTTGATGCTGTCTTGCGAAACGGCAAGGCGGAGGTGCTCGAGCGCTGCGATCTCGCTGTCGATCAGGTCGAGCAGAAAGTCGCCATGCTCGACCTTGGCGACGGAGCGGCGCATTCGCTCGGCGGCGTCCTGGCTCTCGACAAGCTCGCGCTGCAGCTGTGAGCGCAGTTCTGGATAGCCCTTGAAGCCGAGCTTCTGGGCGAGGCGGGTCGTTGCCGCCTCATGCACGCTGGCGCGTTCGGCAAGCCGGGCGCTCGAGAGGAAGGCTGCCTCGGCGGCGTTTTCGAGCAAGGCCGAGACGAGCCGCTGGTCGGCCCCGGTGAGGCGGGTCGAATGGCTTTTGATGCGATCCAGCAGCGTCATCATCTTGCATCCATATTGCACTCGACTCTTAAGATGCAAGATATCTTGCAGTCAAGTGCAAAGGTTGCAAGATCAGACTTTCTGCCTTGCAGGGACCAGATGGCGGAAAACGAAAAAGGCGCCCTCGGGGCGCCTGGAGAGTTCGGACAGGCCGCAAGCCTATTTGTATTTCATGTAGCCGACGAAGCCGGTGATCCTCCAGCGGTCGTTCTGCTTGCGGCAGAAGTAGAGCGTCTGCCAGTTCATCACGTCGTCGCTGCCGTCAGCGCGGCGGATGGTGCCGTCGAACTTCTTGCGCGCCAGGGCAACATCGCCTGATATGTCGATCTCGGTCAGGTTCGTGGCGCGGAAAATGCCGTCGGCAAGCGGCTCGGCATAGGCGGTTGCAGCCGTCTCGGCCGCCTGGCGCAGCCACTCGTCGCGATAGGTCCCGAGCGACGGAAAGGCGGCATTCCAGTCGTCAGGATTGGCAGCGTTGTGGGCATGGATGCCGAGGAAGCGCTGTTCGTCGAAGTCGTCCGCGACCATCGACCAGTCCTGATCGACAAAGGCTGCGATATCGCGCTCGACCAGCATCTCCCAGATCCGGGCGCGGTCGATGTCGTCGGGGAAGGGGTTCTGCCTGGAGTTCATTCAGTCACCTAGGGGAAGTCTTGGGTCGTCGACCTTCAGCATGCTGAGGCTTTGCTTGATGCGGCGCAGGCCTTCGAGCACGTTGGTGCCGCGGGATTCGGCGGTGGCTGTCGCGATCATGTCGAGGATGGCGAGCAGGGCGAAACGCGATGAGGTTGGCTTGTAGATGTTGCCGTCCTCGATCGGCTGGAACGGGATGACGATGTCGGCGACTTTGGCCAGTGCCGATCCGGGCGCGGTTATGGCGACGGTCTGCGCGCCATATTGGCGGGCGACCTGCACGGCATCGATCACCGACTTGGCATGGCCGGAAACGGAGAAGGCAACGACGGTCGACTCGGGCCTGGCGACCGCCGCGTACATGCGCTGCAGCTGGCCGTCGACCTGGGCCACGGCAGACAGGCCGAGGCGAAACAGGCGGTTCTGCAACTCCGTCGCCATCATCGATGAGATGCCGCCGGAGCCGAAGCACAAGATGTGCGGCGAGGCCGAAAGCCGCTCGGCCACCGAGATCAGCGTGCCCATGTCGAGACTGTCCGAAGCGCGCTGGATCGCCACGACAGCGGCTTCGGTGACGGCGGAGGCGATGCGCTGCTCGCGTGCGTCGCGGCTCAGCGGCTCGGGCTTGAGATACTGGCCGCCGATGGCTATGGCCTGTGCCAGGAAGAACTTGAAATCGCGCACGCCGTCGCAGCCGAGGTTGCGACAGAAGCGGGTAACTGTCGGTTCGCTGACGCCGACACGCGCGGCGATCTCCGAAATGGCGGCCTTGGAAGCGAAGTCGAGATCCGACAGCACAAGGCTGGCCAGGCGCTTGTCGGACTTGGAGCCGTCCTGCGCCATGACCTGAAGCCGGGTGATGATGTCGGCGATGTTGCTCATACGGGCAGGCCGGTTGCCTTGTCGAAAAGATGGATGTTCCTGGGATCGGCGGTCACCGGCAGCGTCTCGCCCGGCTTGACCGACACGCGGTCGCGGAACACGGCGCGCACCTGCTCGCCGCCGACCGCGCCATAGATGTGCGTTTCGGAACCGGTCGGCTCGACGACGTCGATCCTGAGCTTCATCGCCGCATCGGTGCCGCTGATGACGAAGTGCTCCGGCCGGATGCCTGCCTCGACCGCGCCTGCGAAGGCCGACGCGCGGCCGCCGTTCAGCTTCAGTCTTTCGCCGTCGGCCGTCTCGAAATAGGCGCCCGCCGCACCGAGCCTGCCCGAGACGAAGCTCATCGACGGCGAGCCGATGAAGCTCGCGACGAACTTGTTGGCCGGTCTGTCGTAGAGTTCGAGCGGTGCACCCACCTGCTGGATCTTTCCCTGGTTCATGACGACGATGCGGTCGGCCATGGTCATGGCCTCGATCTGATCGTGTGTCACGTAAACCACCGTCGATTTCAAGCGCTGATGCAGCGCCTTGATCTCGGTGCGCATCTGGACGCGCAACTGGGCGTCGAGATTGGAAAGCGGTTCGTCGAACAGGAACACCGAGGGTTCGCGCACGATGGCGCGGCCCATGGCGACGCGCTGGCGCTGGCCACCGGAGAGCTGGCGCGGATAGCGGTCGAGATAGGAATGCAAGTTGAGGATGGCAGCGGCGTTCTTCACCTTGGCATCGATCGCCGCCGCTGCCTCACCTCTGATCTTCGGGCCGAAGCCGATGTTTTCGGCCGCGGTGAGATGGGGAAACAGCGCATAGGACTGGAAAACCATGGCGATGTTGCGCTTCTGCGGCGGCAGGTCGTTGGCGCGCACGCCGCCGATCAGAAGATCGCCATGGCTGATCGGTTCGAGCCCAGCCAGCATACGCAGCAAGGTCGACTTGCCGCAGCCGGAGGGGCCGACGAGCACGACGAACTCGCCGCTCGGAATGTCGAGATTGATGTTGTCGAGCACGCTGTGCTGGCCGAACGACTTGGACAGGTTGCGGAAGGTCACGCCGGTCATGGTCTTCACGCTCCCAATATGTCGTCGATGAAAGGCAGGCAGCCGGCGGTCAGCCCGGCGTCGACAGGCAGCACCGTGCCGGTAATGCCTGAGGCGCGCGGCGAGGCGAGGAAAGCGACCGCTTCGGCCACCTCCTGCGCATTGACGATGCGGCCAAGCGGATAGAGCCGCTGCAGCTTGCCCAGGATCGCGGGGTCCTTGGCAAGGCGATGATCCCAGGCGGGCGTATGGATAGAGCCCGGGCAGACGACGTTGGCGCGGATGCCCTGGCGGCCGTGCTCGACAGCAATGGCGCGCGACAGGGCATTGATGCCGGCCTTGGCAGCCGCATAGGCCGGATTGCCGAAGTGCGACAGCGCGTTGACCGAGGAGATGAAGACGAAGGTACCCGAGGCGCGCTTGACCATCGGCTTGAGCAATGCGTTGGTGAGGCTGGCGACGCCGGTCAGGTTGAGGTCGATCTCGGTTTCGATCCGCTCCTGGGTCAGCGCCGGCATGATTTCGGCGCGCGTCCAGCCGGCATTGTTGATGACGATGTCGGGCACGCCGTCAGCTTCGACCAGCTTGCGCGAGGCGGCTTCCAGTCTGGCGCGATCGGTCAGGTCGAAGCTGTGGCGGCCGGCGAGATCGAGCCCGTCCATCGCTTCGATCGACTGGTCGCAGCCGATGACGCGGGCGCCACGCGCGGCAAAAATAGTTACCAGCACCCGGCCGAGGCCGCCGCCGGCTCCGGTGATCAGGACGGACTTTTGCCGAAACTCGTCGTCTAGGTTCAATTCTGTGCTCCCACAGCGATCTTGGCCGCTTTCTGCCTTCAGGACTATGGCTGAAAATGTAATTAAGCAACAAAGAAAATCGCTTGATATGCCGAAAATCGCCGATAATGTAAGAAAGTCACTTAATCAAACAGGCGCGTGAAGCGCTGGAGGAGCGGGCCTGCGCCCGCGGGAGCAAGGGAACACCGACATGGCGATTTCAAAGTGGAAGAGCGGCCTGCTGGCCGGGTTGAGCGTGCTGGCCTTGGCAGCCCAGGCGAATGCCGGCGAGGTCCGGGTGACGGTCGCCGAATACAGCTCGAAGACCGGCCCCTATTTCCAGGAAGTGGAAAAGGCGTTCGAGGCGGCCAATCCCGGCATCGACGTCAAGTTCGAGGTCGTGCCGTGGGATGTGCTGCTGCAGAAGCTGACCACCGACATCACCGCCGGCACCAATGCGGACCTGTCGATCATCGGTACGCGCTGGCTGATCGACTTCGTCCAGCAGGACGTCGCTGAGCCGCTCGACAGCTACATCACGCCCGACTTCAAGGGCCGTTTCATCGATACCTTCCTGTCGCCCTCGATCATGGACGGCAAGACCTACGGCCTGCCGATCGCCGCTTCGGCGCGCGCCATGTATTACAACAAGGAACTGCTCGAAAAGGCAGGTGTCGCCAACCCGCCGGCGACCTGGGCCGAGCTCAAGGACGCTGCCGCCAAGATCAAGGCGCTGGGCGGCGAGAACTATGGCTACGGCTTGCAGGGCAAGGAAATCGAGACCGACGTCTATTATTATTACGCGATGTGGTCGCAGGGCTCGGAGATCCTCGACAAGGATGGCAGCTCGGGCCTCGACAGCGCCGGCGCCATCGAGGCGGCCAAGCTCTACAAGTCGCTGATCGACGAGGGGCTGACCCAACCCGGCGTCACCTCCTATGCGCGTGAGGACGTGCAGAACCTGTTCAAGCAGGGCAAGGTCGGCATGATGATTACAGCCCCCTTCCTGTCCAACCAGATCAAGGAAGAAGCGCCGAACCTGAAATATGGTGTCGCTGCCATCCCGGCTGGACCGACGGGTGCACGCGGTACCTATGGCGTCACCGATTCCATCGTCATGTTCAAGAACTCGAAGAACAAGGACGAGGCCTGGAAGCTGCTCGACTTCCTGTTCCAGACCGACTGGCGCGCCAAGTTCACCCAGGGCGAGGGCTTCCTGCCGGTGAACAAGGAAGAGGCCAAGATGGACTACTACGTCAACAACGCCGACCTCGCCGCCTTCACGGCACTCCTGCCCGACGCCCGCTTCGCGCCGGTCATTCCGGGCTGGGAAGAAATCGCCCAGATCACCTCTGATGCGATGCAGAAGGTCTATCTTGGCGAGGGCGATCCGGAAGCCCTTCTCAAGGAAGCAGCGGCCAAGGCCGACGGCATCCTGAAGAAGTAGTCTCTTCTCCCTTCCGCCGGTGGCGCACTGGGTGCGCCGCCGGTTCCCTTTCCCGTGCTCCGGCCAAGGCTCTCATGCACAATCGCGCCCTGCCATATCTGCTGACGCTGCCGAGCCTGATCCTGGCCGCGGTGGTGATCTTCTGGCCCGTCGTCGACCTGATCCAGATCGCCACCCACGACGTCAGCCGCTTCGGCCAGCTGCGCGACTTCAACGGCGTGGCCAATTTCTCGGCGCTGGTCGCCGATCCCGATTTCATCAAGGCGCTGCTGCGGACCGGGGTGTGGACGGCCGCCGTGGTTGGCGGCGCGCTCCTGGTCTCGATCCCCGTGGCGGTCATCCTCAACACTGACTTCTACGGCCGCTCGGTGGCGCGGGTCATCGTCATGCTGCCCTGGGCGGTGTCACTGACGATGACGGCCATCGTCTGGCGCTGGGCGCTGAACGGCGAAAGCGGCATGCTGAACTCTGCCCTGCGCGGGCTCGGCCTCGCCGACCAGAACATCCAGTGGTTGGCTAGTGCTGCGACCGCATTCCCGATGCAGATCATGATCGGCATCTTGGTGACGGTGCCGTTCACCACCACCATCTTTCTGGGTGGGCTGTCGTCGATCCCCGACGACCTCTACGAAGCCGCCGCCCTCGAAGGTGCGGGGCCGGTGCAGCAGTTCAAGCGGATCACTTTTCCGCTGCTCAAACCCTTCGTCAACATCGCCATCGTGCTCAACACGATCTATGTCTTCAATTCGTTCCCGATCATCTGGGTGATGACGCAAGGCGGGCCGGCCAATTCGACCGACATCCTCGTCACCCATCTCTACAAGCTGGCTTTCCGTGTTGGCAAACTCGGCGAGGCCTCGGCCGTCTCGCTGGTGATGCTGGCGATCCTGCTCGTCTTCACCGCCATCTACATCAGGCTCGCCATGCGGGGAGAACGGGCATGATCTCGCCGAAGCTCAAGCGCACCTTCATCGCCTGGGCGCTGCTCGCGCCGCTGGTCGTGGTCACGCTGTTCCCGTTCGCGGTGATGTTCCTGACCGCCGTCAAGCCGGCCCAGGAAGTGCTGACGCCAAGCTGGTGGCCGAGCGAATTCCGCTGGCGCAATTTCTACGACATGTGGGTCGCGGCCGGTTTCGGCCAGGCGCTGGTCAACTCGTTGCGCGTGTCGCTGATCGCCACCATCGGCGCCATCCTCGTCTCTATTCCCGCCGCCTATGCCATGTCGCGTTTCCGCTTTGCCGGGCATGGCGCCTTCCGGCATTTCCTGCTTGTGTCGCAGATGATCTCGCCGATCGTGCTGGTGCTCGGCCTGTTCCGGCTGCTCGCTTCCTTCGGTCTTGTCGAAAGCCTGAATGCCGTCGGCGGCGTCTACATGGCCTTCAACATCGCCTTCACCGTGTGGATGCTGCAGAGCTATTTCGACACCATCCCGCGCGATCTCGAGGAAGCCTCGTGGATGGAAGGTGGCAGCCGCTGGCTGACCCTGCGCAAGGTGTTTTTGCCGCTCTGCGTGCCGGCAATCGCCGTCACCGCCATCTTCACCTTCATCAATGCGTGGAACGAGTTCGTCGTCGCACTGACCATGCTGCGCAGCCAGGAAAGCTACACGCTGCCGATCCAGGTGTTTTCGCTCGTCGCCGGCCGCTATACCGTCGAATGGCACTACGTCATGGCTGCAACGCTCGTCGCCACCGTGCCGGTCGCCATCCTGTTCGTCTGGCTGCAGCGCTACCTGGTCCGCGGGCTGGCCCTCGGCGCCGTCAAGTAACCCTTACCTCCCGACAACAAAGAAACGAACCCAAGATGCGCATCTTCACCGCCTCGCTGGCGACAGAAACCAATACCTTCTCGCCGGTGCCGACAGACCGTGCATCGTTCGAGATGGCGTTCTATGCCGGGCCGGGCCAGCATCCGGAGACGCCGACCTTGTGCTCGTCGCCGATCGTGGCGCTGCGCCGTCGCGCCGAGGCCGATCGCCTGACCGTCATCGAGGGCACGGCGACCTGGGCCGAGCCGGGCGGACTGGTGCAGCGCCAGACCTTCGAGGCGCTGCGCGACGAGATCCTCGACCAGCTCCGGGCTGCCATGCCTGTCGATGCCGTCATCCTCGGCCTGCACGGCGCCATGGTGGCGCAGGGTTATGACGACTGCGAAGGCGACCTGCTCGCCCGGGTCCGTGACATCGTCGGGCCCGACGTCGTTGTCGCTTCCGAGTTCGATCCGCACAGCCATCTGACGCCGAAACGCGTCGCCGCCTGCAACGTGCTCGCGGCCTTCCTCGAGTTCCCGCATACCGATTTCTATGAGCGCGGCGAACATGTCGTCGAGCTTGGACTGGCCGCTGCGCGCGGCGAGATCAAGCCAGTCATCTCGACCTTCGACTGCCGCATGATCACGGTGTTGCCGACCAGCCGCGAGCCGATGCGCTCCTTCGTCGACCGCATCAAGGCGCTGCACGGCAAGGACGGCATCCTGTCGGTGTCGGTGATCCATGGTTTCATGGGCTCCGACGTGCCGGAGATGGGTTCGCGCATCGTGGTCGTCACCGACAATGACAAGGCCAAGGGCGATGCGCTGGCCGAAAAGCTCGGCCGCGAACTCTATGCCATGCGCGAAAAGACGGCGATGGAGATGCTCGACACTGACGCCGGCATCGACCGGGCGCTGGCCGCGCGCAAGGCCAACCCGACCAAGCCGGCAGTCATCGCCGATGTCTGGGACAATCCGGGCGGCGGCGTTGCCGGCGACGGCACCTTCGTTCTGCGCCGGATGCTGGAGCGTGGCCTCGACAAGGTTGGTGTCGCCACCATCTGGGATCCGATCGCGGTGACCTTCTGCCATGCCGCCGGAGAAGGCGCCATCATCGACCTGCGCTTCGGCGGCAAGGCAGGCCCGCAGGCCGGCGAGCCGATCGACGGCAGGGTTCAGGTGCTGAAGACCGTCGAGGAAGGCTGGCAGAGTTTCGGACCGAGCCGTGTCACGCTCGGGATGACGGCGCTGGTGCGTATTGTCGGTACCGAGGTCGACGTCATCCTCAACACCAACCGCACCCAGACCTTCGAGCCCGACATTTTCTCAAATCTCGGCGTTGATCCTGCGGACAAGGACATTTTGCTCGTCAAGTCGACCAACCATTTCTATGCCGGTTTCGCGCCGGTGGCGGCCGAGATCGTCTATGTCGACGCGCCGAGCTCCTATCCGAGCAATCCGCGCGTGACCAATTACACCAAGCTTGTCCGTCCGATCTGGCCCCGGGTGAGCGATCCCTGGGCGTGAGCGGCGGGGCGTTTAGCCCCGCCTTTCGTCCGTCAGGTCGCTGGCCGGAACGGCTTGGCGAGCGAAGCCGGGAAGTGCAGCGCCAGCATCTGGCGGTTCTGCGAGATGATGACCAGCACCACGATCGTTGCCAGATAAGGCAGGGCGGAGAGCAGTTCCGAAGGCACCGCGATACCAAGCGCCTGGCCCTGCAGCTGCAGGATGGTCATGCCGCCGAACAGCCAGGCGCCGAGCAGCACGCGCAGTGGTCGCCATGTCGCGAAGACAACCAGCGCCAGCGAGATCCAGCCCTTGCCGGCGGTCATGTTCTCGACCCAGAGTGGGGTGTAGGCAACCGACAGATAGGCGCCGGCAAGTCCGGCCATCAGCCCGCCGAACAGCACGGCGAGATAGCGGATCCTGATCACCGGATAGCCGATGGCATGCGCCGTCTCGGGTGACTCGCCGATGGTGCGCAGCACCAGCCCGCCCTTTGTGCGGTACAGGAACCAACTGATGACGAAGAACATGATGATGGCGAAATAGACCATCGGGTCGAAGCGGAATAGCATCGGCCCGATCACCGGAATGTCGGAGAGATAGGGGATGTAGATCTTCTTCAGTGCGTCGATCGGCGCCGAGCCGAAATTGCGGCCGAGAAATGCCGACACGCCCGAGCCGAAGATGGCGAGCGCCAGGCCGGCGGCATACTGGTTGGTCAGGAAGGTCAGCGCCAGCACGCCGAACAGCAGCGATGCGGCGGCCCCTGCAAGCGCGCCGGCCAGGATGGCGACCGGCATCGGCAGCCCGGCGACGATGGCCCAGAAGGCGAAGGCGGCACCCATCAGCATCATGCCTTCGATGCCGAGGTTGAGGACGCCCGATTTCTCGACGACGAGTTCGCCGAGCGCTGCAAAGATCAATGGTGTTGCGGCAATGATGGTGCCGGTGAAGATGGCAATGAACAAGTCCATCAGGCATGCTCCGGAATGCGGCGAAGCCGGTAGAAGATGAAGAAGTCAGCGGCAAGCAAGAAGAACAGCAATATGCCTTGGAAGATGCGGGTGAGCGCAGCCGACAGGCCGAGGTTCATTTGCACTGCTTCGCCGCCGAGGAACAAGAGCGACATCAGCAATCCGCCCAGCACGATGCCAAAAGCGTTAAGACGGCCGATGAAGGCGACGATGATCGCCGCGAAACCATAGCCGGGCGAGATTTGCGGCGACAGCTGTCCGAGCGGGCCGGAGACCTCGGCCATGCCGGCGATGCCAGCGGCAGCGCCACCGGCAAGCAAACCGGTCCACACGGCAGCGGATTCGCGGAAGCCGGCGTAGCGTGCTGCCAGAGGGGCTGCGCCCGAGACCGACATCTTGTAGCCAAGGAAGCTGCGGTCAGTGAACAGCCACATCAGGAACACGGCGACCACGGTGATGAACACCGAGGCGTTGAGCCGGTAGGCATAGTCGAAAGGCTCGAACATCGCCGCCGCCGACAGCAGGGCCGTCTGCGGATAGTTGAAGCCGGCCGGGTCGCGCCAGGGGCCGTGCACCAGCCACGACAACAAGAGCGTCGCGATATAGGTCAGCATCAGCGTGACCAGGATTTCGTTGGTGTTCATCCGCGCCCTGAGGAAGGCAGGGATGGCGGCCCAGGCCATGCCGGCGATGGCGCCGGCGAAGAACATCAGCGGCAGCAGCAGCCAGCTGTCGGGATTGGGGTAGAACAAGCCCACGCCGCAGGCGGCGAGGGCGCCGATGATCAACTGGCCCTCGGCGCCGATGTTCCAGACATTGGCGCGGAAGCCGACGGCAAGGCCGCAGGCGATGAGGATGAGCGGCGACGCCTTGAGCAGCCACTCGGACAGCCCGTTCAGCGAATTGAGCGGGGTGATGAAGAAGGCTTGCAATGTCGCCAGCGGGTCGTAGCCGAGCACGGCAAACAAAAGCGAGCCGACGAGAAGGGTGAGCACGGTCGCGATGACCGGCGCCGCCACCCGCATCCTGGCGGATGGTTCCGGTCTTTGTTCAATCCTGAATCGCAACTTCGCCTCTCCCATTGGTGCCGTTGCCGCGGTCGACCCTTGTCATCAGCAGGCCGATTTCCTCGCGGTTGGTTTTTGTCCTGATCAGTGGCGGCGAGACCTGGCCCTGGCAGATGACAAGCAGCCGGTCGCAGATCTCGAACAGTTCGTCGAGCTCCTCCGAAATCACCAGCACGGCCGCGCCCGACCGGCTCAGATCGACAAGCGTCTGGCGGATGAAGGCGGCGGCGCCGACGTCGACACCCCAGGTCGGCTGCGCCACCAGGAACAGCTTCGGTTCGAGCGCGATCTCGCGGCCGACGATGAATTTCTGCAGGTTGCCGCCCGACAGGCTCTGGGCGCTCGACTGCGGGCCGTTGGCCTTGACCTTGAAACGCTCGATGATCTTGGCGGCGAAGCTGTTTGCCTGCTTGCGGTCGACGAGACCGTTGCGCACCAGGCCGGAGCGGTGGGCCGTCAGCACGGCGTTCTGCCACAGCGCGTGCGGCGGCACCGCGCCGCGGCCAAGCCGCTCTTCCGGCACGAAGGCCATGCCGAGTTTGCGCCTTTCGCTGGCGTTGAGATGGGCCGCAGCCTTGCCGCCGATCTGGATCGACAGCGCATTGGCATGTGTCCGTTCGCCGCTGAGCAGCGAGATCAGCTCGGCCTGGCCATTGCCGGAGACGCCGGCAAGCCCGACGATCTCGCCACCGCGTACCTCGAAGGAGACGTTCTTGAGTTCGACGCCGTATTTGTCGCGGGCAGGGGCGGTGAGCCCGCGCACCTCGAGCACCGGTTTGTCGCTCGGCACCGAGGGTGAGACGTGCATTTCGGGCAGCTCGGCGCCGACCATCAGCCGCGCAAGTTGCGCCGAGGTGCTTTCCTTGGGTCTTGCGGTGCCGGTGACCTTGCCGTTGCGCAGCACTGTCGCGGTGTCGCAGAGCTCCTGCACTTCATCGAGCTTGTGGCTGATGTAGACGATCGAACAGCCTTCGGCGGCGAGCTGGCGCAGCGTCTCGAACAGCTTGACGACGGCCTGCGGCGTCAGCACCGAGGTCGGCTCGTCGAGGATCAAAAGCTTCGGCGCCTGCAGCAGGCAGCGCACGATCTCGACGCGCTGGCGCTCGCCGACGGACAGGTCGTGGACGCGGCGATAGGGGTCGATCGGCATGCCGTAGCGGTTCGACAGTTCAGTGATCTGGCGCGCCAGCGTGTCGAGGTCGAAGCTGCTCGACACCGCAAGTGCGATGTTCTCGACCACGGTGACCGATTCAAACAGCGCGAAATGCTGGTAGACCATTTCGATGCCGAGCGCGCGCGAGGTCGCCGGGGTGTGCGCGGCAATGGGCTTGCCGTCGCAGAAGATCTCGCCGGAATCCGCCTGGGCGGCGCCGTAGATGATCTTCATCAGGGTCGATTTGCCGGCGCCGTTTTCGCCGAGCACGGCGTGGATTTCGCCTGGCATGATCGACATCGAGATGTCGTCATTGGCGATGATGCCGGGATAACTTTTGGTGATGTTGCGCAATTCGAGGCGTGGGGGCATAGCCGGGTCCTGCCGTGAGGGTTGGACGGTGCGCAGCCATAGACCAACCGGGGCGGTGCATGACCCCGAAAATCGGAACCGATTTTCGGGAAGGATCGTGCACCCATTTTAAGCGCTACAGCGTCCTTTGCGTGTCCAACTGGACACCAGGCGCTGTAGCGCCCCGGTGGAATTGCTAGCGGTTGCGAGGGAGGATCAGGCGAGCTTGCCGATCATTCCCTTGACGAACCAGTTCATGCCGCGGATGTCGGCATCGGCCAGCACGCTGCCGGCCGCGACCTTGACGTTGCCGTCCTGGTCCTTGAGTTCGCCGGCATAGGGGTGGATCTTGCCGGAGCCGATGTCCGCCTCGAGTTGCTTGAGCTTGGTGATCACGTCGGCCGGGATCGCCTCATTGTAAGGCGCCATCTTGACGACGCCACCGGCCAGGCCGTCCCAGCGCGCCTCGGGCTTCCAGGTGCCCGCGGCAACGCCCTTGGCGGCGCCGACATAGTCGCTCGACCAGTCGAGGGTGAAGGCGGTGAGCTGCTTGCCCGAGCCGAACTTGGCCATGTCGCTGGCGTAACCAATCGACCATGCGCCGCCTTCGCCGGCAACCTGCACGCCGGTGGCGGTATCGGTCATCGAGCAGATGACGTCGCAGCCCTGCGACAAAAGCGTGTTGGCGGCTTCCTTTTCCTTGCCCGGATCGAACCAGGAATTGAGGAAGATGGCGTTGCAGGTGGCCTCGGGATTGACGCTCTGGGCGCCGAGCAGAAGCGCGTTGGCCGGGCCGACGATGTCGGGGATCGGAAAGCCGCCGATGAAGCCGATCTTGCCATTCTTGCTCATATGCGCGCCGGCGGCACCGGCAACGAAAGTGCCTTCGTAATACTTGGCCTCGAAGGTGCCGAGATTGGCGAGGTGGACGATACCGGAGCAATGCTCGAAGGCGACCTTCGGGAAGCGCGGCGCCACCTTCTGCATCGGCGTGCCATGCGAGAAGGAGGTGCCGAAGATTAGTTGGTTGCCGGAAGCGGCGAGCTCGCGGAAGACGCGTTCGGCGTCCTGCGGCATGAAGATGTTGTCGATGACGGTGAGCGCCACCTTGTCGCCGAACTCGGCCTTGATGGCATCGACGCCAAGGCTGTGCTGCTTGGTCCAGCCGATGTCGGCGATCGGCGAGACGTAGACGACGCCGATCTTGAGCGGCTCCTGGGCGCTGGCGATGCCGGCAAGGCCGCTGGTGCCGAGTGCCGCGCCCGCGGCACCGGAATATTGCAGAAATTGCCGTCTGGTCAGATTGAACATGGTGGTAACCCTCTGTTGGTTGGATGCGCCCGGCTTTGTGCCGGGTCTATTTTACGACGTGGACATGGGTGTGCGTCCGTGCCCGGCCATTCTCTCCTGCCTTCTTTCTTGGTGCCGGTTTCGGCGGCTCGCCTGCCTTGCCGTCGAGATAGGGTTCGAGCGCTTCGCGTGGCGTCAGCTCGGGAAAGACCTGGCGGTCCATGATGTAACCGCGCACGACGGAGCGGTGGTGCGCGTCGATCAGCTCCATTGCCGGCTTGAGCCGGCCCTTTTCGAGAAGTTCGATGAGCTTGGCGTGGTCGTCGAGCAGGTTGCAATAGTCGAAGTCGGCGGTGATCAGCGAACGCAGCAAGGTGGTGCGGCGGACCAGCTGGGCGTGAATTTCCTGCATCACCTTGTTGCGGCTTAGGCGCACGAAGACGGTGTGGAACTCCTGGCCGAGCACGTCGGCGAGTGCGTCGTTGCCTGAAGCCACGGCCTTGCGCTGGCGCTCGACATGCTGGCGCAGTTCGGCCCAGCCGGCAGGCCCGAGACGGTCGCTCAGCTGGGCGGCGACGCCCTGTTCGACAAGGGTCAGCGCGTCATAGATCTCCATCGCGTCCTGCATGCTGGGACGGGCGACGAAGGCGCCGCGGTTGCGCTCGATTTGGGCAAGGCCGTCGTCGGCAAGGCGGATCAGCGACTGGCGGATGACGATGCGGCTGACGTCGAAGACCTCCGACAGCTCGCGCTCGCCAAGCTTGCAGCCGGGCACGAGGCGGTGATCGAGGATCGCCCGCGTCAGTATGTCGGCAATGGCCTGCGAGCGGTTGCTCATGGCGTTCTCCTTCCCGCCAGCGCCTTCGGCTTGCTTGACGGCCAGCCCGGGTTCGCGCCACGCCGGCGGCGTCGCATATCCCGGGTTACGGTTTCCATATCGGTATTCAATCGCTGGCGCCTGTCAACCAAAATTCTCACATCGGCATGCAATTTCTTATTGATTGATATCCAATCCTGTGTTTCCAATGAGGACATAACAGAGCTAGGTTCACGGGGAAGTGCTAGCCAACAGGGAGGGTGCGATGAGCACAGCAGCCCTTTGTAGCGACAGAGTCCTGCTTAACGATTGGCATGTGGTTGCGGACCTCGCCAACCTGTCGGTCGGCGCGCCGTTTCACACCCGTCTGCTGGGCGTCGACATCACCATCCATTGCCGCGGGCGCTACAACAAGGAAGTCGTCCGCGACGACACCGGCGCCCTGGTCACTTCGACCAAGCGCTACGGTTTCCTCTGGGCCTGCCTCGGCAAGCCGGAGCGCGACATCGTTTTTGTGCCGGAGGCCGAGGAAGGCGATCGGTATCTCGTCACCGGTGGCTCGATCGCGGTCAAGGTGTCGGGCTTGAGGATGGTCGAGAACTTTCTCGACATGGGCCATTTCCCCTTCGTTCACACCGGCTGGCTCGGCGACGAGCCACATACGGAGGTCGCGCCCTACAAGGTCGAGCTGACGGCCGCCGACGAGCTGGTCGCGACCGAATGCAAGTTCTACCAGCCGGTGGCTTCGCCGACGGCCAAGGGAGGTTTTGTCGTCGACTACATCTACAAGGTGATCCGGCCCTACACGGTGGCGCTCTACAAGAGCAATCCGGTGCAGAAGGATCGGCTCGACGTCATCACCCTGTTCGTCCAGCCGGTCGATGAGGACAATTGTGTTGCCCATCCCTTCCTTGCCTACCTCAAGGATGGGATCGACGAGGCTGGCATTCGCAGCTTCATGCAGCTGATCTTCGCCCAGGACAAGCCGATCCTGGAGAACCAGGTGCCCAGGCGCCTGCCACTCGACCCTCGCGCTGAAACGCCCATCCGGGCCGATGCCGTCGCCGTGCTGTACCGGCGCTGGCTGCGCGACAAACCGGTCACTTACGGCGCAATACCGGCGCAGATGTGATCCGCACCCTTTGTGAAGGATATGCATATGACCAAGACGCGATGCACGGATCAGGTGATCCTCGACCTCTGGCACCCGCTGGCCGCCCTGTCGGAAGTGGCAGCTGGTGTCGTCGTCGACACGGTGCTGCTCGAGGAGCGTCTCAGCTTTGCCATTGACGGTGAGGGAAATGCGGCTGTCTGGCGCGATCGCGCCGATCTCGCCGAGGGCAGCCCTGTCGATATTGCCGTCATTTCCGGCAAGCTGCCGCTGAAGCTCGCCTATGGCTACATCTGGACCTCGCTCGGCAACCCGCCGGCCGACTTGTTCCCGATTCCGGAGTTTGACGAGGTCGATCGCCGCAAGCTCAACGCCGCCACTTTTGGCGTCAATGTCTCGGCGCCGCGGGCGATCGAGAACTTTCTCGATATGGGCCACTTCCCCTATGTCCACACCGATATCCTCGGCGCCGAACCGCACACGGAAGTGAAGGAATACGATGTCGAGATTTCCGTCGATCGCGACGAAATCCTGGCGACACGCTGCCGCTTCTTCCAGCCGATGGCATCGACGGCCTCGGACGGCGGCGCCGACGTCGACTACATCTACCGCGTGCCGCATCCCTATTGCTCGGTGCTCTACAAGTCGAGCCCGCTCGACGAGAGCCGCCTCGATGTCATTGCCGTCTTCCTGCAGCCTATCGACCAGGAGCATGTCCGCGCCCACATGCTGCTGTGCGTGCTGGACGAAGACAATGAGGACAAGGTCATCAAGCGCTTCCAGCAGACCATCTTCGGGCAGGACAAGCCGATCCTGGAAAACCAGTTCCCGAAGCGCCTGCCGCTCGATCCGCGCGCCGAAACACCAATCCGTGCCGACAAGTCGGCGATCGCCTACCGCCGGTGGCTGAGCCAGAAGGGCGTGACCTACGGGGTCATCCCGGCCGCCACCTGAGCGCCTGAGGGCGCCAACGAAAAGATCTTAGCGAGGACCATATGCTCGACCTAGCCAAATCCAGATGGCATCCCATCGCCGCGGCGCACGACCTTCCGTTGCGTCATGTTTTTCACGGCCAGCTGCTCGGCCGCGAGTTCGCCGTCTGGCGTGCCGATGATGGATACGTCAACATCTGGGAAAACCGCTGCCTGCATCGCGGCGTCCGCCTGTCGATCGGCATCAATGATGGCCGCGAGCTGAAGTGCCAGTACCATGGTTGGCGCTACTCGAACCGCACGGCCGGCTGCACCTACATCCCTGCGCACCCGGCCGACGCACCGGCTCGCACCATCACCAACCGCACCTTTGCCGCCATCGAGCGTTACGGTCTCGTCTGGTCGGCGGAAGAACCGCAGGGCGAAGTGCCGGAGGTGGCAGGGCTCGCCGAGGGTCGGCTGCTGGCGCTGCGCGGCATCCCGGTCAATGCGCCGGCCGACGTGGTCGCCGCCAGGCTGAAGGGCTACCGCTTCCAGCCGAGCGGCAGGATCGACGACTCCGCCGCCAAGGTCGCGGTCGAAGCTGCAAGCACCTTTTCGGTGGTGCTGCGTTCGAGCGAGGCTGATGCCACCACGCTGGCCGTGTTTTTCGTCCAGCCGGTCGATTCCAATCGCTCGGTGATCCGTGGCGTGCTCGACGGGCAGGTCGAAGGCGCTGCGCGCCTTGCCGTGCTGCGCCATCACAATGAGCTGCTCTCCAGGCTGCGTCTGGCGGTCGAGGCCGAGGCGGCGCGCGAGCCGGCACCGGCGCCGCTGGAGCCGGTGATCGAGCGTGTCTCGCCCGAACTCGCCGAGATGCCCGAGGAGAGCAAACACGGCCGCAAGGCAACGATCCGTGTCGAGGTCGCCAGGAAGTGGCCGGCCGCCGATGGTATCGCCGGCTTCGAGCTTCGCCCGATCAAGGGCCTGCTGCCGACCTTCCAGCCCGGCGCCCATATCGACGTGCACCTGCCCAATGGGCTGATCCGGCAATATTCGATCACCAACGGCCCGGGCGAAAGCGACAGCTACGTCATCGGCGTCAAGCTGGAGCGCGATTCCAAGGGCGGGTCGACCTGCCTGCACGAGACAGTGCGCGAAGGCGACGTGCTGGCGATTTCCGAGCCGCGCAACAATTTCCCGCTGCGCCGCGACGCGGTGAAGACCATCTTCATCGCCGGCGGTATCGGCATCACGCCGTTGCTCGCCATGGCCCAGGCGCTCAACAACCAGAACCTGGTGCATGAGCTGCACTACTTTGCCCAGAACGAAGCGCAGCTTGCCTTCCCGGAGAAGACCAGCACGCTCGGCGCCTCGCTCAAGCCGCATCTCGGCCTTTCGCCAGACCAGACCGGCGCCAAGCTGCGCGAGATCCTCAGCGGCTACGGTCCCGACAAGCATGTCTATCTCTGCGGTCCCGGCCCGATGCTGGAGGCGGCGCGTCATATCGCGGCTGAGATGGGCTGGCCCGAAACGGCGGTGCATTTCGAATACTTCAAGAACACCAATGTCATCGACGACAGCACCAGTTTCGAGGTGGCGCTGGCGCGCTCCTGCATGACGCTGACGGTGCCCGCCGGCAAGACGATCCTCGAGGTGATGCGCGACGCCGGCATCGACATGCCGTCTTCCTGCGAGCAGGGCGCCTGCGGCACCTGCCTTGCCACCGTCATCGAAGGCGAGCCCGACCACCAGGACGTCTATCTCAACGATGCCGAGCGCAAGTCCGGCACCAAGATCATGACCTGCGTGTCGCGTGCCAAGTCGGCGCGGCTTGTGCTCGACCTCTAGGAGTTTTTGATGATCACGCTCTACGACTACGAACTGTCGGGCAACTGCTACAAGCTGCGCCTTTTGATGAGCATGCTCGGCGTCGACTGGAAGACGGTGCCGGTCGATTTCTACCCCGGGCGCGAGCACAAGTCGGACTGGTTCCTCAGGATCAATCCGCTCGGCCAGCTGCCTGTCATCGACGACGACGGGCTTATCCTGCGCGACGCCCAGGCGATCCTCGTCTACCTCGCCTCGAAATATGACGCGGCAGGAACCTGGTACCCGCGCGACAATCCCGCCCTGCTCGGCGAGGTCAGCCAGTGGCTGGCCTTTGCCGACGGCATCACCGCCACCGCATCCGCCGCCCGCCTGCACGACGCTCTGTTCTACGACTTCGACGTCGAGGCGGCCCGCACTGGCGCGCACCGGCTGTTCCGCATTCTCGATGAGCATCTGTGGTTCGGCGAGCAGGAGGGGCGCGACTGGATCTGCTCGGCGTCACACCCGACGATCGCCGACATCGCCTGCTTCCCCTACATCATGCTGTCGGAAGAGGGCGGCATTTCAAGACAGGACTATCCGGCGATCCGCCGCTGGTGCGATCGGGTCAAACGCATCAAGGGCTTCACGGTCATGTCCGGCGTGTTCCCCGCAGGGCCTGCCAAGGCGGCCTGAAGTCAGAAGACAACATTCAAGCCGGTGACATGCACGGCTGACAATCCAGATTGGGAGTGAGAAGAAAATGAAAACCCGCGCCGCCGTCGCCGTTGGAGCCGGAAAGCCGCTCGAGATCATGGAGGTGGACCTCGAGGGGCCGCGCGAGGGCGAGGTGCTGGTCGAGATCAAGGCGACTGGCATCTGCCACACCGACGAGTTCACGCTGTCGGGCGCCGATCCCGAAGGCATCTTCCCGGCCATTCTCGGCCATGAGGGTGCCGGCGTCGTCGTCGATGTCGGCAAGGGTGTCACCTCGCTGAAGAAGGGCGACCACGTCATTCCGCTCTACACGCCGGAATGCCGCTCCTGTCCGTCCTGCCTCAGCCGCAAGACCAACCTCTGCACCGCGATCCGCTCGACGCAAGGCCAGGGGCTGATGCCTGACGGCACCTCGCGCTTCTCGATCGGCAAGGACAAGATCTTCCATTATATGGGCTGCTCGACCTTCTCGAACTTCACCGTGCTGCCCGAGATCGCACTCGCCAAGGTCAATCCGGACGCCCCCTTCGACAAGATCTGCTACATCGGCTGCGGGGTGACGACAGGCATCGGCGCTGTCATCAACACGGCACGCGTCGAGATCGGCTCGACGGCCATCGTCTTCGGCCTCGGCGGCATCGGCCTCAACGTGCTGCAGGGCCTGCGCCTGGCCGGTGCCGACATGATCATCGGCGTCGACATCAACAATGAGCGCAAGGCCTGGGGCGAGAAGTTCGGCATGACGCATTTCGTCAATCCGAAGGAGGTCGAGGGCGACATCGTTCCTTATCTGGTCAACATGACCAAGCGTGGTGCCGATCAGATCGGCGGCGCCGACTACACCTTCGACTGCACCGGCAACGTCAAGGTGATGCGCCAGGCACTCGAAGCCAGCCATCGCGGCTGGGGCGAGTCGATCGTCATCGGTGTCGCCGGCGCCGGCCAGGAGATTGCGACGCGTCCGTTCCAGCTGGTCACGGGCCGGACCTGGAAAGGCACCGCCTTTGGCGGCGCACGCGGCCGCACCGACGTGCCGAAGATCGTCGACTGGTACATGGAGGGCAAGATCCAGATCGACCCGATGATCACCCATACGCTGAAGCTCGAAGACATCAACAAGGGTTTCGACCTGATGCATGCAGGCGAAAGCATCCGCAGCGTGGTCGTCTACTAACTCCCAAAGCCGGCCAGGCCCCCATGGCCGGCTCCCCCAAACGCCACGGCTTTTTCGCCGGCCCTCAAGCCTCCCAGCTTGGCCCGCGTGTTCCCGAAGCTGGGCGTCGACCGGCGGCGTGTCCGAGGTTTCCACAACCCCTCGGCCGCGCCGCCGGCATCTCTTTGAACGGTTGCAGGTCGCCGCCCCCGAGGTTATGCCGGGGCAGCAATTCTTGACGAGAAGGCAGAGCAGATGAAGACCGTTTCCACGTCGAAGTCGCATGGCGGCATCCAGGGCGTCTATTCCCACGCCTCCGAGGCCTGCGCCTGCGACATGACCTTTGCCGTCTTCGTACCGCCGCAAGCCAAGAACGGACCCGTGCCGGTGCTGTGGTATCTCTCGGGCCTGACCTGCACCCACGCCAATGTCATGGACAAGGGCGAATACCGCCGCCTGGCCGCTGAGCTCGGCCTGATCATCGTCTGCCCCGACACCAGTCCGCGCGGCGAAGGCGTGGCCGACGAAAAGGACAACTGGCAGTTCGGTTCGGGCGCCGGCTTCTATGTCGATGCGACGCAGCAGCCCTTTGCCGCGAACTACCGGATGTATTCCTATATCACCGAGGAACTGCCGGCGCTGATCGCCGCAAACTTCCCCGCCGATATGTCGCGCCAGGCGATCTTTGGCCACTCGATGGGCGGGCACGGCGCGCTGACCATCGCACTCAAGAACCCGGAGCGCTTCAAGAGCTGCTCGGCCTTCGCACCCATCGCCCAGCCGTCGACCGCCGGCTGGTCGAAGCCGGCGCTGGAGAAGTATCTCGGTGCTGATGAAGCTGCATGGCGCGCCTATGACACGACGCTTCTGATCGAGGACGGCAAGCGGTTTCCGGAGTTCCTTGTCGACCAGGGCTCGGCTGACAGTTTCCTGCAGGAGGGCCTGCGCCCCTGGCTGCTCGACGAGGCCTGCAAGAAGGCAGGCATCGGGCTCACCCTGCGCATGCAGGATGGCTACGACCATTCCTACAACTTCATCTCGACCTTCATGGACGACCATTTGAGGTGGCACGCCGCCCGTCTGGGCTGAACGCCGAAAGTCGCTCTCACGGCCTGGCCGCCAGCAGCTTGGCGAGGACATGGCGCTTCGCCTTGCCGATGCTGATCTCCAGCGTTTCATATTGTGCCAGATGCGCCGCGATTGCGCTTGCAAGCATGCAGCCGGTGCCGCGCATGGAAACCGCGATGCGCGACGCCTCGAAGCGGATCGGCTCACGGTCGGGCAAGAGCAGCATGTCGGTGGCGCTCGCTCCCGTGGCATGCCCGCCCTTGACGAGAATGGCGGGCGCTCGGGTCTCGAAAAGCTTTGCTGCCTGGCTGACGATGTCGCCTTCGCCGGAGGCCAGCGGCAGGCCGGTCAGCAACGCCAGTTCCGGCAGGTTGGGTGTGACCAACGTGCAGAGCGGAAACAGATTGCGCTTGAGCGCGTCGACGGCGCCGCCGTCGAGCAGTTGACGTCCCGAGGTCGAAGCAAGCACCGGATCGAGCACGACAGGCACCGGCAGGCTGCTCGCCAGCACCGAGGCGACGGTGTCGATCGTCGCGGCCGTTCCCAGCATGCCGATCTTGACCGCAGCAATCGGATTGGCGGCAATGGCCGCGCGCATCTGCTCGGCAATCAGCTGAGGCGGCATCCGTTCGATGCGCTCGACGCGGGCATGTGTCTGCACCGTCACCGCGGTGACGGCGACGCTGCAACGCAAACCGAAGGCCGATACCGTCTCGACGTCGCGGACGATGCCGGCGCCGCCGCTCGAATCCGAGCCGGCGATGATCAGCACATGCGGGGTCATCGCCACTGAGCCGTCGCTGCCAGCCATTCGCGCGTCCTCGCTTCGGGATCAGCGTTGAGCGTGATGTCGGTGACGACGGCAGCTACGTCGGCGCCTTGCGCGAAGACGCCTGCTATGCGGTCGACATTGAGTCCGCCGATGGCGACCAGCGGTGTCGCGCCCACGCGCCGTTTCCAGAGGGCGATGCGGTCGAGCCCTTGCGGCGCCCATTTCATCGCCTTGAGGATGGTCGGATAGACGGGACCAAGCGCGACATAATCGGGCGCGGCGGCAAGTGCTGTGTCGAGTTCGGCGTCGTCATGGGTGCTGAGGCCGAGCTTCATGCCGGCGTGGCGGATCGCCTTCACATCGGCCTCGGCCAGATCCTCCTGGCCGAGATGGACGAAGTCGCAGCCCGCGTCGATGGCGAGGCGCCAGTAATCGTTGACGATGAGCTGGCAGGCATGGCGCGCGCAGATGGTTTTCGCGGCACCGATTTCGCGGCGCAGGCCGGCCTCAACCATGTCCTTGATGCGCAGCTGCACCAGCTTGACGCCCAACGGCACCAGGCGCTCGATCCAGGCGGCGGAATCGACAATCAGGTAGAACGGGTCGAGCTTCATGAAAATGCTGCCATGCCGATGACGGGGGTGGAGGGGACGGCCATGTCGCGCGGTTCAAGCGGGCCGGCGCGGAAGGCTTGGCGACCTGCTGCAACCGCCTTGCCGAAGGCCGAAGCCATGGCGACGGGGTCGCCCGCCTTGGCAACCGCCGTGTTGAGCAGCACGGCGTCGTAGCCGAGCTCCATGACGGTGGCGGCATGCGATGGCCGGCCGATGCCGGCGTCGACGATCAGCGGCACCTCGGGGAAATGGCCGCGCAGGCTGCGCAAGGCATCGAGGTTCTGCGGCCCGCGGGCGGAGCCGATCGGCGCGCACCACGGCATCAGCACCTTGCAGCCGGCATCGAGCAGCCGCCCGGCGACGACCAGGTCGTCTGTCGTGTAGGGGAAGACCTCGAAACCTTCGGCAACGAGAATCCCCGCGGCTTCGACGAGGCCGAACACGTCGGGCTGCAGCGTGTCGTGATTGCCGATGACCTCGAGCTTGATCCAGGGGGTGGCAAAGACCTCGCGCGCCATTTTCGCCGTCGTCACCGCTTCCTTGACCGAGTGGCAGCCGGCGGTGTTGGGCAAGACGCGCACCCCGAGCGACTGGATCAGCGACCAGAATTTTCCGCCTGTCTTGCCGCCGGAAGTCTCGCGGCGCAGCGAGACAGTGACGATTGCGGCGCCCGATGCCGTGATCGCCTCGGCCATGATGGCGGGCGAGGGGTAAAGTGCGGTGCCGAGCAGCAGCCGGGAGGAAACCTGGTGTCCGTAGAGTTCGAGCATGCTCAGCCTCCCTTCATCGGTGCGAGGATTTCGATGCGGTCGCCATCGGCGAGCGCGCAGCCGTCGCGTTCCCTGGCCGGCACGACCTCGCCATTGAGTGCGGTGGCGAGCCAGCCGCCGTCATAGTCGAGCTCGGCAAGCAGGGCGGCGAGCGTGGTGGCCGTCACCTCGTGCTGACAGCCGTTAATGGTGAGCTTCATGGGCGCGCTCCTTCTCCGTCTCTGTGCCCAGGATCATGGCGGCCGCCTTGTGCGCCATGGCGGGCGCGAGCAGGAAGCCGTGGCGGTAAAGGCCGTTGATGCGGATGGTGTTTCCGTCGCGTTCGACGCGCGGCAAATTGTCTGCAAAGGCCGGGCGGATGCCGGTGCCGGTCTCGACAAGCTCGGCCTCGCCGAAGGCCGGATGCAGCGCATAAGCGGCGTTGAGCAGCTCCAGCACCGAACGCGCGGTGATCGGCCCGGCGGCATCGCTTTCGATCATCGTTGCGCCGACCATGAACAGATTGCCCGAGCGCGGCACGACATAGACAGGGATGCGCGGATGCAGCAGCCGCACCGGCCGCGCCAGCGCCACCTCCGACGTCTTGAGGATCAGCATCTCGCCGCGCACGCCGCGCAGGCCTGTCAGCCTGCCTGTGATGCCGGTGCAGTCGGCCTCGACATCGGCCGACCGACTGTGCACCGCGCCGTAGCCGAACTCGAAACGCACGCCCATCTCGACAAGCTTTTGCTGCAGCTCAAGCAGCGCCCGGCGCGGGTCGAGATGCGCTTCCTCTGCGAAAAACAGCGCGCGGGTGAAGCTGCCTTCGAGGTCGGGTTCAAGCGCTGCGATCGCCTCGGCGTCGATGGCGCGGTATCCAGAGGTGCGGCGGCCGAAGCGGTCGAGTTCACCCGCGTCCCGGGCCGGAGCCACGACCAGCGTACCGTTGCGCATGACATGCCCGGGCAGGGCGGCGGACCACCAGTCGGCGGCACCGCGTCCGAGCGAAAGCACCGTCTCTTCGGCACTCTCGCGTTCGCACCAGGGCGCCAGCATGCCGCCGGCCTGCCATGAGGCATTGCCGGCGATCTGCCTTCTGATGTCGACCACGGTCACGCTTGCGCCGCGCGTGGCCAGCTCATGCGCGAGCGTCAACCCGGCGACGCCCGCGCCACGGATCAGCACCTTCATGGCTGGCCTGCCGTCTCCGCGGGTTCGGCGCTTTCCACCGGCATGTAGAGGTCGCCGCCGTCGCGGTACTTCGCCGCCATCGCTGCCAGCCCTTCCTTCTGCGCCTCGGCGCGGATGTCGTGGGAGATCCGCATCGAGCAGAATTTCGGGCCGCACATGGAGCAGAAATGCGCCACCTTGTGTGCTTCCTTGGGCAAGGTCTGGTCGTGGTAGGAACGCGCCGTCTCCGGGTCGAGCGACAGGTTGAACTGGTCCTCCCAGCGGAACTCGAAGCGTGCCCGCGACAGCGCGTCGTCCCTGACCTTGGCGGCCGGATGACCTTTGGCGAGGTCGGCGGCGTGTGCTGCGATCTTGTAGGTGATAACGCCCACCTTGACGTCGTCGCGGTCGGGCAGGCCAAGATGCTCCTTGGGCGTGACGTAGCAGAGCATGGCCGTGCCGAACCAGCCGATCATTGCAGCGCCGATGCCAGAGGTGATGTGGTCGTAGCCGGGCGCGATGTCGGTGGTCAAAGGCCCAAGCGTGTAGAAGGGCGCTTCGCCGCAGACCTCGAGCTGCTTGTCCATGTTTTCCTTGATCTTGTGCATCGGCACGTGGCCGGGGCCCTCGATCATCACCTGGCAGTCCTTGGCCCAGGCGATCTTGGTAAGTTCGCCCAGCGTCTCCAGTTCGGCGAACTGGGCGGCATCGTTGGCGTCTGCAATCGAACCTGGGCGCAGGCCGTCGCCGAGCGAAAAGGCGACGTCATAGGTTCGGCAGATGTCGCAGATCTCCTCGAAATGCTCGTAGAGGAAGCTCTCCTTGTGGTGATGCAGGCACCATTTGGCCATGATCGAGCCGCCGCGCGAGACGATGCCGGTGACGCGGTCAACTGTCAGGTGGATGTAGGCGAGCCGCACGCCGGCATGGATGGTGAAATAGTCGACGCCCTGCTCGGCCTGCTCGATGAGCGTGTCGCGGAACACCTCCCAGGTCAGGTCCTCGGCGATGCCTCCGACCTTCTCCAGCGCCTGGTAGAGCGGCACCGTGCCGATCGGCACCGGCGCGTTGCGGATGATCCAGTCACGGATGTTGTGGATGTTGCGACCGGTCGACAAGTCCATCACCGTGTCGCCGCCCCAGCGCGTCGCCCACACCATCTTCTCGACCTCCTCGGCCATCGACGAGGTGACGGCGGAATTGCCGATATTGGCGTTGATCTTGACCAGGAAATTGCGGCCGATGATCATCGGCTCGCTCTCGGGGTGGTTGATGTTGGAGGGGATGATGGCGCGGCCGCGAGCGACCTCGTCGCGGACGAATTCCGGGGTGACGAAATCGGGAATGACGGCGCCGAAGCTCTCGCCGTCGCGTTGAAGCTTGGCCCGGATCTGCTCGCGGCCGAGGTTCTCGCGGATGGCGACGAATTCCATTTCGGGCGTGACGATGCCGGCGCGGGCATAAGCAAGCTGGGTGACGGCGCGGCCGCCGGTGGCACGCAGCGGGGCGTTGCGAACCGGGAATTCCGGCGTCAGCCTTTCGCCGGAGACGAAGCCATTGTCCTCAGCCTTGACCGCGCGGCCTGCATAACGCTCGACGTCGCCGCGGGCGATGATCCAGTCTTCGCGCAGCCGCGGCAGGCCGCGCTCGATGTCTGTTGTCACCGACGTGTCGGTGTAGGGGCCTGACGAATCATAGACGGTGACCGGCGGCTCGCCGGCGCTCGGATGAAGCGAGATCTCGCGCATCGGCACACGGATGTCGGGATGTAGCTTGCCTGGCTTGTAGACCTTCCGCGACGCGGGAAGTTCGCCAACGGTGACTGATGGGGTGTGGGCATTCATGAGTGAGCCTCCTGGTTGGAGACCCAGTCCATGCGATGAGAAGGAGGAGAGGTTTTGCCTGGGGACTTCGGGCAAGAATGAGCCCGAATGCCTGAGCCGGATATCCGGCCTGCTGCGCCTCGCACCGTCCCTACGCCAGTATGAACTGGATCAGGTTCAACGGGTCACTGCGCTGCGCGAGCCAGCAGAATCTCAGCCCCTTGTCGGGACCCCCCTGGTGAACCCTAAGCATGGAGGCGGAACCGGCGTCGTGTCAACGGCCTTTCGCCGAGGCCGAGAGAATGCCAAAGTCGGGAGCATCGAGACCCATTGCGGTTTCGAAGACGATCGGATAATAGGTCAGCGTTACTGACATAAATTGTCTGCCGCGCAGGGAGGACCAATTGGCCTGCGCACGCGACAGGAGGAGCATCCGTGACGGACAATCCCGCGCCGCTGAAGTTCCATGTGCCCGAGCCGGAAGTGCGCCCGGGCGGCACCCCCGACTTCTCCAATGTGCCGATCCCCAAGGCGGGTTCGGTCGACAGGCCGCCGGTCGACGTCGATCCCAGGACGATCCGCGACCTGGCTTATTCGATCATCCGCGTGCTCAATCGCGAAGGCGATGCCGTAGGTCCATGGGCCGGTACGCTGACCGACGAGGAGCAGATCGAAGGGCTGCGCCACATGATGACGCTGCGCTCCTTCGACGCGCGCATGCAGATGGCGCAGCGCCAGGGCAAGACCTCTTTCTACATGCAGCATATGGGCGAGGAGGCGGTTAGCTGCGCCTTCCGCAAGGCGCTCGTTCAGGGCGACATGAACTTCCCGACCTATCGCCAGGCCGGCCTGCTGATCGCCGGCGGCTATCCGATGGTCGACATGATGAACCAGATCTATTCCAACGAGATGGATCCGCTGAAGGGCCGCCAGCTGCCGATCATGTATTCGGCCAAGGATCACGGTTTCTTCTCGATTTCCGGCAACCTGACCACCCAGTATATCCAGGCGGTTGGCTGGGCGATGGCATCCGCCATCAAGGGGGACACCAAGATCGCTGTCGGCTGGGTCGGTGACGGCGCCACCGCCGAGAGCGACTTCCACGCCGCACTTGTCTTCGCCTCGACCTACAAGGCGCCCGTCGTCCTCAACATCGTCAACAACCAGTGGGCGATCTCGACCTTCCAGGGCATCGCCCGCGGCGGCTCCGGCACGTTTGCGGCGCGTGGGCTTGGGTTTGGCATCGCGGCCTTGCGTGTCGACGGCAACGACTATCTCGCTGTCCATGCGGTGGCGAAATGGGCGACGGAGCGGGCCAGGCTCAATCTCGGGCCGACGCTGGTCGAATATGTCACCTACCGTGTCGGCGCACATTCCACGTCAGATGATCCATCCGCTTACCGGCCCAAGACAGAGTCCGATGCCTGGCCGCTGGGTGACCCGGTGATCCGGCTGAAGAACCACCTGATCAAGCGTGGCCTATGGTCGGACGAGCGCCACAAGCAGACCGAGGCGGAAATCCTCGAGGCGGTGATCACGGCGCAGAAGGAAGCCGAGAGCCACGGCACGCTGCATGCCGGCGGCAAGCCGTCGACGCGTGACATGTTCGAGGGCGTCTATGCCGAGATGCCGCCGCATCTCCGTCGCCAGCGCCAGAAGGCGGGAGTGTAGCCGATGCCGCGCATGACAATGATCGAGGCCATCCGCAGCGCCATGGATGTCGCCATGGGCCGCGATGACAACGTCGTCGTTTTCGGCGAGGACGTCGGCTATTTCGGTGGCGTCTTCCGCTGCACCCAGGGTCTTCAGCAGAAATACGGTCGGGAGCGCTGTTTCGACGCGCCGATCAGCGAACTTGGCATCGTCGGCGCCGCCGTCGGCATGGCTGCCTATGGCCTCAAGCCATGTATCGAAATCCAGTTCGCCGACTACGTCTATCCAGCATATGACCAGATCGTTTCGGAAGCGGCACGGTTGCGATACCGCTCCAATGGCGAGTTCACCTGTCCGATCGTCATCCGCATGCCCACTGGCGGCGGCATCTTCGGCGGCCAGACCCACAGCCAGAGCCCTGAAGCGCTGTTCACCCATGTTTCCGGCCTCAAGGTGGTCGTGCCGTCCAATCCGCTCGACGCCAAGGGCCTGCTGATCGCCTCGATCGAAGACCCGGATCCGGTGATCTTTCTGGAGCCGAAACGATTGTACAACGGCCCCTTCGATGGCCATCACGACCGTCCCGTCACGGCATGGTCGAAGCATGAGTTGGGCGAGGTGCCTGATGGACACTACACCACCCCGCTCGGCAAGGCAGAGATCCGCCGGCCGGGTTCCGCCGTCACCGTTCTCGCTTATGGCACCATGGTCTATGTCGCCCAGGCGGCGGCCGAGGAGACAGGTATCGATGCCGAGGTCATCGACCTCCGGACGCTTTTGCCGCTCGATCTCGAGACCATCGTCGCCTCGGTCAAGAAAACCCGCCGCTGCGTGGTGGTGCATGAGGCGACGCTAACCTCCGGCTTCGGCGCCGAGCTCGTGTCGCTGGTACAGGAAAACTGCTTCTACCATCTCGAAGCACCCGTCGCCCGCGTTACCGGTTGGGACACGCCCTATCCGCATGCCCAGGAATGGGACTACTTCCCCGGCCCCAAGCGTGTCGGCGAAGCTTTGATCGAAACGATGGAGGCCTGAGCATGGGCGAACATGTCATCAAGCTTCCCGATGTTGGCGAAGGCGTGGCCGAGGCTGAGCTTGTCGAATGGCACGTCAAGATCGGCGACCTCGTGCGCGAGGACGCGGTGCTTGCCGCCGTCATGACCGATAAGGCGACGGTCGAGATCCCGTCGCCGGTCGACGGCGAAATTGTCTGGCTCGGCGCCGAGATCGGCGACACGGTTCCGGTCGGCTCGCCGATTGTCAGGATAAAGGTCGCCGGCGATGCGCCGTCGACCGCAGAGCCGGCCGCCGAATCCAAGCCGGAGGCCAAGGCGCCAGAAGCTGCCAAAGCCTCTGCTGAGCCGGCTAAGAAAGAAGAAGAAAAAACGCCAGCCACCCCGAAGCCTACCGCTACCACGGCAGCGCTCAAGCCTGTGCCACGTGCGACAACGGTCGGCCTGCCGCGTCCCGAAGGCGAGCGTCCGCTCGCCTCTCCTGCCGTCAGGCTACGCGCCAGGGAGGCAGGCATCGACCTGCGCCAGGTGCCGGGTACCGGTCCCGCCGGTCGCGTCACCCACGAGGATCTCGATGCGTTCGCCGCCCGTGGTGCTGCCGTCGTCGTCGCGGGCCTCCAGGAAAAGACCGGCGTCGAGGAGGTCAAGGTCATCGGCCTGCGCCGGCGCATCGCCGAGAAGATGGCGCTGGCCAAGTCGCGCATCCCGCACATCACCTATGTCGAGGAGGTCGACGTCACGGCACTCGAGGAGCTGCGCGCCAAGCTCAACGCTTCGAAGAAGCCCGAGCGCGCCAAGCTGACCATCCTGCCGTTCCTGATGCGGGCGCTGGTCAAGGCCGTCGGCGAGCAGCCGCAGCTCAACGCCGTTTATGACGACGACGCCGGCATCATCCATCGCCATGCCGGCGTGCATATCGGCATGGCCGCCCAGACGCCGGGCGGGCTGATGGTGCCTGTGGTCAAGCACGCCGAGGCGCGCGACCTCTGGGATTGTGCCGCCGAGGTCAACCGTCTTGCCGAGGCCGCCAAGGCTGGCACGGCAACGCGCGAGGAGCTGACCGGCTCGACCATCACCATCACCTCGCTCGGTGCGATGGGCGGCGTCGCCACCACGCCCGTTATCAACTACCCGGAAGTGGCGGTCGTCGGCGTCAACAAGATCATGATCCGGCCGATGTGGGACGGCACCCAGTTCGTGCCGCGCAAGATGATGAACCTGTCCTCCAGCTTCGACCATCGCGTCATCGACGGCTGGGACGCAGCGGTCTTCGTCCAGCGCATCAAGGCGCTGCTCGAAGCGCCGGCAATGATCTTCGTGGAGGGCTGAGGCTGTGAAGGAAATCTCCTGCAAGCTTCTGATCATCGGTGCCGGACCCGGCGGCTATATCTGCGCCATCCGCGCTGGCCAGCTCGGCATCGACACCGTCATCGTCGAAGCGGTCAAGCCCGGTGGCACCTGCCTCAATGTCGGCTGCATCCCCTCCAAGGCGATGATCCATGCCGCCGACGAATATCTGAAGGTCTCGGAGATGGCGGCGGGCACAAGCCCGCTCGGCATCTCCCTGTCGGCGCCGGCACTCGATCTCGCCAGGACGGTTGCCTGGAAAGACCGCATCGTCGGCCGCCTGACCACAGGCGTTGCCGGCCTGCTCAAGAAGGCCCGGGTCAAGTCGGTGCAGGGCTGGGCGCGCTTCCGCGACGGCAAGACCGTCGAGGTCGACACCGAAACCGGCCTGCAGGTGATCCGCGCCGAAACCATCGTCATCGCCACCGGCTCGGTGCCTGTCGAATTGCCGTTCCTGCCCTTCGGCGGTGCGGTGATCTCGTCGACCGGGGCGCTGGCACTCAAGCAGGTGCCGCAAGCGCTCGCCGTCGTCGGCGGCGGTTACATCGGCCTTGAGCTTGGCACAGCCTTTGCCAAGCTCGGCGCCAAGGTGACGGTCGTCGAAGCCTTGCCGCGCATCCTGCCGCAATATGATGCCGAGCTGACCCGGCCCGTCGCCAAAAGGCTCGAAGCGCTCGGCGTCAAGGTGCTGACCGGTGCCAAGGCCAAGGGGCTTTCCGCCAAGGGCGATGCGCTTCTGGTCGAAGCCGCCGACGGCAGCGAGCAGAAGATTGCGGCCGACAAGGTGCTGGTGACTGTCGGGCGCAAGCCGCTGGTCGAAGGCTGGGGCCTCGAAGAGATCGACCTCGACCGCGACGGCCGTTTCATCCGCATCGACGAGCAGTGCCGCACCTCGATGCGCGGCATCTATGCCATCGGCGACGTCACCGGCGAGCCGATGCTGGCGCACCGCGCCATGGCCCAGGGCGAAATGGTCGCCGAGATCGTCGCCGGCCACAAGCGCAGCTGGGACAAGCGTTCGATCCCCGCCGTCTGCTTCACCGATCCGGAGGTCGTCACCGCGGGCCTTTCACCCGACGAGGCCAAGGCGCTCGGCATCGAGATCAAGTCGTCGTCATTCCCGTTCTCGGCCAATGGCCGGGCGATGACCTTGCTCGGCGAAGACGGGTTCGTGCGCATCGTTGCGCGTGCCGACAACCATCTGGTGCTCGGCATCCAGGCCGTCGGCACCGGTGTCTCGGAGCTGTCCTCGGCCTTCAGCCTGGCGATCGAGATGGGGGCCAGGCTGGAAGATATCGCCGGCACCATCCATGCCCACCCGACCCAGGGCGAAGCCTTCCTCGAGGCAGCACTACGCACGCTCGGCCACGCGCTGCACATCTGATGCCCTATCCCGATTTGGACGCGGCCTTGCGCCGCGTCCCCTCCAGCCTTGCCCAATCAGCTGAGCTGGGCTAACAAGCCCACGCACTGGACGACCAGTGCCTAGTACGTTCGGGGACGGCCCCATCCAAGAGATGGCGCCGCAGACTTGTCACCTGAACTGATTCACCCCTTGAAACCGCGAAAATGTGCAGCCTCCGCGCGGCGGACTGCCCTGTGCGCTCGACCCTGTCAGGCTTCCGGATCGGGTTCCGGGGCGCGCTTTCGCATTGACCAGACCGGAGAGGCGCCATGGCCGGACCGATAGAGCAATTTGAAATCAAGCCGATCGTCACCCTGTTCGAGTTTGCCGGCCAGGAGATCGCCTTCACCAACTCCGCCGCCTACATGGTCGGCGTCGCCGTATTCGGCGGGCTGTTCCTACTTTTGTCGACAAGTGCGCGTGCGCTTGTGCCGACCCGACTGCAGTCGATCACCGAGCTGATCTACGAGTTCGTGTCGAAAACACTGCGCGAAAATGCCGGCGAGGGCGGCATGACATTTTTCCCGCTGGTGTTTTCGCTGTTCGTCTTCATCCTGATCGCCAACCTCGCCGGCATGTTTCCTTATGCCTTCACGGTGACCAGCCACATCATCGTCACCTTCTCCTTCGCCATGATCGTGTTCGGCACCGTCACGCTCTACGGCATCTGGAAGAACGGGCTCGGCTTCTTCCGGCTGTTTTTGCCATCCGGCGTGCCGCTGGCCTTGGCGCCGATCATCGTGCCGATCGAGATCGTCTCCTACATCTCGCGGCCGATCAGCCATTCGGTGCGCCTGTTTGCCGTCATGCTGGCCGGCCACATCACGCTCAAGGTCTTTGCCGGTTTTGTCGCAAGCCTCGGCAGCATGGGCACGTTCGGCATCTTCGCCGCCGTGCTGCCGCTTGCCATGACGGTCGCGCTGACCGCGCTCGAACTTCTGATGGCGGTGATCCAGGCCTACATCTTCACCATGCTGACCTGCATGTATCTCAACGACGCGCTGCACCCCGGGCACTGAACGGGCGAGCTTTTGCGACAAAACAAAAACCCCGGCGCCAAGCCGGGGTTTGAACGTCGAAGCGATGGGCCGGCTCACTCGCGCGGCGGCCAGACCTTGTCGCTCATGCCCAGCTTGGGCTCGCCGAGCAGCGGCGTCTTCAGCGCATGCACGCCATTGACCGAAAACAGCCAGATGATGTTGCGGTCATATTCGGTGAACACCGCAAAGCTGGCATTGTCGAAGGTGTAGTCGGGCATCTCCGATGTCGTGGGGAAACGCGGCACGAAATAGCCTGATATCTTCGGCTGTGCCGGGTCCTTGACGTCGAAGATCTGCAGCCCGGCATTGTAGAAGGCATAAGGCACGACGCCGTCGCGGCCATGGCCTGGCTGGTGGGTGGTGCCGGAGCGCTTGGGCCCGAAGCTGCCCTTGCGCTGGCAATAGTCGGTGAATTTCGCTTCCTGCGGCGGCGTCGGGCGCGGCAAGGTCGCCACCACCTTGGGTGCCGCCACATCCTTGGCGTCGATCACCAGCACGTCCTTGTAGGGCTCGTAGCAGTTCGAGTTCATCGGATAGCCATTGGCAAGGACATAGCCGGTGCGGGCATATTGGCTGGTGTCGACATTGTCGAACTCGGTGCCGGCAAAGCTCGGTGCTGTCGCGACATGGCCCTTCATTTCCGGCCTGTCGGGATTGGTCAGGTCGAAGGTGTAGAGCCCGAGCCCACCCATCGCGCCGAAGGCGATCTTGCCGCCCTTTTCAACCGGGGTCGGCAGGAAGGGCGGCATGCGCGAACCCATCCATGACGTGCGGTTGCCGGCGCGCGGGTTCATCAAATAGGCGTCCTCGCTTGCCTTGTCGCCGACCACCTGGCCGGGCACCGTCACCTGGCTGACAAAGACCGGATTGGCCGGGTCCGACATATCCCAGACCTGATAGCCCGGCGAGTGCAGGTAATCGGGGTATTCGGTCAGCGCGTAGCTGTCGTCAGGTGCAGCCGACAGATACATGAATTTGCCGCCGAACCAGGCCGGCGCATCCAGTGAGCCCGAACCCTCCTGCTGGCCGATGGGCGCATCAGGGTTCTTCCTGTCGGTGGTGCGTGTGGCGATCAGCTTCCAGTCGTCGGGCGTCGGCCCGTTCATCTCATAGACCTTGAAGCCCTTGAGCGAATTGTAGTTGCGCAAGCTCGCGACGATGTCGGGCTGGGTGCGCTTGTTGTCGAGGATGCCGAAGCGGCCGATCTCGTAGGAAGCGACGACGACGTTCTTCTTGAGCTTCGCGCTCCAGGCGATGGTGATGCCGCCGAAATAGTCCTGGACCGTCTTGGCGTCCCAGTCCTCGCTCGAACCTTCCGGCCCCCACACGCCGCCCCTGGAATAGACGATCTTGGCCTTGGCCGGGTCGGTGATGTCGAGCACCCGCATGTAGTCGCGGTCGTGCACATACATGTAGCGCTTGCCGTCGAAGTCGGCGACGTCGGGCCAGGCATGCCAGGGCGAGCTTATATGCGGATAAAACGCGATCTCCTCGACATTGTGGCTGTAGCTCTTGTCGTCCCAGGCCTCCAGCTGGCCGGGAAAGGCCGGGCTGTCGCCCAAGGGCGTGGCGCGCGGCGCGCGGAAGGTGCCGTCCTCCGCCATGCCATAATCCTTGCCCGGCTCCAGCGCCGGCGGCGCCTTGTCGTAGGTCAACGCGTTCCACTGCTTGAGGTAGGGGTCGGTGATGTTGATCTCCGTCGGCACCTTGCTGCCCCAGTCGGTGGCCCGAGCCACGCTGGCGGTCAACGCCAGCACCGAACAGCCGATCGCGATAATCCTTGATGTCATGACGTCCCTCCCGACGGTTGGCCGCCAGCCCGCGTTCCTCGCTTGGGGCCTGTGGCGGAGTGGTCAGTTGAGGAAAGTTCGGTCAGTCAGAAAAGTGAATTTTCAGCACACAGCTATGAGCAGTTGGCATAGATGAGTATTGAGGTGAATGAATTTGGATACACAGATCGCCGAGGGCATGCAAAATGCGATTGCGCCGCATTCAAACACATCTGCGAGAGTGAGCGACCCGAGACATAGGTGACGTTTCGTACCGGACACATGGGTAACACTTTTGGCTTTTGGCCGGAGGTGTTGATGCCGTGGAAGGAGAGTTCGGTGATGGAGGAACGTCTTCGTTTTGTTGCGCGGCTTCTGGATGGCGAGGGCATGAGTGATGTGTGCCGAGAGTTCGGGATTTCCCGCAAGACCGGCTACAAGATCCTCAACCGCTACAAGGACGACGGCCTGGAGGCGCTGACCGACCGGTCACGGCGGCCGGTCCGCTATGCCAACCAACTGCCCTGTCAGATCGAGCAGGCGATTGTGAAGGCCAAGAAGGACAAGCCGCACTGGGGCGCCAGGAAGATCCGTGAGCTTCTGGTGCGCAAGCTGGCCGGCGACGTTCGGCTGCCGTCGACGAGCACGGTCCATGCCGTGCTCGACCGCCACGGCCTTGTCACGCGCGCCCGTCAGAGGCGGCGCTGCAAGGCCGAGGGCACGCCGCTGTCGGCGGCATGCTGCCCCAACGATCTGTGGTGTGTCGATTTCAAGGGCGAGTTCAGGCTCGGCAATCGCCAGTACTGTTACCCTTTGACGGTGACTGACCAGGCCTCGCGCATGATCCTTCTGTGCGAAGCCCTCGAATCAACGCGGGAGGTGCCCGTCGTCGAAGCCTTCGTGAGGTTGTTCAAGCAGCGCGGTCTGCCGGCGGCGATCAGAAGCGACAACGGGCTGCCCTTCGCCTCTCCCAACGGGCTCTACAATCTGTCCAGGCTCTCGGTCTTCTGGCTGCGGCTGGGCATCGACATCGAGCGCATCAAACCCGGCAACCCGCAGCAGAACGGCAGGCATGAGCGTATGCACCGGACCCTCAAGCAGGAGACGACCCGGCCGCCGGGCATGAACATTCTACAGCAGCAGGCCAGGTTCGATGCATTCGTCAGCGAATTCAATGCCGAACGACCGCACCAAGCGATCGGCATGAAGGTGCCGGACGAACTCTATAAGCCCTCTTCAAGAGCCTATGAGGGGCTGCCAGACCTGCATTACCCCTTCCATGACCGCGACATCCTCGTCACCGCCTGTGGCCGCATCTGCATGCACCGCAAGAAGATCAATATCTCGACCGTGCTCGCCGGCCAGAGGCTCGGAATCACTGAAGTCGACGACGCCATTTGGCTCGTCTCCTTCATGCACTATGATCTTGGCTATATCGACCTCGAACAGAGGACCCTGCAGACCATCGACAACCCGTTCGGCACGAGGTTGTCACCCATGTCTTAGGTACAAACTGTTACCTATGTCTTCGGGCTGTACAGAGAATGGAGTGGTGATCCCGACAGGAATCGAACCTGTGACCTACAGATTAGGAATCTGCCGCTCTATCCTACTGAGCTACGGGACCACTCGGCTGCACACATAGCGGCTTAGAACGGATTCGCCAACGGTTTTTGGTGGGCTTTGCCTGAAACGTTTCGGCCGCTGCCGGCCCTGCCAAATGCTGCTTCCGCGTCCAGGGCCGGTTGGCGGCCATGGACGCGTTGGGGCGGCGAAGGTCAGGCCGCGAGCGCGGTTTCGGCGAGGCGGACCCAGTAGCTGACGCCGTGCGGGATGGCTTCGTCGTTGAAGTCGTAGGCGGGGTGGTGGAGGTTGGCGGTGTCGCCATTGCCGATGAAAATGAAGGCGCCGGGGCGGGCTTCGAGCATGTAGGAAAAGTCCTCGCCGCCCATCAGCGGCTGGATCGCCCGGTGCACCTGCGGCTCGCCGGCGACGGAGGCAGCGACATCGCCTGCGAACACTGTCTCGTTCTCGTGGTTGAAGGTGACGGGGTAGTTGGCGTCGTAGTCGAGCTCGATCGCCGTGCCGGTGGCTTCCGCCACGCCGCGACAGATGGCGCCCATGCGCTCCTCGGCGAGCTTGGCGATTTCCTTCTTCAGCGTGCGCACGGTGCCGGCAATGACAGCCTGCTCGGGAATGATGTTATAGGCGGTGCCGGCGAGGAACTTGGTCACCGAAACGACGATCGCCTCGGCCGGATCGGTGTTGCGCGAGGCAATTGCCTGAAGTGCGGTCACCAGCTGGCTGCCGGCGACGATCGGGTCGATGGCGCGGTGCGGCATGGCGGCATGGCCGCCCTTGCCCTTGACGGTGATGGTGAACTCGGCGGTCGCCGCCATGATCGCGCCCGGGCGGATGGCAAACTGGCCAACCGGCAGGCTCGGCATGTTGTGCATGCCGAACACCTTCTGGATGCCGAAGCGCTCCATCATGCCGTCCTTGACCATCTCGTTGCCGCCGCCGCCGCCTTCTTCGGCCGGCTGGAAGATGACGGCCACCTGGCCGGCGAAATTGCGCGTCTCGGCGAGATATTTGGCGGCACCCAGAAGCATCGCCGTGTGGCCGTCATGGCCGCAGGCATGCATCTTGCCAGCTACTGTCGAAGCATAAGGCTTGCCGGTGATCTCCTCGATCGGCAGCGCGTCCATGTCGGCGCGCAGGCCGACGACGCCGCCGGCGCCCAAGCTGCCCTTGATGATGCCGACGACGCCGGTCTTGCCGAGGCCGGTGACGATCTCGTCGCAGCCGAATTCCTCAAGCTTGGCTTTGACGAAGGCGGCGGTCTCGAAGACGTCGAAATTGAGTTCCGGCTTCTGGTGCAGGTGACGGCGCCAGCCGGCGATCTCGTCCTGCATTTCGGCGGCTCGGTTCAGGATCGGCATGTTGGTCTCGACTTCCTGTGTGTTGGACCGTCTGTTTGTTGAGCCAGGGGTCCGGATTCGCAATTGTGATCGCCCAAGCTCTGCCATCTTGGCGTCACATAGGTTATTTAGCAGCGGCGGCGACGCCGTGGCCATGGGTCTTTCGTACCGGCCAGCGCGTTGCCATCCCGGTTTACGGAAATCTTATGGACGGCCGGCTATGATCGGCAAGAGGCGATTTCGGATTTGATGATGAAGATTAGGTTCGTCAGAAGCATGCTCCTCGGCCTAGCGGTCGCAACCGTGCTGGGCGCTGTCCCCGCGTCGGCCAATCCGGCGATGCTTTTCGACGTCAATTCGGGCGCCGTCATCGAGCACCAGGAAGCGTTCAAGCGCTGGCATCCGGCCTCGCTGACCAAGCTGATGACCGCCTATACCGCCTTTCGCGCCGTTCAGGCCGGCGAGCTGGCGCTCAATTCGCCGATCAAGATCTCCAAGAAGGCGGCGGCCTTCCCGCCAGCCAAGATGGGCTACAAGCCGGGTTCCGTGCTGACGCTCGACAACGCGCTGAAGATCATCATGGTCAAGTCGGCCAACGACGTGGCGGCGGCGATCGGCGAAAATGTCGGCGGCACGGCAGAGGCGTTCGCGGCACGGATGAACGCCGAGGCTCGGCGCCTCGGCATGGCGGGCAGCCACTGGGTCAATGCCAACGGCCTCCACGATCCCGAGCAGTATACGACGGCGCGCGACCTTGCGATCCTGGTCAGGGCGATCCGCCTCGAATATCCTGAATATGCCGCCTATTTCGACATCGAAGGCATCATTGCGGGCAAGGCCAAACTCAAGAATTTCAACCCGCTGGTCGGCCGCTTCCCCGGCACCGACGGCATGAAAACAGGCTTCGTCTGCGAATCCGGCTTCAACCTGATCGCCACCGCCACCCGCGACGGCAGGACACTTGCGGCGATCGTGCTCGGCGCGGACTCACCAGACAATCGCGCCGAAGAGGCGGCGAAGATGCTGCAGACCGGTTTTGTCCGCAACGGCGCGTCGGTCAGCGTTACAGGGCTTGCGCCCTATGGCGACAACCGCGACGTCGCGACGAGCATGCGCGAGGAAGTCTGCTCGGCCAAGGCCAAGCATGCGGCTTCCGATGGGCCGGCGCCGACCGAGGCAGGGGCTGCGCCCGACAAGGTCTCGATCATTCCTGAAATGACACGCCAGCGTAACTGGGTCACCGTCAGCCTCGGCGGCGCCACCGGGCCGATGCCCAAGGCGCTTGGCGGCCGCGACATCGTCATCGAGACGGGCGTGCCGTTGCCGACCTGGCGTCCCGACAGGCCGGCACCCGCAGGTGCTGCACCAGTTGCTGGCAAGGTTCAGGCGCGCTCGTGAATTCGCAGGCAATTTTCCCGATCCCGGTATCGGTGCTGACCGGCTTTCTCGGCGCCGGCAAGACGACGCTGCTCAACCGGCTGCTCAAGGATCCCGAGCTCACCGACACGGCCGTCATCATCAATGAGTTCGGCGATGTCGCCATCGACCACCTGCTGGTCGAAAAGGCCTCCGACGGTGTCATCGAGCTGTCCGACGGCTGCCTCTGCTGCACCGTGCGCGGCGAGCTCGTCGACACGCTGGCCGATCTCGTCGACCGCCTGCAGACCGGCCGAATCGAGCGGCTGGCGCGGGTTGTGATCGAGACCACCGGCCTTGCCGATCCGGTGCCGGTGCTGCAGTCGATCATGGGGCATCCTGCACTCATCCACGCCTTCCGGCTCGACGGCGTCATCACCCTTGTCGATGCGGTCAATGGTGCATCGACGCTCGACGCCCATGTCGAGGCGGTCAAGCAGGTGGCGGTGGCCGACCGCATCGTGCTGACCAAGGCCGATCTCGTCGACGATGCCGAATGGCTCGATGCGCTCAGGGCGCGGCTTGCCCGCATCAATCCGGGCGCCGAAATCCGCGACGTCGAAGGTGCAGCGGTGGCAAAGCTGTTGCAGTGCGGGTTCTACGACCCGGCGACCAAGACCGCGGACGTGCGCCGCTGGCTGGGCGAGGCGCAAGCGCACGATCTTCATCACCATCACGGTGACCACGGTCACCATCATCACCACGGTGACCATCATCATGATCACGACCATGGCCATCATCACGACAGCCGGGTCGGCTCGTTCTCGCTGACGCACGCCGGCGCGCTGCCTTTCTCGACGGTCGAGATGTTCCTCGACCTGTTGCTGTCGACGCAAGGCGACAAGCTGTTGCGGATCAAGGGCATCGTCGAACTGCTGGAAGACCGGGAGCGGCCGTTGGTCATCCATGGCGTGCAGAAACTGCTGCATCCGCCGGCACGCTTGCCGTCATGGCCGGATGCGGTTCGCGGCACAAGGCTGGTGCTGATCGGCATCGACCTGCCGCGCGACTATGTCGAACGCCTGTTTGCCGCCTTCGTCAACAAACCTGCCATCGACACGCCGGACCGCGAAGCGATGGAGAACAACCCGCTGGCGATCGCCGGGCGGTAGGGTCCTGTCGCTGCCTCCAAGGACGCACCGACTCCGAACTCAGCTTCCGCGTTCGACCAGAAAACGGTGGCCGCCTGAAACGGCCGTGGTCTCGATCAGGCGGTGGCCAGCCTCCTGGCAGAAGGCCGGGATGTCGATGACAGCCAGCGGGTCGGTGGTTTCGAGCCACAACAGCTCGCCTGATGACATGTCGGCGAGCCGGCGCTTGGCCTTGAGCACGGGCAGGGGGCAATTGAGCCCCCTGAGATCGTAGATTTCGGTGGTTTCGCCCACGCCGATCAGCTGCCGAACAGGTTGAGCAGCTTCTTCTTGAGCTTGCTGGCAGCGCCTGCCTCTTCGGCGGGGGCCGCCTGGGCGGCCTGCGTCGGCGCTTCGGTCACTGCGGGCTGTGGCTGCGGCACGGCGGCGATCTCGACCTGCTGCTGGGCGGCAAGCTTGGCAGCCTTGGCGGCAGCGATGGCTTGCGCCTTTTCCTCGGCAGCCTTCTTCTTGGCTTCCGCTGCCGCATCGAGCGCTGCCATGCGGCGGCCTTCGGCCGAATCGATACGGCCCATGCGGGCGGTGGTCTGGACGATGCTGCCGTCCTGGGCCATCGCCGGCGGCTCCAGGGTCACGCGCTCGCCGCGGGCACGGCGCTTGGTCCAGTCCGAAACGATTGCCGCTTCCTTGATGCCGGCAATCGTCGGCTTGGGCGCGGGAATGTCGCCACCGGTGGCGCTGGCGAAAGCAGCGTCATACTTGCTCTTGTAGGCCTGATAGGCGGTCTGCAGCGCCTGCGGCTGGGTCACTGCAGGGCAGGCGCCCGTCGGGTTGAACGTGCCACCTGCTTCCGGGACCTGATTGAAGACGTAGCGCTTTTCGCAGACGTCGACTTTCGGCGGCACCTTGGTGATCTCGAAGTGGTCGTAGCCTTCCTTCAGCATCGCCCAGAACTGGTAGTTCGGGTCGTTGCGGTAGCGGGCCATGTTGGCCGCGGTCATGCGGAACGGATAGGACTGGACCTGGAATTCGGTCTGGCCGCCCTTGAAGGCATCGCGCGCGAAGGCGTAGATTTCCTCGATCTGAGCATCGGTCATCGAGAAGCAGCCTGACGACGAGCAGGCGCCGTGAACCATCAGGTTCGAGCCGGTGCGGCCGTTGGCGCGGTCGAAGGCGTTGGGATAGCCGATATTGAAGGCGAGGTGATAGCTGGAGTTCGGGTTCATCTGTCCCGGACGCACGGTGTAGAACCCCTCCGGCGACTGGCGGTCGCCCTCGGTGAACTTGGGGCCGAGCTTGCCCGACATCTTGCAGATGTCGTAGCTGGCAACGATGTCGTAGCGGCCGTTGGTCTTCTGTTTCCAGACTTCCAGCTTGCCTTCTTCCTTGAACACGCGCGCCAGCACGGGCGAGCTCTTGTTCATGCCCTTGGCCTTCATCTCGGCCATGATCTTGGCCGGCAGCTGGCGGTTGGCGTGCTGCGGCACGAAGTCGGTCACGGAGGATTCCGAACAGCCTGCCACCGCAAGGGCAGCGAGAAGCAATCCGGCGCGTGCGATATTGGCGATCATCGGTCTAAATGTCGTTTCTACATTGCAGTCATGGCGCATGCGCCAACAACCGGCCCGTCCTGGTACTGCCTCGACCTTAGGGTCGTTAACCTTGAAAAATCCTTACCGCAAGTTCTTGGCCCGTCCCACGCGCGAAAAATCACGGCAAGTTCATTGAGCCGGGCGAGGCGGCATTTTTGTGGCGAAAACGTGCCGTGGCCCATGGGGCCCACAGTTTGTGCAATCACAGGCTGCGCATTGCGCCTTGCGAAAATCGATTCCGATCTTCGGGCGGATGCTAGAGGCTGCGGCCGATGGAGAGGTACTTCTCGCGGCGCTGCTCGCGGAAATCGATGTTCGAGCCGTTGAATTCGGCGAAAGTCTTGGCGATCAGGTCGCCGGTGGCCGAAATGACCGCCTCGGCGTTGCGGTGAGCGCCGCCCAGCGGCTCGTCGATGATCTTGTCGATGATCTTGAGCGAGAGCAGGTCCTGCGCAGTGATCTTCATGTTGGTCGCCGCGTCCTTGGAACGCGTCGTGTCACGCCACAGGATGGAGGCGGCACCTTCCGGTGAGATCACCGAATAGATCGCATGCTCGAGCATGAACACGCGATTGGCGGTGGCAATGGCGATCGCGCCGCCCGAGCCGCCTTCGCCGATCACAACCGCGATCGACGGCACCTTGAGGCCGAGGCAGGCTGAGGTCGAGCGCGCGATGGCTTCGGCCTGGCCGCGCTCTTCGGCGCCGACGCCCGGATAGGCGCCTGCGGTGTCGACGAGCATGACGACGGGGATGTTGAAGCGGTCGGCCATTTCCATCAGGCGCACGGCCTTGCGGTAGCCCTCGGGGCGGACCGAGCCGAAATTGTGCTTGAGGCGGCTCTTGGTGTCGTTGCCCTTTTCCTGGCCGAGCACAAGCACCGGCTCGCCACGGAAGCGGGCGAAGCCGCCGACCATGGCATTGTCTTCGCCGAAATTGCGGTCGCCGGCCAGAAGCGCGAAATCGGTGAACAGGCCGTTGATGTAGTCGAGGCAGTGCGGGCGGTCGGGGTGGCGCGCCACCTGGACCTTCTGCCAGGGCGTCAGCGCCTTATAGGCGTCACGCAGAGCATCACGCGAGCGCTTCTCCAGCCGCTTGATCTCGTCGCCGACATCGACGGCCTCGCCATTTTCGGCAAGCTTCTTGAGCTCGAGGATCTTGCCTTCGAGATCTTGGACCGGTTTTTCGAAATCGAGGTAATTGTACATTGGCGAGCGGACTACCACGCTGAAAATTTGAGGCACCGGGGGCCGGGGACTGTGGCACCGCGCCAGTGGAACGTGGCACTCACATAGCGATATGGGCCCTAATCGGCAAGCGGATGATGCTCGTTGACCAGTTTCAACAGCCTTTCTTCCAGCACATGGGTGTAGATTTGCGTGGTCGAAATGTCGGAATGGCCAAGCAATTGCTGCACCGCGCGCAAGTCGGCGCCATTCTGCAGCAGGTGGCTGGCAAAGGCATGGCGCAGCACGTGTGGCGAGATTTTCGCCGAAGCGATGCCAGCGCGGGCGGCCAGACCCTTGAGTTCTCGGGCGAAGACCTGGCGCGGCATGTGCCCGCTTTCCGACGAAGCCGGGAACAGGAACGGACTTTCGACCAGCCGTGGGTTGGCATTGCGGTCACCCAGCCAGCGCCGCATCGCCTCGCGCGCCTTGGCTGACAGCGGCACCATACGGTCCTTCTCGCCCTTTCCGCGCACGACGAAGAAGCGCTCGTCGCGCAGCGCCACCGTCAGCGGCAGGCTGACCAGCTCCGAAACGCGCAAGCCGGTGGCATAGAGCACCTCGACAAGCGCGTGCAGCCGGGTCGCCGCCAGGCTGTCGCCCTCGGCGGATTCGCTCGCTTCCATCGCCGCGCGGTCAAGCAGCCGGCCTGTTTCGGCCTCGCTCATCGTCTTGGGCAGCGGCCGATCCTTCTTCGGGCTGTCGAGGACGCCGGTGGGGTCGTCGGTTCGCAGGCCTTCGGCATAAAGGAAGCGGAAGAACTGCCGGAGCGCCGACAGCTTGCGTGCCTGTGAGGTCGCTGCGAAGCCGCGGCCGGCAATGTCGTCGAGATAGCCGCGGATGGCTGGGGCGTCGGCGTCGGCGAGGCGGCCGCCGAGAAATTCCGAGGCGTCTTCGAGGTCGCGGCGATAGCTGGCCAGCGTGTTGTCGGCAGCGCCACGCTCGGCGCTCATCATTTCGAGGAAGGCCTCGATGCGCGCGCCGCTCTTCATTTTTTGGGCGCGAGCTTTTCCGGTGGAATGCGGATGGTTATCTCAGCCTTCTTCGGCTCGACGAACATCACCAGCGCAAACATGGCGCCGTATGCGATGCCCGCCAGAACAGCGAGCGTGACAAGGAACCGGAAAAGTGTCGGCATCGATGTGTTTGCCCGTCTGTCCTATCCTGTGCCCTTATGGGACGCCGTCACAGGCAATTCAAGGGCGCGTTTGCGGTCATGCGCTTGACGCAACGGGGCTTTTCATGTCGATACGCCGGCGAAAGGGACGCCATGACACCCGACGCGCAGACTCCATTTCCCGAAGGCTCCGTAGCCGCCCTGCTAGAACGGCTCGGCACCCGTTCGATCGTTTTCGTCGGCCTCATGGGCGCCGGCAAGACCGCCATCGGCCGCAAGGTCGCGCAGTCGCTCGGCCTCGGCTTCATCGACAGTGACCACGAGATCGAAAGCGTGTCGCGGATGACAATTCCCGAGCTCTTCGAACGCTATGGCGAGGTCGAGTTCCGCGCGCTTGAACAGCGCGTCATAGGCCGCCTCCTGGAAGGTGGCCCGCAGGTTCTGTCGACCGGCGGCGGCGCCTTCATGAATGCACAGACCCGCGCGGCAATCGCAGGCCACGGCGTTTCGGTCTGGCTCAAGGCCGAGCTCGACCTTCTGATGGAACGCGTTTCCAAGAAGCAGAACCGGCCGCTGTTGCAGAATGCCGATCCGCGTGCCGTGCTGGCCAAGCTGATGGACGAACGCTACCCGGTCTATGGGCTTGCCGACCTCACCGTTGCGACACGCGACGACCGCAAGGAGGCGATCGCCAGCGAGGTCATCGAGGCGCTGTGCAGCCATCTCGGCGTGCCCGGCAGAATTCACGTTTCGGAAGGTTCGGAGGATCACGAATGAGCGTCGTCACCGTCGAAGTCGGACTTGGCGACCGCGCCTATGAGATCCTGATCGGCCCGGGCCTGATCGCGCGCGGCGGCGAGCTGATCCAGCAGCGGCTGCCCAAGGCGCGTTGTGCCATCGTCACCGACGAGAATGTCGCTGCTGCCCATCTCGAACCGCTGGTCGAAAGTCTCACGGCTGTCGGCAATGCGCCTGCTGTCATCACACTGCCAGCCGGTGAAAAGACCAAGAGCTTTTCCTCGCTGGAAACCGTTGTCGACCAGATCATTGCCGCCCGGCTCGAGCGCGGTGATGCGGTGATCGCGCTTGGCGGCGGCGTCATCGGCGATCTCACCGGTTTTGCCGCCGGCATCGTGCGGCGCGGCATGAATTTCGTGCAGATGCCGACCTCGCTGCTGGCGCAGGTTGATTCGTCTGTCGGCGGCAAGACCGGCATCAACAGCCCGCGCGGCAAGAACCTCATCGGCGTCTTCCATCAGCCGAAGCTGGTGCTGGCCGATACCGCGGCCCTCGACACGCTGCCGCTGCGCGAATTCCGCGCCGGTTATGCCGAGGTCGCAAAATACGGCCTGATCGACCGCCCGGATTTCTTCGCCTGGCTGGAGCAGAACTGGCAGGAGGTCTTTTCGGGCGGTGCGGCTCGCATCGAGGCTATTGCGCAGTCCTGCCGCGCCAAGGCCGACGTGGTTGCCCGCGACGAGTTCGAAACCGGCGACCGGGCGCTTCTCAATCTCGGCCATACGTTCGGTCACGCGCTTGAAGCTGCCACTGCCTATGACGGTGCACGGCTGGTGCATGGCGAGGGTGTTGCAATCGGCATGGCGCTGGCGCACCGCTTCTCGGCCAGGCTCAATCTGGCAAGCCCCGACGATGCGGCACGCGTCGAGGCGCATCTGCGCGCCGTCGGCCTGCCGTGGCGCATGTCCGACATCGCTGGGGACCTGCCGGACGCCGAGGCGCTGTTCAACTACATTACCCAGGACAAGAAGGTGTCGCGCGGCGCACTGACCTTCATCCTGACGCGCGGCCTCGGCCAGTCCTTCATCGCCAAGGACGTGCCGGCCTCCGAAGTGATTTCCTTCCTCAAGGAGCAGCGTCAGGGATGATCGAGGCCGGCTGGATCGCTGCGGGCGCGCTGTCAGGGCTGGTCCTTGCCGGGCTGGCCTTCCGCGAGCGGTTGCTTGCCTCGCTCGGCTACGAATTGATTGCGCTGACGCCGCAGCGTTCCGGCCACGCCGAACTGCGCGGCGCGGTCGATGAACTCCATCGCGACGGCCAGGTGGTCAAGCAGGACCGCGACCAGGTCGGCGGCCTGCTCGACCTGCATGAGCTCGAGGTGTCGGACGTGATGGTCCACCGAACCAACATCCGCTCGATCAATGCCGACATGGCGCCCGAGACACTGGTGCGCGAGATCCTGCAGAGCCCCTACACCCGCATGCCGTTGTGGCGCGGCTCGCTCGACAACATCGTCGGCGTCGTCCACGCCAAGGACCTGCTCCGCGCGCTCAACGACGTCGAAGGCGACTATTCACGCGTCGACGTGCCGAAGGTCGCCTCCAAACCCTGGTTCGTGCCCGACACGACCTCGCTTCAGGAACAGCTCAACGCCTTTTTGCGGCGCAAGGCGCATTTCGCCATCGTCGTCGATGAATATGGCGAGGTCGAAGGGCTGGTGACGCTGGAAGACATCATCGAGGAGATCGTCGGCGAGATCGCCGACGAGCACGACATCGATATTCAGGGCGTCAAGCAGGAGGCCGACGGCTCCGTGGTCGTCGATGGCACCGTGCCGATCCGCGACCTCAACCGCGCGCTCGACTGGCACCTGCCGGACGACGAGGCGACGACGATCGCCGGTCTCGTCATCCACGAGACCCAGTCGATCCCCGAGGAAAAGCAGGCCTTCACCTTCCACGGCAAGCGCTTCATCGTCATGAAACGCGACAAGAACCGCCTCGCGCGGATCAGGATCAGGCCCGCGGTGGTCGAGCCTCAACCGGCCGCAGCGCGTCCGCCGAAGTAACACCCGGCCACAAGACCCGACCTGCCGCCAGGCCAAGCACCGCGCCCGCCAGTTGGGCCGCGATGAATGCCGGCGTGTCGGCGGGCGCGATGCCTGCGAATGTATCGGTCAGCGCCCGCGCGATGGTCACAGCTGGATTGGCGAAGGACGTCGACGAGATGAACCAGTAGGCCGCAAAGATGTAGAGACCGACGGCGGCGGGCGTCGTTTTGGGTGCCTGGGCAATGCAGCCGAAGATGGTCAACACCAGTCCAAAGGTTGCGACTGCCTCGCCGAGCCATTGGCCCGGGCCGGTTCGGACCGTGGTCGAGACCTGCAGCAGCGGCAGGTCGAACATCGCGTGCGCCAGCAATACGCCCAGTATCGCGCCGCTCGCTTGTGCTGCGACATAGGGCGCGACCAGCGACCATGCCAGGCGCCGGTCGAGCGCCGTCACGAGGCTGACTGCTGGGTTGAAATGCGCGCCGGAGATTGGCGCGAGAATGGTGATGAGCACCACTAGCATGGCCCCGGTGGCCAGGGCATTGCAGAGCAGTGCCAGCGCTACGTTACCCTGCGCAAGCTGCGCCGCCATGATGCCGGAGCCGACCACGGTTGCGAGAAGGAAGGCACTTCCCAGGCATTCGGCAAGCAATCGCCGCGCGAGCAAAGCGCTCATGTGCTTGAATCGCCTGCTTTCGTGCTGGCACCTTCCATCTTGCCGATATCATGCAGATGTGCGGTCAGCGCCATGCGGTCGAGGCTGGTGATGGGCAGCGCGGTGAATGCCCTGATGCGGTTGCGCATGTATTTGAAGGCGGTGACGAAAGCTGCTTCCTTTTCGAGGTCGGTGCCTTCGACGTGGCTCGGATCCTCGATGCCCCAATGCGCGTTGGCCGGATGGCCGAGCCAGACCGGGCAGGCTTCGCCGGCAGCGTCGTCGCAGACGGTGAAGATGAAATCCATCTCCGGGGCGCCGGCCGCGGCGAACTCATCCCAGGTCTTCGAGCGGAAGCCGTCGGCCGGATAGCCATAGCTTTCAAGCACCTTGAGCGCGAAGGGATTGACGCTGCCCCTGGGCTGGCTGCCGGCGGAAAAGGCGTTGAAATGCGGTGCCCCATCCTTGCGCAGGATGCCCTCGGCGAGGATCGAGCGGGCGCTGTTGCCGGTACAGAGGAAAAGCACGTTGAAAGGCCGATGGGTCATGGCATCACTCCGATGGCGTGCAGCAGGGAGACAATTCGGCGAGCAGCGGCGCGCAGATCTCCGGCTTGCCGTCGCAGCAATCCTGCAGCAGGAACAACAGCACATTGCGCAGGGCAGGGAGGTTGGCGCGGTAGATGATCGAGCGCCCCTGGCGGTCGCCGGTGGCGAGGCCGGCGCGGGTCAGCACGGCCAGATGCGCGGACATGGTGTTTTGCGGCACGTCGAGTCGGCGTGCCAGGTCGCCGGCGGCAATGCCGTCCGGCTCGGCGGCGGCCATCTGGCGAAAGGCCTCCAGCCGTGTCGGTTGGGCCAGCGCGGCGAGAGCGTCGATCGTGTCGTTTGCATCCATATATCCAGACTAATGGATGTATGTGACAGGCAAATGACGAGGCAGCGTGGGGCTGCGCTCAACAATCGTGCAGAAAGAAAATTACCAGCGTGTCGCTTCGCCGGGGGCTGCCGGCTCGATCGCCAGTGCGTGCAGGCCGGCCTTGAGTTCGGCTGCCAGCGCGTCGTTGACGGCGCGATGGCGGTCGATGCGACTCATGCCGGCAAAGGCGGGGGCGACGATGCGGATGCGGAAATGTGTCTCGCCTGACCCGTCGAAGGTGGCGTGATCGCCGCCGTCGACATGGTGGTGGCCGGCATGCAGGTGGCTTTCATTGAGCACGACGAGCCGCTCCGGCGAAAATACCTCGTTCAGCTTCGTTTCGATAGTCGCCTGTATGGACATCGGTCTCGCCTTTCACCACATGTGTCGCCGCGACCAATCATGCCCTCGGGCAAAATTGGGCCGCAAATCAGGCGTTAGGGCCAACATCCTCGAAATGTCAATTCTTGTTTCGCCGCGCCAAGAGGCGGTAAATACGATCAGATGAAGCCGTACCCAAAATATTTCGACAAGATCCGCGTCCGGCCCGATCCGGAAGCGGAGGTGAAGTCGCATGCCCCGCTCTGCCAGTGGGACGGCTGCAAGCAGCCGGGAACGCACAAGGCGCCGGTCGGCCGCATGAGGGAAGGCGAGTACTTCCGCTTCTGCTTCGATCACGTGCGCGAGTACAACAAGGGCTTCAACTACTTCTCCGGCCTCGCCGACGGCGATATCGCGCGTTTCCAGAAGGAAGCGCTGACCGGCCACAGGCCGACCTGGACCATGGGATCCAACGGCTCGGCGCGTTCGGCGCCTGACTTTGCCCAGCAGCGCTCGGGCCGCGCCGGCTACTACAGCCGCATGCGCGATCCGCATAACCCCTTCGGTGCCCAGGGCGCGCCGCGCCAGCGCAAGGCGAAGCCCTTGGAGGCCAAGGCACTGGAGACGCTGGGACTCGATTCGCGCGCCACCGGCTCCGATATCAAGGCGCGCTACAAGGAACTGGTCAAACGCCACCACCCCGACGCCAATGGCGGCGACCGAGGTTCTGAAGACCGCTTCAGGGATGTGCTCCAGGCATATCGCGTGCTCAAGCAAGCGGGATTGTGTTGAGCCAGCCGCGGTCGCGGCCTTTTTCCAACTTTCATCTGGTCGGAAAAGGCTTTATGACCGCCCCCGAAGAAAATTCGATTGCCGGCGTGGCCTGAAGCCTCGCGCGTGGAGACGCTATGAACAAGGTCGATCGCGACATCACCAACCTGCCTGATACCACGGTGTCGGTGAAAGACACCTTCGGCTTCGATTCGAAGATGGTCGTGCCGGCCTATTCGGCCTCGTCGGAGCATGTGCCCGACATCGATCCGGACTATCTGTTCGACAAGGCAACGACCATGGCGATCCTCGCCGGCTTCGCCTACAACCGCCGCGTCATGGTGTCGGGTTACCACGGCACCGGCAAGTCGACCCACATCGAACAGGTCGCCGCCCGTCTCAACTGGCCGATGGTCCGCGTCAACCTCGACAGCCATGTCAGCCGTATCGATCTGGTCGGCAAGGACGCGATCGTCGTCAAGGAAGGCATGCAGGTCACCGAGTTCAAGGACGGCATCCTGCCCTGGGCCTACCAGCACAATGTCGCGCTCTGCTTCGACGAGTATGACGCCGGCCGCCCCGACGTGATGTTCGTCATCCAGCGCGTGCTCGAATCGTCGGGCCGCCTGACCCTGCTCGACCAGAGCCGCGTTATCCGCCCGCACCCGGCCTTCCGTCTGTTTGCCACCGCCAACACCGTCGGCCTCGGCGACACGACCGGCCTTTATCACGGCACCCAGCAGATCAACCAGGCGCAGATGGACCGCTGGTCGATCGTGACCACGCTGAACTACCTGCCGCACGACAACGAAGTGAACATCGTCATTGCCAAGGCCAAGCACTACCGCGACGCCAAAGGCAAGGAGATCGTCAACAAGATGGTCCGCGTCGCCGACATGACGCGCTCGGCCTTCATCAATGGCGACCTGTCGACGGTCATGAGCCCGCGTACCGTCATCACCTGGGCTGAAAACGCCGAGATTTTCGGCGATGTCGGCATGGCCTTCAGGCTCACCTTCCTGAACAAGTGCGACGAACTCGAACGCTCAGTCGTTGCCGAATTCTACCAGCGCGCCTTCGGTGAGGACCTGCCGGAATCCGCTGCCAACGTCGTGCTTGGATAAGAACAGGCTCAAATGGCAGGGCCGGGCGACAACACACGCAACAAGTCGAAGACGGGCTCTGAAGCCGACAGCTTCAAGCGCGCGATGACCGTCTGCATGCGTGCCATTTCGGGCGACAACGGCCTCGAAGTGGCCTTCGCCAAGGAGCGGCCGGCGCTTGCCGGCAATCGCGCCCGCCTGCCCGAGCTGCCCAAGAAGGCCTCGCCCAGTGACATCGCCGTCACCCGGGGCCTCGGCGATTCCATGGCGCTGAAGCGTGCCTGCCACGACGGCCGCATCCATGCCCGCCTGGCGCCCGAGGGCAAGCAAGCCCGTGCCGTGTTCGACGCGGTCGAGCAGGCGCGTGTCGAGGCCATCGGTAGCCGCGCCATGACAGGCGTTGCCCAGAACATCACCTCGATGCTCGAGGACAAATACGCCAAGGCCAATCTCGCCGACGTCACCGAACAGTCGGAAGCGCCGCTCGAGGAAGCGCTGGCGCTGATGGTGCGCGAGAAGCTGACCGGCCAGCCCGTCCCCAAGAGCGGCGAGCGCATGGTCGCGCTCTGGCGCGACTGGGTCGACCAGAAGGCCGGTGGCGATCTCGACGGCCTGCTCGGCAGCCTCGAGGACCAACAGGCTTTCGCCCGTGTCGTCCGTCATATGCTGGCCTCGCTCGAGATGGCCGAGGAATATGGCGACGACCAGGAGACCGAGGACAACGAGGACCAGGACGACGACCAGCCGCAAGGCGAGGAGCAGAGCGAGGAGGGCGGCGAGGACGATTCCGGCTCCGAGCAGGCACAGTCCGAAGATGCCGAATCCTCCGCCGACGAAGAGCAGTCCGGCGAGATGGAGGCGTCCGATGCCACGTCCGACGAGATGTCCGACGACGATGACGTCGATTCCGAGACGCCGGGCGAGGCGCGCCGCCAGGACAATCCCTTCGCCAACCTGCCGCGCGAAATCGACTACAAGGTCTTCACCACCGCTTTCGACGAGACAGTGGGCGCCGAGGAGCTGTGTGACGAGGACGAACTCGACCGTCTCCGCGCCTTCCTCGACAAGCAGCTCGCCAATCTGTCTGGTGTCGTCGGCCGTCTCGCCAACCGCCTGCAGCGCCGCCTGATGGCGCAGCAGAACCGTTCCTGGGACTTCGACCTGGAAGAGGGCTATCTCGACCCCGCACGCCTCGTGCGCGTCGTCATCGACCCGATGCAGCCGCTGTCGTTCAAGCAGGAGCGCGACACCAAGTTCCGCGACACCGTCGTCACGCTGGTGCTCGACAATTCCGGCTCGATGCGTGGCCGTCCGATCACCGTTGCCGCAACCTGCGCCGACATATTGGCGCGCACGCTGGAGCGCTGCGGCGTCTCTGTCGAGATCCTCGGCTTCACGACGCGCGCCTGGAAAGGCGGACAAGCACGCGAGAAGTGGTTGAAGGACGGCAAGCCGCCGAACCCCGGCCGCCTCAACGACCTCCGCCACATCATCTACAAGTCAGCCGACGCGCCGTGGCGCCGCGCCCGCCGCAATCTCGGCCTGATGATGCGCGAAGGCCTGCTTAAGGAAAACATCGACGGCGAAGCGTTGCTCTGGGCGCACCAGCGCCTGATCGCACGGCCCGAGCAGCGCAAGATCCTGATGATGATCTCGGACGGCGCGCCGGTGGACGATTCGACGCTGTCGGTGAATCCGGGCAACTATCTGGAGCGCCATCTGCGCGCCGTCATCGACCTGATCGAGACGCGCTCGCCGGTCGAGCTTCTGGCGATCGGCATCGGCCACGACGTCACGCGCTACTATCGCCGTGCCGTCACCATCGTCGACGCCGAGGAACTGGCAGGTGCGATGACCGAGCAGCTCGCCTCGCTGTTCGGCGAAGAGAGTGCGCGCGAGACCCGCCGCGGCGGCTTCCGGCGCGCCGGGTGAGCTTGTCCATGGCCCGGCTGCGGCACCTTGCTTGCGCTGCCTTGGCGGCGCTCGCGCTGTCGGCATCGCTCACCGCGTCCTCGCGCGCCGAGCAGCCTGCCATCGAGCGCATCGAGATATCAGCCCGTCCCATCGCCCGCTTCCAGATCGGTCTCGACCAGAAGATCTTTGGTCCGCTCGAATTCGTCGGCGGCCTCGAAATGACCTCGTCGTCGCGCAATCTCGGCGCGCTGTCGGCCTTCCGCTTCCTCAAATCGGGGAGTGACTTCATCGGCGTCGCCGACACCGGCTTCTGGTATTTTGGACGTGTCGCCCGCGATTCCGCGATGCGCCCGACGGGCATCGAGAACTTCCGCATGGTGCAGATGGTGGACAGCTCCGGTGTCGCCATCGAAAAGAAATGGCAGGCCGATGCAGAGGGCCTTGCGGTGAAGGACGGTATCGCTACCGTGGGCTTCGAGCGCACCCACCGCGTCGCCCAGTACCGCATCGATCCCGACAACATGCAGCCGCCGTTCCGCGAGCTCGATTTCCTCGTGCCGCGCAACGAGCTCAGGACGAATCGCGGCTTCGAGACCGTCGCCTATTCCACTGAGAAGGGCGGGCTTGTGGTGGTGTCGGAAAAGAGCCTCGACACATCAGGCAACATCTTCGCCGCGATCATCGAGGGGCCCAAGAAGGGCGTCTTCACGGTCAAGCGCAACGGCGAGTTCGACATCACCGACGGCGCCTTCCTGCCCGATGGCGACCTGCTGCTGCTTGAACGTAGCTTCTCGATGGCTTCGGGCGTGAAGATGCGGCTCCGGCGCATTGCCTCCGAGACAATCGCCAGGGGCCAGATCGCCGACGGCCCGGTGCTGCTGGAAGCCAACATGGGCTACCAGATCGACAACATGGAAGGGCTCGACGTCTGGCAGCGTAGCGACGGCGCGCTGATGGTATCGCTGGTCTCCGACGACAACCATTCGATCCTGCAGCGCAACCTCTACCTGGAATTCATCCTGCACGGCGATTGAGCAGCGATTGTCCGCTATTGTCGGCGCCTGCGATGCGGGAGCCAGCCATGTCGTCCGATGTAACCAGCCTCATTGACCGCTACTGCGCGGTCTGGAACGAACCCGACGCCGACAGTCGCAAGGAGCTGCTCGAAGCCGTCTGGGCCGAGCGGGCGACATACACCGACCCGCGGGCCGACACTGTCGGTGCCGATGAGCTTCTGGTGCATATCGCAAGTATCCGGATGAGCCGCCCCGGTGCGAAGATCGTCCGCACCACCTCTGTCGATCTTCATCACGGCGTTGCCCGCTTCGGCTGGCGCGTCGTCGAGGCCGACGGCACACCGCTGCCCGAAGGCCTTGATATTGCCGAGCTTTCGCCCGACGGGAAGCGCATCGCGCGCATCATCGGCTTCTTCGGGCCGATGGTAGCGATCTGATCTGCCTGAACTTGCCCTTGGCCGAGCCAAGCAGGGAGCCGGTCGCAGCTATCCGGACAAAAAGAAAGCGAGGGGTCCCCTAACCCCTCGCTGCAAAAATCATGACCTCCGGGGTATCTTCCCCGTAAGGCGTCCCCCAATCAGGCTGCCAGATGGCTTGTCGCGGCCTGGGCGTAGTTGTGGCCGAAGCGGTTGGCGAGGAAGGCGTCGAGTGCGATGTCTTCCTGGCGGATGAAGCCCTGCTGCGGCAATGCGCCGTTGGCCAGCATGTCGAGCACGGCGCAGATGCCGGAAGCCGTGGTGATCTGGATGGCGCTGCGCACCATCTTGCCCATCTGGCGGCTGTAGATCTTGTTGGCGTAGCTTTCCTGGAGCAGGCGCCCGCCCTTGCGACCGCTGACGGTGACGAAGATCACCACCACGTCCTGCATGGTCGCCGGCAGCGAGTTCTCCAGGATGTCCTTGAGCACTTCGCGGCGGTGACGCAGGCCGAGATCGTTGAGCAGCGCCTTCATGATCGCGGCGTGGCCGGGATAGCGAATGGTGCGGTAGTTCAGCGTGCGCACCTTGCCCTTGTAGGTCTCGCACAGCGTGCCGAGACCGCCCGAGGTGTTGAACGCCTCATAGGTGATGCCGTCGAGCGAGAACTCTTCGCGTTCTTCCAGCGGCGGCACCTCGACCAGCGAGCCTTCGACGATCGCCTCGCAGGGCTCGCAATACTCGTTGATGACGCCGTCGGTGCTCCAGGTCAGATTGTAGTTCAACGCATTGGACGGGTACTGCGGCAGTGCGCCGACGCGCATGCGCACGCTCTCCAGCGAATCGAAGCGCTTGGCGAGATCGTTGGCGACGATCGAGATGAAGCCTGGTGCGAGGCCGCACTGCGGGATGAAGGCGCTCTTGGCGGTGGTCGCCAGTTCCTTGACGATGCGGGTCGAAGCGACGTCCTCGGTCAGGTCGAGATAGTGCACGCCGGCCTTGGCGGCTGCCTCGGCAATGCGCGTGGTGAGGTGGAAGGGGGCAGCGGAAAGTACGGCGAACTTGCCTGCCAAAACGGCGTCGAGGGCGCCAGCTTCGGCGATCTCGACCTTAAGCGTCTCGACGGCGTTGCCGGTCTCGAGCGAATCAAGTGCGGCCTGCGAGCGGTCGACCACGGTCACCTGGTAATCGCCACTCTCGGCCAGCATGTCGGCGATGGTCGAGCCGATCTTGCCTGCGCCTACGACAACGATCTGTTTCATGGTCATGTCCCCTTCAAATGGAATTTCGCGCGGAGTCTACGGTCGCACCACGTCAAAAGGCAGTATCGATATTGCCGAAAGGCCGATATGTTTTGGACGAAACGACGTATGGTATCGACGAAATGACGACAGACCCTGACCGCGCCCTGCTTGCCTTGTTGCGCGAGAACGCGCGCGCCTCGACGGCCGAGCTGGCGCGCAAGCTAGGTGTGTCGCGAACGACGGTGCAAAGCCGGATCGAGCGGCTGGAACAGCGTGGGGTGATTGCTGGCTACAGCGTCAGGCTGTCGCCAGACTACGAGAAGAACCTGGTTCGCGCGCATATCCTGGTCACCGCGCTGCCCAAGGTCTCGGCGGCGGTGGAGGCGGTGCTGAAGCGGATTCCCGAGGTGCGCACGCTGCATTCGGTCAGCGGCAATTTCGACATGATCGTCGTCGTCGAGGCGCCGTCGGTGCGCGACCTCGATGCCTTGATCGACCGAATAGGTGCGCTCGAAGGTGTCGAACGCACCTTGTCGTCGATCGTCCTGTCGACGCGAATCGACCGCTGATCGGCCTCAGCCGATCGCCGAAAGGTCGTGACGAAAGACGACCTCGCCACCGATAACCTCGCCCGTCGCGCGGAAGCCAACCTCGCGATAGAGCGCCATCGCCATTTCGTTTTCCGGCACGACGCTCAAGGTGACATGGCCGCAGCTGGGCAGCTTCGACATCAGCTTCAGCATCTCCAGCAACGCCTTGCGGCCATAGCCGAGCCGCTGGTAACGCTGGTCGATCATCAGCCGATAGATCCAGTAATTGCCGTCGTCGGGATCGAGCGCATACATGGTGTAGCCGACCGGCAGGTCATCGGCATAGATGGCGAACGGCGCGCAATGGTGGCCCGCATCAGCCTCTTCGATCGAATCCTCGTTGCTGGCGACAAAATTCTGCTGCGCCGGCGCGACTTGCAGTTCAAGCATTGTTGCCCGCTCGGCATCGTTGAGCGGGCGTAGTGTAATGGTCATGTATCCACCGTGTCTGACGTAACTCCCGCGACATTGTCGAGATTGCATTACGTCAGCATGTCCCCGGTGGTCGCGGAAAGTAGCGAATACCGATGCTCATGCGCTCGGCTCGCTTGCCGCCGCCTGTCGCAGCAGCTTGGCAAGCTCCTCGACCGGCTTGACCGCCGAAGTCGGCGCTGTCCCGGCGAGGACCATCACCGGCACGCCCGATATGCCGCGTTCGACGGCGAGGCGCTTGTCGGCGCGCACGGCGGCGGCGAAATCGTCGCCGGCGAGCAATTCCGCCACCGCACCTGGCGCAAGCCCGGCCTCGCGGCCAAGCCGGTCCAGAACGCCGCGGTCGGCTATGTTTTCGGCCTCGCTGTGATAGGCCTGCAGCAGGCGTTCCATCACCGCGTCGGCCTTGCCGCTCGCTGCACCAAGGTGAACCAGCCGGTGCGCGTTGAAGCTGTTGACCGGGCGGGCGTTCTCCAGGTCTAGCTTGATGCCCTCGACCACTCCGAACCCTGTGATCTGGGCGAGCCGCGCTTCGGCCGCATCGCCGCGCCATTGCCTGATCATGTCGGCGGCGCTGTCGCCTGATATCAGAGCGCCTTCGGGCGACAACTCGAAGCTGCGCCAAACGATCCTGATCGGCGTGCCGGCAAGCGCCGAGGCGGCTTCGAGGCGGCGCTTGGCGATGTAGCTCCACGGACACAGCACGTCGGCATGCATCTCGATCTGCATGGTCTCCTCCCGGCTCAGGCGTCGATCGGGCGCGGGCCGGGCGCGATTTCGCGGACGAGGTTGTAGCGCGGTGGGCCGCTCATTCTGGGCTCGGCCTTGCCCTTGAGGCCGTCGATGACGCCCTCGATCGCCGCAATGCGCGCGGCATTGTCCGATACGCGCTCGAATTCGCGATGCGCGGCTTCGCTTTCCCAGTGGATGATGTTGTAGACGCGCGTGCCGTCGGTGCTGGCAAACAGATGCGCCGACTTGTAGCCGGGATAGAACCGTACCCATTTTTCCTGCAGGCCGGCGAAGGCGTCGATCAGCTCTTGCTGTGTCTGGGCGCCGTCCACGGTGTAGTCGATGATCGAGTAGAATCCCTGTGTGTCCTGCATCTGCATGTCCTTTCGTCGCTTTGATGAGCCGAAGGTAAGGACAGGTACCCGGGTGGATTAGCCGGAGATTTCAGGATGCAGCTTCCGGATCGACGGAAGATCAGGCGACGAACAGCTGGCGCGGAAAATGCGCGACGACATGGTCGATGAAGGAGCGCAGGCGCCTCGAGACGATGCGCTGGCGCAGATAGACGATGTGGATCGGCTGCGCCTCGCCGCTCCACTCGGGCAACAGAATCACCAGCTCGCCACTGGCCAGTTCCCGGGCCAGGAACGCAGCCGGCACCAGCGCAATACCACGACCCGCGACGGCTTGATGCCGCAATGACGAAAGCTGGTTGCCGGTGAAACGACCGGAGATGCTCAGTTTGTAGGGGTCGCCGCCGGCGTGGCGTAGCTGTGCCGAGGCATATCCGGAAAAGGACATCAGCTGGCCGGTGTCGATGTCACCAGGATGGCTGATTGGTGCATGTGCCGCGAGATAGGCAGGTGACGCCACGAGCCTCAGCGCGGCACTGCCAAGCGAACGCGCCACCAGCCCCGAATCGTCGCGCAGCGTGCCGACCCGAATGGCGACGTCGATGCCATCAGTGAACAGGTCGGCGTTGCGGCTGCTCAGATTGAGCTCCAGCGACATGTTGGGATGAGCCTCGAGGTAGCTGCTCAGCAGCGGCGCCAGCACATCGTCCATGGCGATCGTGCTCGCCACTCTGAGCTTGCCGCTCAGCCCTGCCGCCGTGTCGGTCAGCTCGGCCTCGTAGCCGCGCAGTTCGGCCAGCGCCCGCGACGCGACCTCGTGATAGCTTGCGCCGGTTTCGGTCAAGGCCAGACGTCGCGTGGTGCGCTTGAGCAAGGTGCTGCCGAGGCGGGTTTCGAGTGCGGCGATACGCTGGCTTATCGTTGAGACGGGGATGCCGGTGGCTCTGGCTGCGCCGGAAAAGCTTCCGGTCCGAACGACCTCGAGGAAAAGATCAACCGAATCGAGAGCCATACCCTTGCCGATCATGCCGTGGCGCGAGCCGGTAAGGTATGCGGCGGCGCCCGACATGCAAGAGCAGCCGATCGATCATCGGATGCTCTTGGCAATGCTGTCGTATTTGTTGGCGGCTATGCCAGCGCCGGCTGTGTCCAGCGCGCGGCGATCAGGCGGTAGGGGATCAGCGCGAAGACGGCGATCAGAAGCTTCACCGTGAGGTCGCCGAGCGCCCACGAGATCCAGCGCGCCGCCTCGAACGGCAGCACGCCGAACAGCGGGGCCGCTTCCAGGGCGAATGCATCCTCGGAGCCGAGGAAAGCGAAGGCTGCCGAAAAGGCGATGCCGAAGAAGATCGCCGTGTCGAACACCGAACCGACGAGCGTGCCGAAGATCGGCGCGCGCCACCAGCTCTGCCGGCGCAGCCAGTTGAACACGGTGATGTCGAGCAACTGGGCGGTCAGGAAGGCAGCACCGGAGGCAACGGCGATTCGCGCCAGTCGATCGGCAGCCGTGTCGAACGGGATCAGGCCATAGCGGAACAGCACCGGCGGAATGACGATCGAGCAGACCACCGCAACCGTGAAGCCGACGAAGACGATACGCCGTGCCAGCTTCGGGCCGTAGCGCCGGTTGGCAAGGTCGGTGACCAGGAATGAGAAGGGATAGGTGAAGGCGCCCCAGGTCAGGACGTCGGCAAGCGCCAAAGGTCCGACCTGTCCCTGCATCGGGAACTGGACGAGAATGTTGGAAGCGACGACGACAAGCGCCATGGCCGCCACGAAAGGCAGGTATCTTGAACCGGAGTTCATTTTTTTATCCTGGGTAATGGAACCAGCGGTACGGGCATAGCCCGGGCGGATTTGGGCGGAGCCTCCATCGTCCTTGCGGCCGTCAGAGGCTCCAGGCGGTCGTCCCCCGCCTCGTCAGACGATTAGGCTGCGGCCTGCTCGGCGTTCTTCTTGGCGATCTGCTTCTTGAGCAGGCGCGCACGCTGCGACAGCTCTTCCGCGTCAGCCTTGATCAGGAAGGCGTCGAGGCCACCGCGATGCTCGACCGTGCGCAGGGCGTTGGCCGAAATGCGCAGGCGCACGTTCTGGTTCAGCGTCTCGGAGATGAGCGTGACGTTGACCAGGTTCGGCAGGAAGCGACGACGGGTCTTGTTGTTGGCGTGGCTCACATTGTTGCCGGTCATGACGGCTTTGCCGGTGAGTTCGCAAGCGCGGGACATGTTACTTACCTTCAGTTCTGGCGGACCAAGCGACGATGACGCACCGAATAACGATGGCGCGCGGTCTCAGTCAGGCGGCCTCATGGAAAAAGTTGGCGTTCCATAAGTGTATTTCACCGACGCGTCAAGCACCCCGGTTGTTTCCAGGCATTGTCCCCAACTCCACAGAATGGCCGGAATTGGTTCTATAACCATCGCGCAGGGACGTGAACAGCGGCAGGCGCAGCTTGCGCTGTCGATGAGGTGTTACCGAGAATGCGCCGCCCCGCACCGATCCTGCTTTGCCTTTGCCTCGCCGTCCTGCCGTCGCCGCTGCTCGCCGCCGGCAAATCCTTCAGCGGCGATTACTCGCTCTCGTTTCTTGGCATTCCGGTCGCCAAGGCGACCTTCGACAGCACCTATGAGGGCAACTCCTATGTCGTCAACGGCAGGGTCTCCAGCGCCGGGCTGGCGGCCTTCTTCGACGACACGCGCGGCACGATCTCGTCGCGCGGCAGTTTTGGCGAGGGCCGCACCAGGCCACGAGCCTTCCGCGCCGACTATGTCTCGGGCAAGGTCAGCTCGCTCGTCGCAGTCGGCTTTTCCGGCGACCGCGTCACCAGCACCGAGGTGGTGCCGCCGCCCAAGAAGCGCGGCAAGACCTGGATTCCGCTCGGCGCCAACGACCTGCGCGGCGTCGCCGATCCGATCGCTGCGACCGTCATCCGCGCGCCCAGCCTCGACAAGGTCTGCGGCCGCACTGTCAGGATCTATGACGGCGAACTGCGTGCCGACCTCAAGCTGACCGAGGTGTCGCGCAAGAAGATGGTGGTCAAGGGGTTCGAAGGCGACACAGTCACCTGCCGCATGGGCTTCCAGCCTGTCTCGGGCTACCGCACCGACAAGAAGGCGCTGACCTTCCTGCGCGACCGCAGCCGCATCATGGTGACGTTTGCGCCGCTCGGCGAAACCGGAGTATATGCGCCTATATATGCGACCGTAAGCACGGAGATCGGAACGATCACCGTCAAGGCACGGCGCTTCGAAGCGACCAATTGAGCATGACCCGAACGAAGCATGTTCCCGAAAAGTGGACATCGATTTTCGGATAAGATCATGCGCAACGAAGAGGGGGCGCCGGTTTCCGGACGCGGTCAGCCTCCACGGGGAAAGGCGCGTTGCGCCGGGAGGGGTAAGTGGGGCGCGCAACCTTGATCGGATTTTCGGCGGTCGCCATGTGGGCGCTGCTGGCCTTGCTTACCGACGCCTCCGGTTCGGTGCCGCCGTTCCTGATGTCGGCGATCACCTTCGCCGTCGGCACCTGCGTCGGCCTCGTTACCCGCCTGTTCATGCCCAAGCCCGACAAGGCCGAGAAGATCCCGGCGCAGGTCTGGATCATCGGCATCGTCGGCCTGTTCGGCTACCACTTCTTCTACTTCACCGCGCTGCGCAACGCGCCGGCGGTCGAGGCCAGCCTGATCGCCTATCTCTGGCCGCTCTTCATTGTGCTCGGCTCGGCGCTGATGCCGGGCGAGCGCCTGCGCTGGAACCACATCGCCGGTGCGCTGCTCGGCCTGGCCGGCACCTTCCTGATCGTCACCAAGGGCGGCGGGCTGGCCTTCGAGCCGCGCTACGCCTTCGGCTACATCATGGCCTTCGCCTGCGCCTTCCTGTGGTCGGGCTATTCGCTTCTGTCACGCCGCTTTCCCTCGGTGCCGACGACCGTCGTCACGTGGTTCTGCCTGGCGACGTCGGTGCTGTCCCTTGCCTGCCACCTGGCGCTGGAAGAGACCGTGCTGCCGGCCAATGCCGGTCAGTGGCTCGCCGTGCTTGGCCTCGGCCTGATGCCGGTCGGTGCTGCCTTCTATGCCTGGGACATCGGCGTCAAGCGCGGCAACATCCAGGTGCTCGGTGCTGCGAGCTACGCAGCCCCGCTGCTGTCGACCCTGGTGCTGATCGCGGCCGGCTTCGCCGAACCATCGCTGCGCATCCTCGCCGCTTGCGTGCTCATCACCGGCGGTGCGGTGCTGGCGGCGAAATCGCTGATCTTTGGCGAGGGCAAGGGGCCGGCCGCCGACGGGGCAGGGGCCTAGCCGACACTCGGCTCCCAGCCCGGTTCCGCCAACTCGAACTGGGCGAATTCGAAACCCGGTGACACCGTGCAGCCGACAAGCGTCCAGTCACCCAGGCAACGCGCCGTCTGCCACCAGCCGGACGGCACCACGCATTGCGGCCGCTGGCCGGCTGCGATGTCGACGCCAAGCGTGTGGGCGACAAGGATGCCGCCTTCCTGGAACAGTTTCAGTTCGATCGGCGCGCCGGCATGGTAGTGCCAGATTTCGGCAGCGTCCTTGACCCGGTGCCATGCCGACACGTCACCGTGCTCGAGCAGAAAATAGATCGCCGTCTGGTTGCCGCGCGGGCCATGCGGTCCGGCTTCCGGATTGTCGCGAAATGTCTCGACATACCAGCCGCCCTCGGGGTGGCGTTGCATGCCGAGGCTGGCAATGATCTCCTGAGCCGTCATGGTCAGAAATTGTCCTTGCGCTTCCGGACCTCAGCGAAGACGTCGACGTCGGCCGCCTTTTCCATGCCGAGATGCTTGCGGATGGCTGGATCGGCCCAGCGCAGGAACGGGTTGGTCGCCAGCTCCTCGCCGATTGTCGTCGGCAGTGTCGGCCTGCCGTCGCTGCGCAACGCCTCGATCTTATCGGTGCGGGCGCGCAGGGCTGCGTTGTCCGGATCGATCGTCAGCGCGAAACGCGCATTGGACAGCGTGTATTCGTGCCCGCAATAGATCACCGTCTCCGGCGGCAGGGCGGCGAGCTTCTTCAGCGATTCGAACATGACGGGTGCGGGACGCTCGAACAGCCGGCCGCAGCCGAGCGCAAACAGCGTGTCGGCGGTGAAGGCCAGCTTCGATTTCGGCAGGTAGTAGCAGACATGGCCGGCCGTATGGCCCGGTGTCTCGATGACCTCGATGGTCTCGTTGCCGAAAGGAATGACCGAGCCTTGCTCGACCGTGTCGTCGATGCCGGGGATCTTGTCGCGCTCGGCTTCGGGGCCGATGATGCGCAGCTTGTAGCGGCTCTTCAAGGCCAGGTTCGCCTCGACATGGTCGGTATGGTGATGCGTCGTCAGGATCGTCGACGGCGTCCAGCCGCTGTGTTCGATCGCCGACTGGATCGGGCCTTCCTCCGGGGCATCGATGATTGCCGTCTCACCGGTTTCGCGGTCGTGCAAAAGCGCGCCGAAATTGTCGGTGCGGCACATGAAAAGCTTGATCTCGGCGGCCATGGCAATACTCCAGTTCGGGAACGACGATAGGGCGCGTCGGCAAGTCTGTCACGCCAAATGGGGCGGGGTCGTTGAAGTCGGTGGGCGGCGCGTCTACCTTCGGCCCATGAATTCCGACATCGTCGATCTTCGCTCCTTCTACTCGACGCCGCTTGGCCGCCTCGCCGAGCAGTCGATATCCATGGCGCTGTCGTCGGTGTGGGCCGGTCTGCCCAATGAGCGGCTTGTCGGGCTCGGTTACACGCTGCCCTGGCTCGACCGATTCGGCAGCGATGCCGAGCGTGTCTTTGCCTTCATGCCGGCTACACAAGGTGCCGTGGTCTGGCCGGCGAATGGGCCGTCCTCGACGGCACTCGTCTTTGACGAGGAGTTGCCGCTCGTCGATTCCTCCGTCGACCGGGTGCTGCTGGTCCATTCGCTCGAACATGCCGAAAACCCGCGCGAGACGCTGAAGGAGATCTGGCGCGTGCTGTCGCCGGCGGGGCGCATCGTCATTGTCGTGCCCAACCGGCGCGGCATGTGGGCGCGTTTCGAGCACACGCCCTTCGGCACCGGGCGGCCATTCTCGTCCGGCCAGCTCAACGAACTGTTGCGCGAGGCCAATTTCACCGTCTCGGCATGGTCGGATGCGCTGCATTTCCCGCCGTCACGGCGCAAATGGATGATGAAGTTCGACCATCTGTTCGAGCGCGCAGGCCGCCGCCTCTGGCCGATCTTTGCCGGCGCCATCGTTGTTGAGGCGCAGAAGCGCGTCTACCAGGGCATTCCGGTGGCGCAGCGCGCCTCGCGGCGCGTCTTCGTGCCGGTGCTGTCGCCCACCGGCGCCTCACGCGGCTTTCCAGCCCTGCGCCGTGGCGACGCGGAGCATGGTGGCTAGGCTGTACCTCACGAAGGGGTGAAGCCGCACCACTTCCATTCCGACGCCATTGCCGCGACACTGATCCATCCGTCGGAGAGCCTGCAAACGATGCTGGGCGTGCTGGCCATAGTCTTGTGTCTGGGCTGCGAGGTGCCGCGCCCGGTGGCTGGTGTTGCGGTCGATGTCGAGCTCGTGCTTGCGGTCGACGTCTCGCGCTCGATGGATCTGGAAGAGTTCACCCTCCAGCGCGCGGGTTATGTCGAGGCGCTGCGCCACCCTGATTTCATTGATGCCGTTCTGTCCGGCCAGCATGGCCGCGTCGCCATCACCTATTTCGAATGGGCGGGCACCGTGCGCGAGGAATCGGTGGTGCCGTGGCAGATCATCGACGGGCCGCAGAGTGCTGCCGCCTTCGCCGCCAGGCTCGAGGCGAGGCCGTTCAGCGGCTTTCGCGGCACCTCGATCTCGGGCGCGGTCACTTATGGCGCCAAGCTGTTCGACAGCAACGACGCCGACGGCTTTCGCCGCGTTATCGACATTTCGGGCGACGGGCCGAACAATTTCGGCAACCCGGTGCTTCCCGCGCGTGACGCTGCTCTGGCCCAGGGAATCGTCATCAACGGCTTGCCGATCCTGATCCGGCCGTCGCGAACGGCGTCCCGGCTCGACCGTTATTACGCCAAATGTGTCACCGGCGGCGCCGGCTCGTTCGTCCTGCCGATCAAGGCGGCGTCGGAATTCGCCACTGCGATCCGGCGCAAGCTGGTGCTCGAGGTCAGCGGCGACACCCATGCCGTGCCGGTCGTCAGGATCGACACCGAGCCCCGGGTCGACTGCATGGCCGGCGAACACGACAGGCGGATCTATTCCGATCCCTATTTCCCGGAGCTAGACCGTTAGACTGCGGGTGCGTTCGTTGCCGGGAAGCCCTGCGCGGAATATGCTTGGTTTCTAATGTTTCTGCGGATTACGGCACTCTTGGAGCAGAGGGTACTGCCATGGAGGGGGAACAGATCGGGCGCCTGCTGCGCCAGGCCGCGGACCATGCCATCCGTTACAGGTCGGAACTGCCATCCAGGCCGCAGCGTCCGCTGCATGGCTACGCCGACGCCTTGGCCGCCTTTGACGGCCCTTTGCCCGAGACCGGAGAAGCACCCGGCGTCGTGGTCGACGAACTGGCGGCACGGGCCGAACCGGGCCTCAACGTTACCACCGGCGCACGCTTCTTCGGCTGGGTCATTGGCGGTTCGCACCCGGTCGGCGTCGCTGCGGACTGGATGACCAGCGCATGGGGCCAGAACGCCGGCAACCACCACGCCATGCCGTCGGCCGCCGCGGCCGAGACGGTTGCCGCGCGCTGGCTGCTCGACCTGCTCGATCTGCCGCGCGAAAGCTCGGTCGGCTTTGTCACAGGTGCTACGGTGGCAAATTTCGTTTGCCTGGCCGCAGCGCGCGGCGCGGTGCTGCGACGTGTCGGCTGGGATGTCGACGCCAACGGCCTGTTCGGCGCGCCGCCGATTTCCGTGCTGATCGGAGACGACGCCCACACCACAGTGTTTTCGGCGCTGCAATTCCTCGGCCTTGGCCATGATCGGCTGATCCGGGTCGCCACCGACAGCCAAGGCCAGATGGAGCCGGAGGATTTCGCTCGCCGTGCGGCTGACGTGCGGGGGCCGGCAATCGTCATCCTGCAGGCCGGCCAGATCAACACCGGCGGCTTCGACAGGTTCACCGAACTGGTGCCGATCGCCCGCGGGGTCGGTGCCTGGATCCATGTCGACAGCGCTTTCGGGGCTTGGGCGCGTGCCTGCCCTGCTTTCAGGCATTTCACCGAGGGGCTCGACGCTTGTGATTCCTGGGCAACCGATGGTCACAAATGGCTGCAGACGCCTTATGACTGCGGCTATGCCATCGTCCGCGACAGCGAGGCGCATCGCCGCGCCATGACGATTGCGGCGAGCTATCTGCCGACGGCTATGGAGGGCGAGCGCGACCCCAGCCATTTCGTTCCCGAACTGTCGCGGCGGGCGCGTGGTTTTGCCACCTGGGCGATCATCCGCCATCTCGGCCGCGAGGGCATAGCCACGATGGTCGAGCGGCACTGTCGTGTTGCCCGGCTGATCGCCGATGAGCTGCGTGGTGAAAACGCCATCGCAGTACTCAACGATGTCGTGCTCAACCAGGTGCTGGTGCGTTTCGGCGCCGACGAGCCTGCCGAGCGCGGCGATGAACTGACCCGGGCAACGATCATCCGGCTCCAGCGGGACGGCGTTGCCTTCGCCGGCGGCGCCAAATGGCGCGGACGCGAGGTGATGCGCATTTCGGTGATTTCCTGGCTCATCGACGACGCGGCCGGCAAGGCTACCGCCGCAGCCATCATCTCGGCCTGGCGCGGCGTGCGTGAAACGTCCCAGGACTGACGCGAATATTTCCGGTTACTTGGCTTCGCCGCCGGCATATTCATCCGCCTGCCTTCAAATTTGCCAGATCGATCCCTAGATGACAGCGGGCTTGGCCCACCGTGAAGAATAGGGGTTTCCTCCTGACCGACGTCATCAACCAAAAGCGCGCCGTGCAGCATTCCAGGGGCAAGCGCGCGATGCTGATCGTCAATCCGCGCGCACGCCGTGGTGGCGGGTCGATCGATGCCGCCCGTCAGGTGCTCGTCGATGCCGGTCTCCAGATCGAGGAGATGGCAACAAGCAAGGACGAGAACGCCTCCGAGCTGATCTCGCGCAATGCCGATCATTTCGACATGGCAATCGTTGGTGGCGGCGACGGCACGCTCAACAACGCGGCCGCCGGTCTGTCCTATTCCGGCCTGACGCTCGGCGTGTTGCCGCTCGGCACAGCCAATGACTTTGCCCGCACGATGGGCATTCCCGCCGACCCGGTGAAGGCGGCGGAAATCATCGCCGCCGGCCACCAGGCAACCGTCGATCTCGGCGAGGTCAACGGCCATCTGTTCTTCAACGTCGCCAGCATCGGTTTCAGCGCCGAACTGGCGGGCGAGCTCACCGAGCACGCCAAGAAGCGCTGGGGCACGCTGGGCTACGGCATCGTCGCCGCCCGCATCCTGATGCGTTCGCGGCTGTTCACCTGTTATGTCGACCATGACGGCACCACCGAAAAGATCCGCACCATGCAGGTCTCGGTCGGCAACGGTCGCCATTATGGCGGCGGCATGACCGTCGAGGAGACCGCGACCGCCGACGACGGCTGGCTCGATCTCTACAGCCTCGAGGTCGACCATTGGTGGCGGCTGCTCAGGCTTCTGCCCAGCCTGCGCAAGGGCACGCAAGGCCAGTGGGACGACGTCCGCGCCTTCAAGACCACTGAAGTGACGATCCGCACCAAGCAGCCGCGCCCGGTCAACACCGACGGCGAGCTGGTGACCTGGACGCCGGCGCATTTCCGCATCAGGCCCAAATCGGTCAACGTGTTCGTGCCGAAGGGCTGACACTGCAGGCTCAAGCTGGGCGAGGGGCTACCTCATCACCGAATGGCTGTGGCCGGGGCGTGCTCTCGCTGGGCAGCAGCGGAATTGGCTGTGTTGCGTTCGCCCCGGCTCTGACAGGTCAGATCACCTGCGACTCGGTTTTCGGTCGCGGCTCGCCGCTCACTGTCCTGGCCGGCCCGAAGATGACGAAGCTGAGCACGGCCAGGACCCAGACGCCGATACCGCCATAAAGCAGCGTCCAGCCGAAGCCGTCGACGAGTGCGGCGTGCGCCACCGCCACAGGCACCTCCAGCGTCGGTTGGCCTGAAAGCGCATGCGGTGTCGCAGCACCGCCGGCGGCGATGCGCTCGGCCAGCCCGCGCAGCTGCGCCGCGTCAGTTGCTTCAGGCAGCGCCTGGCGCAGCGTGTGGAGAATGCCTTCGACAAGCACCAGGCCCATCACCGCGATGTTGACGGCAAGGGCGATCAGCCTGGCGCTGGCGTCGATGCCCGAGGCCATGCCGGCACGGCTGGCCGGCACCGAGCCTGTGGTCATGTTGGTGGCGGGCGTCGTCGTCAGGCCAAGTCCTATGCCCGAGACCAGGGCACCGGCCAGCACGGTCGCCCCGGCTGCCTGCCCGAGCGTGCTGCCGAACCACATCACGATGAAGCCAAGGCCGATGGTGAACAGGCCGAGCGGGATGATGGTGCGGGCGCTGGTGCGCAACAAGAGATACTGGGCGACAGGCGACATCACCAGGAAAGGCACGGTGTAGGCTAAAAGCGCCAGCCCGGTCGTTGCGCTGTCATAACCAAGGCCGACGGTGAAATAGATCGGCAGGTAGATCATCAGCGGCCAGTAGCTGAAGTTCATGCCGATGCAGCCGATGATGGCGCCGGAGAAATCGCGGATCGCAAATACCGAGAAGTCGAACATCGGATGCGGATGCCGCCGCTCGGCAGCAACGAAGGCGATCAGGCCGGCGATGGTAGCTGCTGCGATGGCCAGTGCGGCCGGGCTGAGGAAGCCGAGGTCGGCGCCGCCGGTGATGTAGTAGGTCAGGCCGAACACCGATGCGCTCAGGATGACGATGCCGGCGACATCAAGCTTCCGCGCCTGCGGATCGCGCGATTCGCTGACGCTGCCATAAGTCAGGACAAGGCACAGCACGGCGAGCGGCGCGTGGACCAGGAAGACCCATTGCCAGGTCGACAGCGAGACGATCAAGCCACCGATGAGCGGCCCGAAACCCAGGCCAATGCCCGAGATGACGCCCCAGATGGCAAAGGCGCTGCTGCGCGCCCTGGCGTCCTGGAACTGGTGCGACAAAATGGCGATCGAGCAGATGAACATGGCGCCGCCGGCCATGCCCTGCAGGAAGCGGCTGACGATCAGCACTGTGGTGTTGGGGGCGAGGCCGCACATCAAGGAGGTCACGCCGAAAGCGGCAACCGTAAGCGCAAAAACGAGCCGGCGGCCGTAGCGGTCGGCCAGCGTTCCTGTTGCCATCAGCACCGTCGTACAGGCGATGGTGTAGGCGTTCATGATCCACTGCATGCCCTTGAAGTCGGCATGCAGCACATGTTCGAGCGTCGGCAGGATCACCGGCACGCTCGATATCTCAAGACCAAACATCAGCGCCGACAGGCAGATCGCCCCCAGCGCCAGACTGTCTCTCATCGTCAGCTTCATCCCATGTCTCCGGCTGGCGGCGTCGGGGGAGGAAGTCCGGTCGCCGCTGGTTATCTGGAAACATCCGAGATATGCCAAGCTTGATTATGCATAAATGCTATGCAAAACTATATCAGTGATAACAAATCGGTATAGATGAGATGCTGTGGCTCGACGCCGAGGCCGTTCGTAACTTCGTCATGGTGGCGGACCTGCAGAGTTTCACCCGTGCAGCCGACGCCATGGGCTCGACCCAGGCGGCGGTAAGCGTCAAGCTCAAGCGGCTGGAGGAGCGTGTCGGCCGCAAGCTGATCGAACGTACTCCGCGCCGCGTCAGGCTGTCGGCCGACGGCGCGCTGTTCATCGAATCGGCACGCAGCTTCCTAGCCGCGCATGACAAAGCGGTTGCCGGCCTGTCATGTTCGGCGCGGCGCTTCACGCTCGGCATTGCCGGCCATGTCGCCGGACCGGAGGTGACGACGCTGCTGGCCCGCCTCAGCCAGCACGACCCGGCCCTGACCATCGAGGTCCAGGTCGACAATTCGACCTTGCTGCTCGACGCCTTCGACCGTGGCGAGCTCGATGCGGCGATTGTCCGGCGCGAGGACGACCGCCGCGACGGCGAGGTGCTGGGACCGGAGCATTTCGGCTGGTTTGCGACGCCCGAGTTCGATCATCGTCTTGGCGAGCCGATCCGGCTGGCGACGCTGTCGCGGCTGTGCGGCGTGCGCGATCTGGCGATACGCACGCTCGACGATGCCGGCATTCCCTGGGTCGAGGTGTTCGTCGGCGGCGGCTCGTCGTTGGTGACGGCGGCAGTGTCGGCCGGGCTGGCGACGGCGGTCTTTCCCAGCCGTCTCGCGCCTCCCGGAACCGTCGAAGTCAGCCGCAAGTTCGGTCTGCCCGATGTGCCGGCAACCGAAATCGTGCTGCACTCGTCGCTCACCGACCGCCGCTCGCGCGAAGCCCTGCGCATCCTCGCCTGCGCCTTCCACGAGCATCGAGCCAAAGCGGGGTAGGGCAAAGGACCGCGCCCGGCGTCGAGCGCGGTCCTGTTCGGGGAGGCTAGCGGCCCTTGCCGATGTTTTCCAGATCGTACTCGGTGGTCTGGTAGACGCGGTTGATCCAGTTGCCGAACAAAAGATGGGCGTGCGAGCGCCAGCGATTCAGCGGCCGGCGCTGCGGGTCGTCGTCGGGGTAATATTCGTGCGGCACGGCAATCGTCACGCCGGCGGCCACGTCGCGGTCATACTCTTCCTTGAGTGAGGTCGAGTCGTATTCGATGTGGTTGAACATGTAGAGCCGGTTGCCGGCTTCTTCGGCCAGCAGGCTCGGGCCGGTCTCTTCCGATTCCATCAAAAGCTCCAGGCCGGAGCCTTCGGGGATGTCAGAGGCACGGACCTCGGTCCAGCGCGACACCGGTATGGCGAAATCGTCGGAGAAGCCGGCGAGATAGGGCGAGGCAGGCGCGTTGTTGTTGTGGCGGTAGACGCCGAACGCCTTGTGCTCCAGCGTGTGCTTGGGAACGCGGTGAAAATGCCAGGCGGCCGCCATCGCGCCCCAGCAGATGAAGAACGGCGAGTGCACGTTGGTCGTCGTCCAGTCCATGATCTGCTTGAGTTCGTCCCAGTAGGTCACGTCCTCGAAAGGCAGCAGTTCCACCGGCGCACCGGTGATGATGAAGCCGTCGAACTTGCGATCCTTGACCTCTTCCCAGGTCTGATAGAAGGCGATGAGGTGATCTTCTGAGGTGTTCTTGGCCTTGTGGGTGCCGATGCGCACCAGCGTCAGTTCGACCTGCAGCGGGCTGGCGCCGATCAGGCGCGCGATCTGCGTTTCGGTCCTGACCTTGTTGGGCATCAGGTTGAGCAGGCCGATCTGCAGCGGACGGATGTCCTGGCGGAGAGCTGTCTGCTCATCCATGATGGACACGCCCTCTTTTTCCAGCACTTGGCGGGCGGGGAGTTGATCCGGGATCTTGATCGGCACTGTGCGAACTCCAAAAAACAAAACCGGCATTGCTGTCGCAAAGCCGGTTTACGGATCGCAAACGGCCCTTTAGCGACTTGTTTAACGTGGCTGCAAGCCGACCGGCCAAATCACCACGGGTCTATGCCCTGCTATTACGCCCGGTCGGGGATTGCGTCAACCGCGACCCATTCGTCCGGCCAGACCGCCCGGTTCCGCCGGTTTTCCTCGACATTGCGTGCACCGGGCGGTATTTCCGCTGCGGCCTCCGGCCGGAGGCGCCAATCCAGGATATTTCGAAATGACCAAGGCACCCGAGCAGATTCGCCCCGAACCCCGCGCCGGCATCATGGACATCGCAGCCTATGTCCCCGGCAAGAGCTCCGCTCCGGCAGGCGTCGCCAAGGTCCATAAGCTGTCGTCGAACGAAAATCCGCTCGGCGCCTCGCCCCATGCGATCGAGGCCGTCCAAAGGCTATCGCATAAGATGGAGTATTATCCCGATGGGTCGGCGTCACGCCTGAGGCAGGCGATCGCGGCGACCCATGGGCTGAATCCTGCCAACATCCTGTGCACCAATGGCTCCGACGAAGTGCTGGGCCTGTTGTCCCAGAGCTATCTCTCGCCGGGCGACGAGGCCGTCTACACCGAGCACGGCTTCATGGTTTACAAGATCTACACCCAGGCAGCCGGTGCCACGCCGGTCGTTGCCAAGGAGGATGCCGAGAAGGCCAGCGTTGACAACATCATCGCGGCGGTGACGCCGAAGACCAGGATCGTCTTCCTCGCCAACCCCAACAACCCGACCGGCACCTACCTGCCGTTCGAGGAGGTGCGCCGCCTGCACGCGGCACTGCCCAAGAACGTGCTGCTCGTGCTCGATGCCGCCTATGCCGAATATGTCCGCCGCAACGACTATGAATCGGGCGTCGAGCTGGTCGCGGCCAACGAGAACGTCGTCATGACGCGGACCTTCTCCAAGATCCACGGCCTTGGCGGCATGCGCATCGGCTGGATCTATGCGCCGTCGCACATCATCGACGTGCTGGAGCGCATGCGCGGTCCCTTCAACGTCAATGCGGCGGCCATCGAGGCCGGCGTGGCGGCGATGGAAGACCGCGGCCATGTCGAGCGCACGGTGGCGCACAACGCCAAATGGGCGGAATGGCTGGTCGCCGAGTTCGAAAAGCTCGGCCTGCGCGTCACGCCTTCGGTCGGCAACTTTCTGCTGGTGCACTTCCCCGATGACGGCAAGCACTCGGCCGCTGCCGCCGACGATTATCTCACGGCGCGCGGCTATATCCTGCGCAGGGTCACCGGCTACGGTTTCCCCAATGCGCTGCGCATGACCATCGGCACCGAAGAAGCCAATCGCGGCGTCGTCGCCGCACTCACCGAATTCCTGAAAAGTTGAACCATGTCAGATCCTCTCTTTGAAAAGATCGCCCTCGTCGGCATCGGCCTGATCGGCTCGTCGCTGGCCCGCGTCATCCGCCGTGAAGGGCTCGCCCGTCACATTGCGATCACCACCCGCAGCGCACCCACGCTCGCCCGCGCCGAGGAACTCGGCCTCGGCGACAGCTACTCGACCGACGCCAAGGCAGCCGTCAAGGATGCCGACCTCGTCATCGTCTCGGTGCCGGTCGGCTCGTCCGGCGCCGTGGCTGTCGACATCGCATCGGCGCTGAAGCCGGGTGCCATCCTCACCGACGTCGGCTCCACCAAGGCCTCCGTCATCGCGCAGATGGCCCCGCATGTACCCGCGGGCGTGCATTTCATCCCTGGCCACCCGCTGGCCGGTACCGAGAAGTCGGGTCCCGACGCCGGCTTTGCCGAACTGTTCGAGAACCGCTGGTGCATCTTCACGCCGCTGCCTGATACCGATCCGGTGGCGCTGGAGAAGCTGTCGGAGTTCTGGCGCCGCTGCGGCTCCAACATCGATACGATGGATCCCGAACATCACGATATGACGCTCGCCATCGTCTCGCACCTGCCGCACATCATCGCCTACAACATCGTCGGCACGGCCGACGACCTAGAGTCGGTGACCAAGTCGGAAGTCATCAAGTATTCGGCTTCCGGTTTCCGCGACTTCACCCGTCTGGCGGCGTCGGACCCGACGATGTGGCGCGACGTCTGCCTGCACAACAAGGACGCGATCCTGGAAATGCTGGCGCGCTTCTCGGAAGACCTGGCGTCGCTGCAGCGGGCGATCCGCTGGGGCGACGGCGACAAGCTGTTCGAGATGTTCACCCGCACCCGTGCCATCCGCCGCTCGATCATCGACGCCGGCCAGGAAGTCGACGTGCCGAACTTCGGCCGCGAGGCCATCGAGCATCCGGCGAAGGGTTAGGGGAATACGCGAATAGGGGAGCAGGGGATCGTCCCCCTACTCCCCTACTGCCTTACTCCCCTAATCTACCGCCGGTACCATGCCGAGCGGAATGAAGCCCAAAGTCGCCTTGCCCTTGACGATCTTGAGCGGCAGGGTCGGCGCGTCGCCGAGCAAAGCGAGGCCGGTGAAGGCGGTCTCGAACTGCTTGGCCTGCTCCGGAATGACCTGAGACAGGATGCGCGACAGCTCGCGCGGGTTCTGGATCGTCACCTTGAGATCTGCATCGATCAGTCCATCGTCGCCGACCGACCATGGGCCACTGAGTGCGACGCCGGTCGTACCGCCCGACGTCAGCGTCAGCGAGCGAATGCTGCCCGACTGGCCGCGCAGCGCCGGCTGCCTGTTTTCCACAAGGGCAACGCCATTGTTGAGCGAGGTGTCGGCGCTGCCGTCGAGCTTGGGCAGCGTGCGTCCGCCGATCGCCTGCGGGTCGATCTGCAAGCCGGTGAAGGTACCGGCGAGATCGATGTTGGCGCCGTTCGGGCGCAGATGCGTCTGCGTCTGCTCGGCGGTGAACAGCGGCTTGGCGACGCCGTCGATAAACGCTGCCTGGCCGGAAAGCTTGAGCGTTTCGACCGAGATACGTTCGGGCAACGGCTTGGCGATACGTGCGCTGGCATGCAGCAAATCCCAGTTGAATTGCAACTGAGGCAGGTCGGGCGCGGTGATCCTGAGCGGGCCGTCGATCTCCAGCACCGAGTGCATCGGCTGATAGACCTGGGCGGCGGTGCGGAAACTGCCGGCGCTGGCCGAAATCCTGCGCCCCGCATCCTCGTAGTCCAGCCGGTCGCAGAACAGGCCGATGCGGAACGGGAAGCCCTTGATCTCGGGGTTGGCGCATTCGAGCGACACGCCATCGCGGTTGACTCCGGCGATCGCCTTGCGCACCTCGCTTTCGGCCTTGCCGGCGAACCAGAACCATCCGGCGCTGTAGCCGCCGAACAGAAGCACGATGAAAAGCCCGAGCCACATGAAGCGGCGGCTGTAGTTTGCTCTTGGTTCCTGACTTGACGGCATGCTCGGGCTCTCGCTAACGCGGTTCTGTTCACCGCGATCACCAACAGGCTGGCGATATGGGCGATTTTTGGGTTTTTGGCTACGGTTCGCTGATATGGCGGCCAGGTTTCGCGCATGTCGAGACGCGCCGTGCCCGGTTGATGGGGTTTCGTCGTTCGCTCTGCATCCGCTCCTGGGTCCATCGTGGCACCGAGCAGCGGCCGGGCCTGGTGCTCGGCCTCGACCGTGGCGGCTCCTGTGTCGGCCTCGCCTTCCGCGTGCCGGGCGACCTGCGCGACGAGGTGCTTGCCTATCTCAGGGACCGCGAGCTCGTCACCAGCGTCTATCTAGAACGCCAGCTAACCATCCAGCTCGATGGCGGCGGAAAGGCGGAGGCGGTGTGCTACATCGCCGACCGCAAGCATCATCAGTATGCCGGCAATCTCGACGCGGCGCACGCGGCCGAAATCGTCGCCGGAGCCGTCGGCCAGTCGGGCCGCAACGAGGATTATGTGCTCAGCACCGTCGAGCATCTCAGGGCGCTCGGCATTCGCGACCATTGGCTCGAAGAGGTGGCACGTCTGGTCGGCAAATAGCTCTGTGTCAGGAGGCAAAATCAACGCCCGTTTTTCGGCGGCGCGCCGAGCGGAGACGCGCTAAGGATCAGCCATGCTGTTCCAACGCCCCGATGACGACACGCTTTATGATGCCCTGATCGCCCGCGATGCAGGCTATGACGGTTTTGCCTATGTCGGCGTCAGGACGACCGGCATCTTCTGCCGGCTGACCTGCTCCGCGCGCAAGCCCAGGCGCGAGAACGTGCAGTTCTTCGACACCACCGCCGAATGCCTGCATGCCGGCTTCAGGCCCTGCTTGCGCTGCCGGCCGATGATGGGCTCGGGCGAAGCGGAGCCGCTGGTCGCAGCGCTGGCCGAAGCACTCGAACGCGAGCCGGAACGGCGCTGGCTGGAGGCCGATATCGTCGCCATGGGCCTCGATGCCTCGACAGTGCGCCGCGCCTTCAAGCGTCGTTTCGGCATGAGCTTTCTCGAAATGGCGCGGCTGCGCCGGTTGGGGCAAGCGGCAGAGAGGCTGACGTCAGGTGACAGCGTCGTCGACGCCCAGGTCGAGGCGGGTTTCGATTCCGGCAGCGGATTTCGCGCGGCTGTCACCCGGCTGCTCGGCGAGGCGCCGGCCAAGCTGCGCGGCAAGACCATGCTCAAGGCCGACTGGATCGAGACGCCCATCGGCCCGATGATCGCGATTGCGGACCAGCATGCCCTGCACATCCTCGAATTCCTCGAGCGAAAGGCGCTGGCGACAGAGGTGCGCAAGCTGCAGGCGGTCACCGGCTCGGCCATCGCCTTCGGCAGGGCCGCACCGATCGATCAGATCGAGGCGGAACTCTCCGCCTATTTCGCTGGCACGTCTGCGGAGTTCGCAACTCGGCTGGCACCGCAGGGCACGTCCTTTGAACGTCAGGTCTGGGACGGCTTGCGCCGCATTGCTGCGGGCGTCTCGGTGACTTATTCCGGCCTCGCCGCCGAGATCGGCAACCCCGCAGCCATACGTGCGGTCGGCCGCGCCAACGGCGCCAACCCGATCGCCATCGTCATCCCGTGCCACAGGGTGGTCGGCGCCAGCGGCGACCTGACGGGCTATGGCGGTGGCCTCTGGCGCAAGCGCTGGCTGCTTGAACACGAGCGGCGGATGGCCGCTGGCTAGCCTCGTGTCACATATCAAGGATCAGTGATATCAAGGGAGCATCGTAGTCGGGGGACATCGATGCTGCTGCCTGCAAGCGCGGACAAGATCACGATCCAGCGTATCCTCAAGGTCAATCACGCTGGCGAACGCGCCGCGATCAACATCTATGGCGCGCAAATCGCTGTTGCCCGGCGGTTCTTCCCGGTGATCCAGCCGGAGCTGGAGAAAATGCGCGCCGACGAGATCCTTCACGCCAGGATCTTTCGCGACGCCATGCCGACACGCGACACGCGGCCGTGCCGTGTCATGAAGTTCTGGTCGCTTGGCGGCTATGTGCTGGGATTGGTTACATCGGTGCTTGGACCGCAGATGGTCTGGCTGTGCACGGAAGCGGTGGAGGCCACCGTGCATCGCCATCTCGAAGAACAGCTTCGTTTCCTGGAACGTCGGGACGAGCGGCTGCATGCCGCCATCCTCGACATCCAGCAGGAGGAACTCGAGCATCTTGAGGTCGCGCGCCAGCGCAGGTCCGCCAAGGGCGTGCCTTACAGGCTGGCCTATGGGGCGATCTCGGCGGCGACAGCCATGATGATCTGGCTGTCGACCTGGGGCGATACGAGCTGGATGAAGCGCGAGCTGGCGGCCGGCAGCTAGCCGACCTCGACGCCCAATTCCCTGAGCCGCTTTACCGCCGTCGGCGGCATCGGCGGCGGGTTCTTCGAGGTTGCCGCTTCGATCAGGAACGCGTCGCAGGCGGCCTCGGTTTCCGAGATCAGGCGCTGCATGAATTCCTCGCGCGAAAGGCCCGCCGGAATCGGCTTCAGGAAACGGGCCTTGATGGTGCCGGGGTAGCGCAGGAACTTGCGACGCGGCCAGTACAGGCCGGCGACATGGGCGACGGGCACGACGGGCATGTTGAGCGCCGCATAAAGTTCGGCGATGCCCCACTTGTAGGCCGGCTCGTCGCCGGGCGCGCGGCGGGTGCCCTCGGGATAGATGATCAGTTGGCGGTCGTTCTGCATTTCCCGGCGGGTTGCCACGACAACGGCCTTCAGGGCTGCCGAGCGCTTGCCACGGTTGACCGGGATCATCTTCATCTTGGCGATGTACCAGCCGAAGAACGGGATCCACATCAGCTCGCGCTTGAGGATGTAGAGCGGGTCGCGCAAGTAGGGGAAAAAGGCGATGGCGTCCCAGAACGACTGGTGCTTGGGCGCCAGGATGAACGAACCCGCAGGCAGGTTTTCGAGCCCCGTGACCTCGCTCTTCGTGCCAGCGATCTTTTCCTGCAGCCACAGGCTCGAACGCGCCCAGAATTTGGGCACCAGCCAGGCGCGGTGGCGTGGCGACAGGAAATAGTAGGGCGTCCAGAAGATCATCTGGGCGATCAGGCTGACATAGAAGACGAAGTTGAATGCCAGCGAGCGGATATGGAGCATTGGTGAGGGGCGCCTGAGGACGGGATTTCGCCGTTGGTTACACCAAGCCGTCCAAAAAGGAAAACGCCGCTTCGTCTTGGAATGAGCTTTTGCGTGGCAGAGTGCCTATTCGGCGGCGGCCTGCACCACGACCATGCCGTCCGAGGTCGGCTTGACCGGCACGATGCCGCGCGCGAGCGCCAGCAGGTACTTGTTGTATTCGGTGAACAGCACGCGGAACGCTTCGGGCTTGGTCAGCCAGCGGCCTTCGCCAAGCTTGGAGTTGACGACCGGGTAGGGGTCCAGGCTGGCCTTGCGCAAAAGCCGGCCCATTTCCAGCATGCTGCGCGGCATGTGGTAGTTGTTGGTGACGAGGATGACACGGGCATAGTCGTGGCTTTCGACCCACTTGGCGCTTTCCTCGGCATTACCGATGGTGTCGAGCGCGGCGCGGTCGATGTCGACACGGTTGAACAGCGACTTGTCGCTGCGCGTCGCCAGCTGCAGCTGGCGGCGCGTTGCCGAGGGATGGACGCCGCTGATCAGCAGGCGTTCGCCCTTGCCGGCCTTGAGCAGGTCTAGTGCCGCATCCAGCCGCGACTGGCCGCCGGTCAAAACGATGATGGCGTCGGCCTTGGCAGGGTTGGCCGGCGTGGTCAGTCGACTGACATGCGTTGCAAACAGCGCGAAGCCACCGGTGAAGATGAAGGCCGCTGCGACGAGGATGAACAAAATGCGGCGCAAAAAAACACTTCTCCGGCGCGGCTTGAGCCCGGCCGGGTAGATTTTCGATCCGGAAACCGTCCCCGATGCGGCGAGCGCGTTCTGACCCATCACGAAGCCATGGTTAAGCAGGGATTGCGGCTTTTGCAGCGCCTATCTAAGCACATTCTGCAACAAAGTGACATCATCGGTGATCACATCCTTTCCGGATGCTGCACGTCGATGTCGCCGAGATAGCTGACGACGGTGAAATGTGATGTCGCGGCAGTCAATGCGCCAATGACAGCGACGATCACGGCGACGCCGAGATAACCGTTCAGGCCGATGGCGAAGTTGCCGAACAGGGCGGTTGCCTGGTCGGCTTCCGGCGTCGCGAGATTGAGCGACGACCACCACGAAAAGATGATGAAGACCACCACAGCGGCAACGCCACCGGCGGCCGCACCCGTCATGCCGGTGAGCAGGAAGTGACGGCGGAACTCGCTGGCGATGAAATTGGCCTCGGCGCCGACGAAATGCAGCACCTCGATGATGTGGCCGTTGCCGGCCATGGCGCCGCGCGTCGCAAACACCACAGACAGCACAGTCGCTGCCAGCATCAGCACCAGCACGCCGGTGCCGATGGTGACCGTCGTGCGCGCCATCGCCACCAGCCGGTCGACCCAGGTGCGGTGATCGTCGAGCGTGGCGGTTGGCACCTTGGGGCTGATCGCCTGGCGCATCGCGCCGAAATCGGGCGGGCTGCTCTGGTCGATGGTGACGATCACCAGCCGCGGCACCGGCAGCTCGTCGATGTTCAATCCCGAGCCGAGCCACGGTTCGAGCAGCCGCGCGGTAGCGGCGCGATCGACGATCTTGGTGCCGCTGACGCCGGCGAATTCGCCGGCGATGCGTGCGGCCGTCTCCAGTGCCGCCTCCATGTCCAGCCCTTCGGCGGGCTTGATCTGGATCGTCGCCTCGCGGGCGATCTGGTTTTCCCACACCGAGGCGGTGTCGCGCACCAGCGTGACCGCACCCAGCGTCAGGCACGACAAGAACGTCATGATGGCGATGACCAGCACCAGCGCGCGGCCGGCGATGTTCTGTGACGGCACGATGGGGGCGGTCTTGCGCTGCAGCCTTGGCGCCGGCTGTTGGAGCGGCGCATCCTCGAATTCGTCCTCGAATTCCTCGTGGTGTGTGCTGCTGTCGGCTTGGGCCTCAGTCATAGATGTCGAGCCTTCCGCCGGCGAGAATCATGCGCCGAGCATCGACCTGGTCCATCAGGCCGAGATCGTGGGTTGCGATCACCACCGCGGTGCCAAGCCGGTTGAGCTCGATGAACAGCCTGAGCAGGCGCCGCGCCAGTGGCGGGTCGACATTGCCGGTTGGCTCGTCGGCCAGCAGGATCTCGGGCTGCTCGATCAGCGCGCGGGCGATCGCGGCGCGTTGCTTTTCGCCGCCCGAAAGCACCGGCGGCAGCACATGCATGCGCTCGCCGAGGCCGACCCATTTGAGCAGTTCGGTGACGTCGGTGCGGTAGCTTGCCTCTTCGCGCCCGCGCACGCGCAGCGGCAACGCCACGTTCTCGTAGGTGGTCATGTGGTCGAGCAGGCGGAAATCCTGGAACACCACGCCAATACGCCGGCGCATCAGCGGCAGCTCGGTGCGCGAGATGCGCGAACGGTCCTTGCCGAAGACGCTGATCAGGCCACGCGTCGGCTTGAGCGACAAAAACAGCAGCCGCAGCAGGGTGGTCTTGCCCGCGCCCGACGGCCCGCTCAGGAACTGGAACGAGCGCTCGGGGATGTGGAAGGAGATGTCACGCAGGATCTCCGGTCCCATCCCGTATCTGAGGCCGACATTCTCGAAGCGGATCACGTGCTGCAGACCTTGAACTTGCGAAACATTGGGAACTTACGAAACCCTGGGAACTTGCGAATCCACGGAGATTCATCGGGACCCTGGCTGCCCGTTTCTACGAAACGACCATGGGTCCGCATGGTTAAGAGACGGTTAATTTCCGTCCGGAATGGGGCGCCGAAGCACCTCGGTGGCGAAGCATTAACCATTTCCGTTTACCCCCTCTCGGCAGAATGTCTAAGGGGTCTGATGGCTGAGCAGCGGAAAGCACGCCCGGTTTCCGGCGAAATCATGACCGATGACGGCCGCGACACATCCGCCCAACCCCAGCGCGCGCCTGCCTTGGACATTGTCGACGCCGATTTCGAAGTCGTGGCTCGCGCCGATCGCCGAAACGAATCATCCGCCGTCCAGCCTGTCCTCGCCACTCAGCCAGCCAATCGGGGCGGAATGGAGATGCTCAGGCCAGCGCATTCGCGGCTGGACGCCCGGCCGACGCGCGGCGGGCCGATCTTCTGGCTCTCCTGTATCTCCTTGGTGGCAATGGCGTTTTGGGTCGCCGGCGGACACCAGGTGCTGCATGCTGCGGCGTTTCCGCTGTCATGGCAGGCGCCGAAGCTGCGCCTCGCCGACGTCGTTTCGCGCATCGACAGCTCCGGCCGAAAGCCGCTTCTGCTCGTCGACGGCACCGCTTTCAACGACGGAAACAGGGCGGTATCGCTGCCGCCGATCGTCATCGCCGTCACCGGCGAAGACGGTAAAGTCCTGCGTTACAGGCTGGGGACAGGCACGGTTCCGGTGGCAGCCGGCGCAAGATGGGACTTTTCGAGCCGGCTCGACGTGCCTATGAACGGGGTAAAGACCGTCAGGGTCGCTTTCTCGGAATAGGATGCTGTCATGCCTGTTGTGCGCGACAAGGAAATCGAAGTGCTGTTCTCCGCCTCGGCGATCGCACGGCGCAATCTCGAACTCGCCAAGGATATCGCGGCGCACGACTACACTGACCTTTTGGTCATCTCGGTGCTGAAGGGTTCGTTCATCTTCGCCGCCGACCTGATCCGCGCCATGCACGACGTCGGCCTGTCGCCGGAGGTCGAGTTCATCTTCATTTCAAGCTATGGTGCCGGCACCACGAGCGGCGAGGTCCGCGTGCTGCGTGACATCGACAACGAGGTTGCCGGCCGCGACGTCCTGCTGATCGACGACATTCTCGAATCGGGCAAGACGCTGAAGTTCACCCGCGAGCTGATGATGTCGCGCGGCGCCAAGAGCTGCTCGATCGCTGTGCTGCTCGACAAGCGCATGCGCCGCAAGACCGACCTCAATGCCGATTATGTCGGCTTCGACTGTCCCGACTATTTCGTCGTCGGCTATGGCATGGATGTGGCGCACGCCTTCCGCGAACTGCCCTTCGTCGGAGTGGTCAAGGGCGAAGACTGATCAGCCGCTAATCACAAATTTTGCGGCATTCAGGAATCGTCAACCAGTCGCGGCAAATATCGCCGCCATGGCAAAACTTCTGATCGTTGAGGACGATGAGTCCGTCCGCACTCTCGCAGCCCGCGCGCTCGAACGCGCCGGCCACAAGGTCGACGTCGCTTGCGATGGCGCCGAAGGGCTCGACTCCATTCACGCAGAGCGCGGCGGGTACGACCTGATCGTCACCGACATCCGCATGCCGGAGATGGACGGCATCGAGATGGCGCAGAATGCAGCACGCGCCTATCCCGGGCTGCCGATCCTGCTGATGACCGGCTATGCCGACCAGCGCGAGCGCGCAGAGGAACTCGACGCCATCATCATCGATGTGGTGCAGAAGCCGTTCACGCTCAACGACATTCGTGACCGCGTTTCGCGGGCGCTGGCTGCTCAGTCGGCAGTGGCGCTCGCCGGCGCCGCCTGAGGCGTCCGCGTCCCGACATTCAGCGCGAATATACCGGCGCCGACGATCAGCAGCGCGCCGATCACCGTGCCGGTTCCGGGCACCTCGGCGAATAACAGGAAGCCCCACAGCGGTGCCCACAACAGCCCGGTGTATTCGAAAGTCGCCGCCTTGTTGGCGGGCGTCAGCCGATAGGCTTGGCCAAGCAGCACCATGCCGACAGCGGCAATGATGCCGCAGGCGCCCATCATCAGGAAGTCGCGCAGGCTCGGCCAGATCCATGGCCGCATCAAAAAATCGAGGCTGGGATGGCCTGTCTGCTGGAAGCCGGCGGCCGAGAAGATCGTGGTGATCAGCACGGCGCCGAAGAGATAGGCGGCGTTCTGGTAGAAGGCCATTGTCGTCGCACTTTCCGTCACGCCGACCTTGCGCGCCATCAGCTGCGAGAAGCTGTAGAGAAACGCCGAGGCGAGCGACAGCAAGGCCGCCCATTCGAAGATGCCGGCGCCGGGATTGACCATGATGACCACACCGAAAAGCCCGACCGTGCCGGCGGCAAGGCTCTGCCACGGCACCGGTTCGCCGAGATAGGGACCGGCCATGGTCATGATCAGCAATGGCGTCAGGAAGAAGAGCGCCGCCGCATCGGCGATCGGCAGCGCCGGTATCGCCAGGTAGTAGGCGCAGTAAGACACGAACAGGATCGTCGAGCGCGTTGCGAGGAAGCGCCAGTTGGGCGAGGCGAGTGCCGGAAGCCCGACATCGCGATGCACCAGCAGGAGCAGGATCGGCAACGCCACCACGGCGCGGATCAGCAGCGCTTCGCTGACCGGATAGGTGCCGGCCACGGCCTTGATCAGCGCGTCCTGGATCGAAAACACCAGCACGCCCAGGCAAAGGCAGAGGATGCCGAGAAGCGTTCTGTTGTGCATGGTGCAGGAGTGCCTGGCTAAGAGGTCGTCCCGATATTTGTACCTTGAGATCGGGCGGAACGAGAGCGCTTGTCGGCGCCTCCTGTTGGGCCAGCGGCGACAGCGACTGGCGCACAGCTGCCCCAAAAAAATACCCGCCGGCAAGATTGCGGCGGGTGAAAGTGAGGACGGTATTACCAGTCCGCAGCCGCATCTCTTGCGACCACCTTCCAATGGGTAGCGGGACTATTCCCCGCCGTTTGACACGATGCAAACGAATTGGAATGATGGCAGCCATTAGAATTTCTTATGGCTGAAAACGTTTTCATGACCGCACGCCTCGACAGCGACCTGCTGCGCACCTTCCTCGCGGTTGCCGAGAGCGGCAATTTCACCCGCGCGGCCGAAGGTGTCGGGCGCACCCAGTCCGCGGTCAGCATGCAGATCAAGCGCCTCGAGGAGGTCGTCGGCGAGGTGCTGTTCACGCGCGGCGCGCGCGGCGTCGCCCTGACCGAACGCGGCACCGAGCTCGTCGGAAATGCGCGCCGCATCGTTGCCCTGCTCGATGAAACGGCGTCGTCGATGCGCGCGGCGCCGCTTGGCGGACCGGTCCGCATTGGCATCCCAGAGGAATATGGCCAGCCTGTTCTGTCGCGTGCCCTGGGTGCCTTTGCCAAGCGCCATTCGAAGGTGGAGGTGACGGTGCGGTTCGGCTATTCGGTCTCCCAACTGGCTTCGCTCGCGGCCGGCGAACTTGATCTTGCCGTGGTCTTCGAGTGGCAATTTCCATCGGGCGCCGAAGTCCTGATGAATGACCCGACGGTCTGGGTGACCTCCATTCACCACCAGCTGCATCTGGAGCGGCCGCTGCCGGTTGCCATGTACACCCGCCACGGCTGGTCGCGGGAGTATGCGCTTCGCTCACTCGAGCAGCGCGGCATCGATTACCGTTTCGCCTACACCAGCGATACCACCAACGGCCTCTCCCTTGCCGTCACCGCCGGACTGGCGCTGGCGCCGATGGCCCGCAGCAACATTCCACCGGATTGCCGCGAGCTGACGGAGGCCGAAGGATTCGGGGCGATCGACACGACCAGGGTCGTCATGCATCGCAATCCGCGCGCCAACAGCGAAGCCGTCGACGCCATGGCCGACGCCATCCGCGAGGCTTTCCATCAGCGGCGCTGATCGCTGGGAACAAGCCGTATCCTGCCATGCTTCCTGACAAAAGGCTGTCAGGAGACCAATGTTATGCAGGCGGCATTCTGAAATGAGGAGGAAGTTATGATCACCTTTTACCACGCGCCCTGGTCGCGCGCGTCCAACGTGCTTTGGCTGCTTGAGGAACTCGGCACCCCCTACACGGTCGAGAAGGTCGATATCCGCGCACCTGGCGGGGTGCCGGAAGAGTATCGTTCGATCCAGCCCAACAAGAAGGTACCGGCGATCATCCACGATGGCATCCTGGTCACCGAGCGGGCGGCAATCTGCACCTATCTCTGTGATGTCTTCCCCGAAGCCGGCCTTGCACCTGCCATAGGCGACAAGCTGCGCGCGCCTTACCTGACCTGGCTCGTCTATGCCGATTCGGTGTTCGACCCAGTGCTGGCGGCCAAGGCGTATGGTCACGAATTCATGGGCAGCGGCTATTCCTACGGCTCGTTCAGCGAGATGGTCGACAATCTCGAAAGGACGCTGTCCTCGCGCCCCTACATCGCAGGCGACCGCTTCACCGCAGCTGACACCCAGATCGGCGGCGGCATCAATTTCGGCATCCGTGTGCTGAAGACGCTGCCCGAGAAGCCGGTGTTCCTGGACTATGTCGAGCGCTTGGCAGCACGCCCCGCCTTCCAGCGCGCCAGCCAGAAGGATTTTGCGATGGCGCAGGAGGCGGGCATGGTTCCCGGCTGAGGCTGGGTGTGCGGCGCCAAGGCGTGAGCGATTTGAGCATTACGCCTTCGAACTCGCGCCTCTCGCACCCCTCTCTGTCCCGCCGGATCTCCCCCGCAAGGGGGGAGATCATGCCGTCATCGACCCCCACCGCCAACCACCAGCCACACGGCCCGTTGCTACCACGTGACAGGATGAGCAGTGCCGGTGACGAGACTAACCTCCCCCCTTGCGGGGGAGATGTCCGGCAGGACAGAGAGGGGTGGGGCGGAGTGCGTCGGTACAGGAGGAACAAACGTAGTGAGCTCGCGGCTACCGCAGCTCCAGCAAGCGTTCGAGATAACTCCGCTCCAGTTCGGGGCTGAGCGCATTGCCCAGGCGCTTGCGGATGGCGTCGAGGATCTGGCGGGCGCGCTGCACGTCGATCTCGTCGGGCACCTTGGTCGAGTCGCCGAAGTCGGGACCGGTGGTGGCGCGGGGCCGGCCGAGCGGGTCGCGGTCGGCATTCTGCTGGCGGCCGCCTTCGCCGCTGCCGCCCTGGTCGCCCTGCATGGCCTGCATCTGCTGCATCATGTCCTGGGCGCCCTTGCGCAGCGCTTCCAGCGCGCGGCCCTGGTGGCCGACGGCGCGTTCGCTTTCGCCCTTGCCGAGTGAACCCTCGGCCTGGTTCATCGATTCCCCGGCGTCGCCAAAACCTTCGCCCGGCTTGATGCCGAGGCCCTCGAGCCCCTTCATCAGCGCTTCGAGGTCCTTTTCCAGCTGCCCTTGGCCCTGCTGCAGCTGCTTCATCGCGTCGGCAAATTCCTGCGGCGTCATCGGCCGGCCCTGCTGGCCCTTGTTTTGCTGGCCTTGTTCGCCCTGTTGCTGCTGCTGGCCGGGCTCGCCGTTCTCGCCGAAGGGATCGCTCTGCTCGCCTTGGCCACGCTGCATCTGGTCCATGCGGAAGGTCTCGTTCATCATCTCCTGCTGGCGCCGCATGATCTCGCCGAGCTTGTCCATCTGCTGGCGCATCTCGGAATTCTGCTGGCCCTGCTGACCCTGCTGCCGTTTGCCGGCCTGCAGGTTGTTCATCATGTCCTGCAACTGCGACAGCAACTCGCGCGCCTGGTCGCGGTTGCCCGACTTGGCGAGGTTCTCGATCTGGTCGAGCATGCGCTGCAGGTCGCTCTGGCGCAGCTCCTGGGCCGGCGTCTGGTCCTGCGCGGTCTTGTTCTGCTGGTTGCGTTCGGCGAACTCGCGCAGGAAGTCGTTCATCGCCTCGCGCAGCTCGGCCATCAGCTTGTCGATTTCTTCGTCGCTGGCGCCGCGTTCGAGCGCGTCCTGCAAGGCCTGCTGGGCCTGGCGCAGGCGCTTTTCCGCCGCCGACAGGTCGCCGTCCTCGATGCCGAGCGCCACCTGCCAGAGATAGGTGACCACCTCGCGCAGTTGGTCGTCAGAGCTGGCCATCTTGAGCCGTGAGCGGGCGCTCATCAGCGCCAGGTAGTGCGAGAGATTGTCGATCGTGTCCTCGGGACGCAGTGTGATCGCGTCCATCAGATCAAGCACGCGCCGCTTGGCGTTGGCGTCGAGCGCCAGCAGGCGCCGCTGTTCGATCACCGCCCGGGCGAGCGGGTTGGTGAACGGTTTTTCCGGCAGGATGATCGTCTTGGTTTCGCTCTTGGCTTCTTGGCCGGCATCGTCGCTAGCATGCAAGGTGAGCTTCACCGAAGCACCAGCCCAGACATGCTCTGTCAGGTCGCGCGTCGCCTTCACCGGCTTTTTGGTCGCACCACGGCGGGGCAGGGAAAGCGGCATTTCGGGCGGGCCATAGAGCGGGCGTGCATCCAGCGGCTGCGCGTCGGCAAGGGCGAATTCGGCCTTGGCCGAGGCCGCGCCATAGTCGTCCTCGATATTGTAGGTCAGTTCCAGCGTGCCGTTGACGGCGCGTTTGGGCTCACCGACGAAGCTGATTTTCGGCGCGCTGTCGGGAATGACGGTGAAGGCCCAGCTGTCGAGCTCGTCGTCGCCGGATTTCAGCGTGAGCTTACCCTGGGCGGTGAGCTTTTCGGCAAACTGCCTGACCGTGGCAACCGGGCCTGTCGCGACAGGCGTTGCTGCGTCGGTGTTGACGCCATTGGGTACGATGTCGCGCACTGTGCCTGCGGCATCGGTGAAGGCGAGCGTTTCGTCGCCCGAGCCGCCGGTGACGCGTAGCGACAGTTCGCTGCCCTCGGGCACGTTGATGACAGGAACGTCCCTGCTTGCATCGGCGGTCAGGAAGATCGGTGCCTTGCCCGTATATGTCGGCGGCGTCACCCAGGCGTCGATGCGCGGCGGCACAGTGTCGTGCGCCGCATGCGCCCGGAAGGCGTCGCCCAGCCGGCCGCCGGTCGGGCCGAAGGAAAATGCGAAGGCGCAAACGAACAACAGGGCAGCGGCGGCGCGAAGTGCCCATGGGTCGCGTTCGGGTACTTGCGTCCGGGGCAGGTCGCCGCCCAGCGTGCCAAGCCGTTCGGCCATGCGCTTCTGGTGCTCGCGCCACAAGGCGTCGGCAAAGCTGTCCGGCTTGCCCGACGGCTTGTCGGTCTGGACCTGCACCGGCGTGTGCAGCAGCTGGTTGGCGCGTTCGAGACGGCTGTCGATCTCAGCCCAGCTCGGCAGGCGGAAAAAGCGCAGCGGATAGAGCGAGGCCAACGCGGCTGCGACGAAGGTCACGGCCAGCCCCAGTCGCGCCATGTCGGGCAGGAGCCGGAACAGGCCGAGCCAGGACAGACTGACGAACAGGCTGGCAATAACGATCAGCGGCAACACCAGCGGCCAGCCGCGCTCGACGATCATCGCCGTGGCGATGGCCAGGCGCGTCCTGCCCAGGCCGGCGGCAATGCTACGATGCAGCGCTGGTCGTGTCGGTTCCGTCATCGGCCCTTCCGCTTGGGCGGCGCGGGATGCAGCCACCCTGCCTCTGGGAGAATACCATCAATCGCGGCGAAGGCGAGGCGACCAACGTAATCGTGAAGCTCAACGCACAGCACTTCCGGGGCAGGCGTAAGGAACGCCGTAGAATTCCCTGCTCACCCTGACAATCTGGTGCGCCGTCAGGCGAGCCAGTCGGGCACGGAATCGAGGCCGATCAGCTCTTCATAGGTCCGGCGCTGGCGGACGACATGGAAACGGTCGCCGTCGACCAGAACTTCGGGCACCAGCAGCCGCGTGTTGTAGGTGCCTGCCTGAACCGCGCCATAAGCGCCGGCCGTGCCGACGGCAATCAGGTCGCCGGCCTTCAGCCTGGGCAGGTCGCGGTCGAGGCCGAGGTAGTCGCCGGTCTCGCAGACGGGACCGACGATGTCGACGGTCATGCGCGGCACGTTTGCTGCCGGCTGCACCACCGGGCGGATGTCGTGATAGGCATCGTAAAGCGTCGGCCTGATCAGGTCGTTCATCGCCGCATCGACGATGAGGAAATTCTTGGCGTCGCCTTCCTTCACGAAGATGACTTCCGAAACCAGGATGCCGGCATTGCCGACGATCAGCCGGCCCGGCTCGAACATCACCTTGAGGCCGAGCTTGCCGACGCGCTTGTGCACGATCTGGGCATAGGCGTCGGGCAAAGGCGGCGGGTTGTTGTCGGTCTTGTAAGGAATGCCCAGGCCGCCGCCGAGGTCGACATGGTCGATCTCATGGCCGTCCGCCTTCAGCGTTTCCACCAGCTCGGCCATCAGCGCAAAGGCGTCGTCGAAAGGCTGCAGCTCGGTGATCTGGCTGCCGATATGCATATCGATGCCGGTGACCTTGATGCCGGGCAGGGCTGCTGCGCGGGCATAGGCTTCGCGCGCCCGCTGACGCGGGATGCCGAACTTGTTCTCGGCAAGCCCGGTCGAGATCTTCTTGTGCGTCTTGGCGTCGACATCAGGGTTGATGCGCAGCGACACTGGTGCGGTCTTGCCGTTGGCAACAGCGCGTGCCGACAGAAGCTCGAGCTCCGGCTCGGATTCGACGTTGAAGCACAGGATGCCGGCCTGCAGCGCGAAGTCCATTTCGCGCGCCGTCTTGCCAACGCCCGAAAAGACGATCTTCCCGGCCGGGATGCCGGCGGCCAGCGCGCGCCGCATCTCGCCTTCCGACACCGTGTCGGCGCCAGCACCGAGCTTTGCCAGCGTCCTCAGCACGGCCTGGTTCGAGTTGGCCTTGAGCGCATAGCAGACCAGCGCATCGAGATCTGCGAAGGCCTTGGAGAAGACCTGAAAATGACGCGTCAGCGTCGCGGTCGAGTAGCAGTAGAACGGCGTGCCGACGGCAGCGGCGATATCGGTCAGCGCCACGTCTTCGGCGTGGAGGACGCCGTCACGATAGTCGAAATGGTTCACGGCAGCATGCTTTCGAAAATGAACAGCGGCTCAGAGCAGCGGGTCGAGGATGAAGGGCTTGTCCTCGACCGGTTTTACCGGTGCCGGGCCAGCCGGCTGGCCGGCCTTCTGGGCATCCTTCTGCGCCTGCACGGCAGCCTCATAGGGGGTGTCGAGGTCGCCCTTGCGGCCGCAGGCGGAAGCCATGCCAACCGCCGCAATCAGCCCGAGCGTCACCAGAATCCTGCCAGCGGTCATGTTCCATCCGTCCGCGAAAATTTCCCCGCTGCTTGTAGCGGAGATTCTTGGGCTTTGCACCCCGGCTAGATCACGCTTTTGCCAGCCGTTTCTTCCAATAGCGAACCTGCTTCTTGACCTCTGCAGGTGCTGTTCCACCGAAGGACGTGCGGCTCTTCACCGAGTTCTGCACCGACAGCACGGAGAAGATGTCGTCGGTGATGCCGTCATGGATCGACTTGAGGTCTTCCAGTGCCAGCTTTTCGAGCCCGACCTTCTTGCTTTCGGCCAGCGCCACGGCACGGCCGGTGACGTGGTGTGCCTCGCGGAACGGCATGCCCAGCGTCCGCACCAGCCAGTCGGCTAGGTCGGTGGCGGTCGAGTAGCCCGAGCCGGCGGCCTTCTTCATCGCCTGCTCGTTGATCGTCATGTCGCCGACCATGCCGGTCATCGCGGCCAGCATCAGGTCGAGCGTCTCGGCGGCGTCGAACACCGCTTCCTTGTCTTCCTGCATGTCCTTGGAATAGGTCAGCGGCAGGCCCTTCATGACGGTCAAGAGGCCGATCAGGTGGCCGTTGACGCGGCCGGTCTTGGCGCGCACCAGCTCGGCGGCGTCGGGGTTCTTCTTCTGCGGCATGATCGACGAGCCGGTCGAGAACGAATCCGACAGGCGCACGAAGCCGAATTGCGGCGTCGACCAGATGACGATCTCTTCGGCGAGGCGCGACATGTGGGTGGCGCAGATCGCAGCGATCGACAGGAACTCCAGCGCGTAGTCGCGGTCCGACACGCTGTCGAGCGAGTTGCGCGTCGGTTCGCGGAAGCCGAGGGCCTTGGCAGTCTTGAAGCGGTCGATGGGGAAGCCGGTGCCGGCAAGCGCTGCCGCACCCAGCGGGCTCTCGTTCATGCGTTCGATGGCGTCGCGCACGCGGCTGAGGTCACGGGCGAACATCTCGACATAGGCCATGCAGTGATGGCCGAAGGTCACCGGCTGCGCCGTCTGAAGATGGGTGAAGCCGGGCATCACGGTAGAGGCATGCTGCTCGGCGCGTTCGAGGAAGGCGGCGATCAGCCCCTTCAGTGCCTCGGCGACGCGATGGAACTCGTCCTTGACCCAGAGCCGGAAGTCGACGGCCACCTGGTCGTTGCGCGAGCGTGCAGTGTGCAGGCGTCCGGCGGAGGCGCCGATCAGTTCGGCAAGGCGCGACTCGACATTCATGTGGATGTCTTCGAGCCGGGTCGAGAAGGCGAACTTGCCGTCCTCGATTTCTCGCAGGATCGTGTTCAGGCCGTGAGCGATTTTCTGTTGATCGCCAGCCGAAATAATGCCCGTTTCCGCCAGCATCTCGGAGTGGGCGACGGACCCTCGGATGTCCTGGGCATACAGCTTCTTGTCGAAGCCGATCGAGGCGTTGATCGCTTCCATGATCGCAGCCGGGCCCGAGGCAAAACGTCCGCCCCACATCTGGTTGCTGGCCTTCTTGTCGCTCATCGTGATACCCGGGCTCCGGAGAAAATTGATTAGATGTCGGACCGCAGAAAAATGTTTCCAGCCCCACGCCATATACTGATTGCCGCCGTTGCGGGCGTGATCGCCGGCGCGGTCGCGGTATATGTCAGCACGACCCTTCCTGGCAACAAGACGCCGCAGCCGACGGTCGCCGCCGACACCAGTTCTGCAAGCCCCGACGACAAGCTGTGCGCGGCGAAGGCAGAAAAGGCCAAAGCCGTGGGTGCCGTCGCCGTCGGCCATGTCGCCGCGATGATGCCGGCCGACCCGCCGCAGTCGCTGAAGACGCTTGCCTTCAACGATCCCGAGGGCAAGCCGATGACCATCGCCGACCATGCCGGTCGCACGTTGCTGGTCAATCTCTGGGCCACCTGGTGCGCGCCGTGCCGCGCCGAGATGCCGGCGCTCGATGCTCTGGAGCGCGAGATGGGCGGCGAGGAGTTCGAGGTCGTGGCGATCAATGTCGACACCGGCGACGACACCAAGCCGCAGAAGTTCCTCGAAGAGATCGGCATCTCCTCGCTTGGCCATTACCGCGACAACACGCTCGCCGTGTTCAACGATCTGAAGAAGCGAGGGCTGGCGCTCGGCCTGCCGGTCACGCTTTTGATCGACGGCGAAGGCTGCCTGCTTGCCAACATGAACGGCCCCGCCGAATGGGCCAGCCCCGACGCCAAAAAGCTGGTCGAGGCGGCGCTCGCCAATTAGGGCCTTGCGTGTCCACACACGTTTGCTTTTGCGCCGCTGCAATTTGAGATTGCACTGTCGAGGCCGTCATCTTCGCGGTTTTCATCCGCGAAGGAAGCCGCGCGGCATGTCCATTCCATTTCCAGCCGTTCATTAGCCGGCGTTGTCGGCAGGTGGGGTGAGTCCAATTCTCGGCAATTTGTTTTCGTTTTCTAGAAAAACGAAAGCATGTCATGTGGTTGTGGAAAAAGCGAAATCGAAGCGCGCCAAATGCGACCTTCATACGATCGCTACAAAACTGTTGTGGCGCTGTCATAATCCGACAATACTGGTCCTAGCGGAACTAAACATTTCGCCAACCAGAACGGGAGCGAGACAATGAAGACCCTAGGCTTCGCGGCCGGAGTTGCCGCCACCATGACGCTGTTGTCCAGCACCTCCGCCTTCGCCGTCACCGAGATCTCATGGTGGCATGCCATGACCGGCGCGAACAACGAGGTCGTCGAGCAGCTTTCCAAGGAATTCAACGAGAGCCAGAGCGACTACAAGATCGTTCCGGTTTTCAAAGGCACCTATCCCGAAACGTTGAATGCCGGCATCGCCGCCTTCCGCGCCAAGCAGTCGCCGCACATCATCCAGGTTTTCGACGTCGGCACCGGCGTCATGATGGGAGCCGAAGGCGCGGTCAAGCCGGTCGCCGATATCCTTTCCATGGGTGGCGCGGCCTTCGACAAGAGCCAGTACCTGCCCGGTATTGTCGCCTATTATTCGAAGCCGGATGGCACGATGCTGTCGTTCCCCTACAATTCGTCCTCGCCGATCCTCTACTACAACAAGGACATCTTCCAGAAGGCCGGTCTCGATGCCGACAATCCGCCCAAGACTTGGCCGGAAGTCTTCGAAGCCGCCAAGAAGATCAAGACCAGCGGCGCTGCGAATTGCGGCTACACCTCGACCTGGCTGACCTGGATCGGCCTGGAGAATTTCGCCGCCTGGAACAACCTCCAGTACGGCACCAACGAAAACGGCCTTGCCGGGACAGACGTCGAGCTGAAGTTCAATTCGGAGCCCTTCGTCAAGCACTTCCAGGCAATCGCCGACCTCGCCAAGGACGGCACCTTCAAGTATGGCGGTCGCACTTCCGAGGCCAAACAGCTTTTCCTCGCCGGCGAATGCGGCCTTTTCACCGAGTCCTCGGGCGGCTTGGGCGACGTCATCAAGTCGGGCATGAACTATGGCCTCGGCCAGTTGCCCTACTATCCTGATCTCGAAGGCACACCGCAGAACACCATCCCGGGAGGCGCCAGCCTCTGGGTCTTTGGCGACAAATCGGACGAAGAGTACAAGGGCGTCGCAGCCTTCTTCACCTTCCTGTCGCAGACGCCGATTCAGGCCCGCCTGCACCAGGTGTCCGGCTACCTGCCGGTCACCATTGCTGCCTATGAAGAAACCAAGAAGTCCGGCTTCTATGACAAGAACCCGGGCCGAGAGATTCCGATCACCCAGATGATGGGCAAGGCCCCGACCGAAAACTCGAAGGGCGTGCGCCTCATCAACTTGCCGCAGGTCCGCGACATCGAGAACGAAGAGTTCGAAAAGATGCTCGCCGGCCAGCAGACCGCCCAGCAGGCGCTCGACAACGCTGTCACGCGCGGCAACAAGGCGATCCAGGAAGCGATCGGCAACTGACGCCCGCTTGATGCCATCGTAGCGCTGCCGCTCATCCGCCCGCCGGCACCTTCTCCCCTTATGACGGGGAGAAGGGACAAGCGGCAAGGTGGCCCGCTCCCTCTTTCCGTTCTTCACGGGGAGAGGGTAAGGGTGAGGGGCAGCGCAAACGCTGGGCCGAAGAATGCGGCGCCAGGCCATTTCTGACAAACGCGTAACCAGAGGCCCTCATTGTCCCCACGCGTCGTCTTTCCCAACAAGATCCTGCCTTACCTGCTGGTGGCGCCGCAGCTGGCGATCACCTTGATCTTCTTCTATTGGCCGGCCAGCCAGGCGTTGCGCCAGTCGATGCTGCGCGAGGACCCGTTCGGGCTGTCGTCGAAATTCGTCTGGTTCGACAATTTCAAGAAGGTCCTGTCGGACCCCAACTACCTCAACTCGATCCAGGTGACTGCGATCTTCTCGATCTCGGTCGCGGCGGTGGCGATGGCGACGGCATTGCTGCTCGCCGTCATGGCCGAGAAGGTGGTGCGCAGCCGCGGGCTCTACCGCACGCTGATGATCTGGCCATATGCGGTCGCACCCGCCATTGCCGGCATGCTGTGGCTGTTCCTGTTCAACCCCTCGATCGGCTCGCTTGCCTATGGCCTGCGCTGGCTCGGCATCAACTGGGACCCGCTGCTCGATGGCGAGCAGGCGATGGTGCTCGTGGTGGCTGCCGCGTCGTGGAAGCAGATCAGCTATAATTTCCTGTTTTTCGTCGCCGGCCTACAGGCGATCCCCAAGACTTTGATCGAGGCGGCGGCCATCGACGGCGCCGGCGAAAACAAGCGCTTCTGGACCATCGTCTTTCCGCTGCTGGCGCCGACGACCTTCTTCCTGCTGGTGGTGAACACCGTCTACGCCTTCTTCGACACTTTCGGCATCATCCATGCCGTGACGGGCGGCGGGCCGGGCAAGGCGACCGAGACGATGGTCTACAAGGTCTACAATGACGGCTTCGTCAATCTGATCCTCGGCGATTCGGCGGCACAGTCGGTGATCCTGATGGTCATCGTGATCGCGCTCACCGCCATCCAGTTCCGCTATGTCGAGAGGAAGGTGCATTATGGCTGAGCCGAAAGCCCTTGTGCCTGCGAGCGGTCACGACAAGCTGATGATCGGCCAGTCGATCGCCGGCATTTACGTCGCGCATGCCATCCTGATCCTCGGCATCGTAATCGTCGCGTTCCCGATCTACTACACCTTCGTTGCCTCGACCCATTCGCTGCAGACGATCCTGCGTCCGCCGCTACCGCTTTTGCCCGGCGACCGTTTTGTCGAGAATTATTACGAGGCGCTGTTCGGCGGCGTCGGGCGCATCGGCGGGGTCAGCGTCGCAACCCTTTTGGTCAACACCACCATCGTTGCGCTCGGCATCGCCATCGGCAAGATCGTCATCTCGATCCTGTCGGCCTATGCCATCGTCTTCTTCCGCTTTCCGTTCCGCATGGTGTTTTTCTGGCTGATCTTCATCACGCTTATGCTGCCGGTCGAGGTGCGGATCCTGCCGACCTACAAGGTGATGGTCGATCTCGGCCTGATCGACACCTACACTGGGCTGATTTTGCCACTGATCGCGTCCGCCACCGCGACGCTTCTGTTCCGCCAGTTCTTCCTCACCATCCCGGGTGAGCTGGTCGAGGCCGCGCGCGTCGACGGCGCCGGCCCCTGGCGCTTCTTCAAGGATATCTTGCTGCCCCTGTCGCGCACCAATATCGCGGCGTTGTTCGTCATCCTGTTCATCTATGGCTGGACGCAATATCTCTGGCCGCTGCTCGTCACCAACCGTAACGACATGAACACCATCGTCATTGCACTGAAAAAGATGATCTCCTTTGCCGATGCCGATACCGAATGGCATCTGGTGATGGTCACATCCATGCTGGCCATCGTGCCGCCCATCCTGGTCGTTGTGCTGATGCAGCGCTGGTTCGTCCGCGGCCTCGTCGATACGGAGAAATAATGGCAACCGTCGATCTCAAGGACGTACGCAAGGTCTATGCCGGCGGGGTCGAAGCGGTGAAGGGCGTCTCCATCGCCATTCCCGACAAGGCTTTGTGCGTGCTCGTCGGCCCCTCGGGCTGCGGCAAGTCCACGCTTTTGCGCATGATTGCAGGGCTGGAAACTATTTCGGCCGGCACCTGCTCGATCGACGGCAAGGTGGTCAACGCCGTCGGCCCGACCGAGCGCGACATCGCCATGGTGTTTCAGAACTATGCGCTCTACCCGCATATGAAGGTCTACGACAACATGGCCTACGGCCTGCGCAACCGCGGCATGCCGAAGGACGAGGTCGACAAGCGCGTGCGGACCACTGCCAAGACGCTGGAACTCGAGCACCTGCTTGAACGTCGCCCGCGTGAGCTCTCGGGCGGCCAGCGCCAGCGCGTCGCCATGGGCCGCGCCATCGTGCGCAACCCCAAGGTGTTCCTGTTCGACGAGCCTCTCAGCAACCTCGACGCCAAGCTGCGCGGCCAGATGCGCGTCGAGATCAAGAGCCTGCAGCGCCAGCTCGGCGTCACCTCGGTCTATGTCACCCATGACCAGCTCGAGGCGATGACGCTGGCCGACGTTCTGGTGGTGATGAATGGCGGGCTGGTCGAACAGCTCGGCGCGCCGCTCGACATCTATGAAAAGCCGGCATCGACCTTCGTCGCTTCCTTCATCGGCGCGCCGCCGATGAACCTTCTGCCGCTGCGCGGCGGCCAGCTCGAAGATGCGGTGACTTTGCCCGAAATAGCAGGCAACGCCGCGACGATCGGCTTCCGCCCCGAGGATTGCGAAGTCGGCGCCGATGGTGCTGCATCCAGTGACGGCCTCCGGCTGATGGCCAGGGTCGAGGGCGTCGAGCCGGTGGGCGCCGAGAGTTTCCTCTATTGCGCGGCTGGCGGCGGCAAGATCGTGGTGCGCGTCGCTGGCCGCACCGAGGTGCAGGCGGGCGACCAATTGCCGATCTTTACGCGGCGGGAAAAGCTGCATTTCTTCGGCAGCGACGGCAAGCGCGTCTAGAGGGAGGGCGACGAACCTCGCTGCTGTTGTGTCTTGCTGAGCTTTCGACGTGCGCATGGCTGTCCGACAGCAATCGTGAGCGATCGCTTGAATTTGACGACCTGTGCTAACCTCTTGTTCATGCAGCCTGATCGAAAATCGGCTCACGATCCAGGAGGTGTCAGATTTGCCGGCATCGTTGACGAAACTGTCTTCAAGGGCATGGTTGCAACTCGCGGGCTGGACAGTGTTCGGAACGCTCGGTTGTGTCGCCGTCTCGCTCGTGGTCACGATTGCCCTGTTTCGCAATGCCGGCTCGGAAATGCTCGGTCTCGCCTTGATCGAAGCGACGCTCGTGCCGATACTTTTGGCAGCACCGCTGTTTTTCTACCTGACGCTCAAGCTGCGCGAACTGGCCGTCGTCAACCACAAGCTCGTTGTCGCCGCCTCGACCGACGCACTGACCGCCTGCCTCAACAGGGGGGCGTTCTCATCCCGCGTCGAGAATGTGCTTACCCGCGAGATCGCGCGCCGCCAGCGCGCCATGGGCGCGTTGCTCGTCATCGACGCCGATCACTTCAAGATGGTCAACGACCGTTTCGGCCATGCCGAAGGCGATGAGGCACTGCGCGTCATCGTCGCGGCGATCCAGCCTTGCCTGAGGCGCGACGACATGCTCGGCCGCCTCGGCGGCGAGGAATTTGCGGTCTTCTTGCCTGGCGTGACACCGGTCAACGCTGCCGATATCGCCGAGCGCATCCGCCGCTCAGTGGCCGACGCGCCGTTCAGGCCAGGCGGCAACAACCACACGCTGACGGTCAGCGTAGGCGGCGCCCTGTTCGACCGGCCGGTGATGTTCGAAGAGCTGTTCCGCGTCGCCGACCTGCATCTCTACGAAGCCAAGGGCGCGGGGCGCAACCGGGTCGAGCTGGCGGCCATGCCGTCAGATATGACACCGAGCTGGTTTCACACCGGACTCCCGAACTGAGACATCAGGCTGCCCGCGGGCGAAGCGTCCGCCGCAACGCGGTTCAGCGTGTCGGCACCGGATGCTCGCCGCGATAGTCGTAGAAACCGCGGCCGGTCTTGCGGCCAAGCCAGCCGGCTTCGACATATTTCACCAGCAGCGGGCAGGGGCGATACTTCGAGTCCGACAAGCCGTCGTGGAGCACCTGCATGATCGACAGGCAGGTGTCGAGGCCGATGAAGTCGGCGAGCTGCAGCGGTCCCATCGGGTGATTGGCGCCGAGCTTCATTGCCGTGTCGATGGCTTCGACGGTGCCGACGCCTTCATATAGCGTGTAGATTGCCTCGTTGATCATCGGCAAAAGGATGCGGTTGACGATGAAAGCCGGGAAATCCTCCGAGACCGTCACCGTCTTGTCGAGGTTGGCGACATAGGCCTTGGCGGATTCGAAAGTCTTGTCTTCGGTGGCGATACCACGCACCAGCTCGACCAGCTTCATCACCGGCACCGGATTCATGAAGTGGATACCGATGAAGCGCTCGGGTCGATCGGTCTGGGCGGCCAGCCGCGTGATCGAGATCGACGAGGTGTTGGTGGCGAGGATCGCCTCCGGGTTCAGCTGCGGACACAGCTGCGCATAGATCTTGCGCTTGATCGTCTCGTCTTCGGTCGCCGCCTCGATGACGAGATCGGCGCTGGCGAGGTCGGCCATGGCGGGTGCGGACGAGATGCGGTTCATCGCATCCTTGCGGGCCTGGTCCTCGAGCTTGCCCGAAGCGACCTGGCGCGCCAGATTGCCATTGATGGTGGCGATGCCTTTTTCGATGCGCTCCGGCGACAAGTCGTAGAGCAGTACACTGTAGCCGGCGAGTGCCGAAACATGTGCGATACCGCCGCCCATCTGGCCAGCGCCGACAATGCCGATCGTCTCGATCTTACCCGTCATCACACCTATCCCGTCGCAGGCTCTTTTAGTTTTGTGCAATGCAAACTAAATGGCCGGGGTAGCACTCGTCTACCCCGGCCATCACATTTTAATCCCTGAGCTGATCGGGCGTCAAAGCGCCTTTTCGAGCTCGGGCAGGACAGTGAACAGGTCGCCGACGATGCCATAGTCGGCCACCTGGAAGATCGGGGCTTCTTCGTCCTTGTTGATGGCGACGATGACCTTCGAGTCCTTCATGCCGGCGAGGTGCTGGATCGCACCCGAGATGCCGCAGGCGATGTAGAGATCGGGGGCGACCACCTTGCCGGTCTGGCCGACCTGCCAGTCGTTGGGAGCGTAGCCGGCGTCGACCGCAGCACGGCTGGCGCCGACGGCGGCGCCGAGCTTGTCGGCGACGGGCAGGATGACTTCCTGGAACTTCTCCGACGAACCGAGCGCGCGGCCACCCGAGATGATGATCTTGGCCGAGGTCAGCTCCGGACGATCGCTCTCCGACAGCTTGTTCTCGACGAAGCTTGACAGGCCGGGATTTGCGGCTGCAGCAACCGCCTCGACGGCGGCTGAACCGCCCTCGGGGGCTGCCTGGAACGAGGCAGTGCGCACGGTGATCACCTTCTTGGCCCCGGGTGCCTGCACCGTCTGGATGGCGTTGCCGGCATAGATCGGACGCTTGAAGGTGTCGGCCGAGACGACCTCGATGATTTCCGAGACCTGGGCGACGTCGAGCAGGGCAGCGACGCGCGGAGCAACGTTCTTGCCGGTCGAGGTGGCAGCGGCGACGATGGTGTCGTAGTTGCCGGCGAGGCCGACGACGAGTGCCGCAGTCGGTTCGGCCAGGCGTTCGGCCAGTTCTTCGCTTTCAGCGAGCAGAACCTTGCGCACGCCCTTCAGCTTGGCGGCTGCATCGGCCGCTGCCTTGGCGCCCTTGCCGGCGACCAGCACGTCGATGTCGGAACCGATCTTCAGGGCCGCCGACAGCGCCTTGGCGGTCTGGTCGGAGAGCGAAGCGTTGTCGTGTTCGGCGATGAGGAGAATTGCCATGTTTTTGATCCCTTTCCGCTTCGCTTAGAGCACGCCGGCTTCGTTGCGCAGCTTGTCGACGAGCTCAGCCGCGGTCTTGACCTTGATGCCTGCCTTGCGGCCACCCGGCTCCTCGGTCTTCAGCACCTTGAGGCGCGGCGTGATGTCGGCACCGAAGTCGGCGGCCGACTTCTCGTCGAGCGGCTTCTTCTTGGCCTTCATGATGTTGGGCAGCGAGGCATAGCGCGGCTGGTTGAGGCGCAGGTCGACTGTGACGATCGCCGGCATCTTGAGCGACACCGTCTGCAGGCCGCCGTCGACTTCGCGCGTCACGTTGGCATGATCACCGGCGAGCTCGATCTTCGAGGCGAAGGTGCCCTGGGCCCAGCCCAGCAGGGCCGCCAGCATCTGGCCGGTCTGGTTCGAATCGTCGTCGATCGCCTGCTTGCCGAGCAGCACCAGGCCCGGCGTCTCAGCCTCGACCACGCCCTTCAGCACCTTGGCGACGCCGAGCGGCTCGACGGCTTCGTCGGTCTTCACCAGGATGGCGCGATCGGCGCCCATGGCGAGAGCGGTGCGCAGCGTTTCCTGGGCCTGCGCAGGTCCGATCGAAACCACGACGATCTCTTCGACCTTGCCGGCTTCCTTGAGGCGGATGGCCTCTTCGACCGCGATCTCATCGAACGGGTTCATCGCCATCTTGACGTTGGCGAGCTCAACGCCCGAGCCGTCCGATTTCACGCGCACCTTCACGTTCGCATCGACAACCCGCTTGACCGGGACGAGAACTTTCATGGGCTGGTACCTCTCTGAACAGCGATATTGTGCGCGCTATAGCAGCGCTTGGCCCCACGCAATTGTCGATTGCCGACATATTGGGCGGAAAAACAGACTTGATCTCGCGCTTTTGGTGGCGGGAGGGCTGCCGCAAGCGGCGGGACCGTAGTTGCGGCTAACCTTAGCGTCAATATCTGCTTGAAGCTCAAATCGTTTGAAAAAAGCTGTGCCAGTGACCGCTATTGCCGGCCCCAGCGCGTGGTCGGCTGGGCTGTCGGCGGCTCGGGCGTAGCGGGCTCCGGCATGGCCGGCGCCTCGGCCTTGTCAGGGCTCGGCACCGCCTCTTCGGCATCGGCAAACAGCGGCACCTCGCGGCGGCGCAGGACGAGCACCATCACGGCACCGGCGACGATGCCGCCGACATGCGCCGCCCAACTGACCTCGTCGTCGCCGCCGATGGCGATCATCAGGAACTGGAAGGCGACCCACAGGATCAGTGGGATCCAGGCCGGAATGCGCAGCGGGATACGGGCGAAGGCCAGCACCCACACCTTCACCCGGGGGTAGAGGATCAGGTAGGCGGCGACGATGCCGGCGATGGCGCCCGAGGCGCCGATCAGTGGCGTCTGCGAATCCGGCAGGATCAGCCCGTGCAGGAAAGCGCCGGCGACCGCGCAGAGCAAGTAGAACACCAGGAAGCGGAAATGCCCGAGCGCATCTTCGACATTGTCGCCGAACACCCAGAGGAACAGCATGTTGCCGCCGAGATGGAAGATGTCGCCATGCAGGAAGGAATAGGTGACGTAGCTCAAGTTTTCCGGAATGATGATCAGATCCGGCGACAGCTCCGCCAGATCGTGCACGACGGAGGGGATGTAGCCGAGCCCGAGCACGGCAGCGGTGGCAAAGTCCTCGCCGCCGACCGTGGTCAGGAGATACACGATGACGTTGATCGCGATCAGGCTGAGCGTGACATATTGCAGCCTGATGTGGCGCAGGTGATTGGAATCATAGAGCGGAATGAACATGCGGCTCGCTTCCGCCCTCCCGGCAACCTTATCAGCAAATCAGCGGTTCTTGCCGGGAACCCATAGCACATCGGCTTTTCCGTTGTCATTGACCACGCGCGCGGCAACGAACAGCAGGTCGGAAACCCGGTTGATGTAGCGGATGCCCTCACGGTTGACGTGTTCGCCGGGGTCCTGCGCCAAGGCCACCATCACACGCTCGGCGCGGCGGGCAACCGTGCGGGCCAGATGCAGCGCTGCTGCCGCCGCCGATCCGCCATTCAGCACAAACGAGCGCAGCGGCTCGAGACCGGCGTTCAGCACGTCGATGTCGGCCTCGATGCGCGCGGTCTGGCTGGCGATGATGCGCAGCGGCTCGTAGCCAAGGTCCTTGCCGGTGTCGGGGGTCGACAGGTCCGCGCCGAGATCGAACATGTCGTTCTGGATGCGGTAAAGCATGGCGTCGATGTCGGGGTTCTCCGTCGCGGTATGCACCCGCGCCATGCCGATGCAGGCATTGGTCTCGTCGACGGCGCCATAGGCTTCGACGCGCAGGTCTGATTTCAGCCGCCTTTCGCCCGAGCCCAGGCCGGTGGTGCCATCGTCGCCGGTGCGGGTGTAGATCTTGTTGAGCTTGACCATTCCGCGCTCCGCTCAGCCGCCACGGGTGAAATAAAGGGTGAGCAGGATGAACACCAGCGCCACTGCCTGCAGCAGCACGCGTGCCTGCATCAGCTTGTTCGAGGTGTTGCCGGAGCCGCCGCGCAGCATGTGGATCAGGCCGCGGATCAGGACCACCACCACGGCGAACATGAAGACGACGGCGAGGATGTTGAAGACGGTAGCCATATTGGTTCCAGTTCAGTCGTAGGCCGGTCAGGCTTGGCGGGCCAGAATTCTGTAAAGCAGCGAAGCAGGCAGCAGCCGCTTCAGCACGACGCCGATTCTCGCGGGCGTCGTGACAACATAATGCGGGCGCGGCCGGGGCGACAGCAGGGCGTGTCGCAATACCGCATGAACCGCTTCCGGTCCCAGCTTGAGCCGCGATTTCGAGCCGCCGCTGGACAGCCTGTCGAGTTGGGCGCGATAGGCCACGTGGTGGGGCGAGTTTTCGTGGTCGATGTAGCGCAGGAACCAGTCGAGCCCGTTGGTGGCGATCTTCGAGCGTATCGGGCCGGGCTCGATCATCGCGACATGGACGCCGCTGCCGGCGAGTTCCTGACGCATGCAAAGCATAAGCCCCTCCAGCGCATGCTTGGAGGCGGAGTAGGCGCCGCGGAACGGCACCGGCGTCAGGCCGAGGATCGACGAGCAGTTGACGATGCGGCCGTGGTTCTGCGCACGCATCACCGGAACGACGCGCCGTGTCAGGTCGTGCCAGCCGAAGAAGTTGGCCTCGAATTGGTCCCGCAGTGCCGCCATCGGCAGATCCTCGACTGCGCCCGGCTGGGCGTGCGCACCATTGTTGAACAGCGCGTCGAGCCTGCCGCCGGTACGTTCAAGCACGGTTTCGACCAACGCCTCGATCGATTCCGGCTTGGCGTAGTCGAGGAACAGCGCCTCGAGACCGTCGGTCTCGAGTGCCGCCAGATCCTCGGTCTTGCGCGCCGTGGCGAACACGCGCCAGCCCTCGGCCTTCAGTGCGCGGGCGCAATGAGCGCCGATGCCCGACGACGCGCCGGTCACGATTATCGTGCGTAACTCGTTGATCGGGTTCACTTCGTTTTTGCCCGGCCTTGCAAATGAGGGCAAAGCCTTCCCATATTCGCCGCCACGAAACAATTGGCCAATTCATGATTGGCCGTGTCACTGTCGGCCGCTAGGTAGTTGGCCAGGACCCAACGGACGGAGCGGAAAACTGGAGCTGATGCGCAAGATCGTCGCCACGAGGCGCGTGCTCTTCGACGCAGCCGGCCATTTCCATGACGACGACGGTTGGGCGATGGCCAGTCATCTCGCCATTTCGGCGCTGATGGCGCTGTTCCCGTTCCTGATCTTCGCCACCACGCTCGCCAGCTTTCTGGGCGCAGATGCGTTCGCCGAAACGGCCGTGCATCTCGTCTTCGACACCTGGCCCGACCAGATCGCGGCCCCCATCGCCCGCGAGGTGGTCAATGTTCTCACCGTGCCGCGCACCGATCTTCTGACCTACGGCGTCGTGCTTGCCGCCTACTTTGCCTCAAACGGCGTCGAGGCGCTGCGTACCTCGCTCAACCGTGCCTACCGCATCACCGAGACCCGCACCTTCTGGTTCCGGCGTATCCAGAGCATCTTCTTCGTGCTCATCGCCACGATCAGCTTTGTCGCCATCTCGGTGCTTCTGGTGTTCGCGCCGATCATCGCGCGCATCCTCGAAGCCAAGTTCGAATGGATCCAGCCCTATATGGGCACCATTACCGTCTGGCGCTTCACCATCGCTTCGGCGGTCATCGTCTTCGGCCTGTTTGCCGTGCACATGTGGCTGCCGGCCGGCCGCCGTCGCTTCCTCAGCATCATCCCCGGCATCGTCTTCACGCTCATCGCCTGGGTTGTCGGCTCGACGATCTTCGCCGCCTATCTCGATACCTTCTCGTCCTACGTCACCACCTATGCCGGCCTCGCCTCGATCATGATCGCGGTGGTCTTCCTCTACATCGTCTCGGCGATCTTCATCCTCGGCGGCGAGCTCAATGCCGCGATCAGCCGCTATCTCGAAGCCCGCGCCCGCGTGCCGGGTTGAGCCGTCGCCAGGCCGACGCCGAGCGTGGCGATCGCCATGCCAATCAGTTGGATCGCCGACAGTTCTTCGCCGAACAGCAGCCAGGCAAGGACAGCGGTCACCGCCGGCACGAGGTAGAAAAGCGATGCCACCTTCGACATGGCGCCGTCGCGGATCATCACCATCAACAGGAAGATCGCGCCGATCGACAGCACGAACACCAGCCAGGCCATGGCGAAGATCAGCTCGCCATTGATCGTCACCTGCTGGTGTTCGAAGGCGAAGGAGGCGATGGTCATCAGGATCGCAGCGCCGACATATTGCCAGAATGTACCTGATACCAGGTCGCTGGCCGCGCCGACGCGCTTCTGCCAGATGGTGCCGGCACTGATGCCGGCCATGGCGATCACTGACGCAGTCAGCGTCTGCCAGGTCACGCCGCCGCCGATCGCGCCGAGCTTGGGGGAAAGCACGATCACCACGCCGACGAAGCCAATGGCAAGCCCGACCCAGTGCTTGGGCTTGATCTCCTCGCCGAGCAGCTTTCCTGCAAGTACGGCGGTGACCAGCGGCTGCAGCCCGGCGATCAGCGCCGACAGGCCCGCCGGCAAGCCCTGGTGGATCGCCCAGAACACGCCGCCGAGATAGACCCCATGCAGCAGCATGCCGATGAGTACGGAGTGCAGGGCGGCCCGCCGCGTGAGCCTGGTGGAGCCGAGCGCCAGCATCACTGCGCCGAGCAGCAGGAAGGCGAGGACGAAGCGCACGGCCAGGAAGGTGAACGGCTCCGCCCAAGGCATGGCGTAGCGCGCGCCGATGAAGCCCGTCGCCCAGAGCAGCACGAAGGTGGCCGGAATCAGCCGCTTTGGAGAAGATGTCATGGATACCCCTGGCGCCGCCGGACGCCGCTTCCGGAAGGAATCTTACCGGGATCGCTCTAATGCCGAACATTAGGACAATCAAAATGAAACGATTGATCCATAGATTCACCGGACCTGATCTGACGACCTGATCTGGGAGAAGCTTGCCCGGGAGGGGGCCTGGGAGAACTGCACAGTCGGCCTCTGAAAGGACCGCGCATGCTGTGGAATCTCGATCCGGGCTGGTTGATGATGGCGGTCGCCTTCGTCGCCGTCATGGCCTTCTTCTTTGGTGCTGCACTCGACGCCATCATGAAGGACGACGGCTTCGGCCCGACCGGCAACATGCTGCTGTTCACCACTGGCTTCTTCGGCGCGGTGCTCGTCGCCAACAGCTACGGCATCACGCTGCGCGACCTGCAACTGGCGACCGCCTGGGGGCTTGGCGGCGCCTTCATCTTCATCAGCGTGCTTGCGCTGATCAAGGCGGCGATCGCCCGGATGCTACAACCTTAGTGCATTGGCCTGGTGCATCGGCTCGAAAATCGGCATCGATCTTCGGAACGCACGAGGCGCAGATTCTTAGGGACTCGAGCGTCCTTTGTGCGGCCAATCGGACGCACGGCGCTCCAGCATCGCCTTGACCGATTCTGGCGTCTCACCGGCCTCCCGCAATGCGGCGAGGCCGGTGTCGCGTTGGCTTTTCGACAGCTTTCGTCCATCAGGACCTGTTATCAGCCGGTGGTGGAAATAGCCCGGCTGCGGCAGGCCGAGCACCTGCTGCAGCAGGCGCTGTACCGAGGTCGCGAAATAGAGGTCCTTGCCGCGCACGACATGGCTCACGCCCTGCAGTGCGTCGTCGAGCACCACCGACAGGTGATAGCTCGTCGGGATCTCCCGTCGGGCGATGATCACGTCGCCCCATTGCAGCGGGTCGGCGGCAATTTCCGCCACGCCATCCATCGCCTCGTCGGCCCATTCGCGCCAGCTCAAATGGCCGTCCAGCCGCGCCAGTGCTGCGGCGGTATCGAGCCGCCAGGCAAAAGGCGCGCCCGCATTGATGCGGCGCCGGCGCTCCCGCTGCGACATCTGCTTGTCTGCGCCGGGATAGACCGGCGCGCCGTCTGGATCGCGCGGCCAGCTTTCTCCCGACGCCTCATGGTCCATGATCGCGCCGCGTATCTCGCCCCGGCTCATGAAGGCGGGATAGACGAGTTCGTCCTTCTTCAGCCGTTCGAGCGCTGCCTCGTATTCGGCGAAATGGTCCGACTGGCGCCGTACCGGCCGCTCGTAGGCGACACCCAGCCAGGCGAGGTCGCGGAAGATGCCGGCCTCGAACTCCGGATTGCAGCGAGTTATGTCGATGTCCTCGATGCGCAGCAGCAGCCGGCCGCCGGCACTGGCCGCCATCCTTTCATTGGTCAACGCCGATAGCGCGTGGCCGAGGTGCAATTCGCCGTTGGGACTGGGCGCGAAGCGAAAGACAGGAGCCGTCATGAGCGTTGCTGGTGCCGGATTGAAGGTGTGCCTTGCCGATTGCTACGTTGCCTGCCGCAACCTAACAAGTGACGCATGCGCCGCATCTCCAATCTCGACGACGTGAATTTCGGCCTCGACGCGTTATGCGCGATCGATCCGCGCCTGCTGGCGGTTCGCGGCATGGCCGGCGAGGTGCCGCTCAGGCTGACCGAACCGGGCTTTGCCAGCCTCGCCTCGATCATCGTTTCGCAGCAGGTGTCGACGGCAAGTGCCAAGGCGATCTTCGGCCGCCTGACAGCTCTGGTCGATCCACTGACGCCGCAAGGCCTGCTTGCCGCAGGTGAGGGCATGTTCCGCGAGGCCGGCCTGTCACGGCCAAAGCAGCGCACGCTTCTGGCGGTGGCGCAGGCAGCGACCGACGGCCTCGACCTCGACGGCCTCTGCCGGCTCGACGCCCAAGAAGCGATGGCGGCGATGATCGCAATTCCCGGTATCGGCCCGTGGACGGCGGAGGTGTATCTGCTGTTCGCCGCCGGCCATCCCGATATTTTTCCGGCCCGCGATGTCGCCTTGCAATCGGCCGTAGGCCATGCGCTGGGCATCGATCCGCGCCCCGGTGAGAAGGCACTGATTCGGCTTGCCGAATCATGGGCGCCGTGGCGAGGGGTCGCATCGAGGCTGTTCTGGGCGTATTATCGCGAGACCCGTGGTCGCGATGGCGCGCCGCCGGCTGGAAATCCTGCGTAAATCCGCAAAATCGCGGTTTTTTGACGGGTTATGTGACCGGCCAGACGCTTCACATTCCTGTCACCTCGGGCTTACAGTATTCGTGCCGTTAGGTTCGAGGACCAAGGAGGTGCAGGAAGTGACGGTTGCCGTGTCTCCGGATGGGCTCCCAGCACTAGTGCTGAATGCGGATTATCGTCCGCTCAGCTACTACCCCTTGTCGTTGTGGTCCTGGCAGGACGCGATCAAGGCGGTGTTCCTCGACCGCGTCAACATCGTCGCCGAATACGAGCACGCCGTCTCATCGCCGACCTTCTCGATGAAGCTGCCCAGCGTCGTCAGCCTGAAGCATTATGTGAAGCCGTCGCGCTATCCCGCCTTCACCCGTTTCAACGTCTTCCTGCGCGACCGCTTCCAGTGCCAATATTGCGGCACCCCGGAGGATCTGACCTTTGACCACGTCATCCCGCGCCACAGCGGCGGGGCGACCACGTGGGAAAATGTCGTCGCGGCCTGCTCGCCCTGCAATCTCAGGAAGGGCGGTATGATGCCGTCGCAGGCCAAGATGTGGCCGCTGCAGAAGCCGTTCCAGCCAACGGTGCACGACCTGCACAACAATGGCCGGCTGTTTCCGCCCAACCATCTGCACGAAAGCTGGATGGACTATCTCTACTGGGATGTTGAGCTCGAGCCTTGATGAAGGCCGATCTCCCCTTTTTGGGGGAGATGTCCGGCAGGACAGAGGGGGCGAAGCATCGCGCCCCCCGAGGCGCTACCCCTTCCTGAAAGCCCCACGCAACGCCACCGCCGCCAGGAAAGCGCTGGCGAGAACGTTCCAGCCGGCGAAGGACAGGCCGAGCACGCGCAAGGCGGCATCCTCGCAACGTGGCGGCACGACGTTGTTGAGCACGTCGAGCAGGCCCTTGCCGTCGGTGTCGATCGTGCCGCTGACGGCGGCGCAATCGGTCGGGCCGGCCCACCAGCGCCATTCGACGCCGGCATGGTAGGCGCCGAGATAGAGCCCGTAGAGCATCAGCAATCCACCGACGGCCAGGAGCGCGCGGGTCATCCAGGCCGGCCAGTGCAGCGCCGACGACAGCGCCGCCAGCGCCATCAGCGGCACTCCGACATAATAGGGCGTGCGCTGCTCGAGGCAGAGCTTGCAGGGCAGGTAGCCGCCGATGTGCTGGAAGCCGAGCGCTGTGCCGACGACGGCTGCCATGGCGACGGTGAGGAAGATTGCGGTCAGCGTCTGGCTGCGGCCGGTCGGAGAGGCGAGGGAGGTCATTCTTGGGTGCCCAGCTGTTGTTACCGGCATTCGCCGTTCAGTGGAGGTATCTGACGAGAAGATAGAGCAAAATAAGGGCAGCGGCGGCGAGGCCGGCGAGCAGCCCGAGGCGCTTTTCGATGAATTCGCGGATCGGCTCGCCATAGGTGCGCAGCAGCCAGGCCAGGAATAGGAAGCGGGCGCCGCGGGCGACGATCGCCGAGACGATGAACCAGCCAAGCGGGAAGCTGACGACGCCGGCGAGAATGGTCACCACCTTGATCGGCGGCAGGTGCGACAGCCCTGAGGTGACCAGCATCAACAGGATGATGCCGGCGCCCGACGAGACCTTGAGCGCTTCGAACTCGTCATACTTGCCGTAGAATTCGAGCACCGGCTTTGCCACCGCCTCGAAGGCGTAGTGGCCGATATACCAACCGGCGATGCCGCCGAGCACTGAGGCCACGGTGGCGATGATTGCGTAGCGATAGGCCTTGTCCGGTCGCGACAGCGCCATCGGCAAGTAGAGCACGTCGGCCGGTACCAGGAAGACCGAGCTTTCGACGAAGGCGATGAAGGCCAGCCACCATTCGGCGGATTTCCTTGCCGCGAGCGACAAGGTCCAGTCGTAGAGTCGGCGAAGCATCTGGCCCCCTTGAGATATGCGCTGCCTGTTTAGGAAGAATTGCTGTGGCGCACAATGCTTGGGGTCTTCACGAATGTGAAAGCCGGGGCAACGTTACATTCTGTCGCGTGATCACGCTTGAGACATACTTGCCCGGGCCATCGCTGCAGATGAAGCGTGATGGCACGCAATCGGCGGCCATGGCCGCCGATCATGGTGTGGTGCTATGCGGCGCGCCCGGCCGCCACATGCTGCCCGGGCTGCAGCGCATCGAGCGCGAAGCTGCCCACGCCTACCGGGGCCAACCCGTCCACCGCCTGGATGATCTCGGCCACGTCCTCGGTCGAAAACCCGCCATAGAGCTCGATCAGGCCAAATCCTTCCCGGGCGAGCCGTGCTGCAACCTCGGCGGCCGTTGCCCTATCCGGAACGGCAATGAAATGCGTGTCGAGCGGCGGAAAACTGGTCACGAACCTGTCACGCTCCGGTTCGGCATCCCGCTTCAGGATGATGAAGACCGCCAGCGGCGGCTTGCCGTCGATGAAGGCCTGATTGTAGGCAGCCGCCGGCTGCAAGGATTCGATGCCAAAGGTCACCGAGCTCACCTTGACGTCGTGTCCGACGACGGCCGAGACCTTGGGGCGCCACGCCGGCGAGATGCCGCCGCACAGCTCGATCAGCTTGGCTCCCTGCGCGGCGAGCTCATGCGCCACCGCCGGTGCCTGTATCGGATCGCCCAGGGCAATGATGGTGATCCTGCCGTCCGGCGTCTCCAGCACGCTTCGGTCGATGGTCGGGTCGGCGCCGGGAGCTTCATAGATCAGGGCCTTGTCGATATGCATGTTGTGTCCTCGTTTGTCTTCGATAGCGACAAGTTGCGACAGAATACTGATCTTGGTAATTGCCATAGTTCTGCAGCCACTGATCGAAGAAATCGAACTGTGCTTGACAATCTGACGCTGGACCAGATGCGAACCTTCGTTGCCGTCGTCGAGGGTGGCAGCTTTCGCGCCGGTGCTGCGCGGCTGTCGCGGGTGCAATCGGCGATCAGCCATGCCATCGGCAACCTTGAAGCCGAGCTCAACGTGGCGCTGTTCATCCGCACCGGCCGGAAGCCCGAATTGACCGCCGAAGGGCAGGCGCTGCTCACTGATGCCAGGGCGATCCTGATCAAGGTCGACGCCATGCGCGCCCGGGCGCGCGGGCTGGGGCAGGGGCTGGAGCTTTCGCTCGCAATAGCCGTCGATCCGGTCATCCCTGCCGGCATCCTGGCCGGCGCGCTTCTCGACCTCAGGACCGAGCACCCTTCGGTCAGCGTCGCACTGAAGACGTTGCCGATGCGCGCGGCATTGCATGCGCTCATCAACCGGCACTGCACGCTCGCCATCACCACCGATACCCAGCGCGACAGCCTCGTCGAAGCCGAGTGCCTTGGCCCGGCGCAGCCCTTCGTCGCCGTGTGTTCTGCCCATCACCCGCTCGCGGCGCCGCCCGCAGCCGGTTGGTCGGCGGTCGACCTGTCCGACCACCTACAGATCGTCGTCAGCGATCCCTCGCCGGTGAGCGAAGGGCTGGATTTCGGCGTGCTGTCACCCGGCACCTGGCGTGTCAGCGATCTCGCGACCAAGCTGGCACTGATCCGGGCCGGCATCGGCTGGGGCAATCTTCCCAGCTGGATGGTCGACGTCGACCTCGCCCATGGCGCCCTTGTGCGCGTCACTGCCACCGCCCTGGGCTCACAGTCCGAGACAGCGCTGTCCGCCTATTTGCTCTGGCGCATCGACCAGCCCCCAGGCCCCGCCGCGCGCCACCTGCGCGAACGGCTGCTGGCACATTTTGACGGAGGCAGGTAGTTGCGCGCGACCGCTTTCGCTGCGCCGGCGAACGCCGTACCGGCATGAAGTTGCGCAAAGGCGCCGCTCCCCAGTTGACGAAGGGCCGCCCGACCGTATAGTCCGCGACCATTCTGTCCGTTTAGGGCAGGCCCCTATGGCGGAATTGGTAGACGCGCTCGACTCAAAATCGAGTTCCGCAAGGAGTGCTGGTTCGATCCCGGCTAGGGGCACCATTGACCTTTACGCAGCACTGCGGCGCGGAAGGCGGCTTTGATTGCTCGATCATGCCTTGCATTGTGCCGTCGCGGTGAGGTGAGCCTTCGGGCAAAAATCCGGCAGGCAAGGTCGTAGGCGCCTTTCAAATACTACCAAAAATAGATCGTTTGCGCGTTTGTCACTGTGTACAAAATCGGCCATTGAAGCGTTTATCGTCTATTAACAGGCTTTGCACATGCGCGGAGAGCTTCGGGTCGCAATTGTCATCCATGCATTCTACATGGATGCATTCGATGAAATCCTCGACCTCGCCCAAGCTCTCCCGGCACAACACAAGCTCTTCGTAACGACCGTTCCGGTTCACGAGGCGCTGGTGCGCTCGCGGCTCGATGCCGCGGAGCGAGACTACAGCCTTGGCGTCTTCGAAAATCGGGGCCGCGACATCCTGCCTTTCCTTCGCATGTTTCCAGCTGTTCGCGCCGAGGGCTTTGACGTCGTCATCAAGGTTCACACCAAGAAATCGCCGCATCTGAAGGATGGTGACGGCTGGCGCCGTATGTTGGTCGCTGCATTGCTGCAGCCCCAGGCGCTGCAGCAATTGACTTCGGCATTTCAGGCCGACGCTTCGCTGGGCATTGTCTGTCCCGAAGGTCATTTCCTCTCGCTCGACCGCTACATGGGCGGAAACGAAGCGCGTGTCCTTGCCATCGCCCAGCGCCTTGGCCTGGGTCGGGCGCAGCTGCTTGATGCCGGCTATTGCGCTGGAACGATGTTCATGGCGCGTACAGACGTCATCGCGCCACTGGCCGATCTCGGCTTCACGGCCAAGGCCTTCGAGGCGGAGGCCAACCAGGTTGACGGGACGATGGCGCATGCGTTCGAACGCTGTCTGGGTCTGGGGGGCGTCGCCCTTGGCCGCCGCATCGCCTCGAGCGCCGATCCGTTTGGACATGCCGGCTTCAACGACAGCTACGCCTTTACAAGACAGCCACGCCGCCCATCCGCGTCGGCACGCCTGAAATCGGGCTTCAAGGCCGCCCAAGGCAAATTCGGAAATGCGCTGCGGCGGATGCTCGTTCGGCCCGGTTGAACGAGCATCCGCCGCAGCGCACGTTGCCCTATATGATGCCCTGGTCGAAGAGCTGCCTTCTCGTTGAACGCAACTGGTCCCCCGAACCTTTCCTCGTCATGTCCGAAAGGATGTCGGCCAGGTGTCCCTCGTGTCCGACCGCGATAAGGTTTTGTTCGATCTCGCCGATGTCGAACTGCAGGCGGTAGACAAGGTCGCGCTTCATCAGCGGGCAGTTGAGATGTTTCTTGTAAAGGAACCCGGCCGTGTGAATCTGAGAACGCATGGCGATGCGTTCGCATATCTTCGCGATGATTGCGGCCCAGCTTTCGCTGCCCAAGCTCGCCGCCGGAAGCCTGAGATCCCGACAGATCTGGCCATTCATCGCCCCAACATCCCCGCCGTCAATTTCGGTCAGCCGCAGCCTGAGCTTGTCCGGCGTGTAGACGGTGGTAACGGATCTTGCGATCGGCAGGATTGCCGCGGAGAAACCGATTTCCCCTTTTCGGATCGCCCATAGCCGCGAATTCACCGGCAGGTATTGCTTCCAAAAGCGCGCGAATTCGGAACTTGCAACGATCCTATGCCCCACGGAGAAGCAAAAGGACTGCATGTGGTAGCCATGTTCCCGGTTTTCGAACGAACCGACGATGTCGGCTTCCGCGCCTGCCAACTCCCTGAACAGCGGAGTGAGTCCGTTGCTGAAGAAGTACACGCTGTCATTCAGGTAGAGCAGGCGCGTTGCCTCGGTATTTTCGAGCAGGTGAAGTGTCGCATCCCGAAAACCGCCAAAGTCGAGGCCAGCATTGTCGCGAACGATGAGCTTCGAACAGCGTTGCTTGAGATCGGCCAGTCGCTCGGCGTCCAGGCCGCGATTGACCACCAGGACGACGTTCGCCTGGGCCTCGTCCAACGATGCCAGTGCATTGTCGACATACCATGGCGTCTTGTTGGGCTGCCAGACCAGGAAGATGGCGTACACGCTGCCCGGGTGATGCCGCCTGCCCTGATGAACCTGATATGGCTCGTCCCTGCCGAGGCTTCGATTGAACCTGGACTTGATGACCTCGAATTCGTGGTAGCGGATCTTGGCAACACGCTTCTTGAGGGACCGCAGAATTCGCAATTTCGGCATTCCGATCCCGATCTGGTGTTGCTTTGGCGGCCGGACACCGGCAGACGCAATGGAATGCCTGCCGAGGCGCGGCGCTCTGGACCGTTTTCTTGACGCCGAGCGCTTCCGATATTAGGCAGGCTTTCTGTTGGTTGGTAGGTCAACTCCGATCCAGCCACAATGAAATCCCTCGCGGAGGAGCGGAGACGACCGTCCATGCTCGAACGGCGCGACACTTACGACGCCCTCTATCGCGATTTCCGCTGGCAGATTCCGCAAAGGTTCAACATCGGCACCGCTGTTTCAGACCGCTGGGCAGCCGTCGACCCTGACCGAACGGCGCTGCTCGACTACCGCATCGACGGTGCAGCCGAAGAGCTTTCTTTCGGCGAGCTTTCGCGCCGCTCCAACGCATTCGCCAATTCCTTGCGGGCCAGGGGCGTACGCCGCGGCGACCGGGTGGCGCTGCTGTTGCCGCAAAGCTTCGAGACGGCGATCGCCCATGTCGCGATCTACAAGCTCGGCGCGATCGTCGTGCCGCTGGCCTTGCTGTTCGGCGTCGAGGCGCTCGAATACCGGCTGCAGACAGCTGGCGTCAGGGCGATCGTCACCAACGAGGCAGGTTTCGCAAAGGTCAGCCAGGTCAGCGGCCGGCTGCCCGAGCTCGAAGCGATCGTCGTTGTCAGCGGCGGCGATGTCGACGATTTCCATCGCCTGCTCGCCGCGCATTCGCCTGACTTTACAGCCGAGGACACTGGCCCAGACGATCCGGCGATGATGATCTTCACTTCCGGCACGACGGGCCCGCCGAAGGGCGCGCTGCACGGCCACCGAGTCCTGCTCGGCCATCTCCCCGGTATCCAGATTGCGCAGGAGTTCATGCCGCAGTCGGGCGACCTGTTGTGGACCCCGGCCGACTGGGCCTGGGCCGGCGGCCTGCTCAACCTGCTGCTGCCCGGGCTCTATTTCGGCCTGCCGGTGGTCGCTGCCCGCTTCGACAAGTTCGCACCCGAGGCCGCACTGTTGCTGATGGAAAAGATGGCGGTGCGCAACGCCTTCATCCCGCCGACGGCGCTGCGCATGCTCAAGGTCGTGCCCGACATCGGCAAGCGCTTCCGGCTCAGCCTGCGCAGTGTCGGCTCCGCCGGCGAGTCGCTTGGGCGCGAAACCTACGATTGGGCCACAGCCGAGCTCGGGCTTGTCGTCAACGAGTTCTACGGCCAGACCGAATGCAATGCGGTGCTCGCCTCCTGCGCCGGCCTCGGCATCAGCAAGGGTGGGGCCATCGGCAAGGCGGTACCAGGCCATCGCGTCGCCATCATCGACGGCGACGGCCGCCGCGTGCCGCCGGGCGTGTCGGGCCAGATTGCCATTGCCCGGCCGAACCCTGTCATGTTCCTCGAATATTGGCAGAGCCCCGAGGCGACCCAGAAGAAGTTCATCGGCGAGTGGATGACGACGGGCGATCAGGGCATCGAGGACGAGGACGGCTACGTCTCCTTCTTCGGTCGCGACGACGACGTCATCACCTCGGCCGGCTTCCGCATCGGCCCCGGCGAGATAGAGGACTGCCTGACAGGCCACCCGGCGGTGGCGCTTGCAGCCGCCGTCGGCAAGCCCGACGCGCTGCGCACCGAGATCGTCAAAGCCTATGTCGTGCTCAAGGATGGGCTTGTGGGCGACGCGGCACTCGCCGACGAGATCAAGCTCTGGGTGCGCGAGCGCCTGTCGGCACATGAATATCCGCGCGAGGTCGAGTTCGTCGATTCCATGCCGCTGACCACCACCGGCAAGGTCATTCGCCGCATCTTCCGCGACCGGGCAAAGCGCGAAACGAAGACAAGCTGAGCTTGATCCGGAGCCTTCTAGCGCTTCTTGAGCAGGCTGCGCACGCGGTCGCGCAGCCTGACGGCGAGCTTGCGTGTCTCGCGGTACAGGTGCAACTGCGAGGCCGCCTGCCGTGTAACGCGGTCGGCGTCCGGCGTCAGCCCGACGACGAAGGTGCCCATCGGTTTGCGCTCGCTCCACATCTTGCCGACCAGCGGATGGTCGGGCACAGCGCAGCTGTCGGTCATCATGATGTTGGGGTCGTCGAGGTGATGTCCGGTCACCGCCATCATCAGCAACGCGCCCGGTGAACAAGCCGACAGCGTCTCGTCATAGGCGGTCTTCCAGGTGTAGGCGACGCCGGCCTCGACGAAGACGACAAGGCTGGCGATGGTGCGGCCGTCGAGCGTCAGTGAATGGATGCGGCACATGTCCTGTTCCGACATGCGGTGCACCGCCTCGCGGGCGAAGGCGGCGCGGTAGCGGTCGATCGCCATGGCGGTGCGCTGGCGTCCCTTCCAGCCGGAAGCTTCCAGCGTCAGGAACTGTTCGATGGCGTGGCGAACGTCGTCCTGGGTGCGGGCAACCTTGTGCTCGACGACGCCCTGATCAGCGAGTCGGCGGCCCAGCCGGCGGAATTCCTTGTAGTGGCGGCTGCCGAGCGCCTCCTTGAGATAGTCTTCGCCCTCGGCGTCGCTTTCGAGGAAGGGCCGTTCGAACTGACCGGTCACCACCAGCGGCAGGTTACGCGATTCGGCCGTTGCGCTCAGCATCCGCGCCACGGCGCCGTCGAGGCGCATGTCGGGCATGACGAACACTTTCGGCAGCTTGAGATGTGGCCGTGCCAGCATGGCGAAGAAGTCGGCGATCACCCCTTCAGGATCGTCGCGGTCGAGCAGCGGCGTGCCAAGCGGGCCAAACGGGCTCGACCATGTCCGCATGACAGGTATGCCCAGCGGCACCGCCGGCTTCTCCACCGAATAGGGCACCAGCAGCCGCAGCCGGCTGCGATACTCGGTACCGTCGCGGATCACAGCGAGGCGCACCTCGCGGTCCTCGAGCCGCGGCATGGCGGGCGCCAGGAAACGCGGGTTGAAAAAGACGTTGGGCTCGATTGTGCGGGCGCAGAGATGGTCGAGTTCCTCGACGAGGTCGAAGCCGGCCGAGGCCGGATAGATCGCCAGCCTGCGCAGCGGTCTTTCGGCCGATGTCAGTTCGAGATGGGCTGCTTCGGCGGCGTCGGTCGGCACGCCGGCAATGCCGGCGATCAGTGAGCCCGCCGGGCCGCCACTTGTTTCCTCGAGAAGCGGTATGGCTGCCATCAGGCGTTCTCTACCGTGCGTTTCGTGGGAATGAACAGGACCATGACGATACCGAGTTTGCGCCAGACGGTGAAAGACAGGGCGGTGGCCTCGAAGATCATCGCCGCCGAGGTGGCGATCGCCGCGCCCCACAGTCCGAGCGTCGGGATCAGCAGCACGTTGAGGCCGATGTTGAGTGCGAGCGTCGCGGCATAAACCATGGCACAGACATTCTGGTGACCACTCATCGTCAAAAGGCTCTCGCATGGGCCTACCGCCGAACGCGCGACGACGGCTGAAACCAGCAGGAACAGCAGCGGGTAACCATCGCTGAAGCCCGGGCCGAACATGGCGAGCAGCGGCTCGCCGAGCAGCAGCACCACGATGCCCATCGCCAGTGACGGCCAGAACGTCCACGATACCGTCTCGCGGGCAAAGCCGTCGAGCTTTTCGGTGTCGCCATGGGCGATCCGCGCATAGCGCTGGGCGACGCCCGCCTTGACCGCGAAATAGACGAAATGCACCAGCGCCAACGTCTTCACGGTGGCGAAATAGACCGCCACCTTGTCCGGCTCCATGTAGGCGCCGACCATCAGCACGTCGGCGTTGGTGAGCAGGAAGAAGAAGCTCTCGACCAGGAAGATCGGCAGCGAGATCTTCAGCCAGTAGCCGAGCCGGTAGTTGCGCGGGCCAGCGGGGATGCGCCTGTCGGCGCGTGAGGTGATGCGGACGAGCTGGCTGAGCGTCGTCACATAGGTGGCGAGGATGGAGGCCATGACCGCGGTCTCGGCCGTCGGCGCAAAGCCTGTGGCGACGGCTCCGGCCATGAACACCAGGATCAGCACCGGCCGTGTGATGTAGGTCGGCACAAGCGCGGCGAAGGCCCAGGAATTGGCCCGGGCGACGCCTTGCAGCACGTCTGACAAGGCCAGCATTGGCAGGCAGATCATCCCGAGGAAGAACGGCACGATATAGTAGCTCTCGATCCGGCCGGAAAATGCCCAGACGCCGGCCATGCCAAGTGCTGCGATGATTGTCGAGGCGATGATCACCAACAGGCGGCTCGCCACCAACACGCCGCGCAGATCGTCCAGAAGGCCCTTTTCACGGTATTCGGACATGAAGCGGATGATCGAGGTGTGGAAGCCGAAGCAGGACAGCGAGCCGACGATGATCATCGTCACCCACACCAGGACGAAGATGCCGTATTCGAAGCTGCCCATCCAGCGCGCCAGCAGCACCTGGCTGACGAAGGCTATGGCAGCACTGACGATGCGCACGGCGAACGCAAACAGCGACATGCGGCCGGCCTCGCCGCGCTCGTCGCTGCTGAACAGGACTGCGTCGACGCGGCGCAACAGCGGCATGATGCGCGAGGCGATCTGCCCCGGCAGCCACCGTTCGGCCGTCATCGCTGCGGAAAAACGCAACTTGATACACTCCATCTTCCGCGATTTCGCTCACAGCATGTAGCCGATAGCGATTAAGAAACGGTTGGGTGGACCAGACAACCGGGAGGAGAGGGGCGGCATGATCTCAGACGACGAACGCAAATCGATGCTGCGGGCGCATTCGATCGGCCCGAAGATGATCAGCTATCTCCAGGACATCGGCATCACGCGTCTCGATGATCTCAAGGGTGCCGATCCGCTTGAGATCGTGATGCGCATCGACATATCGGTCGGGCGCAAGCACATGAACAGCCTGGGCGTGGCGGCGCTGCGCAACCTCATCGAACTGGCGAACACCAAGGCTTGATCGGGAAGCCGGGCGCGTGGGGTTGACTGGCTCGCTTGTCGGAGCCATCTAGGCGCGTGGGCAGTTTACCCAACGGACTGCGCCGCATGAACCCAAGGAAACAACCATGAACAGCGACAGTCATAGTCGATCGACCAAGCCGTCGACGCCGACCGAAGGGACTGATCGCGGTTGATCGCTCCCCCGGGTCGCCGCCGATGGCTTTCGGCGCGACTGAAGGGGTGAGAAATGAGCTATACCACCATCATCGAAGAGCTGCGCGACGACGCAGTCATCCGCGACAACGCGGCCATCGCTTCGCGTCTTGCGGAGGAAACCGCACCCGACGTCGTCGAGGTGCTCAACACCTGCGATATTGGGCAAACCGCCCAACTGCTTGAGTTGATGCCGGTGGAGCGGGCTGTCGAAGTGCTCGACCAGCCGGCATTCGACCACGCGGACGAACTGCTTTCGATTCTGCCGGGGCATACGGCCGCGCGCCTGCTTGCGGGCATGTCGGCCGACCGTGCCGCCGATGCGCTGCGCGAGATCGATCCCGGCGTACGGGCCGAATTGCTGACCGGCCTCGACGGCGAAACGCGCGCGGCGCTGGAACGGCTTCTGGCCTATCCGGAAGGCTGCGTCGGCGCCATGATGACCACGGAGTTCGTCTCGGTGCCGTCCAATTGGACGGTGGCCGAGGTACTTCGCCACGTGCGGGCGGTCGAGAACACGCGCGAAACCGTCTATGCCGTGTTCGTTGTCGATCCGTTGCGGCAAACCCTTGTCCATGCGGTGCCGCTGCGGCGCGTCATTTCGGCTGATCCGAGAGCTTCTATCCTGTCAGCCGTTCCGAAGCGCCGGCTGATCAAGACGTCCGCGCTGGCGCCGCGTGAGGAGGCCGTGCGCCTGATTGCCAAATACGACCTGCTGGCGGTACCGGTTGTCGACAGCAGGAACCACCTCATCGGCATCGTCACCGTCGACGACGTCATCGACACCATGGTCAAGCGCGACACTGAGCAGGTTCATCGCATGGGCGGCATGGAGGCGCTGGACGAGCACTATATGGACATCGGCTTCCTCAGGATGATCCGAAAGCGGGCCGGCTGGCTGAGCGTGCTGTTCCTGTCCGAAATGCTGACGGCTTCTGCCATGCAGAGTTTCGAGGGCGAGCTCGAAAAGGCCATCGTGCTGACGCTGTTCATTCCGCTGATCATGAGCTCGGGCGGCAATTCCGGCAGCCAGGCAAGCTCGCTGCTGATCCGGGCACTGGCGCTGCACGAAGTGCGCCTGGGCGATTGGTGGAAGGTGGCGTTGCGCGAGTTGCCGGCCGGCCTCACGCTGGGCTCGATCCTTGGCGTCATCGGCATGGTGCGCATCGTCACCTGGCAGATGCTCGGCTTCTACGACTACGGTCCGCACTGGCAGTTGGTCTCCCTGACCATCGGCGCCACGCTTGTCGGCATCGTGACCTTCGGCTCGATGACCGGCTCGATGCTGCCGTTTGTGCTGAAGCGACTTGGTTTCGACCCGGCGACTGCCTCGGCGCCGTTCGTCGCGACGCTGGTCGATGTCACCGGATTGGTGATCTATTTCAGCATCGCGCTGGTGATCCTCCACGGCACGCTGCTGTAAGCCAAAGCACAAACGAAAACGGCGGCCCGCTGGGCCGCCGTTTTCGTTTTCCGATCAACTCAGGCGAAGCTGCCGTGGCAGTGCTTGTACTTCTTGCCCGAGCCGCAAGGGCAGGCTTCGTTGCGGCCGACGCGACCCCAGGTCGACTGGTCGTTGGGGTTGCGGTCTTCGGCGGCGACAACGCGGCTGTCCTCGAGCACGGCAACCGAGCCCTCGCCGAAATCGTCCTCGCCGGTGGTGCCGTCGATGTGGTGGCCGTGCATTTCGGGCGCTTCCGGTGGCGGCGCATCCGCTGCCTGGCGCACCAACTCGACGCGCATCAGCTGCGCGGTCACGGCCTGGCGCAAATTACCGAGCATCGCCTGGAACAGTTCGAAGGCCTCGCCCTTGTACTCGTTCAGCGGGTCGCGCTGGGCGTAGCCGCGGAAGCCGACGACCGAACGCAGGTGGTCGAGATTGACCAGATGCTCGCGCCAGAGATGGTCGATGGTCTGCAGCACCACGGAGCGCTCGACATAGGTCATCACTTCGGGACCGAAGCGTTCGGCGCGGTCGGCCGCTGCCTTGTCGGCTTCGGCGGTGATGCGGTCGCGCACTTCCTCTTCGGCAATGCCTTCTTCCTTGGCCCACTCTTCGATCGGCAGGTCGAGGTTGAGGTACTGGATCACGCCTTCCTTGAGGCCTGCGACATCCCACTGTTCGGCATAGGCGTTTTCGGGAATGTGCTTGGCGACGAGATCCTCGATTACGTCATGGCGCATCTCGGCGACAGTATCGGTCAGGCTGGTCGCATCCATCAGCTCGATGCGCTGCTCGAACACCACCTTGCGCTGGTCGTTCGACACGTCGTCATATTTGAGCAGGTTCTTGCGGATGTCGAAGTTGCGCGCCTCGACTTTCTTCTGCGCCTTTTCCAGCGCCTTGTTGATCCAGGGGTGGACGATGGCCTCGTCTTCCTTGAGGCCGAGCTTGGTCAGCATGCCGTCCATGCGCTCGGAACCGAAGATGCGCATCAGGTCGTCCTGCAGCGACAGGAAGAACTTCGAGCGGCCCGGATCGCCCTGGCGGCCGGAGCGGCCACGCAGCTGGTTGTCGATACGGCGGCTTTCATGGCGTTCGGTAGCCAGCACGTAGAGGCCACCGGCAGCCAGCGCCTTTTCCTTGAGACGGGCGACGTCCTCGCGGATCGCCTTTTCCCTGGCGTCGCGCTCAGGGCCGGCCGGCATGTCGGCCAGTTCCTCGGCAATGCGCATGTCGGCGTTGCCGCCGAGCTGGATGTCGGTGCCGCGGCCGGCCATGTTGGTGGCAATGGTGATCGAACCCGGCTTGCCGGCCTGGGCGACGATCGAGGCCTCGCGCTCGTGGTGACGGGCGTTCAGGACCTCGAAGTCCTTGAAGCCGTCCTTGCGCAGGCGCTCGGCCAGCTGCTCGGATTTCTCGATCGAGGTCGTGCCGACCAGCGTCGGCTGGCCCTTGGCGTTGGCTTCCTTGATCTCGCGGACAATCGCCTTGTACTTCTCCTCGACCGTCCGGTAGACCTCGTCGTCCTCATCGATACGGCTGACGGGCAGGTTGGTTGGAACCTCGGTGACGTCGAGATTGTAGATGTTGCCGAACTCTTCGGCTTCCGTCAGCGCCGTACCGGTCATGCCGGCGAGCTTTTCGTACATGCGGAAGTAGTTCTGGAAGGTAACCGAGGCCAGCGTCTGGTTTTCCGGCTGGATCGCCACGTGTTCCTTGGCTTCCAGCGCCTGGTGCAGGCCTTCCGAGAAGCGGCGGCCGGGCATCATGCGGCCGGTGAACTCGTCGATGATGACGATTTCATTGTCCTTGACGATGTAGTCCTTGTCCTTCTGGAAAAGGCGATGCGCCTTGAGCGCATTGTTGACGTGGTGGACCATGGCCACGTTTTCGACGTCGTAGAGCGACTCACCCTTGAGCAGGCCTGCCTCGCGCAGCAGGTTCTCCATCTTCTCGGTGCCTTCTTCAGTGAAGATGGCGGTCTTCTGCTTCTCGTCGACTTCATAGTCGGACGGAACCATCTGCTGCATGAAGGCATCGACGGTGTTGTACATTTCCGAACGGTCCTCGAGCGGACCGGAAATGATCAGCGGCGTGCGGGCCTCGTCGACCAGGATCGAGTCGACTTCGTCGACAATCGCGAAGAAGTGACCGCGCTGCACCATCTGGGCGCGCTCATACTTCATGTTGTCGCGCAGATAGTCGAAGCCGAGTTCGTTGTTGGTGGCGTAGGTGATGTCGCAGGCATAGGCCGCGCGGCGCTCTTCGTCGGACAGGCCGTGCACGATGATGCCGACCGACAGGCCGAGGAACTTGTAGAGACGGCCCATCCATTCGGCGTCGCGGCGGGCCAGGTAGTCGTTGACGGTAACGACATGCACGCCCTTGCCGGTCAGGGCATTGAGGTAGACGGGCAGGGTGGCGACCAGCGTCTTGCCTTCGCCGGTGCGCATCTCGGCTATGCCGCGGCCGTGCAGAACCATGCCGCCGATCATCTGGACGTCGAAGGGACGCATGCCGAGCGCGCGCTTGGCGCCTTCGCGCACCGTGGCGAAGGCCGGGACGAGGAGGTCGTCAAGCGAGGCGCCGTTGGCGATGTCCTTGCGGAACTGCTCGGTCCGCGCCCGAAGCTGGTCGTCGGTCAGCGCCTGCAGTTCATTTTCCATTGCAGCGATCGCTTCCACCCGGGGCCGGGTCGACTTGACTCGGCGGTCGTTGGAGGAACCGAAAATCTTACGGGCGAGACCGCCGAGACTGACCATCAAGTGGTCCTTTCAATTCGAATGAAGCCGACTGTCCGCCGGCCAAGCCTGCCGAGGAACATAGGCTGGCAGACTCAACACGAAAAGCGCCCGGAAAAACCCTTCTGGACGCGAAGACGATGGACAGATAAGAGGGGGCACAACTTATGTCAACGTTGCAGAGAGCCTGCCGGAGACGCCAAATTCCGCCACATTCAGGTTGATTTGGAAGTGCGGTCATCACCCCACCGGAGAGTTTAGATGTCTTTTTCGTTCCGTAGCGCCTCGCTTGCCCGCGTCGGGCTTGCCGCCGGGCTTGTGGCGCTGTCGTCGCTGCCGCTGGTTGCACAGGAAACAGCGCCTGCACCCCAGGTCGCTGCCCCTGCAGCCGCTGCCGTCGATCCGAACGCGATCGTGGCGACGATCAATGGCGAGAACGTCACTGAAGCCGACATCACCTTGGCCGAGCAGGACCTTGGCCAGCAGTTCGGCAACCTGCCGCCGGAGCAGCGCCGTGCTGCTGCCTTGTCGTCGATCATCGAAATCCGCCTGATGGCCGCCCAGGCCGTCGAAAAGGGTCTCGACAAGGACGCCGACTTCCAGCGCCGCGTCGCCTTCCTCGACCAGCGCGCCCTGCATGGCGAACTGGTGGAGAAGGAAGTCGCCGGCAAGATCACCGACGACGAGATCCGCGCCCGCTACGACAAGGAAATCGCGGCCCAGAAGCCGGTCAACGAGGTCCATGCCCGCCATATCCTGGTCAAGACCAAGGAAGAGGCCGACGCGATCATCAAGAAGCTCGAAGGCGGCGAAGACTTCCAGAAGCTCGCCAACGAAAACACCACCGACCCGTCCGGCAAGACCTCGGGCGGCGACCTCGGCTTCTTCGGCCCTGGCCAGATGGTGCCGGAATTCGAGAAGGCGGCACTCGCCCTTGAAGTTGGCGCCTATTCCAAGGAGCCGGTGCATACGCAGTTCGGCTGGCACATCATCAAGGTCGAGGACAAGCGCACCCAGCAGCCGCCGGCATTCGAGACCGTCAAGGACCAGGTCCGCTCGCTGCTGATCCGCGAGAAATACATCGAGTTGGTCAAGCAGGTTCGCGGCGCCGGCAAGGTCGAGATCACCGATCCGGCGCTTAAGAAGGCCATCGACGCCATCGACGCGTCGAAGTAATTTTCTCACCAGAGACAACAAAGGGGGGCGGTACCTACGGTGCCGCCCTCTTTGTTTGCGTGCGCCATTTCGCCGCCGTGAAGCGGTCAGCGATAGCGGGTCGAAGCCTTGAATGCGACCGGGTCGGCGGCCGCCAGCGCGCCGACGAACTCAGGCACGCGGACCGCCAGCATCATCAGCCACAGCAGCGGCCGGTCGGATGGCCGGCAGAACTGGTCGCCCACCGCATCGATGGTCCGGTGATTTTCCCGAAACGATGCCATCACTGCGCTGACCGCCAGCCCCAGCCGCGAGCGATCGCGGCGTTTGCGCAGTTTCATCAACGCAAACTGGTATCCTTTGTTACGCCGGACGTCCCAGATGAAGCCGAGGCCGTCATAGGCGTGGATGGAGACGGCGCGCGGGTCCACCGCAAATTCCACGTTGTCCTCGTTCATCGCGTCTTGCCTGATGTGGGCGCTGACGAACGGTCCTTGTCCAGGCCGAAAACGATAACGCTCGAGCAGTGCGTGCCGGTAGATCGCACCGTTGCTGGAGACGTGGATCACCTTGCCACGGCGGTCGCGGCACTCGATGAAGCCGCGGTCGAGCAGTGACATCACCCGCTTCATCATGCTGCCGTCGCCATAGGAGGTTCGCCCCGACACCGCTGCGACGGTGGGGTTGTCGTCGAGGGTCTTGTGCAGCGTGGCCATCCATCCTGGCTGCGGCAGGCAATCGGCCTCGACGACCGCGATCAGCGGCTGGTGGCAGTAGGGCAGGGCCGCATCCTTGAGCTGGGAGGATTCGTCACTGTCGTGGGTGACGAGGACGACCGATGGTTCGCCCGGACCAGAGCTGTACGAAAAAGTGCTTTCCGCAGGCAGCATGACGATGATTTCAGCCGGCACCCCCGCTCGGTCGTACAGATAGGCCTGGAGCGACTGGCGCAGCTCGCCATCGCCGTCGGCCGACAGATAGTCGGAAACCACGATCAGGCTTATCGGCAATACCGCCGGCTTCATGTCGTCCATGGTCGCTTACCTCCTGACGGCGATGCCATGCACGATATGCCTGATAGCCCGCCTTAGCATAGCCTCGTCCTCGTCGAGCCGTCCGGTCAGGAGATGCACCCAGGCGTAGGACGAAACCATGTCGGCGACCTGGCTGGGGTCGACATCGGCGGCCACCTCGCCACGGGCCTTGGCCCGCTCGATCAGCTTGCCGGTATGGGCGCGGCGCCCGGCAGAGTATTCGGCCAGCGCCTCGGCGGCGGCTGGGTCCTGCTGCGCCTCGGCGACCAGCGAGCGGAAGATGTCGCCGGCCGGCGTGTCGCGCCACTGCGCAAACAGGCTTCTGGCGAAGATGAACAGGTCTTCCTCGATGCCGCCGGTGTCCGGGTAAGTGATGTCGCGCTTCTGGCGCTGATAGACCTCGAGCAAAAGCGCGGTCTTGCTCGGCCACCAGCGGTAGATCGTCGGCTTGCCGGCGCGGGCCCGACGCGCCACCGCCTCGATGGAGAAGCCGGAATAGCCGTTCTCGATCAGCACCGCCTCGGCCGCCTCGAGGATGGCTTCCGCACTTTCCAGGCTGCGTTTGGCGCCGATCGATTTGCGCGCGGCTTCGGCTTCAATGCTCATTCCGGTCTCCAATGCTGGATTATCTCTACACCACCTCTTGACGAAACGAAACGGCCCGTTTTATATAACGAAACGTTTCGTTCCGATGGAGTTGAAGATGACTGCCTCCCAAACCCGCTTTTCCCGCCCGCGTTTCGCCCTGATGGTCCTGCTCGGGGTCTATCCGCTGATCACCGCACTGCTCTACATCATCATGCCTCTGACCGACGGCTGGACGATCTGGCAGCGCACGCTGCTGATTGCGCCGCTGATGGTATCGGTGATGATCTGGGGCTTGATCCCCATGGTTCAGCGCGTCTTCCGCGGTTTCCTCAATCCGGTCGTCGGCTGAGGCTGGCCCACATCTTCGTGAGGTGAAAACGCCTTGCGAAGCCTCGCGCTATCGGGCAAACGGTGCCAGCTTCAACCGTTTCCCGAGCCCGCAGAGGTTCCTTCATGTCGACTGCCGTTTCCCCGCTCGCCCCCAAGAAGTACCCCAAGATGCCTGCCATCGAGGGCGTGCGCATCGCCACAGCCGAAGCCGGGATCAAGTACAAGGGTCGCACCGACGTGCTGGCCATGGTGTTCGATGAGGGCACGGCGGCCGCCGGCGTGTTCACACGGTCCAAGTGCCCCTCGGCCCCGGTCGATTTCTGTCGCCAGAACCTCACCGGTGGCAAGGCACGCGTCCTGATCGTCAACTCCGGTAACGCCAATGCCTTCACCGGCAAGAAGGGCCGCGAGACCACGACGTTGACCGGCGAGGCGGCGTCCAAGGCCGCCGACTGCAAGTCGAGCGAAGTGTTCCTGGCATCCACCGGCGTCATCGGCGAGCCGCTCGACGCCGGCAAATTTAGCCACTTGCTGTCAGGTATGGTCAAGGATGCCCGGCCCGACCAGTGGACCGAAGCCGCCAAGGCGATCATGACCACCGACACCTATCCCAAGGTGGTTACCGCGACCGTCAAGCTCGGCGACACCGACGTCACCATCAATGGTATCGCCAAGGGCGCCGGCATGATTGCACCCGACATGGCGACAATGCTGTCCTTCGTTGCCACCGATGCACCCATTGCGGCCGACGTGCTGCAGGACATGCTTTCGCGCGGCACCGCCAAGACCTTCAATGCCGTCACCGTCGACAGCGACACCTCGACCTCCGACACGCTGATGCTGTTTGCCACCGGGGCCGCTGCCAAGCGCGGCGCGCCCAAGATCACCGACCCCAAGGATGCGCGCCTCGGCGCCTTCCGCCGCGCGCTCAACAAGATGCTGAAGACGCTGGCGCTGCAGGTCGTGCGTGACGGTGAAGGCGCGCGCAAGCAGGTCGAAGTTACTGTCACCGGTGCCAAGTCGGCGCGCTCGGCCAAGCGCATCGCGCTGTCGATCGCCAACTCGCCGCTGGTCAAGACCGCGGTTGCCGGTGAGGACGCCAACTGGGGCCGCGTCGTCATGGCCGTCGGCAAGGCCGGCGAGCCCGCCGACCGCGATCTCCTGTCGATCTGGTTTGGCGACAATCGCCTCGCCCACAATGGCGAGCGCGATCCGGGCTATTCGGAAGCGGCGACCTCGGCATATATGAAGGGCGACAACATCGTCATCCGCGCCGACATCGGCCTTGGCCGTGGCAAGGCAACGGTGTGGACCTGCGACCTGACCAAGGAATATGTCGCCATCAACGGCGACTACCGGAGCTGACGTGAACCAGAACCGCCCGTCGCACGAACTTGCGATCGTCCGCCGCTACGAGGCGGCGGGTTTTCGCGCATGGCCGGCGGCGGCCGTTCATTACGACGGCACTTGGCTTGTCCGGTTGACGGCGGGCCATCCGGCCAAGCGGCTCAATTCGGTCAATCCGCTTGATCCGGCCGACATCCGCAACATTCCTGACCGCATCGCCCGCGCCAGCCGCCGCTTCGAGGCCTATGGCCGGCCGCTCACCTTTCGCATGTCGCCCTTGTCGGGGCCGGCGATCGCCGCCCATCTCGACCGCGAGGGCTGGAGCACGTTTTCGGAATCGATGGTGATGCGGCTGTCGCTCGACGACGGCGTCGTCGAGCATGCGATGGACCAGATCCCGCTCAAGGACATCGGCCGCTTCGTCAGCGCTTCCATGGTGGTGCACGGGCTAGACGCATCGCTCAGGCCCGGCCTGTCCGAGATCATCGGCGCCATTCAGCCGGAAGCCGGCATGTTCGTGCTCGAGCAGGACGAGCAGCCGGTGACGGCGGCGATCTGCGTCCACGACACCGACCTTGCCGGCCTGTTCGAGATCGCCACCACCGAGGCCGAACGCGGCAAGGGTTTTGGCCGCAGGCTGATCCTGTCGGCGCTGAAATGGGCACGCCTGCGTGGCGCGCGCCAGGCGTGGCTGCAGGTCGAGGCTGACAATGCGGGCGCCATCCGCCTGTACGAGAAAATGGGCTTCAAGGAAGTCTATCGCTACCACTACCGCCGCCCGCCGGAGGCCTGACTTGACCCATCAGGGAAAACGCCTGCTTCTGGTGGCCGCCTGCGCGCTCGTCGACGCCGATGGTCGCGTGCTTCTGGCCCAGCGTCCCGAAGGCAAGTCGCTTGCCGGCCTGTGGGAATTCCCCGGCGGCAAGGTCGAGCAGGGCGAAACGCCGGAAGAAACCCTCATTCGCGAGCTGCGCGAGGAGATCGGCATCGAGACCAAGACGGCGTGCTTGGCACCGCTGACCTTCGCCAGCCACACCTATGACGACTTTCATCTGCTGATGCCGCTCTATGTCTGCCGCCGCTTCTGGGGCATTCCGGAGCCGAAGGAAGGCCAGACCCTTAAATGGGTGCGGCCCAAGCAGATGCGCGACTACCCCATGCCGCCTGCCGACGAGCCGCTAATTCCGTTCCTCATCGACCTGCTTTGATGGGCATGTCTGCCAGCGTTAAGCCAAAGTTTATCCAATCGTGAAAAATTGAATGGCCGCCGCCCGCCTCGGCTGCGCATCGACACGGCTTTTCGCGAGGGACGTTGCCAATGCAAGCTGACAACGAGTGGGACCTCATCCGCCCAGAGCGATCGTCCCCGACTGCGAGGGCGCGGGCCGGCATCCTGCGCGTCTCGCTGCTGTTCGGCCTTATCGCGATAGCCCTGACCCTGTTCGTCACGCCGTTCCTGGAAGACAGGGCGCGTCCAATCCTCGGCCAGTTGCGCCTTGACGGGCTCGACTACACCGCCACAGGATCGGTCAGCCGCACCAACACCTACACGCTACGCCGTTCGGTGCTGCAGGAAACGCCGCAGTCGGTGTGTGTCATTCATCCGCACGGCGAGCATACCGGCGACTGCTGACGATACCCGCTTATCGCTTCACCGCCTGTTAAGCGTGCGCCGTTAACCTTTCTTAAGACGTCGGCGTTATGGTCGGTCAACAATGACGGGTGGACGCGACCGATGATCAGGCGATTTCTCAGGAACGAAAGAGGCGCTACGGCGATCGAATACAGCCTGATCGCGACGCTCATCGCCCTGGGGATCATCGGCGGCCTGGGCCAGTTCGGCACAGCCCTTCAGCTCTACTGGGAAAACATCGGCACCAAGGTCGCCGTGCACTAGAGGTTTCCCGCTTTTCTTCGATTTGCGAGATCCCTCTATCTCTTTGTTTTTACTCAATTTCGGACGGAAAGCCGCCGTACATTTTTCATGGAATTGTAACCGCTATTGCTTGCCGTCCTCGCCAAGCACCTTTGTCAGCGACACCTGCGCCGAACCCGGCTTGAGCGGCTTCTGCTGCGAGGCATCAGGCGCCCAGCCTGACAACCAGACGAACGAAAAGCTCGCCCGCACCCTTCCATCAGGATCGGAGAAGCGCTCGGCGTAGATCTCGGCCGCGCGCTGGAACAGCCGGCGTGTCGCAGGTCTCCGTGACCGGTCGGCAAGCGCGCTGGTCGCCCCCATCGCGCGCAGGTCCTGCATCAGCCCGAACATCGTGTCGTAGCGCACCGTCACCGTCTCGACATCGGCGACCGGCAAGGCAAAGCCTGCCCGCTGCAGCAGCCCGCCGGCATCGCGTACGTCGGTGAAGGGGATAACGCGCGGGCTGGCGCCGCCCGAAAGCTCCGTCTCGGCGGCGAGCAGGCTTTCGCGCAGTTCGACGAGCGTGCCGGCACCAGCAAGCACGCCGAGGAACAGCCCGTCCGGCTTCAGTGCGCGGCGGATCTGGATCAGCTGGCCGGGGATGTCGTTGGCTTCCTGCAGCGCCAGAAGCGATACGGCGATGTCGATGCTCGCCGGATCCAGCGCGATCGTCTCGGGATCCGACACGACGCCCGGTCCGCCGCCGAGAAAGGCCCTGTCGGCTTCGACGCGAAGCAATTCGTCGACCTTGCCGCTGGCAGCCAGAACCGCGGTTGCCGCCGGGCTGACCGAGAAGATCGCTGCGCCGCGCGTGAACTTGCGCTCGACCGTCGAGAGACGTTCGCCGAGGTCTTCAGCCGCGCGAGCCATCAGGAAGTCGGCGCCTGGTGTAGCTTGCGCCAGGGCTCGGCGCCGGTGCGCGATCACGAGGCTGGCGTCGAAAATGGCTTGCACGTCGAGATGTCCTTTTTTGCCGGGTTTCTGCTATGGTCGCCCGACCCGAACCTGTCGTGGCCGATCCTATGGCTGAGATCAAGAGCCTCGCATTGTCAGTTGCCGCTTGGCCGGCGCGGATGCTGTTCCCGCCTGTCTGCGCCGGTTGCCGCCGCCAGGTCACGCAACCCGGTGCCTTGTGCGGTGCCTGCTGGCCGCAATTGCGCTTCCTCGAAAAGCCCTGGTGCGAGGTGATGGGCACGCCGTTCAGCCATGATTTCGGCACCGGCTTCCTGTCCGCCGAGGCGATCGCCAACCCGCCGCCCTTTAGCAGGGCCCGCGCCGCCGTCGCCTATACCGGCATCGCCCGGCGCATGGTCCAGGGCCTCAAGTTCCACGACCGCACCGACCTCGCGCCGTGGATGGCGCGCTGGATGCTGCGAGCGGGCGCCGAGCTCATTGCCGATGCTGAGGTCGTCGTGCCCGTGCCCTTGCACTGGCGGCGTTTCTTCTGGCGCCAGTACAACCAGTCGGCGGAACTCGCCCGTGCCATAGCGTCGCTCTCCGGCCTGCCGTTTGCGCCGATGGCGGTGCGCCGCACCAAGCGCACGCGCCAGCAGATCGGCCTTGGCCAGCGCGAGCGAGAGGACAATGTGCGTGCGGCCTTCCTGGTCCCGCCCGAAGCCGAGATCGACGTCAGAGGCAGACGGGTGCTGGTGGTCGACGACGTCTACACGACAGGCGCCACTGTCGCGGCGGTGACACGTGCGCTCAGGAAAGGCGGCGCCGGCGCCGTCGACGTGCTGACTTTCGCCAGGGTTTTGCCGGGGGACTTCCGGCCCGACGATACGGACACTATATAGTCGACCAAGGACAACGGATTTTCGTCATGGTCGATGTGACTATCTATACGCGCATGATGTGTGGCTACTGTACTGCGGCCAAGCGCCTTCTCGAGCGCAAGGGCGTTGCATTCACCGAGCATGACGCTAGCTTCTCGCCCGAGCTTCGGCAGGAAATGATCACCCGCGCCAATGGCCGTGCGACCTTCCCGCAGATTTTCATTGGCAACACCCATGTCGGCGGTTGCGACGACCTGCATGACCTAGACGCGCAAGGCAGGCTCGACCAGCTTCTTGCCGCCGGCGCATAGACCCGAGGACGGACAATGGCGATTTTCAAGGCGGCAGCGGTGCAGATGCGTTCGGGCAAGGAGCCGGAGCGCAATGCACTCGATTTCGAGGCACTGGTGCGCGAGGCTGCCGGTCTCGGCGCCACTTATGTGCAGACGCCCGAAATGACCGGCGCCATCGTCGGCGACAAGGATGCGCGCGCCGCGGCCTTCACCTCCGAGGATCGCGACCTGATCGTCGCCTTGGGCCGCAAACTTGCAGCCGAGCTTGGCATCCATCTGCATGTCGGCTCGACCGCGATCGTGCGCGCCGATGGCAAGCTCGCCAACCGCGCCTTCCTGTTCGGCCCCGACGGCGGCGCGCTTGCCACCTACGACAAGATCCACATGTTTGACGTCGACCTCGACAATGGCGAAAGCTGGCGCGAATCTTCGGCCTATGAGCCGGGCACCGAAGCCATCGTTGCCGACACGTCGCTGGCAAAGATCGGCTTTGCCATCTGCTACGACCTGCGGTTCCCGCAACTTTTCCGCGCCGAGGCGCTGGCTGGTGCCGAGCTGCTCACCGTTCCCGCCGCCTTCACGCGCCAGACCGGCCTTGCCCATTGGCATCCGCTGCTGCGGGCGCGCGCCATCGAAAACGGCGCCTTCGTCATCGCCTCCGCCCAGGGCGGCAAGCATGAGGACGGCCGGGAGACCTTCGGCCATTCGCTGATCATCGATCCGTGGGGCCGCATCCTGGCCGAAGCCGACCATGACGAGCCGGGCGTCATCATCGCCGAGATCGACACCCAGCATTCGGCCGACGCACGCAAGAAGATCCCCAATCTCAAGAACGCTCGCGAATTCGGCGTCGCGCTTCGCGCGGGCCAGGGAGCGCTCCGGGGAGCCGCATCTTGATCCGCTTTTCGCTGCATTGCGACCACGCGCATGACTTCGAGGGCTGGTTCCGCAGCAACGACGACTTCGAGACCCAGCGCAAGCGCGGTTTCGTCTCCTGCCCGGAATGCGGCTCGCAAAAGGTCGAAAAGGCGCTGATGGCGCCGGCCGTCTCGACCTCGCGCAAGCAGGAAAAGGTGGCGCTCGCCATGGGAGAGCAGCAGCGCAAGATGATGGCCGCCCTCAAGGACCTGTCCGAGAAGGTTCGCGAGAATGCCGAGAATGTCGGCGACAAGTTCGCCGAGGAGGCGCGCAAGATCCATTTTGGCGAGACCGAAGCCCGCGGCATCTACGGCGCCGCCACGCTCGACGAGGCCAAGGGCCTTGCCGAAGACGGCATCGAATTCATGCCGCTTCCGGTGTTCCCCGAAGACCGGAACTGAGCCGGGACGTTCCTCTTCTCCCCGAAAAGGTCTGCCGCGTCCTCGGCGCCAAGCTAGATACGCTGTCCCACGTCGATCCTGTTGCCGTCGGGGTCGGCAAACACGAAGGCCCGCTGGCCGTAGTCCTTGTCTTTCAGCGATTTGATGATCCGAACGCCGGCGGCCTCGCAGATGGCGTAGAGCGCGTCGATGTCGTCGACGAACATGTGGAACGCGTTGACGGTTGAAGGCGCGTGGTCGCGGCTCTGGCTCAGATGGATCTCGGCGGCGTCCTTCTTCAGCACCATGAAACCCACGGGACTACCGTTCTCGAACACTTTCTGCATGCCGAGGATTTCGGAATAGAAGCGGAATGCCGCCTGGATGTCACGGACGGCAAGGCCTGGGGCCGCCCGGCCGAAGGTGATCGAATGAATGGGGGATGGACTCATAATGTGCTCCTGATGGCGAAAAGGCAGGGGCGGCGATGCGCATACCAGGTGAGGAGCGGTGTCCTGCGGGCAAGCTCGCATGGAAACGGACATGAGGGAAGACCCATCGCACCTCAGGTGCGATCGTCCTCAGCCACCCGCCAGGTCGAAGGCCTTGCGCAAGGTGACTGGTGCGGTGTTGCGCCAGGCGGCGACCAGCGCGCTGCGCAGCGTCGGCTCGTCCGCTGCCGCCAGCATCACCCGCGTCCAGCCCTGCTTGCCCCAGCCGCCTTCGACCGGCCGGAACACCGTGGTCTCCGCTCCGCACATCACTTCCTGCTGGTCGCGCGTCAGCTTGATCACGGCATTGCCGTCCTCGGGCAGGGTGGCGAAGACACGGTCGCGGACACGGAAGTCGGGCTTGCCGAAATGCGATTTCTCGGTCGCCCCTGGCAGTTCCAGGGCGATGCGTCTGACATCTTCAGGTGTCATGGTATTCGAACCCGTAATTGTCTGCCCTTAATATCGAGAGTTGCCGCGGACAGCGCAAGTTGCGCAGGGGCGCTTCACGACCAAATCGCTGCCGAGGACGTCCTCAGTCACCTTCGGCCTCGGGATCGAGCTGCGGATGGCGGCGGCGGTGGGTGGCGGCGACGCGGGCGGCCTGTTCGTAGATACCTGTCACCAATTCCAGCGTGTGTGCTGCGTCGGCCAGCTTGGCGGCCAGGTCGGGCACGCGGGTCACCGCATCGATGAGCAGCACCGAGCGGATATCAGCGTAGCGCTCTGTGACGCGATGGCCGAGCGGCGTCACCTCATAGGTCACGCCGGTCCTGCCGCTGCCGGTGCGCTTGACGAAACCGCCCTTGATCAGCTTGCGCAGGCTGTACTGGATGTTGGGAATATCCTCGCGATTGGTCATGTGGGCGAGGTCATGGATGGTCTTGGGCCGATCGTTCATTCGGATGACGTGCAGCAAGGCGTTCTCTGCACCCGTCGCCGAAAATTCGATCACCGTGGCGAGGCATTCCGCCTGCCAGCGTCCGAACGCTTCGTAGGAGCGCATCAACGCATATTCGACTTCGGTGACGTCGATTTCGAGCGGCGTCCGGGCGAGATGCCAGCCGCGATCAAGCAGTTCGGAGCCCGGTACAGGTTTGTTTTCCTTGCTCATTCTTCGCCCTCCTGAACCTTCGGACCATGCCTTGCCGTGGCACATTGCGTCTACATGAATTTATGATAGACTTTCTATTATAAAGTTCATTTTATGGGGAGGAGACCCAAACATGAGCATGCTCGGCGCCACTGCATCCGCAGTGCAACCCTTCTTTCTCGGCACCTTTGCGTCCAACTGTTCCAGCGGCATGACCGTCACCAAGATACCGGATCGCTGGGACAATTCCTGGGGCAACAATCTGCGCCTCGGCAAGCTTCTCGACGACGCCGGCATCGACTTCATGCTGCCGATCGCCCGCTGGATCGGTTATGGCGGCGAGACCAATTTCCACGGCAACGTGCTGGAGACGATGACCTGGGCGACGGCGCTTCTAGCCCACACCCGCAACATCACGGTCTTCGCCACCATCCACACTGTCGCCAACCATCCTGTTGTCGTTGCCAAGCAACTGGCAACGATCGACCAGATCAGCGGTGGACGCGTCGGCCTCAACATCGTTGCGGGCTGGAACAAGCCCGAATATGAAGCGCTTGGCCTGACGCTGCCCGACGATCACGTCACCCGCTATGGCTATGCCCAGGAATGGTTCGACGTGGTCAGGGCATTGTGGAGCCGCGCCGAGGCCTTCGACTGGGACGGCACCTATTTCAAGCTCAAGCAGGTTCTTGGCGATCCAAGGCCTTCGGCGCGCCTGCCGATCCTCAACGCTGCCGGCTCCGATCATGGCCGCAAGTTCGCGATCCAGAACGCCGACTTCCTGTTCACCCCGGCGATCGACCTGGCCCGCTCGAAGGACGAGATCGCCGCGCTGAAGGCGCAGTCGAAGCAGGCCAGCCGCGCAGTCGATGTGCTGACCTTCTCGCATGTCGTCTGCCGTCCGACTGAAAGGGAGGCGCTCGACTTCCTCAACTATTCGGCCCGGGAGAACGCCGATTGGGAGGCCGTCGACAATCTCGTCCGGCTACAGTTCGCCCATGCACAGTCCTTCCCGCACGATCTGCTCGCACTCATCCGCGACCGCATGGCGGCGGGTCATGGCGGCTTCCCGCTTGTCGGCACGCCTGAGCAGGTGGCGGATGGCATCACCGCGCTTCATGAAACAGGCTTCCGCGGAACCACCTTGTCGTTCGTCGATTACGCCGAGGAATTCCCCTATTTCCGTGACAACGTCCTGCCGATCCTGGAGGCGCGAGGCATACGCATCCCGCCTCTGGCGAAGCGCTCGGCGGCGTGAAGGGCGACGAGGTCATGACGATCCCCATTTCTGTTCCTCTCGTTCCCGTGGGGGGCGCTGATTTCCGCGCCGCCATGCGGCTCATCGTCGGCAATGTCAGCGTCATCACCGCCGGCGTCGGCGATGACCGCTCAGGACTGGTGGTGATTTCGGTCGTTTCACTGTCGGCCGAGCCACCCAAGGTCATCGCCTGCGTCAACCGGTCGTCGTCGACCTGGTCGGTCATCGAGCGGCATGGCCATTTCGCCGTCAGTTCGCTTGGGCCGCAGCATCAGCAGGTCGCCGAGCGTTTTTCCGGCTTCGGCGGCATCAAGGGCAATGAACGCTACGAAGGTGCTGACTGGCTCACGCTGAAGACCGGGGCGTCGGTGCTGTCGGATGCGGTCGCCGCTTTCGATTGCAGCCTCGACGAGATGATTGATCGCGGCACGCATTCGATCATCATCGGCTCGGTCGAGGCGGTCAGGACGCAGGATGCCGGTCAGGCGCTGCTCTACTGGCGCGGCGGCTACCGGCCGCTCGACGCCTGATGTCGGACCGACGGGAGAGGCGGCCTCAGGCCGCCTTTTCCGCCAGCACCATGTAGTTGACGTCCATGTCGCGGGATTTCTGCCAGCGGTCGGCCAGCGGATTGTAGATCACGCCGGTGCGATCGATGGTGGCAAGGCCGGCGCCCGTCAGCGCCTTGTCCAGCTCTTCGGGGCGCACCAGCTTGCCGTACTGGTGAGTGCCGCGCGGCAGCCAGCGCAGCACGTATTCGGCGCCGACGATGGCGAGACCGAGCGCCTTTAAGGTGCGGTTGATGGTGGCGACGAACATGATGCCGCCGGGCTTGACCATCTCGCCGCACTTGCTGACGAACAGCTCCACGTCGGCGACGTGCTCGACAACTTCCATGTTGAGGATGATGTCGAACTTCTCGCCGGCGTCAGCGAGATCCTCGGCCGTGGTGGCGCGGTAATCCACCTTTACGCCGCTTTCGGCGGCATGGATCTTGGCTACCTCGATATTGGTGGCGGAGGCGTCGGCGCCGACCACTTCGGCGCCCAGGCGTGCCATCGGCTCGCACAGCAGGCCGCCGCCACAGCCGATGTCGAGGATGCGCAGGCCCTCGAAGGGCCTTGCGGCGTGAGTGTCGCGGCCAAAACGCTGGGCGACCTGGTCGCGGATGTAGCCGAGGCGGACGGGGTTGAATTTGTGCAGCGGACGGAACTTGCCGTTGGGGTTCCACCATTCGGCTGCGAGCGCCGAGAACCGCTCGACTTCTCCGGCATCGATCGTCGATGGGCGGGGATCTGGCATTGCTGTGGTCTCCGTCGGGCGCAAGGAAGTTGGGCGAGCGCAAGGAAGTCGTGTCTGGCGTCCCGATTGTCAAGGTGACATTTCCGCGAGCACCCATGCACTGCCCCGCGAGCCGTACCCATGGCGCTGTGCCGGCAAAAAGTCGCGATGATTTGTCTGGCCGGGCGTCCTTGCGGAATGCGTGGGTTTTGGCTATGCAGGCCGCGCATTCGACACCGTGCAATTCATCGGTGTTTTCATTCATTTTCCGGCCCCGTCGGGGCCGGCGTATATGGCAAGGGCATTTCGCTTCTATGGCGCGCATCGTGATGAAATTCGGCGGGACATCCGTCGCCGACATCGCCCGAATCCGCAACGTGGCGCGTCATGTCAAACGCGAGGTCGACGCCGGCCACGAAGTCGCTGTCGTCGTCTCGGCGATGTCGGGCAAGACCAACGAGCTGGTCGGCTGGGTGCAGGAGGCTTCGAAGGCCGAAGGCGCCAATTTCAACATTTACGACGCCCGCGAATATGACGCTGTGGTCGCCTCGGGCGAGCAGGTGACGTCGGGATTGCTGGCACTTGCGCTGCAGGCGATGGGGATAAATGCACGCTCCTGGCAGGGCTGGCAGATTCCGATCAAGACCGACAACGCCCATGGTGCCGCCCGCATCCTCGACATCGACGGCTCGTTCCTGATCAAGCGTTTCCAGGAAGGCCAGGTTGCTGTCGTCGCCGGTTTCCAGGGCATCGGCCCGGACAACCGCATCGCCACGCTGGGCCGTGGCGGGTCCGATACGTCGGCTGTCGCAATCGCGGCAGCGGTCAAGGCCGATCGCTGCGATATCTACACCGATGTCGACGGAGTCTATACGACCGACCCGCGCATCGAGCCCAAGGCGCGTCGCCTGTCGCGCATTTCGTTTGAAGAAATGCTCGAAATGGCTTCGCTCGGCGCGAAGGTGCTGCAGGTCCGCTCGGTCGAACTGGCCATGGTGCACAAGGTCCGTACCTTTGTGCGTTCTTCCTTCGAGGATCCCGATGCGCCCGGCATGGGCGATTTCCTCAACCCGCCTGGTACTCTCATTTGTGACGAGGATGAAATCGTGGAACAGCAGGTCGTCACCGGAATTGCCTATGCCAAGGACGAAGCCCAGGTCTCGCTGCGCCGTGTCGCGGACCGGCCGGGCGTTGCCGGCGGCATCTTCGGCCCATTGGCCGAGGCCAACATCAATGTCGACATGATCGTCCAGAACATTTCCGAGGACGGCAAGTTCACCGACATGACCTTCACCGTGCCGTCGGGCGACGTCAACAAGGCGCTTGCCGTGCTCGAGAAGATCCGCCCCGACATCGGCTATGATGCCGTCCAGCACGACGAGGGCATGTCCAAGGTGTCGGTCATCGGCATCGGCATGCGCAGCCATGCCGGCGTCGCCGCCACGGCCTTCCAGGCACTGGCATCGAAGGGCATCAACATCCGCGCCATCACCACCTCCGAGATCAAGATTTCGATCCTTATCGACGGGCCTTATACTGAACTTGCGGTTCGGACTTTGCATTCCGTCTACGGTCTGGATAAGCAGTAGTATTAGGAGTCGAGCGTCACCGCGTTGCCGGCGTGGCAAGCACGTGCCGCGCCGGGTCCAACCATGGAGACGGTGAATGATACGTGACATGGCCGCCGGGCCGCGCGTACTTCTGAAACGGCTCCGCGAATTGATGGCGGAGCCCCTCGAGCCACAGGAACGGCTCGACAGGATCGTGCGCGATATCGCCGCCAACATGGTGGCCGAAGTCTGCTCGCTCTATGTGCTCCGCGCCGACTCGGTGCTCGAGCTCTATGCGACCGTCGGTCTCAATCCCAACGCCGTCCACCTGGCGCAGTTGCGTCTCGGCCAGGGTCTGGTCGGCACGATTGCTGCCAGCGCCCGCGCGCTCAACCTGTCCAACGCCCAGGAACATCCCGCCTTCGCCTACCTGCCGGAGACAGGCGAGGAGATCTACCATTCGTTCCTCGGCGTGCCGGTGCTCAGGGCAGGGCGCACGCTCGGCGTTCTGGTCGTCCAGAACAAGACCATGCGGCACTACCGCGACGATGAGATCGAGGCGCTCGAAACCACCGCCATGGTGATTGCCGAGATGATCGCCTCGGGCGACATTGGTCGCCTCAGCCGTCCCGGCCTCGAACTCGATCTGTCGCGCCCGGCGAGCTTCACCGGCATTGCCTTCAACGAAGGTGTCGGCCTCGGCCATGTCGTGCTGCACGAGCCGCGCATCGTCGTCACCAACCTGTTCAACGAAGACAGCGACGAGGAGCTGCGCCGACTCGAGGATTCGCTCGGTTCCCTGCGCTTGTCGATCGACGACATGCTCGAACGCCGCGACGTCGCCTTCGAGGGCGAGCACCGCGAGGTTCTCGAAGCCTACCGGATGTTTGCCAACGACCGTGGCTGGGTGCGCCGTCTCGAAGAGGCGATCCGCAACGGCCTGACGGCGGAAGCTGCGGTCGAAAAGGTGCAGAGCGACATGCGCGCGCGCATGATGCACATGACCGATCCTTATCTGCGCGAGCGGATGAGCGATTTCGACGACCTCGCCAACCGCCTTTTGCGCCAGCTGCTGGGTCGCGGCCCCGAGACCATCGCCGAGAGCCTGCCCAAGGACGCCATCATCGTTGCGCGTTCGATGGGGGCGGCCGAGCTGCTCGACTATCCGCGGGATCGCTTGCGCGGCCTGGTGCTGGAAGACGGTGCGCCGACGTCCCACGTCGTCATCGTCGCGCGCGCCATGGGCATCCCCGTCGCCGGACAGATGAAGGGCGTCGTTTCCATGTCGGAGAACGGCGATCCGATCATCGTCGACGGTGTCGAAGGCGCTGTCCACCTTCGGCCGCAGCCCGATCTCGAAGCAGCCTATGCTGAAAAGGTGCGCTTTCGCGCCCGCCGCCAGGAACTCTACCGCGAACTGCGCAAGAAGCCGTCCGAAACAAAGGACGGCGTCAAGGTCGACCTGTTGATGAATGCCGGCCTCGCCGTCGACCTGCCGCAGCTCGCCGAGGCGGGGGCTGCCGGCATCGGCCTGTTCCGCACCGAGCTGCAGTTCATGGTGGCCTCGACGTTCCCGCGCGCCGAAGCGCAGGAGAAGCTCTACCGCGACGTGCTCGACACTGCGCGTGGCCGTCCCGTCACCTTCCGCACCATCGACATTGGCGGCGACAAGGTGCTGCCCTATTTCAAGGGCTCGGCGCAGGAAGAAGAAAACCCCGCACTTGGCTGGCGCGCCATCCGCCTCACGCTCGACCGTCCCGGCTTGTTGCGTACCCAGATCCGGGCGCTGCTCAAAGCCGCTGGCGGACGCGAGCTCAAGGTCATGCTGCCGATGGTCACCGAGCTTGGCGAGATCGCCCAGGCGCGCGAGATTATCGACCGCGAGGTCCGCCACCTCTCCCGCTTCGCGCACCATTTGCCGACGAGCCTGAAACTCGGCGCGATGATCGAGGTGCCGTCGCTGTTGTGGCAGCTCGACGAGCTGATGCAGGCCGTCGATTTCGTCTCGGTCGGCTCAAACGATCTGTTTCAGTTCGTCATGGCCGCCGACCGCGGCAACACTCAGCTTGCCGACCGCTTCGACACGCTGTCGGTGCCGTTCCTGCGCGTGCTGAAGCAGATCGCCGATGCCGGCCTGCGCAACCACACGCCGGTGACCCTGTGCGGCGAGCTCGCCGGGAAGCCGATCTCCGCGATGGCGCTGCTTGGCCTCGGCTACCGCTCTATCTCGATGTCGCCTGCTTCCATCGGTCCGGTCAAGGCGATGCTGACCGAACTGCCGCTTGGCGAACTTACCGCCTTCCTCGACGATAACCTTGCCGGTCCTGCCGCCCGCCTGCCGATGCGCGCGCTGCTCCAGGCCTTTGCGGACGACCGTTCCATACCATTATGATCAGCCTGCCCCACGACAGAATGAACCAAGTCGTCAAACGCTTCGACATGCTCGAAGCGCAGATGGCCGCCGGTCCGGCGCCCGACGTCTACGTCAAGCTCGCCTCCGAATATTCCGACATCCAGGACCTCGTGGCCAGGATCCGCGAATTGCGCTCCGCCGAGCAGGAGCTCGTCGATCTCGATGCGATGCTATCCGACAAGGGTACCGACGCCGAGATGCGGGCGCTGGCCGAGATGGACAAGCCCGAGGTCGAGGAGCGTATCGAGGCGCTGCAGCGCGAAATCCAGATCCTGCTGTTGCCCAAGGATGCTGCGGACGACAAGAACGCCATCCTCGAGATCCGCGCCGGTACCGGCGGCGACGAGGCAGCGCTTTTTGCCGGCGACCTCTACCGCATGTACGAACGCTATGCTGCCTCCAAGGGCTGGCGGTTCGAGGTCGTGTCGGCAAGCGACGGCGATGCCGGCGGCTTCAAGGAAGTCATTGCGGGTGTCTCGGGCAAGGGCGTGTTCGCGCATCTGAAGTTCGAGTCGGGCGTGCACCGCGTCCAGCGCGTGCCGGCGACCGAGGCCAGCGGCCGCATCCACACCTCCGCCGCCACAGTCGCGGTGCTGCCGGAGGCGGAGGAGGTCGACATCGATATCCGCGCCGAAGACATCCGCATCGACACCATGCGTGCCTCGGGCTCCGGCGGCCAGCACGTCAACACCACCGACTCGGCGGTGCGCATCACCCATCTACCCACCGGCATCATGGTGGTGCAGGCGGAAAAATCGCAGCACCAGAACCGTGCGCGTGCGATGCAGATCCTGCGTGCCCGGCTCTATGACCTGGAGCGCAGCCGTGCCGATGAGGAACGCTCGTCGTCGCGCAAGTCACAGGTGGGTTCCGGCGATCGCTCCGAGCGCATCCGCACCTATAATTTTCCGCAGGGGCGCCTGACCGACCACCGCATCAACCTGACACTCTACAAGCTCGACCGGGTGATGATGGGCGAACTCGACGAGGTCGTCGACGCGCTGATCTCCGATCACCAGTCGAAGCTGCTGGCCGACATGGGCTCGGATGGCTGAGCGTCCGCTCGGCGAACTTCTGCGCCACGCGCGCCAGCGCCTTGCCGGTGCGGGCATCGCCGACGCGGCGTTCGACGCGCGGCTGCTCGTCGAGCACTTTTCAGGCACCACGCGCAGCGACGCAATTGCTTCGCCCGACAGGCCTGTGGCGCAGGTGGCCGAGATCGAGGCGGCGCTCGATCGCCGTATCGCCGGCGAGCCCGTGCATCGCATCCTCGGCTACCGCGATTTCTATGGCATGCGGCTCAGTCTCTCCACCGAGACGCTCGAACCGCGCCCCGATACTGAAACACTCGTCGACGCCGTGTTGCCTTTCGTCCATGCGGCCGCTGTGCGTGAGAGTGTCTGCCGCATCCTCGATCTCGGCACCGGCACAGGCGCGATTGCACTGGCGCTGGTCACCCAGGAGCCAAAGGCCGAGGCCATCGGCGTCGACGTCTCGGAGGATGCACTGGCGACCGCCGCGGCCAACGCCGAAGCTCTTGGCGTGTCATCACGCTTTTCGGCAAAAAAATCCAACTGGTTTGCCGAGATTCAGGGCCGCCACCATTTAATCGTCTCAAATCCTCCCTATATATCCACTTCAGAGATCGACGATTTGCAGAACGAGGTTCGCAATTTTGATCCGCGCCGCGCGCTCGACGGTGGCCCGGACGGTCTTGAGCCATACAGGATGATCGCGTCGGGTGCCGGGCGCCACCTTGAAGAAGGTGGCCTTATCGGGCTCGAAATCGGGCACGACCAGCGCCACGACGTGACCGTGATATTCGAGCAAGCCGGCTACCATTTATCCGCCCATTACAAGGACTTGGGTGGCAATGACCGGGTGCTCGTATTCAGCTGCTGAGCAAGGCTTTTGGGCACTGCAAAAAACCGCTTGGCAAGGAAAGTGAATGCCGCTAGGTTCCCGGCAACCGGATGAGACGAAGCAGGCAGTGCTGTTACAAGATTCGGTTTCCATCGAAACTAGCTGCCTTCTTGCGTAGACGACGCTCTAGCTTCGTGCGGGGATCGTCCGGCAAGTGACATGAACCGAAACAGGATGGCATGTGGCGCCGACGCAGCAAGACTGCGGGCGATCACCGGCGGAAAGATACGAAACGGCAGGCCGCCTAAGTGCCCCCGTTCGGATACTTCAACACAAAGAGAATCTGATGAGGCCACAACAGCAGAATAGGCGCATGCGCGGTCGGAATAACAACAATAATAACAACAATAATAACAACAACGGCAATAACAACCGCAAGGGTCCAAACCCGCTTACGCGTAACTACGAGAGCAACGGTCCGGACGTTAAGATCCGCGGCTCCGCGCAGCAGATCGCCGAAAAATACGCCACGCTGGCGCGCGATGCGCAAAGCTCAGGCGACCGCGTGATGGCCGAGAACTACCTACAGCACGCAGAGCACTATAATCGCATCATTGCCGCCGCCATGGCGCAGATGCCGATCCAGCAGCAGCAGCAGAGCCGCGACGACTTCGACGCCGACATGGACGACGAGCGCGACGAGGACAGCATCGGTAACAACGTTGCCGAGGTCCAGGTCCAGCAGCCTCAGCCGCAGCCGGTCGTCAACGGCACTGGCCCGCAGCCCGACATCGAAGGCACGCCGGCCGAGGTCGCTCTCAATCCGGAAGCCGCCGAAGGCCAGCCGCGCGAAGGCCGCCGCGAACGTCGTCCCAACCGCAACGAACGCCGCCCGCGCCATCAGGAGCAGCAGGCCGAAACTGCACCGACGGACGTCGTCGCCGTGGTCGAACAGCCGCAGCCTGACGTCGTGGTCACCGAGGCCGTCGTTGCTGAAGTTGCCCCTGCCACTGAGGCTGCCGAGGGCGAAGTTGTCGCGGCACCGCGTCGTGGCCGTCGTCCGCGCCGTGGCGAGCGCGCCGCAACCGAGGTGCAGGGCGAAGCCGGCGATACGCCGGCAGCCGAGCCTGCCGCCGTCGAAGGCTGATCGCCTTCGCAACCACGGGCTTCAAGCCATTTGAAAACGGCGGGATGAAAATCCCGCCGTTTTTGCTTTGACGTCGGCCAGGCGTGCCGGCCCGCAAATCGGGTTTGCTTTCGCAACGCACGACGCGCAGACTCCGGAAAACCCCGTATCATTTGGGCGTCAAAAAATGACGCCCAGCACTCCAGGTGTGCCTTGAGGTATATCGTCCTACGCACCATATCAGCCTCAGTTGGATCCGGCCCGGTCGGGCGGGTCCGTCACCTTGAACCTGGCCGGTGCCGCAAAGCGGGCCGGTACGGAATGGAGACACCGAATGAATCTTGAGAAGTATTCCGAGCGCGTCCGCGGCTTCATCCAGTCGGCCCAGACCTATGCGCTTTCCAACAATCACCAGCAGTTCACGCCCGAGCACATCCTCAAGGTGCTGATGGATGATGACGAAGGCCTTGCCTCGTCGCTGATCGAGCGCGCCGGCGGTAACGCCCGGGATGTCAGGCTCGGCGTCGAGGCCGCCATCAAGGCGATGCCGAAGGTCGAGGGCGCCGGCGGCCAGCTCTATCTGGCGCAGCCGCTCGCCAAGGTGTTTTCGACCGCAGAAGACCTGGCCAAGAAGGCCGGCGACAGCTTCGTCACCGTCGAGCGTCTGCTGACTGCGCTTGCCGTCGAGAAGTCGGCCAAGACCGCCGACATCCTCGCCAAGGCAGGTGTCACGGCGCAGGCGCTCAATGCTGCGATCAACGATATCCGCAAGGGCCGCACCGCCGACTCGGCTAGTGCCGAGCAGGGCTATGACGCGTTGAAGAAATACGCGCGCGACCTCACCGCCGATGCCCGCGCCGGCAAACTCGATCCGGTCATTGGCCGCGACGACGAGATCCGCCGCACCATCCAGGTGCTGTCACGGCGCACCAAGAACAATCCCGTACTGATCGGTGAGCCGGGCGTCGGCAAGACCGCCATCGCCGAAGGATTGGCCCTGCGCATCGTCAATGGCGACGTGCCCGAAAGCCTCAAGGACAAGCAACTGATGGCGCTCGACATGGGCGCGCTGATTGCCGGCGCCAAGTATCGCGGCGAGTTCGAGGAGCGGCTGAAGGCCGTTCTGTCGGAAGTCACCGCGGCTGCCGGCGGCATCATCCTGTTCATCGACGAGATGCACACGCTCGTCGGCGCCGGCAAGGCCGATGGCGCGATGGATGCGTCCAACCTGCTGAAACCGGCCTTGGCGCGCGGTGAGCTGCATTGCGTTGGTGCCACCACGCTCGATGAGTACCGCAAGCATGTCGAAAAGGACGCGGCCCTTGCCCGTCGCTTCCAGCCCGTGTTCGTTTCCGAGCCGACGGTCGAGGACACCATCTCGATCCTGCGTGGCCTGAAGGAGAAATACGAGCAGCACCACAAGGTGCGTATCTCGGACTCGGCACTGGTCGCGGCTGCCACGCTGTCGAACCGCTACATCACCGACCGCTTCCTGCCCGACAAGGCAATCGACCTCGTCGACGAGGCCGGCTCGCGGCTGCGCATGCAGATCGATTCCAAGCCGGAAGCCCTCGACGAGATCGACCGCCGCATCATGCAGCTGAAGATCGAACGCGAGGCGCTCAAGCTCGAAAAGGACGACGCCTCCCGCGACCGGCTCGAAAGGCTCGAGAAGGAGCTGGCCGGGCTCGAGGAAGAGTCGACCAGGGTGACCAGCCAGTGGATGGCCGAGAAGGAAAAACTCGGTCTCGCCGCCGACCTCAAGGGCCAGCTCGAGGAAGCCCGCAACGAACTCGCCATCGCCCAGCGCAAGGGCGAGTTCCAGAAGGCGGGCGAGCTTGCCTATGGCCGCATCCCCGAGCTCGAAAAGAAGCTCGTCGAGGCCGAGGCGCAGGAAAGCCGCGGCACGATGGTCGAGGAGACCGTCACGCCCGACCATGTCGGCCATGTCGTTTCGCGCTGGACCGGCATCCCGGTCGACAAGATGCTCGAAGGCGAGCGCGAGAAGCTGTTGCGGATGGAAGACGAGATCGGTGTTCGCGTCGTCGGCCAGGGCGAAGCCGTCCAGGCGGTGTCCAAGGCCGTCCGCCGTGCCCGTGCCGGCCTGCAGGATCCGAACCGGCCGATCGGCTCGTTCATGTTCTTGGGCCCGACCGGTGTCGGCAAGACCGAGCTCACCAAAGCGCTCGCCGACTATCTGTTCGACGACGAGCATGCGCTGGTGCGTATCGACATGTCCGAGTACATGGAGAAGCACTCCGTTGCCCGGCTGATCGGCGCACCTCCCGGCTATGTCGGCTACGAGGAGGGCGGGGCGCTGACCGAGGCCGTGCGGCGCAGGCCCTATCAGGTCGTGCTGTTCGACGAGATCGAAAAGGCGCATCCTGATGTCTTCAACGTGCTGCTGCAGGTGCTCGACGATGGCCGCCTGACCGATGGTCAGGGCCGCACCGTCGACTTCCGCAACACGCTGATCATCATGACGTCCAATCTCGGCGCCGAATATCTCGTGGCGCTCGGCGAGGACGAGGATGTCGACAAGGTCCGTGACGAGGTCATGGGCGTGGTCAAGGCGTCGTTCCGGCCGGAGTTCCTGAATCGTGTCGACGAGGTCATCCTGTTCCATCGCCTGCGTCGCCAGGACATGGGCCGGATCGTCGAGATCCAGCTCAAGCGGCTCGAAAAGCTGCTGTCCGATCGCAAGATCACGCTGTCGCTCGACAAGGACGCAATCGACTGGCTCGCCAACAAGGGGTACGACCCGGCCTATGGCGCCCGCCCGCTCAAGCGCGTCATCCAGAAGGAGCTGCAGGACCCGCTCGCCGAGAAGATTCTGATGGGCGACATTCTCGACGGCTCGACCGTCAAGATCACCTCGGGCTCGGACCGGCTCAACTTCCGCTCCAAGCCAACGGTGGTGAGCGAAGAGGCGGCTGCCTGAGCAGCGACAAAAGCCCTCCCCCTTCCTGGGGAGGGCTTTTTCTTATCGGCCGCCTGGGGGAGCTGCGATGACACTCGACGATTACAACGGCTTCTGCGCCTCGTTGCCACACACGACCCATGTCGTGCAGTGGGGCGGGGCGCATGTCTGGAAGGTCGGCGGCAAGGTCTTCGCCATCGCCGGGTGGAGCGATGGTGCCGGGCTCGCCGTCACCTTCAAGGTGTCCGAGATGGCATTCGACATTTTGAAGGAGCAGCCCGGTCTCCGGCCAGCGCCCTATCTTGCCTCGCGCGGCATGAAGTGGATCCAGCGCCAGAACGGCGAAACCATGGACGACGAGGGGCTGCGCGACTATATCGGCGAGAGCCACCGGATGATCGCGGCCAAGCTGCCGAAGGCAATGCGCAAGCAGCTCGGCCTTCCCGCCTGACCCGCGATTCTCAGGCGCCGCGCGGTCTGCCAAGGCCTCAAAATCCTGCTAACACGGTCATTTTCATGCCCCGTTCATGTTGGAAGGGTTAGCAGATCGTTATTGGATGTCAGTGGATAACAGTGATTCACGGCGGCCGGCCTGTGGGCGGCCGAGATTCGGAGAGATGTGGCGACCATGTTGCGCAAGATCGTTGTGCTTTCGGCCATGGCCACCGGCCTGTCGGCGCTCCAGGCAGCGGCCGCGATCGTGCCGTCAGGCGAGCCCGTCTCGCCACGCGTGCGGGTTGGCCAGAACCTGCTCCAGCTTGCCCAGAGCGAGGTCGAGGTCTTCTACGACAGCCGCGGCAACCGTGTGCTCGTCGATCCCTACACCGGCAAGGTCATCGCCGTGCAGCCGCCGGAGAGCCGCCTCAACCGCCAGGCCTTGCGCCGCGAACTGCGCCGCCAGGAGCTGCGCCGCGACTACCGCCAGGGCGACGTGCTGATCGGACCGGCGGATGACGGCTATTACAGCGACGACGCGCTTGCCGTTCCGGCCGAACCCAATGGTGACGACTACTATAACAGCGATCCCAACGCCTTCCCCGAGGCGCCAAGCGGGCCGCGTGTCGTTTCGCGCGAACCGCTCCAGAGCCCGGACGACCAGCCGGCGCTGCCGGCCAACCCGCGCATCACCGATCGGCCGCTCGAGCCGTCCATCGCGGTCAAGGGCCGCGAGGACGTCGCTTCGCTGCAGATACTTCTCGATCGCCTCGGCGCTTCGCCCGGTGTCATCGACGGGCGTTTCGGTTCGAACGTCGACAAGGCGCTTGTCGCCTATAACGAGATGACCGGCGCCAGCCTGAAGTCGACTGACGCCGAAGGCATCAAGCAGGCGCTTGCCGAAACAGGCGGCGACGCCTTCGGCTCCTACACCATCACGCCGGAGGACGCCGCCGGCCCTTACATCGCCTCGGTTCCGGCCGACTACAGCGAGAAGGCCCAGCTCGAGCGCATGGCCTTCACCTCGGTCACCGAAATGCTCGCCGAGCGTTTCCACATGGACGAGAACTATCTCAAGGCGATCAATCCGGACGTCAATTTCAACCGCCCGGGCACCATCGTGAAGGTCGCCAATTTTGGCAAGCTGGTGAACAAGCCGGTGTCGCGCATCGTTGCCGACAAGGGGCTGAAGCAGGTTCGCGCCTACAACGAGGCCGGCCAGCTCGTCGCCGCCTATCCGGCGACCATCGGCTCGGGCGACACGCCGTCGCCGACCGGTATTCATGCGGTGTCGCGCGTCGCGCTCGACCCCAACTACACCTACAATCCCAAGATCAATTTCAAGCAGGGCGAAAACAACAAGGTCCTGACCATCCCGCCGGGCCCGAACGGCCCTGTCGGTTCGGTCTGGATCGCGCTGGACAAGCCGACCTACGGCATCCACGGCACCCCGGATCCCTCCAAGATCGGCAAGACCGAAAGCCATGGCTGCGTGCGCCTGACCAACTGGGACGCGCGCGAACTCGCCAAGATCGTCAAGGCAGGCGTGCCGGTCGAATTCATGGAGTAGCTCCGCTAGTGCCGCAATGGCCGTGGAGAGACCCTCCGCGGCTCGGAACTTTTGCCACCTGCGGCGACACGGTTCCGGCTCATTGCCGACGGACGATTTTCGATGATCCAGCCGACAGCTCGGGAAATCGCCGAGGCCCTGCATCAGCCCGAATTCCTGTCCGCAACCGTCATCGACAGCGGCCAGAACAACCGCATCTTCGATACGGGCAAGGTCATCGTGCGGATACCCCGGCACGACGAGGCGCGCCGCGATCTTGCCCGCGAGGCCGACGTGCTCGCCGTCCTGGCGCCGATGCTTCCCGTGCCGGTGCCCGCGCCGGAGCTGAGAAACGTCGGCGCGTATGTCGTCGCCGTCCATCGCAAGCTGCCCGGCGAGCCGCTGCTGTCGCTCGATGGAATGACTGCTGCGCAGGCGCAGGAACTGGCCCGAGACCTCGCGCTGTTCCTGTGCGCGCTTCATGCGCTCCCACAAGACATGCTGAGGGACGCCGCTCCCGCTGACCCCATGGCCGAGTGGCGCGATCTTCTTGAGCGGCTTGAAGCCAAGGCGCTGCCGTTGCTGCCGGCTGCCGTCGCCAATTCCATCCGCAACAGTTTCATCAGGTTTCTAGGGCGTGTCCCCGACGCTCCGCGCACCATCACGCATGGCGATTTCGGCACCGGCAACATCCTCGTCGACAAGGGCAGGGTTTCAGGCGTCATCGATTTCGCCGGCTGCGGGGCGGGCGATCCCGCCTATGATCTCGCCAGCCTGTCGGCCGGGCTGGGCGACGATGTCCTCGCGCTGATGGCGCCGCATTATTCCGGCATCGCCGGGATGCGGGATCGCATCACCTTCTACCGCAGCACTTTTCCGCTGCTCGACGTTCTGTTCGGTGTCGACCATGGCGATGCGGTCGCACTCGACGCCGGGCTGCGATCCCTGACGGCCGGCAACGTACCGGCCTGACTTGCGCCTTGCATTTGGGCCATGGCTGCCGGCAAGTGTCCGGAGAATCGAGGTAGCGAGATGTACATCCGTTCCGAACAGCCGGCCGACGTCGACACGATCCGCGCGCTCACCCGTGCCGCCTTCGCGGACGCCCCGCATTCGAGCCAGACCGAAGCGGCGATCGTCGATGCCTTGCGCGATGCCGGTGCGCTGACGCTGTCGCTGATAGCCGAGGACGGCGGCAAGATCCTTGGGCATGTCGCCTTCTCGCCCGTCACCGTCGGCGGTGACGCAGGCTGGTATGGCCTCGGGCCGGTGTCGGTCTGGCCCGACAACCAGGGCAAGGGCATCGGCCAGGCGCTGATCCGCCTCGGGCTCGACGCGCTGCGTGGGATGGGCGCCAAGGGCTGCGTCCTCATCGGCGACCCGGCCTATTACAGCCGTTTCGATTTCGTCGCCGACCCCGCCGTCACCTATGCCGGCCTGCCGCCGCAATATGTCCAGCGGCTGGCCTTCGGCGACGCCGTCCCCCGCGGCGAGATCGTCTACCACGCCGGCTTCGAAGCGAGCTGAGCCAGCCGGGCTACGAGCACTCAGTGTACGCTCGCCGTCTCCCTGCTGAGGATGTCCACCAGCCGGTCGAAGCCAGTTCCGGTGCCCGAAATCCGCGCCGCCATCGCCTCGGCGGTGCCGAGAAAAGCCAGCTGCTCGGTGAACCGCATCCGCGTCTGGCCGGCTTCGGGCAAAAGCTGGATCGTGGCCAGCGATGCAGAGATGCGTTTGCCGCCATGGCTCATCTCGAAACCATAAATGATGCGCTCGCCGGCCACGATGTCGAAGTAGTCGGCGCGGAATGCCAACTCGGCACCGTCGGGCATACGCCAGCGCTTGGCCTCGATGCCGCCGACGCGAAAATCGAAACTGTCCTCAAGCGTCACCCAGTCGGCATGGCAGTCGTTCCACGCCCGCTTCAGCGCCTGGTCCGACCAGAAGCGGAAGGCGTGCCTGGGCGACGCCGGCAGCTTGCGCTCGACGACGAAGGTCTTGTGTGCCACGTCGGTCATTCACCTTCCTCCCCGGGAAAATCCTTCATTGCCTGGACAAGGCGGTCGAATTCCTCGTTCATCGCAGTCTGCCGCTGTCTCACCCAGTCGTCTATCTCGGACAGTGCCGCGGGTTCGATCGTGTAGGTGCGGGTCCGGCCGACCTTGCGCGAGGCGACGATGCCGCCGTCCTCGAGCACCTTCAGATGTTTCAACGCCGAGGGCAGCCGCATGCCTTGCGGTTCGGCCAGCTGCTTGACGGTTGCCGGACCCATGCTCAGCCGCTCGACCATGCCGCGCCGGCCGGCGTCGGCAAGGGCGGTGAAAACGCGGTCCAGTCGTTGTGCCTCGATCATCGGCCTGTCCCCTTGCTGTGCTCAGAGCAATTCCAGGAAAAGTGTGCAGCGGTTCTGCGTCCGGAATTGCTCGAAAACAGAGAGATAGAGAGATTCCGCGATTCGAAGAAAAGCGGAAACGCTCTAGTCATGAAGGAAGCGCTCCGGCATCAGTTCGCGATAGGGGAAGAAACGGAAATAGGGCCGCGCTTCGCCGACCGTCCGTCGCACCGACGGCCGCGCCATCAGCCGCTCGAAATAGGCGGCGAGATTGTGCTGGTCGCTGGCGAAGGGATGAACGATCGAGGCGTAAAACAGGCCCGGTGCCGCCGCGCAGTCTGCAATGGTGAAGTCCTCGCCCGCCGCCCAGTTCTTGTCCGCCAACTGGCGCTCTATCATCACATAGGCGGTGTCGAGCGTCCGCCGCGCATCGGCCACGCCGACCGGATCGTTGCCGCCTTCGGGCCGTATCCTGTCGGTGACGACCTTCTGCATCGGCACGCTGACATAAAGATCGAAGAAGCGGTCCCACAGCCTGGCGTCAAGCCTGCGCTCGGCATCCGCCGGCAGCATCGGCGCCGGCCCGGGATAATGCCGATCGAGATATTCAATGATGATGCTGGTCTCCGGCACCGTGCGATCGCGGAAGTCGTCGCGCAGCACCGGAATCTTGCCCACCGCCCATTTCGCCGCCAGCGCCGCCGTCTCTTCCGGTTCGCCGAGGTCCACTGTCACAGGGATAAATTCGGTCCCATTCTCATAAAGCGCAATCAGCACCTTGTGGCAGAAGGCAGCGAGAGGGTGGGAATAAAGCGTCAGCGCCATTGCAGGGCTCCAGATAGTTTCCATACTCGGAAACTATTGCAGCGAGTTCGACTGCGCAAGAGAAAGTTTCCTTATGTGGAAACTATTCGCAGGGAGCTGGAGATCGAAGCGGGAGAGCTTTTCCACGGGGGCAGAGGGTCCCGGGCCTCGTTTTGCTCGCCCGGATGACGAGATCGACCTGCTGCCGAGCGCCACGATACGGCAAGCCGATGTCGCCTGGCTTCCAGAATTCGTCCCCCTGGTCGCTTCCTGCGCAAAGCTTGCCCACATAGTCTCCAGCCATGGACATTTCCGACACCGCACCGACCCCGGCCAACAACAGCCACGTCTTCTGTCCGCCCGATGCGCGGCGCTATGTGCTCATCTCGGCGATCCTTGCCTCCAGCATGGGCTTCATCGACGGCTCGGTGGTGTCGCTGGCGATGCCGGTCATCCGGGCTGATCTCGGCGCCTCGCTCGTCGACGCACAGTGGATCAGCAACGGGTACATGCTGTTTTTGTCGGCGCTGGTGCTGCTCGGCGGCGCTGCCGGCGATGTTTTTGGGGTGCGCAACATCTTTGCTGCCGGCATCATCCTGTTCATGGTCACTTCGGCGGCCTGCGCGCTCGCTGTCGACGCCGAGATGCTGATCATCATGCGCGCGGCACAAGGCATCGGTGCCGCGCTGATGGTGCCGGGCAGCCTCGCCATCATTGCCAAATCCTATCCCAACGCGACGCGCGGCAAGGCCATCGGCCAATGGGCGGCGTTCTCGTCGCTGACAACCGCGATGGGGCCGTTCGTCGGCGGCATGGTGCTGTCTTTCGGCGCCGAATGGATGTGGCGGCTGATCTTCGCCATCAACGTACCGATCGGGCTCGTCGCCCTCACCATGCTGCTCAGCAAGGTGCCACAGGACCGGCCGTCGTCCAAGCGTCGGCTCGACATTGCAGGTGCGATGCTGGCAACCGTCGGCCTCGGCCTGATGGCCTGGGGCCTGACCGCCTTCGGCCTGCCCGCAGACGTTCGCGCTGTCTCGCCATGGCTGTGGATCGCGGTCGGGGGTGCAATCTTCGCCGGCTTCATCGTCTGGGAGAAGTGGGCGCGGGCGCCGATGGTCAAACTCGAGCTGTTCACCTCACGTGCCTTCACCGGCGCCAATCTCTACACGTTGATCCTGTTCTTCGCCTTCAATGCAGTGCTGTTCTTCCTGCCGATGACCGTCGTTTCCGGCTGGGGTGCCAAGGAATGGGAGGCGAGCCTGCTGTTCCTGCCGCTGTCCTTGTTCATCGCAGGCTTGTCGAGCTATTCGGGCCGGCTGTCCGACGCCATCGGCCCGCGCTGGCCGCTGACCGTGGGTGCGTCAATCGTCGGCATCTCTTATGCAGGCCTTGCGCTGACAATGCCGCTGATGATGCTCTGGCAGGTGACGTTCCCTGTCCTGCTGCTCAAGGGCCTCGGCATGGCCATCGTCGTCTCGCCGGTGTCGGCGGCGGTGATGCGGGCGACACCGGAGGAGGACACCGGGCTTGCCTCCGGTGTCAACAACGCGCTCGCCCGGGCCGCCGGCCTGATGGCGGTGGCCTCGCTTGGTGCCGTTGCAGGTGTGGTCTTTGCGAATGTCCTGGGAACGGCTGCACCGGGCGTCGAGTTCGGCGCTTACGTGGCTGCGCCGCTCGACGCGGGTGCGGAAGCCTTGCGGGTTTCGGCGACAAACAGCGCCTTTGCGGCGATCGCGGCGATTGCGGCCGCGATGTGCTTCGTCGCGGCAGCCGTCGCCTGGTTCACCCAGCCGTCGTGGAAAAGCCAGGAAAAAGCCTAGTTGTCGTTACGCAATTCCTAGGAAAACCGCCGCGCATTTTTCCTGGAGTTGCTTGAAATGGTCCATATCCCTCCCTTGACCAACACGGATACTCTAGCCGCTGACCTTGGCGGTGCTCGCGACCTTCAGTGCGTCCTTGTTTTCGTCCTTGAGCAGGTCGTCGATTCTCTCGCGCTCGCGTTTGAAGGCGACCAGTTCCTCGCCCTTGAGCACGCGGCCGGTGGGCAGGCGCACGCGCATCGGGTCGACCTTGGTGCCGTTGACGATCAGCTCGTAATGCAGATGCGCGCCGGTCGACAGGCCGGTGGTGCCGACATAGCCGATGACCTGGCCCTGACGGACGCGGGCGCCGGGGACGACGCCGGGTGCGATGCGGCTCTGGTGATTGTACGACGTCTCGTAGCCATTGGTGTGGCGGATGATGGTCTGCTTGCCGTAGCCGCCGGCCCAGCCGGCCTTCTCGACGACACCATTGCCCGAGGCGATGATCGGCGTGCCGGTGGGGGCGGCCCAGTCGACGCCGGTGTGCATCTTGACGTAGCCGAGGATCGGATGCTTGCGGCCGCCGAAACCGGAGCGGAACTTGCCGTTGGGCAGCGGGTTGCGCAGCAGGAACTGGCGCGCGCTGCGGCCGTCCTCGTCGAAATAGTCGACTGCGCCGTCGCCCATCTGGAAGCGGTAGAAGTTGCGCGTGTTGCCACCGAAATTCGCCGAGACATAAAGCAGTTCGGAATCGGCCGAGGCCTTGTCGTCGCCATCGGGCTGCGAGAAGAACACCTCGATGCGGTCTGACGGATTGAGCCGCGACTGGAAGTCGACGTCGGACGACAGCAGCCGGACCAGCTTTTTGGTCATGTCTTGTGACATGCCGTAGGAATAGGCCGCTCGATAGATGCCGTCATAAACGGTCGGCAGCGCGCCGCGCGAGGTTGTCGGCACCGTCGGCGTGTCCTCGAAAGCGGTGGCGATCTCGGGGTTCGGCTCTGGCTCATCGCCGGGAACGAACTGGTCGCGGTCGTCGAGCGCGATGGTCAGGATGTGCTGTGAGCGGTCGTAGACGCTGGTGCGAACGATCTTGCCGACGTCGCCACGGACCTCGAGGCCGACGCGCAGCACGGTGCCGGCCTTGAGCGCGGTCGCATTGAGCAGCCGTGACACCGCATTGGCCATGCCTTGGGCGTCCTCGCCTGAATAGCCGGCGTCGGCCAGTGCATCGGCGATCTTGCGGTCCTTCTCGAAGGCGATGATGTCTTCGGCATAAGAGAGTGTTTCGGGATCGACGTCGGCGCGGGCGCTGACCGAGACGTTCTCGGGCACAATCTTGATTCCGTAGGAGCCGGCGAGCGTCTGGTCGGCAAACGCGTTGCCGAAGCGCTGCGGGTCGACATAATGCAGCGAGGCAACCTGGATGTCGCCTTCGGTCAGGTCGCCGCCGGTATCGCGCACCACTTTCTCGACCTCATTGGCGGAGAGTGCCGAGCTCTCGTCGAAGGTTGCCGTCTCGACGGGGAAGTCGACGGTCTTGAGGCTCATCTCGCTCTCGACCTTGACGCCGTAGATCTGGCCGGTCGTCGCAGCCTGCGCCGGCTGCTGTGCCGGGCCGTCCTCGGCAAAGACCGTCAGCGGGTCGAAGGCGGGATAGCTGCGCGTCGTCGGATGCGAGGCTGCGAGCGCCATCTTGATCTGGACGAAAGGCATGGTGCGAATGACTTCGCGATCGCCTTCCTTGGTCAGCATCGACACTTCCATGCGCCGCCGGTCCTTGGCCTTGGCGATCTGGCGCAGCGGCGCAAGCCTTGTGGTCTTGGCGCTCTGTCCGCCATCGCCGCTGGCGGCAAGCGTCGCCAGTTCGGCGATCTCGGGTGGGGTGGCGAGCTTCTCGCGGCCGTCGAGGGCGGCAAACAGCGCCACGCCCATCAGCACGCTCGAGGTCACGCCGGTCAGGAAGGTGCCCGAAAGCCAGCGCGCCGAGACCTCGCGTCGGTCCGGGGGACCGGCGCGGCCATCCGCGATCAGCGGCGGCTCATTGCCGAG